>JAGOQS010000001.1 GCA_017991315.1 Ferrovibrio sp. | reverse complement strand
GCCGCCAGCTTCCGCCAGAACCTTCGTGATCGCCGCAGTCAGAGACGTCTTGCCGTGGTCAACGTGACCAATCGTCCCGATATTGCAATGCGGCTTGTTGCGCTCAAATTTTGCCTTGCCCATGGCTACTTTCTCCGCTCAATACAAGTTGTTCTTCGATGCCGTTCGGTGTCTTAGCCGGCCATCTTGGCGACGACTTCGTCAGACACGTTCTGCGGCACCTGCGCATAGTGGTCGAAGGTCATCGTGTAGGTGGCGCGACCCTGGGTCATGGAACGCAGGTTGTTCACATAACCAAACATGTTGGCCAGCGGCACCATGGCGTTGATGACCTGCGCGTTGCCGCGCTGCTCAGTGCCCGTCAGCTGACCGCGGCGGGACGAGAGGTCGCCCATCACGTCACCGACGAAATCTTCCGGGGTCACCACTTCCACACGCATGATCGGCTCAAGCAGCTTCGCACCGGCCTTGGGGGCCACTTCGCGGAACGCCGCACGGGCGGCGATTTCGAAGGCGAGCGCCGAGGAGTCGACGTCGTGGTAGGCACCGTCATACAGGGTGCACTTGAAGTCGATCACCGGGAAGCCGGCAAGCACGCCGCTCTCGGCGACCTGCTTGATGCCCTTTTCCACGGCCGGAATGTATTCCTTCGGCACGTTGCCGCCGACGACCGCGTTGACGAACTGAATGCCGGTGCCCGGCTCCTGGGCCTCGAACTTCAGCTTGACGCGGGCGAACTGGCCCGAACCGCCGGACTGCTTCTTGTGGGTGTAGTCGATGTCGGCATTCTTGGTCAGGGTCTCACGGTAGGCCACCTGCGGGGCGCCCACGTTGGCCTCGACCTTGAACTCGCGCTTCATGCGGTCGACCAGGATTTCGAGGTGGAGTTCGCCCATGCCCTTGATCACGGTCTGGCCGCTCTCATGGTCAACCGACACGCGGAAGGACGGATCCTCGGCGGCCAGGCGGTTCAGGGCGATGCCCATCTTTTCCTGGTCGTTCTTGGTCTTCGGCTCGACAGCCACCTCGATAACCGGCTCCGGAAACTCCATGCGCTCAAGCACGATGGGGTTCAGCGGGTCGCACAGCGTATCGCCGGTGGTGGTGTTCTTCAGGCCGGCCAGCGCGACGATGTCGCCGGCGCGGGCTTCCTTGATTTCCTCGCGGGTATTCGCATGCATCTGCAGCATGCGGCCGATACGCTCGCGGTTTTCCTTGACGGTGTTCAGCACGCCCTGGCCGGCTTCGAGCACGCCCGAGTAGATGCGCACGAAGGTCAGCGAGCCGACGAACGGGTCGTTCATGATCTTGAACGCCAGGCCGGAGAACGGCTCTTCGTCCGAGGTCTTGCGCACCAGTTCCTGGTCGGTGCCGGGCTTCACGCCCTTCACGCCTTCCACGTCCACCGGCGACGGCAGGTAGTCGACAATGGCGTCGAGCAGCGGCTGCACGCCCTTGTTCTTGAACGCCGAGCCGCACAGCACCGGCACGAACTTGTAGCCGATGGTGCCCTTGCGGATGCAGGCGGTCAGGGTCTTCTCGTCCGGCTCGTTGCCTTCGAGATAGGCTTCCAGCGCGGCATCGTCGGCCTCGACGGCCATCTCGATCATCTTGGTGCGATACTCGGCCGCCTGTTCCTTCATGTCGGCCGGGATCTCATCGTAGTAGAACTCGGCGCCGAGGCTCTCGTCCTTCCAGATGATGGCGCGATTGCGCACCAGGTCGACCACGCCCTTGAAGTCGGCTTCCAGGCCGATCGGCAGGGTCAGCACCAGCGGCTTCGCGCCCAGGCGATCGACGATCATGTCGACGCAGCGGAAGAAGTTGGCACCCATGCGGTCCATCTTGTTGGCGAAGCACATGCGCGGCACGCCGTACTTGTCAGCCTGGCGCCACACGGTCTCGGACTGCGGCTCGACGCCGGCAACGCCGTCGAACAGGCAAACCGCGCCATCGAGCACGCGCAGCGAACGCTCGACTTCAATGGTGAAGTCGACGTGGCCGGGGGTGTCGATGATGTTGATGCGATGGTTGTTCCAGAAGCACGTGGTGGCAGCCGAGGTGATCGTAATGCCACGCTCCTGCTCCTGCTCCATCCAATCCATGGTGGCGGCGCCATCATGGACTTCGCCGATCTTATGCGAACGGCCGGTGTAATACAGGATGCGCTCGGTGCAGGTAGTCTTACCGGCATCGATGTGGGCCATGATGCCGATATTGCGGTAGCGCTCGTAAGGGGTAGTGCGAGGCATGACGAACTCCGGGAGTGCTCTGGCTTACCAGCGGTAATGCGAGAAGGCCTTGTTGGCCTCCGCCATGCGATGGGTGTCTTCGCGCTTCTTAACCGCGCCGCCGCGGCCGTTGGCGGCATCGAGCAACTCGGTCGACAGGCGGTCGATCATGGTGTTTTCGGAACGGGCGCGGGCCGAGGAGATCAGCCAGCGGATCGCCAGCGCCTGGCCGCGATCCGAACGCACTTCAACCGGCACCTGGTAGGTGGCACCGCCGACGCGACGCGAGCGCACTTCGATCTGCGGGCGCACGTTGTTCAGCGCATCATGGAACATCTTGACCGGGTCATTGCCGGTCTTGCCCTTGATGCGATCGAACGCACCATAGAGGATCTGCTCGGCAGCCGACTTCTTGCCGGCATACATCAGCATGTTCATGAACTTGGTAACGACGAGGTCGCCGAACTTCGGGTCCGGCAGAACTTCGCGCTTAACGGCGGCGTGGCGACGCGACATCGTAGATCTCCTACAGCCTTACTTCGGACGCTTGGCGCCGTACTTCGAACGGCGCTGCTTGCGGTCCTTGACGCCCTGCGTGTCGAGCACGCCGCGGACGATGTGATAGCGGACACCGGGAAGGTCCTTGACGCGGCCGCCGCGGATCAGCACCACGGAGTGCTCCTGCAGGTTATGGCCTTCACCCGGAATGTAGCTCGAGACTTCGAAGCCGTTGGTCAGGCGCACGCGCGCCACCTTGCGAAGCGCCGAGTTCGGCTTCTTCGGCGTGGTGGTGTACACGCGGGTGCAAACACCGCGACGCTGCGGGCATTCCTGCAGCGCCGGAACCTTGTCACGCGCCGGATTCGGCTTGCGCGGCTTGCGGATGAGCTGGTTGATCGTCGGCATACGAGTCGAAACCCCGTAGTTAGTTCAACACACAAAATGCATCGAGGCGGCCCGCCCGCTTGCGCCGGCAAACCGCCCAGTTTCTCGCTCCAGACCCATGCTCGCAGCTTGCGCCACGGATAGGGGTCAGTATGTCCATCTTGCGAAGGCCCGGCCTCGACGTGAGCGAACGGAAGCCAAAACCCTTTTCGACAAGTGTGTCTGAGTCTCGAAAAACCCACTACCACCGTCGAATCGCGGGCCGGACAATACTGTCCGCCCCCTGCCCCGTCAAGCACCATTTCACAGCTTGTTCAGAATCATGCAAAAGGCCTGAAATGGCAGCACTTCTGCCCTTTCACCGGACGCTCGGACGGCGCCTGAATAGACCGGCCCATCAGCAAATACCAGCGACTCCGGGACTCTGGCCGAGATGATCCTCGAGCATGGCGGGGGCAGTGCAACATCGGCAGCCAAGACGCCTGCAGCCCGGCATTAGCGGTGCCGACGGCAAGTTCGCCAAAAGCATCACTTCAATTTATCTTTATCTATATAAATCAGTAAATTAAATTCTATATATGAACTCATTGAGGAGAATAGCGCCAAATTCCACAAATTATGCGCTCTGCGCAACATGCTGGCGCGGTCCCGTCCGTACACGCAGTTTTACAAAGATTTCACGCCCGGGAGGGGTGTCATGGTTGATCAACAAGAACACTATATATAGTGGATAATATATTGATTTATATCGATTTAATTAAATAGAATGTCGGCGCGTTATACCTTCGGCAAAAACCCGCCAGAGGGGCTTTTCACTTTTACCCCGCCCGTCCTATACTTAAAGCGTAGGAAAACTAAACGAAATTCTCAATCCATAGCCTTAGGAGTACCCGTCGATGAGCAAAGCCGGCAGCAAACCTGTCACGCTTAACGATCCTAATACCGGCAAGACCATTACCCTGCCCGTTCTGGATGGTGCCGAAGGCCCGTCCGTCATCGACATCCGAAAGCTTTACGCCGAATCCGGCTATTTCACCTACGATCCGGGTTTCACCTCCACCGCCAGCACTGAAAGCAAGATCACCTACATCGATGGCGATGAAGGCATCCTGCGCTATCGCGGCTATGACATCGCCGACCTGGCCGAGAAGTCCACCTTCCTGGAAACCTGCTATCTGCTGCTGAACGGCGACCTGCCGAACGCCGCGCAGAAGGAAGATTTCGAGAAGTCGATCACCATGCACACCATGCTGCATGAGCAGATCCACTTCCTGTTCCGCGGTTTCCGCCGCGACGCCCATCCGATGGCCGTGATGTGCGGCGTGGTCGGCGCCCTGTCCGCCTTCTACCATGACGCCACCGACTACGACGATCCGAAGCAGCGCATGATCGCGCAGCATCGCCTGATCGCGAAAATGCCGACCATTGCGGCGATGGCCTACAAATATTCCATCGGCCAGCCCTTCATGTATCCGCGCAACGATCTCGGCTATGCCGAGAACTTCCTGCAGATGACCTTCGGCGTGCCCGCCGAGCCCTACAAGATGAGCCCGATCCTGGCCCGCGCCATGGACCGCATCTTCATCCTGCATGCCGACCACGAGCAGAATGCCTCGACTTCGACCGTCCGCCTGGCCGGTTCGTCGGGCGCCAACCCGTTTGCCTGTATTGCTGCCGGCATCGCCTGCCTCTGGGGCCCCGCCCATGGCGGCGCCAACGAAGCCGTGCTGAAGATGCTGGAAGAGATCGGCTCGGTCGACAAGGTCGGCGAGGCGGTGAAGAAGGCCAAGGACAAGAATTCCGGCTTCCGCCTGATGGGCTTCGGCCATCGCGTGTACAAGAACTACGATCCGCGCGCCAAGGTGATGCGCCAGACCTGCTACGAGGTGCTGGACGAGCTGGGCGTGAAGGACGAGCCGCTGCTCAAGATGGCGATGGAACTCGAGCGTATCGCGCTGGAGGACGATTATTTCGTCTCCAAGAAGCTCTACCCGAACGTGGACTTCTACTCGGGCATCATCCTGCGCGCGATGGGCTTCCCCACCGCGATGTTCACCGCCCTGTTCGCGCTGGCGCGTACGGTCGGCTGGATCGCCCAGTGGAATGAGATGATCGAGGACCCGGCGCAGAAGATCGGCCGCCCGCGCCAGCTCTTCACCGGTTCCACCGCCCGCCCCTATGTTCCGGTTGCCAAGCGGGGCTGATGCTGTAAAAAGAATACGCGTATCCGGGAATCGCGCCGGGGCCTCCGAAAACGGGGCCCCGGCAGCGACAGAGTAAACAGAGCGCAAGTCTATAAGAATTCAGTCAAGGCGCCCAATTCCAGGGAGGAGGCAGCCAATGGCAGGACTAGTCAAACGCAAGGGTAATAGCAGCCAGCCGCCGACCGGCCAGGCGACGACCGGCTATGGCTGGCAGCGTCCCGGCTTCATCAGCCTGCCGCTCGCTGCCAATGACAACCAGCTCACCGCTGCCCGCCTACTGCGCCAGCCGCGTTTCTGGGTCTGGACTGCGATGGTGCTTATCACTGCCGCCTATATCGCCACCCGCGTCTGACGCGGAGGTTCATACCAACAAAAAAAAGGCCCGGTTCATACCGGGCCTTTTTTTTGTTTTCTAGAGCCCTCAGGCGGCGCGCTCGATCAGCTCGATCTTGTAGCCGTCCGGGTCTTCCAGGAAGGCAATGACGCTGCCGCCATGCTTCATCGGGCCGGGCGGCCGGGTGATCTTCACGCCATTGGCGGCGAGCTTCTCGCACAGGCCATAGATATCGGGCACGCCAAAGGCGATATGGCCATAGCCGCTGCCGATGCTGTAAGGCTCCTTCTGGCCCCAGTTATGCGTCAGCTCGATCACCGCCTGCGCATCCTCGTTGCCATAGCCGACAAAGGCCAGGGTGAATTCGCCGGTCGGATAATCCTTCTTGCGCAGCAACTGCATGCCCATCTTGTTGACATAGAAGTCGAGCGACTTCTCCAGGTCGAAGACGCGCAGCATGGTGTGCAGCAGGCGGAAAGGCGTGTCGGTCATGGGGCTACTCCTTGAACGTCGGCGCGTGCTTCAGCGCATTACTGAGGGGCATTTAAAAGCCTGCGGCCGCCGGCAGCAACCTTCAGCACGGCCTGGGCGGCACGCTCGCTCGGGCGCGGCGATTGGCCGGTACCAAGTTGCATCGCCACGCGGCGGCAGGCATCCAACTGCATCTGGCGCACCGCAGGGTCTTCGGCAAGCTGCGCCAGGGCAGCGGCGAGCAGATCCGGCTTGCAGCGCTCCTGCAGGAATTCCGGCATCACTTCGCGGCCTTCCAGAATGTTCACCAGACCGGCATGCGGCACCCGCACCAGCCGGCGCACGATGGCAGCCGTGATGCGGTTGACGCGATAGGCCAGCACGGTGGGTGTATCGGCAAGGCCGAGTTCCAAGGTGGCGGTGCCGGAAGCAGCCAAGGCGAGATCGGCGGCGAGCATCGCCTGATAGCGCTCGGCCGGTGCTGACACCACCTGCGCCGGCAACGCCAGGTTCGGCAAGGTGTTCAGCACCATGGATGCCACATTCGGCACTGTCGGGATCACCACCCGCATGCGCGGCTGACGCTCGGCAAGCTTGGCGATGGCGGCCGAGAAAACCGGCAGCAATTTCGCCACCTCGCCACGCCGGCTGCCCGGCAGCATCGCCAGCAGCGGCGCATCGGCGGGAATATTGTACCGCTGGCGGAAGCTCCGCCCCTCCTCCGCTTCGCGCGCCGCCTGGGCTCGCGCCGTGGAAATCGTCTCCACCGCCGGATGCCCGATGAAAGTGGTGGCCAATCCTTCGCGTTCGAAATACGGCGGCTCGAAGGGCAGCAAAGCCAGCAGGTGATCGACCAGCGCGGCAAGCTTCCTGGCCCGGCCCGGGCGCCAGGCCCACACGGTCGGCGCCACGTAATGCACAATGGGGAACGAGCGGCCCTCGAGACGTTTCGCCAGGCGATGCGTGAAACCCGGACTGTCGATGGTCACCAGCACATCCGGCGGATCGGCGCGCAGCACGGCGGCAAGCTGATTGAGCCGGCGCAGAATCTGCCGCGCGCGCGGCAGCACTTCCACCAAACCCATCACCGCCAGTTCGTCGATCGGGAACAGGCTCGGGAAACCCTCCGCCATCATGCGTTCGCCGCCGAGGCCGCTGAAACGGATCGGATCGGTGCTGGTGGCGCGCAGGGCACGGATCAGGCCTTCGCCCAATGCATCGCCGGAAGGCTCGCCCGCAACAATGGCGATATGCAACTCAGCCATCGCGGAATCCAATCAGGTAAAGTCCGGCAGCATCAGCGGCAGAGATGGTGGCACGACGGTCGACAATCAAGGCCGAACCGGCTTCCACGGCAATGCCGCGCAGGCCGGCGCGCTTTGCATTGGCCACCGTATCGGTGCCGATGGTCGGCAGGTCGACACGCCGCTCCTGCCCCGGCTTCAGGCATTTCACCAGCACGCCACCACGCGCCTTGGGTTCCGCTGCCATGCGCAGCAGCAAGGCATCGGTGCCGTTCTGATCTTCAAGCCCGACTGCTTCGCCCAATGCCGCCACAACGGCCTGGCCCTTGTCCTCGCCACCCAGCTTGCGCGCTGCAGCAATGCCGGCGCGGATATCGCGCCAATCATCCTCGCCCGGCGCAACCGCACCCAACTGTCCTGCGGGCGCCAGCAGACCGGCGACAACTTCATCGACCCCGACCAGGCGGAAGCCTTCCGCCTCGAATGTCTCGACGACAACACGCAGCACGGCATCGTCGCCCTGCAGGCCGGCCTTGATGAAACGCGGCAGCAGCTTGGCACCGCGCCAGTCCGGCAGCAATTTGGAGAAATCAGGCCGCGTGACACGGCCGCAGACCGTCACCTCGGCAACGCCTTGCGCCTTCAGCCCGTCGAACAGCTTGCCGACCTGCGTCATGTCGAACCAGGCATGATCAGAACCGGCAACGGTTTCAGCATCGCAGAAGCCATTCAGGGCTGCGATGAACACGGCGCGGTCGCTGTCGCGGCAGGCCTCACGGACCAGCAGCGGCACACGGCCGCCGCCGGCGATCAGGCCCAATTTAGGCTTTGGTCCCATCGGGCAGCGGCAGACAGATGCCGCGCGAGGATGCATTGCGGGTGAAGTCGACGACTTCCTGCACCAGGCCGACAGCGGTGAAAAGCTGCGCAACATCCTCGATGCGTTCGGCCAGCGTGCCCTCGTCGGCAAACAGCATGCGATAGGCGGCACGCAGCTTGTGAATCTCTTCGCGCTCGAAACCACGGCGCTTGAGGCCGACCAGGTTGAGGCCCGAAAGATGCGCGCGGTTGCCGATCACCATGCCATAGGGAATCACATCCTGCTCCACGCCGGACATGCCGCCGATCATGGCATGCTTGCCGATGCGGCAGAACTGGTGCACCGCCGCGAGACCGCCGACGAAAGCGAAGTCACCGACCACGATATGGCCGGCCAGGGTGGCGTTGTTCGCCATGATCACATGGTTGCCAAGATGGCAGTCATGCGCCACATGCACGCCGGCCATCAGCAGGCAATTGTCGCCAACACTGGTCAGCATGCCGCCGCCTTCGGTGCCGGGATTGAGCGTCACGCCTTCGCGGATCTGGTTATTCTTGCCGATGGTGAGCTTGGACGGCTCGCCATGATACTTCAGATCCTGCGGCTGGTGGCCGATGGAAGCGAAGGGGAAGATGCGCGTGCCGGCATCGATGGTGGTGATGCCCGCCACGGCAACATGGCTGATCAGTTCCACGCCATCGCCGAGTTCGACCTGGGCGCCGACAGTGCAGAACGGTCCGATCTTGACGCCGGCGCCAAGCTTGGCGCCGGGTTCGACCACAGAGGAAGGATGAATCTGGGTCATCACTTGTCCATGATCATGGCCGAGAACACCGCCTCTGCGGTGAGCTTGCCATCCACTTTGGCTTCGCCGCGGAATTTCCACACTGGGCCGCGCTGCTTGAGACAGGTGACATGAATATGCATCTGGTCGCCCGGCCCCACCGGCTTGCGGAAACGCGCCTCATCGATGGTCATGAAATAGACCAGCTTGCCTTCCGACTCCTTGCCCAGCGAATGCACCACCAGGATGGCGGCAGTCTGCGCCATGCTTTCCACGATCATCACGCCCGGCATCACCGGCTGGGTCGGGAAGTGGCCGGTAAAATACGGTTCATTGATGGTGACATTCTTGATGCCGATGGCGCTCTCGCGCGGCTTCATCTCCACCACTTTGTCGACCAGCAGCATCGGATAGCGATGCGGAATCATCTCCATGATGCGCAGGATATCGACACTGGTCATGGCGGTGGCCGCCGGGGTCTCACTCATTGTCCTTGCCTCTCTCCTTCGCCAGGCGGCGCAATGTTGCCACCTCGCGGAAAAATTCCCTGGCCGGACTAGCCGGCGAACCAGCAAAAGATGCACCAGGCGGAATATCGGTCATCACACCAGCCTGGGCAGCCACGCGCGCACCGGCGCCAATCTTGAGATGACCGGCCACGCCACCCTGCGCCGCCAAAATCGCAAAATCGCCAAGCTGCGACGACCCCGCAATACCGGCCTGGGCAATGATGATGCAGCCGCGACCGAGGGTCACGTTGTGCCCGATTTGCACCAGATTATCAATCCAGCAGCCAGGGCCGATCACCGTATCCGGGCCGGCACCACGGTCTATGCAGGTATTGGCACCAATATCGCAGTCATCGCCGATCAGTACACGGCCTAGCTGTGGCACCTTCACATGGCCTGAAGGATGCGGCGCGAAACCGAAACCATCCTGGCCGATACGGGCGCCGACATGCAGCGTGACACGGTTGCCGACCAAACAGTGGCTGAGCGTCACCAGCGCGCCAATGCGGCATTGTTCGCCAAGCACGACGCCACGGCCGACCACGCTGCCGGCACCGATGCTGCTGCCGGCGCCGATCTCGGCTCCGGCTTCCACCACCACGCGCGGTCCAATCGCCACGCCCGCACCGATCTTGGCCGACGGATCAACCACCGCGCTGGAGTCGATGCCGGGAACGGGTGCCGGCTGCGGATAGAAAAGCTGTGCCGCGCGGGCATAGCCGTGATACGGCGTTGGTGTCAGCAGCAGGGCCACGCCGGCCGGCGCCTTGTCGGCATGCTTTTCGGCCACGATGCAGGCCGCTGCCTTGGTCGCGGCAAAAGCCGGGACATATTTCGGATTATCGAGGAAGGTTAGCTGGCCAGGACCGGCCTGGTCCAAGGCGGCCAGGTCACTGATCATGATCCCGGCCTGGGCCGGATCGGTCAGCTTCGCCCCTATACGCTCGGCGATGGTGCCGAGGCTAAACGGGCCGGCCCTGTCGAAGAAGCGCGGATCAGCCATGCCCCGCGCAGCCCGTTACGGGTTGCCGGGAAGCGTCACCTTCACCGAGGGCAGACGCTGGTCGAGACGCTTCAGCACCTCGTTGGTGATCTCAAACTGATCGGTCACTGGCATCTGAAGCTGGGCCCGATCAATCACCATGTTGAAGCCGCGCTCGGTGCTGAGCTGCTTCATGATATTGACCACTTCCTGCGTCACCTGATCGCGCACGCCGGCCAGCATCCTGTCCAGCGACTGCGAGCGCTCCTGGATACGCTTCTGCAGGTCAATCACCTTGGCCTGAAACGCCTGACGGCGTTGCTCGAACACTTCCGGGGTCAGCACAGCGCGCTGGCGAGCCAGTTCCTGATCTTCCTGACGCAGCTTCTCTTCTTCCTTCACGATCTCGGACTGGAAGTTGAAGCGGAACTGCTCAAGCTGCTGGCGAGCGGCCTTGAGTGCCTGGGCATCGCGGTTGATCCGCTGCGCGTCAATCACGGCAATCACCGCCGGCGGAATCTTGGCGGCCTGCGCCAAGGCAACACCCGGCAGCACCATCGCAGCAGCGGCAATGCAAAGAGCGAGGAAACGGCTAAGGCGAAGCATTGGACTAGACCTTGTTAGCTGAGGCTCTCTAGAAACGAGAGCCGAAGTTGACACGGAAGATTTCCTTCTCGTCGAAATCCTCCTTGATCAGCGGAATGCCGATATCAAGGCGGATCAGACCAAAGGGAGACTTCCACGATACACCCGTACCAACCGAAAGACGCAGGCTATTCACATCGCGCACGTCAGCGCCGGATTCATTGGAATGCCATGCAGAACCAGCATCGGTGAACAGGCGCCCCTTGATACCAAAATCGTTCGGCAGGCCAAGCGGGAACGTGAGTTCGGCAGTACCAATGTAATAGTACTGCGCACCGATCGCCTTATTGTTCACAACTTCGCGCGGGCCAACACCACCGGTGGCGAAGCCACGGAAGGTATCACCGCCGATGAAAAAACGGTTGGGGAGACGGAGACGCTCGCCGAAAGCATGTATCTGGCCAGTTTCGCCCGACAGCGAGAATACCACATCATCCGTGATACCGAAATAATGACCGCCCTGCAGCGTATTGCGGAAAAACCGCTCCGTACCGCCCAAACCAGCGAGTTCCTGGCTCAGCTTGATGATATAGCCGCTGGTCGGCTCGATCTTGTCATCACGGCGGTCGTAGATCAGCGAGTTGCCGATGGACGAGGTCGTGTAGCTGCCCTGCTCACCCCGGATGAAGCGCGACTGCGTCAGATCGACATCGTCGATCTCATCCAGGCGCAGGCGGTAGAATACCTGATCATCCAGGTATTCCGTGATCGGGAAGCCGGCGCGGACCGTGCCACTGGTGGTGGTCTGCGTGAAGCCGCTGCGGCGCACGAGATCGGTACGGCGGCGCAAGAGGTCGAAACCCGCCGCCAATTCGCGGTCGAGGAAATACGGCTCGGTGAAGCCGAGGTCGACCTGCTGGCGGCGGGTAGAGAGACTGAAACCAAGACGCAGATCCTGGCCACGGCCGAGCAGGTTGCGTTCGCGGATTGAAACGTCGCCGATCACCGCTTCCGCCGTCGAGTAGCCGACACCGAAGGACAATTCGCCCGTCGAACGTTCCTGCACTTCAGCCGTGAGGATCACCTTGTCGGGCGCGCTGCCCTTGCTCTCGCTGATCTCGGCCTTGTCGAAGAAGTTCAGGGCGCGGACGCGGGTGCGGGTGCGGCGCAGCTTGGCCGAGTTAAAGGCGTCGCCTTCCACCAGGCGGAATTCCCGTCGGATCACCTTGTCGAGCGTGCGCACATTGCCAACCACGTCGATGCGCTCGACATAGACCCGCGGGCTCTCGCCGATCACGAAGGTAACGTCGATGCTGTGCTTCTCGCGGTTCTTCTGCACTTCGGGGCGGACATCGACAAATGCATAACCAAGGCGGCCAAGCTCGCTGGTCAACTTCTGTACGTTCTTTTCGACCAGATCGGCATTATACCAGTCACCGCTGGTCATCTCGATCAGCTTGCGCAGGCTCTGCGGGTCGACATTCTTCAATTCGCTGGTCAGGTCGATCTTGCCGACCTTGTAGCGATCGCCTTCATCCAAGGTGAAGGTGATGAAGAAATTCTCGCGGTTCGGCGACAGTTCCGCCACCGCATTGGTGACACGGAAATCGGCGAAACCCTTGCTGAGGTAATATTTGCGCAGCTTCTCGCGGTCGAAAGTGACGCGGTCAGGATCGTAATTGTCATCCGACGAAAGGAAACGCCACCAGACCGATTCCTTGGTCTGGATGGTTTCGCGCAAGCGACTGTCGCTGAAAGCACGATTGCCGATGAAACGAATGCGGCTGATCGTGGTGACCGGGCCTTCACTGATCTCGAACACCAGATCGACGCGGTTCTGCGGTAGCTGGATCACCTTCGGCTCGACCGTGGCAGCAAAACGGCCCGACCGGCGGTAGATCTGCTGGATACGCTGGGTGTCAGCCTGCACTTTGGCGCGGGTATAGACTTGGCGCGCCTTGAGTGTCAGTTCCTTGTTGAGCTGATCGTCGTTCATGCGACGATTGCCTTCGAAAACCACGCGGTTGATCACCGGGTTTTCTGTCACGCGCACGATCAGCGTGGCCCCCTGCATGCGCAGGTTCACATCGGAGAACAGGCCGGTGGCAAACAAGGCCTTGAGCGAACGGTCGGCCTGCTCCTCGGTGAAGGCCTCACCCGGCTGGGCGGTGAGGTAGCTCTGGATCGTCGAGGCTTCGATGCGCTGGTTACCCTCGACCACCACATCGCGCATGATCAGCGACGGAGCCTGGATCGGGCCGGCCAATCCTGGCTGGGGCGGGCGCTGCTGCGCCTGGGCGAAGCCGGTCACCGCCAAGGCGAGAGCAACGGCGATTGCCGGCAAAAGGCGCCCGCGGGCTGCCTTGCTAAGGCAATTCCTGGCCATGTTAACCCCCGCCTCCATCGCTCGCTCTGGCCGTTTCCACATACCCGTTTTCAGGAAAAAAGCCCAGCGATGAAATTAAAAACCGGCAGGCGATTCAAATCGTTCCAGGTGGCGAACAGGAACAGCGACAGCACCAGGGCGAAGCCGACCCGGAAACCATACTCCTGCGCCCGCTCACCCAATGGCCGGCCGCGCACGGCTTCCACGGCGTAGAACAGCAGATGGCCGCCATCCAGCATCGGCACCGGGAACAGGTTGATCAGGCCGATGGCAACCGACAGGGTCGCCATCAGCGACACCAGGGCCAGCCAGCCGCTCTTGGCGATATCGCCCGACATCTTGGCGATACCGAGCGGGCCGGAAAGCTGGTCGCCCGATTCCTTGCCTTTGATGATGCGGCCGAGATAGGTGAAGGTGGTGTTGATCTCGGTGCCGATCTGGCGCACCGCCTGCACAATCGCCATGGCCGGGCCGTGACGAACGAATTCCATGGCGCCAGCGGACTGGATGCCGACCTGGCCAAGCTTCTGGGTACCGCCAAAGCCATCCGGCACATCGACGCGGCGCGGCACCAGGGTCAGGGTGATCTCGGCGCCATCGCGCAACACAGCCAGGCGGATCGGCGTTTCGGCGCGCAGCGCAACATAGGTCCGCAGTTCCTCGAACCGCTGCACCGGGCTGCCATCGACCGTGACGATGCGGTCGCCGGGCTTGAGGCCGCCGGCCTCCGCCGCACTGCCAGCCACCACGCCGCCGATCACCGGTGGGGTGTAGGGCTGGCCGACCAGGCTGAACAGGCCGGCATAGATCACGATGGCGAACAGGAAATTGGCCACCGGTCCGGCTGCGACGATGGCGGCGCGCTGCGGAAGGCGCTTGTGGTGGAACGACACCGCGCGGTCAGCCGCGCTCATGGTGTCGACCGTCGCCTGATCGGTGCCGCTGGAGGTGGCATCGGCATCGCCGAAGAATTTCACATAGCCGCCAAGCGGCACGGCGGCAAATTTCCAGCGCGTGCCATGGCGGTCATTCCAGCCGAACAGCTCCGGGCCGAAGCCGATGGAGAACACCTCCACCCGCACGCCACAGCGCCGCGCCACCCAGAAATGGCCCAGCTCATGCACAAACACGATGATGGTCAGCACCACCACGAAGGGGATGATGTAGCCGGCCAGACCGAGAATGAAATCCATGCTGCCTAATGCCCTGCTCTGAACTCAAGCCTCGCCGCGCGGCCGCCGCGCCAGCTTATGCACATTGCCGACGCGGTCGTCGGTCAGCGGGTCGATCACCTGAAGCGCGTAGCGGCGCGCTGACTGATCCGCATCCCGCACGGCCTCCAGATCACCAAGCACCCTGCGGTTCACCCGGGCCAATGTCTGCTCGACAATCCGCGCAATATCCAGGAAGCCGATCCTGCCGCTCAAAAAAGCTTCCACCGCCACTTCGTTGGCAGCATTCAGGATAGTAGGCGCCGCCCCCCCGCTTTGCAAGGCTCGCCGGGCCAGATTGAGTGCCGGAAAGCGTGCGGAATCAGGGACTTCAAAGGTCAGTTTGGCTATGGCCGCAAGGTCCAGACGGGCCGCTGGAGCCGCCATCCGCGACGGCCAGGCGAGCGTGAAGGCAATCGGCGTGCGCATGTCCGGCGTACCGAGCTGGGCCAGCACCGAGCCATCCATATAGGCGACCAGGCTGTGCACCACGGATTGCGGATGGATCAGCACCTCGATCCGCTCTTCCGGCACCGGAAACAGGTAGCTTGCCTCGATCAGTTCCAGGCCCTTGTTCATCAGGGTGGCGGAATCGACCGAAATCTTCGCCCCCATGCTCCAGATTGGATGGGCGATGGCCTGGGCTGGGGTGGCTTCGCGCATTTCCGCCAGGCTGAGGGTGCGGAACGGCCCGCCGGATGCCGTCAGGATGATCCGGTCGACACTCTCCGGGGCTTTGAAATCAAAGACTTGGAAGATGGCGTTGTGCTCGGAATCGACCGGCAGGATGGTGGCGCCGCAGCGCTGCGCCTCGGCCATCACCAGTTCGCCGGCGCAGACCAGGGTTTCCTTGTTGGCGAGGGCGACCATGGCGCCTCGGCGCACCGCTGCCAGGGTCGGTTCCAGCCCGGCGGCACCGACAATCGCCGCCATCACCCAATCGGCCGGCCGGGTTGCCGCTTCCACCAGGGCCTGGCGACCGCCGGCAGCTTCGATGCCGCTGCCGGCCAGCCGGGCGCGCAATTCAGGCAGCAGCGTCTCGTCGCCGATCACCGCCAGCCGTGCATGCAGCAGCCGCGCCTGCTCGGCCAGCAAGGCAACATTGCCATTCGCCGTCAGCGCCTCGACGGTGAAACGCTCGGGCTCGCGCTGCAGCAGATCGACCGTGGAGCAGCCAACCGAGCCGGTGGAACCCAGCACGGTGACACGCTTGGGCACCGTCATGACCAGAACCCCCGCCCCCAGAGCAGCAGGCCGAGCGCGACGAAAGGCGCCGCGAACAGCACGCCATCGAGCCGGTCGAGGGCACCGCCATGGCCGGGAATCAGCCCGCCGCTATCCTTCACGCCAAAGCGCCGCTTGATGCCGGACTCGAAGAAATCGCCGGCCTGCGCCACCACGGCAACGAGGGCCGCGAAAAATCCCAGCGCCTGGGCCGGCAGGCGCGGATCAAGACTGGCAATGCCATAGCCGGCCAGGCCGGCACAGAGCATGCCGCCGAGCAGCCCGGCCCAGGTCTTGTTCGGGCTGATCGAGGGTATCAGCTTCGGCCCGCCGATGACGCGGCCGAAGGCATAGGCACCGGTATCGGTGGCCCAGACCACGCCCAGTACCCAGAACACGATCAGGCGGCCATGATCGGGCATGTCGCGCAGCCAGATCAGGCTGAGACAGGGCAGTCCGACATAGACAATGCCGCCGAAAGCCCAGGCGCGCCGCGCCGGCAGGGCCCAGACATAGGCCGCCGCGCCAAACAGCAGAATGATGAAGGAAGCCAGCCGCTGATCCACCCGCATCAGGGCAATCGCGGCCACCAGGCCAACACCGCCCAGCGCCAGCGCACGAGGGTCTACGCCAACCGGGCCAGGACCATCCGGCAGGCGCTGCCATTCGCGCAGCATCAGCACGGCCGCCAATGCCACCAAGCCGGCGAAAACCCATTTCCCGAACCACAATGCCGCCAGCGCCAGGGGCAGCATGACGGCAGCAGAAACGATGCGCTTGGCCAGGGCACTGCTGCCCTGGCTGGCGCCATGAGACGGCGCTTCAGCCATCGCTGCCGCCAAAGCGGCGCTCGCGGCCATGGAATTCCGCGATGGCTGCCTTGAGATCGTCGGCGCCGAAATCCGGCCACAGCTTTTCGACGAACACGATCTCGCTGTAGGCGGCCTGCCAGATGAGGAAATTGCTCAGGCGCTGCTCGCCGCTGGTACGGATCACCAGGTCGGGATCAGGAATACCGGAGGTGTAGAGATTCTGCTCGATCAGCGCGCGGTCGATCTGCTCCGGCTTGATCTGGCCGGCAGCCACCGCGGCGGCGATACGTTGCGTCGCCCGCACAATCTCATCCTGGCCGCCATAGGACAGCGCCAGGACCAGGGTCAGGCGCTGATTATCCTGGGTGCGGGCCTCCGCCTCCTCGATCATCGGCACGATATCGGCAGCAAGCCGCGAGCGGTCGCCGATCATGCGGATGCGCACGCCGTTGCGGTGCAGTTCATCAAGCTCGCGGCGGATGAACAGCCGCAGCAGGTCCATCAAGCCGGCGACTTCCGCCGCCGGGCGCTTCCAGTTCTCGGTCGAGAAAGCGTAAAGAGTCAGGTATTCGATGCCGAAATCGCGGCTGGCGCGCACGATGTCGCGCACGGTATCGACGCCCTGGCGATGGCCCAGATTGCGCGGCAGGCCACGCGCCTTGGCCCAGCGGCCGTTGCCATCCATGATGATGGCAACGTGGCGCGGCGGCGGATGGCCGCTGCCATGCGCCGCAAGCGACGCGATATCCTGGGCGGCCACAGCCATGATCAGACCTGCATGATCTCCTTGGACTTGGCCGCCAGCATCTCGTCGATCTTCTTGGTGGCCTCATCGGTCAGGCGCTGGATCTCTTCCTGCCACATCTTGGCATCGTCCTCGCCGATCTCGTGGTCCTTCTCCAGCTTCTTCAGGCTATCCATGCCATCACGGCGAACGCCGCGCACCGCCACCTTGGCCTGTTCGGCATACTGGCCGGCCACCTTGCTCAGCTCCTTGCGGCGCTGCTCGTTCAGTTCCGGGATCGGGATACGGATCAGGGTGCCATCGGTCTGTGGGTTGAGGCCAAGGCCGGAGGCGGCAATCGCCTTCTCCACCGCCTTCACGTTCGACTTGTCCCACACCGAGACGCTGATCATGCGCGGTTCCGGCACGCTGATGGTGCCGACCTGGTTGATCGGCATCGAGCTGCCATAGACATCCACCCGCACGGGGTCGAGCATGCTGGTCGAGGCACGGCCGGTACGCAGACCGGTATATTCCTGCTTCAGCACGTCGATCGCCTTGTTCATGCGCCGCTCGATATCGTCGATATCCGGTTCGGCCATGGCTCTCTCTCCTGTAATCCTGATGTATCTGCTAGCTGATCCGACGGGCCGGCTTGCCCCCGGCCTTTACTCGCCCTCAACCACGGTGCAGCGGCCCTCGCCTTTCAGCACTTTGGCGAAGCCACCCGGTTCGTGCAAGGAGAAGACCAGGATCGGAATCTTGTTCTCCCGCGCCACGCTGATGGCGGCGGCATCCATCACCTTGAGGTCCTTGGCCAGCACATCGTGGTAGCTGACCCGCTCGTAGCGCGTGGCGGCCGGGTTCTTCTTCGGGTCATCGGTATAGACGCCATCCACCTGGGTGCCCTTGAGCAGGGCGTCGCAGCCCATCTCGGCAGCGCGGAGCGCGGCGGCGGTATCGGTGGTGAAGAACGGGTTGCCGGTGCCGGCGGCAAAGATCACCACCCGGCCCTTTTCCAGGTGGCGTATGGCGCGGCGGCGGATATAGGGCTCACAGACGGTATCCATCCGGATAGCCGACTGCACCCGTGTGTCGACATTATGGCGCTCCAGCGCATGCTGCATTGCCAGGGCATTAATGGTGGTGGCCAGCATGCCCATATAGTCGGCGGAAGCGCGCTGCATGCCCTGGGTGGCCCCGGCGACACCGCGGAAGATATTGCCGCCGCCGATCACCAGGCAGACCTCGGCGCCGAGCGACTGCACCGACTTAACTTCCTTGGCGATACGGTCGACGGTCTCGAAATCGATGCCGTAAGGGGTCGGCCCCATCAACGCCTCGCCCGAACATTTCAGCAGGACGCGGCGGTATTTGAAGCTGGCGCTCATGGATGCCTCGGCTTGTGGCCCGGACGGGGGTGCCCGGCGGCGGAAAACGGGGTCGATTCCCGGCCCCCAACCTTATACGAACAAGGCCCGCGCTCCAATCCGGGCCCAGGCAGGTTCCTGGGCTGGACCGGGGCGCGGGCCCTGGAAATCAGGTCCCGATCGACCGGCTTAGCCGGCCATCTTGGCCACTTCGGCGGCGAAATCGTCCGCCTTCTTCTCGATGCCCTCGCCGAGCTGGAAGCGGGTGAAGGCAACCAGTTCGATCGGCGCGCCGGCTTCCTTGGCGGCCTTCTCGATGGCCTTGCCCACCTGGGTCTCGCCGTCGATCACGAAGGTCTGCTCCAGCAGCACCACTTCCTGGTAGAACTTGCGGATACGGCCCTCGACCATCTTGGCGATGATGTCAGCCGGCTTGCCCGAGGCGGCGGCCTGGTCGGACAGCACGGTACGCTCGCGCTCGACGGCGGCCGGATCCAGGTCCTTCACCGACAGCGACTGCGGGTTGGCGGCGGCAATATGCATGGCAAGCTGCTTGCCGATGCCTTCCAGCGCTTCGCGCTTGGCGGTCGACTTCAGCGCCACCAGCACGCCGAGCTTGCCGATGCCGTCGCCCAGCGCCGAGTGGACGTAGCCGATCACGGCGCCGCCATCGACGGTCAGGCGATTGACGCGACGCAGCGTCATGTTCTCGCCAATGGTGGCGATGGCGTTGGTAATCTCGTCCTTGACGTTGCGGCCCGAGCCCGGGAAGGCAGCGGCTTCAACGGCGGCCAGGTCGCCACCAGCGGCCAGGGCCACATTGGCGATGCCCGAGGCCAGAACCTGGAACTGCGGGTTGCGGGCGACGAAGTCGGTCTCGGCATTCAGCTCGATCACCGCGCCGCTGTTATCCTTGATCGCCAGGGCAACCAGGCCTTCGGCGGCAACGCGGCCGGCCTTCTTGGCGGCAGCCGAGAGGCCCTTCTTGCGCAGCCAATCCACGGCGGCATCAACGTCGCCGGCATTCTCGGCCAGTGCCTTCTTGCAATCCATCATGCCCGCGCCGGTCTTCTCGCGCAGGTCCTTCACCAGGGCCGCAGTGATCTCAGCCATGTCGTCCTCTCAGTCTGGAAAGATGAAGGCGGCGCCCCCATGGGCGCCGCCTGAACGCATAAAATCAGGCCTGAAACCAGGCCTGACGTAATAATCAGGCCTGCGCAGCCACTTCGGCGCCGGCTTCGGCGACAACGGCAGCTTCCGGCACGATGTCGCTCGGCAGATCCTCGGACTCGCCGAGATCGGCACCGCTGGCGGCGAGATGCTCTTCGATGCCGCCGACGATGGCGAGCGAGAAGAGATCGCAATACAGGTTAATGGCGCGCAGCGCGTCGTCATTGCCCGGCACCGGATAGGTGATGCCCGACGGATCGGAGTTGCTGTCGAGCACGGCCACCACCGGGATGCCGAGCGTGCGGGCTTCGGCGATCGCGATGTCTTCCTTCACGGTGTCGATCACGATCATCACGGCCGGCAGGCCGCCCATGTCCTTGATGCCGCCCAGCGCGCGGTTAAGCTTGTCGCGCTCGCGGGTCAGGTTCAGGGTTTCCTTCTTGGTCAGGCCCTGCACATTGGCGTCGCCCGACAGCAGCTCTTCCAGCTCCTTGAGGCGCTTGATCGACTGCGAGATGGTCTTCCAGTTGGTCAGCATGCCGCCGAGCCAGCGATGGTTGACGTAGTACTGGCCGCACTTGGCGGCAGCCTCGGCAACGGCATCGGAAGCCTGGCGCTTGGTGCCGACGAACAGCACCTTGCCGCCGCCGGCGACGATGTCGCGCACGGCATGCAGCGCACGGTGCAGCAACGGCACGCTCTGCTGCAGGTCGATGATATGGATATTGTTACGGGCGCCGAAGAGATACGGCTTCATCTTCGGATTCCAGCGGTGGGTCTGGTGGCCGAAGTGAACGCCAGCTTCAATGAGCTGACGCATCGTGAACGTCGGGACGGTCATCGTTTCTAAGTCCTTTTCCGGTTGGTCCGCCGCAAGCGCCGTCTGCACCCCGCCCCTGGGGGCGGACAGACACCGGAACGCTTTCCTCGGGATGTCTCCCCGGGAAAGCGCAAGCCTGCGTGTGGGGTTTACTGAACGCGGGGCTTTTAGCCGTTTCCGCCCCCCGGCGCAAGGGGCCGCGTTCAGCAACGCCAATTAAACCAGATACACCTAGAAGATCAGCGGGATAATTTTCTATACAACCGGGATTTCTGGAACCGCCTCGGGCATACTGCCGCCATGACCCTGCAGAAGCTGAAACCTGAAACCCTGGATGCCCTACTGCTGGCCCATGAGCGTTTTTCGAAGGGGCAGCGCGGTGGTAACCGCTTGAATTTACAGTTCTATGATGCTGCCGGGCTGAATTTCGCCAACCGCGACCTGCGCCAGGCCAACATGGTCGGGGGCAGCTTCCGGGGTTCCATCTTCCGCTTCGCGAAGCTCGGAACCGCCAATTTCTACGGTGCCGATCTGGAAGGGGCCGACCTTTCCTCCACCGACCTCACCCGCTCCGACCTGCGCGGCGCCAAACTGCGCGGCGCGAATCTGGAATTCGCCGACCTCACGGGTGCCGATATCCGCGATGGTCGCCTGCTGCGCCCGGATGCCGATGGCAACCTGGTGGCCGTCACCTCTGGCGGCGCAGTAACCGAGAAGGCCCATATGAGCCATGCCAAACTGATCGGCGCCAAGCTGGGCCGCGCCTTCAGCCAGCATGCCGATCTCAGCCATGCCAACCTGGCCAATGCCAAGCTGGTGGATGCCGACCTGTCGAACTGCGACCTGCGCGGCACGATCTTCGTCGGCGCCGACCTGACCAACACCAATATGAGCAACTGCAAGCTTTCCGGTGCGGTGCTGGCCGGTGCGATGCTCAACGGCACCATCTTCGAGAATGCCGACCTGGCTGGCGCCTTCTTCCGCACCAATGATATGCGCGATGCCCGCACCAAGGGCGCCATGATGCCGCGCTCGCTCGACAGCCTGGACAAGCCGCTGCAGGCCATCCTGCGCGAACACCAGAGCTGGACCGACAGCATGGGCCAGAAGGGCAAGCGGGCGGATTTCAGCCGCGTGGACATTTCCGGCGCCAAGCTGCACCGGCTGGAACTTTCCGCTGCCCTCTTTGTGCAGAGCACCATGGTGGAAACCGACTTGAGCTTCTCGCTGCTGTCGATGACCGATTTCACCGACGCCATGCTGCTGAACGCCAATATGGCCAGCGCCGACCTGCGCGGTTCCAAATTTTCCGGCGCCAACATGATCGGCGCCAATATGAAGCAGGCCAAGATGGGCGCCATGCCGATCAGCAGCCTGCAGAGCAAGAAATGGTTTACCAGCCTGGAGAATGCCAACCTGAGCCAGGCCAATCTCTCAGGTTGTGACCTCACAGGCGCCAACCTGACCTACTCGATCCTGATGCATGCCGACTTGCGGGATGCCAATCTGAGCGGCGCCGACCTGTCCGGGGCGGATCTCACCGGCGCCGACCTGCGGGACGCCATCCTGACCGGCGCCGACCTCAAGTCCGCCATCGGGGTCAACTTGTCCTGAGGCCGGCGCCAAGCTAGGCTCACTGCATGGAAAATACCGTCAAGGTCATCGCCCAGTTCGAAATCGACGAGATGTTCGAGGCACACTCCAACTATGTGAAGGGTGTGCGGGGCGGTAAGCGGCTGGTGATGCATTTCCGCGATGCCTCGCGGCTGGATTTCAGTGGCAAGAACCTGGCCTCGGCGGATTTCGTCTCAAGCAAGATGGCCTATGCCGATTTCAGCCATTCGGTGCTGACCTCTGCTTCCTTCTTCGCCGCCGACCTGCAGGGCGCCGACATGCGTCGCTGCGACCTGACCAAGGCCGATCTCCGCGGCGTGAATCTGCGCAACGCCAACCTGGAAGGCGCCAATCTCTCCGCCGCGGATATCCGCGACGGCGTGCTGCTGCGGCCGGATGAGGACGGCAACCTGATTGCCGTGCTGAAGCGTTCCGCCAGTATCGACAATGCCAAGATGGCCGGCGCCAATCTGTCCTCGGCGAAGCTCGGCAAGGTGGTGGGCCGCAACACCGACCTCACCAATGTGAATTTCACCAATGCCAAGCTGACCAATGCCGATCTCTCCGGCTCCAATCTTTCCGGCTGCCTGTTCGCCGGTGCCGACCTGACCGAAGCGAACCTCTCGAATTGCATGCTGCATGGCGCGGTGCTGGCCGGCGCGGTGCTGAACGAGACCAATTTCGAAGGCGCCGACCTGACGGCAAGCTACTTCCGTCCGATTGATTTGCGCGACGCCGATATTTCCAAGGCGATCATGCCGCGCAGCCTGGAAAGCCTGGACCGCTCGCTGCAATTCATCGTCAAGGAACACCTGACCTGGATCGACACCCTGGGCAAGCAGGGCATGCGGATCGATTTCAGCCGCTATGACCTATCGGACCAGAAGCTGGCCAATATCAACTTCTCCGCCGGCGACTTTTCCTATGCCATCCTGCGCAACACCGATTTCTCCGGCTGCCGCTTCGTACTCTCGGATCTGCGCGGCGCCATGATGCTGAACGCGAATTTCACCGGCGCCCAAATGCAGGGCTCGAAGTTTGATCGCGGCATCATGACCAACGCCGATTTCCGTGGCGCCAATCTCTCGCCGGTGATGATCAGCGGGGCCTTCCACCGCCGCCAGACCACCAGCCTGCAGGAATGCAATCTGACCCAGGCGAAATTCCAGGGCGCCGACCTGGAAGGCGCGCAGTTCAACCGCTCGATCCTGACCATGGCGGATTTCCGCTCGGCCAACCTGAAGAACGCGTCCTTCCTGGATGCGGACCTGACCAATGCCGATTTCCGTGGCGCCAATCTGGATGGCGCCGACCTGCGCGGCGTCGTCGGGATGAAGGTCTAGGCTGCGGCCTCCGGCAGCGCCTGCAGACGCGGTACCGGGGAGAGCAGGATCACGGCAAGCTGCACGCCGAAGCCGCAAGCCGCCAGCCACATCGCCGCTTCCAGACCATAAGCACCGCCAACCAGGCCACCAGCCAGCGCGCCGATGGGCCGCATGCCTAATGTCGCTACCTGCTGGATGGCGCTGACCCGGCCGATCAGCCGTGCCGGCACCAGCGCCTGACGCAAGCTCGTCTGGCCGATGGTCCACAGCATTGGGCCATAGCCGAAGGTGAAAAAGCCGGCGCCGAGCAGCAGCATCGCCACACTGCCCTCCGCCAGGCTCGCCGAGGCGACCAGAACCGCCGCGAGCGCTGAAAGCGACGGACCAACCGCGATCATCAGCCCCAGCGGCAGCCGCGCCTGGTAGAGCGGCAGGGTGACACTGGCCAGCAGCATGCCGACGCCCTGCACACCGAGGACGATACCGATACCGGCCGGGCTGATCCCCAGCCGTTGCGTCGCGAACAGCACGAACACCGCCATCAGCAGAAACCAGGAGAAATTCCATGCCATGGCGCAGCCGGCGATGGCACGCAGCAACGGTTCGCGCCACACGATGCGGAAACCTTCGGCCAGTGCTGGAGCCAGGGACTGGCGCGGCTGGGGCGGTACCGGCCGGCGCATCTCCGGCGCTCGCAGCAGCCAGGCGGCATAGGCTGAAGCGAATGCGGAAACGCCGAGTGCGATGGCCGGCGACGCCCAGCTTGCCAGCAGACCCGCCGCACCCGGCCCCAGGAACACGGCCGCCGCACGAGCGAATTCCAGCCGGGCATTGGCCGCCGCCAGGCCCTCGCGTGCCACCAGCGCCGGCAGATAAGCCTGGGCTGCGACATTGAACACCACGCTGGCCGCCGCCAGCAGGAAACCGAGCAGGCCGAGGCTGCCGAGACCCAGCCATCCGGTAATGGCCAGCAGCGGCAACAGCAGCAGGAGCAGCGAACGCCCCGCCTCCGCCCCGGCCATCAGCCAGTGGCGCGGGAAACGGTCGGCCCAGAAACCGGCCAGCAGCGACAGCAACAGGTACGGCAGGGTCTGGGCTGCCCCCAGCGCCCCCATCTCCTCCGGGCTGGCGCCCAGGCTGAGCACCGCCAGCAGCGGCAAGGCGGCCAGACTGAGCTGATCGGCACCATGAGCGGCCAGATTGGCAAACCAGAGGCGGTTAAAAGCTGATTTCGAGTCGTGCGTCATGCCCATCGGTGTAGGCCAGCCGGGGATGCCAGGCTATCCGGCTCTTGCGGTGGCATTAGCTTGTGACCCCCGTCACAGGGTATTTTCTGGACAACCTTGTCCATGAATATTACTTGTCCGCCATCCCTACCCGCACTTCCGGTATTCCCATGCGCAAGAAGATCATCCTGACCCTGTTCCTGGCCGCCCTGCTTGGCGGCGGCGGCTATTTCGGCTGGGGCTGGTGGAGCCATGGCCGTTTCATCGAAAGCACCGACAACGCCTATCTCGGCGCCGACATCACCGTGGTCGCCGCCAAGGTAAGCGGCTACATCCAGAAGATGGAGGTGGCCGAGAACCAGCGGGTGAAGGCTGGCGATGTGCTGTTCCGCATCGACGACAGCGACTTCCGCGCCAAGACCGCCCAGGCCGAAGCCGTGGTGGCGACCAAGCGCGCGGCATTGGACATCATCGACCGCCAGCTCGGCAGCCAGCAGGCCTCCATCGCCGAGGCCGAAGCACAGTTGCGTTCCAGCCGCGCCGATCAGCAGCGCACCGATGATGATCTGAAGCGCTATAACGCCCTCGCCTCCGGCCAGTATGTCTCCGGCCAGAAGCTGGAAGCCGCCTTGAGTGATCAGCGCAAGGCCAAGGCCGCCACCGACCGCGCCGAGGCCGGCCGCGTGCTGCAGCAAAGCCAGGTGGCGGTGCTGCGGGCCAACCGCGAGCAGGCCGTGGCGATGATCGCCCAGGCCGAGGCCGAACTCGCCATCGCAAAGCTCGATCTCGATAATGCCGTGGTGCGCGCCGCCGTGGATGGCGTGGTCGGCAACCGCACCGCCCAGGTCGGCCAATATGTGCGGCCCGGTATCCAGCTCATGGTGATCGTGCCGACCGACAAAATCTATGTGGTGGCGAATTTCAAGGAGACGCAGTTGAAAGGCCTGAAGCCCGGCCAGGAAGCCGTGATCAAGGTGGACGCCTATCCCGATCAGGTGCTGAAGGCGCGCATCGACAGCCTGGCGCCGGCGAGTGGCGCCAAATTCAGCCTGCTGCCGCCTGACAATGCCACCGGCAATTTCACCAAGATCGTGCAGCGCGTGCCGGTGAAGCTCACCCTCGATAACGCCGCCGCCCTGCCCTTCCTGGTGCCCGGCATGTCGGTGCTGGTCGAAATCGACCGTCGCGGTTAACGGCGCGGTTAAGGAAAAGAGGCCGGCCATGGCCACGGCTGCCGAAGCCATCACCATCCCGGAGAAGATGCCGAGCGCCGGTGTGCGCATCGGCTACTTCGCCATGGTGCTGGGCATGTTCATGGCGATCCTGGATATCCAGATCGTCTCGTCATCCTTGAGCGAGATTCAGGCCGGACTGGCTGCATCGGCGGACGAGATAAGCTGGGTGCAGACGTCGTATCTGATCGCTGAAGTGATCATGATTCCGTTCTCGGGCTACCTGTCGCGGCTGCTTTCCACCCGCGTGCTGTTCGTGGCATCGGCGGCCAGCTTCACCATTGCCTCGATCGGCTGCGCTTTCGCCAACAGCCTGGAAGCCATGATCGTGATGCGCGCCCTGCAGGGCTTCCTCGGCGGCGCCATGATCCCCACCGTGTTCGCCACCGTCTACCTGATCTTTCCGCGTTCGCGCTTGGCCAGCGCCACGGTGGTGATCGGCCTGGTCGCCACGCTGGCCCCCACCATCGGCCCGACGCTTGGCGGCTACCTGACGCAGCTCATGTCGTGGCACTGGCTGTTCCTGATCAACGTGGTGCCGGGCGTCATCGTCTGCCTGCTGGTCTGGGGCTTCATGGATATCGACAAGCCGGATTTCAGCCTGCTCGAGGGCTTCGACTATCTCGGCCTCGCCGCCATGGCCCTGTTTCTCGGCAGCCTGGAATACGTGATCGAGGAAGGCCCGCGCCATGACTGGCTGGCAGACGAGACGATCCGCAACTTCGCCATCGCCTGCGCCATCGGCGGCGTGCTGTTCTTCTGGCGCACGATTACGCACGAAAACCCGGTAGTCGACCTCAAGGCGTTCCGCAACCGCAATTTCGCCACCGGCTGCCTGTTCAGTCTCACCATCGGCGTTGGCCTCTACGGCCTGGTCTACCTGATGCCGCTCTACCTCGCCCGCGTGCGTGGCCTCAACAGCCTGCAGATCGGCGAGATCATGTTTGTCACCGGCCTAGTGCAATTCATGGCCGCGCCCATCGCCGGCGCCATGGCACGAAAGGTCGATCCGCGCCCGGTACTGGCCTTCGGCTTCACCCTGCTGGCGCTTTCCACTTGGAGCATGGCACATCTCACCGCCGAGTGGCAGTTCAACGAAATGCTGGTGCTGCAGATCCTGCGCGGCGCGGCACTGATGTTCTGCATCGTGCCGATCAATGTCATCTCGCTCGGCACGCTGCCCGCCGAAGAAGTGAAGAATGCCAGCGGGCTCTATAACCTCACGCGCAATCTCGGTGGTGCCTTCGGGCTTGCCGGCATCAACACGGTGATGATCGACCGCACCGCGCTGCACTGGAACCGACTGGTGGAGGCCGTGAATCCCGGCCGCTGGGAAATCCAGGAATACATCGACAATATGGGCGTGAGATTGGCGCAGCCGCTGCAAAGCGACGATACCGTGCTGGCGGCCAAGCTGCTCGGCAACAAGGTGAGTCAGCAGGCCTATGTCATGGCTTTCGGCGACTGCTTCTTTCTGCTGACCCTGCTGTTCGCCGCCGCCGCCCTGGCCGTCGCTTTTGCCAAGCGACCGATCCTGGTTGGCAGTGGTGGGGGTGGCCATTGACCGCCCTAAAGCCGAAAGCGAAGCGCGGTCGCCCCGCCGATCCGGCGAAGCGCCAGGCGATCCTGGAAACCGCGCGGCGACTGTTCCTGGAACATGGCTATGGCATCGGGCTTGAGACGATAGCAGCGGAAGCTGGGGTCTCGCGCCAGACCATCTACAATCTGTTCGAGGGCAAGGACGACCTCTTCGCCGCCATCGTGCAGGCCACCGCCGGCACGATCACCGCACCGCTGGCCGATATCGCACCCGGCAGCGGACCGCGCGAGGTGTTGCAACTGCTCGGGCAAAGCTATCTGCGCGTCCTCACCACCGAACGCTCGACCAGTTTTCAGCGCCTGCTGATCAATTCGGCGCCGCAATTCCCCAGCATCGGCCCGACCTTCTACGCCAATGGACCCGGCAATGGCCTGGCGCGGCTCGCCGATTATCTCGGCCGCGAAGCAAAAGCCGGACGGCTCAGCATTACCGATACCCGGCTCGCCGCCGAGCAGTTCTTCGGCATGTTGATCGGCCACAACACCATCCGCCGCCTGCTCAAGCTGGAACCCGGCGGCATGCCGGAAGCCGAAATCGAACGCCGCGTCAGCAGCGCCGTGCGCGTCTTCCTCGCTGCTTACTCAGCCAGCGACTTGGACGCGATCTCGTAGGTTTCGCGCGACAGCCCCGGCTGCGCCAGCACGCGCGCCAGTTCTGCCTTCATCTTGGCTTGCCGTCCGGCATCGAAGCGGCGCCAGCGGCCCAAGGGTGCCAGCAGCCGCGCCGCCACCTGCGGATTGAGCTTGTCCAGTTCCAGCATGCGCTCGGCATGGAAGGCATAGCCCGAACCATCGGCGGCATGGTAGCGCAAGGCATTGGCGGTGAAGCTGCCAACCAGGGCGCGCACCTTGTTCGGCTTGGTCATCGAGAAAGCCGGATGCTTGAGCAGGCTGCGCACCTGTTCGAGCGTATCCGGCAGCACCGAGATGGCCTGCAGGGAAAGCCACTTGTCGAGCACCAGGGCATCATCCTTGTAGCGGTCATGGAAGGCGGCCAGCGCCCGCACGCGCTCCGGCACATCCAGGTCGACCAGGATGCGCAACGCCGCCATGCGGTCGGTCATGTTGTCTGCGGCATCGAACTGATCGCTTACCAGCTTGAGGATCGCCTTGTCCTCGGCGGCAAATTCACTGAGATAGCCAAGCGCCACATTCTTCAGGCTGCGCTTGCCGGCCGAAGCCGCATCGGGGCTGTAGACGCCCGTCACGCTATTGGCAGCATAAAGCTTCAGCAGCAGATCACGATGCGCCCCGGCAATCTCGCGCCGCAATGCCTTGCGCGCGGCATAGATCGCCTCCACATCCACCACCGCCATCTGGTCGGCGATATAATCTTCGGACGGCAGCACGATGGCCTCGGCGGCGAAGGCCGGCTCCAATGCGCCATCCTTGAGAATCTGCCCGACGGCATCAATGAAGGCCGGGTCATAGGCCGCACCGGCATCAGCCACACGACGCAGCAGCAGCTCGGCGGCATATTGCTGCCCGGCCTCCCAGCGCGCGAAGGCATCGCTGTCATGTGCCATCAGGAAGGCGCGCTCGGCGCCAGTCTTTTCATTCTTGATCAGCACCGGCGCCGAGAAGCCGCGATTGAGCGACAGCGCCTGGGGGGCTGCGACATTCTTGAAGCGGAAAGTCTGGCGCTCGGCACGGAAATGAAGCACGCCACCTTCAAGCGGCGCTGCCCCGCCCTCAAGGACCAGCGGCATATCGCGCCCCTGGGCATCGAGCAGGCCGAGCTTCAACGGCATATGCATCGGCTGTTTCACCGGCTGGCCCGGCGTCGGCGGGCAGGATTGCGCCACGGTGAGTTCGTAACTGCCGTTGGCGACATCGTAATGCCCGGCGACTTCCAGGCTCGGCGTGCCGGCCTGGGCGTACCACAGCTTGAATTGGCTGGCGTCGAAGCCATTGGCATCGGCCATGGCCGCAACAAACTGGTCGCAGGTTGCCGCCTCGCCGTCATGGCGCTCGACGTAGAGCTTCATGCCCTGCATGAACCCGGCCTCGCCCAGCAGGGTATGGAGCATGCGAATGACCTCGGCGCCCTTTTCGTAGACCGTCGCGGTGTAGAAATTGTCGATGGCGATATAGGCATCCGGCCGGATCGGATGCGCCAGCGGCCCGGCATCCTCGGGAAATTGCCGCGCCCGCAGCGCCCGCACTTCCTGGATGCGCGCCACCGGGCGCGAACGCATGTCGGAAGAGAATTCCTGATCGCGGAAAACCGTCAGGCCTTCCTTGAGGCTCAACTGGAACCAGTCGCGGCAGGTGATGCGGTTGCCGGTCCAGTTATGGAAATACTCATGTGCCACCACCGCCTCGATGCCGGCATAATCGGCGTCGGTGGCGGTATCGGGGTCGGCCAGGATGTAGCGGTCGTTGAACACATTGAGGCTCTTGTTCTCCATCGCCCCCATGTTGAAATCACTGACCGCCACAATGTTGAACAGGTCGAGATCGTATTCCAGGCCGAAACGGGTTTCGTCCCAGCGCATCGAACGTTTCAGCGCGTCCATGGCATAGGCCGACCGCGCCGCCTTGCCATGTTCGGTGAAGATGCGCAACGCCACTGTGCGGCCCGATTGGGTGACGAAGCTGTCCTCGTTGCAGGCGAGGTCGCCGGCCACCAGGGCGAAGAGATAGCAGGGCTTCTTGTGCGGATCATGCCATACGGCGTAATGCCGGCCATCGGGCAATTCTCCCTGCCCCACCAGGTTGCCGTTGGAGAGCAGCACCGGGCAGGACTTCTTCTCGGCGCGGATGGTGACGCGGTAGATCGACATCACATCCGGGCGGTCGAGGAAATAGGTAATGCGGCGGAAACCCTGCGCCTCGCATTGCGTGCAGTAATTGCCGCTCGACTGGTACAGCCCGGTCAGTTGCGTGTTGCCGGCGGGGTCAAGCTCGGTGTCAATCACCAGCGTAAACTTGGCCGGCGGATTATGGATCGTCAGGCCATGCGGCGTGACGGCATACTCGTCGGCTACCAGAGCGCGGCCATCAATGGCCAGGCCAAACAGCTTCAGCGCCTCGCCATCCAGCACCAGCGGCTTGCCCGGCTGCGCCGCTTCGACCCCAAGCGTCGCCTTCACCTTGGTCGTGTGCGGCAACAGATCAAATTCCAGATCGACCGTGGCGATACGGAAATCCGGTGGCCGGTAATCCTCACGGCGGATGGTCTGGGGCTGCTGCGTCTCGGCTAAACGGGCGTCCATGGCTTAAACCTTATATGTCGTAGGCTTATATGTCGTAGACTTCCACGACGCCGGGCAGCACGCGGATCTGGCCACGCAGTTGCGGGTTCACGGCGAAAGTGGCAGGCAGTTTGATATCGGCGTCGATCAGTTCCTCGGTGACGAGTTGCATGCCGAGCCTCACCTCGCCGCGTCCCCTTCCAGCCTTGCCGAGCAATTCCTGGATACGCGGGATCGGCTTCTCGTTCTCGATCACGATGCGAATGCCGGCAGCGGCGCGCGCCGCCACATCGTCGAGCAACTCCACCTTCTGCGCCGTGAAGCGCGCCTGCTCGCCTTCGATGCGGGCATTGACGGTCCAGACCAGGTTCTTGCCCGGTTCCAGCCATTCGCGATGCGCCGCCAGGATTTCCGAGAATACCATGATCTCGAACATACCGGTGGCATCCGAGCAGCCGACAAAGGCGAAACGCTTGCCCTTCTGCGAAGTGCGCTCCTGGCGCGACACCACGGTGCCGGCGATCTTGAACACCTGTTCGCCGCTATGCAGCAGCTTCATCATCTCAGCATGGCGTTTGGCGCCGACGCGGTTGAGCGTTGCCTGGTAGGCATCCAACGGATGCGCCGAGAGATAGAAGCCGATGGCTTCGAATTCCTTGGCGAGCTGGTCCATGGGATTCCACGGCTCGACATCGGCCAGTTTCGGCTCGCGTTCCTGTGCCGGGCCACCGCCACCGAACATGGAAACCTGACTGCTGCCACGTTCCTCCGCTTTCACCTGGGCATGGCGGATCAAGGTTTCGAGGCCAGCCATGGTTCTGGCGCGGTTCTTCTCCAGCCCGTCGAAGGCGCCGGCCTTGGCCAGGTTCTCCAGCATGCGCTTGTTCAGTGCCGCGGGATCGACGCGGCTAGCCATGTCGAACAGGCTCTTGAACGGACCACCGGCCTTGCGCGCCGCCACCACCTGCGCCATCGCGGCGGCGCCAACATTGCGCACGGCTGCCAGCGCATAGCGGATCGCGCCCTTGCCATCGGCAAGCTGCTCGACGCCAAACTCGACCTCCGAGCGGTTGATATCCGGCGGCAGCAAGGGGATGCCCTGACGCGAACATTCCTGACGGAACACGTTCAGCTTGTCGGTGTTTGAGATATCGAGCGTCATCGACGCGGCCAGGAACTCGACCGGGTAGTTCGCCTTGAGATAGGCGGTATGCCAGGCCACCAGCGCATAGGCCGCCGCGTGGCTTTTGTTGAAGCCGTAGCCGGCGAACTTTTCCACACGCTCGAAGATTTCGGCGGCCAGGCCCGGATCGACGCCGTTCTTCTTGGCGCCCTCGGCGAAGCGCTCCTTCTGCGCGTCCATCTCGGCCTTGATCTTCTTGCCCATGGCACGGCGCAGCAAATCAGCATCGCCGAGCGAATAGCCGGACAGGATCTTGGCGATTTCCATCACCTGTTCCTGGTAGATGATGACGCCGTAGGTCTCCTCCAGCACCGGCTTGAGCTTTTCGTGCATGTAGTCGGGCGTTTCCTGCCCGTGCTTGCGGCGGATATAGCTCGGGATATTCTCCATCGGACCGGGGCGATAGAGCGCCACCAGCGCGATCAGGTCCTCGAAGGCGTCCGGCTTCATGCCACGCAGCATGTCGCGCATGCCGCTGCCTTCAAACTGGAACACACCGACTGCATCGCCACGCCCGAGCAGGTCGAAGGTCGGTTTATCGCTCAATGGTATCGTCGCCAGGCTGATATCGACGCCGCGCTTGCGGATCAGCTCGATGGCCTTTTCCAGCACGTCCAGGGTTTTCAGGCCGAGGAAGTCGAATTTCACCAAGCCGGCGGCTTCGGCGTATTTCATCGAGAACTGCGTCGCCGGCATGCTGGCATGGGGATCGCGGTAGAGCGGCACCAGTTCCACCAGCGGGCGGTCGCCGATCACCACACCGGCGGCATGGGTCGAGGCGTTGCGGTAGAGGCCTTCCAGTTTCAGCGCCACGTTGATCATGCGCGCCACCGCCTCGTCGCGGTCGCGTTCCTCGCGCAGGCGTGGCTCCAGGGTGATGGCCTGTTCCAGCGTCACCGGGTTGGCCGGGTTGTTCGGCACCAGTTTGCAGATACGGTCGACCTGGCCCAAGGGCAACTGCAGCACGCGACCGACATCGCGGAGCGCGGCGCGCGCCTGCAGCTTTCCGAAGGTGATGATCTGCGCGACGTTGGCAGCACCATATTTCTGCTGCACGTAGCGGATCACTTCGTCGCGCCGCTCCTGACAAAAATCGATATCGAAGTCAGGCATCGAGACGCGTTCCGGATTGAGGAAGCGTTCGAACAGCAGGCCGAAGCGGAGCGGATCAAGGTCGGTGATGGTCAGCGCCCAGGCGACCACCGAGCCGGCGCCGGAACCACGGCCCGGTCCCACCGCGACGCCATTGCGCTTCGACCACTGGATGAAGTCGGCCACGATCAGGAAGTAGCCCGGGAACTTCATGTTGATGATAGTGTTGCACTCGAAATCGAGGCGGTCCCAATAGGGCTTGGCGGCGTCGCCGGAAACGCCGATCTGCACCAGGCGTTTTTCCAGGCCCTCACGCGCCATGCGACGCAGCGTATCGGCTTCGCTCTCGCCGGAGCCATCGCCGAAGTTGGGCAGGATCGGCGCCCGCTCATCGGCCTTCACGGCACAGCGCCGCGCAATCACCAGGGTATTGTCGATCGCCTCGGGCAGATCGGCGAACAGCACCCGCATTTCCTCGGCCGACTTGAAGCGGTGTTCGGGCGTGACGCGGCGACGGTTGGTCTGGCTGACATAGGCGCCTTCCGCGATGCAGAGCAAAGCGTCATGCGCCTCATACATGCCCTGGTCGGCGAAATAGCAATCGTTGGTCGCGACCAACGGGATGTTGAGTTCATAGGCCAGATCGAGCAGGCCCGGCTCGGCGCGGGCTTCCGCCGCCCAGCCATGGCGCTGCAACTCGACATAGAGCCGATCGGCGAAAATCCCGCGCAGCCGCAGCAGGGCCACCCTTGCCGCGTCAGCCTGACCATCGGCAAGCAACCGCGCCACCGGGCCATCAATGCCGCCCGATAGACAGATAAGCCCGCCATTCCAAGCTTCCAGGTCCTCCCAGGCCACCTGCGGCGCCTCACCCGGTGGCACTTCCAGATAGGCCTTGGTGGAAAGCTTCATCAGATGGGCATAGCCCTCGGCATTCTGGGCCAGCAGCACCACGCGGTCGGGGTCGGGCTTCTTCAGCGCCTTGCCGAAGCCGCCGGCCTGCTGGTCGAGGCGCGAGACATTGAGCTGACAGCCGATGATCGGCTGCACGCCCTTGCCGGCCAGGGCCTTGGAGCCTTCCAGGGCACCAAACAGGTTGTTGGTGTCGGTGATCGCCACAGCCGGCATACGGTGCTTGAGGCAGAGATCGGCGAGCTTTTCCACCCGGATGGCGCCTTCGGTGAGCGAATAGGCGGTGTGGACGCGGAGGTGGACAAAATCAGCGTGGGCCATGGCAGCGTGCGACTCCCGTTCTGCCCCGATACGATACGGCGCCTAGGCCCGTGAAGCCAGAACGCCCCTGGGGTGAATCCCAGATCCGTCAGGCCATTCCGCGAACAATCCACAAGATTTTGTGCTTGCGCCCTGTTGGCTCGGCCCACGAGTCGCAGCCGATTCGGAACAGGCGCGGACGACTCCCAGATTTAGGCGAACGAAGCAGAAAACCATTCTAGCCTTTGGGCTTTGCCGCGTTCGGTGTAGTCTCCCGGCCCTTTTGTTCCCCTGTCCGCATCGGGTGTCCGCCATGTCCGTCATCCTTGAAACCCCGCGCCTGATCCTGCGCCCGCCCCAGGCGGATGAGCGCGCCGATTGGTACAACTTCTCCGCCGATGCGGAAGCACAGCGCTATATCGGCGGCGCCAAGGACCCGGTGATGGCCTGGCGCAGCATGGCGCTGATTTCCGGCGGCTGGATGGTGAACGGCTATTCCATGTTCTCGGTGATCGAGAAGGCCACCGGGCGCTGGATCGGCCGGCTCGGGCCTTGGGAACCGGAAGGCTGGCCCGGCCACGAAGTCGGCTGGGCCCTGGTGCGCGATACCTGGGGCAAGGGCTACGCCACCGAAGGCGCCACCGCCGCCATCGACTGGGCCTTCGACAATCTCGGCTGGGATGAAGTGATCCACTGCATCGATCCGGCCAACACGCCCTCGCAGGCCGTGGCCCGGCGCCTTGGCTCGCGCATCCTGCGCCAGGGCAAGCTGCCCGAGCCATTCAATCTCGAACTCGACCTCTGGGGCCAGAGCCGCGCGGAATGGCGCGCACGCCGGCAAGGTTAAGTCGGCGCGGCTTAAGCCGGCGGCGGCGCCAGCGCAACCCGGCGCCATTCCGCCGGTCGCATGCCGGTGACACGGCGGAACTCGCGGGTGAAATGCGCCTGGTCGGCAAAGCCGGCGGCATAGCCTATTTCAGCCAGCGTTGCCGACCCGGCCAGCATGGCGCGGGCGGCACGTTTCACCCGTGCATCGCGCTGGATGCCGGCATAGCCCGCGCCGGCTTCCGCCAGCCGCCGTTGCAGGCTGCGCGACGACAGGCCGAGCGCACGCCCCACCTCGCTTAAGTTCCATTGCCGGAATGGGTCGTCATCGAACAGGGCATAGAGCCGCTCGATCAATCCCTCGGCAGCATCCCGGGGGATACTCACTGTGTCGAGCAGCTGTTGCCGCCAGCGCAGACGCCATTGGGCCGTGCCGTCCGCCGGCAAGGCAGCACCAAGCAGGATGCGGTCATCCCGCATCGCGGCCAGGGTGGCGCCATTGCCGGCAATCAGGTCGATCTCCAGGCCACGGCAGCCGATGGCCTGGAACAGGGCCGCCAGCAGACCCAGCACCACGATATCCTCCACCGCTGCCGGCGGTGTGGGTCCCAGCGAGACATGGCGCAGCAACGCAGTGCCGCCGGCTTCATCAAGCGCCTCGATGCGCGTGCGGTGATGCGAGTGGTGATAGCTTTCCAGTCGCTGCCAGCGCAGCAGCAAATCGGCGGCGCTGGCGGCACGGCGCAACACGTCCAGGGTCGGGTCGCTCGGCACGTCATGAATGCCCTGGCCGATGCCGAGCAGGAAGCCGGCGCCGCGCTCGATGGCGGCGTGGCGCAGCAGCGCCTGCTTCAGCGCCAGCGCCACCTGCACATTGCCGCCGGGCTGCAACGCGCGCGCCAGCAGGCCGGAGGCCGTCACGTCTGGCGGCGGCTCCAGCCCGGCCAGCGCCATGCGCCGCAGGATCAGGCCGACAAAGGCGGCGCTGGCGAAGCTGCTCATGCCGGTCTGTAGGGCAGTTGCGTCAACGGCCGGCCGGTGGCAGCGGCGATGCCATTGGCAAAGGCGGCAAGCCCGACCATGGCGGTTTCGCCGGCACCGCCCGGCTTTGTCTCTGGTGGTTCGAGCAAAGCAATATGGATTGTCGGCATCACGTCGATGGTCGGGATCGGATAATCAGCGAAAGTATAGGCAGCCACCCGCCCCGCCTCAATCGGCAGCGCCTCCAGCAGCACCATGCCCAGGCCCCAATGCAGGTTGCCCTCGATCTGGGCCCGCACCTGGTCGGCATCCACCAGCGGGCCGCAATCATGGGCACAGACGACTTGCAGCACCCGTGCCGCACCGCTGGCTGGATCCACCGCCATGTCGGCGATCACCGCCGCATAGGCATGATCCTTGTAGATGCCGCAGGCAACACCACGCCCGCTGCCCGGGATAGCGGACGGCGGCCCGGCAAGCGCGGCGGCACGGCGCAGGCAAGCGGCGAGCCTCGCCTGTTCGGGGCCCAGATGCGCCAGGCGGAAAGCCACCGGATCCTGGCCGGCAAGGCGCGCCAGTTCATCCATCATGGCTTCGATGGCATAGCCGTTCGGCCCGGCGCCAAGGCCGCGCCATGGCCCGGTATCGATGGGTAGCCGCACATCGCTGAATTCGACGCGGCGGCGCGCGAAGCCATAGGGCGGCACCGCGCCACGTGCCACGCCGGGATCGGCGACAAAGCTGGTGACCGCCTGCATCCAGCGCGGCATCGCCGCCGAGGTGAAGATCACGTGCCCGGAAGCGAAGCCATGCCACCAGTCGGTGATGCGGCCCGCTGCATCCAGGCGGGCGCGGATGCGATGCGAACTCGGCGGGCGGTGGAAGCCTTCGGTGAATTCCTGCAGCCGCCGCCATTGCACTTTCACCGGCCAGCCCGCCGCCTGGCTCAGCAGGGCGGCCTCCAGTTCGGCGCGCACGATGGTGCGGGCGCCGAAACCGCCGCCGATGCGGCAGCCATGCACCTTCACGGCTTCGGTGAACAGGCCGAAATGCCGCGCCAGGCTGCCGCGCACGAAGAATAGATCCTGGCTGCCGGTCCAGACTTCCAGCCGCGTGCTGCCGCCGGCATGCCATTGCGCCACGGCACTCCGGGTCTCGATACCGGCATGAGCGGCGAAGGGAATGTCGTAGCGCCGGTCCAGGCTCCAGGGCCCAGCCTCAACGATGGCATCCCGCAACAGGCGATGCTCCAGCCGGCCCTGGCTTTGCAGCGCGTCGATATCCAATGCCGGCATGGCGGCAGGTTTTTCAGATGGCGCGAGCGATACGCCATACAGCGCAGCAGCACGTTCCGCCAGCAGGCCGCGCCGGCCATCGCCCAGTTTCACCAGCTTCACGCCCTCTGGCAGCATAGCCGGCAGCGCCATGTCCGGCGCCAGCACCAGGCCGTGCAGCATGCCGGCCAACCGGATATCGCCGGCATAGAGCGGTGCGCCGCCGACGATGGCTCGCAACGCCGGATCATGGTCCGGCAACGCCGCCAGCACACCCGGCACCTGGCTGCGCAGGGCTACCGGCTGGCCGCGATCCTCCAGCCTGCCAGCCCCGCCGCCAGCCGCAAGATGCTCGCGCAGCAGCGCAGCGGCACGCGCCACCGGCAGGGCGAAATCCTTGATGCTGTCGCTGCCCACCGTGGCGCGCACTGGCGGAATGGCGCCGGTATCGGGCAGCCGTACCGCGATCTGCTGCGGCGGCACGTCCAGTTCGGCGGCGACGATGCGGCAGAGGCCGGCGGCAATCCCCTGCCCCATTTCCTGGCGCGGCAGCAGCAGCGTCACGCGACCATCGGCCGCGCGATGCAGCCATTGAATACTATGCGCGGGTTCCGGCCCGCCGCGCGTCGGCAGCACCGGCAGCGGATTGAGCGAAGCAGCACAAGCCGGCAGTGATGCAAATACGCTGATACCGGCTGCGGCGCGAACGACGCCCAAACCGAAATGGCGGCGCGACATGGAGGCTCGCCCACTCATTGCCCGGCCCCCTTACCTGCGGCGCGATGAATGGCGCGGCGGATGCGGCAATAGGTGCCGCAGCGGCAGAGATTGCCGCTCATCGCCGCGTCTATGGCAGCATCGTCCGGCGTTGGATTGGTGCTGAGCAATGCGGCGGCGGTCATGATCTGCCCGGCCTGGCAATAGCCGCATTGTGGTACCCGCTCGGCGATCCAGGCCTGCTGCACCGGATGCAGTGCATCCGGTCCGCCCAAGCCTTCAATGGTGACAACCGTCTGCCCGGCGACATCCAATGCTGTCACCTGGCAGGCGCGGGTGGCGACGCCATCGACATGCAGGGTGCAGGCACCGCAGAGCCCGACGCCGCAGCCGAACTTGGTGCCGGTAAGACCCAGATCCTCCCGCAACAACCAGAGCAAAGGTTCACCGGCAAGCTCGTCCGGCAGCGTGACCTGTTGTCCGTTGATGCTGAGTTGCATGACCGCCTCCCTGTGGTGGAGGCTTGAACATGCCGGTGGCAGCCTGCCCGGTCTTGAACGATCACGCCAAAATGCGGTGGGTGATCTAACCCGCCCGCTCGATCCGGTTCCGCCCGTCGGCCTTGGCGCGATAGAGCGCGGCATCGGCCCGGCGCAGCGCCTGGCGCCATTCCTCGTCGCCGTTCAGCAGCGGCGCGATACCAAAACTGGCGGTAACGCTGATCGCCCCCTTGCCGGTATCGATCCGTTCGTCCCTCAGGCGCTGGCGCAGGCGCTCGGCCAGTATTGCTGCCTGGCCGGCATCGGTTTCCGGCAGCAGCAGGGCGAATTCCTCGCCACCAATACGGGCGAGCGTGTCGATATCGCGGATCTCGTCGCGGCAAAGCGCCACCACCCGGCGCAGTACGCGGTCGCCGATGCCATGGCCATACTGGTCATTGACGCGCTTGAAATGATCGAGGTCGAACAGCAGCAAGGCGGCATCGCGGCCATAGCGTTTGCAACGGCCCCATTCCGCAAGCGCCACTTCCTCGAAATGACGGCGATTGCTGCTGCCGGTCAGCATGTCGGTGCGGGCTTCCTGGGCGGCTAACTGCTCCTGATCCCAGGCGCGGCGCAGCGACGCCTCGAATTTGGTGGCGGTGAGCATCGACAGCACGGTGCCAAGCCCGACCAGGCAGATGATATTGGCCAGCGCCAGACCATGTTCGCCATGCAACCAGGAAATGGCGATGATTGCCGTGCCGGAAAATAGGCCACCAAGCAGTGCGTCGCGCCGGCTCGGCAGCACGCTGGGAATCCAGATGTAGATGAAAATGAAATTCGCCAGGCCGTAGACCAGGCCCATATCGAGCTGCGCCACCGCCAGCGTCATGCCTGTCGGCACGGTAATAGTATGGGTGAGCACCAGGCGGCGGTAGAGCGTGTAGCTTTTATGCTTCGAGATCACCCATGCGCCCTGCACCAGCAGGATCGCTATCGCGACCGCTGAACGCCACAGCAGCGCATCATTGGCATGCACCGGATCAATGAAACGGTCGAGGATATTGAAGCCGAGGATCAGCAGGCAAAACAGCACCGCCCGGAAGCTGCTGTCGCCGCTGAGGCGCAGGGCAAGGTCGTCGTCGTAGGAAACCCGGCTGGCCGCTTCGGCGGGCGGCACCGGTTCGGGCGGAATACTCATGCCGCGTGCAATCGGCCTTCATGCAGCGTGACGATACGGTCCATGCGCTGCGCGAGGGCCAGGTTATGGGTAGCGATCAGGGCACCGATGCCGGTCTCGCGCACCAGTGCCAGCAGGGCCTGGAAAGCGGCTTCCGCCGTGCGTTCATCCAGGTTGCCGGTCGGTTCGTCGGCCAGCAGCAATTGCGGCTTGGCGATCACCGCGCGGGCAATCGCCACGCGCTGCTGCTCGCCACCGGAGAGACGCGCCGGCCGATGCGTCAGGCGGTGGCCAAGCCCCAGGCCCTCCAATACGCGGGTGGCTTCGGCCTTGGCCTTGCCGCGAGCGATCCCCTGGATCATCAGCGGCATGGCGGCATTCTCGACAGCGGAGAATTCCGGCAGCAGATGGTGGTATTGGTAGACAAAGCCGATGCGGCGACGGCGGATCAGCGTGCGGCCATGGTCGCCAAGCTGGCTGCAATCCTCGCCACCAACAACTACACGGCCGCCATCAGCGGCTTCCAGCAGGCCGGCGGTATGCAGCAGGGTGGACTTGCCCGAGCCGGACGGCCCGAGCAAAGCCACGATCTCGCCGGACTTCACCGCCAGGTCGACGCCGCGCAGAATCTGCAATTCCTCACCGGCCTGGCGAAAGGTGCGGATGACATTCTCCAGCCGCAGCGCATCACTCATAACGCAACGCCTCCACCGGATCGAGGCGGGCGGCCCGCCAGCTCGGATAGAGCGTGGCGAGGAAAGACAGGGCCAGTCCCATCAGCACGACATAGACGACTTCGTTGGAGTCCACCTTGGCCGGCAAACGTGACAGATAATAGATTTCGGCGGGGAAAAGCTGCCAGCCGGTGAGGCTTTGAAGGAACTGGCGGATATGCTCGATATTGGTGGCAAAGCCCAGGCCGAGCAGGAAGCCGATGAAAGTGCCGATCACACCGATGCTGGCACCAGCGATGACGAAGACACGCAGGATCGAGCCGCGCGCCGCGCCCATGGTGCGCAGGATGGCGATGTCGCGCCCCTTGTCCTTCACCAGCATGATCATGCTGGAAATGATGTTGAAAGCCGCCACCACGATGATCAGCGTCAGGATCAGGAACATGACGTTGCGTTCGACCTGCAAGGCGCTGACAAAATGCGCATTGGCCTGCTGCCAGTCGTAATAGCGATAGCCGGGGCCGAGCGCCTGGATGATCTCGTTGCCGATGCGGCGGGCCTGGTCCGGGTTATCGAGCCGGACTTCCACCGCGTGCGCCGTGTCGCCGAGGCGGAAGTAAACCTGAGCGGCCTCGAACGGCATGAAGACGAAGCCTGAGTCATACTCGAACATGCCGACATCGAAGATGCCGGCAATCTGGTAGGCGCGGCCACGCGGCACGGTGCCGAACGGCGTGGCGGTGATCTGCGGCGAGATCAGCGTCACCTTGTCGCCGACCGTGACGCCGAGCTTGCGCGCCAGGCGGTGGCCGATCACCACCGCATCCTCGCCGGTGAAATCCTTCAGACTGCCCTGGCGCATGCCCTTGGCGATACTGGTCTCGCGCGACAGGTCGCTCTGCTTGATGCCGCGCACCATCACGCCGGAAGCCTGGCCGTTGGCGGTGGCCATCACCTGGCCCTCGATCATCGGGTTGGCCTGGATCACATGCACCAGGCCGCCGACCTTCTCGGCCACCCGGGCATAGTCATCCAGCGTCACGCTGCGTTCGGCCTGGATCATGATATGGCCGTTGAGACCAAGGATGCGGCCGACCAGTTCGGCGCGGAAGCCGTTCATCACGCTCATAACAATGATCAGCGTCGCCACCCCCAGCATGATGCCGAGGAAGCTGAACACCGCGATCACCGAAATGAAGCCCTCCTGGCGGCGAGCACGCAGGTAGCGCAACGCCAGGAGCCACTCGAAAGCGCCGAACGGCATGTATGCCTATCCCTTCGCGGCAACGAGTTTGGCGAGGACGGCATCCACGGAGAGTTCCTCCTTGGCGCCGCTGGCGCGGTTCTTCACTTCCACCACACCGGCCTTGAGGCCGCGCGGGCCGACCGTCACCTGCCAGGGCAGGCCGATCAGGTCCATGGTGGCGAACTTGGCACCGGCGCGTTCGTCGCGGTCGTCATGCAGCACCGTCAGGCCGGCCGCTTCCAGCTTGGCCTGCAGGTCGTTGGCGGCCGCAGCACAGGCGGCATCATCGACCTTCAGGTTGATCAGGCCGACATGGAACGGCGCCACGCTCATCGGCCAGATGATACCGGCCTCGTCATGGCTGGCCTCAATGATGGCACCGACCAGGCGAGACACGCCGATGCCGTAGGACCCCATCTCAAGCGTGATCGGCTCGCCGCCCGGTCCCTGCACCACCGCGCCCATCGGCTTGGAATACTTGGTGCCGAAATAGAAGATATGGCCGACCTCGATGCCACGCGCGGCAAGCTGGCGCTCCTGCGGCAGCGCCTCGAAGCGGGCAGCATCATGCTTTTCCTCGGTGGCCGCATAGGGCGCGGTCCAGCTATCGACGATGGGCTGCAGATCGGCCTCGTAATCCACGCCCTGGCCTAGCACATCGCGCTCCACCAATGCCTTGTCGCAGAACACGGCGCTCTCGCCGGTCTCGGCCAGAATGATGAATTCGTGGCTCAAGTCGCCGCCAATCGGGCCGGTATCGGCCTGCATCGGGATGGCGCGCAGGCCCAGGCGGGCGAAGGTGCGCAGGTAGGCAACGAACATGCGGTTATAGGCGCGGCGCGCGCCAGCCTGGTCGAGATCGAAGGAATAGGCATCCTTCATCAGGAATTCACGGCCGCGCATGACGCCAAAACGCGGGCGCACCTCGTCGCGGAATTTCCACTGGATGTGGTAGATGATCTTCGGCATCTCGCGGTAGCTCTTGATGTCGCCACGCACGATGTCGGTGAGCATTTCCTCGTTGGTCGGGCCGTAGAGCAAGGGCCGCTCGTGGCGGTCGGTGATGCGCAGCATCTCCTTGCCGTAATCGTCGTAACGGCCACTCTTCTGCCACAGCTCGGCCGACTGGATGGTCGGCATCAGCATTTCCTGGGCGCCGGCGGCATCCTGTTCCTCGCGCACGATCTGTTCGATCCGCTTCAGCACACGATGGCCCAGCGGCAGCCAGGAATAGATGCCGGCAGCGTTCTGGCGCACCATGCCGGCACGCAGCATCAGGCGATGGCTGACGATCTGCGCCTCGGAGGGGTTCTCCTTCAGCACGGGCAGGAAAAAGCGGCTCAGGCGCATGATGCTTCCTTGATGATGCGAGACACTTGATGATGCGACACTAGGGCGTTTTTAAGGCGCGGCCCCCGCCCCCGCAAGGGCGCACCCGGCCAGGATCACACCGGGCTTCACGCCGAATTCAACGCCGGGATGGCAGCTTCGCCAGATGCTCGCGGCAGGCTGCCAGCACGGCATCTTCCGCCGGCTTCTCCACCGGCTGGTTCTGGAAGTTCAGCTTGCCCGTGGCGGGATCGAGTTCGAGTTTGCCCACGGTCACTTCCGCCTGCCGCGCCATTGCCGGCGCGCGGCTGCCGAGCAGTTCGGCCAGTGTGAATTTCAGCGAGATGCCGAGGCGCGGATCGAGAATGCTGGCGCCAGCCTGGCCTAGCGGCAGATCGGCCGGCGCCACGGCACGGCCCCGCACGTCCACGCCCGGCACATAATCCGCACCGGGCACGGCTTTCGGCTGCCGTGCCAAGAGTTTGCGGCAGGATTCGGTGTCCAGCGCCACCACTGTCGGCAAGGGTGACGATTCGGCTTTGGTATCTGCGGTAGTGGAGCGAGTCGCGGGCTTCTGCGCCGGCTGTTGAGCCATTGCCTGACCCGTGAGCAGTGCTGCCGCGAGAATATGCAAAAGTCCCTTGCGCAACATTCCAATAGCTTAGCCGGGCTCGCTTAACATTTTGTTAGATTTTGTGAAAATACCCGGTGACACGGCTCGTTCTTTTGGCTATAAAAGTATCGCAACCGCTTGGAAACAGGCGGCCCAAGTCTGGGGAGGCTTAAACTTACCCGTGCGAGACGGGAAACGGAGCAGGGTTTCATCCTTGCTCCTTATTTTTATGCCTATTTCACAAAAAATTTTTGTTTTATTATGCCTAGTAACTAGGCAGTTATGCACTGAAGTCCGGGAAAAATGAAACGCGTGCATCCCCGGCCAAGCCGGAGCATAACCGCTACTACCAAAAGCGTCTTGCGCGGCCTTGAGCCGCGCATCTCAGGCCGCGTGTCGTGAGATGCCCGGGTCAAGCCCGGGCATGACAATGGTTTCAGTAGAACAGATTACTCCCCGCGCCCGAGCAGCGCGTGGGTATCGATCAGGCCGAAATAGCCCACCGCATAGAAAGCGGCGAAAACCCCTAAGCTGATCAGGAAGGTAAGCAGCAGCTTGAAGCCCATGCGCGGATTGGTCGGCGCTGAACTGGCCTGGCCGGGCAGCATCTGCTCGCCGGCCTCCTCCGAGGTGCGCACGCCAATCGGCAGCACGCAGAACAGGGTCAGCATGAAGATGCAGGCGAAAGCAACGATGGCGTTGAACCAGGTCATGACTTGAAAGCCGGTCCTCAGACCTGCTCCAGCTCCACCAGGGTGCCGAGGAAATCCTTCGGATGCAGGAACAGCACCGGCTTGCCATGGGCGCCAATCTTCGGCTCGTCGCTGCCGAGCACGCGGGCGCCCTCCGCTTTCAGCTTGTCGCGGGCGGCATAGATGTCGGTCACTTCGTAGCAGACATGGTGGATGCCGCCCGAGGTGTTCTTGGCCAGGAAGTTGGCGATCGGCGAGCCCTCGCCCAGCGGATGCAGCAATTCGATCTTGGTGTTGTCGAGCTCGACGAACACCACGGTCACGCCATGATCGGGCTGGGCCAGCGGATCCGAGACCTTGGCGCCGAGCGTGTCGCGGTAGGTGGCCGAGGCTGCGGCAAGGTCCGGCACGGCAATGGCAACGTGGTTCAGGCGTCCGATCATGGGGGGCTCCTTGAAAGTCTTACAGGCTTTAATATCGGGTCGGCGGCTCAATCTGACAAGCGGATGATATGCACCTGGCAGAGCGGTTTCCGCTCCGTCACCGGCTTCAGCGCCCGGCGCAACACCTTTATCGCGGTTTCCTCCAGATCGGCATCCGAACGCTGGCGCCGCGACAATTTGTCCACCGCGTTGCCGATCTGCTCGGCAATCGTCTCGGCCAGCTCCGCGGCATCGCCGTTGACCACGCCGGACAGGGTTACCATCGGATCGGCCTCCAGGTAGCCCTTCTCGTCCACCGCCAGGGATACCAGGGCGGTACCGTTGAAGCTGAGCTTGCGGCGGGCCTGCAGCGTGCCGCCCTGCAGCGGGATCAGGTCGTCGCCGTCGATGGCCAGGCGCCCGGCCGGCACCTCCTCCACCATTTCCGGCCCATTGGGCGCAATGCGGATCAGGTCGCCGTTGCGCGGCACGATGCCATGCGGCACCTGCAGGCTCTGGGCGAAGCGGGCATGCTCCACCAGATGGCGCGGTTCGCCATGCACCGGGATGGCGATCTGCGGCCGGGCCAGGGCATACATCTCCGCCAGTTCATCGCGCGAGGGATGGCCGGAGACATGCACGAAGGCATCCTTCTCGGTGATCACCTCGATGCCGCGCAGCACCAGTTCGTTATGCAGCCGGTAGAGCGTGCGTTCGTTGCCGGGAATGATCTTGGAGGAAAACAGCGCCAGGTCGCCGGGGCTCAAGGCCACATGCGGATGCTGGTCGAAGGCGATGCGCGCCATGGCGCCGCGCACTTCGCCCTGGCAGCCGGTGCAGACATACATCACCTTGTCGCGCGGCAGATAGCCGGCCTCGCGCTCGTCGACCAGATGCGGCACCTCGCGCAGATAGCCATTCTCATGCGCCGCCGCGGTGAAGCGGTGCAGCGAGCGGCCAATCAGGCAGACCGAGCGGCCGATCCGCTTCGCGACGTCATAGAGCGTCTCCAGCCGCGCCAGGTTGGAGGCGAAGGTGGTGACGGCGATGCGGCCCTCGCGCCCGGCCAGCAATTTGAGCAGGCTGTCGCGCACCTCGCCTTCCGAACCGGAGCGGCCGCGGCTGAACACATTGGTGCTGTCGCAGACCATGGCGAGCACGCCCTGGTCGCCGAAGCGCTGAATCGCCGCGCGGTCGGTGGCCGGCCCCAGCACCGGATCGGGATCGAGCTTCCAGTCGCCGGTATGCAGGATCGTGCCCTGCGGCGTCTCGATGGCAAGCGCCTGGCTTTCCGGTGTCGAATGGGTGATGCCTATGGGCGTGATGCGGAACGGCCCGAGTTGGATCACCTCGCCCGGCTGGTAGATGGTGATCGGCACCAGTTCCTCGATGCCCTTCTCCTCCAGCTTGCGCCGCAGCACCGAGGCCGCGAAGCCGGTGGCCCAGATCGGACAGCCGAGTTCATGCCAGCAATGGCTGATGGCGCCGAGATGGTCCTCATGGGCATGGGTCAGCACCAAGCCGAGCAGCTTGTCCTTGCGTTCGGCGATCCAGGTGACATCGGGCACGATCATGTCGACGCCCGGCGCGGTGTCGTCGGCGAAGCTAGTGCCAAGATCCACCATCAGCCACTGGTCGCGGTAGCCATAGAGATTGAGATTCATCCCGATCTCGTTGGCGCCGCCCAGGGGGAGAAAATACAGGCCGTCATCGGCCTTGGTGGCTGCCATGATCAGGCGGCCTTGCGACTGCGGCGGTTGATCTCGATCAGCCCGCGCACGGTGATATCCGGCACGATCTGCTCGATCACATCGGTGGCGCCATCGAATACCGGCGCCAAGCCGCCGGTAGAGATCACTCGCATCGGCCGGCCGAATTCGTTCTTGATGCGCGCCACGATGCCCTCGATCAGGCCGACATAACCCCAGAAGACACCGGAATGCATGCAGGCCACCGTGGTCTGGCCGATCACCTTCTGCGGCTTCTCCACCACGATACGCGGCAGCAAAGCCGTGGCATTGACCAGCGCCTCAATGGAGAGATTGATGCCCGGCGCGATTACGCCGCCGCAATAGCTGCCCTCCTCATCCACCACGTCGAAAGTAGTGGCGGTGCCGAAATCGACAATCACCATCGGCGCCTTGGGAAACATCACCGAGGCGCCGATGGTGTTGCAGATACGGTCGGCGCCGGCACCGGCGCCCTTCACCTGGATGCCGTAGACCACGTTTGGTTCGCCTAGCACCAAGGGCTCGGTATCGAAATAGCGGGTGCAGAGACGGCGCAGGTTGAAGGTGGCCTGCGGCACCACGGAAGCGATGATCGCCTCGCGCACGGTCTTGGGGTCGATGCCCTCAATCTGCATCAGTTGCAGCAGCCACACCGCATGTTCATCGGCAGTGCGCATGGCGGAAGTATGCTGGCGCCATTCGCCAATGATGCGGTCGCCATCGATGACGCCGAATTTGACGTTGGTGTTGTTGGCATTGATCGCGAGCAGCATGTCGCTCTCCTATCAAGCAGCGGGAAAAACGTCACCGGCAGTAATGGTGCGGCGAGATCCATCGGCCAGTTCCAGGATCAGGCCACCACCCTCATCCAGGGCAATGAAGCGGCCGCGCACTTCCTCGGTTCCAAGCCGCGCCACGGCCGGCTTGCCAACACCCTGGGCCAGACCGAGCCAGGCCTGGCGCACCGGGGCGAAACCTTCGTCCTGCCAGCGATCATACCAGAAGCCGAGGCGCCCCAGCAGTCGCGGCAGGAAGCTTTCCGGTGTTTCCACCACTCCCAGCATGGCAAGATTGGTCGCCGGATAAGGCGTGTCGGCCGGGTTCCAGACCAGGTTGACGCCGATGCCGACGATCAAGTGGTCCAGCAGGCCGCCACCTTGGCCAGCCCCTTGAGCGGTGCGGGACTCAAGCAGGATGCCGGAAAGCTTGGCGCCATCGATCAGCACATCGTTCGGCCATTTGCAGGAAATGCGGCCCTGCAGCGCGGGAGCCGCTTCCAGCACGGCCTCGGCAACGCAGAGGCTGACCAGGAAGGAAAGCGTCGCCGCCTCATGCGCCGGGCGGCGTGGCTTCAGCAGCACAGAGACGAAGAGATTGCCTTCCGGGCTATCCCAGGCACGGCCACGGCGCCCGCGCCCTGCGGTCTGACGCCGGGCCGTCACCACCAATCCTTCCGCCGCCCCGGCCTCGGCCTGGCGGCGGATTTCCTCGTTGGTGCTGTCGATCTCGGCGAAGCCGAGCGGGCGCCAGTGCAATGCCTGTCCTTACGGGAACAGCGCCTTGGCGGCGACGCCCGCAGCCGTCACCAGCGGAGCCGGATAGACGAAGTAGAGCAGCGTGAACAGGCCGGTGATGCCCATGACGGCGCCGAGTTCGGTACGCACCGGCTTGGCCAGCGGCTCGGAAGCCTCGTCGAAATACATCACCTTGACGATGCGGAGATAGTAATAGGCCCCGACGACGCTGGAGAGCATGCCGATCACCGCCAGCACATAGAGCTGGGCGTTGATTGCCGCCATCACGACATAGAACTTGCCGAAGAAGCCGGCGAGCGGCGGCACACCAGCAAGCGAGAACATGAAGCCGGCCAGCAGCAAAGCCATGCCGGGATGGGTCTTGCCCAGGCCGGCGAGATCGGAGACGCCTTCCACCATGCGGTCGCGCTGACGCATGGAGAGGATGCAGGCAAAGGTGCCGACGTTCATCGCCAGATAGATGGCGAGATAGATCAGCACGCCGCGCACGCCCTCTTCCGTGCCGGCAGCGAGGCCGAGCAGGGCATAGCCGACATGGCCGATGGAGGAATAGGCCATCAGGCGCTTGATATTCGACTGCGCAATGGCGGCGAAGGCACCCAGCACCATGGAAAGCGCACTGATGACAATGATGATCTGCTGCCAGTCGCCGGAAATGCCGCCGAACGGCGTGAGCAGCGCGCGGCAGAACAACGCCATGGCGGCGATCTTCGGCGCCACGGCGAAGAAGGCCGTGACGGGGGTCGGCGCACCTTCATAGACGTCCGGCACCCACATGTGGAACGGCACGGCGGAAACCTTGAAGGCCAGGCCGGCGGCCAGGAACACGATGCCGATGATCAGACCGATCGAAGCCCCTTGGCTGCCCTTCAGGGCGGCGGCGATATCGGTGAAGCCGGTGGCGCCGGTGAAGCCATAGATCAGCGACGAACCATAGAGCAGCATGCCGGACGACAGCGCACCGAGCACGAAATACTTCAGGCCGGCCTCGGTGGCACGGGCGGAATCACGCTTGAAGCCGGCGAGGATGTAGAGCGACAGGCTCTGCAATTCGAGGCCGAGATAGAGCGCAATCAGGTCGTTGGCCGACACCATCATCATCATGCCGATGGTGGCCAGCAGCACGATCACCGGATACTCGAAGCGATCCATGCGGTGATGCCGGATATAGCCGAGCGACTGCACGATGGCGAAGCCGGAGCCGATCAGGATCAGCACCTTGGCGAAACGTGCGAAGCCATCGGCGATGAACAGGTTCTCGAAGGCCGGGCGCGGGCCGGACGGCTGCTGCAGGATCAGCAGCACGGCGATGGCGCAGGCGGCGACGCTGAGCCAGGCGACCAGGCGGGTGGAACCCTCACCCTTGAATACGCCGAGCAGCAGCAAGGCCATGGCGGCAACGCTGAGCCAGAGTTCCGGATAGGCGGGAGCGAGCGAAGCGAAAGTCACGATGCCAACTCCTAGCGGGCCGCCACCGCCGCCTTGACGGCGGCCAGCGCGGTTTGATGCTGATCCAACAGGTTCTTCACCGACACCGCCATCACATCGAGGAACGGGCCGGGATAGATGCCCATCCACAGCGCCAGCACCACCAGCGGCGCCAGCGTGGCGATCTCGCGCGGGCTGAGATCGAGCATCGACTTCACGTCATCCTTGGTCAGTTCGCCGAATACCACGCGGCGATAGAGCCACAGAGCATAGGCGGCCGAGAGGATCACGCCGGAGGTGGCGATCAAGGCCACCCAGGTATTGGCCTTGAAGGCACCGACCAGGGTGAGCATTTCGCCGACGAAGCCGGCGGTGCCCGGCAGGCCGACATTGGCCATGGTGAACAGCATGAACACCACGGCGTATTTCGGCATGTTGTTGGCCAGACCGCCGTAACGCGAAATCTCGCGGGTATGCAGACGGTCATAGACCACACCGACGCAAAGGAACAGTGCGCCCGAGACGATGCCGTGGCTGAGCATCTGGAAGATCGCGCCCTGCACGCCCTGCATGGTGAGGCTGAACGTGCCCATGGTGACGAATCCCATATGCGCCACCGAGGAATAGGCGATCAGCTTCTTCATATCCTCCTGCACCAGGGCCACCAGCGAAGTATAGACGATGGCAATGACCGAGAAGGCGAAGACCAGCGGCGTGAAATACACGCTGGCATCCGGGAACATCGGGATCGAGAAACGGATGAAACCGTAACCGCCCATCTTCAGCAGCACGCCGGCCAGGATCACGGAACCGGCGGTCGGTGCTTCCACGTGGGCATCGGGCAGCCAGGTATGTACCGGCCACATCGGCACCTTCACGGCGAAGGAGGCGAAGAAGGCCAGCCACAGCCACTTCTGCACATCCGCATCGAAGCGGAAGGCCATCAGGGTCGGAATATCGGTCGTCCCGGCCTTGAAGTACATGTAGAGCAGCGCCAGCAGCAGCAGCAGCGAACCAAGCAGCGTGTAGAGGAAGAACTTGAAGGTGGCATAGATGCGGTTCTTGCCGCCCCAGATGCCGATGATCAGGAACATCGGGATCAGGCCTGCTTCGAAGAACAGATAGAACAGCACCAGATCGAGCGCGCAGAACACGCCGATCATCAGGGTTTCCATCACCAGGAAGGCGAGCATGTACTCCTTGACGCGATGCTCGATGGCTTCCCAGGAAGCCAGGATGCAGAGCGGCATCAGGAAGGTGGTGAGGATCACGAACAGCATCGAAATGCCGTCCACGCCCATATGGTAGTTGATCCCGGCGCCGAGCCATTCGTGCTTTTCCACGAATTGGAAGGCCGAGGTCGAGTTGTCGAAGTTGATCCAGATCAGCAGCGACACCGCGAAGGTGATCACCGTGGTCCACAAAGCCGCGTTGCGGGCATTGCGGGCGACGATCTCTTCCGGCCCGCGCGCGAGCAGGATGAAGGCGGCGCCGACCAGCGGCAGGAAGGTGACGATGGAGAGGAGCGGCATACCGGACATCTCAGTGCGCCCCGAGCTTGGTGAAGAAGTAAGTGACCAGGGCCGCCACGCCGATCAGCATGGCGAAGGCGTAGTGGTAGACATAGCCGGTCTGCAGCACGCTGGCGCGCTTGGCCAGCTTCGCTACCGTGGCGGCAAAGCCATTCGGCCCCAGGCCATCGATGATGCGGCCATCGCCGCCCTTCCATAGCACACGGCCGAGCCACAACGCAGGACGGACGAAGATGAAGTTATACAGTTCGTCGAAATACCACTTGTTGAGCAGGAAGCTGTAAAGCATGTGCTGCTGCTTGGCCACGGCGGTAGGAATGGTGGTGTCGCGGACATAGGCCCACCAGGCCACCGCGATGCCGATGACGCCGACGATGATCGGGCCGACCTTGACCAGGAATGGCACGTGATGAGCGTTTTCCATCGCCTTGTTAGCCGGCAGCACCAGAATGGCATTGCCCCAGAATTCCTGCCAATGGTGGCCGACGAAGCCATTGTAGAAGGTGATGCCCGCGAAGACCGCGCCGAAAGCCAGCACGAAGAGCGGGAACAGCATCACCATCGGGCTTTCATGCACATGCTCCATCACATGATGATCCGCGCGCGGCTCGCCATGGAAGGTCATGAAGATCAGGCGCCAGGAATAGAAGGCGGTGAGGATCGCCGCCGCCATACCCATGATATAGGCATACTGGCCGACGCCGGTGCCGACGCCGAAGGCGGCTTCCAGGATCATATCCTTGGAATAATAGCCGGCAAAGATCGGGAAACCGGCCAATGCCAGGCTGCCGATCCACATCATCGCATAGGTCACCTTGATATGCTTCCACAGGCCGCCCATGTGGCGCATGTCCTGCTGGCCATCCACAGCATGGATCACCGAGCCGGCACCCAGGAACAATAGCGCCTTGAAGAAGGCATGGGTGAACAGGTGGAAGATCGCCGCCGGATAGGCAGAGACACCGAGCGCGAAGAACATGTAGCCGAGCTGCGAGCAGGTCGAATAGGCGATGACGCGCTTGATGTCATTCTGAGCCAGACCGACCGTGGCGGCGAAGAACGCCGTGGTGGCGCCGACGATGGTGACGAATTGCAGCGTTGCCGGGGCGTATTCGAAGATCGGCGAGCAGCGCGCGACCATGAAGACGCCGGCGGTGACCATGGTGGCGGCATGGATCAGCGCCGAAACCGGGGTCGGGCCTTCCATGGCATCCGGCAGCCAGGTGTGCAGGCCAAGCTGGGCCGACTTGCCCATGGCGCCGAGGAACAGCAGGAAGGTGCCGACGGTGAGGATGTCCCAGTCCTTCCACAGGAAATGGAAGGTCTTGCCGGCGAGATCCGGCGCCGCCTTGAACACGGTGTCGAAAGCCACCGAGCCGGTGGCCCAGAACAGGCACATGATGCCGAGCGCGAAGCCGAAATCGCCGACGCGATTGACCACGAAGGCCTTGATCGCGGCGGCATTGGCGGACGGCTTCTTGAACCAGAAGCCGATCAGCAGGTAGGAGGCCAGACCGACACCTTCCCAGCCGAAATAGAGCTGCACGAAGTTGTCCGACGTCACCAGCATCAGCATGGCGAAGGTGAACAGCGACAGATACGAGAAGAAGCGGGCGCGGTGCGGATCGTGGCTCATGTAGCCGATCGAATAGATATGCACCAGGGCGGACACGGTGTTGACCACCACCAGCATCACGGCGGTGAGTTGGTCGATCTTCAGCGCCCAGTCAACCACGAAGGCGCCGGAGCTGATCCAGTGCAGCACCACCACATTGGTGGAGCCGCCCTTGTAGATCACCGAGTAGAAGGCGAACCAGGACAGGATGGCCGAGACGCAGACCGCGCCGGTGGTCACCGCCATGGCGGCCGCATCGCCGATGCGCCGGCCGCCCAAACCGCCGATGATCGCGGCCAGAAGCGGCAGGAAAACGATCAGATGATACATCGTCATCGCTGGCCTCAGCCCTTCATCATGTTGATGTCCTCAACCGCGATGGAGCCGCGGTTGCGGAAATAGATCACCAGGATCGCCAGGCCGATCGCCGCCTCGCCCGCTGCCACGGTGAGCACGAACAGGGCGAAGACCTGGCCGACCAGATCCTGCAAATGGGTGGAGAAAGCCACCAGGTTGATATTCACCGCCAGCAGCATCAGTTCGACCGACATCAGGATGATGATGACGTTCTTCCGGTTGAGGAAGATGCCGAAGATGCCGAGCGTGAACAGGATGGCGGCAACGGTGAGGTAATGGCCAAGGCCGATGGTCAGCATGATCAGATTCCCTTCCGCGGCTCGACCTTGCGGACATCCACCGCCTCGTCGCGGCGGCGGCCGACCTGCACGCCGATATCCTGGCGACGCACACCCGGGCGATGGCGCAGGGTCAGCACGATGGCGCCGATCATGGCCACCAGCAGGATCAGGCCGGAGCCCTGGAACAGATAGATGTACTTGGTATAGAGCACCTGCCCCAAGGCGGCGGTGTTATGCACCTTGGCCGGATCGGGGATCGGCAGCAGTGCCGGCGCGGTCTGCGGCACGGCGACCAGGCCACCCAGCACCAGGATCAGTTCCACCAGCAGCACAAGGCCGATCAGCGCGCCGACCGGCAGGTATTGCAGGAAGCCCTGGCGCAGTTCGGTGAAGTTGATGTCCAGCATCATCACCACGAACAGGAACAGCACCGCCACGGCGCCGACATAGACGATGACCAGGATCATCGCCAGGAATTCAGCGCCCATCAGCACGAACAGGCCGGCGGCATTGAAGAAAGCCAGGATCAGGAACAGCACGCTATGCACGGGATTGCGCGCCGCGATCACCATGACGCCGCTGGCCACCGTGATGGCCGCGAACAGATAGAAGGCCAAGGCCTGTACGATCATACTCTATCCCCCTCGCCCGTCGCTGCTCTTCACCGGTAAGGCGCATCGGCGGCGATATTGCGCGCGATTTCGTATTCCCAGCGCTCGCCATTCGCCAGCAGCTTGTTCTTGTCATAGAACAGCTCCTCGCGGGTTTCGGTGGCGAACTCAAAATTCGGACCCTCGACGATGGCATCCACCGGGCAGGCTTCCTGGCAGAAGCCGCAATAGATGCACTTGGTCATGTCGATGTCATAACGCGTGGTGCGGCGCGAACCATCGTCGCGCGGCTCGGCCTCGATGGTGATGGCCTGGGCCGGGCAGATCGCCTCGCAGAGCTTGCACGCGATGCAGCGTTCCTCGCCATTGGCATAGCGGCGCAGCGCATGCTCGCCGCGGAAACGCGGGCTCAGCGGCCCCTTCTCATAGGGGTAGTTCAGGGTGGCGCGCGGCCGGAACATGTACTTGAAGGTCAGCCACAGGCCACCGAGCATTTCGGTGAGGAAGATGGCGCGGGCGCCGCGATCGAGCAGTGCCATGGCTTACATCCCTTTCGGCAGGAGGTCGAAGGCAACCAGCACACCGGCGGTCGCGATCACCCAGAACAGCGAGATCGGCAGGAACACCTTCCAGCCCAGCCGCATCAACTGGTCGTAGCGGTAGCGCGGCAGCGCGGCGCGGATCCAGATGAAGATGAACAGCAGGATGAAAATCTTGAGGAAGAACCAGACGATCCCCGGCACCCAGGTGAAGGGCGCGACGTTGAACGGCGGCAGCCAGCCACCGAGGAACAGGATCGTGGTCATGCCGCACATCAGGATCATGTTCGCGTATTCGCCCAGGAAGAACAGGGCGAAGTGCATCGACGAATATTCCACCTGATAGCCGGCAACGAGTTCGGCTTCCGCTTCCGGCAGATCGAACGGATGCCGGTTGGTCTCGGCCAGCGTCGAGATGAAGAAGATCACGAACATCGGCAGCAGCGGGATGGCAAACCACACCGTGCGCTGGGCTTCGACAATGGCGGTGAGGTTCAGCGAACCGACGCAAAGCAGCACGGTGATGATGACGAAGCCCATGGAGACTTCGTAAGACACCATCTGCGCCGAGGAACGCAGCGCGCCAAGGAAGGCATAGCGCGAATTCGAGGCCCAGCCGGCGATGATGATGCCGTAGACGCCGAGCGAGGAAATCGCAAACAGGTAGAGCACGCCGACATTGATATTCGAGATCACCCAGCCTTCCGCCACCGGAATCACAGCCCAGGCGATCAGCGCGAGAATGAAGGTGAGGCACGGCGCCAGGATGAACAGGATCTTGTTGGCGCCCGACGGGATGATCGGTTCCTTGAAGATCAGCTTCACGGCATCGGCGAAAGGCTGCAGCAGGCCGAAGGGGCCGACCACGTTCGGGCCCATGCGGAGCTGCATGGCAGCCAGCACCTTGCGCTCCATCAGCGTGAGGTAGGCGACCGCAATCAGCAGCGGCACCACCAGCGCCAGGATGTTGGCCAGAATCAGGCCACCCGGCCAGATATAGCCCTGCCACAGAGTCTGAAACAGCGTATCAGTCATCGGAGCCCGTCATCGCCAGGGTTTCGCCGCGCATCACCGCAGAACACTCGGCCATGGTGGTCGAGGCGCGGGCGATCGGGTTGGTGAGGTAGAAATCGGCCACAGTCGAAGCAAACGGCACATCATTCGGTATGCCGTTGACGCCGAACACGCCCCAGGCCGCCGGGGTGATGCGGTCGACAGCGCCGAAATGCGGCGCCACTTCCAAGATGCGGCGGCGCAGCGCGCCCTGATTGTCATAGGGCAGCTTCTGGCCCAGTACTTCGGAGAGCGCACGCAGGATCGCCCAATCCTCGCGGGCATCGCCGGGCGCCGCAGCGGCGCGGCGACCGAGCTGCACGCGGCCCTCGGTGTTGACCCAGATCGCATCCTTCTCGGTATAGGCCACGCCCGGCAGCACCACATTGGCGCGGCGCGCACCGGCATCGCCATGGCTGCCCTGGTAGACCACGAAGGCATTGCCGATCTTGGCGGTGTCGAATTCATCGGCGCCGAGCAGGTAAAGCGCCTTGATGGCGCCGGACTGCGTGCCGGCGAGAATGCTGTCGATGCCGCCTGCCGTCGCGAAGCCGAGGTCGAGCGCGCCGACACGACCAGCCGCCGTATGCAGCACGGAGAAACCGTTCCAGCCATCCTTCACCAGGCCGCAGCGATCCGCCACCTGCCAGGCCAGGCCGAGCACCACATCGCCGTCAGTGCGGGCCACAGCGCCCTGCCCCAGGATCAGCAGCGGATTCTTGGCATTCTTCAACACATCAGCGAAAGCGTGGCTACCATCGGCGATGGCCTTCAGCGTCATCGGACCGGTGCCGAGATGCTCATACTTGTAGGTAAGGTCGGCGGCTTCGCCGATCACCGCGATCTTGACGTTGCCGCGCAGATAGCGTTTGCGCAGCCGCGCGTTCAGCACGGCGGCTTCCTTGCGCGGGTTGCTGCCGACAATGAGGATCGCATCGGCCTGGTCGATGCCGGCAATGCCTGAGTTGAACAGGTAGCTGGCGCGGTTGGCCGGGTCCACCTTCGCGCCATCCTGGCGGCATTCGGTCAAAGTCGAGCCAAGCTTGCCAAGCAGGTCCTTCAGCGCCATCACGCTTTCGGCGCAGGCCATATCGCCGGCCACGGCAGCAATCTCGCTGCCAGAGAGGCCCTTGAGGCCGGCGGCAACAGCGGCAAACGCCTCGTTCCAGGTCGCCGGCTGCAGCTTGCCGTTCACCCGCACATAGGGCTGGTCGATGCGGCGCTTCTTCAGGCCGTCATAGGCGAAGCGGGTCTTGTCGGAAATCCATTCCTCGTTCACCGCTTCATTCAGGCGCGGCAGCACGCGCATCACTTCACGGCCACGCACGTCGATGCGGACATTGCTGCCCAGCGCGTCCATGGCATCGACGCTCTCGGTCTTGCGCAATTCCCAGGAACGGGCGGTGAAGGCATAAGGCTTCGAGGTCAGCGCGCCGACCGGGCAGAGATCGATCACGTTGCCGGAAAGCTCGGAGGCGAAGGCCTTCTCGAGATAGGTGGTGATCTCGGTATCCTCGCCACGGCCAATGGCACCGAGATCGGGCACGCCGGCGATTTCGGTGGCGAAGCGGACACAGCGGGTGCAATGGATGCAGCGGGTCATGGTGGTAGCCACCAGCGGACCCATATTCTTGTCCTTCACCGCGCGCTTATGCTCGTCGTAGCGCGAGGCGCCCTTGCCATAGCCCATCGACTGGTCCTGCAGGTCGCACTCGCCGCCCTGATCGCAGATCGGGCAATCCAGCGGGTGGTTGATCAGCAGGAATTCCATCACGCCTTCACGCGCCTTCTTCACCAGCGGCGTGTCGGTCTTGATCACCATGCCATCGGCGGCCGGCATGGCGCAGGAGGCGATCGGCTTCGGCGCCTTCTCCTGTTCCACCAGGCACATGCGGCAATTGCCGGCGATGCTTAGGCGTTCGTGGTAGCAGAAGCGCGGGATTTCCTTGCCGGCCAGTTCGCAGGCCTGCAGCACGGTGGTGCCGGGCTCGACCGTTACCTGGATGCCGTCGATGGTCAAAGTCGGCATGGGCTTACTCCGCAGCCACGGGAAGGACCGGCTTGCCGGCGTGATAGGCGTCGATGCGGCGCTCCACCTCGGGGCGGAAATGCCGGATCAGGCCCTGGATCGGCCAGGCAGCGGCATCGCCAAGGGCGCAGATGGTGTGGCCTTCCACTTGCGTGGTGACTTCGAGCAGCATGTCGATTTCATGCTTCTCGGCTTCGCCCTTCACCAGACGCTCCATGACGCGCCACATCCAGCCGGTGCCTTCGCGGCACGGCGTGCACTGGCCGCAGGATTCATGCTTGTAGAATTTCGAGAGCCGGGCGATGGCGCGCACCACGTCGGTGCTCTTGTCCATCACGATCACGGCGGCGGTGCCGAGGCCGGAACGCTGGGCGCGCAAGCTGTCGAAATCCATCAGCACGTCGTCGCAGATCGACTTCGGCAACAGCGGCACCGAGGAGCCGCCCGGAATGATCGCCAGCAGGTTATCCCAGCCGCCGCGCACGCCGCCGGCATGCTTCTCGATCAATTCCTTGAGCGGGATGCCCATCTCCTCTTCCACATTGCACGGCTTGTTGACGTGGCCGGAGATGCAGAAAACCTTGGTGCCGGTGTTGTTCGGACGGCCGATGCTGGCGAACCACTCGCCGCCGCGCCGCAGGATGGTCGGCGCCACCGCGATGCTTTCGACGTTGTTCACCGTGGTCGGACAGCCCCAGACACCGACATTGGCCGGGAAAGGCGGCTTCAGGCGCGGCTGGCCCTTCTTGCCTTCCAGGCTTTCGATCAGCGCGGTTTCCTCGCCGCAGATATAGGCGCCAGCGCCACGATGCACGAAAACATCGAAATCATAGCCCGAACCGCAGGCATTCTTGCCGAGCAGGCCGGCATCGCGCGCTTCGTCGATAGCGGCTTCCAGCACATTGGCTTCGTGGTGGAACTCACCACGGATATAGATGTAGGCAGCAACGGCACGCATGGCGAAGCCGGCGAGCAGGCAGCCCTCGATCAGCTTATGCGGATCGTGGCGCATCATGTCGCGGTCCTTGCAGGTGCCCGGCTCGCCCTCGTCGGCATTGACCACGAGATAGCTCGGCCGGCCATCGGACTGCTTCGGCATGAAGGACCACTTCAGGCCAGTGGGGAAGCCGGCACCGCCACGGCCACGCAGCGAGGACTTCTTCATCTCTTCGATGATCCAGTCCTGGCCCTTGGCCATGATGTCCTTGGTGCCATCCCAGTCGCCGCGACGGCGCGCGGCGGCCAGGTTCCACGGCTGCTGGCCGTAGAGATTGGTGAAGATGCGGTCCTTATCCTGCAACATGCCCGGGCTCCGCTTATTCGCCGCCACCGGCCGGGGCATTACCGGCCGGCTGGTTGAAGCTCTGCAACGTGGTCGGGCCGCCCAGCGGCGCCGACGCGATACGGCCATTCTGCGGCCCTGGCTTCGGCTTTTCGCCGCGCTGCAGGGCCTCCAGGATCTTCACCGTGCTGGCGGCATCGAGATCCTCGTAAAAATCATCGGCGATCTGCATCATCGGTGCATTCACGCAGGCACCGAGGCATTCCACCTCGATCAGGGTGAACTGGCCGTCCTTGGTGGTCTCGCCGCAATGGATGCCGAGATGCTTCTCGCAGGCGGCAACAATCTGCTCCGAGCCGCGCAGCCAGCAGGGCGTGGTGGTGCAGACCTGCACGAAATGCTTACCGACAGGCGCCAGGTTATACATCGTGTAGAAGCTGGCGACTTCCAGCACGCGGATTTCCGGCACGCTCAGCATATCTGCCACGGCGCGGATCGCGGCCAGCGGCAACCAGCCGCCATGCTGGCGCTGCGCCAGATCCAGCAGCGGCATGGTGGCGCTGCGCTGGCGGCCAGCCGGGTATTTGGCAATGAAGGCCTTGGCCTTCTCCAGGTTTTCCGCCGTGAAGGCGAAATCCTTGGGCTGCTGCTCGGGCGGTGCGATATGGACGCCACTCATCGGTCGATCTCTCCGAACACGATATCCATGTTGCCGACAATCGAGACGGCATCGGCGAGCATGTAGCCCTTGGACATGAAATCCGTCGCCTGCAGATGGGCAAAGCCCGGGGCGCGGATGCGGCAGCGATACGGCTTGTTGGAGCCGTCCGACACCAGATAGACGCCGAACTCACCCTTCGGCGCTTCCACCGCGGCATACACTTCGCCTTCCGGCACGCGATAGCCTTCGGTGTAGAGCTTGAAATGATGGATCAGCGCTTCCATTGAGGTCTTCATCTCTCCGCGCTTCGGCGGCACCACCTTGCGGTCGTCCGACGAGACCGGGCCGGCTTCCGGCATCTGCTCGATGCACTGGCGGATGATGCGCACCGACTGGTGCATCTCTTCCACGCGGCAGAGATAACGGTCGAAGCAATCGCCGTTCTTGCCCACCGGAATATCAAAATCCAGTTCGTCGTAGACTTCGTAGGGCTGCGACTTGCGCAGATCCCAGGCGACGCCCGAACCGCGCAGCATCACGCCGGAGAAGCCCCAGTCCATCGCATCCTTGGCCGAGATCACGCCGATATCGACATTGCGCTGGCGGTAGATGCGGTTCTCAGTGAGCAGGTTCTCAACGTCGGTGAGCACCGGCTGCACGCGTTCGCAATACTTGTAGATATCCTCGGCCAGGCCCTTCGGCATGTCCTGGTGCACGCCACCGGGACGGAAATAGGCGGCATGCATACGGGCGCCGGAAACGCGCTCGTAGAATTCCATCAGCTTCTCGCGCTCCTCGAAGCACCACAAAGCCGGCGTGGTGGCGCCGACATCGAGGGCATGGGTGGTCACGTTCAGCATGTGGTTCAGCAGGCGGCCGATCTCGGAGAAGATCACGCGCACGAACTGGCCGCGGCGCGGCACTTCCAGGCCGAGCAGGCGCTCGGTGGCGATCGCGAAGGCATGTTCCTGGTTCATCGGCGCGACATAGTCGAGCCGGTCGAAATACGGCACTGCCTGCAGGTAGGTCTTGTTCTCGATCAGCTTCTCGGTGCCGCGATGCAGCAGGCCGATATGCGGATCGCAACGCTCGACGATTTCGCCATCCAGCTCCATCACCAGGCGCAGCACGCCGTGCGCTGCCGGATGCTGCGGGCCGAAATTCAGGGTGTAATTGGCAATCGCGACTTCAGCCATGTTACGCCTTTGCCTTTTCGTCGCCCGGCAGCACGTATTTCGCGCCTTCCCACGGGCTCATGAAATCGAAGCGGCGGAATTCCTGGGGCAACTGCACCGGTTCGTAGATCACGCGCTTCTGCTGGTTGTCGTAGCGCACTTCGACATAGCCGGTGAGCGGGAAATCCTTGCGCAGCGGATGACCCTCGAAGCCGTAATCCGAAAGGATGCGGCGCAGGTCCGGATGGCCCGAGAACATCACGCCATACATGTCCCAGGTCTCGCGCTCGAACCAGCCAGCAGCGGAATAGACGCCGGTGACGGACGGCACCGGGGTATCCTCATCGGTCTGCACGGTGATGCGGACGCGCTGGTTCAGCTTCAGGCTGAGCAGGTGATAGACGATGTCGAACCGCTTCTCGCGCTCCGGCCAGTCGACGCCAAGCACGTCGATGAGCTGCACGAACTGGCAGTTGCCGTCATCGCGCAGGAAGGTGAGCAGGCTGACAATGCGCTCGGCCGGCGCCGCCAGGGTCAACTCGCCATGGCTGACGCGGAAGCTGGTAACGTCGTTCGGCACACTGGCAGCGATATGCTCGCCCAGTTCCTTGAGCGCCTGCTCCTGCTCGGCGATCAGCGCTTTTTGATCCGTCATGCGGTCCCCGCTCAGCGCGCGATGGTGGTGGTGCGCAGAATCTTCTTCTGCAACTGCAGCAGACCGTAGACCAGCGCTTCCGCCGTGGGCGGGCAGCCGGGCACGTAGATGTCCACCGGCACGATGCGGTCGCAACCGCGCACCACGGAATAGGAATAGTGGTAATAGCCGCCGCCATTGGCGCAGCTTCCCATGGAGATGACGTAGCGCGGCTCCGCCATCTGGTCATAGAGCTTGCGCAAGGCCGGCGCCATCTTGTTGGTCAGCGTGCCGGCCACGATCATCACGTCCGACTGGCGCGGCGAGGCGCGCGGCATGGAACCGAAACGGTCGAGATCGTAGCGCGCCATGTAGGCGTGGATCATCTCCACGCCGCAGCAGGCAAGGCCGAAGGTCATCGGCCAAAGCGAGCCGGTGCGGGCCCAGTTGGCCAGCTTGTCCAGCGAGGAAACCACCACGCCCTTGTCGGCGAGTTCATCCGACAGGTCCTTGAAGAAGGTGTCCTGGGGCGAGCCAAGCTGCATGCCGCTTGCGGCGGGGGTAGCCGGGGTCTTGTCCATGGCGCCGCTCACTCCCATTCCAGGGCCCCCTTCTTCCACTCATAAATGAAGCCGACGGTCAGCACGCCGAGGAAAACCACCATCGACCAGAAACCGAACACGCCAATATCGCCGAGCGCCACCGCCCAGGGGAACAGGAAGGCGACTTCAAGGTCGAATATGATGAAGAGGATGGCCACCAGGTAGAAGCGCACATCAAACTGGCGCCGCGAGTCCGAAAACGGCTCGAAGCCGCATTCGTAGGTGGAATTCTTTTCCGGATCGGGATTGCGCTTGGCGGCAACGAAAGGCAGCAGCGCCATCACCAAGGCCAGGACGATTGCCAGGCCAAGAAACAGCAGGATCGGCAGGTACTCCCGCAGTAGGGCGTCCACGGTTGCACTCTCCTCTGTATTAGGAAACAGCAAGAAGTCAGCCCCTGGCAGTCCCACCCACCGGAGGCTCCGGAGTATTAGACCGTTATCTGCCGCACCGCAATAATTTAGCCCCTGGATAATCTCCGTAAACGGCCCTTTGCGAGTGACTCGCAAGAGGCGTTAAACAGCAGCAAATCAAGTACCTAGCGCCTTTGCCTGGCGGCGTATCGGATGGCCCAGCCAATGCCTCTGCCTGCGACCGGCAAAGCCCCACCCTCCAGCCATGCCGGAGCCCTGCCGAGAGTCCCACCAAAGCCTCGCCCGAAGCCTCGGAGTCGCTCCCCCCAGTGGTTGTAAGGCATTGCATACAGAGGCCCCCTCCGTGGCGATCAGGCAGCGGGAATGGCGCCTAGCGCAGCCTGGGTAGCGTTGTGAATATCGAGGGGGGATGGCGCAACGAAAAAGGGCGGCCCGTGGGACCGCCCTTTTTGGATCGCTTTGCTGCGCTAAACCACTGAAAAAGTGGCGAGAGTGACGGGACTTGAACCCGCGACCTTCGGCGTGACAGGCCGACGCTCTAACCAACTGAGCTACACCCCCGCAGCGGCGGTCGGTGTACCTCCCCGCCCGCCCCATGTCAAGCACAGGGCGGGCGGACGAGGCGCTTTTTCAGCAATAGACGCAGTTACCGGTTTCAGCCTTCACCTTGGCCGGCAGGAAGCCCTCGATCAGCGAGGTTTCGCCGGCCTCACGGCTCTTCTTCAGCACCAGGCTCTGCAGCTTGGCGAAGGCCTTGGTTTCGATCTGGCGCACACGCTCCTTGGTCACGCCGAGGCGCTCGCCCAGTTCTTCCAGCGTCACCTTGTCGTCGTTGAGCATGCGCTCGGAAACGATCAGGCGTTCGCGCGGGTTGAGCTGGTCCAGTGATTCGGTGAGCCAGGTATGACGCAGCGCGCCGTCATGGCGGGCCTCGACCTGCTGCTCCGGATTCGGGCCGGGATCGACCAGGAAATCCTGGAACGCCTCACCGCCCTCCTCGCCGCCCATCGGCTCGTTCAGCGAATGGTCGCGGCCCGAAAGCCGCATCGCCATGGCGGAAACCTCGTTCGGCGAAACCTTCAGCGTGGCCGCGATTTCATTGCGGTTGGCGTCATCCAGCGTCAGGCTGCCGCCGTTGCGCTCCAGCTTGGCGCGCAGCCAGCGCAGATTGAAGAACAGCGCCTTCTGGCCGGCCGAGGTGCCGGAGCGCACGATCGACCAGTTGCGCAGCACGTATTCCTGCATCGAGGAGCGGATCCACCAGGTAGCATAGGTGGAGAAGCGCACGCCGCGCTCCGGGTCGAAGCGGTTGATCGCCAGCATCAGGCCGATATTGCCCTCTTGGATCAGGTCAGACATCGGCAGGCCGTAATTGCGGAAGCGGCCGGCGGTGGCGACGACCAGGCGCAGGTAGGCGGAAACCATCTCCTGCATGGCCTGCTGGTCGCCGTGTTCCTTCCAGCGCTTGGCCAGCGACAGTTCCTGTTCCTCGGTGAGCATGGCCTTGTTCATGACCGTGGAGAGGTAGCGGCGGTCAGCGCCTTCCAGGGAGCGGCTCGGTGTGTTGCGCAGGCTCATGGTACATCCTCCATCGACTTTCCCACCCGTCCGCACTACCATCTTGATTCGACGGGCCGTAGGGACACGGCATGGACTGGTATCGGGTCGCTATGATCCTGCACCCGGTCCCGTGTTCTGGCAAATGATAATTTAGAGTCGATACGAACTTGTGATGGCTGTCACACCACTGCACGACATGCCGCTCGAGGCGTCAACGCCGGAGCCCGAAGTTGCCGCGAAAACCATGCTGGCGCAAAGGGTTACCCTATTGCTCGACCGCCTGGGCCGGCTCACCCGCGAACTCCAGTTCGTCGACGGCCTGAATCCGGCGCAGTGGGAAGTGCTGCGCTTCCTGGCCCAGGCCAACCGCTATTCCCGCACCCCCTCCGCCCTGGCGGATTACCTGGGGTCAACCAAGGGCACGGTGTCCCAGACGCTGATCGCGCTGGAGAACAAAGGCCTGGTCGACAGGGTGAAAAAAACCTGCGACCGCCGCGGCGTGGAACTGCGCCTGACCGATGAAGGCCGGGCCATGCTGGCGCGGGATCCGATGCGCACGCTGGAAAAGGCCATCGACGACATGGCCATGGATTGCGGCGCCTCCCTGGTGCGCGGCTTGTCCAAGCTGCTCTACGAACTGCAGAACCGTCATTCGGTGATGCAATACGGCATCTGCCAGGATTGCTCGCTGTTCTGCGTCAACCACCTCACCCCGGCGGAAACCACGCATCATTGCGGCAAGACCGGCGACGCCTTGAGCCACACCGACCGCAACCAGCTCTGCGTCAGCTACAAGAGCCACGATACCGCCGGTAGCGCCGAATAGCCCGGCCCCGGCCCCTTCCCCCTTCCCTTACTGCCGATTACCGCCCTATCACTGATTACCGTAGGGTCAATATTGCGCCGCACGCCCGCGCGCATTAGCCTAACCAGCGTTTGAAACTGACCCAGACCAACAAAACTCAGGAAACGACGATGAAGTTCACCGGTACCGATTCCTATGTCGCGACCAACGACCTGATGGTGGCGGTGAATGCCGCGGTGACGCTGGAGCGCCCGCTGCTGGTGAAGGGCGAGCCGGGCACCGGCAAGACCGTGCTGGCCATCGAGGTGGCCAAGGCGCTGAACGCCCCGCTGCTCACCTGGCATATCAAGTCGACCACCAAGGCGCAGCAGGGCCTCTATGAGTATGACGCGGTGTCGCGGCTGCGCGACGGCCAGCTCGGCGAAGAGCGCGTGCACGACATCAAGAACTACATCAAGAAGGGCAAGCTGTGGGATGCCTTCACCGGCGCCAACCGCCCGGTGCTGCTGATCGACGAGATCGACAAGGCCGATATCGAATTCCCGAACGACCTGCTGCTCGAACTCGACCGCATGGAATTCTTCGTCTACGAAACCGGCGAGACCATCAAGGCGGCGCAGCGCCCCATCGTCATCATCACCTCGAACAACGAGAAGGAACTGCCGGACGCCTTCCTGCGCCGCTGCTTCTTCCACTACATCCGCTTCCCCGACCGCGAGACGATGGAAAAGATCGTCGAGGTGCATTACCCCGGCGTGCAGCGCAATCTGGTGCGCGAGGCGCTGAACGTGTTCTACGAACTGCGCGAGACGCCGGGCCTGAAGAAGAAGCCCTCGACCTCGGAACTGCTCGACTGGCTGAAGTTGCTGATGGCCGAGGACCTGCCGCCGGAAGCGCTCAAGACCAAGGAACAGGGCAAGCTGATTCCGCCGCTGGCCGGCGCGCTGCTGAAGAACGAGCAGGACGTGCACCTGTTCGAGCGCCTTGCCTTCATCGCGCGGCGTGAAAACCGCTAAGACCTGAACGAGGCCTTCCAGGGAGGGCGCCATGTTCATCAATTTCTTTCTCGAACTGCGCAAGAACAAGGTGCCCGCGACGCTCCGCGAGTACCTGACGCTGATCGAGGCCATGGAAAAGGGCGTGCCGAATTACAGCGTGGAGGATTTCTACTATCTCTCCCGCTCCGCCCTGGTGAAGGACGAGCGCAACCTCGACAAGTTCGACCGGGTTTTCTCCCAGGTGTTCAACGGCCTGGAATTCGTCTCCGACACCATCTCGGCTGACATTCCCGAGGAGTGGCTGCGCAAGCTGGCCGAGAAGACCCTGACGGAAGAAGAAAAGGCGATGATCCAGGCGCTCGGCGGCTGGGACAAGCTGATGGAGACGCTGAAGAAACGCCTGGAGGAGCAAAAGGAGCGCCACCAGGGCGGCAGCAAGTGGATCGGCACCGCCGGTACCTCTCCCTTTGGCGCCTATGGCTACAATCCGGAAGGCGTGCGCATCGGCCAGGACAAGTCGCGCAACCGCCGTGCCGTGAAGGTGTGGGACAAGCGCGAATACAAGAACCTGGACGACAGCGTCGAACTCGGCACCCGCAACATCAAGGTCGCGCTGCGCCGCCTGCGCAAATTCGCGCGCGATGGCGCCGAGATGGAACTGGATATCCCGGACACCATCAAGTCGACCGCCAACAACGCCGGCTATCTCGACCTCAAGCTGGTGCCGGAGCGGCATAACAAGGTGAAGGTGCTGCTGCTGTTCGATATCGGCGGCTCGATGGACGACCATATCAAGGTCTGCGAGGAATTGTTCTCGGCCGCGCGCGCCGAATTCAAGCATATGGAATTCTTCTACTTCCATAACTGCGTCTACGAAAAGCTGTGGAAGGACAACCGCCGCCGCCACAACGAATTCCAGCCAACGTGGGAAGTGCTGCGCAAATACCAGAGTGACTACAAGCTGATCTTCGTCGGCGACGCCACCATGAGCCCGTATGAGATCGTGCAGCCGGGCGGCAGCGTCGAGCATTGGAACGAAGAGGCCGGCTCAGTGTGGATGCAGCGCCTGCTCGACACCTGGCCGAAAGCCGCCTGGCTCAATCCGGTGCCGGAGAAATACTGGGACTTCACGCCGTCGGTCGGCGTGGTGCGCCAACTGATGAGCCAGCGCATGTTCCCACTCACGCTCGGCGGCCTCGAAGGCGCGATGAAGGAATTGAACCGCTAGGGTTTGCTTCTGACCATTCCCATCGCATCGTCATGGTCGGTGAAGGCCGACCATCCACGATTTGCTTTACTTTAGAAAAGATAACGCGTGGATGCCCTGCCTCCGCAGGGCATGACGGTCAGCACTACGCCGTCAGACCGATTGCATATGCAAGGTTTCCGGCTCAATGGTCTTGAAGAACCCGGTCACGGTGCTGCCGTCCAAAGAAAGCGGCAGGATCAGCCGCACATAAGTGTATTGCGTGCCGTTCAGCGCCACATAGCTCCTGCGCGCCAGGCTCGGCTGACGGGTTTCGGCAACCCTGCGCATGGATGCAAAGACGATGCGCGCATCTTCTTCGCTGAAGAAGTTGCGCAACCGCTGGCCACCGCCGGCTTGATGGCTGCGTTCGCCAACATAGAGGCCGGCAATCCGCACGCGAACATCGGCCTCTTCCGGCAAATAGTCGAGCAGCATGGTATAGGGCATCACCTCGGGCGGCAGGGTATCAACCTCGATGACTGCCGGCAGGTGGCCATCGGATTGTGCCGCCAACCACGCCTGATGGCAGGCCATGAGAGATGGATAATCCTTCAAGGCCTGCAACGGCAATTCCTCATAACCACGCAGGCTGAGCGGCTCCAGCGTCAGGCTGTGCCCCGCATCGGCAGGGTGCTCATTGTTCATTGCAAGTCCCCATCCTCATAGCCCGATCATGCATCGAATGTTTCATTCGACGGGTCGGGTAGTTTCGGCCTGGAGAAAATCTCTGGGTCGAAACTGCTGTAGCGTGCCACGGCCAATCGCAGAATATTGTCCAGATCGCGTATCCTGACGCCATCGCCCCTGCCGCGCGCCTGTTGCCACTGAGTGACAATCGGTTCGACATCCAATGCCATGGCGCGCATTTCACCAAGCAGAGGCCAGGCGCGATGCCGCAGGATTTGCGGCTCCTGCAACAATCGGCGGACATCTGATGTCGCGGCATCACACAGCATGGCGCGGCGCGTACCCCAGATGGCAACGTTGCGCAGCAGCATGGCAGTGCGCCGCGCTGTATCGCCAAGCGGATCACTCGGCCTTGCCGCCGCGAATTGCGCCATCTCGCCCACCGTGCGTTGCAAGACGCTTGTCGCCCGCCGCACCCAATCACTGCGGGCCAGGTCAAGAATCACCTGCCGCAAATGCCGCTCCAAGGCATCGGCATTCAGTTGCGGCAACATAGGTTTAAGGCGCAGGGCCATATCTCGGAGTTGTTCAGGTGTGGTCCCCGCCGCCGACGGCGCCTCCCCCGCAGTTTCTGACGGCTGCAACGCCCGCCAGACCAGAGCGGCGCCACGCTGCTGCACATGTGCCTGGGGCAGCCAGGACGGGCTGCCATCGGCAAGTTCACTCGGCATCGCCGAGCCGGCCTCGACTTTCCGCCGATAGCGCAGCGCCAATGGCACCAGTTCGAGCAGCAGCCAGTCCGGGTCATCGGCCGGCAGATTAAGGCTGCTCGCCAATGCCCCCAGCGTCACCGAGCCAGTCAGGCTACCTATCGGTAACGCCAGTAACGGCTCCCGATTCTCACCGCGGGCAAAATACGCCCCGGCCCGACGCAATTCCGGATGCGCGAAATCGAAGCGATCCGGCAATGACGCAGCCGTATGGATTGAGTCGATCATGGCCCTGGCTACTAAAATACCGCTATCCCGCCTTCCATGGCGTTGCAGCCAGGGAAATAGGCTGGCCGCCGCTAGTTTCAACAGGAGGTATACGCAGCCAGACGGCTGATGGATGCGGATGCGGCTTTAAGCCACACCACTCTTTTCGTCGTCGACGACGCGGACGAAAAAGCCGTCTTGCGGCGGCAGGATGCGCTCCAGCGCGGCACGGGCCGCCGCATGGGTCGGCGCCGGGATTTCGTAGAAACGGCCCTCGTTCCACTGGTAGGCGGTTTCCGAAAGTTGCATGGCGCGCTGGCCGAGCTGGGGGTTATGCGCCATCAGGCGCCAGGACGGGAAGCGCGGATCGACGCCTTCGATCGGTGTCGCGGTATAGAAGAATGGCAGGTCGGTCTCGCCATGGCGGCCTTCCAGCGACTCCAGCTCGGAACGCGCGCGCGAAATCTGGCTTTCGATCTCGGCCACCTTCTTGCGCTCGTCGGTCAGCGTGTCGTCGTAATGCGACTGGTCCTTCTCGGCCTGTTCGCGGCGCGAAACGATCTCCTGTACCTGGCGCTCGACAAAGCGCCAGCCGGCGCGCAGGCGCTCGGAGATGGTCAGCACCACCAGCAGGAAGATACCCAGATTGGCAGCGACGACCAGGGTCTCGATGAAGTCGGTCAGCGTCACCGTCAGATCTCCGTCATCTTGAGCTTGCCGGTGAACGGACGGAATTCCAGGACCTGACCCTGCGGGCCGATCCACTGCTTGATCAGCCTGTCTGCATTGGCCTGATTGGTGCCCCAGACGATGAAGCGGGCATAGCGGCGGCCATGCACGCCGCTGGTGCCAGAGCCCTTGCCATCGAAGGGATAGGCGTTGGCCGGACCGACCGCCTTGGCATAATAGCCGACAGCATTCGGCGTCGGGATGCCATGCTCGAACACGGTGATATTGCGCGGATCGGTCAGCTTGATCTCTTGCGCCATGGCATTGGCGTGCTCGTTCTGGAGCTGCAACAGGCTGCGCTCGCGCTCGGCGCGCTTCTCCTGTTCAGCTTCGATCTGCAGCGCGCGCTCATTCACGGCATCATAGGCGGCGCGCAGGCGCTCGTTTTCTTCGTCAAACTTGAGTTCACGGCGCGCGTAATGCTGCGCCGCCTCTTCCAGCCAGTTGGCTGTAAGGCCGACGATGAAAAAGAGCCCGATAGCCGGCAGCAAGGCGAAGACCATATCGGCCAAAGTCATGGCGATTATGCTTCCCTGTTGGACCCTGCGGACGAATCCGCCCCTTGCGCAGACTGTGAGGTATTCAGAATAGCGAATCAACAGTTGAGTGCCGGTTATCGCGAAGCAATTGGTAATAGCAACCGCACGTAAGCAAAAAGGCCGGGGGTTGCACCCCGGCCTTCGTAGCAATTGGTGGCAATTAGCAGCTTTTGGTCGCTTAGCGCTTCGAGAACTGGAAGGAGCGGCGGGCCTTCGGCTTGCCGTACTTCTTGCGCTCGACGACGCGCGGGTCGCGGGTCAGGAAGCCCTGGGCCTTCAGCGCCGGACGCAGCGCCGGCTCATAATAGGTCAGCGCCTTCGAGATACCGTGACGCAGCGCACCCGCCTGGCCCGACAGACCACCACCGGTGACGGTGGCGTAGATGTCGAACTGGCCGGCGCGGTTGGTCAGCACGAAGGGCTGCTGCAGCAGCATGCGCAGAACCGGGCGGGCGAAGTAGGTGTTGCTTTCCTTGCCGTTCACCACGAACTTGCCAGTGCCGGCCTTGATCCAGACGCGGGCGACCGCGTCCTTGCGCTTGCCGGTGGCATAGGCGCGGCCGAGCTTGTCAACCTTGCGCTCATGAACGGGATCGGCGGCCTGAACCGCGGCAACGGCCTTGGTCTTGCTCAGGTCGGCGAGAGTGCGGGACTCAGCCATGATCAGTCAGTCCTCTTGTTCTTCGGATTCAACGCGCCCACGTCCAGCGTCACCGGCTGCTGCGCGGCGTGCGGATGCTCGGCACCCTTGTAGACCTTGAGCTTGGTGAGCTGACGGCGAGCCAGCGGGCTCTCCTTCGGCAGCATGCGCTCCACGGCCTTCATGATGACGCGCTCGGGGAAGCGGCCCTGCAGGCGCTGGCCCACGGTGGCGCCCTTGACGCCGCCCGGATAGCCAGTGTGCCAGTAGAACACGGACTGCTGCGCCTTGCGGCCGGTCACGCGCACCTTGTCGGCGTTGATGACGATGACGTTGTCGCCGGTGTCGACGTGGGCAGTGAAGATCGGCTTATGCTTGCCACGCAGACGCATGGCAATCAGGCTGGCCAGACGGCCCAGTACCAGGCCATCAGCGTCGATCAACACCCACTTCTTTTCGACCTCGGATTCTTTGGCGGAAAAGGTCTTCATTGCACTGTCCTAATTTTGGCCCCTGATCAGGGGGTCGGGCCATGGGCGACAAGCACCCAGGGCGATCGGGGCCGGGTTATGCGCGCAAATGTGTGGCGCGTCAACCGAAATCCAGCGTTTTTCAATGATTTATCGAGTGGTAATATAATACCGCCAATCATATACAATAAAATCAATGCGTTACTTTATTTCCTGGCAGGCGGAATGGCGTAGGTCAGCGTCGCATGCGCCACCGGGCCATCTTCCACCCCTTCGGAGAAGATGCCGATCTCCATGATCGCCAGGGTCTTGCCGCGTTTCAGCATGCGCGCTTCGGCAGACAGCGCCTTCGGCTCCGGCTTGCGCAGGAAGTTGATGTTCAGATTCGTCGTCACCGCCAGGGCCACCGGGCCGATCTGGCCGAGCAGCAACAGGTAGGCGGCGCAGTCTGCCAGGGTCATCATGGTGGGGCCGGAGACCGTGCCGCCGGGTCGCAACTGTGCCTCGCCGACCGGGAGGGAGAGCCGCAGCATGTCGCCGTCAAAGGCCTCCACCTTCATGTTAAGTGGCGCCATTTGCGGGAATTCGCGCGCCATGAAGCTTTGCAGCTCGGCAATCGTCATCAGCATCTCGGGTCTCCTCAGCATCCCGATTAGCATGGGCCGGAGCGGTCCGAAACCACCCCTGGGGTGGCGAACGAAATTTTCAAACTCAAGGCTTGCGGATCGAGGGAGCCGAGGCTACTTTCCGCGCCGCGCTGATCCCAGGTAGCTCAGTGGTAGAGCAGGCGGCTGTTAACCGCCCGGTCGGGGGTTCGAATCCCTCCCTGGGAGCCATTTTCCCAAACAATCGCATCAGCTTCCCCACGCCCTAACCGGGCGGCGATGCCTTATGCCTTACTCGGGTGCCGCCGGTGCCCACAAATAAATCCCGGCATCCGCCTGCAGCGCCAAGCTGAGACGGCCATCCGGCAGCAGGGTGTAGGACCGAACATAGCCGAGGTCGCGGGCCAACCGGCTATCGATGGCACCCGGGCCACACATCGCTCGGGTCATCATACCGGACTGGATGGTGAGGCTGCCGCCTGCCCGCGTCGTTGCCCTGCCCTGCCATTGCGCGCTGGCGCGGTTGCAGTCGAGCTGCAGCACCATCCGGCCATCGGAACCAAACGCCATCGCGTAGCGCTCGAGGCGGGGCGGCACGATGATGCCGATGGCATCGTCGGAAGATTGGAAATGTACCAGCCGCCAGGCAGTGCCAATCAGCGGCATTTCGCGGCATTGCAGCACGCGGCCTGATGGGTCGGTCCAGGTCAGGTCCAGGCCCTTGCCGCGCAGATCATGGCCGCCACCGGCATAGTGGATGCCGGAGGCCGCCGGCTGCTGGGCGAGCCGCACCTTGACCTCCCCGGCGGTGAGCCGGGCCGTCCCGCCATCGAAGGCGATGCTGATTGCCGGTCCGCCCTCGCAGGCCAGGGCAACCGGCGGGCTTGGCGCCTTTGGTGCGCAGCCGCCCAGCAGCGCCAGCGGGACCAGGGCAGCGAACGCCCTCACGGCGGCAAACGCTCCCAAGCTCATATGCATTCAAACCCTCCCCTCGCTCCCGATTTTTCAAGTGTGAACCGCCCAGGCGGGCAAATCGAGCCCAAGCAAATTACCCCGGAAACCGGGGCATGGGCTGCCGCCTATGGCCAGAACCCCGGGAGAATAGGATTCGGCCACAGCCTCGGCGGGAATTCCCGACCTTGAATAGAACTGCCCCGTCACGCTCCCTGCCCTGACGGGCAAATATCTTGGAATTTGGGAAATTTCCATCGCAGGGATTGAATTAGCTGCATCTTAATTGATGGCATGCGCTACAGTAGACGTCGCACTTTGACCCCGGATTTCCCTTGCCCAATCCTACTCCCGACATTGCCACGAAAGACGGCTCCACCGACGCACCAGCTCCCCCCTGGAAGCTGTTGATTGTCGACGATGAACCCGACGTGCATGCGCTGACCAAGCTGCTGTTGCGCAATTTCACCTACCGCGAGCGCGGCCTGGAGTTTCTTTCGGCCCATTCCGCCACCGAGGCGCGGCCGATCCTGGAGCGTAACCCGGACATCGCCCTGATCCTGCTGGATGTGGTGATGGAAACCGAGCATGCCGGCATCGAACTGGTGAATTACATTCGCGAGGTGCTAGGCAACAAGACAGTGCAGATCGTGATCCGCACCGGCCAGCCGGGTCAGGCGCCGGCGCTGGATGTGGTGAGCAACCACGCCATCAACGATTACAAGGAAAAGACCGAGCTGACGCAGCAAAGCATGCTGCTCACCGTGGTGAAGGCGTTGCGCCTCTATGAGGAATTGCTGCCGACCTTTGAAGCGGCGGCAAAGCTCGATGAACTGATCGAACGGGCCCGTTCCGGGGCCGATGACCGCGAATTGCTGCGGCTGCTGCGCGGCGAGGCCCAGGGCGGCGATATGCCTGAAGCACCCAGCCCGACACCGGATCCGCGCCTGCTCAGCCTCACCGAGCGCGAGCGCGAAGTGCTGAAATGGCTCAGCCACGGCGACTCGAACAAGGCCATCGGCCTGCGGCTCGGCGTGCAGGAAGTGACCGTGAAGGCGCATCTGCGCCAGATATTCGCCAAGCTGCAGGTGTTCAACCGCACCCAAGCGGCCTCCCTCGCCCTGCGCATGAACGAGCAGGACTGATCCCTCCCTGGCCTCACTAAATAGTCAAGCGCCGGACTGATCCGGTGGCGCCGAAACGGCGTATCCTTGGCAATGAAAGTCGAGACAGGTCGAGGCTTTAGGTGAAACAGTCGAAACAGGTGGCCCCCCCCGGCGGCGGCGCCCTGGTATGGTTCCGCCAGGATTTGCGCCTCGCGGACAACCCCGCGCTCTGTGCGGCGGCGGCCAGCGGCCGTCCGGTGGTGGCGCTCTATGTGCTCGACGACACCCTGCCCTGGAGCATGGGCGGCGCCAGCCGCTGGTGGCTGCACCATTCTCTCAACGCCCTGGATGCAGAGTTGCGCCGGCAATACGGCTTCGGCCTGACCCTACGGCGTGGCCGGGCAGAGACTATCCTGCCAGCTATCGTTGAGGAAATTGGCGCCGAGGCCGTGCATTGGAACCGGTGCTACGAACCGGCGGCAATTGCGCGCGACACGGCAATCAAGGCGGCTCTGAAGGCAATCGGCGTTGATGCCGCAAGCCATAATGCCGCGCTGCTCTATGAGCCTTGGACCGTACAGACCCAGGGTGGTTCTTGGTTCAAGGTTTACTCACCCTTCTGGCGTGCCTGCCGCGCCCTGGGCGATCCCCCAACACCATTGCCCGTACCAAAGCAGATGACCGGCGTTTCCGGCATTGCCAGCGATAAGTTGGAGACCTGGGGCTTGCTGCCGAGCAAACCCGATTGGGCTGGCGGCATGCGCGATAATTGGGTGCCAGGCAGCCTGGGAGCGGAAACGCTGCTCACCACATTCCTCGGCCATGCCCTCAATGGCTATGCCGAGCAGCGCGACCGCCCGGATATGACAGGCACCTCTCGATTGTCACCGCATCTGCATTTCGGCGAGATCGGCCCGCGTCAGGTCTGGCATGCCGTGCAGTTGGCCATGCAGTCCGGCAAGGCCTCAATCGCCAAGCATGGCGAGAAATATCTATCAGAATTGGGCTGGCGCGAATTCTCGCATCACCTGCTCTATCATTTCCCGGCATTGCCGCAGCAGAATTTCCGTGCCGATTTCGATGACTTCCCCTGGGATCATGATGAAGCCGCACTGAAACGCTGGCAGCGGGGCCAAACCGGTTATCCGATCGTCGATGCCGGGATGCGCGAATTGTGGCACACAGGCTGGATGCACAACCGGGTGCGCATGGTGGTTGCGTCATTCCTGGTGAAGCATCTGCGCCAGCATTGGCATCAAGGCGAGGCCTGGTTCTGGGACACGCTGGTGGATGCCGACCTCGCCAACAATGCCGCGAGCTGGCAATGGGTGGCAGGCTCGGGCGCCGATGCCGCGCCGTATTTCCGCATCTTCAATCCGATATTGCAGGGTGAACGCTTCGATCCCGAAGGGGATTATGTGCGTCGTTGGGTGCCGGAATTGCAGGCCCTGCCGGCTCGCTTCATTCACAAACCGTGGGAAGCCCCCGCCCTGGTGCTGCGCGAAGCCGGCGTAACGCTGGGCGCAACCTACCCGATGCCCATGGTGGAGCATGATAAGGCGCGCGCGCTGGCCCTTGCCGCATTCTCTGCCTTGCGCGGGCAGGCAGGCGCGGAAGCCGAGGCAACGATGCCGCGAGCACGCAGAAGCCGGGGTGCCGCATGAAGATCGGTGTGATTGGCGCCGGCATTGCCGGCCTGGGTGCTGCCTGGGCATTGTCGCGGCAGCATGATGTCACGGTGTTTGAAGCCAATGCCTATCCTGGCGGCCACAGCAATACGGCGGAAGTCGATTACGACGGCAAGCGCATTGCGGTGGATACCGGGTTCATTGTTTTCAACAATTGGAACTACCCGAATATCGAGAAATTGTTCGCGCATCTGAAAGTGCCTGCGCTGAAAAGCGACATGTCCTTCTCGGTCTCGGTTGGTACCGGCAGCCAGCGCGGCCAGCTTGAGTGGAACGGCAACACACTCGGCAGCCTTTTCGCGCAAAAGCGCAACCTGCTGTCCTTCCGCTTTCATCGCATGTGGCGCGATATCCTGCGTTTCAATCGCCGCGCCGTGACGGACCTTGAAACCGGCCGCATGGCAGCCCTGACGCTCGGCGCCTATCTCGAGCGCGAGGGCTACAGCGAAAGCTTCATGCTGGATTACCTGCTGCCCATGGGGGCAGCGATCTGGTCAGCTCCCATGCGGGATATGCTGGATTTTCCCGCCGTCACTTTCGCGCGCTTCTTCCGCAATCACGGCCTGCTCAGCATCAACGACCGCCCGCAATGGTCCACCGTACAAGGCGGCAGCCGTGAATATGTGCGCCGCCTGATTGCTGATAGCCGCTTCGACCTGAAGCTTTCCACCCCGATACGGGGGCTAAGGCGCATGCCCGATGGCGTGATCCTGCACACTGATGCGGGGCCGGTCGGGCCATTCGATCAAGTATTACTTGCCTGTCATGGCGATCAGGCCTTGCGCATACTTGGCAATGCGGCAAGCGAACAGGAACGCGCCATCCTTGGCTGTTTCCGCTTCCAACCAAACCGCGCCATCCTGCACAGGGATCTCAACCAGATGCCGCTGCGCCGCCGCGCCTGGGCAAGCTGGAACTATCTTTCCGAGCCGCGTCGCGACCTGGAACGCCGCGTCGCCCTCACCTACTGGATGAACCTGCTGCAGAGTATCGATAACCGGTATCCCCTGTTCGTGACGCTCAACCCCATTGAGGAGCCGGATCCCGCCAAGGTATTCGCGCGCTTTGACTATGAGCATCCATTATTCGACCGCGCCGCGATTGCCGCCCAAGGCCAGTTGGATGAGATTCAGGGCCGCAACCGCTTATGGTTTGCCGGCGCCTGGGCTGGCTATGGCTTCCACGAGGATGGCCTTACTGCCGGCCTGCGCGTCGCCACCGCTCTGGGCGCCACATTGCCCTTCGCAGCGACGTTGACATCACGTCACCTGGAGGCCGCATGAAGGCCGCGCCGCTTGAACATGCCAGCCTATACTGGTGCCGCATCATGCATGAGCGGCTCATTCCGTTCCGGCATAAGTTTAATTATCGTGTTTTCTCTCTGTTGCTTGACCTTGATGCGCTGCCGGACATAGCCCGACATTCGGCATTCTTTCGCCATAACAGCTTTGGCCTGTTCTCGTTTCACGACAAGGATCATGGCCCGCGCGACGGCTCGTCTCTACGCCCCTGGGTGGAGACGATATTGCGGCAGAACGGCCTGGAAGCGGCGTCTGCGAGCATACGCCTGTTCTGCTTTCCGCGCCTGCTCGGCTATGCGTTCAATCCGCTCAGCATCTATTTTTGCCATGATCAGCATGATCGGCTGCGCGCCATACTCTATGAAGTGAAAAACACCTTTGGCGATCAGCATGGCTATCTGATCGAAATAACTGATAGCGGTGAAAAGCTGCTGCGCCATGGCGCGACGAAACAGTTCCATGTCTCGCCATTCTTGCCGCTATCGGGCGATTACGAGTTCTGCATCCGGCCACCGGCTGACCATATCGCCATCCAGATTCGCCATACCGGCCCCGAAGGGCTGCGGCTGATCGCCACGCAGACCGGAAGCCGAGAAGCGTTCAGCGACCGCGCGCTAATCAAGGCCTGGCTGCGCCACCCGCTGATGACCCTGAAGGTTATCGGCGCAATCCACTGGGAAGCCCTGCACCTCTGGCGCAAGGGGGCCGCCTTCTTCCGCCGACCGGAAGCACCGGTCAGCGCCGTGAGCCACACTCCCTCTTCTGTAAAGCTTGCACCCGGAGATTAGCGTATGAGCGACTATGCCGCCGCTTCAGCCGACGCCTTCCCAGCCGGCCGCCGCGACACCCCATCGGCCGCACCGGTAGAACTGCATTCGCCGCAGGATGCGCTGCGGCTGCCCAATGTGGAACGATGGACGCGGCTGATGCTTTCACTGGCACCGCATACCTCGCGCGGCTCCATCACCATCGGCCTGCCCGATGGCAGGCGCGTGCTCGCCCGCGGCAAATTGCCCGGCCCCGACACCGAAATTACCCTGCGCAACAACCGCTTTCCCAAGCGTATGCTGTTTGGCGGCAACCTGGGTGTCGGCCAATCCTTCATGGATGGCGATTTTGATTGCGATGATATCGGTGCGCTGGCGCATTGGGCCTGCATCAATACCGAACTGGACAACACTCTGATGGGCAAGCCGTGGCTGCGCCTGTTGCGACGCCTGGCATTCGCATTCAACAACAACACCAAGCGCGGCAGCCGGCGCAACATTGCCTATCACTACGACCTCGGCAACGAGTTCTATAGCCAATGGCTTGACCCCTCGATGACCTACTCCTCGGCGATCTATGAGCATGAAGGGCAGGCTCTCGAACAGGCGCAGCAGGTCAAGTATCGCCGTCTGGCTGGCGATGTACTCCGCCTCAAGCCGGGTGAAACTGTTCTGGAAATCGGCTGTGGCTGGGGTGGTTTCGCCGAAGTGGCCGCGAAAGAATTTGGTGCTCTAATTCATGGCATCACGATCAGCCGCGAACAGCATGATTTTGCAAGCCGGCGTGTCTTCGAGGCCGGCTTGGCCGACAAGGTGAAAATCGAGCTGCGCGATTATCGCGATACCATCGGGAAATACGATGCCGTTGCGTCGATTGAAATGATCGAAGCAGTTGGGGAGAAATTCTGGCCAACCTACTTCTCGACCCTACGTGGCCGGTTAAAACCTGAGGGGCGCGCCGGCCTGCAGGCCATCGTGATCCAGGATGAGTATTTCGAAGCCTATCGCGGCACCATGGATTTCATCCAGGCGTTTATCTTTCCTGGCGGCATGTTGCCGGCCCCAATGGTGCTGGATCAGCAGGCCACCCTGGCAGGCTTACGCATCGCGCAAAGCGATGGCTTCGCACTTGATTATGCCCGCACGCTCCGCGAATGGACGGAGCGATTCCAGGTTGCCTGGCCGCAATTGCGCGCCCTTGGTTTCGACGAACGTTTTCGCCGCATGTGGCTCTACTATCTCGGCTCCTGCGAAGGCGGCTTCCGCGCCAACTGCATTGACGTTCTGCAACTGCGGCTTGATCCGACTTAAGACGCTTCGGCTTCCGCAGCAACGAACTGGTCCGGCGCCAGCAGACGGTAGCCGACGCCCAGTTCGGTGACGATGTAGCGCGGCCGCGCCGGATCGCGCTCCATCTTCTGGCGCAGCTTGCGCATGAAGATGCGCAGGTAATGTCCGTCCTCGACATGGCTGCGGCCCCAGACCTCGGTGAGCAACTGCTCATGTGTCACCACCTTGCCGGCATGGCGGGCAAGGAATTGCAGCAAGGCATATTCCTTCGGCGACAGCTTGACCTCGCGGCCTTCGAGGAATACCTGGCGACGCACCATGTCGATGCTCAACTGCCCGACGGCAAAGATCGGCTGGCCGGCTACAGCCGGCATGCGGCGCAGCAAGGCATGTACACGCGCCACCAGTTCCGGCATGCCGAACGGCTTGGTGATGTAATCATCGGCGCCAAGCTCCAGCGCCCGTACCTTCTCATTCTCACGGCTGCGCACCGACAGGATCAGGATCGGCAGCCACGACCATTCGCGAATCCGGCGCAGCACATCCAGGCCATCCATGTCGCCAAGCTGCAAGTCCAGGATCACCAGATCAGGATTGATTGTAGTGATCGCCTTCAGGCCCTCGGTACCGGATTCCGCCTCGATCACGTCGTAACCCTGCACCGAAAGGCCGGTGCGCAGGAAACGCCGGATCTGCATCTCGTCATCGATCACCAGAATGCTGCGCGCCCGGCTCATGCCACCACTCCATCCCTTTCCAACACGGCTGCCGTCATGCGCGGCAGCGCCACTTCTATTAATGTGCCCTGGCCTGGCCCGGCGCTCGCCACCGTGACATGGCCGCCACAGACCTCGATGAAGGCGCGGGCGATGGTCAGGCCAAGGCCGCTGCCATCGGGTTCGCCATTGCCTTCCGCCGCGCGGTAGAACTGGTCGAATATCCGTTCGGCCTGATCCGGTGTCAGGCCGCGGCCCGCATCGCGCACATAGAGCCGTACTTGTTCCGGCGCTGAAACCGCACCGATCTCGACAACCGATCCGGCAGGCGAGTATTTCGCCGCATTCTCCAGGATGTTCACCAGCGCCTGCTGCAGCAACACGGCATCGCCCCGGGCCAGCGGCACCTCGTCCGGGAGACGCAATTCGACGCGATGCTGCTTCAGCCCCTGGCGCGTCTGGCGCAAGGCGACTTCCACCACCTCCACCAGATCCACCGCCTCGCGTTCGGGCTTGAGGTGGCCGGCGCGGATACGGGTGAGATCGAACATGCGGCCGATCATGCGGTCAAGATGCTGCGCTCCGTCGCGCACCATGCCGAGCAGCTCGGTGCGCTCCTGCTCGGTGCAGAGGTCGATATATTTCTCCAGCGTCGTAGCCGAGCCGAGGATGGAAGCCAGCGGTGTGCGGAAATCATGCGAGATGGAATTGATGATGGCATCGCGCAGCGCATCGGCCTTGCGATCGACGCGGATGCTTTCGACGCGCTCGGCCAGCCGCATGCGCTCCAGCACATTGGCGATCAGTTCAAACAGGGCCGCAACGAAGGCGGTTTCGTTCGGCGCCGGAAAGCGCATGGCGCCCACCGCCAGGATGCCGGCCGGGCGCTGGCCATGGCGGATGACCCGCAGCAGCCAGTCTGAACTCAAGCCCGCACGGGCCTTGTCGCGGCCTAGAGGCGCTTCCTGCCACAGCCATCTCGCCTTGGAAATATCGGCCGGACCGGGCTGCATGCCACCCGCCACTGCGACCTGCACCAGCTCATCATTGCGCGGCAGCAGCAGGGCACAAGGCTTCCCCAGAATGGCGTACAGTTCCTGCACGATAGCGCCTGGCAATTCATCGGTATCCACCACCGCCGCAAAGCGCCGGCTGGCTTCATAAAGCTGGCCCATGCGGAATTCGCGCTCCCGCGTTTCCTTCGCCGAGCGCCGCGCCCAGTCGGCCAGGACGCCGACCACCAGCGAGATGATGCAGAAGATCACCAGGTCCACTACTTGGATCGGGTCGTCGACCGCGAAGCTGTAGATCGGGGCGTAGAAGAAATAGGCCGACGACGCCAGGGTGAGCAGCACCGCGACAAAGGCCGGCAGCACCCCCCAGAGCATGCCGGACAGCAGCACTGCCGGCATGAAGACCAGCGACAAAGCGACTGCTGGCGTGAACTGTTGCACGCTGTAAGTCGCCAGCGAAGCCACCCCAATCAGCAAAGTGGTCGCGATATAAGGTTTCAGTCGCTGCATCGCTGCAGTCTAGCGTATCGCCCCTTCCGCGCCAGCCACCATGCCGCGCATTGCTAGAAAAACCGCCGGAATTCGCCATTCGGTTACAGCTTATATACAACTGCGCAGAGATATATTTACAGAAATTATCCTCGCCACTGGATTGAAAATTTATGCGCAAACGTGGTCCTGTCCGTCGCACGAATTGCCACGCGAGACATGGCAGATTCGCTTTGCGGCGCCCGTGAAAACCAAAAAATGGCAGGGCTCGGCAGGGATCCCTTTACCTCGGTGCCGGGAGAGCGATCGATGCGTATACTGTTGGCCTACAGCGCCGCGGTGGACCGATTCAATACATGGATCGGCTGGCTCGCCAATTGGCTGGTGCTGTTTTCCTGCCTGATCAGCGCCGGCAACGCTTTCTCGCGCTACCTCTTCAATGCCAGCTCCAACGCCTGGCTGGAAATCCAGTGGTACATGTTCGGCGCCATGTTCCTGCTTGGCGCGTCCTATACCCTGAACCGCAATGAACATGTGCGCGTCGATCTGGTCTATGGCGGCGTCTCCACCCGCACCCAGATCTGGATCGACCTGATCGGCGGTATCCTGTTCCTGCTGCCGGCCACCATCATCATCGGCTGGCTGTCTTGGCCGATGTTCGTGAATTCCTACCAGATCAGTGAAGTATCGACCAATGCTGGCGGCCTGATCCGCTGGCCGGTGAAGGTCTGCCTGCCGATCGGCTTCCTGCTGCTGACGCTGCAAGGGCTTTCCGAGATCATCAAGCGCATCGCCGCTTTGCAGGGCCATCCCGAATTGCTCGTCAAATACGAAAAGCCGCTGCAGTGATCTCCGCGCGCAAGCTACAAGGATTCCACCGATGATCCCGTTGGATTGGATGGCGCCGCTGATGTTCGGCGGCCTCGTCGTGTTCATGCTGATCGGCTATCCGGTCGCCTTCTCGCTCGCAGCCGTGGGCCTGTTCTTCGGCTTCATCGGCATCGAAGAAGGCTTCTTCACCACGGCTCTGCTGCAGGCCCTGCCCGAGCGCGTGTTCGGCATCATGGCCAACGACCTGCTGCTGGCGATCCCGTTCTTCACCTTCATGGGTGTGATCCTGGAGCGTTGCGGCCTGGCGGAAGACCTGCTCGATGGCCTGGGCCAGGCTTTCGGTCCAATCCGTGGCGGCCTCGCCTATGCGGTGATCCTGGTCGGTGCCGTGCTCGGCGCCATCACCGGCACGGTAGCGGCCTCGGTGATTGCCATGGGCCTGATCTCGCTGCCGGTGATGATGCGCTATGGCTATGACATGCGGCTCGCTACCGGCGTGATCGCCGCGTCAGGCACCATCACGCAGCTCATACCGCCCTCGCTGGTGCTGGTGGTGCTGGCGGATCAGCTCGGTCGTTCGGTGGGCGACATGTATGCCGGTGCCATCGGTCCGAGCATGCTGCAGGTGGGCCTGTTCTGCCTCTACATCTTCGGCGTCAGCATCTTCAAGCCGCATTGGGTGCCAGCATTGCCGCCGGAAGCCCGCACCATTCATGGCTGGGCCCTGGTCAGCAAGATTGCCTGGGGTATCGTGCCCTCCCTGGTGCTGATCTTCCTGGTGCTCGGCACCATCCTGCTCGGCCTCGCCACTCCGACCGAAGGCGGCGCCATGGGCGCTGTCGGCGCCATGGTGCTGGCCGCCATGCACCGGCGCCTGACATGGGATCTGCTGTGGCAGGGCATGGGCTCCACCATGCGCATCACCGCCATGGTGGTTTTCATCCTGGTCGGCTCCACCGTATTCGGCCTCACCTTCCGTGGCGTGGACGGCGACCTGTGGATCGAGCATCTACTGACCAGCCTGCCTGGCGGCGCGGTCGGCTTCCTGATCTTCGTCAACGTCTTTGTCTTCTTCCTGGCCTTCTTCCTCGATTTCTTCGAGATCGCCTTCATCATCATTCCGCTGCTGGCACCGGTGGCGCAGAAGCTGGGCATTGATCTGATCTGGTTCGGCGTCATGCTAGGCGCCAACATGCAGACCTCGTTCATGCACCCACCCTTCGGCTTCGCGCTGTTCTACCTGCGCGGCATCGCACCGCCGCAGGTGAAAAGCCGCGACATTTATTGGGGTGCGATTCCATGGGTGGTGATGCAGCTCATTCTGGTGGCGATCCTGATCGCCTGGCCGGAATCCGTCACCTACTGGCTGGACAAGGACGTGGTAACCGATCCCAGCAGTGTCACCATCGAGCTGCCGCAGGATTCCGCTGACCAAGCCGACGATCCGGCACCGCCGAACTATAGCAGCGACAGCGAAAACACCGACTCCAGCAGTCCGGATGCCGATGGCGCAGAGGACGATGAGGAAAAAGAAGCGGACTAGTGAACGCCAAGGCGGCGACGCAAGAACCTGATCACCGGGCCAATCAGCGGCAGCCGGCCATAAAACTGGCCGCCGGCATCCCAATGGTCGAGATGCGCCGCCACACGCCCATCCGGCGTGAAATGCAGTTCCGTGACGCCCTCCACCTCCCAAGGTGCCGTTGCATTCAAGCGCCGTGGCTTGAAGTAGAAACGCCAGATCAGGAAGGCTTTGTCCTGCTGCCGCACGCTGCCGGTGATGATGAAGCGCACGTCGGTGCAATCATCAAACATGGCCGCGAAGGCACGCAGCATCGGCTCGACACCGCGCACTTCGTTGAATGGGTCGCGAAAGCGTACATCCTCTGTCACCAACTGGCGCAGGGCCGGCAGGTTTTGCGGCGATAGTGTTTCATAATACTGGGCATAGCGATCCAATGCCGTGGCAATGGGATCGTGAGCTTCAACTTCCGGCAAACGGCGCGCTTCGCTCATTGGGTCATTCTCCGCACCAGGGGCAGATAAAGGACGTAAGGCAGGAGACGCAGGAACTTCAGGATGTAAGCGAAGCGGCGCGGGAACACGATTTCAAAACCGCTGCCATGCTCCAGCTCCCGGTAAAGACGCTCGGCTGCCTTTTCCACATCCATCAGGAACGGCATCGGAAAATCGTTGCGATCGGTCAGCGGCGTGCGCACGAAGCCCGGGTTGATCAGGCGCACCGCGATCCCGCGCGGCTCAAGCTCTATACGCAGGCTTTCCGCCATGTTGATCAAGGCCGCCTTGCTGGCGCCATAGGCCGCCGCCCGAGGTAAACCACGATAACCGGCCAGGGAGGCGTTTATGGCAATCTGCCCTCGCCCACGCGCCAACATACGCGGCAGCAGGGCTTCCAGGCAGTAAGCAACGCTCATCACATTGCTTTCGAGCAGACTGGCGACTGTTGCAGCACTAAACTTGTCCGCAGCCTCCGGGATATGTGTGCCGGCATTCAACACGGCGCACCCGATTGGACCTGCGGTTTGCTCGATGGCATCCACCAATGTTTCGGCATGCCCGGCTATGGTGAGATCGCCCGGTTGAGCATGGAATTGTCCGGTCATGCCCGCAGCAGCCGATGCGACATCAGCCAAAGTCTCGACGCGGCGTGCCGTACCGGCAACGCTGGCGCCGGCTTTAAGATAGCGCAGGGCCAAGGCACGCCCGAGGCCGGAGCCGGCGCCGGTAATCCAGACGCTGCCGGCCGCATTCATGGCGCAAGCCTGTAATCAATCACCGAGCCGTCACTGGCGCGAAAGCGATTTTTGATCCAGCGTCGTGCTGCGTCATACCAAAGCTCAAGGCGCAGATCGCCATCAAGCCTGTAATGCCTGGCATCTGGCGGCACGCCTTCTTCTGGCTGCAATGGCTGCTCTGCCACTGTCACCTCAAGCAGCCGCCCGCTTTGGGTATCGAGCAACAGCTTGTGCCGAGGAAATGCACTGTTCCAATAACTCGTGGTCATCACGTCGGCCGGCGCACTGCCCTTGAACCGACTGCCTTCGATCTGCAACACGCCATCCGCTGTTGCGAAGGCTTTGACATAATGCTGGGTGCCGTTGTCGTCGGTCGTGGATTCGAGGTTTACCAGCCGGCCATCCCGCCACAATTCCTGGCTTTTGTGATGATAGTGGTACAGCGGCAGAAACCCGAAGGCGCGCACGATCAAGCTAATATCAACTGTCGCCCTCGCCTCGCCGTCCCGCCGCGTCACGGTGACATTGTGATGACCAATATCTTCCCCCTTGCGGATAGCCCGGAACGCCCATTGCTCGGTCGTTGCGGCCATCGCTGATACAGGCTGCAGCAGCAGGCCGGTCACCAGCAGCATCAATATCAGGAAGAGAGCCTTGCCCATTGATTGAGTATCCAGCCGAATGGCCCTTGGAAGCGCAGTGGCGCATCGGTTACCGCCAGGCAGATGCAGGGCTGGTCCGACATTGCAACGGGTCGATGCTCGACATCGCCATCGGCCACTTCGACATCGCCGCGCTGAAAAGCGCCGCGTTCGTCAGTGAAGCCACCGCGCAGCACCAGGGTCATTTCCTCGCCGCGATGGCTGTGCACCGGCATCGATTGGCCGGGGGCAATGCGCAGCAGGCTCACCATGCCGCCTCGCGCCTTTGGCAACGGCAAGGCGACGGAATGCAGGCCGGCCCCACTCCAGCGCCAGGGCAATTTGTCGAAATCATCCCCAATGTATGCCAGCAGCGGCTTTGGTATGCCGGCAGGTGCGGCAGACTTTTCCGCTGCCTTGGCGGGCGGCGGCAGTTGCGCGGCCCCATCCAATTCGCCCATGGCCGCTTCCAGGCTGCCGGGTCGCAGGGCGGCGGGTGCCGCCTCATCCAGCAGGCCGCCACCGGCCGCCTCCAGGTGGCGCAGTTCGGCACGACAATGCGGGCAGAGGGACAGGTGGCAGGCAACCACCAGCGACCACGACTCGGCGAGAGTGCCGGCGGCGTAATCTAACAGCCATGCGGCTGGGATATGGTGTTCAGGTTGAGTGGACATGACTCGCGTGATCTATGCCGGCCAGTAACTTTACCAGGCGTCGGGCCTGGGATTAAACATTCTACGTCGCCATAGGCCTGGTGGATCAGTAACCCGTTAGATCCCCTGGCTGGCAACGATTATGGCAGGTGGTGATGTTTTTCTTCTTCTACGGCACGCTGTGCGATCCGGATGTGCTGGCCCTGGTGCTGGGCTACCGGCCCGCCCGGCACCAGCTTAAGCCAGCGGTTCTGCCCGGTTTCCGGCGCAAGACCGCCCAGGGGCGCACCTATCCGGTATTGCGGCCGGCGCCCAATGGCCAGGTAACGGGCTGGCTGTTCCATGCCCGCAGCCCGGAAGATGGCCGCCGCCTCGATGCCTATGAAGGCCCGGAATACCTCAGCCGCCGCCGCCTGGTGCGGCCGCAAGGCGCTGCCGCGCCCCGGCTAGCCCGGCTATACCTGCCCTTTCCTGGGCGCCTCGGCGCTGGCAATGCCGACTGGGAACTGCCGCAATGGCGACGGCGCCACAAGGCGGCTTTCCTCAAGCTCCTCCTGCAACAGACCGAGGCCGATTCTGCATGCGCAAGAACCCCTCCGAAGGCCAACCCTTCCCCGTAGAGCTGATCGAACAGCGCGCCGCCTTTCGCGGTCATCTCAAGGTGGATGAACTGCGCCTGCGCCACGGCCTGTTTGGCGGCGGCATGAGCGACGTGATGACCCGTGAGGTGATCTGGCGGCGCGATGCCGTGGTGGTGATCCCCTACGATCCTAAGCGCGACGAGGTGGTGCTGATCGAGCAATTCCGCGCTTCCGCCCTGTTCAATGGCGACCGCGCCTGGATGGTGGAATTCGTCGCCGGCCTGATCGAGGACGGCGAAACGCCAGAAGCCGTCGGTATCCGCGAATTGCAGGAGGAAAGCGGCCTTGAGCCGCTGGGCCCGCTGCTCCATGTCACCACGCCCTACTCCACGCCGGGCTTCGCCAGCGAGCGTTTTCACCTCTATTGCGCCCCGGTGGATGCCAGCAAGGCCGGCGGCATCCACGGCCTGGTGCATGAACACGAGGATATCCGGGTTTTTTCCCTGCCTTTCACGGAAGCCTACGCGTTCTGGCAGCGCGGCGGCGGGGCCAATACCCCGGTCAGCATCGGCATTCTATGGCTGGCGCTGCACCGCGAGAAACTACAGCGGGAATGGGGCGATCCGGGCGGCTTGCCCCACCGCTAGGGGCTGGGTATAGACTGATCCCTCGCGAAAGGGACAGGTGGCATGGATTACCGTAACGGCTTTATCGAGAGCATCGGCAATACCCCGATGATCAAGCTGCAGCGCGCGTCGGAATTGACCGGCTGCACCATTCTTGGCAAGGCGGAGTTCCTCAACCCCGGTGGCTCGGTGAAAGACCGGGCGGCGCTCTACATCGTGCGCGATGCCGAAGCCAAGGGCCTGCTGCGCCCGGGCGGCACCATCGTGGAAGGCACCGCCGGCAATACCGGCATCGGCCTCGCCCTGGTGGGCAACGCCCTGGGCTACCGCACCGTGATCGTGATGCCGGAAACCCAAAGCCAGGAAAAGAAGGATTTCCTGAGGCTCTGCGGCGCCGACCTGCGCCTGGTGCCGGCAGTGCCCTACAAGGATCCGAACAACTACGTGAAGTATTCCGGCCGCCTGGCCGAGGAAATGGCCAAGAGCGAGCCGAACGGGGCCATCTGGGCCAACCAGTTCGACAACGTCGCCAACCGCGCCGCGCATTACCACACGACGGGGCCGGAAATCTGGGCGCAGACCGAGGGCAAGGTGGATGGCTTCACCTGCGCCGTCGGTTCCGGCGGCACCTTCGCCGGCATCCTGATGGCACTGAAGGAGCGCAATCCGAAAATCCAGGTCGCCCTGGCCGATCCGATGGGCGCGGCGCTGTATCATTTCTACAAGCATGGCGAACTGAAGGCCGAAGGCAGCTCGATTACCGAAGGCATCGGCCAGGGCCGCATCACCGCCAACCTGGAAGGCATCACGCCCGACGACGCTTTCCAGATCCCGGACGATGAAGCTTTGCCAATCGTGTTCGACCTGCTGCAACATGAGGGCCTGGTGCTCGGCTCCTCGTCGGGCATCAATGTTGCCGCTGCGATCCGGCTGGCCAAGAAGCTGGGGCCGGGCCACACCATCGTCACCATTCTCTGCGATGGCGGTGCCCGCTATGCCAGCAAGCTGTTCAACCCGGATTTCCTGAAATCCAAGAACCTGCCAATACCGCCCTGGATGAACTGAACACCCCAACCGAACCCCAGCCCAATTCCCTGCCCCATGACTGACTTCCTGTTCCGCGACGACGCCTACCGCACCGATTGCCCGGCTACCATCACGGCAATCGACAAGCGCGGCTTCCAGACCGATGCGACGGTGTTCTATCCGCTCGGCGGCGGCCAGCCCGGCGATATCGGCCAGTTCACGCTGGAAAGCGGCGACGTGGTGGAAATCACCGACACGGTGAAGGGCGACGGACCCGACAGCATCATCCACAAGCCGGGTAGCGGCAGCGCGGCGCTTAAAATCGGCGCCACGGGCGTGCTGAAACTCGACTGGGCGCGGCGCCACCGCCTGATGCGCATGCATACCTGCCTGCATCTGCTGTCCGTGCTAGTGCCCTTCCCGGTCACCGGCGGCCAGGTCGGCGACGGCAAAGGCCGGCTGGATTTCGACATGGCCGACCAGATCCCGGACAAGGACACGCTGACGGCGAAGCTGAACGAACTGATCGCGGCCGATCTTGCCGTTACCGCGCGCTGGATCACCGACGAGGAATTGCTCAACAGCCCCGATCTGGTGAAAACCATGGCGGTGAAGCCGCCGATGGGCATGGGCCGGGTGCGCCTGATCGAAGTGGCCGGCCAGGACAGGCCGCTGGACCTGCAGGCCTGCGGCGGCACCCATGTGGCGCGTACCGGCGAGATCGGGCCGGTGCTGGTGCGCAAGGTGGAAAACAAGGGCCGGCAGAACCGGCGGGTCAATCTCGAATTCGCGGCCCAGTAGGCCGACAGGGGGAAAGCGATGACTGCTTACGTGAATCCGGATGCGCTGGTATCGACCGAATGGCTGGCCGAACATCTCAAGGCGCCGGATCTGCGCATCGTCGATGCCTCCTGGTACCTGCCGACCATGAGCCGCAACGGCCAGATGGAATACCGCGATTCGCATATTCCGGGCGCCGTGTTCTTCGATATCGACGAAATTTCCGACAGCGACAGTCCGCTGCCGCATATGCTGCCCAGCCCGGAGAAATTCGCCTCGCGCATGCGCCGGCTTGGCATCGGCGATGGTAACCGCGTGGTGGTCTATGACGGTTCCGACAACCACCTCTCGGCGCCGCGTGCCTGGTGGATGTTCCGCGTTTTCGGCCATACCGATGTGGCGGTGCTGAATGGCGGCTTCAAGAAGTGGCGCGCCGAGGGCCGCCCGGTGGAGGATCTGCCGCCGCTGCCGCGCGAGCGCCATTTCACCGCCCGGCGCAATGACCTGCTGGTGCGCGACATCGAGCAGATCAAAAGCAACCTGACGACCCAGCGCGAGCAGCTTGTCGATGCCCGCAGCAAGGGCCGCTTCGAGGCGACGGAGCCGGAACCGCGTATCGGCTTGCGCGGCGGCCATATCCCCGGCTCGCTGAATGTGCCCTCCTCCCTGATGACCGATCCCAACACCGGCCTGTTCCAGTCGGCCGACGCGCTGAAGGACATCTTTACCAAGGCCGGGGTCGACCTCTCCAAGCCGGTCAGCACCACCTGTGGCTCGGGCGTTTCGGCCTGCATCCTGATGCTCGGCATGCACCTGCTCGGCCATCGCCAGCTCGCGGTCTATGACGGCTCCTGGACCGAATGGGGCGGCCGCGCCGACCTGCCGGTGGAACGCTGAGCCTGCCCGAGCGGGACCTGCCGTGACCGACAGCATCGCCCGCCCGATCTTCAGCCTGCCGCCTGCCGGCAAGCGGGCGGACGGTCGTTTCGACGTTACCGTGGTCTACCTGGACATGACCTCGGCACCCGCCGAGGTGCCGAACCCGGCGCCGCTGCTGGATACTAAGCTGGCGCTGTTGAAGCTGGATAACCCGACCCCGGGCTATTACCGCTACCTCTACACGGCAGTGGGCAAGCCCTGGCATTGGGTGGAGCGGCACCGGCTGTCGGATATCGAGCTGGCCGAGATTATCCAGCATCCGGATGTGGAAATCTTCGTGCCCTATGTCGGCGGTGTGCCGGCCGGCTATGTCGAGCTGGATCGCCGCGACCCGCCGATCAACGAGAACGGTGCCATCAACATCGCCTATTTCGGCCTGGTGCCCGACAGCATCGGCCGCGGCCTCGGCCGCTGGTTCCTGCGCTGGGCGGTGCAGTATGCCTTCTCCAAGGGTATCCCGCGCCTGACGGTGAATACCTGTAACCTCGACCACCCGGCCGCCCTGCCGCTGTACCAGAAGGTCGGCTTCCGGCCATACCAAAGCCGCGAAGCGGTGTTCGACCCGCGCTACTGAAAGTAGCGTCGCCTGAAGCATTAATTCAGCTTTACCAATTATTAACCATAACTGTCAGTGGCTTGTGGCGAAGACTTAAGCCACTGCCTGCTGTGCATCGGCCCTGGACGGATTCGGTGTCACCTCATGCGACCAAATCGGGCGCTTCGAATTAATCTTATCCATCAGGTTATTCTAACAATATAACAATATGATTTAATTTGAATAAATAAATATGCATGAAGCGCCACAACACTCTCCTCCGCACCCCATGCCCAATATATAGCGCGAATTTAACCATTGGTTAATAATCCAGTATTTACTGATTACTAACCATAATTCCTAACACTTGAATTAAAGATCAGTTCAGCTTCGCTTCCGTGGGTGATCGCCAATCCATAACCTGCCAGCCCTGGCCGTCACTGCGGCGGACAACGCGGTAGCGCGTGGCCGGTGCCGGCGTGGTGCGGCAAACCGGCTCGGCCTGGCTCAGCAAGCCGCAATGACGACCGGCTATGGCAATCTCGGCTTCCCCGGACTTGAGCGGGGCAACCTCTGCCACCCGCCAGCTCCACCAGTAGGCCTGGCGGCGCTGTTCTGCCCCGAACAAGCTACCGGCCGGGGCGCCGGGCCAGACGGCGCGGCAAAGGGCTTCATCGCGGCGCGAGAAACAGGCCAGCAGGGTTTCGATGGCGCAGAGCGGCGTGGTGGTGCAGGCGCTCTGGCCTGCACCTTGGCCCGGCTGAGCGGCCCCAAGCAGGCGGTAGCTGGCGGGCGGGTCAACAGCCGGCCAATCGGCCGCCCTGGCAGCATGGACGGCGGCTAAGCACAGGATGGACAGGACCAGGCCGAGCAGGATGGGCCTGGGCATGATGGAACTGGGCATGATGGAACTGGGCAGCATGGCGCGCATGGCAGGTTCCTCCCTGCCGGCCAGTATAGCCCTCAGATAGCGCCGGCGACCATGTTGATGCTGAGCGCCAGGATCGCGGTGTTGAAGAAGAAGGACAACACGCCGTGCAGCAGGGTCAGGCGACGCATATGCCGGCCAGTCACCTGCACATCGGAGACCTGGCAGGTCATGCCGATGACAAAGCTGAAATAGAGGAAGTCGCCATAATCGGGCTTCTCCTCCCCGGGGAAGTCCAGGCCGCCCTTCATATCATCGGGATTCTGGGTCGCCTTGTCGTCGCCATAGAACAGGTGGGCATAGTGCATGGCGAACACCACGTGGATCAGCAGCCAGGCCGAAACCATGCCGACACCGCCCAGGCCAAGCCGCAATGCCAGCGCGGCGCCCTGTTGCTGTTCCTTCTGCAACACCAGGAAGCCGAGTACCGCCATGCTGGCGATGGCCGCCGCCACAATCAGCAGCATCACCAGCAGGCCGCGGCCATCCAGCGCCTTGGCACGCTTGCGCAAAGCCGCCGGGGTGATGTCCCACATGGCGATCCAGCACAGCAGCAGATAGGCGACGGCAAGGACGATCCAGGCCGAGATCAGGCGCAGCCCTGTCTCGAGGCCGGCCAGCGGCAGCAGGTAGGTCGCCAGGCCCAGCGCGGCAGCCAGCAGCAGGCGTGGTGTCGCCGGCAGGGTATGCAGAAGGCTAATGAGAGCCATGGCCCGATGATCCTCCGCTGCCCGGCTGATGGCAAGATGCCGGCCTTGAGCGCCGGGGCAATAAAAAAGCGGGGCACCGGGCCCCGCTTTTCTGTTCAGGCGGACCGGGAAATTTAGTGCAGGATCTGGCCCAGGAAGGTCTTGGTGCGCTCGTTCTGCGGGTTGGAGAAGAACTCGTCGGGCGTGTTCTGCTCCACGATCTCGCCGCGATCCATGAAGATCACGCGGTGCGCCACAGCCTTGGCGAAACCCATTTCATGGGTGACGCAGAGCATGGTCATGCCGCCCTCTTCCGCCAGGCCGATCATCACGTCCAGCACTTCCTTGACCATTTCCGGATCGAGCGCCGAGGTCGGCTCATCGAACAGCATGATCTTCGGGTTCATGCACAGCGAGCGGGCAATGGCGACGCGCTGCTGCTGGCCGCCGGAAAGCTGGCCCGGGAACTTCTTGGCCTGTTCCGGAATGCGCACGCGCTCAAGATACTTCATCGCCGTCGCCTCGGCCTCGGCCTTCGGCTTCTTCAGCACCCAGATCGGCGCCAACGTTAGGTTCTCGAGCACGGTGAGATGCGGGAACAGGTTGAAATGCTGGAACACCATACCGACGTCCTTGCGGATCACTTCGATATTCTTGAGATCATTGGTCAACTCGGTGCCATCAACGACGATCTGGCCCTGCTGATGCTCCTCAAGCCGATTGATGCAGCGGATCATGGTCGACTTGCCGGAACCCGACGGGCCGCAGATCACGATACGCTCGCCCCGGCGGACATTGAGGTTGATATTCCGCAATACGTGGAACTGACCGTACCACTTGTTGACGTTGCGCAGTTCAATGGTGGGAGCAGACGGATTGGTCATGGCTTCAGGACTCCTCAGCGCTTATGCCCGGTGGCGAGCCGGGCCTCGAGCGCCTGGCTGTATTTCGACATCGAGTAGCAGAAGGCGAAATAGATGATCGAGACGAAGATGTAGGATTCCACCGAGAAGCCCTTCCAGGCAGTATCGGTGAGAGCGGCCTTGGTGGCGTTCATCAGATCGAAGATGCCGATGATCACCACCAGCGAGGTGTCCTTGAACACCGCGATGAACAGGCTGACCATGGGCGGGATCACGATCTTCAGCGCCTGCGGCAGGATGATGCGGCCCATCTTCTGCCAATAGCTGAGGCCGAGGGCGTCCGCCGCCTCATACTGGCCCTTCGGGATCGCCTGCAGGCCACCGCGCACCACCTCAGCGATATAAGCCGCCGAGAACAGGATGATGGCGAGCTGGGCGCGCAGCAGCTTGTCGATGCTGAGACCTTCCGGCAGAAACAGCGGCAGCATGATCGAGGACATGAACAGCAGCGAGATCAGCGGCACGCCGCGGATCAACTCGATGTAGATGACGCAGAGCGTCTTGATCGCCGGCATCTTGGAACGCCGCCCCAGGGCCAGCACCAGGCCGAAGGGGAAAGCGAAGCCGATGCCGAAGGTGGCGAGGATCAGGGTCAGCGGCAGGCCGCCCCAGTTGGTGTTCTGCACATAGCTGAGGCCCAGCACACCGCCCCACATCAGCACCGCAATGCTGGTAAGGCCGCCCACCCAGATATAGAGCAGCTTCATGTTCCAGAAGCGGCGCATGCAGCTTGCAACGATCAATGCGATGTTGATCACCGCCGCCAGCAGCGGCCGCCACTGCTCGTCATACGGATACAGGCCGAACAGGATCAGCCGGTGCTTCTCGACAATAAAGGCCCAGCACGCGCCGCCCGAACCACGGCAGGCATCGGCAGTCGGCGCCGTCCACTTGGCCTTGATGAAGGCCCATTCGATGAAACCGGGCACCGTGGCGAGAATCAGGAAAACGACGAGCAGGGTGAGGATGATGTTGAGCGGCGAGGAGAACAGCTTCTCCCGCGCCCAACCGATGATGCCGGTCTGGTTGACCGGCGGGCTCATGGTTTCGGTAGCGGCGGCCATGTCAGCGCTCCACCAAGGCGATTTGCTTGTTGTACCAGTTCATGAACAGCGAGATCGACAAGCTGACGGAGAGATACACCGCCATGATGATCAGGATGCCCTCGATCGCCTGGCCGGTCTGGTTCAGCGTGGTATTGGCGATCGACACGATATCGGGATAGCCGATGGCGATGGCGAGCGACGAGTTCTTGGTGATGTTGAGATACTGGCTGGTCATCGGTGGAATGATGACGCGGAGGGCCTGCGGCAGCACCACCAGGCGCAGTACCATGCTGCGCTTGAGGCCGAGCGCCGAAGCCGCTTCCCACTGGCCGTAATAGACCGCCTGGATGCCGGAGCGGACCACTTCGGCGATGAAGCCGCCGGTATAGATCACCAGGCCTAGTAGCAAGGCGGCGTATTCGGGGGTCAGCGTGGCGCCACCGGAGAAGTTGAAGCCGGCCAGCTTCGGCACATCGAGTTCCATCGGTGCACCGCCGATCAGCCAGCCGACAACCGGCAGGCCGATCAGCAACGCGATGTTGGTGCGGATCAGCGGGAAAGCCTGTCCTGTCGCCTCCTGGCGCTTGCGCGCCCAACGGGCGACGAAGACGCCGACGACGATAGCGAGCAGGAAACCGATACCGGCGAGATCGAAGGCGAAATGATCAGTCGGCGCCGGCACCTTGATGCCGCGATTGGAAATGAACACGCCGGTGATCGGGTTTAGCGCCTGGCGTGGGCCGGGCGCGATTTCGGTAATCAGCGCATACCAGAAGAAAAGCTGCAGCAGCAGCGGCACATTGCGCACCACCTCGACATAAACCGAGGCGACCTTCGCCACCAGCCAGTTTTTCGAGAGCCGGGCGATACCCATGATGGTACCGAGCAGGGTGGCCAGGATGATGCCGACCACGGCGACGCGCAGCGTATTCAGGATGCCGACCAGAATGGCGCGGGCATAGGTGTTTTCCGGGCCGAAGTAGATCGGGCTTTCGCCGATGGCGAAGCCGGCTTCGCGGCCGAGGAAATCGAAACCGGACGCGATCTTGCGCGTTTCCAGGTTATGCAACGTGTTGCTGACCAGATACCAGATGCCCAGGGCTACAAGCCCCAAGGCCAAGACCTGGTACACGACGGCGCGAACCGTCGGATCGTTCCAACTCAGGCTGCGCTTTGGCGGCGCCGAACCTGCCATCCCCGAATGAGCCATGTGCCCCCCATGGCTTGAGTGTTGAACTACCCTGCCGGCGACATCCGGCGGGGTTTACGCGATACGCAAGCTGCCTTGACGCAAACGGCCTGGGGGAGTCCCTGCCCCCAGGCCGTCGCGTTCAAAGCATCAGATCAACGGATCGGCCACGCATAGAGCAGGCCACCCTTGCTCCACTGTTCGTTCGGACCGCGATCAAGCTTCAGGGCGCTGCCCTTGCCGACATTGCGCTCGAAGCTTTCGCCGTAATTGCCGACCTGCTTGATGATGTTGTAGGCCCACTTCTCATCGACGCCGAGCGCCTTGCCCATGCCCGGGGTAACGCCCAGGATGCGCTTCACGTTCGGATCGGTGGAGGAGGACGCCATCTGGTCGACGTTGGCCGAGGTGATGCCGTATTCCTCGCCTTCGATCATGGCGAAGAGCGACCAGCGCACCACATCCATCCACTGGTCATCGCCATGGCGGACCATCGGGCCGAGCGGCTCCTTCGAGATCACTTCCGGCAGCAGCACATGCTCTTCCGGCTTCGGCGTCTGGGTGGCGCGCACCGAGGCGAGCTGCGAGCGGTCGGTGGTCAGCACGTCGCAACGGCCAGACACATAGGCGCCCACGACTTCATCCTGCTTCTCGATGACCACCGGCTTGAAGGTCAGCTTGTTGGCGCGGAAGTAGTCGGCGAGGTTCAACTCGGTGGTGGTGCCGGGCTGCACGCAAACAGTGGCGCCGTTCAGCTCCTTGGCGCTCTTCACGCCCAGCTTGGTCGGCACCATGAAGCCCTGGCCGTCGTAGAAATTCACGGCCACGGCATTGAGGCCCAGCGCGGTGTCACGCTGCAGCGACAGCGTGGTGTTGCGCGTCAGCACGTCGATTTCACCCGACTGAAGCGCGGTGAAACGCTGCACCGGGGTGAGGCCCACGGCCTCGAACTTCGAAGCATCGCCGAACAGCGCGGCAGCAATCGAGCGGCAGACGTCGACGTCGATGCCCGACCACTTGCCCTGGCTGTCCGGGGCGCTGAAGCCCGACACGCCAGTGGAGACGCCGCAGATGACCTTGCCGCGGGCCTTGACCGCATCCAGCGTCGCGCCGGCATGAGCAGCCGAAGCAGCCACGACGAGGACGGCAGCCGTAGCGGCCGATTTCAGAAAGTGCATGGGTTTTCCCCTTCCCTGTTGACTAAACATTTGCCGGTTATGGGTTTGGTTCCCACAAACCCTGGCGCGAAATTACACTTTTGCGCCATCACCAGCAACCCAGCCTATTCCACGGTCACCATAACGTGCAATCACCATGGGCATAGAACCAAGTGCCGGTTTGATTAGCAGTTTTTGTACCAACCGCAAAATTCGCTGATTTTGCGCTGCACAATGGACGGCGGACACGAAACCGGTCCACCGCCTGCACAGAATCAGCGCGATTGCCCGCGAATGCAGCAGCAAGACTTTAGTCTAAGGCCTTAGCGGATCGGCCAAGCATACATCAGGCCGCCCTTGGTCCACAGCGCGTTGGCGCCCCGATCCAACTTCAGGGCACTGCCCTTGCCGACATTGCGCTCGAAGCTTTCGCCGTAATTGCCGACCTGCTTGATGATGTTGTAGGCCCACTTCTCATCGACGCCGAGCGCCTTGCCCATGCCCGGGGTAACGCCCAGGATGCGCTTCACGTTCGGATCGGTGGAGGAAGCCACCATCTGGTCTACGTTGGCCGAGGTGATGCCGTATTCCTCGGCCTCGATCATGGCAAAGAGCGCCCAGCGCACCACATCCATCCACTGGTCGTCGCCATGGCGGACAAACGGCCCGAGCGGCTCCTTGGAGATAACCTCCGGCAGCAGCACATAATCTTCCGGCTTCGGGGTCTGCAGCGAACGCGCCGAGGCGAGCTGCGACATATCCGACGTATAAACATCGCAGCGGCCGGCAAAGAACGCCGCCACCAGTTCCTCCAGCTTCTCGAACACCACCGGCCGCAGTTCCAGCTTATGGGTGCGGAAATAGTCGGCGAGGTTCAGCTCGGTGGTGGAGCCGGACTGTACGCAGACGCTGGCGCCGGAAAGCTCCTTGGCGCTTTTCACGCCCAGCTTGGTCGGCACCATGAAACCCTGGCCGTCATAAAAGGTGACGCCCGTGGGATTGAGGCCGATGGCAGCGTCGCGCTGCAGGGTCAGGGTGGTGTTGCGCGACAGCATGTCGATCTCGCCGGTCTGCAGGGCGGGCAGACGAGCCGGCGAGGTCAGCGCCACATACCGCACCTTGGTGGCATCGCCGAACATCGCGGCGGCCACAGCGCGGCAGACATCGACATCCAGGCCCTTCCACTCGCCCCGGCTGTCCGGCGCGCTGAACCCGCCCAGCGAGGTGTTGACGCCGCATTGCACGATGCCCCGCGCCTTCACGGCATCGAAAGTGGCACCCGCCTGGGCAGTACCGGCAGTCAGCAGCAGGCCAGCAGTAACCGCCAACGTCTTGATGGCGAGCGTCTTGAGGATCGTCATGGTGTGTTGCCCCCGTTTGTTACAATTTTGTGACAACACTCTGGGCGACACAGCGGCTTATTGCAAGAGTGCCCACTATTGCAGAAGAGCACCCGCCAACCCCAGCACCACCGCATAGCGCGCGGTCTTGGCCAGGGCGACGATGGGCAGGAAGCGCCAGAAGGGATAGCGCAGCAGGCCGGCGGCGAAGGTGAGCGGATCGCCGATCACCGGCATCCAGGAGAGCAGCAGGCACCAGCCGCCATACCGCTGGAAGCTTGCCGAGGCGCGGTCAAGCTGGGCCGGCTTGACTGGAAACCAGCGCCGCTCGCGGAAATGTTCGACATAGAGCCCGAGCCACCAATTGAGGCAGGCTCCGAGCGTGTTGCCGGTTGCCGCAACGGCAATCAGCAGCCAGAGCGGCGCCCAGCCGGCCTGCTGCGCCGCCACCAATGCCGGTTCGGACGGCACCGGCACGATGCTCGCAGCCAGAAACGACCAGGCGAACAGCCCGGCGAGCGAAAGGAGCGTGTCGTTCACCGCCGGCGCCGCTTAATTCAGCGGCGAGGCCTCACCCAGATCCCAGAACAGGCCGGCCATCATCGCCAGACCCTCGCGCATCACCGGCAGCAGCACATGCTCGTTCGGCGCATGCTGCGAACAGGCGGCGTAAGAATGCGGCACCCACACAGTCGGCAGGGCCAGGGTTTCCGAGAACACGTCGTTAGGCAGCGAGCCGCCGAGATTGGGCAGCAAAGCCGGCTTCACGCCGGTGGTGCGCGCCACCGAGGCCAGCGCCCATTTCACGTAAGGATGCTCCGGGTCCAGGCGCGTGGCGCGGAAATACTCGGTGCGCGCCAGTTCCACCTGCACCATGCCGAGGCCCTGGCGGTCGAGATGGCGGCGCAACGCCGGCAGGAAATCCTCCGGGTTGGTGCCGACCACGAAACGGATCTGGCAATGCGCCGTCGCCTTGCCGGGAATGGCATTCACCGGCGCTTCCGGGTTGCCGGTCTTGAATGCCAGCACATCGAAGCTGCACCAGCCATAGACGCGCTCCGGCGGGCTCAATCCCGGCTCGCCCCACCAGGCATCGACGCTGGGGCCATCCGAGCCGCCGCCGACGGTGCAATCGGCCAGGGCCGCGCGCACCGAGGCCGGCAATTCCTTCGGCACCCATTCCGGGATGCGGATCTGGCCCGACGGGCCGGCGATGGAGGCAATGGCATGGGCCATCAGGATGCCGGGATCGGCCAGCAGGCCGCCCCAGTTGCCGGAGTGATGCGCGCCGGGCCGCAGGTCGATGGAGAGATCGAAATTCATCGCGCCGCGCGAGCCGCAATAGAGTGTCGGCCGCTCCGGCGACAGACGCGGGCCATCGGAAGCCAGGAAGAGATCGGCGCCCCAGGTCTGGCGCTGCGACTTGCAGAAGGCATCAAGGCCGGGTGAGCCGACTTCCTCGCCGGTCTCGATCAGCAGCACCACGTTGAAGCCCAGTTTGCCGCCGCGCGCCTTGAGCACCGCCGCCAGCGCGGCGATGTTCACGGTATGCTGGCCTTTGTTGTCGGCGGTGCCGCGGCCATAGAGCTTTTCGCCTTCCTGCACGATGCTCCACGGCGACAGGCCGCTGCGCCATTGCGCGTCCTGGCCCCGGATCACGTCACCATGGCCATAGGAGAACAGGGTATGCTTCGCCCCCGGCTCGCGCCGCGTGGCAACCAGGAAGGGGCCGCCATTCGGCGCCGGATTGGGGAAGGTCTGGCAGGTGAAGCCCAGCGCCTCGAGGCTGCCGCGCATCTCCTTTTCCAGGTAATCGCCCAGCACCGCCTTGCGGTCCGGGTTCTGGCTTTCGGTGGGGATGGCGACGCGGCGGCTCAGGTCGGCGGTAAAACCGCCTTCGTCCAGATAGGCGGTGGCGGCGCGGATGGCGGCTTCGCGGGTCATATCGGCCTCTCCCAGGAGATCATATCTCTACATACAACCCCGGCCTCGGGCTGGAAAGCGCCAGCCGGCTTTGCGATAGTCGGACCTCACACGGAGTAAGCCATGCAAGACGAAACCAAGCTCGCCACCCTGGGCCGCGATCCCGAAGGCCACCATGGTGTGGTGAATATCCCGGTCTACCGCGCTTCCACCATCCTGCAGCCCGACCTCAAGACCCTGAAGCAGGTGCAGGCGGCCCGCGAGCGCGACGAACAGGTGGTGAGCTATGGCCGCATCGGCACGCCGCTGACCTATGCCTTCGAGAATACCATCGCCGAGCTGGAAGGCGGCTACCGCGCCATGGGCTTCCCGTCCGGTGCCGCCGCCTGCGCCGGCGCGCTGCTGGCGGTACTGAAAGCCGGCGACCATCTGCTGATGGTGGATACCGCCTACGGCCCGACCCGGCATTTCTGCGACACCGTGCTGAAACGCTACGGCGTCGAGACCACCTATTACGACCCGACCATCGGCACCGGCGTGGCGGACCTGTTCCGCTCCAACACCACGGCGATCTTCACCGAAAGCCCGGGCTCGCTGACTTTCGAGGTGCAGGATATCCCGGCCATCGCCGAGATCGCGCACAAGCGCGGCGCCAAGCTGCTGCTGGATAACACTTGGGGCACGCCGCTCTACTTCAAGAGCTTCCAGCATGGCGTCGATCTCTCGATCCATTCGGCGACGAAATACATCGTCGGCCATTCCGATGCCCAGCTCGGCATCGTCATCGCCACCAAGGAGGCCTGGCCGGCCTTGCGCGAAACCACCCGCGCCACCGGCACGGCGGCGGGGCCGGACGAGGTCTATCTCGGCCTGCGCGGCCTGCGCACCATGGCGGTGCGGCTTGAGCGCCATATGCGCAGCGGCATCGAGATCGCCCATTGGCTGCGTGGCCTGAATGAAGTTGAAGCCGTGTACCACCCCGCCCTGCCCCAGGATCCGGGCCACACGCTGTGGCGGCGCGACTTCCTCGGCGCCTGCGGCCTGTTCGCCTTCGAGCTGAAGAAAAACATCAGCGAAGCCCAGGTCGCGGCCTTCGTCGATCACCTGGAACTGTTTGGCATCGGCTATTCCTGGGGCGGCTTCGAAAGCCTTGTCACCGTGGCGATGCCACACCGGCTGCGCACCGCCAACCCCTGGGTCGACAAGGGACCGCTGCTGCGCCTGCATATCGGACTCGAGGCGGTGGACGATCTGCGCGACGACCTCAAGGCCGGCTTCGAGCGGCTGCACAAGGCGGGCTGAACCAGCTCATGGCCTGCTCGGCCGTCATCGTCGCGTATAAAAGCGGCAGTGTTATCGACGCCTGCTTGCAAAGCTTGGGCGGCATCGACGACATCGTGGTGGTGGACAATGCCGCCGACGAGGCACTGCGCCAGCGGCCCGGCATCCGCTATATCCGCAACGCGGAGAATCTCGGCTTCGGGCGCGGCTGCAATACCGGCGTCGCGGCGGCGAAGCATGACCTGGTGCTGCTGGTGAACCCGGATGCGGTGCTGGAGCCCGGCGCCCTCGATACGCTGCTGGCCGCCGCCAGGACCTACCCGGAAGCTGCCTTGCTGATGCCCGCCATCCTCAATGCCGATGGCCATGCCGAACCGAGCCACGATGCCGGCCTGTTCGAGAAACGCGCCATGCCCAAGCGCCAGGGCGAGCCCGAGCCGGAGGGTGATCTCTGCGCCAATTTCCTCTCCGGCGCCGTGCTGCTGCTGCGCAAGCCCGCCTTCGAGGCCATCGGCGGCTTCGATCCCAATATCTTCATGTATTTCGAGGATGACGACCTGAGCCTCAGGCTGCGCCAGGCCGGCCATGCCTTGGTGCGGGTGAATGCGGCACGCGCCCGCCATATCGGTGGCGGCTCGTCTGGGCCTAGTGATGCCGTGCTGCGGTTCAAACAGTGGCATTTCGCCTGGTCGCGGCTCTATATCGAGCGCAAATTCAATGGCGCGGCTGCTGCCTGGCGGCATGGCCTGCCGATGTTGCTGAAACGCGCCAGCAAGGCGCTGCTCTACAGCCTGGCCGGCAAACGCCAGAAGGCCCTGCGCGACGCCGCACTGGCGAGAGGTTTCTGGCTCTATCTTCGCGGCGAAAAGCCGCCCACAAAACTGTAAGGGAGAGAAACATGAGCGATATCCTGAGCGAAATCCGCGATGGCGTGCAGGTCATCACCCTGAACCGGCCGGACAAGAAGAATGCACTGACCCTGGCGATGTACAATGCGCTCGCCGACGCGCTGCGTGCCGGCGATGCCGACCCGGCGGTGCGCGCCATGGTGCTGACCGGCGCCGGCGGCAGCTTCACCTCGGGCAACGACCTCAATGATTTTCTCAACAATGCACCGCGCGGCGATGACCGCCCGTCGCTGCGGTTCCTGAAAGCCATCAGCGAAGCCGAGAAGCCGCTGCTGGCGGCGGTGCGCGGCCCGGCGGTGGGTGTCGGCAGCACCATGCTGCTGCATTGCGATCTGGTTTATGCCGCGCCGAGCGCACGCTTCAACTTCACCTTCACCAACCTGGCCCTGGTGCCGGAAGCGGCTTCCACCATGCTGCTGCCGCGCCTGGTCGGGCACCAGAAGGCCGCCGAACTTTTCCTGCTCGCGGAAGCCTTCGATGCCGCTGCGGCAAAGGAAATCGGCATGGTGAATGCCGTGCTGCCCGAGGAGGAGGTGCTGGATTTCACGCTGGCCCAAGCCGCCAAACTGGCGCGCAAGGCGCCGACCGCACTGAAATCCACCAAGCGGCTGATGAAGCATCATACTGGCGACGTGCCGGGCCAGATCGCTGCCGAAACCGTGCTGTTTGAGCAGCAGCTCAAATCGGCTGAAGCACGCGAGGCGATGACCGCCTTCTTCGAGAAACGCGCACCGAAATTCTAAGCCAGGAAGCTCAGGGTTTCGGCGGCCAATCTTGCGCACCATGAATGACACGCAGAATGCGTATCATATCTCCCCGAATGTCGTAGACCAGACGCCAGGGCAACGTTGGCAGCACCAACTCCCGCGTATCCTGCACGCCCCCAACCCTGCCCCGCTGCGGAAATTGCTGCAGGGATAGTGCCGCCTCACGCAACAACTGGCCGATACGCTGCGCCTGAAAGGGATTGTCTTCGGCTATGAAGGCGATAGTCGCGAACAAATCCTGGCTCGCCGCTGGGGTCCATTCAACCCGCATTGATCAGGCTGCGCCTCGCTTCTTGATGGCCCGTTCGATGATCGCATCCATCTCGGCCATCACTTCTTCATGCGGAATCAGTTCGCCGGCATCGGCCTGATCAAGCCCGATCTGCACCTGAGCGCGTATCCAGGCGTCATAGCTGGCATAGCTTTGCAGCGCCTCGGTGATGATCGCCGATTTGCTGCGGCCCTGGGTTTCCGCGATACGCGCCAAGGCGGCATCCAGTTCCGGGTCGATGCGGGCGGTGATGGTGTTGGTCTTAGCCATGTATTACATTGTATTACAATGCAATACGAAATCAAGCCGCTATTTTGTCACGGCAATCGCGGCAGAGGCCAACCACTTCGATGGTCTGGCGCTCGACCTTGAAGCCGAGTGAGGCGGCATTGTGCTGGATGCGCTTGCCAAGTTCGGGATCGCTGATCTCGAATGCCGTGCCGCATTCCCGGCAGAGGAAGATTTCCTGCTGCCGTTCATGCCCCGGCTCGGTGCAGCCGATGAAGGCGTTGAGGCTTTCAACGCGGTGTACCAGGCCGCTTTCGACCAGGAAATCCAGAGCGCGGTAAACCGTGGGCGGCGCCACCTTCTGGCCGTCGCGGCTCAACTCGCCGAGCAGGTCATAGGCGCCGGCCGGCTTGTGGCTGTTCCAGATCAGCTCCAGTACCCGGCGGCGGATCGGCGTCAGCTTGGCGCCCGTAGCGGCGCAATGCGCCTCGGCCTTCTCCAGCGCATCGGCGATGCAGACGGCATGGTCATGACCATGCAGATGGGCATGCCCCCCATGAGCATGGTGGCTGTGGTCGTGATGATGATGCTCGGCGGCCTCGCGCGCAGCCATGACGGAACTCCCGGGACGATTCCCCTCTAATATAGGGTGCCCGGCAGGTTACGTCAGCGCAGGAATTGAGCGATCAGGGCAATCTGTTCCGGGGTGTCCAGCGCCGGGGCATGGCCGATGCCGGGGATTTCCACCAGCCGGGCCCGGGGGCCACGCTCGGTCATCGCCTGGGCAACGCGCGGCAGCAGCAGGTCGGAGACGGCGCCGCGCAGCAGCAGGGTCGGCGTCTCGATCAGGTCATAGAGCGGCCAGGCATCGCCGCCGCCTGTCCCCTGCTTGGCCAGCACGCCGGCAATCTGCGGATCGTAATGCGGCGTGACGCGGCCATCCGGCAGGCGGCGGTAAGAGGTTTCCACCAGGCGGCGCCAGCCGGCATCGGAGGCGATGCCGAAGGGCGCATAGATGGTGCGGAAATAGCCTTCCAATTCCGAAACGGAAGCAAAGCTTGGCGGGTTGCCGGCATAGCTCAGGATCCGCTGCACGGCTTCCGGCGCGATCTCGGGGCCGACATCGTTGAGCACCAGCTTGGTGACGCGGCCCTTGAGCGTGTAAGCCGCCGCCATCATGCCGATCAGGCCGCCCATCGAGGTGCCGACCCAGCGCAAAGTCTCGGCGCCAAGATGATCCGCCAGTTCCTGCGCCTGCTGGGCGTAGAACGCCACGGTGTATTCCTGCTCCGGTGCCGGGCTCCATTGCGACAGGCCACGGCCGAGCGTATCCGGCGCCACGGCATAGTAATGCGGCGCCAGGGCCTCACCCAGCGGCACGAAATCCCAGCCATTGCGTGCGAAACCATGCCACAGGATCACCACTGGGGCGCCCTTGGTGCCCCAGGCCTGGTAATGCAGTTCGCGGCCCTTGAGCATGATGTAATGCGACGTGGCGCTGGTCACGGCTTGATACTCCGCAATTTGCCGACGATGCCGGTGGGGAAATAGTAGACGCTGAGCACGAACAGGATACCGAGCCAGAGCAGCCAGCGGTCGGCATGGAAAAGCTGCGGCAGCAGCGGGATACCGGCCTCGGCCGCCGCCTCGCTCACCTGCCCCATCAGCACCTGCAGATAATTCTGCGCCAGAATGAACAGCGTGGCGCCGATCACGGCGCCATAGAGCGTGCCCATGCCGCCAATCACCACGATCAGCAGGATATCCACCATGATGGTGAAGCTGAGCGTGGTGTCGGGGTTGGTATAGCCATTCCACAGCGCGATCAGCACGCCGGCCAGCGTCGCCATGCCGGCCGAGAGACAATTGGCGATAGAGCGGTAGACCACGACGCGATAGCCCAAAGCCTCGGCACGGAATTCATTCTCGCGGATCGCCTGCAGCACACGGCCGAAGGGCGAGTTGACCACGCGCAAGGCCAGCAGGAACAGCACCACCGCCACCAGGAACAGCAGGTAATAGGCGATGATCTTGCCGTTGATGGTGACACCGAGGAAATCCTCCTCGAACGGCCTGAACGAGCGGCGCAGCAGGCTCGGCACCGAGAAGGAGCGGCCATCCTCGCCGCCGGTGAAATCCGACAATTGCGAGGCCAGGATGGCAAAGGCGGAAGCCACCGCCAGCGTGATCATGGCGAAGAAGATGGCCCGTACCCGCAGGCTGAACAAGCCAATCAGCAACGCGAGCAGGATGGCGATGATCAGTGCCGAGACAACACCAACGCCGACCAGGCTCCAGCTCGGCTCGGAGCCATAGAGCGCGATGGCAACGCCGTAGCCGCCGATGCCGAAGAACATGGTATGGGCGAAGGAGACGATGCCGGTATAGCCGAGCAGCAGGTCGTAGCTCGCCACCAGGATGATGAAGATGCAGATTTTCGCCGCCGTGTTCAGCGGCTGGCTGCCATCGAACACGAAAGGCGTGGTGGCGAGCCCGAGCAGGATCAGCAGCAGCACGGCGCTGAGCGGCTTGGAGCGCGGGAAATCGCCGGAGAGCAGGCTATGCAGCATGGTCTGTCCCTCTCCTTACCGCTTCGCTACCGGGAACAGGCCCTGCGGCCGCCACAGCAGGATCAGCACCATCAGCAGGATACTGCTGCCCAGCGCCAGCTTCGGCGCCAGGAAGCCGGTATAGTTCGCCACCAGGGCGACCAGCAGCGAACCGACGAAGCAGCCGCCGACCGAGCCAAGCCCGCCGATGATGATGACAATGAAGATCAGCACGTTCACTTCCATGCCCATGCCGGCGGTCAGCGTCTGGCGGTAGAAGGCCCAGAGCACACCGCCCAAGCCCGCCAGCGCCGAACCGGCGATGAATACGCCGACGAACAGCCGGCGGATGCGGTAGCCCAGCGCCTCGACCATTTCCGGATTCTCGACACCGGCGCGGATCAGCAGGCCGATCTTGGTGCGGTTGAGGCCAATATGCATGGCGACGAATACCGCCAGGCCGAGGATCACGGCGATGACGCGGTATTTCTCCATCGCCGCATCGCCGATGACAAAGGCACCGCGGAAACTTTCCGGCAGCTTGATCGGGATCGGGCTGGCGCCCCAGATGACGTGGATCATCTGCTCCGCGACGATCATGCCGCCCATGGTGATCAGGATCTGCTTGAGATGCTGGCCATAGACCGGGCGGATGATGACGCGCTCAAAGAAATAGCCAAGTGCACCGGTCACCGCCATCGAAACCAGGATGCAGAGCAGCAGCACCGCGACATTGAGCCAGACATTGTCGGCAATCGCCCAGGCCTGCAGCGGCACCAGCACGATGAGCGCCACATAGGCACCGAACGAGATGAACACGCCATGGCCGAAATTCAGCACATCCATCAGGCCGAAAACCAGCGTCAGGCCGGATGCCATCAGATAGATCATCATGCCCATGGCGAGCGCCGCCACGGTGAGCGTGACCCAGGTGGACGGATTGCCGACCAGCGGCAAGGCAGCCAGCGCCAGGGCCGGCACCAGCAGCAGCGGCAGCCAATCGGTCTTGGCCTTGGGCAGAGAGGCGGTAGCGGCGGTCATTGATGCGCGTCCATGCTGAGGCCGAGCAGGCGCTGCTGCAGGTCCTTGTCCTCGGCCAGTTCGGCCATCTCGCCCTGATGCACGATGCGGCCATCATCCATCACCGCGACGGAATCGCCGAGCATCTTCGCGGCCATGAAATTCTGCTCCACCAGCAGGATGGTGGCGCCGGTGCCCTTCAATTCGCGGAAGGCGCTGATCATGTTCATGATGATGGCCGGCGCCAGACCCTTGGTCGGCTCGTCGATCAGCAAGAGCTGGCGCGGCTCGACAATGGCGCGGGCGATGGACAGCATCTGCTTCTGGCCGCCCGAAAGCGAACCCGCCGCCAGCGACCAGAATTTCTCCAGCGCCGGGAACAGGCCGAAAATCCATTTCAGGCGCTGCGGATCCAGGTCGCCATCGCGCGCCGCCAGCAGCAGGTTCTCGCGCACCGTCAGATCGGCGAAGATGCCCATATTCTCCGGCGTGTAGGCGATGCCGGCGCGGGCGATATCGGGCGTCGCCATGGCGGTGATATCACGGCCAGCGAAAGTGACGCTGCCCTGGCTGGCCTTCCACAGGCCCATGATGGTGCGCAAGGTGGTCGTCTTGCCGGCGCCGTTGCGGCCCAACAGCATGGTGAGCTGGCCCTTGGGCACGGCGAAATCGACACCATGCAGAATGTGATACTGGGCGATATGGGTGTGCACGCCTTTGAGTTCGAGCAAGGCTTCAGCCATTGGACTGCTCCGTCGCCGCATCGGGGCTGATACCGAGATAGGCTTCCTGCACCACCGGCGAGGCGATCACCTCGGCCGGCTCGCCATCTGCGACAAGCTGGCCGTTATGCAGCACGATGATGCGGTCGGCCAGGCTGCGCACCACATCCATCTTGTGCTCGACCAGAAGGATCGTCTTGTTGCCGCGCGCCTTCACGGCGCGGATCAGGTCCAGCACGGTGGGCACTTCGTCCACGCTCATGCCGGCGGTCGGCTCGTCGAACATGAAAACCTCTGGCTCCAGCGCCGAAAGCAACGCCACTTCCAGCTTGCGCTGGTCGCCATGCGGCAGCGCGCCGACGATGGCGTCGCGCTTGTCCAGCATGTTGACGCTGGCAAGGATGGCATCGGTCTTCTCGATCAGGTCGCGGCGATGACTCCAGAGCTGCAGCAACTGCATGCCGGCGCCGGCCTGGCTCTGCACGCCAAGACGGACATTCTCCATCACCGAAAGATTGGGAAACAGGTTGGTAAGCTGAAAGGCGCGGCCGATACCGCGCTTGGTGCGCGCCGAGGCCGGCAGGCCGGTGATATCCTGGCCGCCCAGCAGCACCTGACCGGCGGTGGCCTTGAGCTGGCCGGAAATCAGGTTGAAATAGGTGGTCTTGCCGGCACCGTTGGGGCCGACGATGGCGGTGAGCGTGCCAGGATGAAAGGCACAGCTTACCGCGTTCACCGCCACATGGCCGCCAAAGCGGATCGTCAGGTCGCGGGTTTCAAGCGAAGGCGTCATTGCAAATCCGGAAAAGGACCGGAGCGGCACGGATGCGCCGCTCCGGTTGATGATCAGCGCTTGTTGCGGATCGGCAGCGGCATCTGGCTCTCGGTGATGGTCTGCACCAGCTCGAGCAGGTCGTTGTCGTTCTTGCCGTCCTTCTTGACGCGGAAGTGGTACATCGGCTGCATCGCCTGATGATCGTCCTTGCGGAAGATCATGGTGCCCTTCGGCGTATCGAAGGCCATGCCTTCCATGGCGGCGATCAGCTTCTCGGTGTTGGAACCGCCGGCCTTCTGCAGCGCGGTCAGGGTCGCCGACGCGGCAGCCATGCCGCCAGCGGTGAAGAAGTCAGGCGGGCTGTTGAAACGCTTGGTATGCTCGGCCACCAGCCAGTCGTTCATCGGGTTCTTCGGGAAGTCGTAGTAGTAATAGACGGCGCCTTCCATGCCCGGATAGGGCTTGTACAGCTTCATCACCGGCAGGATGTTGCCGCCCGGCGCCATCTCGATGCCGAAACGCTCCGGCTTCAGGTCGGCGATCTTCGGCAGCGGATGCGGGCCGGCCCAGATGATCGAGATGATCTTCTTGCCCGGCTTGTCCTTCAGCGCATCGAACAGGCGCTGCGCAGAAGCGGTGAAATCGGTGGTCTGCTGCGGCGCGTATTCCTCGAACACGATTTTCACGTTCGGGCGAATCTGCGCCACGGCATCCTTCACCGCCTTCACGCCATCGCGGCCGAAAGCGTAATCCTGCGCCAACATGGCGACATTCACCTCGCCCGACGACGGCAGCGAGGCAGCGGCGGCATAGGCGTCCTGCATCGAGTTGCGGGCGGTGCGGAAGATGTAACGGTTCCAGTTGGCGCCGGTGATGGCATCGGCCACCGCCGGCTCCACGATCAGCACCTTCTTGTATTCAGCGGCGATCGGCAGCATGGCCAGCGCACCGCCCGAGCCGGTGGTGCCAACAGCGATGTCGACCTTGTCGTCGGCATAGGCCTGTTCCAGCAGCGACTTGGCGAGATCGGGCTTGAGCTGGTCATCCTTGGTGATGACGCGGATTTTCTTGCCGTTCAGTGTCATGGTGCCCTTGGTGATATACTCCAGGCCCATCATGAAACCGGTCTCGGTCTGCTTCGCGTAAGCTTCCAGCGGACCGGTCTTGCTGGTGATCAGCGCGATCTTGATATCCTGCGCCAGGGCAGGCGCAGCAGTCAGTCCGGCCAGCGCCACCGCCAGTCCGGCGGCCTTCAACATGCGTTGCATGGGTTTCCTCTCCCTTGGTTTGAACGCGGGACACGCTGTCACGCGAAAACACGGTGCCTGCTGGATAAGGGTTCCCTGCCCGCCTGTGGCGTGGCCTGTTCCCTCCCGAACATGACAGTTGATTCATGTTTCGTGTATTTGTACTGCCCCGGCCCCCGGGCGGTCAATACGGCAAATTTGCAATCCGCCGCTTGACAAGCCGGCGCCCAGGCGCGACTTCTTACCTGACAAACGATTCATGTTTCACATGACGGCAAAAATGACCAAGCCTGGGGGGAAAAAGGCTCTGCCGGCGCCAAAAACCGGGCGCGGCGAGAGCACACGGCGGAAGATTCTCGATGCTGCCAAGCGCGACATCGGCCGCAAGGGCTTTGGCGAGGCGTCGGTCAGCACCATCACGGCCGAGGCCGGCGTCGGCCAGGGCACCTTCTACATCTACTTCCGCAGCAAGGAAGACGTGATGCGGGAACTGGTGCTGCATATGGGCCGCCAGTTGCGCCAGCATCTCACCGAAGCCACCGCCGGCGCCAAGAACCGCCAGGAAGCGGAAAAGCTTGGCCTGCGCGCCTTCATCCAGTTCGTGCGCAAGGACCCGGACCTCTACCGCGTGGTGGAGGAATCGCAATTCGTCGATGCCGCCATCTATCGCAGCTATTACACCGAATTCGCCCGTGGCTATGGCGCGGCCCTGGCCAACGCCGAACAGCGCGGCGAGATGCGGCCCGGCAAGCAGGCAGGCCATATCGAGGTGCGCGCCTGGATGCTGATGGGCATTGCCGTGTTCCTGGGCCAGCGCTACGGCCTGTGGGAGCCGAAGGCGCCGCTGGATGCGGTGGTCGATACCGCGATGGATGCTCTCAGCCAGGGCATGTTCAAATGACCTTGGTCCGGCTGGACCGGACCGAGGCCGTTGTCCGGCTGGACCGGACCGAGGCCGTTGCCCGCCTCACCCTGGCGCGGCCCGAGCGGCATAACAGCCTGGTGCCAGCCTTGCTGCACGATCTGCTGGCGGCACTGGAAACCCTGCATCGCATGCCGCCTGCCTTGCTGGTGCTGGCCGCCGAAGGCCGCAGCTTTTCCACCGGCGGCGATGTCGCCGGCTTCCACGCTGTGCCACGCGATGAGCGCCGCGCCTATGCCGCAGGACTGGTTGGCGATCTCAACCGCGCCATCCTCGCCCTGCTCGACCTGCCCTGCCCTTTGCTGGGCCGCGTGCAGGGGCCGGTGACTGGCGGCGCCCTGGGACTGGTGTTGGCCTGCGACCTGGTGGCCATTACGCCGCGCTGCTTCGTGCAGCCCTATTACACCGATGTCGGCTTCAGCCCCGATGGCGGCTGGTGCGCGATGCTGCCGGACCGCATCGGCGAAGCGGCGGCGCGCGAAATCCAGTTGCTCAACCGCCGCGTCACTGCCGAGGAAATGCTGCGCCTCGGCCTCGCTCAGGCCGTGACCGAGGATCTCGACGCAGTGATCGGGCAATGGCAGGCGACTCTGCTTGGCAAGGTGCCGATGGCGCTGACCTGCACCAAGCGGCAATTGCTCAAGCCGGAACGCCGCTCAGCGATAGCCGCCGCGCTGGAGGCCGAGCGCCAGAGCTTCATCGAACAGATCGACAGCCCGGAAACCGAGGCCGGCATGGCCCGCTTCCTGGCCAAGTCGGCGTGACGGGAGGAACGTGATGGATTTCGTGCCGGACCTGGCCCTCAAGCGCGCCGAACTGACGCCGGGCCGCATCGCCTTCGCCGACGATGCCACGGGCCGGCAAACCAGCTATGCCGAGCTGAATGACCGCGCCGCGCGCTTCGCCGCCGCCCTGCCCGGCCTTGGCATAAAGGCCGGCGACCGCATCGCCATCCTGTGCCTCAACAGCGTGATGTTCTTTGAAGTGCTGCTCGGCTGCGCCAAGGCGAATGTGATCCTGGTGCCGCTGAATTGGCGCCAGCCGGCACCGGAACTGCGCCCGATCCTGCAGGATTGCGGCGCCAGCCTGCTGCTGCACGATGCCGAACACGCAGCCCTCGCCGCTGAACTCGGCGTGCAGGCCACGCTCTCCGAAGCCGATTATGAAGCCTTGCTGGCACGCACCCAGCCTGGACAATTCCAGACCCGCTGGGCCGCCTCGCAGGTCTGGTATCTGCTCTATACATCCGGCACCACCGGCAAGCCCAAGGCGGTGATCCAGACTGTCGGCATGGCCTATGCCAATTACGTCAATGTCGGCCAGGCCATCGACCTCACCGGGCAGGACAGCACGATCAATTTCCTGCCGCTGTTCCACACCGCCGGCATCAATCTCTACACCCTGCCGATGCTGATTGCCGGCGGCCGCGTGACTGTGTTGCGCAAGTTCGATATCGACGCCGCCATGCGCCTGATTGCCGCAGGCGCCTGCACGCTGTTCTTCGGCGTGCCGGCGATCTATCAGGCGATCAGCCTGCATCCGGCTTTCGCCAGCACCGATTTCAGCCGCGTGCGTGCCTGGGGCTGCGGCGGGGCGCCGCTCCCTGAGCCGCTGATCCGGCTGTTTGCGACGCGCGACGTGACGGTGTGCAACGGTTTCGGCATGACCGAGACCGGACCGACGGTTTTCCTCATGGACCGCGCCGAGGCTCGCGCCCGCATCGGCTCGGTAGGCAAGCCGCAGATCCTCACCGAAGTCCGCCTGGTGGATGAGCAGGGCCGCGATGTGGCGGAAGGCGAACCCGGCGAAATCTGGATGCGTGGGCCGAATATCACGCCGGGCTATTTCAACAACGAGGCGGCGACGCGCGGCGCGTTGACCGCCGATGGCTGGCTGAAATCCGGCGATGTCGGTCGCCGCGACCAGGATGGCTATTACTTCATCGTCGACCGCATCAAGGACATGTACATCTCCGGCGGCGAGAACGTCTATCCGGCGGAAGTGGAAACCGTGCTCTACCGTTTCCCTGGCGTGCTGGAATGCGCCGTGCTCGGCATCGCGGATGAGAAATGGGGCGAAGCCGGCTGCGCCGTTATCCTGCCGCAGCCCGATGCCAAGCTGGATGCGGAAGCGATCCGCGCCTTCTGCCGCGCCAACCTCGCCGCCTACAAGGTGCCCAAGCGCATCGAGATCGTGACGGAATTCCCGCGTACCGCGGCGGGCAAGATCCGCAAGCATATCCTGCGGGACCAACTGGCATGACCGAGATTCGTATCGAACGCACCCTGACCCAGGCCGATTTCGACCGCTTCGCTGCGGTAAGCGGCGACAATAACCCGATCCATGTCGATCCCGCCTTCTCCGCCCGCACCCGCTTCGGCCGCACCGTCAGCCATGGCATGCTGCTCTATGCCGTGCTGTGGGGCATGATCCAGGCGCGCCATCCGGGTGCCCGGCAGGCGCATCAGAACCTGATGTTTCCAGCACCGGCCTATGCCGATGAAGCCTTGAGCTTCGTGCTGCTGCCCAATGGCCCCGGCCAATATGGCATCAGCGTGCGCCGTGTTGCCGATGGCACCGAGGTCTGCCGCGGCAACACCGCCATCGTGGGGGCATGACCATGCGCGTCGGCGATACGGCCACCACCACCCGCAGCTTCTCCACCGAGGATGTGCAAACCTTCCTCGGCCTCGCCGGCAACGCTGCCGCATCCGCCAGCGTGCCCGAGCCGCTGATCGGCGCGCTGTTCTCCTATCTGCTGGGTGTCGAGTTGCCGGGGTTTGGTACCAACTATCTCAAGCAGGAAATGCGTTTCCTCGCGCCAGCGCCAATCGGCCTGCCGCTGACGGCAACCGTCGAGATCACGCAATTACGGCCCGACAAGCATCTGGCCGACCTCGCCACCATCTGTACCGGCCCGGACGGCACGCGCTATTGCGAAGGCCGCGCCCTGGTGCTGATCAAGGATGTCGGCGCCTGATGGCAATGCATGTGCGCGATATCGGCTCCGGGCCGCCGCTGGTCTTCCTGCATGGCTGGTCCTGCCATGGCGGCTTCTTCGCGCCGCAGGTGGAAGCATTGCAAGACCGCTTCCGGCTGCTGCTGCCGGACCTGCCTGGCCATGGCCGGAGCCCGGCCTCCGACGACCTGAGCATCGCCGGCCTTGCCGATGCGCTGCATGACATGCTGATCGAGTACCGCGTCGAACGACCCATGCTGATCGGCTGGTCGATGGGCGCCATGGTGGCGTTCGACTATCTGCGCCGCCATGGCTGGCGAAATATCGCCGGCCTGGTGATCGAGGACATGACGGCGCGGATCAGCACCGATGCCGGCTGGCGGCTGGGTTTGGGCGGCGGCTTCGACGCGGCGCAGAATGCCACCACGCTCGGGCTGATGCAGGCCGACTGGAAAAGCTTCAATGCTGCTTCCCTGCCGCATCTCTTCGCCCGCCACCATGCACCGGATCCGGCACTCAAGAACTGGGTTGGCGCCGAGATGAGCCGGAACCATCCGGCCACCATGGCCACCCTCTGGGCCTCGATGGCGGCCCAGGATTTCCGCGACCTGCTGCCGCGCCTGGACCTGCCCTGCCTGGTGATCCATGGCGGCGAAAGTCAGCTCTATGCACCGGATGTCTCGGAATGGCTGGTGGCGACGCTGCCGCAGGCCCGCAGCCTGTGCCTCGACCGCTCCGGCCATATGCCGCATCTGGAACAACACGCGGAATTCAACGCCGCGCTGGCCGCCTTCGCTGCTACACTCGCCGCGCCTGAACCCGCCCGCTGAGGCGGCTGGTAAAAGGAGCGCCCATGCCAACCTGGATAAGCCGCTGGCGCCTTGCCGTGCTGCTGAGCCTGCTGCTCACCGCCATGACTATCGCCATCCTGTGGAGCCATGGCGGCTCGGTGGAAGGCTACCGCATGGCGATCCGCGCCACCGCCCGCACTTCGCTTGTTCTGTTCCTGCTGGCCTATACGGCCTCGGCGCTGGCGCAGCTATATCCCGGCGCCTTCGCCCGCCGCCTGCTGCGCGAGCGCCGCGCCCTGGGCCTGAGTTTCGCCACCTCGCATGCGCTGCATCTCTACGCGATCATCGTGTTCTGGAATGCCGACCCGGTGCTGTTCGCGACCCAGAGCAACACGCTGTCGCAGAGCTTCGGCTCTATCGCCTATCTCTTCATCGCCTTGATGGCCCTGACCTCGAATGACCGTGCCGTGCGTTGGCTGGGGCCGCGGAACTGGGGCCGCCTGCATGCCATCGGCGGGCTCTATATCTGGGGCACCTTCGTGGTCAGCTTCGCCAAGCGCGCACCGGACAAGCCGCTTTACTGGGCCGCAGTAGCACTGCTGTTCGCCGTGATCGGGCTGAAACTCTGGGCCTGGCGCCTCAGGCGCCGGCGGGCTGCCGCAGCCGCTTGACGGCCCAGGTCGCCACCGGCCAGAACAGGATGGCGAAAGTCAACGTACCCAGGCCGGCGGCGATCGGTCGTTCAAAGAAGCCCAGGATATTGTTGTTGGATTTTATCATTGAGGTGACGAACGTCTCCTCCAGCATTGTCCCCAGCACCACGCCAAGGATAGCCGGCGCCACGGGAAAGCCGTTCTCCTCCATGATGTAGGCCAGCACGCCAAAGAACAGCATCACGGCAACACCGAATACGGAATTGTTGATGGCGAACGAGCCGACAATGCAGAACAGCAGGATGGTCGGCATCAGGATATTGCCCGGCACACGCAGGATATTGGTGGCCGCCTTGATCGTCGCCCAGCCGAGCGGAATCATGATCAGGTTGGCGATGACGAAAACCAGGAAAATGGCATAGACATTTTCCGGGTTGTTGAGGAACAACGTCGGGCCGGGGTTGAGCCCTTTCAGGTACAGCACACCAATCGCGATGGCGGTGATCGAGTCACCCGGGATGCCGAAAACCAAGGCTGGAATCCAGGCGCCTGCCAGTGCCGAATTATTGGCGGCGCCAGACTCGACGATGCCCTCGATATGGCCGGTGCCGAATTTCTCCGGCTCCTTGGAGAATTTCTTGCTCATGGCATAGGAAACCCAGGCCGCCATGTCAGCACCCGCTCCCGGCTGAATGCCGATGATGGTGCCGAGCGTTGAACCGCGCAGCAGTGCGCCGGGATACTTCTTCAGCAAGTCCCACATGCCGCTGAACACATTGCCAAGCTTGTTCACCACCAGGCGTGCCGGTGGATCCATGTTGACCACGAAGCGCAGCACCTCCGATACGGCAAACATGCCGACCATCATCGGGATGATGCTGACGCCGCCCATCAATTCGGTGTTGCCGAAAGTAAAGCGCGGGAAGCCGCCGGGATTTTCCAGGCCGACGCAGGCAACCAGCAGACCGATCAGCAATGAGATGCAGGCTTTCAACGTGCTCGAATTACCAATGAACACGGCACAGGAGAGGCCGAGCACGACGAGCCAGAAATATTCGAAGGAAGAGAATTTCAGTGCCACCTCGGCCAAGGCCGGCGCGGCCAACACCAGCACGGCAGTCCCAAACAGGCCACCGATGGCGGAGAAAACCAGGCCAGCGCCGAGCGCCAGTTCCGCCTGTCCCTTGAGGGTCAATTGATAGGCTTCGTCGGTATAGGCGGCGGAAGCCGGCGTACCGGGAATACGCAACAGACAGCCTGGAATGTCACCGGAGAAAATCGCCATCGCCGTGGCGGTGACGATGGCAGCAATCGCCGGCACCGGCGGCATGAAGAAGGTGATCGGCACCAGCAAGGCAGTGGCCATGGTGGCGGTCAGGCCGGGAATGGCGCCAACGACAAGGCCGAAGATCGCGGCCCCCAGCATTACCACCAGCACATACGGATCGAACACCAGGCTGAAGGCCTGCATCGTGCTCTGCATCATGGCGCGTCCCTTCCGCTTACCAGATCATGCCTTGCAGCAGCCCCCAAGGCAGCGGCACGCGCAGAAACTTGTAGAACAGCGTGTGGATGATCAGCGTGACGACAAAGGCCACCGGCAGAATCATCACCGGCCGAACCCCTAAGCCGAAGAACAGCACAGCCAGGATGATCAGGCTGGTGGGAATGAAGCCGAGCGTATCGGCGCAGAGGATATAGAAGAACAGGCTGCCGATCACGGCGAGGAAATTCACCACATGCCTGGGTGAACCGACCCAGGCACCGAACTGCACCAGCGGCATGCGCGGCCCGCGCAACCCTTTGACGATCAGCAAGCCACCGCATCCCATCAGCAGCACAGCAACCAGCGCCGGAAACGCGGCGGGGCCGATTTCCTGCCCCGGAATGGTGGGATACTTGCTGACGGCAATCAGCACAGCGGCGGCGAGCAGCGCGAGCAGCGCACCGCTCAAAGCATCATGGACACGCATGGATCGTCACCCCGGGGGATGCAGAAAAAAGCCGGCGCGGCCATCGTAGCCGCGCCGGCAATACTTCACTTGGCGATACCGACCGCCTTCATCACTTCGCCCATGTCCTTGTCGGACTTGGCCATGAACTTGGCGAAGTCATCCGGCCCGGCCCAGATCACGCCGAAGCCGCGCTGCGCCATGAAGTCGTTGAACTCCTTGCCGTCATGCACTTTCTTCAGGGCCGTCAGCAGCTTGTCGGCGGCTTCCTTCGGAATCCCCTTGGGCGCCGCAATGCCGCGCCAGGCAGCCATGGTCCAGTCGCTGCCGGTGGCGCTCTTCAGCGTCGGCACGTTGGGATAAAGCGCCGAGGGCTTGGCATCCATGATGGCAAGGCTCTTGACCTTGCCGGCATCGATCAGCGCGCGTGCCTCGGGCAGCGACACCGGCGCGAGCTGCACGCCACCGGCAATCATGTCTTGCAGGCCCGGCGCAGCGCCGTTGCTCGGCACCCACGGCACGCTGGCCGGATCGATCTTCTGGTCGCGCAGCAGGCCGGCGATGGCGAGATGCCAGATGCCGCCCTGGCCGGTGCCCGACGCCTTCATCTTGCCCGGATTGGCCTTGATCGCGGCCAGCAGTTCGTTGACCGTCTTGTAAGGAGCATCGGCGGGCACCTGCACGCCGGCGGGATCGGCATTCACCAGAGCAATCGGCGTGTATGAGGTCGGGTTGAGCTCAGTGAGGCCCTGCCAATGCATCATGGCGATTTCGACCGTGATCATGCCGATGGTGTAGCCATCGGCCGGCGCCTGGGCGATGGCGGAATGGCCGACCACGCCGCTGCCGCCGGTGCGGTTCACCACGTTGATCGGCTGCTTCAGTTCCTTTTCCATCAGGCTGGCGATGATGCGCGCCGTGGCATCGGTGCCGCCGCCCGCGCCCCAGGGCACGATCATGGTGATCGGGCGATCCGGAAACGCCTGGGCCGCACCGGCGGCGAGCATTGCTGCGCCGGCCAGCAGACCGGTCATAAACGTCTTGAAGCCACGCATGGCTATCCCTCCTGCTTGTCGTCTCCTCCGCGGCCGGGCTTGTGTCGCCCGTACCGTCCACGAATTACTATCTAGTATATAAGATGGCAGGTCAATGGGATGTGTGGCGCCGCGCGGCGAAGGCCGCACGCGTCATTTCAAGCGATACCAAGCGGGATATTAGGTGGTCGGATCGGCATGACGCGCATCCATGCGCGCCACCGACTGCTCCAGCACCGAGCGGTCGGTCAGGTAATAGGTCTTGTCCTTGCGCTGAATCAGACCGCCATCCATGAGCTGACCCAGCACGCGCGCCACCGTCTCGCGCGTGGTGGCGGCACGGCGCGCGATCTCATGCTGCTTCGGCATCGGATAGATCAGCCAGCCGGTGGGATTCACCGGATCGCGGCGCGACAGGTTGATCAACTCGCGGTGCACGCGCTGGATCGCGCCGAGCGTGGCGAGATCCATGATCTTTTCATTGTTGGCGCGGATGATGCGCGCCATGCGCCGCATCACATCCAGCGCCACCTGCGGCGAGCGCGCCAGCAAGGCCTCGAAAGCCTTCGGCGGCATCGCGGCGAGGCGGCAGGCGGTAACGGCGACAACGCTGGCCGAGCGGCGTTCGCCGTCAATGGCGGCAAGTTCGCCGAAATAGCCGCCGGCTGGCACCGTGGCATAGGAAATCTCGCGCCCGTTGCCGGAATAGTTGATCACCTCGACATTGCCCTCGACGACAAAATAGACGTCGCGGCTATCGGAATTGCGGTCGACGATCTGTTCGCCGGCAGCAAGGCGGCGCCATTGGCAGGCACGCTCCACCTCCTCCCGCGCCGCAGGCGAGAGCGATTGCAGCAAGGGAATCGATTCCAGCGAGTCGCGCTGCGTCGTCGCCGCGCGAGACTTGCCTTCGCTCCGTCCTGGATCGGTCTTGACGACCATAGCCCCCTCAGCGCCGCGCCGTAGCCGCTTCCGCAGCCCGGCCCAGAATCGCGAATAGGTTTAATAATAACTGCTTGCGGTCGAGATTGACCGATTCCCCGCGATCCAGCAAGCGGCCGATGCTTTCCCAATCCTCGGCCCAGCGGTCAGGCGCCTGCCAGGAAGCCAGCCGTGCCGCCAGCGCCGCCTCGCCCTGGAACAGTTCCGACCAGGCGCCGCCGCCGACCTTGCCGGCCGCCGCAGCCCGCACCAGGCGGGCCAGCCACCAGCGGAACAGGTCGATCATGACACGGAAACTCTCCGCGCCGGAGGCACGGCCGAGCTTGTCGCCCAGGCCATGCAGCTTCTGGCCATCCGGCTTCGGCAGGCCGGCGATGAGATCGAGCAGTTCACGGAGCAGGTCCAGGCCCCCCTGGGCACCGAGCGCCATGGCGCGGCCCGGCGAGCCTTCCGCCGCCACCACAAGGCCGTGACGTTCGGCATCCGAAAGATCGGGCAGCAGGCCATGCAGGGCCTGGCGCATCGCGCCATCTTCCAGCGGTTGCAAAGCCAGGCGGCGGCAGCGCGAACGGATGGTCGGCAGCAGGCTGCCCGGCGCATGGCTAATCAGCAGCAGCACCGCGTTCGGCGGCGGTTCTTCCAGGATCTTAAGCAGCGCGTTGGCGGCATTGGTATTCATGTCATCGGCGGCATCGACGATGCAGACGCGGTAGCCGCCCTCAGCCGCCGTCTTGCCGAAACGCTCGATCACGGCACGCACATCGGGCACCACGATCTCGCCGCGCCAGCGGTCGTTCTTGTCGTCCCAGCTCCGCTCCACGGTGATCAGATCGGCATGGCCGAAGCTGGCGACACGGTGAAATACCGGGTGTTCTTCGGCTACATGCAGCGATTTCGGCAAGGGCGGCGGATCGCCGAACAGGCTCGGGCCGTCATCGGCGGCAGTGCCGGCAATGCCATTGACCAGAAGGAAGCGCGCGAAACGGAAGGCCAGCGTCGCCTTGCCGACGCCGCGCGGCCCGGTGATCATCCAGGCATGGGGCAGACGGCCGGAACTCCAGGCTTCGAGCAAAGTGGCCTCGGCAGCCGCATGCCCGACCAGGTGTGCCGCGTGGCGTGGTCCCCAGGAGGTGAAGTCCTTGGTATCGAAGCCGCTCATGCGGCGAGATTAAACCGGGCCGCGAGCGCTGCCCATAGTGCCGCGGCAACGCTGTCGGGGCCGCCGGTGGCATCCACCACCCGGCAACGCTCCGGCTCGCGCCTGGCGATATCCAGGAACGCAGCGCGCAGCGCTTCATGGAACGGCAGTCCCATGCGCTCGTAGCGGTCCTCTGTGCTGCCTGTGGCATTGGCGCGCGCCCCGGCGCGGCGCAGACCTTCCTGCACCGGCAGATCCAGGATCAAAGTGAGATCGGGCTGGAACTCGCCCAGCACCAGCTTGTGCAGGGCCGCGATGCGTTCGCGCCCCACCTGCCCGGCATAGCCCTGATAAGCCATGGTGCTATCGGCGAAACGGTCGGAAATCACCCAGGCGCCACGCGCCAGGGCCGGCTTCACCGTCTTGGCGACATGTTCGGCACGGGCAGCATAATGCAGCAGGGCTTCGGTATCGGCTTCCCAGCGCGCGATATCGCCGGTCACCAGCAGGCCGCGGATCGCTTCGGCGCCCGGCGTGCCACCCGGCTCGCGCGTCTGCACCACTTCGAACCCGAGGGATTGCAGTTTCGCCACCAGAAGCTTGATCTGGGTGGATTTGCCGGCGCCTTCGCCGCCTTCGAGCGTGACGAAACGGCCCGCCTTGAGGGTCACTTCTTGCCTGCGCCCCAGAGCAGATGGCTGAGGGCCGCCGAAATGCGGCCACCAAAACCAAGCTGCGGCACCGAGGCACCAGCCAGCAGCGGCACTTCGATGGGCTGCATTTCCGGCGCGGTGATCAGCAGCGTGCCAAGCGGCGCGCCCTGCACGATCGGCGCGGCAATCGGGTTCTCGTAGCGCACCACCACTTTCATCCCGGTGCGGCTGCGCCGCGCCATGGTCACGGCAAGGCTGTCTTTGATCACCAGCGGCACCTTGGCCTGCTCGCCGAGCCAAACATCGGCTTCCTCAACCGTGCTGCCGGCGGTGAACAGCTTGTAGGTGTCATACTCGCGGAAGCCGATCTCGAGCAGCCGCTCTGCCTCGCGCGACCGCTCGTTCATGCTCTTGAGGCCGTTCACCACCAGGATCAGGCGGCGGTCGCCGCGCTTGGCGGAAGCCGTGAGGCCGTAGCCGGCGGCTTCGGTATGGCCGGTCTTGAGGCCATCGGCGCCGATTTCCTTGTACAGCAGCGGATTGCGGTTGCCCTGCTTGATCGGCCGCTTGCTGATCGGATCGATGCCGTAGGTGTAATCCTTCTCGGAGTAGAAATGGTAATATTGCGGGAAGCGGTTGATGATCTGCTGCGCCAGGGTGGCGAGATCGCGCGCCGTCATCACATGCTCTGGGTCGGGCCAGCCGGAGGCATTGCGGAACACGCTGTTATGCAAGCCGATCTGCTTCGCCTTCTCGTTCATCATCTCGGCGAAGCGTTCCTCGCTGCCGGCAATACCCTCCGCCAGCACGATGCAGGCATCGTTGCCCGATTGGATGATCACGCCACGCAGCAGGTCTTCCACCCGCACGCGGTCGCCAACATGCACGAACATCTTCGAGCCCTGCATGCGCCAGGCCTTCTCCGATACCGGGAAGACATCGTCCATGCGCAGCTTGCCGCTGGCGAGTTGCTCGAACACCATATAGGCGGTCATCAGCTTCGACATCGAGGATGGCGGCATCCGCTCCTCGCTGCCCTTCTCGAAGATCACCGCACCGGTTTCGGCGTCGATCAGCAGCATCTGCCGCGCCAGGGTATCGACCTGGCCGATCTGCGCCTGCGCCTGAGGCGCGGCAAACAGCAGTGAAACCGCAAAGGCCGCAGTGGCGGCGAGCTTATTCGACAACAATACGCGCATTGGTCTGTCCAATCGAAAGCATCTGCTGCAGCGCCGTATCGGCAGAGGATACCTGATCGAACGGCCCAAGGCGGACACGGAAGAATTCCTGATTATTCACGACGCGCGAAGAAATGCCGACGCGGCCGTAATTCGAGAGTGCTGCCGCGGCACGGCTGGCATTCTCATGCTGGGTGAAGGCGCCGACCTGAACGTAGATGTTCTTGGCGCCGGGCACCGACACGGTCTGCACCGGCTGGCGTGCCAATTCGGCACTGGGATTGGCGCGCGGCGTGTTGCCGGCCGCCGGTGCTGCAGCCTGGCCTTGATTGGCTGTGGCCATGATCTGCACCGAACTGGGCTGGCTGCTGGTGGCGGCATCCACGACATTCGGGCTGGAACTGTTGCGCGCTGCGTTATTACCGCGCGGGCTGGGCGGCGGCGCCAGGGCTTCGGACACCACGGCACCGCGCGGTGAAGCCGCAGGCCGCTCCTCGTTGCCGCTGCGCTGGGCCGCGGCCGAAGCGACGGCGACGGAACCATCGGCCAGCGGTGCCGGGCCGATATACTGTACCCGCACCTTGGCGGTGCCCTGGCGGTCATAGCCGAGAAGCTGCGCCGAGCGGCGCGACAGATCGATCACGCGGCTATTCACATACGGCCCGCGATCATTGACGCGCACCACGATGGAGCGGCCATTCTCCAGGTTGGTGACGCGCACCAGCGAGGGCATCGGCAGCGTGGTATGGGCCGCTGTCACCTCGTTCATGTCGAAGATTTCACCGTTGGCGGTGGCGCGACCATGGAACTGCTCGCCATACCAGGAGCCGATGCCGGTCTCGTCGTAATTCGGGTCTTCCTTGGGGTAATACCAGACGCCGTTGATCTGGTACGGGTTCCCCACCTTGTAGATGCCGGTGCCGCGTCCGGCCGGGGCCGAAACCGGCGGCGTCGGGTCCGGACGCACCACGCTCTTGGTCGCATGAGCGACAAGCTGGGTCTCGGCGCAGCCGGTCAGGCCCAGCCCGGCCAGCACCAGAAACATGGTTAACCGCAGCCCCTTGGCCGGAGCAGTGGCGCCGGGATGGAACCCAGCTATGGCGTCGTGTTTCTGCGGCATGGCTATATCTTGTGAAATCTAGCCTATCGCGGGCGATTCGTGAAAGCGCTGCGAGAGACTGAATTTAGCCTGCCAATGATGAGAGAAAGGTTACGCTGGCGCGGTTCCCAGGAGTGGCTGGCCCGCTTGGCGGATTTCGGCCCCGTTCAGGCCAGCCATACAGTTCAGACCAGGCACACCGCCGCCAGGGCGAGCGCCGCCGGCAGCGCCTGCACGAACAGGATGCGGCGGCTGAAGCTGATGGCACCATAGACCCCGGCAACGATGACGCAAAGCAGGAAGAAGGTCTTGAGCTGCAGCGCCACCTCCGGCACCGGGTGCAGCAGGCCCCAGACCAGGCCGGCGACCAGGAAACCGTTATACAGGCCCTGGTTGGCCGCCAGCACGGCCGTCTCGGCGGCGCGCTCGGGCGTGTTGCGAAAGGTCTTGAGGCCCAGCGGCCTGGTCCAGAGAAACATCTCCAGTACCAGGAACCAGGCATGCAGCGCAGCAACCAGGGCCGTGAGGATGGTTGCCAGCAGTGCCATACCGGTTACGGCCCTTCGATGCGATCCGCCAGCATGCTGACGGTGAGCGCATAATGGTGGGCGCAGTTATAGCGCAGCACCGAGCGGTAATTGGCATAGACCAGGAAGGTGGGGCCGTTGGCGCCATCGGGCTGCACCAGGGCGCCGGTAAGATTCACCTTCGGCAATTCGCCGCCATCGCCGCGCCGCACGCCAAGCCGCGCCCATTCGCTCAAGGGCAGGTCGCGCGTCATCTGGTCGATGGCACGGCAGCCGGAGCGGCCCTCGCGGGCGAATTCACCTAAACGAGCCTGAAAGCCCGGCGGCAGTTTCACGTCGCGGCCCCAGGTCTGGGCCGAGGACCAGCTATGCTTGGCGAGATAATTGGCAATCGAGGCGAATGTATCGGCCTGATTGTTCCAGATGTCGCGCTTGCCATCGCCGTCGAAATCCTCGGCATAGGCAAGATAGCTCGACGGCATGAATTGCGGCTGGCCCATGGCGCCGGCCCAGGAGCCCTTCATGCTGGGGTAATCGATATAGCCGCGATCCAGCATCTGCAGCGCGGCAAACAACTCATTACGGAAGAAAGCCGCGCGGCGCTGGTCATAGGCCAGCGTGGCCAGGGAATTGAACAGCGGCACATCGGCCTTCACCGCACCATAGCGGGTTTCGATACCCCAGATGGCCAGGATGAAGCGGGCCTGCACGCCATAGCGCTGTGCCACCTGCCCCAGCAACTCGCGGTGCTGGTCGCGCAGGCGGCGGCCACGCTCGACATTGGCCGGCGTGATCACGCGGTCGCGGTAGGTGGCGAAGTCGATCTTGAATTCGGCCTGGTTGCGGTCGCGCTCCAGCACGCGCGCCACCGGCTCGACATTGGTCAGCGCCTGCGTCACCACCGCAGGCTTGATGCCCTTGCCAAGCGCTTCCTGGCGCAGATCTTCAAGGAATTTCTGGAAACTGGCGCGGTCGAAAGTGGCCGGCAGGCGGGCTTCCTGGGCCGGTGGCGCCGCTACAGGGGCTGGTGCGGTGGCGGGACGCTGCGCGGTGGTTTCGGCCGGGCGGGCGGCAGCAGGGCTGTTGCTCGGCGCCGCCTCTGCAGGCTTGGCTTCGGTGCCACGCGCTTGTGCGGCGGCGGCTTCATTGCGTGCCTGGATACGGTCAGAGCGGCTGTCACCGCAGGCCATCACGCCACTGACCAATAGACAGGCCAGAGCAAGCCGCGAAACACCCTTCAACCGGTCCAGTTTCCGCCCTGCAATCATCGCTCAACTCCACCAATTACAAACTGCCGAGACGGCATAACCCAGGGCAGCGAAACAATCTAGCGTTCCGGCAACAGGCCCCGGGTATGCCCCAGCATGCGATACACGGCCAGACCAAGCCATTCCCGTGTGGCAAGATTAAGGCTCTGCAAGCTCCAGAGCGGATCAAACCAGCCCCAAGTCTCAGTTGCACCCATCGTGACGTAATCCACCGGATAGGGCAACACTGGCCAGCCGACTGCCTGGAAACAAGCGACGGCACGCGGCATGTGAAACGCAGAAGTGACCACGATCCAGGTTTCTCCTGGTTGCGGTTTCACCAGATCGTAACTCAGCCGCGCATTCTCCGCCGTGTTGCGGGAAAGCTTTTCGACTTCCAGCCGGCTCATGTCGAGGCCGGCATCGGCGAGAATCGTGGCCGCGACATCAGCTTCGGCCACACCGCCGGTATCGCTGGTAATACCAGCGCCACTGAAAACCAGCCGTGCCTCGGGATAACGCCTGGACAGGGCAAGGAAGGCAAACAGCCGCTCAGCACTGCCATTCACCTGCGGCTGGCCGCGCGCTGCCGTCAGCAGGGGCCGTTCCGCCCCGCTCAGCACCAGGATGCCATCCACCTGGGCCGGCAGGTCGGGCTGCGGGAAATAATCTTCCAGGGGCCGTATCGCCCAGTGCCACGGTACCAGCAGCACCAGCAGCAGGGCGACAAGGGCCAAGCCGAGCAGCCGCCGCGCCGCCTGTTCCACTTTAAGCGGCAGCAGGGCACCGAAAACCCACCCCAGACCGCCGAGCAGCAAAAGGCCCAGCAGCAGCGCGGTGGGATTGAGGATGGGCCAGAGCAGTTTGGTAAGGATCGCCGACATCAGGTTGGCCGTGGCGGGAATCGGAGCGAAATGCTAACCTTTTATTAATTTGCGCCGCAACGTGGCCCCTACCCCTGAATTAGCTTCATGGACCGGGACCATCATTATGTCTGGAGCCTGCCATGTCGCTTCCTACTGCCGCCGCCACTTTCGGCATCGCCGTGATCGCCTCCACCGGCGTCTTTGGCATTGCCGCCGTGAACGATCTGCCGGCAAGCGATGGCACGCCGCGCGCTGTAGCGGTGCGGGTGGCGAGTGCCGATGCACGGCAGCCGCTGGGCCAGTATCTCAGCCCGCAGCAGGTCGCCGTGGTGCCGGCAGCCCTGCCCGAACCGCAGCAGCCGCCGCAGCGCCTTGCCGTGACCAACGAGAACGAGGTGCCGACCCCGAGCGGCCGCCGCTCCAATGCGCCAACCCCGCTCACCACACCGCCCGCCATGCGTGCCCCCTCCGGCACCCAGCCGGTGCCCGGCCCGGCGATGCGCTATCCCTCGCCGGCACAGAACACGATGCCGAGCTTCGATCCGGCCAATGCGCCCGGCATCATCTCACCCGGCTCGTCCGGCAACGTAGTGCAGCCGCGCAGCATGCCGGCCTCGGCACCGGCACAATCGCCGCAGCGCATGACCCAGCCAACCCCGGTGCCGATGCCTGCCGCCGCCCCCGCAGCTGCCCCAACTCCAGCGCCGGCGCCGCAACGCATGGCCGCTCCCACGCCGGCAGCCCCGGCCGGCATGCCGCGCCAGGTGCATGGCTTCGACGGCATCGTCGCCAGCGAACGCCAGTTGCTGCAGCGCACCGCCAGCACGGCACGCTATGAGGCGCATATCGCCTCGACCCGTACGCCGGAAGAAGCCGAGAAGCTGTGGGCCGACCTGCGCGCCAAGCTGGGCGAGCGCCATGCCGGCGCCGCCATGCATATGAAGCTGATCGAGGTGCCCGAACATGGCCGCTTCGTGCGCGTGCTGGCCGGCGATTTCACCGATGCCGGCGCCACGGCGGATTTCTGCCGCGCGGTGATCGCCGCCGGCAAGGATTGCCGCATCCTGCGCAAGCTGGAAGGCGCTGCCGGCTAAGGCATGGTCAGCCGCTTTATTTGCCGGCCAGGGCTGCTGGGGTTGCTGGGCCTGCTTGCCCTGGTCCAGGCCGGAGATGCCCTGGCACAAGGCCAGCCGGGCGGCCAGCAGGGGGCCGTGCGCAATCGCTATTGCTTCAACGACAAGGAAGCCGAGGCCGAAGCCGAGGTGCGGGCTGGCCTGGCGTTGCGCGAGACCCTGCGGCGCTGTGCCCGTATCGACCCGAACGGCCAGGCTGCCCTGGATAACTGGTATAAATTTGACCAGGAAAACGGCGAACAATTGCGCGGTGCGGTGACCCTGCGCAGCACCGCGATCAAGCGTCTTTACCCCAAACGCACGCAACAAGAGCAGTGGGATAACGATGCCTCCATTGCTACGCGCGCTGCGCCGGAAGTCGATGCCGGCGTGTGCAAAGCCGCCTATGATGTGGTAGAGCGGATCAAGACTGATGGCTGGCCCGGTTTCAAGTATTACGCCAAGCTGCAGCAAAGCCTGCTGGTGACAGAAATTCCGATCTGCCGCTAGCATCGCATAACGACGAGACCCCGGAGTTGCGAGACTAACCGTGCCGCTACGTATCTTATTGGTGGAAGATCACGATGGCACCGCCGTCACTATTACGGCGATGCTCAACGCGCTCGGCTATAGCCGCGTGTCGCGGGTTCGTGATGCCGAAGCGGCGATCGCCGACCTGAAGGAAACCGCCTACGATCTGCTGCTTTGCGACCAGCAGCTTGGCCTCGTGACCGGCCTCACCCTGCTGAAAATGATCCGCCGCCATGAAGGCCTCACCAACCCGATGGTGCCCTTCGTGCTGGTGACCGCCCATGCCGAGGGGACACTGGTGAGCGAGGCCGTGAGCGCCGGCTGCAACGATGTACTGGTGAAACCGGTGATGCCGGAGGCGCTGCTGCGCTGTCTGGACCAGGTGCTGAACCGGCCTCGCGCATTTGTGAAGACCAAGGAGTATACCGGACCCGACCGGCGGCGCAGGAAAACGCTGGATAATCCAGGCCGTCGCGACGAAGATCAGACAGGCCAACGCAAGCTTGGCCGCAATCCGTGGATCACGCCCCCCAAGACCTGAGGTCCTGAGATGCCCCCTGCCGTCGCCCTGCTTGTCGCCTTCCTGGTCTTGCTCGGCAGCGGTCTACCGGGGGCAGCATGGGCAGCCTGCCTTGGCGCCGTGGCGAATGCCTCGCCTAACTTCTTACAACCCGCCAGCTTCCGCCCCAGCCTGACACCCGCTGGCGCCCTACCCTTCCAACTCGCCCAGGAGCGCAGCCAGGGCCTGCGCCCCGCGCCGCCCCAGGGCCAGGTGCGGATCACCTTCGTCGGCCACGCCACGTTCCTGATCGAGACGCCGGGCGGCGCCACCGCCGCCACCGACTACAACGACTATCTGCGGCCTGATGTGACGCCGGACATCGCGACGATGAACCACGCGCACACGACGCATTTCACCAACAATCCCGATCCGGGCATCAAGCATCTGTTGCGCGGCTGGCCTTATGACGGCAAGCCGGCGCGGCATAATCTCGCCTACAAGGATCTACGGGTGCGCAACGTGCCGACCAATATCCGCAACTGGGGCGGCGGCACCGAATACGATGGCAACTCGATCTTCATCTTCGATGCGGCGGATATCTGCATTGCCCATCTCGGCCACCTGCATCACCGCCTCGAGCCCGGCCATCTCGCCGATATGGGCCGCATCGACGTGGTGCTGGTGCCGGTGGATGGCGGCTATACGCTGAACCAAACCGAAATGGTGGAAGTTATCCGGCAGTTGAAGGCACCGCTGGTGATCCCGATGCACTATTTCGGCGATCACACCCTGGAGCGCTTTCTGTCACAGCTCCGCGATACCCATGCGGTGACGCTCAGCGACAGGAATTTCATCCAGGTCGGCCGACCCACCCTACCGCCGAAGCCGACAGTGGTGATCCTGCCGGGTCCACATTAAGGCTGGCCCGCATTAAAGCTGAAGGCGATGGTCAAGCCTCGACAGGTGTCTCGGCGATGCGGACGCAGTTGCGCCCTTCTTCCTTGGCCTGATAGAGCGCGTCGTCGGCCCGGGTCAGCAGGTGATCGAGCAATTCGTCCGGCGCCAGCGAGGCAACCCCAAGGCTGACGCTGGCGGTGACAATGCGGCCGCCGACATGGAATTCGGCGCTTTCGATCACCTCGCGGATGCTCTCGGCAATGCGCTCGCCGTTCACGATATCGCAGTTCCGCAGCACCACCAGGAATTCATCGCCACCCCAGCGGCAGACGAGATCGGAAGAGCGCAAGGCGGCGCGCATCGCATCAGCCACACCGCGCAGCACGCGGTCTCCCGCGACATGGCCGAAGCCATCATTGATCAGCTTGAAACGGTCGACGTCGACCATGATGACGCAGAGCGGCAGGTCATGGCGCTGGGCATCGCGCATCGCCTGCTGCATCAGCAATTCATAGGCGTGACGCGTCGCCAGGCCGGTGAGCTGATCGGTGGTGGCCATCTCTTCCAGCCGGCCCTGGAAGCGGTTGATCACCTGGCGCGAACCATACAGCACCAGCAGGGTGATGCCGATACTGATCAGCAGGTTCCAGTAGAGCGTGCGGGTGATGCCGGCCAGCGCGGCTTCGTCCGACTTCTCAACGAACAGGTACCAGTGCAGTTCGTCGATATAGCGCACATTCAGCAGCCTGGCCTCGTCCTTGTAGGTATACTGGAATGATTTGGTCTCGGTCTTCGAGAGATGCGGCAGCACGCTAGCCATGTCGCCGCGCATCGAAATGTCGGTCTCCGGCACCTGGCCGCCCTGGCCGACCATGGCCACCTTGCCGTTGAGGTCGACGAAATAGACCGTACGGTTGAAGCGCTGCTGGTAGTCATCGAGCTTCTTGCGCACCGCATTGACGGTGAGGCCGACACCAGTGGCGCCGATGAAATTGCCATCGTAATCGCGGACGCGATAGTTGATGAAGATCGTCAGGGCGTCGGAATTCGCCATGTCGGGATCGACATTGATCTCGTAATCCGCCTGCATGTCGCGGACGCGAAAATACCAGACATCGCGCGGCTCGTCCGGGTGCACTTTCTTCAGCACGCCATCGGCGTGGTAATAGGTGTAGGTGCGGTCGGAGACGAAGAAGCTGGTAAAGGCGTTGTAGCGCGTCTTGATTTCGTTGAGATACTGCGACACCAGCTTGGGGTCGCGCTCGCCTTCCAGAACCCAGTTGCGCACAAAGGTATCGCTCGCCATCAGCGAGGAAATCAGGATCGGCCGGACCAGATCGTTCTGGATTTCGGAATAGATATTGTCCGAGGTAAGCGGCAGCTCGGTTTCGGTAATGGCATTGCGCAGGCTCTGGCGCGAAACCCAGTAGCTCGCCACGCTGGTGGCCACAAAACCGACCAGCAGTAGGGCACCGACCGCCAGTACCAGAAGACGCCTATTGTAAATCGGTTTGACCAAAACGTACCCCCGCCTCAGACCCGACATTAGCACTCGGACCGTCGCTGCGGAAGAGTAACACGGCCGCTTTTGCTACCTTTGGCAGCGTCTGAATGCCGCGAAATGGTTGAAAAGGTTGACCGGCTCAACTGTCGGGGCTATTGCCTGCCGGGCCGGATGGGTGGCCGAGTGGTTTAAGGCAGCGGTCTTGAAAACCGCCGTACTCGCAAGGGTACCGTGAGTTCGAATCTCACCCCATCCGCCACTCCAAAATGGTCCCTGCGATATTGGTATTTTGCTGATTTCAGAAAGATTTGCCGTATCCGCAGCCGGACAGCGCTGCGCACACATAAAACACCCGAGGCCCAAAAGCATCATGCCCGGGGATGACCCGGGCATGATTCGCAACCAGCATGCTGAAGCGCTGGAATTACCAGGTACTGCGGGTTTTCGTCAGCGAGGTCGACTTCACCTTGCTTTCCGGATCATAGGTCACCGTCAGCATGTTCATCTCAACGAACTTGCGCTGATAGCTGGTGAAGGTATGGGAAAAGACCTGAACGGTCGTGCCATCAGAATTGCTCGACGCCGACATCGGCACGCCCAGCGACTGCATCACGCGGTCGCGGCCGGTACCAACGGGAAACATCGTCTTGAGCAAATTGTCGTCAGCCGAAGCCAGAAGCGCAGGGCCTTCCGATTTGTCCGCCAGCGCTCCGCCGGGGGCATACATGTTATAGGTCGGATCCGGATAGACGCACCCATTGAGAACCAACCCGCAAAGCAGCACAGCACTTACTGTAAAAATCTTCTTCACTGCATCCCCCAATGTTTCTGAAAACTAGCCTCGGATACGAAATGCGAATCCAAGCGCGTGGTAATTTTCGACACAACACTATGTACGTACAATCGTGTAAGCATCTTGCATGAGACTCTGCGGGGCAAATTTCGGCGACGTTGCCGAAATGCCACATACGGGGCCTGCAATTGATTGCAGTCGCCCAACAAGTACAATTGCAAGGGCGTGATTTTACGGCTTTTTTAGATGCAGCATGATGAACGCACAGCTTGCTGCAACAGCTTCGGCGAGGCCACCGCCAGCAGGTCTATATTCATAGCCTGAGGCTGACCTTATCACTCTTCTGCGAAGATCCCCGCGAGGTCTGGCTCATCGGGTGCGCCGCGTTCGAGATTCAGACGGCTTTCAATATGGCTAAAATGCTCGCGCGAGAGCCGCAAAGCTGCTTCAAGGTCGCGGGCGCGCAAGGCTGCGACGATCGCCCCGTGTTCGTCCACAGCGCAAAGCGAGGATTGCGCCGGCTCGTAGACCGACACCATCAGCGACGAGCGGCTGAGCAACTCGCGCAGGAAACGTGATAGCTCGGGATTGCCAAGCTGGTCGACAAGCAGCAGATGGAAGGCACCGGAAAGCCGCACCGAGGCGGCACGGTCGCCGCGCTCTGCCGCCGCACGCTCGGCAGCGAGGTGTGCATCCAGCGCGGCCAGGATGCGTTCATCCAGCACGCGCAACAACTGCTCGATAATCCCGGCCTCGAACACGCGATGCGCTTCGTAGACGGTGCGCACATCCTCCACGGTCGGCCTCGGCACAAAGCAGCCGCGGTTCGGGATGATTTCCAGCCGGCGCTCAGCCGCCAGGCGATGCAGCGTCTTGCGGATGCGTTCGCGCGATACACCGAACAGGGCAGCCAATCGCTGCTCCGGCAGCTTGGTGCCGGCTTTCAATCGGCCATGCAGAATGGCCTCGGCGATCCTGGCATAGATCGACTCATCCAGGCTGGCATCGCCCTTCAGCGGATTCTTCATGCGCGGCCGCGTGCTCACGGTCCCTGCCCTGTCTTCAGTCATCCCAGATGCCGCCCAACAAATGTGCACAATCTGGATATTTTTGTGCACATTCTTATCGACGCCAATCTGGACCGGCATCGCGCCGGAAAGTGAAAACCTATACCTGACAAACGCTTATATAAAATGTGCACACTTGGCACAAGGCTTGCGTTGTTTTCGCCGAGGCGGTTGGCCGATACGGCACCGCGCAGCAACGGGGAAAGGTAGCGGGGATGGCGATCAAGCGGACTTCTCACTCCATGGCGCCGACGCGCCGGACAGTTCTCAAGGGCGGCCTCGCCGCTTCGGCGCTCGCGGCTTTCGGCGCCCCGGCCATCGTCCGCGCTCAAGCCAAGGAGATCGTCATCGGCGGTCCGGCCGGTGCGGCGAAGTATTTCAACGCCGATATCTTCCCGCTGATGGAGAAGAAGATCGGTGCCAAGATCCTCTACGAAGGCACCAACTCGCTGACCAACCTGCAGAAGATGCAGGCCGACAAGGCGGCGCCGAAAATGTCCGTGGTGGTGATGGACGATCCGGTGATGATCGCCGCCGCCGACCAGGATCTGATCGAAAAGATGTCGCCCACTGCCGTGCCGACCATGGCCAAGCTCGCCGCCAGCGCGGTGCATCGCGATGGCCTGTGGGTGAATTACCAGCAGCCCTGGGCCGGCATCGCCTTCAACAGCACCCGCATGAAGACCCCGCCGGCAAGCTGGACCGACCTTTGGGCCGCCGGCAACAAGGGCCGCATCATCGTGCCGTCGCTGAACAACACCGAAGGCTATTGGACCCTGCTGATCGCGGCGCATCTCGAAACCGGCAAGCCGTTCAAGGAAGCACAATACGAGATCGACGCCGCCTTCAACAAGTTGAAGAGCCTGAAGCCGAACCTGCTCAACATCTACACCAACGCACCGCAGGCGATTAACCTGCTGGAACAGGGCGAGGCGACGCTGATCGCCGGTCAGTTCTCGGCCTATACCCTGATCCGCAAGGCGGAAGGCTCGCCGATCGACCTGGCGATCCCGAAGGAAGGCGGCTTCGCCATGCCGTCCGGCCTCGCCAAGGTGAAGAACGGCCCCAATGCCGGCCTCGCCGATGCCGCGCTGGAAGCCTTCCTGAGCCCCGAAGTGCAAAGCGTGCTGGCTGCCAAGGCCTTCGTCGCGCCGGTGAACCCGGCAGCCACCAAGCCGGCCGGCTTCCCGGATTCGGCCACGCTGTTCGCGCCGGACTGGGCACATTTCGCCAAGGGCCGGCCGGGCTGGATCGAACGCTGGAACCGCGAATTGCTGTGAGGCCACGGCCATGAGCAGCCAGGCGGCGCCCCTCACAATCAAGGCAGTGAGCAAGCAATATGGGCCGACGACGGTACTCGACCGCGTCGACCTGGATATCGCAGCCGGCGAACTGGTGACGTTGCTGGGGCCATCGGGCTGCGGCAAGACCACGCTGCTGCGCGCCATCGCCGGCCTGGTGACGCCCGATAGCGGCAGCATCAGCATCGATGGCCGCGATGTGACCAAACTGCCGCCGCATAAGCGGCAGGTCGGCGTGGTATTCCAGAACTATGCGCTCTTTCCGCATCTCTCGGTCGCCGGCAATGTCGCCTTTGGCCTGCGGCTGAAAGGCATGGACGCCAAGGCCATCGCCGCCACCGTGGCGCTGTATCTCGAACTGGTGCATCTCGGCCATGTCGCCGAACGCCCGATCTCAGCACTTTCCGGCGGGCAGCAGCAGCGCGTGGCGCTGGCCCGTGCCCTGGCGGTGCAGCCGGGTGTGATCCTGTTCGACGAAGCCTTGAGTGCGTTGGACCGTAATCTGCGCGAGGAGATGCAGGTGGAACTGCGCCACCTGCTGCGCCGCATCGGCACCACCGCGATCTTCGTCACCCATGATCAGGACGAGGCACTGACGATGTCGGACCGCATCGCAGTGATGTATCGCGGCCGCATCGAGCAATATACCGACCCGAAAACGCTTTATGCCGCGCCAGCCAGCCTGTTCGCCATGAGCTTCATCGGCCAGTCGACGCAGTTGCATGGCGAAGTGCTGGGCAACCCGGCGCAAGGCATGGTGGAAATCAAGACCGCGCTCGGTCGCCTGCGTGCAGCGGCGAATTTCGCGCCAGGCTCATCTGTTGTTGTCGCCGTGCGGCCGGAATGCCTGCAACTCGGCAGCGCCCCTTCGGCGGAATCCAACGCGATTGCCGGCCGCATGACGGCGGCGATCTTCCATGGCGCCCATAGCATGCTGCATCTGGCGGCAGAGGACGGCCAACGCGTGGTGGCGCAGTTCTCCGGCGGCCAAGGCCTGCCTGCCGAAGGCAGCGATGTCAGCCTGCACTGGCCTATTGCGCAAACCTTCGTCTATCCAGCGGCGGAGGCGGCGTGATGCTGAGCCGCGAGCAGCGCCCCTGGGCCACTTTGCTGCTGCCAGCCATGGTGCCGCTCTGCGGCCTGTTCCTGCTACCGCTCGCCCTGCTGCTGCCCGTGAGCCTGACCAGCGCCCAGAACCAAGGCCTGGGCTTCAGCCTCGCCGCCTATGGCAAGCTGTTCGGCGACAGCTACTATCTCGGCATCATCGGCAATTCGCTGAAATTCGCTGCGCTGACCACCTTCTTTGCACTGCTGATCGGCTACCCGGCCGCCTTCGGCCTCACCTATATCAAGGGTAAACTGCGCAGCGCGCTGCTGCTCAGCCTGTTCCTGCCACTTTCCATCGGCGTGATCGTCAAGTCATTCGCCTGGACCGTGCTGCTGCGCTCGACCGGCGTGGTCAACAAGACCCTGATGGCACTGCATATCATCGACGAGCCGGTGCGCCTGATCTTCACCCAGACGGCGCTGATCGTCGGCGCGGTAAACATCTTCCTGCCCTTCATGATCCTCTCGGTTTATGCCGTGGTAGCGCAGATCGACAAGCGGCTTTCAGAAGCCGCCGCCACGCTTGGCGCACCGCCGCTACTCTGCTTCCTTCGTGTCACCCTGCCCTTGAGCCTGCCTGGCATCGTCGCCGGCACGGCCCTGGTATTCTCGCTCTCGGTCTCGGCCTATGTGGTGCCGACCCTGCTGATGGGCGAGCGCTACCAGACGCTGCCAACCCTGATCGCCAAATCCTTCCTGCTCACTCGCGAGCCGGCTTTCGGTGCTGCTGCCGGCGCCGTGTTGCTGGCCATCGCGCTCGCGGTGGTGATCCTGAGCAGCAAGCTCGGCAAGCCGCGCGGCTAGGAAGGAGCAGGCAAATGACACAACGCCTCGCCACCGCCTTCGCCATCCTGATGGCCCTGCTGGCCGCCCTGTTCCTGCTGGCGCCGCTGCTGGTGATCGTCGCCACCAGCTTCTCGCCCACGCCGGTCTTCGACCTGCCGAGCGGTGGCCTCTCGACCCGCTGGTATGAACGCATCACCCGGCTGGATGGCTTCTGGCCGGCGCTTTACCTCACCCTGGAGGTGGCTTTCATCTCCACCGCCGCCGCTTTGCTGCTCGGCACGCTGGCCGCCATCGGCATCCAGCGCGGCAAGCTGCCAGGCGCGGACCTCGTCGCCGCCCTGCTGGTCTCGCCGCTGATGCTGCCGGGCCTGGTGATCGGCATTGCGCTGTTGCAATTCTTCCGGGGTGCGGGGCTCACTGCCGCGCATCCGGCGTTGCTGCTGGCGCATCTGATCATCACCCTGCCCTTTGTGGCGCGCACCATGCTGGCCGGCCTGTCGCGTTTCGACTTCACGCTGATCGATGCGGCCCGCTGCCTGGGCTGCAATTTTCCGCAGGCTGTCGTGAAGGTGATGGTACCGGCCCTGGCGCCGTCCTTCTTCACCGCCGGCTTCTTCGCCTTCCTGGCATCGTTCGACAATTACCCGATCTCGATCTTCCTCACCGATGCGCGTACCAAAACGCTGCCGATCAAGATGCTGCAATATATTGAGGAAGCGCCGGACCCGACTCTGGCCGCTTTGTCTTCGCTGATCCTAGGTGCCACGCTGCTGTTGCTGTTGCTCGGCGACCGCCTGGTGGGATTGAACCGCATGGCCGGAACCGGAGACTGACTGTGGTACGTGACCTGATCGGCTATGGCGGCAAACCGCCGCATGTAAGCTGGCCCAAAGGCAAGGCGGTGGCGGTTTCCTTCGTGGTGAATTTCGAGGAGGGCTCTGAATTCACCGTCTCCGGCGGCGACGACCATAACGAAGCGATCTACGAAGTGGTGCATGGCCTCAAGGGCCGCGATCCCTGCATCGAAAGCCATTTCGAATATGGCACCCGCGCCGCCTGGTGGCGCATCATGGACCTGTTCGACCGCTATCAGGCGAAAGCCACCGTGAGCGCTTGTGGCTATGCCGTGGAGAGGTCGCCGCTACTGGCGCAGGATGCGGTGCGGCGCGGACATGAAGTCTCCGCCCATGGCTGGCGCTGGGAAAGCCATGCAGACCTTGGCGAGGCCGAGGAACGCGAGCGCATCCATCGTACCGTCGCCGCCATCGAATCTGTCACCGGGCAGAAACCGCACGGCTGGCACACCCGTTCGGCATCCTCGCCGAATACCCGCCGGCTGCTGCTGGAAGCTGGCAATTTTCTCTATGACAGCGACGCGTATAACGACGACCTGCCTTATTTCGTCAGCATCGGCGACAAGCGGCATCTGGTGCTGCCCTATGCCTTCGACACCAACGACATGCAATTTCAGAACACGCAGCGTTTCGCGCTGGGTGCCGATTTCGCCACCTATGTCTGCGATGCCTATGACTGGCTGGCGCAGGAAGGCAGCATGGCGCCGCGCATGCTTTCCATCGGCCTGCATCTGCGCATGATCGGCCGGCCGGGCCGCATCGGTGCGCTGGATCGCATCCTGCGCCACATCACGCAATCGGGTACAGCCTGGATCGCCACACGCGAGCAGATCGCCCGCCATTGGTTGGCGCAGCATCCTTAACCAGAATCATTCCGATCAGCACGGTTGCCGCCAAGACAGGTTGCATCGAAACGATCTGCTTCCATCGGCTTGGCGAAAAGATATCCCTGCCCCTCATCGCAGCCGAGTTCGCGCAGCATTTCGAGTTCGGATTCGGTCTCAACGCCCTCGGCGACAACCCGAAGCCCGAGATTATGCGCCATGGAAATGATGGAGGCGACGACCGAATAGGCTTCGCGGCTTTTACTCATTTGCTGCACAAAAGACCGGTCTATCTTCAGCGCATGCACTGGCAGGGTCACCAAATAGTTTAGTGACGAATAGCCGGTGCCAAAATCATCGATATATATTTTTGCACCAAGCTGACGCAGCCGGGAAAGAATGCGCTTCGCCATTTCCGGGTCTTCGACCAGGGCGCTTTCGGTCAGTTCTATATCCACCAGATGCGCCGGCACTCCCCAGGTTTCGAGCAACGACTGAAAGGTCTCGAGGAATTGCGGATCGTACAGGTTCTTGGCCGAAAGGTTCACCGCCACAGGCAGTTGCTGCTGGCGCGTCAGCCAAAGATGCTGCTGGCGAATTGCCGCATCCACAACAAACCGGGTCATTGAGCGGATAAGACCGGTTTCCTCAGCCAGCGGCACGAACTTCACCGGCGGCAGCATGCCGCGTGAGCCATGGGGCCAGCGGATCAGCGCTTCAGCACCACAAAGTTCGCCACTGGCCAGGTTCACTTTCGGCTGGTAGTGCAGCACCAGTTCACGACGGGCAATTGCGCTTCGCAATTCAGCGGCTAGCGCCAGGCGTTCCGGGTTTTCGCGCTCGGTGGCGCCACGGTAAACCAGAAAATGCGCCTCCCGCTGAGCGCCTTCGCGCGCAGCAATCGAGGCGCGGCGCAGCAGCGCATCTGCATCTTCGCCATGACCAGGATAGAAGCTGGCGCCCACTGCAGCGCCAACATCAATCTGCGCCTCACCAATCTGTACTGGCTGCTGGAATACCGCCAGGACGGCCTTCGATAGCTTGGCCGCACGCGCGGCATCGTGGTCAGCCAGAATCAGCCCGAACTCGTTGGCTGATAGGCGCGCCAATGCCTCGCCAACGCCCGGCACCATGCGCAGCCGATTGGCTATCTCGCACAGCACCACGTTGCCGGGCTCCGATCCAAAGCCGTCATAAACTTCCTGCAGGCGGGGCAGCAGGATCGACAGGATCGCCACCGGTTCGTGGCGGTCGGCTGCAGCCTCCAGCGCTGCCGTCAGTCGGGAAAGAAACAGTGATTGATTGGGCAGGGCCGTCAAGTTGTCATGAGTGAGCGCATATTCGGCCCGGCGCTCTGCCTCGCGGCGTTTGACCCCAGCTCGCGCCACCTGAATACCAAAGGAAAGGTCCGCGGCCATTTCCTCCAGCAGGCTCATCTCGGCATCATCAAACGAGCCCTCCGGCTCCTGGGCGATCAGCGTGAAGGTACCGATAACTTCTCCCTCCACCACCAGCGGCAGCGACACGATGGAGCCGAAGCTGCGGATCACCGCTTCTTGGCGCCAAGGAGCGAAGCGCGGATCTTCGGCCAACCGATGGATCACACAAGGCTTGCGGCTGCGGATTGCCATGCCGACCGAACCGCGGCCGCGCTCGCTATCTGCCCAGGTCAGGTTCATGGTTTCGATGAAGCCATTGGATGCCCCGAAATGCGCCACCGGCTCAACGGTCTTGCCCTCGTCATGACGCAGGTAGTTCACCAATGCCAGGGCATAACCACCCTGCTCCACCGCCACGCGGCACATTGCATTGAGCAGTGAGGGTTCGCTGCTCTCTCGCAGCAGCGTACGGTTCCCCGCGCTTAACGTGCGGAAAGCACGTGTGAGGCGCTGACCATAAGAAGCCAGCTCGTCCATCTTGGCCGCCAGCCGACCGAGCAGATGATCGCCGTGGGGCAGGCCAGTGCGAATAGTCCAATTGCCCTTGCCAAGGGTTTCCGCAGCACTGGCAAGCCGGCGGATCGGCAGCAGCAGCAACTGGCGCGAACCCGACCAGCCGAACAGGCCCGCGGTCAGAAGCGTAAACAATACCGCCAAGCCACCAGCCTGCAGCGCCATGCTGCCCGCCGCGTCAATATCCTTGCGTGGAATGCCGACGCGAACGAAGAGACTGCTGTCAGGGACCTGAGCATAGGCAATGATACGTGGCACACCATCCAGACCCGCAGAATGCACGTAGCCTTCACTGCTGGATGCCACCAGCTTGCGGAAACTCTCCGCCTCCAGCAATTGCCTGCCGACGAAGCGCTCCGGGTCCGGTGCCCGCGCGATTATGATGCCATTCGCATCCGACATGCTGATAATAGAGGATTCTGGTAATTTCAGATTGGTAAGCAGGTTCTGCGCCCAGTTGAAATCCAGGCTGGCAACAATCATCGCCCGCATCATATTGTCGATCACTACCGGCTGAGCTGCGATCACTGACCACTTCTTGCTCAACCTGCTTTGGACCACATCGCTGAGGGTGAAGTTTCCCGTCACCATGGCCTGGGTGAAATAGCCGCGATCCGCGATGCGTATGGTGCCAAACTGAGCCCGTGCAGAGCAGGTCAGTTCACCCGAGAGATTGACCAACGCGATTTCGAAATAGATCGAACCGAGCCGCAGAAGATCATTCAATTCGTTGCTGCAGCCGCTCCCCAATAAAGGCTCGCCGCTGGAAGCAAGCCGCCCGAGTTGCTGGCGAACCTGCTGCAACGCCTGGCCCTGCTGATAGGCCACGGTGCGGGCGAATCCCAGCGCCTCCCTGCGGATGTGGTCGAGCTCCTGCGTGCGGCGCATGTCTGCAAGGTAAACTGCAAGCAACACCGTGGGCGCCACGATGAGGGCAACCAGGATTGCCATGCGAGCCGATAAAGAAGCACTCCCAAGCCTGGGCATGTGTTCCGTCTCCCACTGCGGCGGGTTCAGCGCCCCGCCCTTGGAAGATGAAACTTATTTCCTGGTAAAAGCCACACTCAACTGTAAAGTATTGCCCATATTGCATTCCACACGCCTACTTATATATAGTATATCTTAAAGAGTATATATGATTAATACACACCAGCGGGTTCGAGGGCCGTTTCAAAGGCAATTCCGAGCAGGTGGCGTGCAGTTGAGCCTGAGCAGCGCTATTCTAAGGCCGTTAGAAAACTCCCTTCCGCTCGCTGCAGATATCCCTATCCCACTGGCATAGCTTGACTTTATAGATCTCCTGTCTTGTTATCAGGCGCGCAATCGTTGTTTTTGGCTTGGGTAAATCTTCAGCGAAACAAAGGCGCGCTGTGCTGTGGCATAGCCCTCGATCCAGCCGGCCCATGGGTGGCAGGGGACGCTTCCAAAAATTCCGGTTGTCTTCGTCTGGCTCTGCCGAGCCAGCGATTGCCATGTCAATTGCCGCAGAGGAGTCTCCTATGGCGAACGGTACCGTTAAGTGGTTCAACAACACGAAGGGCTTCGGCTTCATTCAGCCGGCCGATGGCGGCAAGGACGTGTTCGTGCATATCACCGCCCTGGAGAAGGCCGGCCTCACCACGCTGAACGAAGGCCAGAAGGTGAGCTACGAACTCGCCACCCAGCGCGGCAAGACTGCAGCGGTGAATATCAAGCCGGCCTGACCGCCAGCGCTTCAGATTGAGCAGAACGGCGGCATCATCGATGCCGCCGTTTTTCATTTCTGCGAACAGTGAATTGCCTTAGAGGGCAAGCAGGATCGCGGCACCCATCTGGCGCGGGCGCGAGGGGCTGAGTCGGCGGTGCTCATCGGCCATGGCACGAGTCATGGCGGCAGCGACAGTATGGGCTGCGCCTTCCTGGCCCAGATGTGCCAGCATGCGGGCGCCGGCATTGAGCAGCCCGAGCGTATGGCCGGCCTCATCGCCAGGCGGCATGAATACCGGCACATCGCCATGATGGCCATGGGCCACGGGCCCGGCAGCCAGGATCGCGTCGCCGCGCCAAGCCATATCATCCTGCGCCTTGGCCTGGCCAAGGCGGCGCCAGCGAAACCCGAAGCCGTGGCGGCGGCCGGCGGCCTCAAGCACCTCCTGCGCCACAGCCAGCCCTTCGGGGCTGGTGGCAGGTTCGGCGGGTAGCAGGATGGTGTAGGTGATCATCGGCTCTGGCGAATTGGCGCGTGCCTGAAACTCGCGCAAATCGCATCGCCCGTCAACCAGCCTGTTATTTGAGCGCCAATATCAGAGGCCGAAAATCTCGCGCGGTTCGGCTACGCCGCGCAGGGCATGACGGCCAAGCGAGGCCAGGCCGCTCTGCGACCCCGCTGCCAAGGCAAAGCTATCTGAAGCCAGTAGGCTGCGGTCCAGGGCACCACAGAGATTCTCGATGCGGGCGGCTTCGTTCACCACCGGCCCGATCAGGGTGAAATCCAGCCGGTCGGCTGTGCCGACATTGCCATACATCAGGTCACCGAGATGCAGGGCGATATCCAGTTGCAGGCAATCCAGCCCCTTCGCGGCACGCTCGGCATTCAAGCGCTCCACCGCCGCCAGGCCGGCTTTGGCTGCACGCAGGGCCGCCTGGCAAAACCGGGCAGCATCAATCGGTGCTTCCGCTTCCGGCTGGAAACTGGCCAGCAGGCCATCGCCTAGGAATTTCAACACCTGCCCGCCTTCCGCTGCGATGGCCGGTCCCAGGCAGTCGAAATAGGCGTTCAGCGTCTCCACCAGCGGCTCGATCGCCAGCCGATCGGCAAGCGCCGTGAAGCCGCGCAGATCAGCATAGAGGATCGCCGCCTCGATACGGTGCGCCATGCCACGGCGGATATCGCCGGACAATACATGACGCGCGGCATCGTTGCCGAGATAGGCCGCCATCACATCGCGCGTGGTGGCCATCTGCACGGTTGCCTTGATCGCCAGCGCCAGCAGCGGCAGCAAAGCGGCAAGTCTCGCCTTCTCGCTCGCATGGAAGCCACTAGGGCGGTCGGTAGTCATCGAACAGATCATGCCGATCTCGGCCATACGCGGCGTCATCGGCAGATGCTCCAGCGACCAGCCGAAGCCGAAGGCATGCGCCAGCCAGTCGGTGGCACCCTGGGTGGCGAATTCGTGCAGCACCGGGAAATCAAGCTGCGCCTGCGGCCCCGTCAGGCGCCGATACAGGCAGCGCACGTCATTGCTCAGCATGTAGCGGAACGGACTCTCGAGCCAAGCCTGGGTTTCATCCTGCGGTGCGCGGTGCGGCATCTCTTCGTTGCCGATCCCGGCCTGATCGCGCAGCCAGGTGAAGGAGCGTGCACGGATCAGCGGATGCAGGGCCGCCAGCGAGACATGCACACGGGTCAGCGCGAAATCCTCGGCTTCCAGCCGGCGGCAAAAACCGGCCAGCAGGTCGTCCACCGCATCACCGCGCAGGCCGGCCTTCAGCAGCCAGGCATCCAGGGAGCCGGGATCATTGGCGGGAGTTTCAAGTGCAACCATGGTCTTAGCCTACACGAAAGCGGGCGGGAAAACCTGCGCTTCCCGCCCGAAACGTGATCACTGTTACGTGGTCGAAACCCGTCTATCGCTGGCTGTGATGCGCCTTTATCGCGGTTTCGCGGATCTGGCTCAAGGAAGCGCGCGGCGTCAGCGCCTCCGGGTCCACCCGCACCTCGATGATCGCCGGCTTGCCTGAATGCCGCGCCCGCTCGAAGGCGGGGCCGAAATCCTCGGTGCGTTCGACGATTTCGCCATGGCCACCATACGCGCGCGCAATAGCGGCAAAATCCGGGTTGAACAATTCGGTGCCGCTCACCCGCGTCGGGTATTCGCGTTCCTGATGCATGCGGATGGTGCCGTACATGCCATTGTTCATTACCACCACGATGATATTGGCGCCATGCTGGCGTGCGGTGGCGAATTCCTGGATCGTCATCTGGATGCAGCCATCGCCGGCAAAGGCGATCACAGTGCGGTCCGGCGCCGCAAGCTTGGCCGCCACTGCCGCCGGCAGGCCATAGCCCATCGAGCCCGAGGTCGGCGCCAGTTGCCCGCCGTGGCGGCGGTAGCGGTGGAAGCGATGGACCCAGGTGGCGTAGTTGCCAGCACCATTGGTCACAACAGTATCAGCCGGCGCGTTGGCCGCCAGCCAGCGCACAATCTCCGACATCTGCACCGGACCCGGCGACTGCGTCGGCTGCTGCCAGGCTTCGTATTCGGCGCGCGCCTGCTTCACCTGCGCGGCCCAGCGGCTGCCATCGATCGGCCCGAGCTTGCGCGCCGCCGCGATGAAGGCGCGCGAGGATGCCTGGATCGCGAGGTCGGCCTGATAGACGCGGTTGAGTTCTTCCGCACCGGCATGGATATGCACCATCGGCTGATTCGGGCGCGGAATGCCGAACATCGTGTAACCGCCGGTGGTCATCTCGCCCAGCCGCGCGCCCAGCACGATCAGCAGATCGGAATTCTTCACCCGCTCGGCCAGTTTCGGATTGGGACCAATGCCGATCTCGCCGACATAGTTCGGCCAGTCATTGTCGATATAGTCCTGGCGGCGAAAAACCGGCGCCACCGGCAGGCCGGCAGCCTCGGCGAAAGCCTGGGTTTCAAGCCGCAGGGCCTCGCTCCAGCCGCCGCCGCCGACAATCAGCAGCGGCCGCTCGGCCTTTTCCAGCATCGCCTTGAAGCGCTGCATGTCCTCCGGGCCGGGATGGGCTTCCGGCACGCTCACCGGTGGCGCGTCGGCGGCTTCCGCCAGTTCGGTCAGCATGTCTTCGGGCAGCGCCAGCACCACCGGACCACGGCGGCCCGATTGCGCCACCGAGAAGGCACGGCTGATATATTCCGGGATGCGCGAGGCATCGTCGATCTGCGCCACCCATTTCGCCATCTGGCCGAACATGCGGCGGTAGTCGATTTCCTGGAACGCCTCGCGCTCGATCATGTCGCGCCCGACCTGGCCGATCAGCAACAGCATCGGCGTCGAATCCTGGAAGGCGACATGCACACCAGCGGAGGCATTGGTGGCGCCGGGGCCGCGCGTCACCATGCAGACGCCGACCTTGCCGGTAAGCTTGGCATAGGCATCTGCCATCATCGCCGCGCCGCCTTCCTGGCGGCATATGACGTAGCGCATGGCATTGGCATGGTCATGCATGGCATCCAGCACCGCGAGGTAGCTCTCGCCGGGCACGCCAAAGGCCATCTCGACACCCTGGATACGCAATTGTTCGACCAGGATCTGGCCGCCGGTACGCTTGCTCATAACGCCTCAGCTCCGCTTGATCGGCGCGAAAGACGCCGGGTTCATCAGCTTGGTTTCCTGCGCCACCAGATTACCTTCCGCCGCCGAGGCGGCGATGAAGGCCTGCCATTCCGGATCGGCCAGCATCGCAGCACGCTTCTTCTCGCGGTCGCCGGCATTCTCGTAGACCCAGATATGCACATAGGTATTGAGTGGCCCGCTCTCGGTGACCAGAAACGCCAGCGGTTCGCCGAGATGGCGCTTCTGCGCCGCAAAACCGAGCTTCTCGTAGAGATCGAGCTGCGGCTTCAGGCGGCCGGGCCGGCAGGTATAGGTGCGCACATCGAGCAGCATGGTTCCTCCTGAGTCTTTAGCTAAGGCTTTGGCAGCAGACTAGAATCCCCCCTCGCCCTTGTCGACCATGAGGAAACCCGGCATAAGCTTTGGCAACGTCTGACGGGAGGAATGGCATGCAGATTGCCGCGCGCATGAACCGGCTCGGCTCGGAAAGCGCCTTCGAGGTGCTGGCACGGGCCAAGGCCCTGGAAGCCCAGGGCAAGTCGGTGATCAATCTCGGCATCGGCCAGCCGGATTTCTCCACGCCGCCGCATGTGGTGGAAGCCGCCGTGAAGGCGCTGCGCGACGGCCATCACGGCTATACCCCGGCCAACGGCATCCTGCCGCTGCGCGAGGCCGTGGCCGCCGATATCGCGGCGCGGCGTGGTGTCAGCGTCGATCCCGACCGCATCGTTATCGTCCCGGGCGGCAAGGTGACCATGGCCACCGCGATCCAGATGTTCGGCGAGCCCGGCGGCGAAATCATGTATCCCGACCCCGGTTTCCCGATCTATGAGTCGCTGGTGAATTTCACCGGCGCCACCGCCATGGGCTATCCGCTGCTGGAAAAGGATGGCTTCGCCTTCCGCGCCGACGACCTGCTGGCCCGCATCACGCCGCGCACCCGGCTGCTGATCGTCAATTCTCCGGCCAATCCCACCGGCGGCGTCGCCCCGGCGGCGGAAGTGAAGAAACTGGCTGAGGGCCTGGCCAAGCATCCGCATGTCGCCATCATGTCGGACGAAATCTACTCGCGCCTGGTGCTGGACGACGACAAGCCCTATGCCAGCTTCATCCCCTATACCGACCTGCATGACCGGCTGATCGTCCTGGACGGCTGGTCGAAGACCTATGCCATGACCGGCTGGCGGCTCGGCTGGGGCCTGTGGCCCAAAAAACTGGCGGAACTGGCCACCAAGCTGGCGATCAATGTGCATTCCTGCGTCAACGCGCCGACCCAGTTCGGCGGCATTGCCGCCCTGCAGGGGCCGCAGGACGCGGTGGAGCAGATGCGCCAGGCCTTCATCCGCCGCCGCAAGCTGACCGTGGAAGGCCTGAACAAGCTCCCGGGTGTAAGCTGCATCCAGCCCGCTGGCGCCTTCTACGCCTTCCCGAACATCGCCAAGACCGGTTATTCCGCCAAGCAACTGCAAGATGCGCTGCTGGAGGATGCCGGTGTGGCAACCATCGCCGGCACCAGCTTCGGGCGCCATGGCGAAGGCTACCTGCGCTTCTCCTTTGCCGCCGACGATGCGGCTATTTCGGAGGCGCTTCAGCGGGTTGGAAATTGGCTGGCGGCGCACAAGGTGAATAATTGAGCAAATATTTGCCTAATATGAGGGCATTATGCTTAATATCCGTCCTTTTGCACGTCAGACCATCCACCGCACCCCTGGGGTTAGGCCGCTTTTCAGCGCGTTAACAACCCCTTAAAGCTGGCACACTCCGTGCATACAGTTGGGGTGTTCGTTTCAACGCCGACGGTTATCGGGAAAACACCAGAAGACCCATGAAAAAGATCGAAGCCATCATCAAGCCGTTTAAGCTCGACGAAGTGAAGGAAGCCCTGCACGAGATCGGCCTGCAAGGCCTGACCGTGACCGAGGCCAAGGGCTTCGGACGGCAGAAGGGCCATACCGAACTCTACCGCGGCGCCGAATACGTAGTCGATTTTCTCCCCAAGGTGAAAATCGAGGTCGTGCTCGACGACAGCATGGTCGAGAAGGCCGTCGAAGCCATCACCCAGGCGGCCCGCACCGGCCGCATCGGCGACGGCAAGATCTTCATCTCCACCGTCGAAGAGGTCATCCGCATCCGTACCGGCGAAAAGGGCACGGAAGCGGTCTGACGGTTGGGCGGGTCGCCACCGCCTGATCATTACCCCAACCCAGTTAACCTGAATCAGGAAAGAGCAGCAGGAAAAAGCCATGGCTGACGCGAAATCCATTCTTAAGCTGATCAAGGACAAAGACGTGAAGTTCGTGGACCTCCGGTTCACGGATCCGCGCGGCAAGTGGCAGCATCTCGCCATCGACATCGCCATGGTCGATGATGATCTGCTCAACGAAGGCACCATGTTCGACGGTTCGTCGATTGCCGGCTGGAAGGCGATCAACGAGTCCGACATGCTGCTGAAGCCGGACCTCAACACCGTTACCTTCGATCCGTTCTCAGCGCAGACCATGCTGGTCCTGTTCTGCGACGTGCTGAACCCGGGCGACGGCACCACCTATAACCGCTGCCCGCGCTCCATCGCCAAGGCCGCCGAGGCCTTCATCAAGTCGAGCAAGGTCGGCGACGTCGCCTATTTCGGTCCGGAAGCCGAGTTCTTCGTGTTCGACGACGCCCGCTTCAAGGTGTCGATGAACGAGACCTTCGTCTACCTCGACGATATCGAAGGCGCCTACAATTCCGGCAAGGCCTACGAAGGCGGCAACATGGGCCATCGCGCCCCGATCAAGGGCGGCTACTTCCCGGTGGCGCCGCTCGATCAGGGCAATGACCTGCGCGGCGAAATGCTGGCGACCATCGCCGGCATGGGCGTGACCGTCGAAAAGCATCACCACGAAGTCGCGAACAGCCAGCACGAGCTGGGCATCAAGTTCGCCCCGCTGGTGAAGTCGGCTGACTCCATGCAGATCTACAAGTACTGCGTCCACAACGTGGCGCATGCCTGGGGCAAGACCGCGACCTTCATGCCGAAGCCGATCAAGGGCGACAACGGCTCGGGCATGCATGTGCACCAGTCGATCTGGAAGGGCGGCAAGCCGCTGTTCGCCGGCAACAAGTATGCCGGTCTGTCGGAACTGGCCCTGTTCTACATCGGCGGCATCATCAAGCATGCCAAGGCGCTGAACGCCTTCACCAACCCGCTGACCAACAGCTACAAGCGCCTGATCCCCGGCTTCGAAGCCCCGGTGCTGCTCGCCTACTCGGCGCGCAACCGCTCGGCTTCCTGCCGCATCCCGTTCGGCGCCGGCGAGAAGGCCAAGCGCGTCGAGGTCCGCTTCCCCGATCCGGGCGCGAACCCCTACCTCGCCTATGCCGCCATGCTGATGGCCGGTCTGGATGGCATCAAGAACAAGATCCATCCCGGCGACGCCATGGACAAGAACCTGTACGACCTGCCGCCGGAAGAACTGGCCAAGGTGCCGCAGGTTTGCGGTTCGCTGCGTGAAGCCCTCGAGAGCCTGGACAAGGACCGCGCCTTCCTCAAGGCCGGCAACGTGTTCAACGACGACTTCATCGACGCCTACATGGAACTGAAGTGGGAAGAGGTGTACGCGTTCGAGCACACCCCGCACCCGATCGAGTTCTCGATGTACTACAGCGTCTAAGCAACGCCGTATCGTCTAACGGAGAAGCCCCGCCGGGAAACCGGCGGGGCTTTTTTCTTTGCCGCACCCCGAGCGACATAAGGCAACACATCACTTCATAAGTGAAGCACATCATATTGAATTGAATGGGGGTTGGCTTACTCGACCACTGCCGTGCAGTAGCGCCCCGGGCCGGTGATCTTGGCGCAGGCGGCGTCGGCTTCTGCCTTGCTGGCATAGTTGCCGGCGACCAAGCGGGCATAAGAGCCACGGTTCGGCAGGTCGACCCAGAGGATCGCCGGCTCCAGCTCTGTGTAGACCTGCGGATTGGCCTTGAGCCGTGCCTGCCAGTCGTTGATCGCCGCTTCCTCGCTGCGATGCGAGGCGAGATGGGCATGCCAGCGTCCGGCATAGGGATTGGGAGTCGCAGCGGCGGTCATGGTCTCCGCCGGCTTGGCAGCGGCTGCCGGGGCCGAAGCCTGGCGCGATCCCGCCGAGGCATTCGGTGATGGTGTGGCCGAAGCGGTGCGGGTGCCGCCCTGCTGGCTGCTACGGGTGTTGCGGGCCGGCTGTGGCGGCGGTGCGGCGGCGGCCTGGGCCGCGCGTTCCTCGGCCGCCTTGCGCTCGGCGGCACGGCGTTCCTCTGCCGCCTTCTCCTGGGCAGCACGTTCCTCGGGCGACACCCAGCCAACCGGCGTGGTGTTGGTCTGCTCCGGGTAGCTGCGGGGCTGGATCGGGTAAGGCTCCGCCACCCGTGGTGCCGTGGCAGGCTGTGGCTTGGTCAATGTCCAGGTAGAAGGGTGTAGCGGTTGTGGCCGTTGCTGGGCCTGGCCCTGGCCCTGAACCTGCTCCTGGGGCGTGTCGCAGCCAGCCAGCAAGCCGAGAACCAGGGCAGCGGGCACCAGGAGCGGCAGGGTAGCAGGGTTGCGGCGGGGCGAATCCTTCATGGCGGCGATGATGCCATTGCCCCTGCCCTTTGGCGAGGCTTGATCCATCTGGCCCCAGGCCCGACACTCGGGAAACGACATTCAAAAAAGCTTAAGGGGAAGGCAATGCCCAGCGTCGATATCAAGGCGGAAGTCACCGGCAAGGTGTGGAAGATCGAAACCCAGCCGGGCGACAGCATCGGCGCCGGCGACGTGGTGATGATCCTGGAATCGATGAAAATGGAAATCCCGGTCGAGGCGCCGAAGGCCGGCAAGCTCGCCGCCCTGCTGGTCGCCGAGGGCGACAGCGTCAAGGAAGGCCAGGCGCTGGCGCGGCTCGAGGTTTAACCAATTGAAAGCGTCATGCGCGGGCCCAGACCCGCGCATCTCATGCCTGATGGCAAAAGATGCCCGGGTCACTGTAAGCGCACGAACGCCAGGGGCGTTCGTGGGCGCACAGGCCCGAAGGGCCCAGGCGGGCATGACGAATAGATGGGGTTTACCGCAACGCCGCCGCGATATTGCCGCCATCGACCACGGCGACGCCGCCGGTGGTCTTCTGCGCCACGGCGAGCTGCACGAAGGCCTGGGCCACATCGGCGGCCTTGACCTCGCGGCCGAGTAGGTTGCCGGACATGTAGTCCTTCTCCGACACGCCGCGCGCCTTGGAACGCTTCGCTACCATCTCATCGGTGAGCAGCCCTGAGCGGATGCGGTCGGCATTCACCGCGCTGGAGCGGATGCCAGCCGCGCCATAGTCGAGCGCATACTGGCGCGAGAGGAACAGCGTCGCCGCCTTGGGCAGGCCATAGGGGCCGAAATCCGGGCCCGGATTCACCGCCTGCTTGGAGGCGTTGAACAACAGGCAGCCGCCGGTCTTCTGCTTCAGCATGATCGCCACCGCCGCCTGGGCGACATACTGGTGGCTGAAGAAATTGAGATCGAAACTCTGGCGCAGCAGCGCGTCGGAAACTTCGCCGATCTTGCCGCCCCAGGCATTGCCGGCATTCGACACCACGATATCGACGCCGCCGAAATGCGCCGCCACCTTGGCAAAGGCCGCGCGCACGTCGGCTTCCTTGGTGACATCGCAGGCAAGGCCGATACCGCCGAGCTTCTTGGCGATCTCAGCGGCCTTGGCACCATCGAGATCGAGCACTGCCACTTCGGCGCCTTCCGACGCAAAGGCCTTGGCGGTGGCGGCGCCGATGGCCCCTGCCCCACCCGTCACCACCACAACCTGCCGGGCCAGCGGCTTCTCACCGCCCTTGCCGAGCTTGGCCTGCTCCAGCGACCAGTATTCGACATCGAAGATATCGCGCTCGGAAATCGAGGTGAACTTGCCGATGGCCTCAGCGCGAGTGATCACCGCCACGGCGGTCTGCGCGATATCGGCGGCGATGCTGGCATCCTTGCGCGACTTGCCGACGCCGATCAGGCCGAGGCCCGGCACCAGCAGGGCGCGCGGCATCGGATCGAGCATGATCTTCTTCGGCTGCGCCACAGCATTGTTGCGCTCGAAATAGGCCTTGTACTTGGCGATATAGCCATCCACCGCCTTTTTGGCTTCGGCCGCGAAAACATCAAGCTTACCGGCCTCGGGTGCCGGCAGGATCACCGGCCAGGGCTTGGTGCGGATCACGTGGTCCGGCGTCACCGTGCCGGCCTGGCTGTAGCGCGCCACATCCTTGCCATTCACGAAAGCATCGATTTCCGGGCTCTGGCGGCGATCAAACACCCAGCGGGCATACTGGCCGTCATCGGGATTGACCGGCAGGGCCAGCAGGCCGCGCAGGATCGGCATTACGTCTTCCGGCGCCGCTATCTTCTTCGGCTGCTTGGCCTGGACGAACACGGTCTTCTTGCCCTTGGCCAGACGCGCCTCAGCCATCGAGACATACTCGATCATGCGGTCGTAGGCCTGCTTGGCGGTCTCGCCCCAGGTGAAGATGCCATGCTTCACCAGCACCAAGCCCTCGGCATCGGGCTGCTTGCGGAAGGCTTCCGCCGCCTTCTTGGCCAGGCCGAAGCCCGGCATTTCGTATTCCACCACGGCGATGCGCTTGCCGTAGAGCTTCTTCGCCTGCTCGATGCCATCGGGCTGATCGGTCAGCGCCAGCACCGCGTCGGCATGGGTATGGTCGATGAACTTGTGCGGCAGGAAGGCATGGAACAGGGTTTCCACCGAAGGATTCGGCGAGGTCGAATCCAGCAGGTTGCAACGCTGTACGTTGACCATGTCCTCATCGGTCAGCGCCTTGAGGTCGATCAACGCCTGCAGCGGCTTCAGCCGCACGGCGGGCAGCCCCGGCGGCTCGATCACCGCCATGTCCCAGCCCGAGCCCTTCACGCACAGCACGTCCACCGGATTGCCCAGGATGTCGCGCATCTTGGTCTTCACCGAGGTATTGCCACCGCCATGCTGCACCAGGGCGGGCACGCCGCCGAGCAGCCGCGTGGTGTAGGTGCGTATGGCCAGATCCTCATTCACGCCCTGCAGGGCGTAATGCTTGATGGCGGCCTTGGCGTCGCGGTCGGACCAGAGATTCTTCATCGCGGCGGTTCCTTAAAGGGCGTGTTCGGGAAAGAGCGAGACCAAGCCGGCCTCGGAGGCCGGGCAGATGCCGCGCTCGGTAATCAGACCGGTGACGAGACGGGCCGGGGTGACGTCAAAACCATAATTGGCGGCACGGGTGGCATCCGGCGCAACACGCACCGAAACGATCTCGCCGGCAGCGGTCTTGCCGCTCATCACGGTCACTTCGCTCTCTGCACGTTCCTCAATGGGAATCTCGCGCACGCCGTCGGCAATCGTCCAGTCGATGGTGGAACTGGGCAGCGCGACATAGAACGGCACGCCGTTATCCTTCGCCGCCAGGGCCTTCAGGTAGGTGCCGATCTTGTTGCAGACATCGCCGCGCCGCGTGGTGCGGTCGGTGCCGACGATGCAGAAATCCACCATGCCATGCTGCATCAGGTGGCCGCCGGCATTGTCGACGATCAGCGTATGCGGCACGCCATGGCTGGCCAGTTCCCAGGCGGTGAGCGAGGCGCCCTGATTGCGCGGCCGGGTCTCGTCGACCCAGACATGCACCGGGATGCCGGCATCATGCGCCTTGTAGATCGGTGCCAGCGCTGTGCCCCAGTCGACGCAGGCGAGCCAGCCGGCATTGCAATGGGTGAGGATATTCACCGGGCGCGAGCGGCCGGTCTCGGCATGCATCGCCTGGATCAGGCCAAGGCCGTAATTGCCGATGCTGGAGCAGACCTCCACATCCTCATCGCAGATCTCGGCAGCAAGCTTGTAGGCGGCGGCGGCACGCTCCTTCGGCACCAGCGGCTCCAGCACCTTGCGCACCCGGTCCAGCGCCCAGCGCAGGTTGATCGCCGTCGGGCGGGTCTCGACCAGCACCTCATAGGCCTTGGCCAGCGCCGCATCGGAGGGATCATGGCGCATCGCCAGCGCCAGGCCATAGGCGCCGGTGGCGCCGATCAGCGGCGCGCCGCGCACGATCATCGCCTTGATGGCATGCGCCGCCTCTTCCATGGTGCTGAGGCTGGTGGTGACGAACCGATGCGGCTGCCCGGTCTGGTCGATGATGCCGACCGACCAGCCGTCGTCATTGACCCAAATCGTGCGGTAGGCTACGCCGTTGACCTTCATGGCCGGCCCTTTTCGGAAAGCGGAAAATCGGGCCGGAAAATAGCCGGTTCGGCCCGCCCTAGCAATCGCCGGACGGCCCTCCAAACGGGACCGGGAAACCCGTCATAAATGAGACATTTTTCATGCTGGGCGTAATTTTCCTTTCGGTGGTGGTCGATCTGATCGGCTTCGGCATCGTGCTGCCGCTGCTGCCCTTCTACGCCATCAGTTTCGGCGCCACGCCGGCCACCGTGGCGCTGCTTGCCGCCGTGTTCTCCATCGCCCAGTTCCTTACCGCGCCGCTGCTCGGTGCCCTGACCGACCGGGTTGGCCGGCGACCGGTCTTTCTCGCCTGCCTGGTGGTATCCTGCTGCGCCTATATCGGCCTGGCTTTCGCCGACAGCCTGGTCGCCATCTTCCTGGCCCGCATCTTCGCCGGTATCGGTGCTGGCAAGATCGGCATCGCCCAGGCGATCATCGCCGACAGCACCACGCCGGAAACCCGCGCCAAGGGCATGGGCATGGTTGGTGCGGCTTTCGGCATCGGCATGATCCTGGGGCCGGTGCTGGGCGGCCTGCTGACCGGGCCAGACCCGCTCAATCCGAATTATCACCTCCCGGCTTTCGCCGCCGCCGCGGCCTCCCTCGCCGCCTTCGGCTTTGCGCTGTGGCGCCTGCCGGAAACCCGGCAACCCGGCAGCGGAACCCTGCCGCCGGCCAGCCGCAACCCGCTCAAGCATCTCGATAAGATCAACCGCATCGCGCTGGGCCTGATCCTGGTGCAGTTCTCGATCAATTTCGTGTTCGCGCAGATCGAAGTGCTATTCCCGCTTTTCGCCCGCGCCCGTTTCGATTGGCATGCCTTCGAGGTCGGCATCGCCTTCGCCTGCATTGGCTGTATCGTGCTGGCGATGCAGGGCGGCCTGATCGGACCATTGAGTCGCCGCTTTGGCGAGAACAACCTGCTGCGCATCGGGATCCTGGGGCTGAGCTTCGGCACGCTGCTGGTGGTGTGGGTGGTGAATGTGCCGATGCTGGCGCTGAGCGTGCTGTTCACCGCTTCCAGTTTCGCCATGATCAATCCCAGCCTCGCCAGCCTGATCAGCCGCGCAGCCGATCCGGAACATCAGGGCCTCACCATGGGTGCGGCACAGAGTTTCGCGGCACTCGGCCGCGTGCTGGGGCCTTTGCTGGGTGGTTACCTGTTTGAAACCGTGAGTCTCGAGGCGCCATATATTGCTGGCGGCGTGTTGCTGCTGTTGACCCTGGTGGTATTCTATCGATCGATCAAGGGAAACGCCGGGTAAGCGCCGGATGAGTAGTGCCGTGTACACAGTTCTCGAATGCGTGCAGTTGGGCCAGCCTGAGCGGGCCCTTGCTTTCGCCACGCGGCCGCGCGGGCCATTGCCGCCGGGCCATGTGCGCGTGGCAGTGCGCGCCGCCGGCATCAATTTCCCCGACCTGCTGATGCTGGCTGGCGAATACCAGTACAAGCCGAGCCTGCCCTTCGTTCCGGGTTTCGAGGCCGCTGGCACCATCATCGAGATGGCACCAGACGTGAGCGGCTGGCGGCTCGGCCAGGCGGTGCTGGCGAATTGCCGTACCGGTGCCTTCGCCGAAGAACTGGTTGTTCCCGATACCAGCCTGCTACCGAAACCGGAACACTATACCTTCGAGCAGGGCGCTGCCTTTCCGGTCTGCGCCAGCACCGCCTGGGCTGCCCTGGTGGCGCGCGGCGATCTGCGCAGCAATGAACGATTGCTGGTGCTCGGCGCCGGCGGGGGCACCGGCCTCGCGGCAGTGGCGCTCGGGCATCAGCTCGGCGCACGGGTCATTGCCATTGCCTCCACCGAGGAAAAGCGCCGCGCCGCGCGGCAGGCCGGCGCCGATTATGTGCTGGATGCCAGCAAGCCCGACTGGCCGATGGAGGTGATGAATCTCACCGACCAGCACGGCGCCGATGTGGTGTTCGATCCGGTGGGCGGCGATGCCTTCCATGCGGCATGGAAAACCGTGGCACCGAATGGCCGCTACCTGGTGATCGGTTTCGCTTCCGGCGACCGCCCGAGCCTGGCCGCCAACCGCCTGCTGCTGCGCGGCGCCTCGCTGATCGGCGTGCGTGCCGGTGAACAATTGCGCCGTAATCCGGCGCTGGAACCGCTGCAGCGCCAGAGCCTCGCGGCCTGGCTAGCCAGCGGCAAGGGGCGTCCGCTGGTGAGCGAAATCCACCCCTTCAATCGTGCTGCCCGCGCCATTGTCCGCCTGGGCGAACGCCAGGTTGTCGGCAAGCTGGTCCTGCGCATCCCCTGAAAGCTGCTGCGGCAGCAAAGCCGCGGTGCGGCGGCGATCCGCCGGCAGGATCACAGTGACCGTGGTGCCGATGCCGACTTCACTGTCGATGGCCAGCCGGCCGCCATGCAACTCCACCAAGCTGCGGGTCAGGGCAAGGCCAAGGCCGGTGCCTTCATGGCCACGACTCAAGGCGGTTTCCACCTGGCTGAAGGGCTGCAGCACGCGTTCGATATCGGCGGCGGCAATGCCGATGCCGGTATCCGATACCGCAATGGCGATGGCTCCATCCTCGCTGACCGATACATTCACATTCACGCGCCCCTCGGCCGGCGTGAACTTCACCGCATTGGTCAGCAGGTTGATCCATACCTGGCGCAGGCGGCGGGTATCGCCCCACACGGTGGGCGGTGGCTTCGGCAATGTCTTCGACAGGTGAATGCTGCCCTGCGCAGCACGCTCGCGCACCAGCAGCAAGGCAGCATCGATGCTGTCCTCAAGATCGAGCCATTCTTCATCGAGCGCCATCTTGCCGGCCTCGACCTTGGCCATATCCAGGATGTCGTTGATCAGCGCCAGGAGATGCCGGCCAGAAGCCAGGATGTCGCGGCAATATTCGGTGTATTTCGCATTGCCGAGCGGCCCCAGCATGCCTTCGGAAAGAATCTGCGAGAAGCCGAGAATGGCATTCAGCGGCGTGCGCAGCTCATGGCTCATATTGGCAAGGAAATCGCTCTTGGCACGGTTCGCCGCCTCGGCCTGATCCTTCGCCTGCATCAGCGCCTCTTCGGCGCGGCGCTGGCTGGAGACATCGCGGAACATGCCTTCGATCATCACCGTGTTGCCACGGTCATCGACCACGCGGCGCAAGGTCTTGGCCACCCAGATGATGCCACCGTCACGCCGGCGCATCTGCGAACGGAAATCCTGCACCGCGCCGTTGCGCTCGAGCAGGTCCATCAATTCGCGCTGGCGCGTGCTCTGCAGGTAGAGCTGGCGGCCGATATTGGTCACCTCGCGCAGCATCACCTCCGGCGAGGCATAGCCGAACACGCGGGCACCGGCCTTGTTCACTGACAGGATGCGGCCTTCTGGCGTCACCTGCAGGATGCCTTCCTGCACGTTATCGAAAATCTGGCGATACTTGGCTTCGGCATGGCGCAGGCGGAGTTGCGCCCGCTTGCGTGCGGTGATGTCGCTGAACACCGAGACATAGCCGCCGCTGCCGAGACCCGGTGGCATGCGGCGCCAGTCGAAGCTCAGCCAGGTGCCATCGGCCAGCCGCACTTCCTGCTTGCGGTCGGCGCGCGTCGAGGCATCGACATAGGCTTCCACCCAGGCCTCGGCTTCCTCGGCGCGCAGATTGACCACGCCCTGGTCGATCAGCAGAAACAGGAAATCCTTGGCCGGGAGACCAGGCACAAGATCGGCTGGCGACAGCCCGAAGATTTCCGGCAGGCGGCGGTTGAAGCGCAGCAGCCGCGGCCCCTCATCCCACACCGCCAAAGCCTCGCCGATGCCATCCAGCGCGGCGAGAAACAGGTCCGAGGTATCATCGCGGGGGCGGAGTTGCAGCAGGGCGGCGTCGAGCTGTTCCCGGCGATGACGGGCGCCCAGTGCCAGCAGGAAATCATCCTCCCCGGCTCCGGTCATGGGCCCGGCTCCGCTCATGGGAGATTCCCCGTAGCATGGCAAGTCACCCGTCCGTTCACGGACTCACCCTGAATTTTGGAAGCATTCGCCCCACCCCGGTTCCATGTACCCGGCGCCCTGGCGCCCGGCGGGCCATGGCCTCCCACCGTTCTTCTGTTTTTGAGGAGAAAGCTTCTCCCATCGCTTCCGACAAACTGACGGAATCACGCGAAATTTGTCACACAGCTTGACGTTTGCGGCAAGCGGAATTGCAGTAAAACGCGCAGCAGTGGTGAGATTCCACAGCCTTTAGTCGCAGCCGGAACCCCGGAGTCCGCCAAGCGGTAGTCCGGGGTTCCGGCGCGAAAAGACGAGCATCGCCAGGGCATTGCGCCCAGCGCTACCCGTCTTGGGTTCGCTGCTTAGATGCAGTAGCTCTTCAGCGGCGGGAAGCCGTTGAAGCCCACCGAGGAGTAGGTGGTGGTGTAGGCGCCGGTCGAGAGGATCTGCACCTTGTCGCCGACCTGGAGGTCGAGCGGCATCTGGTAGTCAGCCTTCTCATACAGGATGTCGGCGCTATCGCAGGTCGGACCCGCGATCGAGACCGGACCGGTGGGGCCGCCGTCACGCGGCGTCACCAGGCGGTACTTGATCGCCTCGTCCATGGTCTCGGCCAGGCCGGAGAACTTGCCGATGTCGAGATAGACCCAGCGGCGGTCCTCGTCATAGTCCTTGCGCGAGATCAGCACCACCTCGGCCTGGATCACGCCGGCATCGCCAACCAGACCACGGCCCGGCTCGACGATCATTTCCGGCAACTTGTTGCCGAAATGCTTCGTCATCGCGTCCGAGATCGCCTTGGCATAGGCCTCAAGCATCGGCACGTCCGAGCGATAGCGGGCCGGGAAGCCGCCGCCCAGGTTGATCATGCGCAGCTCCACATCCGCTTCCTGCAGGATGGTGAACATCTGCGCCACCTGGGCCACAGCCTTGTCCCACTGGCCGAGATCGGTCTGCTGCGAGCCGACATGGAAGGAGATGCCGTAGGGCTCCAGGCCCAGACGGCGCGCCTGTACCAGCAGATCCGCAGCCATGCGCGGCGAGCAGCCGAACTTGCGCGACAGCGGCCATTCGGCGCCCTCGCACTCCATCAGCACGCGGCAGAACACGCGCGAGCCCGGCGCCACGTCAGCCAGCTTCAGCAGCTCGGCTTCGGAGTCGAAGGCATAGAGGCGCACACCCTTGTTGAAGGCCACGGCGATATCGCTGCGCTTCTTGATGGTCGAGCCATAGGAAATGCGGTCGGCGGTCACGCCCTGGCTCAGGCACAGCTCAATCTCGCCGGTGGAGGCGACATCGAAGCTGGAGCCGAGATCGGCCAGGCGGCGCACGATTTCCTCAGCCGGGTTCGCCTTGGTGGCATAGAACACCTTGGCCAGCGGCAGCAAACGGCGCAGCGTGCGGTAGTTGTGCTCAACCACATCGACATCGACCACGAGGAACGGCTCGGTGTCCTGGCAATCGGCGAGGAACTTCTGAATCTTCGGAGTGATCTGCCCCTGCTCAAAACGCTTCACGGGCGAATTTCGCAGACGGGTCTTCACGCGGCCACCATTGGCTGCAAGCATCGAAACCTCCCTCTCGGACCGGCTCTGAACCCGACACAGCTTGCGCTGTGCCACCAAAAGAGACGCGTTCGTCGTTGCATAACCTGCCAGGGGCCATCGGCACGTGCGGGTGCGTCACATGAGGTGCTATTTACAACATTTGCCCCCCAACGCAATAGCAAACTGCCCCCTCGCGAAATTTTTTTTCGCTCACTGTGTCCCAGGGGTCACTGCCGGGGAGGACACAGCACCCACAGAAATGCAAGAAAGCCGCAATTCATGCGGCTTTCTTGCTATTCGAGCGCTGGGCCGAAAACGCCGCCGAAGTGTGTCACAAAACGACTCCGGCGAGGCTAAAACCGGCCCTTTTCCCCAGCGGCGGGTCGCCGTGGAGGAAAGGGCAACGGAGTCGGGTCAGCGCGAGGCAACCTGGGAGACGATGCCGGCAAAGTCCTTCAGCCGCTCCGCCGGCAGCATCGCCGGGCTGCTCGGGCTGCCAAGGCCCTGAATCCGCGTGGCGAGGCCCTGGCGGTCGAGCCGCACGCTGCGGCCACCGAAGCCGGTAACCTCGGCGCGGCCAGGGCTCAGCATCACCACGTCCGTTACATCCGGCGTGACGCGACCTGCAACCGCCGCGGCACGAATGCTGACACTGCCCGAGGGCAGCACCACATACACCAGGCCAGGGTTGGCGGAATCGACATGGAAGCTGCCCCGCTCCAGCCGCAGCACGATGCGGTCGGGGGCATATTCGTCGACGCTGATGGCGCTGTTCGGGCCAATCACCACATTGGTGCCATCGGCAAGCCGCACGGCGATGCCGGAGCCGGGGCCGGCAGCGAGCCGCTGGCCGAGTACCACGGAGACGTTGCGGCGCTGGTCATGGCCCACCACGCGCGGCACCGGGCTGGCGGCAATCGCCAGCGGCTCGGCGGACAGGCTGTCCGGCGAGGCGGCAAAAGCCGGCGCGGCAAGGCCGGCAGCGGTGGCAACGGCAAGAGTGAGTCCGATACGGACGAGGCGGCGATAGAGGAAGGCCATGGCACGTTCCTTTGATTTGTCTGGGCTTGGTGTATGTCTTAGCCCGACAAATGGGAGCGTGGCGGCGCAAGTCGAGGGCCAGCCTGTGACAGCCGACACACTAGACTCCGATGTGACCGGTGGAATTCGCTATTTGGTGCCGTAAAGCCGGTCGCCGGCATCGCCGAGACCGGGACGGATATAGCCATGGTCGTCGAGCTGGCGGTCCACAGCGGCGGTATAGACCGGCACGTCCGGGTGGCTGTCATGGAACACGCGCAGGCCTTCCGGCACGGTGAGCAGGCAGACAAACTTGATCTGCGTGGCACCAGCCTGCTTCAGGCGGGACACTGCTGCCGCAGCGGAATGGCCGGTGGCCAGCATCGGATCCACCACCACGACAAGGCGCTGGCTCACATCGTCGGGCAGCTTGAGGTAATACTCCACCGGCACCAGGGTAGCGGGATCGCGGTAGAGCCCGACATGCCCGACGCGGGCAGAAGGCACCAGATCGAGCATGCCATCCAGAATGCCGTTGCCAGCGCGCAGGATGGAGACGAAGCAGAGCTTCTTGCCCAACAGCAGCGGCGCCTGCATCTGCTCCAGCGGCGTCTCAATGCTCACCAGCTCGGTCGGCAGGTCGCGCAGCACCTCATAGGCCATCAGCAGGCTGACCTCGCGCACCAGGCCACGGAATTCGGCGGTCGACACTTCCTTGCGGCGCAGCAGCGTCAGCTTGTGCTGCACCAGCGGGTGATCGATCACATGCACGTTCGACATTCGCTTAACTCCCTTAGAAAACCGTGCCATCGCTGATGATGTTGAGTGGTGGCGGCCCGCCAGGCCGGCGCTCGGCGGCGATGCGCCGTCCCGCGGCCCAGGTGCCGCCTTCGAGCAGGCTTGCCAGCGGCAGCTCGGCTCGGGTTTTGCCCAAGCGGCGGCGTAGCGGATCGGCCAGGCGGTCCAGCAACACCACAGTCAGGGCACGCCATTCCACGACAGCCTCATGGGCTGGCGGCAGCCGCTCGGCGGCCAGGGCCGAATCCTTCAGGCGCAACACGCCAAGATCGAGGAACAGGCCGCCATTGCGGTATTCCGGCAGGCCGGTCAGCGCATCCAGATCAGCGACGCGGATACCCGCCTCCTCCAGCGGCTCGACCAGCGAATAGGCCAGCCATTGCGACAGCTTGTGGAACGGCACCAGGCCATTGCTGGCATCCGGCGCGATGGCCGCCGCATGGCGCCAGCAATCGCCAAGATTGACGCCCTCGAACTCGATCCGCCCCGGCCAGACTGGGCCAAGGCCGCGCAGCAACGCCTTGAGGATGGCATCCGCCGGCAGCACGCCATCGCGCGCCTGCGCCTTCAGGTGATCGAACAGGAAACCGATGCGCGGCACCTCATCGGCACGGCCGAAGTAATCCGGGCTCTTGCGTAATGCGGCGCCAAGATCGCGCAGCAGCTTAGTGCGCCCTTCCAGGCCATCGAGCGGATTATCCGCCGTCACCTGGAAAGCCTGGGCGATATCCTCCGTGGCGATACGCTCCAGGCCTTCGGCATCGGCGCGGCAGGGCAAGGCTTCCGGCAGGCGCGAGAACACACCCTTCTGGAAGGCATGCAGGCTGGCCACCGCCAAGCCTTCCGAACGCGCCAGCACCTGGCCCGTACCCGGCTCCTCGTATTTCCATGCCGCGCCCGCGCCGGCATCGAGCAGCACCGACACCACGGCGAGATCGAAACGGATGCGCGCCAGTTCATCCGGGTGGATGCCCTGGAAACGCGGCGCCAGCTTGTCCCAGCGGTCGCCGAAATGGCGCCAGCGGGCGTGATAGGGAATCTTCAAGGAGGGGTAATTCGCGCGGATGACCTCTGCGACGTAATCCGCCGCAGCTTCCAGCCGGCCGACATCGAGCGTGAAATACGCCGACTTGCCGGCAGCAACATGGGCATAGAGCTGCTCGGCGCGGGCACGGATCGCCACCGGGCTGAGCAGCCAGTCAAGCAACTCACTCATCCAGCCGGCGGCCCTTGCTCTGCTTCAGTTCGGCGGCATCGGGCACCTTGTCGGTGAAATAGCCGGCCGCCTTCTTGGCATCCATTTCCACCCGCGCATCGGCGGGGATCAATTCGTCCGGGATCGGGATGCGCTCCACCACCTCGATGCCGCTATCCACCAGCGGCTGGAATTTCAGATTGCTCATCGACACCAGCTTGTCGACACGGGTGATGCCGAGCCAGTGCAGCACATCGGGCATCAATTCCTGGAAGCGCATGTCCTGCACGCCGGCAACGCACTCGGTGCGCTCGAAATAAGCCTCGGCACGGTCGCCGCCGGCCTGACGCTTGCGGGCATTGTAGACCAGGAACTTGGTCACTTCGCCGAGCGCCCTGCCCTCCTTCCGGTTATAGACAATGACGCCGACGCCGCCCCGCTGCGCCATCTCGATGCAGACTTCGATGCCATGGGCGAGGTAAGGCCTGCAGGTGCAGATATCGGAGCCGAACACGTCGGAACCGTTGCATTCATCATGGATGCGGCAGGCGATGCGGGTTTCCGGCTTGCCGAGCTTGGCGATATCGCCAAACAGATACACCGTCATGCCGCCGATCGGCGGCAGGAATACCTTGAGATCGGGCCGCGTCACCAGTTCCGGGAACATGCCGGCGGTCTGCTCGAACAGATTGCGGCGCAAGTCGGTCTCGCTGATCTTGAATCGCGCCGCCACGCCGGGCAGCCACCATACCGGCTCGATGGCGACCTTGGTGACGCGCACATCGCCATTCGCCGCCAGCACTTCGCCATCGGCCTTGAGGCGGCCAGCGCGCATGGCATCCAGCAACTCAGGCATGTTGATATGCGCCTTGGTCACCGCGATGCTCGGGCGGATATCGGCACCGAGCCGGATCAGGTCGGCATAGGCCTCGCTGACCATGTGGCCGAACGGGTCCATGGACACGATCTTCGCCGGATCGGCCCATTGCGGAAACGGCCCGATGGCCTCGGCCGGCGCGGTGTTGGTGAGATCGGGCTTGTGATCGGCCTTGAGCTGCCCGGCGGCGATAGCCAGCGCGCGATACAGCGCATAGGCACCGGCATGGGTGCCAATGGCATTCTTTGCGGCGATGGCGGCGCCCTCGCCGGTATGCACGGTCGCGATGATCGGGCCGCGGCGTAGCGGATCGGCGGCACCCCAGTCGATGGGCAAGGGCTTCGGTCCGCTGCCGCCGGGATGCGAGGTGAGAACGATGGGCTTGATTGCCGGCTTCTTGGCCGGCAGGTCGGTCTCGGTCTTCATCCCCCATCCTAACGCCGGATCGCTGGATCGCCAAGGCACCCGATCTAGCCATAGCGCCCCTAGACCATGCCGCCTAGAGTACTATTTCCCCTTCTACTGGCTCCGCCCCGCGCCTAGTACCCAGAAAAGCAGAACAAGGATTTGTACTCATGTCGTCAATGCCCGGCGCTGCGGCCAAGCCGCCCGGCGGCGCGGAAACTATTCCCGCCCACAAACTCTGGACCGCACTGGGCGTGGTTGTCGCCGCGCTGCTGACCTGGGTCCTGACAAAGCAGCATATCCCGCAGGAGATGGCGCTGACCGCAGCGCTGGGCGTGTTCGGCATCGGCCTGTGGGCCAGCGGCGCGCTGCCGGAATACTGGACCACGCTGGCCTTCTTTTTGTTCGCCGTGCTGCTGCATGTGGCGCCGCCGGCGGTGATCTTTTCCGGCTTTCACTCCACCACCTTCTGGCTGGTGCTGGGCGGCCTGGTGATCGGTGCCGCCATTCGCTTCACCGGTCTCGGCCAGCGCATCGCGCTGCTGATGGCGCGCGCCTTAGGAATGCGCTACCGCAATATCGTGCTCGGCATCGCGCTGGTCGGGCTGCTGCTGGGCTTCCTGATGCCTTCCTCCATGGGCCGCGCCGTGCTGCTGGTGCCAATCACCATGGCGCTGGCCGACCGTATGGGCTACGCGGAAGGCCGCAACGGCCGCATCGGCATGCTGCTCGCCGCCTGCTTCGGCAGCCATGTGCCAACCTTCTCGATCCTGCCTTCCAACATCCCGAACACCATCCTGGCCGGCAGCGCGGAAACCCTCTACGGCTACACCACCACCTATGGCCAGTATCTGCTGCTGCATTTCCCGGTACTCGGACTGCTGAAATCCGCCGTGATGGTGGTGCTGATCCTGTGGCTGTTCCCGGACCGCGACGCGGAAGCGGCCAAGGATGCGGACAGCACCGCGTTGGGGCCGATGACGGCGCCGCAATGGCGCTTGAGTGTCATACTCGGCCTCAGCCTGATCCTGTGGATCACCGACGCGCTGCATCATGTCTCGCCAGCCTGGGTCAGCCTTGGCGCGGCCCTGGTCTGCCTGCTGCCAAGCCTCGGCCTGACCTCGAAGCGGGTGTTCAACGAGGAGATCGGCTTCGCGTCGCTGTTCTTCCTCGCCGGCGTAATGGGACTCGGCGCCATCGTCGCCGGTTCCGGCCTGGGGCCGCTGCTGGTGCATGGCTTCGAGCGCGTGGCGCATTTCTCCCATGATACGCCGTTCTGGAATGTCGGCATGCTGGCAACCGTTTCCAGCGCCATCGGCGTTGTCACCACGCTGGCCGGTGTGCCCACCATCATGACGCCAATGGCCGAGGAACTGGCGCGCGCCACCGGCCTGCCGCTGGCCAGTGTGCTGATGAGCCAGGTGCTCGGCTTCTCCAACATTCTGGTGCCCTACCAGTCGCCACCTTTGCTGCTCTCGACGCAGCTCGGCCGCGTGCCAATGGCTGCCGCCACCAAGCTCTGCCTGTGGCTGTTCGCCATCAGCTCCGTTGTGCTGATACCGCTCGACCTGCTGTGGTGGCGCCTGCTCGGCTGGCTCTAGACGCGAACAATGGTAGCGAGCGCGGTGGCGACGATCTTCTTCGTGCCCTGGTGTTCGGCGAAGACATCGGCGCGCGTCACCACCTGCGCCTTGCCGGCCTTGATCACCGAGCCGGTGGCGTATAGACGCTGTCCCACCGCCGGCGCCAGCATGTTGAGCTTGTATTCCGCCGTCACCACGTCGCCGGCCACCGAGGCCGCCGCCCAGGCACAGACCGTATCCGCCATGTAGCCGACCACGGCGCCATGGGCGAAGCCATGATGCTGCGTCATCTCGCTGCGCAGATTGGCAGCGATCTCCACCTGTCCGGGTTCGAAATGCAGCAGTTCCGTGCCGATCCAGGTGGTGAACGGGCTGGTCTTCATCGCCGCTTCGAGCAATTCACGCGATGGCGGCAGCTTGGCGATATCGGTCATTGCAGTATCTCCTCAAGTTGCCGGCCAATGCCACGCAGCGGCTCGCCGGAAGCCTGCACGCGGCAGAGAATCATCGCGCCCTCGAAGGCGGCGAGAATGAGGTCAGCGCGCGCCTCGGCGCGCTGCTCACTGCGCCCTTCCGCCAGCAAGGCGGCGCTGAGGATGGCAGCCCATTGCGCATAGCCCTGGCGGCAGGCCTCGCGCAGAGCTGCGTTGAAGGCACCGGTCTCGACCGCGACGATGGTGAGCGGCGAGCCATCGCGGAATCCCGATTTTTCCAGCCAGCCGGCAATGCGGTCAGCGGTGCGCCAGATCGCCACCGCCACGCTCGGCGCGGCATCGATCTCGGCGCGCAGGGTTTCGGTGAAGCTTTCCGCCGCCCAGGCCACCGCCTCGGCGGCAAGCTGCTCCTTGCCGTCTGGAAAATGGTGATACAGCGAGCCTTTCGGGGCGCCACTTTTCTCGATGATGCGATTGAGGCCTACGGCGGCATAGCCATGGCGCGAAAACAGCTTCGCCGCCATTTCCACGAAGCGGTCTCGGCTCGATTGGGTGCGTTTGGCCATAACTGGAATTATACAGACTGGTCTAGTTATGACAAGGCCATTCTCGTCACCCTCGCGCAAGCGAGGGTCCCATTTCATTGAACAAATGGGATGCCCGCTTTCGCGGGCATGACGCTGGTGTAGTGCTAAGGCCGATACGGCAAAGCCGCCGGCCCGGCCTGCCGCAGCGGCGCGGCGAGGTTGGCGAATTCGCAGAGCAAGGGCCTGGTGTCGCGTGGGTCGATGATTTCCTCGACCCAGAAGCTCTCGGCGGTGCGGAACGGCGAGCGGACGCGGTTCAAGCGCTCCTCGATATCCGCCTTCAGCGCCACTGGATCCGCAGCGGCCTCAAGGTCGGCGCGATAAGCCGCCTCAATGCCGCCTTCCAGCGGCAGGCTGCCCCAGTCGCCTGACGGCCAGGCATAGCGGTAATGCAGCCGCGCCGCATTGGAATTGGCCGCACCAGCAACACCAAACGCCTTGCGCACCAGGATCGAACACCACGGCACGCTGGCCTGATACACCGCAGCCATGGCGCGCGCGCCATGGCGGATGGTGCCCGCCTTCTCGGAATCGAGGCCGATGACAAAGCCCGGCACATCCACGAGATGCACCACCGGCAGATGGAAGGTCTCGGCCATGTCGACAAAACGCTCGACCTTGATCGAGGCATCGGCCGTCCAGCCGCCGCCATAGTGATACGGGTCACTGGCGAGGATGGCGACCGGCCAGCCATCCAGCCGCGCCAGCCCGGTGATCACCGAGCGGCCATACATCTTGCCCATCTCGAAGAAGCTGCCGAGATCGACCACTGCGTCGATGATCTCGCGCATCTTGTAGACGCGGCGGCGATCACGCGGGATGGCGCTGATCAACTTCTCCTCGCGGCGGTCCGGCGGATCAATCAGCGGCCCGCGCGGCGGCAGCTCATAGACCGAACTCGGCAAATAGGACAGGAAACGCCTGCCGGCGGCGAAGGCTTCCGCCTCGCTGCTCACGGCCAGATCGACGGCGCCGGAGCGGGTGTGAATCTCGACGCCACCGAGTTCCTCCTTGGTCAGCGTCTCGCCCGCCCGCGCCACCACCGGCGGGCCGGCAATGAACATCTGCGAAATGCCTTCCACCATCACCGAGAAATGGCTCGAGACAGTGCGCGCCGCCCCAAGCCCGGCGACCGAGCCGAGCGCAAGCGCCACCACCGGCACGGTGCCGAGATTGGCGACGACATGGTCCCAGCCTGGATTGGCCGGTACATAGGTGCGGCCTTCGCTTTCCAGCGAGCGCACCGAGCCGCCGCCGCCGGTGCCATCCACCAGCCGCACGATGGGGATGCGCAATTCGCGCGCCATCTGCTCGCTCATCACCTGCTTCTGCCAGATCGCGGCATCGGCGGCACCGCCGCGCACGGTGAAGTCGTCGCCGCCCACCACCACGGGGCGACCATCCAGCTTGCCGCGACCAAAAACGAAGTTGGTCGGGCTGAGATCGAGCAACTCGCCGTTATCGCCATAACGGGCACGGCCGGCGATGGCACCGATCTCGTGGAAACTGCCGGAGTCGAGAAGCTGGGTGATGCGCTCGCGCACCGTCAGCTTGCCGCCGTCATGCTGGCGCTTGATCTTGTCCGGCCCGCCCATCTGCCGGGCGAATTCCTCACGCCGGCGCAGTTCCTCGATTTCCGCTTCCCAGCTCATTTCCCGCCCCGTTTGGTTGGTTTTAGTAAGTGCCCGGGTAATTGCCGCCATCGAGCAGGATATTCTGGCCGGTGAGATAGGCGGCGCGTTCCGAGCACATGAAGGCGCAGACTTCGCCGAATTCCTCGGCCGTGCCGAAGCGGCCAGCCGGAATTGAAGCGGCCTGCTTGGCGAATTCAGCTTCGAGTTCAGCCCCGCTCTTCTTGCTCTGGGCGGCGATGGTGCCCTTGAGGCGGTCAGTCAGGTAGCGGCCCGGCAGCAGGCCATTGATGGTGACGCCATGCGGCGCCACCTGACGCGCCAGACCGGCGACGAAGCCGGTGAGGCCGGAGCGGGCGCCGTTGGACAGGCCGAGAATGGCAATCGGCGCCTTCACCGAGGACGAAGTGATGTTGACCACGCGGCCCCATTTGCGCGCGATCATGCCGTCCAGCGTCGCCTTGATCAGTTCGATCGGCGCCAGCATGTTGGCATCCAGCGCCTTGATCCAGGCATCGCGATCCCAATCGCGGAAGTCGCCCGGCGGCGGACCACCGGCATTGTTCACCAGGATATCAACCGCGCCGGCAGTACCAAGCGCATCGGCGCGGCCTTGCGGCGTTGCGATATCGCCGGCGACGGTCTTCACGGTAACGCCGGGCGCCATTGCACGCACGCGGGCCGCCGCTGCTTCCAGCGTTTCCTTGCCGCGCGCCGTCATGGTGATGTTGACGCCTTCCTTGGCCAATGCTTCAGCACAGCCAAGCCCCAGCCCCTTGCTCGACGCGCAAACCAGGGCGTTGCGGCCCTTGATACCGAGATCCATCTGTTCCTCCCAAAAAGAAAACGAAACTACTGCGCCGTCAGCCCACCATCGAGCACCAGCTCGGCGCCAGTCATGAAACTGGATTCATCGCCCGCAAGATAGAGGATTCCGCGGGCGATTTCCTCTGCCTGGCCCATGCGGCCGATGGGATGCAGGCGTTCGAGATGCTTGCGCGTGCGCTCCGGGTCGGCGCCAGCCGCGATATGCCCCTGCACCATCGCGGTTTCGACATAGCCAGGATGCACGGAATTGACCCGGATATTGTTCCGCGCGGCGGCACATTCCATCGCCAGCGCCTTGGTAAACAGCGTTACCGCGCCCTTGGAGGCGCAATAAGCTGCCATCAGTGGAGCGCCAACCTTGCCGGCAATGGAAGCGACATTGATGATTGAGCCGCCGCCGGCGCGTTCCATCAATGGAATGGCGTATTTGCAGCCGAGGAATACAGCATCGGCATTAACTGCCTGCACCCGGCGCCATTCCTTCAGGCTCATCTCGGTGACGCTGCGGAACACGCCGATGCCGGCATTGTTCACCAGGATATCGAGGCGCCCTTCCATGGCGGCGATGCCATCGATCAGCAGCGGCCAGGAAGCCTCGTCCGTCACATCCTGTTCAACGAAACGGCAGCCGAGTTCAGCTTCCGCCGCCTTGCCCTCTGCGGCATTGCGGTCGGTGATGACGACGCGCGCGCCTTCCTTCAGGAACAGGCCGGCAGTGGCGCGGCCGAAGCCGGACGCGCCACCGGTAATCAAGGCGACTTTGCCGGCGAGCCGGCTCAAGCTGCCGTGCCCAGGGCGCCGGCAGCAGCGGCTGCCGAGGTATCGACGCCCCACTCTTTCAGCGCAGCGCGGCCATCGGCGGCCTTGTCGGTGCCCTCGGCACCGGGCGGGCCGCGACGGATCGCGCCCGGCGTGCGCGAGAAGCGCGGCGCCGGATTGGGCTGTGTCACACCATCCAGAGTGACGAAGGTGTTGCGCGCCTGCATATGCGGATGCTGCGTCGCTTCCTCCAGGTTCAGCACCGGCGCGAAGCAGATGTCGCTGCCTTCCATCAGCTTGCACCATTCCGCGCGGCTGCGGGTGCGGAAGGCGGCGGCGAATGCGGCGCGCAGGTCGCCCCAGCGGGCGCGGTCATGCTGCTTGGGGAGCACCTTGGGATCGAGGCCCAGCTTCTCGATCAGTTCGGCATAGAACTTGGTCTCGATCGAACCGATGCAGATATAGCCACCGCAAGCGCATTCATAGCTGCCATACCACGGCGCGCCGCCATCCAGCATGTTGACGCCGCGCTGGTCCTGCCACCGGCCCGAGGCACGGAAGGCATAGAACATGGTCATCAGCGAGGCGGCACCATCCACCATGGCGCTATCCACCACCTGGCCCTTGCCGCTGTTCTGGCGCTCGAACAACGCCGCCAGCAGGCCCATGGCGAGATAGAGCGAGCCGCCGCCAAAATCACCAACCAGATTGAGCGGCGCGACGGGCGCACCACCAGCCGGGCCGATGGCGCCGAGCGCGCCGGTCAGCGCGATATAGTTGATGTCATGGCCTGCCGCCTGGGCCAGCGGGCCATCCTGGCCCCAGCCGGTCATGCGGCCATAGACCAGGCCGGGATTGCGCTTCAGCGCCACATCGGGGCCAAGGCCGAGCCGCTCCATCACGCCGGGGCGGAAACCTTCCAGCACCACATCGGCCTTGCCGATCAGGTCCAGCACCATGGCAATGCCAGCGGGCTTCTTCAGGTCCACCGGCACCGAACGCTTGCCGCGTGCCAGCAACTCGTATTTCGGCTCCACCGGCAGGCCGAGGCCGGAATCGCCCAAACGCTCCAGGCGCAGCACATCGGCCCCCAGATCGGCCAGCAGCATACCGCAGAACGGCACCGGGCCGATTGCCGGCATTTCAATGACCTTCAGGCCGGTAAGCGGACCGCTCATTTCTTTTCTCCATGCTGCTTGGGTGCCCATTCGACGGTAGGCAGGCCCTGTTTCTTCCAGGCGCCGAAGCCGCCATCGATATGCGACACCTTCTCCAGCCCCATCCGCTTGGCGGTGTGACCGGCCAGCGCCGAACGCAGGCCACCGGCGCAGAAGAACACGTATTCCTTGCCCTCGGCGAAAACCGGCTTGTGATAGGGACTTTCCGGATCGATCCAGAATTCCAGCATGCCGCGCGTGCAATGGAACGCGCCCGGCACCGCGCCATCACGCTCCAGTTCGCGCGGATCGCGGATATCGACCAGCACCACATCGGGCTGGCCGAGTTTGGCGGCGGCCTGTTCCGGCGTCAGCGTGACGATTTCCGCCAGCGCTTCGGCCACCATCTGCTTATAGCCAATGGCCATGGTTTTGTTCCTCCCAACTCCAGGGTTAAGCCCAAGGTTAGCAAGCCCGAGCGGGGCTTTGCCAGCCTTACCTAACGAAAGTTTGATTCTGCCGAAAAACGCGGCAAACCGCGCGGCTCGCCTTCTGCCTCAGAACAGCCGTCTCAGAACAGCCGGGGCTGCCATTGCCAGCCGGCAGCCAGCACCACGGCACGTGCCGCGTCGCGCAGGGCACCGTCATCGGGCCCAAGTCCAGCCAGGTTGAGCCAGCGGGCCGGTGGCAAAGGTGGCTCACCGGCATTGGCCGCTGCCTGCAGCCGGCCGGCGAGGCGCAACACCGCCACAGTCTTGGCCGTATCATCAAAGCGCAATTCCAGCGCGGCAATGAAGCGCCCGCCTTCGCTCAAATCCAGCAAATCGGCAAGGCGCGGATCATCCAGGCGCCGCGCGATACGCAACGCATCGCCTTCCTCGGACACGCGCAGCACGCTGCGCCGCTCGCCCAGTGCCAGCAGCGCACTACGCAAAGCGGCCAACTCCTGCACCACCGTGCCCGCCGCCGGCTTCACCGCCTGCACGCGCTCCAGCAGCGGCACCAGGCCGGCGCCGAGCAGCAGCAGCCACAACGCGGCAAGCAGCGAGAAACCGGCGCGACTGCGCAGCCAGACCAGCGCGGGCAGCACATGGCGCTGTTGCAGGCACGGCAATTGCCGCCGCCGCTTCGCCAATGCCGCCGCATCCGGGCCATAGACCGCCAGCAAGGTGTCTTCCACCGCCAGCCATTGCCCGACGCGGTAGCGCGCACGCTCGCCGGACTCGACGGTGGCGAAAGTCAGGCCGGCCTCGCCGATCTCGACACCGGCAGCCGCGAAACTGCCGAGCGAACGGCCATTGCCGCGCTCGATCTGCGCCCGCGCCAGGGCCGGATCGTTGAACCGCGCCACGATGCAGGCGGTGCCATCGCCGTAGCGTGCCATCTCGGCTGCCTCGGCACCGGGAAACATTGGCTTGAGGTCACGGTAATCGGTGGCGCCACGCCCGAACACCGCCCAGGAATTCATGAAACCGCCATACCGGGTCGCCAGCGCCACGCGGTCGATGGCGAGATGCGAGGCCGCCCAGCGGTCGAGCAGGTCGAATACGGCCAGCAGCAGTCCAAGCCCGAGCAGCAGCCCAAGCAAGGCCAGCCAGGGCCCATCCTGCTGCCAGTCGATAGCCTCGATCACTGCTTGCAACCTGCTGCCTCCACGCGACTCAATGCCCCCACATTAACGGTTTCTTTGCCAACCGGGATCAAGCTGCGAATCGGATGAGTCTAACCGCAAAGAGACCATGGCCGCGCCGATCCCGCCCAGTTCCCTCGCCTCCCGCCCCGACCATGTCCGGGTCGGCCAGCACAAGGTGAGCACAGAAATCCTCGACACGCTGCGCCAGGCCAGCCGCAGCACTGGCGTGGATTTCGCCTATCTGGTGTCGCAGGCGGCGCAGGAAAGCGGTTTCCGCACTGATGCCCAGGCCCGCACCAGCTCGGCGCGCGGCATGTTCCAGTTCATCGAGAGCACCTGGCTGGAGATGGTGCGCGACCACGGCGGCAAATACGGCCTCGCCGACCAGGCCGCCAAGATCACCACCAGCAGCGATGGCCGCCCGCGTGTCGCCGACGCAGCCGACCGCCAGGCGATCCTGGCCTTGCGCGACGACCCACGCGTTGCCGCCGCCATGGCCGCCGAATATGCCCGTGGCAACCAGGCCATGCTGTCGCGTGAATTCGGCGTCGAGGTCGGCAAGACAGAACTGTATCTCGGCCATTTCCTCGGCAGCAACGGCGCCACCAAGTTTCTCACGGCACTGCGCGACCGCCCCGACATGCCGGCGGCGGATCTGCTGCCGGATGCAGCCGCCAGCAATAGCGGCGTGTTCTTCGACAGCATGGGCCGCAAGCGCAGCGTCGGCGACATCCACGCCTATTTCACCCGCAAGCTGGAAGCCCATGCCGAGGGCCTGGAGCAATTCGCCGAGGCGCCGGGGCAGACGGCTAATGGCGGGCAGACCCCTGCCGCCACCACGGTGGCGCAGCAGATGGCGGAAACCCGCGCCAGTGTCGATCACATGGCGAAGATGATGGCCTTCGAGGCCCTGCGCGACCTGATGATGCGCGCCGGCCGGATCGGCCGCAACAACGACTCCTCCTGGTAGTCAGGCCATCGCCCCGGCTGTCATGGCCTTGTCGAGCGCGGCATGGAACCAGCCGCAGGGATGCTCGAAACGCCCGAAGGTGATGTGGCTGTTGGCACCGGAGCGGAAGCCGGCCTGAATCGACTGGCCCATCTGGAAATCCTCGTCCAGCGCATCCCAGAAGATCTTCACATTCTTATCCCAATGCGCCCGCGCCTTCTCGGTCAACGCCGGTTCCGGAATCAGCGCTGCGCCCTGGATCATGCAGGCATCGGTGCCTTGCGGGGACGTGATCATCACCGTGGCATGATCGGGCTGCACCAGCACGATCAGGTTGGGGAAGAAGAAATAGAGCGGGTTGCCGAAATCGCGCACGCGCAGCCCATCCAGCGCCTGCATCTTCAGCTTCGCCGCCTCGCGCTTGGTGAAATAGAGTCGCGCATGGGGATCAAAGCGCTCCATGACACTGACATTATCGAGGAACATCGGCGCGATGGTGCGGCCATGGGCATGGCGCACATGATAGGTTTCGAGCCCGCCCTCAATCACCACTTTCCAATTGCAGCGCAGGCCGATCTCGCGTTCGTCATAAACGACGTGGTCCGATAGCCCGAAACTCACCATGTCGTGCTTCAGCGGCCCGAGCACCTTGTCGAGATCAAGGTCGCCATCCTGGCGCGGCAGCACAAACACCACGCCGAAGGCTTCCGCCACCGGCAGCCGCACCAGGCCATGCTGTCCCTTATCCAGATCGCCGAAACCCGCTTCATGCGGCAGGCTCAGCAGGGTGCCGGCATCGTCATACGTCCAGGCATGATACGGGCAGGTGAAGCGATGCCTGCCGCAGCCCTCGCGCGCCGTCACCAGGCGCGCACCGCGATGGCGGCAGACATTCAGATAGGCATGCACCTGCCCATCGCGGCCACGCAGCAACAGCAGCGGCAGGCCGAGGTGATCATGGGTGACAAAATCGCCGGGCTTGGCAAGCTTGGAAGAAAAACTGACCGCGATGGGATGGTTGCGGAACACGGTATCGCGTTCGCGCGCCAGGAAATCGGGATCGATATACCGTTGCACGGCAATGCGCGTCACCACCTCGCCCTGATCGGTGGTGCCGCCCTCGATATGCTTCAGCGTGCGCGATAGCCACGCCGTCTGCGTTGCCTGATCCATCCGCCCATCCCCCTACCCGCTTTTTATTGTCTTGAACCGTGCCATGGCAGCGACGAAATCCCAAAGCTGTGCCGCGATTGCCGCCTGATCCGGACGTTCCTTCTGTGCCAGCGCCTGACCGATACCCTGACGCAAACCGCCGAGGATCATGGCGCCGAGCAGGTGCGGATCGAGGCTGTCCGGGATTTCGCCGCGCCTCTGCGCCAGCGCGATATTCTGTGCCGCCAGTTCGATATGCGCCTGCAGCCGGCGCGCTTCTTCCGCCGCCACTTCCGGCTCGCGGCTCAGGCGCGCCAGCACAATCGGCGAAAGCGGTTCGGCATAATGGAAAGCCACCATGGCCTCCAGGCGGCGCTGTTCGCGACGGCCCCAGTCGACACCGGGCTGCGGGTTCACCGCCATCACGCGGGCATCGAAGCGGTCGTAGAAATCCTGCACCGCCGCTGCGATCAAACCGGCCTTGGAGCCGAAATAGTGATAGCTGAGGCCGACCGAGACACCGGCGCGACGGGCCACATCGCCGATCTCGAGCGCGCCATCGCCCGCCACCAATTCGGCGGCGGCTGCCTCCAGCAGCCGGCGGCGCGTATCGGCGCGGCCTCGTTCGAGACTGCCGCGCTCGATCGTGCCGGCATCGTTGGCCGGCACGGTTTTCTGTGCTTTCGGGCGTCCCATGCCTGGATTTTAATTGAATTCAATTCAATCAACAAGCCAGGAATTGGCAAGAGCCTGTGCCCGGCCCGCCAACCAATGAATTCAAGGCATTACTTCGGGGGTTCGAGACGTTCCGGCGGCACGATGACGCCACAGGAGATGATCAGTTTCATCGCCTGGTCGACGCTCATCGAAAGGATCTGGATATCCTCGCGGGGGAAATAGACCATGTAGCCGCCGGTCGGGTTCGGCGTCGTCGGCACATAGCAGGCGACGATATCGCGGCCCAGACGGCCACCCACCTCGCCGGTCAACTCGCTGGTGACGAAGGCGAGTGTCCAGGAGCCCTTGGCCGGCCAGGGCACCAGGGCGACCTGGCGGAAGGACTGGCCGGACTGGCTGAACACGGTTTCGAAAATCTGCTTCAGGCCGCTATAGAGGCCACGGATGATCGGCATCCGCGCCACCAGCCCCTCGCCGAAACCGAGCAGGCTGCGACCAAGGAAATTGGTGAACAGGAAGCCGATCAGGGTCAGCAGCACCACGGCGCCGATGACGCCCAGGCCCGGAACGCTGAACGGCAGGTTGGGCGGCAGCAGGCGTTCCGGCTCATAGCCATGCGGGATCAGGCTTTTGACGTTGCGGTCAATCGCCTCGATGATGATCACCACCAGATAGATGGTAAGGCCGATCGGCGCGGTGATGATGATGCCCGCCAGGAACCAGTTGCGCAGCCTGGCCCACAGGCTCGGTCGCGGCAAGGGCAGGATGATCGCCGGCTTGTCCGGGTCGAACTGGGGCTGGTCTGGCATCTTGCTGGGCTGTCCTATCAGGCGAAAAAGGCGTTGAGCGCGCGGAAGGTTTCTTGCGGCGCTTCCTCGGGCAGAAAATGGCCGCAGGGCAAGGCTTCGCCGCGCACATCGCGGGCTTTCTCGCGCCAGGTGGCCAGCACGTCGTAATTCTTCTGCATAGCGCCGTTAGCCCCCCATAGCACCAGAAGCGGCGCCTCCACGCGCATATGGGAATCGGCACGGTCATCGTCAAGGTCGATGCTGGCACCGGCGCGGTAATCCTCGCAGGTGGCATGAATGCAGCGCGGATCGCGGAAGCAGCGTTTGTATTCCGCCATGGCTTCCGGGGCGTAGATGTCGGCAGCCGCCGCCGACCAGGCGCGCAGCTTGCTCTCGAGATAATAGTCCGGGTCGGCACCGATCATGCGCTCCGGATGCGGGTTCGGCTGCGCCAGGAAAAACCAGTGGTAATAGGACGTCGCCACCGCCTGGTTCACGGTGTTGAACAGCGTCAGTGTCGGGATGATGTCGAGGACAGCGACACGCTCGATGGCGCCCGGAAAATCCAGCGCCAGGCGATGCGACACGCGGCCGCCACGGTCATGGCCGGCAAGGCGGAAGCGCGGATAGCCCAGCGCCTGCATCACCGCCACCATGTCGGCAGCAGTGGCGCGCTTGGAATAGACACGATGGGCGGCATCGGAGTCAGGCTTCGATGAATCGCCATAGCCGCGCAGGTCGGCGCAGACAACCGTGAACTTCTCGGCCAGGCGCGGCGCCACCTTGTGCCACATGGCATGGGTCTGCGGATAGCCGTGCAGCAGCAGCAAGGGCGGGCCTGAGCCGCCGATGCGGCAGAAAATCTCAGCCCCGGCGCCGGCGATCCGTCTGGTTTCGAAGCCCTCAAACAGCATCGCCCTCGCCTCCTGTTTTTATGTCAGTGCCGGAAGAATTCCGGCTGTTCAGCTACGGCTTTTGCATCCCAAATGACCATGACACGGCCACGCTTGGGCTGGGTGTAGACCGGCTTCGGACCGGTGGCGAGACGCTCTTCGGTGTAGCGCGCCACCATCAGGCCAGTGGGATTGGCGATGAACCAGGCCGGGATGTCGCGATAGGCGACTTCCGGCAACGGCTTGGTCAGGCGGCCAAGGAACTGGTATTCGCCGTGATAATCGCCGGCAAACGCCACCGGCCGGCCGGCATCCTGGGCGCGCTTGATTTCCAGTGCCGCCGGTGTGCCATCGTAGCTTAAGCGGGCCGGCGGAAAGACGCCGAGATGCACGGTGAGAAACAGGCCAACGCCTACGGTGACAACGGCCGCGATCTGGCGCAGCAGCGTCGGCTTCAGCGACAGCCAGATGGCGAAGACCGCGACCACGACCAGCGCCGACACCACTTCGAAATGCTGCTCCAGCGCCCAGTCCGGCAGATCGAGCTTGTCGCCGAGTTGCGGCTGCTTGTGCAACAGCCAGGGCAAGGCGGCCAGCGCAATGGTGAGGACGAGCAGCACAGCAATCGACGGCCAGGCATCCCAACGGCGCGTCTCCGTGCGGCCAACCAACAGCCCATGCGCCACGATCAGCGCGAAGGCCGGCGCCAGCGGCAGCAGGTAATGCGGCTGCTTGCCGCTGATCGCCGAGAAGATCAGCAGGCCGCTGCCGCCGACGATGAGGCAGAAGCGCAGGCCGCTGTCGCGCCAGGCACCATCATTCAGCCACAGCGCGCGCCAGCTCGGGCGCCAGAACAGCCACGGCAGCAACAGCAGCGGCAGCATCGGGAAATACCAGAAGAAGCCGCGCTTATGCGCGAAGCTGTCCTTCATGCGGCCGGCGGTCTGGCCCCACAGCAGCGCCTGCTTGAATTCCGGCCCGCCGGCTTCCGCCGCCGGCAGGGCCCAGGCAAGGCCAATCAATGCGCCAAACACGATGCTGCCGAGCAGGCCGAAATACCAGGAAAGCCAGCCGGGCCGGTTGGCAGCATCGGCCCAGAGCGGCGCCAGCACGGCGGGCGGCAGCACATAGACCAGGATCACCGGCCCCTTGGCCAGGATGCCGATGCCGATGGCAAGACCGGTGAGCAGCAGGCCGCGCTTCATCTGGCCGTGGCGCAAAGCCAGCGTCAGCCCGATCCAGCCGGCCAGCGCAAAAAAGGCCATCATCAGGTCGAACATGGTGAGCGTGGCGAACAGCATCCACCATGCACCGGTGAGCAGCAGCAGCGGCGCCAGCGCACTCACATCGCGGCCCAGTTGCCCCGGCCAGAGCAGCCGCGCCAGCACTACGCTCAAACCCAGGGCGCCGAGGCCGAAAAGCGGTGCCACCAGGCGCGCCCAGGTCTCCGACACGCCGAAGATCATCCAGCCGAGACGGATCAGCCAGAACAGCAGCGGCGGCTTGTGGTGATAGGCTTCGCCATTCAGCAGCGGCACCAGCCAATGATCGGCCAGGTGCATCTCCCACGCCACAGTGATGTAGCGGGTCTCGTCAATCGGCATGATCGGCCGCGCCACCAGCGCCGCCACAACCACCAGCAGCCACAAAGCGAAAGTGGCGGGCAGCAGCGGACGGGAGCCGAGCGACGGCTGCATCAGGTGATCTCGGCGGCGAGCTTGCGGCGCTCGCGGTAGATCAGATGCAGGTTACGGGCATACACCACCAGGCCACTGATCTGGCCGAGGATGAACACCAAGTCGGCGCGATGGATGGCATAGACCAGCAGCGTGACGCCGCCGAACAGGCTGATGTACCAGAAGGCCAGCGGGATTTCGCTGCGGCGGACGCGTTCGGCATGAATCCACTGCACGATGAAGCGCGAGGCAAAGATCGCCTGGCCGCCAAAGCCGACAATGGCCCAGAAGCTCAGGTTATCGATTACACGGTCCCAGAATTCCGCCAGCATGGCGCCTACTCCCAAAAATTATCCCGGCATCACGCCAGGGGGTCGCTGCCGCCACTATCGCGCCAGCGGCGCTGCAGCCAGATGACCCCAACCATATCCACTAGGCCCGCCTTGAGGCGGCCCCAGGTGCCGTAATGCGAGGCGCCACCACCGCGCGGGCGGTGATTCACCGGCACCGAGCGTACCCGCCCGCCATGGCGCAGCACCAGGGCCGGCAGGAAGCGGTGCATGTGATCAAAGGCCGGCAATTCCAGGAACAGCGACCGCGACAGCATTTTCAGGCCGCAGCCGGTATCCGGCGTGGCATCGCCGAGCAGCCGGGCGCGCACGCCATTGGCGATGCGCGAGGAATAACGCTTCACCCAGGTATCGCGGCGCTTGGTGCGGTGGCCGGCCACCAGCAGGCGCATGCCGCCATCGCTCTCGGCACGCAGCATCGCCCACAAAGCTGGCAGATCGGCAGGATCGTTCTGACCATCACCATCCAGTGTCGCGATGAAAGGCGCGCGGGCGGCACGCACGCCACTCAACACCGCCATCGACTGGCCGGCATTGCGGCGATGCCGGATCGGCCGCAACTCCGGCATGGCAGCGGCAAGCTGCTTCAGCATCTCGGTGGAGCCATCGCTCGAGCAGTCATCAACCGCCACGATCTCGAAGGCGATGCGGCCACGCAACGCGGCGCACACTTCCTCGAGCAACGAACCGATATTGGCGGCCTCGTTGTGCACGGGAATGACCACAGACAAATCCGGGCCGGATGCGACCGCCGCGGGCTGTCCCGGCGGGGTTTCAGAGGGCTGCATCGGAGTTGGAGAGCGAATCCGCGAGAGAGAGCCGGAAAACGCGCTTTCTATAGTCTGCCCAGGCATTTGAGACAAGGAATTTCCGAGGCTTAGCAACTATGGCGGATTGTCGCAGCAAACCCCGCCTGTTACGCTGGCGGTAATGAAAATAACCCAAGGCACCAACCTTAGGACCGTCCTGCTGCTCCCCCTGCTCGCTATCGCCGCCCTGGCCCTCTGGGCTGCGGCCGATATCGCGCGGGAACGGGAGGCCACGCGCCGCCTGGGTGAAACCGAAGCGGCGGTAAAAGCCGAGGCGATGGCCGCCGCGATCCGCGAAGCCCGCCACATCGCCCAGGTAGTGGATGGCCTGGCCAACCTTACAACAGCCGCCGAAGGGCTGCTGCTGGTGGGGGGGCCGACCCTGGCCGATGTGCTGCTGGAGGGCCAGTCGGTACACCTCGTGGATCCCTCAGGACGCAGCATCGGCAGCATCGGCGACCTCCCGCCACCACCAGATATTCCCGAAATTCTGCGCCAAAGCAGGTCGGTTGGGCATACCGGCAGCGACCGCCTCGGTGCCCCCTATGCCTGTGGCTCACAGCTTTGCGCCACCTTCATCCATGCCATCACCTACAGGGGCGACGACACCACAAGCGACTGGGTGGTGGTCGGGTTCCGGTTGCCGGAGGCGACAACCTGGCTGGCCAATACCGGCCTGAACCTGCATTGGCGGCTGCCCAGCGGCACCACCTGGCTCGGGCTGCCGCTTTCCGGCGATGCCCTCTGGTTCAGTCTGCGGCCGCCACAACTCGACGACTATGACCTGGAACTCGATGTCGCCTGCCCGACGGAAAGCCCCGTGATGCTTTGGTGGCGGCTGAATGGGCAGCGGTTTTTGCTGCTGGCGGTAGTGGTGATCGCCTGCTTCGGTGCTGCCGGCCTGATGGCGGCGCGACTGGTGCGCATCTTGCGCGAGCATCGCCGGATGCAATCTGATCTGGTGGCGCGTGAACACCAGATCCGCGCCGTGTTCGACCTGGTGCCCGATGCCTTCATCGTGCATGACCTTGGCCGCGTGCTGTTCGCCAATCCGGGTGCCGTGCATATGCTCCGGGCCGAAAGCCTGGCGCAGTTGATTGGCTGGGACCTGTTCACAATCGTCGGGCCGGAATTCCGCCCCATCGCCCGTGAACGGACACGGCGCATCCAGCAGGAAGGCGTGGTGCCGGAGATGATGCGGATGCAGGCCCATCGCCTGAATGGTGAGCCGATGACTGTGCGCGTGCAAGGCCGACCGATCCTGTTCGACGACCGTCAGGTGGTGCTGAGCGTGTTCTACGACATCACCGAACAAGACCGCATCGAAAGCGAACTGGAGAATGCCCGCGTTGCCGCCGTGATGGCGAGCAAGTCCAAGAGCGAATTCCTGGCGCATATGAGCCATGAGTTGCGCACGCCGCTGAATTCCATCATCGGCTTCGCGGAACTGCTCGACCGCCAACATCTCGGACCGCTCGGTGCGCCGAAGTATCAGGAATATGTCCGCGACATCCTGGATAGCGGCCGGCATCTGTTGTCGCTGATCAACGCGGTGCTGGACTGGAGCCGCGTCGAGGCCGGCAAGCTGGTGTTGAACGAAGAGGAAATTGATCTTCTGGCGCTGGGCCGCGTCTGCCTGCGTTCGATGCAGGAGATTGCCGAGAGCCGTTCGCTCAAGCTGGTGGACCAGCTCGATATCGGCCCGGAACCGCCGCTGCTGCTCGCCGATGCGCGCATGAGCCGGCAGGTGATTCTCAACCTCCTGTCCAATGCCACCAAGTTCACGCCGCCGGGCGGCGAAGTGACCATGGCGATCAGCCGCAGCGAAGATGGCGGTCTCTCGCTTGTGGTGCGCGATACCGGCATCGGCATCGAAACGGCAGACCTCGGACGCATGTTCGAGCCCTTCGTGCAGGCCGATGGCTCGCATAACCGGCGCTTCGAAGGCACCGGCCTCGGCCTGCCATTGTCGCGCCGCCTGATGGAAGCCCATGGCGGCAGCCTCACGCTTGCAAGCAGGCCGGGCCAGGGTACAGTGGCCACCATGACTTTTCCGCCGGCCCGCGTTATCGACATGCCGGCGCATATCTAGAAAACGGGACCCGGAGGAATCAGCATGCGTCTGGCGAATAAGGTGGCGATCGTTACCGGCGGTGGTTCGGGCTTCGGCGAAGGCATTGCCAAGCGTTTCGCTGCCGAGGGTGCGGCCGTCGCTGTGGCCGATCTCAATCCCGCCAGCGCCGAGCGTGTCGCCGGCGAAATCAAGGCCGCCGGCGGCAAGGCCATCGCGGTACAGGTGGATGTCAGCCAGTCCGGCCCGATGCAGGCCATGGTGGCCGCCACGGTGCAGGCATTCGGCGGCCTGGACATTGTGGTCAACAATGCCGGCATGCCGCAACGAAACGCGCCGTTGCTGAATACCGATGAAGCCACCTTCGACAAGATCTTCGCCGTCAACGTAAAGAGCATCTATCTCTCGGCGATGCATGCCGTGCCGGAAATGCGCAAGCGCGGCCGTGGTGCCTTCATCAATATTGCCTCCACCGCCGGCGTGCGCCCGCGCCCCGGCCTGGTGTGGTATAACGGCTCGAAGGGCGCGGTTATCACCATCACCCGCGCCATGGCAGTGGAATTGGCGCCGGAGCAGATCCGCGTCAATGCGCTGAACCCGGTGGCTGGCCTGACGCCGATGCTGAAGGAATTCATGGGCGGCGAGGAGACCGAGGAGATGAAGGCGAAATTCGTTTCGACGATTCCCATCGGCCGCTTCAGCACGCCGCGCGACATTGCCAATGCCGCGCTCTACCTGGCTTCTGACGAGGCCGATTTCATCACCGGCGTCTGCATGGAGGTTGATGGCGGCCGATGCATCTGACCAGTATAAGCGCGACACTTCTGATGCTGCTGGGGGCCGGCGCAGCGTTGGCCCAAACACAACAGACACCGGCACAACAGACACCGGCACAGCAGGCCCCGGCGCAGCAAGCCCCCGCGCAGGGCCAACAGCAGCCGGCAGCACAACAGCCGGCTCAGCAGCAGCGTCGCCCTGCCACCGGCGCGCCCGCCAACACCATTGGCCTGCCGAACCCGACGCCGATTGCCGAAATTCCGCGCGGCCAGACCGTGCTGCTGGCCGGTGTGCTCTCCGCACCGCAGCCGCGCACCTTCGTGCTCAACGATGGCAATGCATCCATCGTGGTCAATCTGGGGCCAAGCTGGCAGGAACTGACCCGGCTCAAGGCCGGCGACCGTATCCGCGTCGTCGGCCAGCTCGATCCTTACGGTGCCTCGGTATTCCGCGCCGGTTCCATCGTGCTGGACAATGGCCGCGTCATTGTCGTGCCGACGAACTAGCGGTCATCCAAATTAACGGTCACCACGGTCGTTGCGCGTGCGGCAGCGCGGATAGGTATTCTTCACGCGGCCAAGCTCGGTGCGCTGGGCATGCAGCACGAAATCATTGTATTCGGCAAAGCCGCTGACCAGCCTGTTGGCGACGTGACATTCCTCATTCGCCATGCGCTGCAGGCCGGTTGAGGCAATCAGCCGGGAATCGAGCCGCAGCGCGATATCGGGAATATCCGGATAGTTGCGTTCCAGCGCCTCGCCGCGCAGCCGCGCCGCCGCCTGGATCTGCTCGGCATTGGCCTGGTCGAACGCCTGCCAGGCCGGCAGCAGAGTGATGTCGACGCGGCGGCGCTGACATTCGCGGCCGATCTCGCGCAGGATGATGCCGGTGCGGATCAGCGCCTCCGCCTTCTGCTCGCGATCGTCCATGCATGGCAACACGCGCTTCGGGCGATTGCCGGGGCCAAGGCCGAAGGCCGGGTCCTGCTGCGCCTGGGCATCGCTAGCCACTGCCAGCAGCAGACTGAACAGTATCGCGACGCGGCAGCGCATCAGCGCTTGTTGTGGGTTATCGCGGCAACGAAAGAGGCGGCCGCATCCGCTGCCTGCTCCACCACGGCTGCTGGCACGGCCGGGCTTTGATCCATGGCCTGACGGATCGCCTGCGCCTCCTGCGGCGGCAGGCGGTTCAGGATCACGTTAGCGCGCTCGGGTCCCGCAGCACGCAGGAAAGCGACCAGCTTGTCGCGGCTCATGGCCGGAACATCCCTCTTCTTGCATCTGTCCTGGCAGGAATGATCAGCGCGACTTCGGCGCCGCCTTCATCATCGCCAGATACATCGGCATCACCACATTGGTGAATTTGTTCGAACCGTATTGCAGTTCTTCCATGGCCGCCCGCACCATATCCACCGTCGGATAATACGGCACAATGACATAGCCACTCTGGCGCAGAGCCTTGATCACGGCATTCGACTGCTTGGTGTAGTTCTCAAAGAAATAACTGGTATCGGCAGCCTTGATCGCCTCCGCGATCACCTGCTGCGCGGCGATGGGCCGGATATTCTGCGGCTTCCAGTCAAACTGGGCTTCGCCATCATCGTCATCGGTATTCGCCGCCATTGGCCAACCTGCCCTACTCGATCAATTGGCCGGTACGCGGCGGCCAGCCGGCCAGGTGCGTGCCGTATCGGTGAGCGGCGGCAGGATTTCGCCCGCCTTCGGATCCGGCTTGCCATCCAGCTTGCGCACGGCGGTGGCAAGTTTGCGCTCCATGCCAGCCGGCGCCTTGCCGCCGCCCAAGCGGAAATGCTGGTAGGCTTCCTTCAGCGCATCCGCCACCTTGTGCTCGGTGGCGCCACCAAGGCCGGTCAGCTTGCGCCGCACCACAACATTGATGGCATCGATGTTGAGGCCGATGATCTTGTGCAGGCGCGGGTTATTCTCGTTCAGATTGGCGGTGAGCTGGCGCAGAATATCGGCATAGGTGGTGAGCAGCGGATAGTTGAACAATCCGCCCTGCCCCTTCATCTCCACCGCCAGATCGTGAATCCACTCGTAGTAGCTGGCACGGCCTACCTGGTTGAAGGCCGCCGAGGAATAGGCGTCACGCATGTTGCGGAGCGCGTCGTCCGCCGCCATCTCGAAATCGCTCTGGGTTTCCACGATCACCTTCTCGATCTTGTCGCGCATTTCCGGCGTCAGTCGGAGTTCCTGGCCGCGGCGGAAATTGACAGCGCGCCGCTTCAGGTCGCCTCGATTGGCGATGATCTTCCCTGATGACTGGGCATTCAGCATAGCGCAGCTTCCGTCCGACGGGGGCACCGATTCGCCCCCGCACAATAGTGTATTGTGACGACAGAAGCCGTTATCAAGTATTTAACGCAGCCGTGAATCCCTCCGGGACGCCCTTCGGGTCGCTGGCGTAGCCGGATCAGTCGCGCTCGAAGACCCGCAGGCGGTGGTTGCAGATGTCGATCTTCTCCGCCATGCGAGCGCGCCAGACCTTGTCCGCCTCCCGTTCGCTCTCGAACGGGCCATAGCTCTCCTCCGTGCCGGGCATCGGCTTCGGATCGGCTAAATCCTTGAAAATGCCGCCTTCGACGTAAAATTTCGCCATCGCCGGCCTCCTTGACCTCGCTGTTACGACTGTGTCTGCCGGCCCTGTTACCGGGTCGGCCATGCCGTATAGTCTCCTGGAGCCGCCGGCCGGAAGCAAGTGACTGTTGCGTAATATGGCTGGCCTGCCCCGCCAAACCGCCAATAACCAGACAAAACCAGGCTGAGCACTAGCGGCAACCGCCATATCTTTGGCTAGGATTGGTCTTTGGCTACGATTGGCCGGCAGCCCTTGATTCGCCGGCCTGCACCCAAGCCTGAACCCGAGGAGACCGCCATGGACAAGGAAATCACCGCACTGACCCGCATGGCCGAGGTGGCGATGGACTTCCTGGTCCGCTATGGATTGCAGATCCTCGGCGCGCTGGTGGTCTTTTTCATCGGCCTGAAACTGGCCATATGGCTCGGCACCCGCACCACGGAACTCGCCGAACGCAAAAGCATCGACATCACCCTGGCCCGGCTGTTCGGCAATGTGGTGAAGATCGGCGTGCTGGCGGCAGTGGTGCTGATCACGCTTGGCAATTTCGGCATCTCGATTGCACCGCTGATCGCACTTGCCGGCGCCAGCGCCTTTGGCGCCACCCTGGCGATCCAGGGGCCGCTGTCGAATTACGGCGCCGGCCTTGCCATCATCCTCAGCCGCCCCTTCGTGGTTGGCAACACCATCGCGGTGAAAGGCGTGAGCGGCGTGGTGGAGGAAGTGACGCTGGCCGCCACGGTGCTGCGCAACCAGGATGGCGAAGAAATCACCGTGCCGAACAAATCGATCAACGGCGAGATCATCGTCAACTCGCGCGCCCATCATGTCGTGGAGACCCGGGTGCATCTGCCCACCGACGCCAACCATGACCGTGCCGCTGCCGCCGTGCGCCAGGCCCTGAACGGCTTCCCCGAGATCGTGGACGGCCCGCCGGCGCAGATCGGCATCCATGAATTCACTGCCACCGGCATCGTGCTGGGGGTGCGCTACTGGGTGCCCAGCCGGCAGTATTTCCAGATGCGCTACGCAGCAAATACCGCGATTCTGCAGGCCTTGCGTGAGCAGAAAATTATGCCGCAGCCAGAATAAGCGACATATTTTTGCCAGAAATCAGAGAAAATATGACACTTATCCGTTCAGGGATTGTTAAGGAGTCGGGTTTAAAAAGTTAGCCATCGTCAAAGGACCAGAAAGGAACCTTAACTATGGCAAACTCAGTCAACACCAATATCGGCGCGCTCGTCGCGCTTTCTTCGCTGCGCTCGACCAACACCGAACTCGACAAGACCTCCAAGCGCATCCAGACCGGCTACCGCGTTGCGGACGCCCAGGATGACGCCGCCGTTTTCGCCGTCGCCCAGGGTATCCGCGGCAACGTCAAGGCCTATGCCTCGGTGCAGTCCTCGCTGGCTGCCGGTGAAGGCCTCGGCCAGGTTTCGGCAGCCGCGCTGACCGGCATTTCGAACCTCGTGGGTGACCTCAAGGCCAAGTTCGCCAACCTGGCGGACGGCTCGCTGACCGCTGAACAGCGCACCACCTACCAGAACGACGCCAGCCAGATCCTGCAGCAGATCACGAACTTCGTGAACCAGGCGACCTACAACGGCAAGAACCTGTTGAACACGGCTGCCACGGTGACCTTCGTGGCCGACGTGTCCGGCACCACCTTGACCCTGTCGACCGGCACCACCACCCTGCTCAACGAAGCCACCAATCTCGGCTCCGTGATCACCGGCTTCACCGATGCCGCGCAGTACTCGGCCTCGCTGGCCAACCTGAGCACCTTCGAAGGCTTCGTGAACTCGATCTCCGCGCAGGTTGCCGCGCAGAGCCGTTCGCTGTCGCTGCAGCGCAGCTTCGTGAACGACCTGGTGGACGCGACCAAGAAGGGCCTCGGCGCCCTGGTGGACGCGGACGTCGCCGCCGAATCCGCTGCCCTGCAGTCCCTGCAGGTCCGCCAACAGCTCGGCGTCCAGGCGCTCTCGATCGCCAACCAGCAGCCCAACACCCTGCTCAGCCTGTTCCGCTAATAGCGCCAACCTTTTCCGGCCTGACGATACGGCGGCCCCTTTCGGGGCCGCCGTTTTCGTTTGTGCATGGCGCATCCGGCCAGCAGTCCTGACGCATGCGATAATTACTGGATTTCTGCAGCTTTCCGAGCGGTTGACGGGGCATGGAGCGGCCTTTATGGTCCGCCCCGCGTGACCCCGTAGCTCAGCTGGTAGAGCAAGCGACTTTTAATCGAGAGGTCGCGGGTTCGAATCCCGCCGGGGTCACCAACTTCTCTTTGTGATCGAATTTGCATTGCGCCCTCACCCGCGCCCTCGCTAGGCTTTACCCAATGCAAGGCTGCGCGGGAGTCGCGGCGATGCCGGGGGATGGAATTGTCAGTCCAAAATACGGCGTGCTTGCCGCTGGCGAGCAGCCTGGGCATCCGCTGTTGCAACGGCTGCTCGCGGACTGGCGTGCCGCTGTGCTGCCGGCTGGCCTGCCGCCGCACAGCTTCATCGATCCGCTGAAACTCAACTACCTGCTCGGCAGCCTGACCATTATCGGCGTGGTGCGCGATGGCGATGGCGGCATGCGCTTCAATTACCGGCTGATCGGCACCGACCTGGTGGCGCGGCGCGGCCACGACAATACCGGCGGCTGGATGCATGAACATGAAGACCCGATGGTCGCCAGTACCGGCCCTATTGTCTGCCGCCTGGCGGTGGAGACGCGCCAGCCGGTGCAGATGCAGGCAAAGCGCCGCTTCGAGGGCCGCCGCTATCCGGTGGATTACCTGCTCCTGCCCCTGGCGCCTTCGGCCAGTGGCGGCATCGACCGCCTGCTGATCGCACAGCTCTATGGCACCGATATGCCCCGCCTGCCCTATCGCGGCAAAGCCGGACTCTGAACTACTGCCACCAGCCGCGCGTCAGCCACACCACGCCATGGGTAAGGCCATAGGCCAGCATCGCGAAGACGAAGGCGATGGCGAAAACCCGGGCGTGACGGCGCAGCTTGTCCATTCACGTCTCTTCCAATCAGAGCGGTTCTATATCGCCGGCCGTCTGGCCGGCATGGAAATCGGCCGCAAAGGCAGCCAGCCGCCCCTCCGCGATGGCAGCACGCATGCCGGCCATCAGATCCTGGAAATACGTCAGGTTATGCCAGGTCATCAGCACGCTGCCGAGAATCTCGTTCGAGCGCACCAAGTGATGCAGGTAGGCACGGCTATGGTTGGTGCAGGCGGGGCAGCGGCATAGCGCATCCAGCGGTCGCGTATCCTCGGCATGGCGGGCATTGCGGATATTGACGCTGCCGCGCCGCGTGAAGGCCTGGCCGGTGCGGCCCGAGCGGGTCGGCAGCACGCAGTCGAACATGTCGACCCCGCGCTGCACCGCGCCGACCAGATCGGAGGGCTTGCCGACGCCCATCAGATAGCGCGGCCGCGCCTCGGTGAGATGCGGTACGGTTTCTTCCAGGGTCTTGAACATCGCTTCCTGCGGTTCGCCCACCGCCAGGCCGCCGATGGCATAGCCATCGAAACCGATGCGCTGCAAGCCAGCGGCGGATTCCTCGCGCAGAGCCTGGAAGGTGCTGCCCTGAACAATGCCGAACAGGCCATAGCCCGGCCGTGCATCGAAGGCCGCCTTGCAGCGTTCGGCCCAGCGCAAACTCAACCGCATGGCATCCGCCGCGCGCTTTTCCTCCGCCGGATAGGACACGCATTCATCAAGCTGCATGGTGATGGTGGCATCGAGCAGATGCTGGATTTCCACCGAGCGCTCCGGCGTGAGATCGTATTTCGCGCCATCGATATGCGACTGGAAGGCGACGCCACGCTCGGTGACCTTGGCCAGGGCCCCAAGCGACATCACCTGGAAGCCGCCGGAATCGGTGAGGATCGGCCCCGGCCAATGCATGAACCTGTGCAGGCCGCCAAGCCGCGCCACGCGCTCGGCACCGGGCCGCAGCATCAGGTGGTAGGTGTTGCCGAGAATGATCTGCGCGCCGGTGGCGGCAACCGCTTCGGGCGTCATCGCCTTGACCGTGGCCGCCGTACCCACCGGCATGAAGACCGGCGTATCGATCACGCCATGGGCGGTCTCGAGCTTGCCGAGACGCGCGGCGCCATCGCGGGCATGGACAGTAAAAGCGAGGCTCATGAGGCAGCCCTGAACAGCAGCGAGGAATCGCCGTAGGAATAGAAACGATAGCCTTCCGCAATGGCCCTGGCATAGAGGGCGCGTTGCGCTTCCTGCCCGACAAAGGCCGCCACCAGCATGACCAGGGTGGAGCGCGGCAGGTGGAAATTGGTCATCAGCGCATCCACGGCGCGGAAACGAAAGCCGGGCGTAATGAAGATATCGGTATCGCCGCGCCAGGGCCGCACATCGCCATGCTCGCGCGCCGCGGTTTCCAGCAGCCGCAGGCTGGTAGTGCCGACCGCCACGACGCGGCCGCCCTGCGCCTTGGCGGCACGGATCGCTTGGGCCGCCGCCTCATCCACCTCGCCCCATTCGGCATGCATGCGGTGTTCTTCCACCCGCTCGGCTTTCACCGGCAGGAAGGTGCCGGCGCCGACATGCAGCGTCACCGTGGCACGACCGATGCCGCGCTGCTCCAGGCGGCGCAGCAGCTCCGGGGTGAAATGCAGCCCTGCCGTGGGCGCGGCCACGGCGCCGGGCTTTGCTGCATAGACAGTCTGGTAATCGGCATGGTCGCGGGCATCCGCCGGGCGCTGGGCGACGATATAGGGCGGCAACGGCATGGCACCGGCGCGCTCCAGCAGCGGCAGCAAGTCGGCATCCTCGCGGTCGATGCGCAGGCTCAGGCCATCGACGCCGGGCAGCCGCTCGGCCACCTCGGCGACCAGACCACCATCCAGCAGCAGCCGGTCGCCCGGCTTGAGGCGGCGGGCCGGTCGCGCCATCGCCGACCATAGTCGCTGGCCCAATGATTTGAGCAGCAGCACTTCTACCGCCACCAGCGGCTCGCGCTCGCGGCGGCCGAACAGCCGCGCCGGGATTACCTTGGTATCGTTGAACACCAGCAGGTCGCCCGGCCGCAGCAGATCCGGCAGGTCGCGGACATGATGCGCATGGCCATCAGACGGCCAGAGCAGCAGTCGCGCGGCATCGCGCGGCGACACAGGCCGCTCGGCGATCAGGGCCGCCGGCAGGGGAAAATCAAAGTCGTCGACCAGCATGGTTCAAGTGCCGGGCACAAGGCCCGGCGGATCAGACGTCGGCGGCGACGCGCAGCGACACGATCTTGTCCGGATCGCTCACGGAGCCGTTGTTGCGCTGATCGCCCTTCTTGATGCCATCGACGCGCTCCATGCCGTCGATGACCTGGCCCCAGACGGTATACTGGCCATCAAGGAAGCTGGCATCGTCGAAGCAGATGAAGAACTGGCTGTCGGCGCTATCCGGGTTCTGCGCCCGGGCCATCGAACAGGTGCCGCGCTGATGCGACTCCTTGTTGAATTCGGCCTTGAGATTCTGGCCCGAGCCGCCGGTGCCAGTGCCGCGCGGGCAGCCGGTCTGCGCCATGAAGCCATCGATCACGCGATGGAACTTGAGGCCATCATAGAAATGCTGCCGCGCCAATTCCTTGATCCGCGCCACATGCTTCGGCGCCAGATCGGGGCGCAGGGCGATGGTGACGCGGCCATCCTTGAGTTCGAGGTAGAGGGTGTTCTCGAGATCGGCGCTCATAGTGGCGGCTCCGGCTTATAGGTTCAGGATTTCACGTCGGCGGCGACGCGCATGCGGACGATCTTGTCAGGGCCATCGACAATGCCGCTGCCCGGCGCGCCCTTCTTGATGCGGTCAACGAATTCCATGCCCGACACCACCTTGCCCCAGACCGTGTACTGGCGGTCAAGGTAGGTGGCGGCATCCAGGCAGATAAAGAACTGGCTATCGGCGCTGTTCGGATCGTTGGTGCGGGCCATCGACACGGTGCCGCGCACATGGCTCTGCGAACTGAATTCAGCCGGCAGCTTCTGACCCGAGCCGCCATCGCCTCGGCCGTTGGGATCGCCGGCCTGCGCCATGAAGCCGCGGATCACGCGGTGGAACACGATCCCGTCGTAGAAGCCCTGGCGCACCAGTTCCTTGATCCGGGCCACATGGCGCGGCGCCAGATCGGGGCGCATGGCGATGACCACGCGGCCCCATTCCAGGTCGAGATACAGCGTATTCTCCGGGTCCGTCACCTGCGCCCGGGCGGCAAACGGCAGAGCAGCCCAAAGGGCGGCAGCGGCAACCAGGAACTGACGGCGGATCATTCGGAACGGCCTTCCTTCAACGCGGCAACCCGCGCCAGCAGCCGCTCGGCGACACGCGGCGACACGAAGGGAGCCACATCGCCGCCCAGCATGCCGATCTCCTTGACCAGGCGCGAGGCGATGAACTGGTGGTTATCCGAGGCCATGAGGAACACGGTCTCGATTTCGGAATTGAGGCGGGCATTCATGCCCACCATCTGGAATTCGTATTCGAAGTCCGACACGGCGCGCAGGCCGCGGATGATTACCGCCGCGCCGATATCCATGGCGAAATGCATCAGCAGGTTGGAGAACGGCTTGACCTCGAATTCGGTGGCGCCGGGCATCAGCGGCCCGATTTCCTCACGCACCATGGCGACGCGTTCTTCAAGCGAGAAAAGTGGGCCCTTGCCGGCATTCACCGCCACGCCAACCACCAGCTTGTCCACCAGCTTGGCGGCGCGCTTGATGATGTCGTAATGGCCCTTGGTAACCGGATCGAACGTGCCCGGGTAGAGACCGATACGGGTCTTGCTCATGCCTCGCTTCCCTCTTCTCCTCCCGGCGCCGCATCCTCGGCACCGCCCTCTTCACCCTGGCTAGTATCGGTCAAATGTGCAACCGATGCCACCTTCTCGCCTTCCGCGAGTTTAAAGATGATCACACCCTGGGTGTTTCGCCCGGCGATACGGATGTCGTCCACCGGGCAGCGGATAAGCTGGCCGCCATCGGTGACCAGCATGATCTGGTCGCCATGCTCCACCGGGAAGGTGGCAGCCACATCGCCGTTCTTGGCCGTGGTTTCAATATTGATGATGCCGGAGCCGCCACGGCCGGTGACGCGGTATTCATAGGCCGAGCTGCGCTTGCCATAGCCCTTCTCGGTGACGGTGAGCAGCACCTGCTCCTGCGCCTGCAGTTCGGTGAAGCGCTCAGCCGTCATCTCGCTCGGCAGCTCGACGCCGGTTTCGCCGGCCTCGATCCGCTCCAGGGCCGATTTGCGGCGCTGGTAAGCCTCGCGCTCATCGGACGTGACCTCGACATGGCGCAGGATCGACATCGAAATGACATGGTCGCCATCGGCCAGCTTCATGCCGCGCACGCCGGTGGAGGAACGGCTCTGGAAGCTGCGCACTTCCGAAACCTGGAAGCGAATGCACTTGCCCTGGTGGCTGGCGAGCAGGATATCGTCCTGGTCCGAGCAGGAGCGCACGGCGACCAACTGGTCGTCGGCATCCTCGCCCTCGAACTTCATGGCGATCTTGCCGCCGGCATTGATCGAGACGAAATCAGACAGGTCGTTGCGCCGCACATAGCCCTTGGCGGTGGCGAAGGCGACATGCAGGTTGCCCCAGCTTGCCTCGTCTTCCGGCAACGGCATCACCACGGCGATCTTCTCGCCCTCGGACAGCGGCAGCAGGTTGACGAAGGCCTTGCCGCGCGATTGCGGCGTGCCGATCGGCAGGCGGTAGATCTTCAGCTTGTAGACGCGGCCGATATTGGAGAAGAACAGCACCGGCTGGTGCGTGTTGGCCACGAACAGCTCGGTGACGAAATCCTCTTCCTTGGTCGCCATGCCAGCGCGGCCCTTGCCGCCACGCTTCTGCGTCCGGTAGGTGGAAAGCGGCGTGCGCTTGACGTAGCCGGCATGGCTCACCGTCACCACCATGTCCTCGCGCTGGATCAGATCCTCGGCATCGGCCTCGAATTCCACATCCTGGATTTCGGTGCGGCGCGGCACAGCAAAGCGTTCGCGCACCGCCACCAGTTCCTCGCGCAGCAAAGCCATCAGCTTGGTGCGATCGCCGAGGATCGACAGATACTCGTTGATCTGCTCGGCCAACTGTTTCATCTCGTCGCCGATTTCATCGCGGCCCAAGGCCGTGAGGCGCTGCAGGCGCAGATCGAGAATCGCGCGGGCCTGGGTCTCGGACAGGCGGTAATGCCCATCCACCACGCGGTGGCTGGGATCGTCGATCAGCGCGATCATGCTGGCGACGTCGCTGGCCGGCCAAAGGCGGGTCATCAACTGCTCGCGCGCCGTGGCCGGATCCGGCGCGGCGCGGATCACGGCGATGATCTCGTCGATATTCGCCACCGCGATGGCCAGGCCGACCAAGACATGGGCGCGGTCGCGCGCCTTAGCCAGCAGGTAGCGGGTACGCCGCGCGATCACTTCCTCGCGGAAATTCACGAAGGCGCCGAGCAACTGCTTGATGTTGAGCAGTTCCGGCTTGCCGCCATTCAGCGCCAGCATGTTGACGCCGAAGGAGGTCTGCAGCGGCGTGAAGCGGTAAAGCTGGTTCAGCACCACTTCGCCCATGGCATCGCGCTTCAGCTCGATCACCACGCGCACGCCGTCGCGGTCGGACTCATCGCGCAGATCGGCGATGCCTTCGATGCGCTTGGAGCGCACGGCTTCGGCGATCTTTTCCACCATGGAGGCCTTGTTCACCTGATAGGGAATCTCGGTGACGACAATGGCTTCGCGGTCCTTGCGGATTTCCTGGATGGTGGCGCGGCCACGCACCACCACCGAACCACGGCCGGTGTAGAGCGCCGCCTTGGCGCCGGCGCGGCCGAGGATAATACCGCCGGTGGGGAAATCCGGGCCGGGCAGGATGTCGAGCAACTGGTCCAGCGTAATCTCGGGATTGTCGACATAGGCGCAGGCGGCGTCGATCACTTCGCCGAGATTGTGCGGCGGGATATTGGTCGCCATACCGACGGCAATGCCGTTGGCGCCATTCACCAGCAGGTTCGGGAAACGCGCCGGCAGGACCGAAGGTTCCTCGGAACTGTCGTCGTAATTCGGCTGGAAATCGACCGTATCCTTGTCGATGTCGTCGAGCATCGACTCAGCGGTGCGGGCAAGGCGCGTTTCGGTGTAGCGCATCGCCGCCGGCGGATCGCCATCCATCGAGCCGAAATTGCCCTGGCCGTCCAGCAGCATCAGCCCCATGGAGAAAGGCTGCGCCATGCGCACCATGGCGTCGTAGATCGACTGGTCGCCATGCGGGTGATACTTACCCATCACGTCACCGACGATGCGCGCCGATTTGCGGTAGGCCTTGTCGGCGGTGTAGCCGCCTTCCTGCATGGCGAAGAGGATGCGGCGATGCACCGGCTTGAGGCCGTCGCGCGCGTCTGGCAGCGCGCGTGAGACGATCACGCTCATCGCATAGCCGAGATAGCTGCGCTGCATCTCCTCTTCGATGGAGATCGGCTGAATATCGTGCGGAAGCGAAGGCTGATCGGTCACTGGACGGGATCCGGGTAAAGGTCGGGAACAAGGCGGAAATGGCCTCGACTCGCCCCGGTTTTCGGCGGTGGAATCAGGCTGAGAAAACTAGCATATCCGGGCTTCTCCGGGCAACGCCGCGGCCCCCTTTACAGGGGGGGAAATCAGGGGTCAAAAACGCCTGATTTCAGCCAGTTCCAAGCATCGTCGCCGCAGGCCACGACAAGCGGGCTGCCCCAGGGCTTGTCGGCGGCGCGATACCGGCTGCCATCCAGCCGCTTCGCCACCCCTCCGGCTTCCTCGATCAGCAGGCAGCCGGCAGCATGATCCCAGGGCAAGGCGCGGTTATAGAGCGCGTAATGGATGTGCCCTTCGGCAATGGCCATGTATTCCTGGCCGGCACAGCGCAGGATGAACACACCCGCGGTGCGATCGAGCCGATGCGCGATGCGTGCGGCGAAATCGCGCTCGCCATAGCGGATATTCGGCGCGCCTGAGAGATGCGCCAGGCTGGCGGGTTTCGATAACTGGAAACGCCGCTCTGTCCCATCGGCTTCCAGCATCCAGGCGCCATGCCCGCGTCGCGCCATGGCGGTGACGCCACGCACCGGATCGTGAATCCAGCTCGCCTCCGCCTCGCCATCGCGCACCATGGTAACCATGACGGCGAACAAGGCCGAGCCGACGGCAAAATTGGCCGTGCCATCCACCGGATCGATCAGCCAGGCAATGCCCGGGCGGCGCAGGGCTTCCATCACGCTTTCATCGGCACTGGCGGCTTCCTCGCCGACAATCACGGAATCCGGCGCCAATGCCTTCAGCTTCGGGCCAAGCCAGGCTTCGGCGGCACGGTCGGCAACAGTGACGACATCATGCGGCCCGGCCTTGGTATCCACCTCGCCGGCCTTGAGCTGGCGAAAATGCGGCAGGATGGTTTTCTTCGCCGCCTCCACCAGCAGGCGGTTCACCGCCGACATGTCGATCATCCCTAAGCTCCCTGCTGCCGCTTCTGCCAGCGGCCATACTCGCCGGGACTGAGGCTGACCGCCAGATGCAGTTCCCCGTCCTTCTCCGCCATGCTGCGCACCTCGCCGTGGCGATGCAGCCAGGCCAGCGCGGCGCCATCGGCGGCCGGCAGCGTCAGGTCCAACTCCACCCGGTCATCGCCAAGCCGGGCGTCGATGCGGGCCAACAGCAGGTCGCAGCCGCTGCCATCCAGAGCCGAAATCGCCACCACCTCATCCTGCCGCTCGGCCTGATTCAGCAGCGTCTCGCGGGCTTCCGGCTCCATCTGGTCGATCTTGTTCCAGGCCTGCATCAGCTTGTGACCGGAAGTGTCGGTGATGCCGAGGGAGGCCAGTACGGCATCCACATCGCTGCCCTGTGCCGCCCAGTCGGGATGCGCCATGTCGCGCACATGCAGCACCAGGTCGGCGGCCACCACCTCTTCCAGGGTGGCGCGGAAGGCGGCAACCAGATGGGTCGGGAGATCGGAGATGAAACCCACGGTATCGGACAGGATCACCTTGCGGCCCGAGGGCAGCTTCACCACGCGCATGGTCGGATCCAGCGTCGCGAACAGCAGGTCCTTGGCGAACACGTCGGCGCGGGTCAGGCGGTTGAACAGCGTGGATTTGCCGGCATTGGTATAGCCGACCAGGGCGACCACCGGATAAGGCACCTTCTGGCGTGCGCGGCGGTGCAGGCCACGCGTCGTCACCACATGTTCCAGCTCCGCCTTGATGCGGGTGATGCGGTCGCCGATGATGCGGCGGTCCATTTCAAGCTGGCTTTCGCCAGGGCCGCCGAGGAAGCCGAAGCCGCCGCGCTGGCGCTCAAGGTGGGTCCAGGACCGCACCAGGCGCGAGCGCTGATAGGTGAGATGCGCCAACTCGACCTGCAGCCGGCCCTCGCGCGTGCGAGCGCGGGCACCGAAGATCTCGAGGATCAGGCCAGTACGGTCGATCACCTTGGTCTTCAGGCCACGCTCGAGATTGCGCTGCTGCACCGGCGTGACAGCGGCATCCACCACCACCACATCCACCGGCTGCTCCTGGATAAGCTGCGCCAGTTCCTCAACCTTGCCCGGCCCGATCAGGGTGCCGGGCCGCCATGCCGAGACGTTGATCACCTCGGCATGGCGCACCTCGAGGTCGATGGCGCGAGTCAAGCCGACAGCCTCCGCCAACCGGGCTTCCGGCTGTCGCTTCTCGGGCGCGGCGCCCTTCAGAACAGGATGGATGACCAGTGCCCGTCCGGCGCCATTGCCGCCGGACGGGCTCGCGGTTTGATCGCTCAAGGGATCAGTCGTGGTGCCCGCCAGCGGCGCCACCAGCCGAACCACCCTGCGCGCCGCCAGCGCCACCCTGGGCGGCCGGGTCGAACAGCTGGATCGGGCCAGACGGCATCACGGTGGAGATGGCATGCTTGTAGACCAGCTGCATGTGACCATCGCGGCGCAGCAGCACCGAGAAATTGTCGAACCAGCTGATGATGCCCTGCAGCTTCACGCCATTGACGAGGAAGACGGTGACCGGGGTCTTGGTCTTGCGGATGTGGTTGAGGAAAACGTCTTGGACGTTTTGCGGCTTTTCGGCGGCCATCGTTGGACCTTTCTTTTTTGTTTGTTGTTGTTATCGCGTTCTTGTTTTTGTTGTCGGGTTTGCCGAAAGAACGGCGCGGCTAACAAGTTGCCGACCGTGCAATACCCATAGTGCTAACATAGATACGAAGTATGGCAAAACAATGGCCCAACCCTGCCGGGTGCAGCCCCGCGACGCCATGCCGCACTGCAACATAATGCAGCGGCCAGGGAGTGTTTCAGGGGGAAAGATAGGGCGCGGAAGGCAATTCGCCAGCCGCCTGAGAATCGGCATAAACCTCATAAAGCGCACGGATTTTTCCTGAAAGCAGGCCCGGCGCGCCATTGCCGATCGGTCTGCCATCCAGACTGGTCACCGGCATCAGAAAGGCCGTGGTGGAAGTGACGAAGGCTTCCCGCGCCTCATAGGCCTCGGCGGGCGTGAAAGCACGCTGCTCGATCTTCAATCCCTCCGCCTTGGCCAGGGCCAGGATGGCCGAGCGGGTGATGCCGCTGAGGATGCCATTATCGAGCTGGCGGGTGACCAGCGCGCCATCCTTGGTGACGATCCAGGCATTGGAGGACGAGCCCTCCGTCACCCTGCCCTCGCCATCCACCAGCCAGGCCTCGAAGGCGCCGGCTTCCTTGGCTTGCTGCTTGGCCAGCGCCGCCGGCAGCAGGCCGACACTCTTGATGTCGCAGCGGGCCCAGCGCTGATCGCGCGTGGTGATGGCGGCGACACCCTTGGCGGCATTGGCGGCGATCTTGGCACGGTCCAGCGGCTTGGCGATGGCCACCAGGGTTGGGCGCACACCAGCCGGGAATGGGAAATCGCGGCGCGCTGCACCGCGCGTCACCTGCACATAGATGCTGCCGAAATCGACCCGGTTGCGGCGGATAGTCTCCTCGAACACCACCTGCAGTGCGGCCCGGCTCATCGGATGCGCGATGCGCAGCTCATCGAGGTTGCGCTCCAGCCGTACGATATGGCCCTCGGCATCCACCATCCGGCCACCGATCACCGCGATCACTTCATAAACGCCATCGGCGAACTGGAAGCCGCGATCCTCCACATGCACCATGGCATTGCGATAGGGCTGGTAACGGCCATTGACATAAGCAACGCGCGACATCGCGATATCTCCACGGATCAGAAGAATTCAAGCCGCACGGCGAAGAGCTTCTCGACCTTCTTCACCGCATCCTTGCGCGCGAACAGGATCAGCCGGTCGCCGGCCTCGATCTCGGAATCGCCGCGCGCGATTTCCACATCCTCACCGCGCACGATGGCGCCGATCATAATGCCGACAGGCAGCTTCAACTCACGCAACGGCTTGCCCACCAATGCGCTGGTCTGGATCGCCACCGCCTCCACTACTTCCGCCGCGCCATCACGCAGGCTGTAAACGCCGCGGATACGGCCGCGCCGCACATGCTGCAGGATCGAAGATACGGTAGTGGAACGCGGATTGACCACCACATCGATACCCAGCGAGCCGATCAGGTTCTCATAGGCCGGATTGTTCACCAGGGTGATGGCACGCTGGCAGCCGGCACGCTTGGCAAGCAGGGAAGCGAGGATATTCACTTCGTCATCATTGGTCAGCGCAATGATTGCCTCGGCGCGCGAGATCTTGGCCTCATTCAGAATATCCATGTCGAGCGTATCGCCCTGGATCACCACGGTATCCTGCAACTGGCCGGCAATGCTTTCGGCACGGGCACGATTGGCCTCGATGAGCTTCAGCTTGACGGATTTCTGTGCCTCGATCTCACGTGCCAGGAACAGGCCGATATTGCCGCCGCCGGCCAGAACGATACGCCGCGCCTCGCGCTCCTCATGGCCAAACAGCCGCATGGCGCGCTGCACATGGCTGGTCATGGCGAGAAAATAGATTTCGTCGCCCGCCTCCATGTGATCGTCGGCCTCGGGCACGATCATCTCGTCGTTGCGCACGATGCCGCAGACATTGATGTTGAGGTCCGGGAACAGCTCGGTAAGCTGGCGCAGCGGCGTGTTCAGCACCGGGCATTCTTCTTCCAGGCGCACGCCGATCAGGCGCAGACGGTCACCTGCGAAGGGAATCATGTCGAAGGCGCCGGGCGTCAGGATGCGGCGGTGAATCGCGCGCGCCACCTCGATTTCCGGCGAGATGATGTAGTCAATGGAGATATTCTCGCCATTGAACAGATCGGACCATTCCGGCTTCAGATAGCTCTGGGCGCGGATACGGGCGATCTTGGTCGGCACCTTGAAAATGGCGCGGCCGACCTCGCAGGCGATCATGTTGACCTCGTCGGCATAGGTCACCGCGATCAGCATGTCGGCATCGGCGGCACCGGCACGGTCCAGCACATCCGGATGCGAGGCATGGCCGACAATGGAGCGGAGATCGTAGGTCTCGGCGACCTTATGCGCCTGCTCCGCCGACTGGTCGATCACCGTCACCTCATTGCCCTCGGCAGCAAGCTGCCGGGCGATGGTGGTGCCAACCAGGCCGGCGCCACAAACGATGACTTTCATGGCGCGATGACTTTCATGGCGCGATCACCTTCATGGCCTAGCTGCCGTTGCGGTCGAGATTGGCAACACCCAGCGCCTTGAGCTTGCGGTGCAGCGCGGAGCGTTCCATGCCGATGAAGCTGGCGGTGCGCGAAACATTGCCGCCGAAGCGGGTGATCTGCGCCAGCAGGTATTCGCGCTCGAACACCTCGCGGGCATCGCGCAGCGGCAGTGCCATCACTTCCGTGGTGGTCTCGGGCCGCAAAGCCACTGGCGGCGTTGCGCCAAGATCGGCCGGCAGCATGTCGGCATGGATGGCGCCGCGCTGCTCGCCCGGCATCATGATCAGCAGCCGCGCCACGGCATTGCGCAGCTCGCGCACATTGCCCGGCCATTCCGCCGATTGCAGCGCCAGCAGCGCATCCTCGGCCAGCTCACGCTCCGGCACGCCCTGACGCTGGGCCTCGAAATGCACGAAATACTTGGCCAGTTCGGGAATATCCTCGCGCCGGTCGCGGAGCGCGGGCACCTTCAGCGGCACGACATTGAGGCGATGATAGAGATCCTGGCGGAACAGGCCCTGTTGCACCCGGCCGGCAAGATCATGGCTGGTGCCGCTGACCACGCGCACGTCCACCTGCACGCGGGTGCGACCACCAACGCGCTCGAAGCTCTGCTCGGTCAGCACGCGCAGGATCTTGGCCTGGGTCTCCAGCGGCATGTCAGCCACTTCATCAAGAAACAGCGTGCCGCCATGGGCCTCTTCAAGCACACCGACACGATGCGAGCCGCCGCTGGCCTCTTCAACGCCGAACAGTTCGGTTTCCATGCGGTCCGGCGTCATGGCCGCCGCATTCAGCGCCACCAGCCGGCCACCGGCACGGCGCGAACGGGCGTGCAGCAGCCGCGCCACCAGTTCCTTGCCGGAACCCGGCGGGCCGGAAATCAGCACGCGGCTGTTGCTTGGCGCCACCCGATCCACGGCCTGACGCAGCGCGTTGATCGCCGGCGAATGGCCGATCATCTCGGTGATGCTGCCGGAACGCTGGCGCAGTTCCTCGTTCTCGCGGCGCAGGCGGGCCTGCTCCAGTGCGCGCTCCACCAGCAGCAGCAGGCGGTCGCTCTTGAACGGCTTCTCGATGTAATCGTAGGCGCCACGCTTGATCGCCGACACGGCGGTTTCGATATTGCCATGACCGGAAATGATGATCACCGGCACATTGGGATGATCGCGAGCGATGCGGTCAAGGATTTCCAGGCCATCGAGCCTGCTACCCTGCAACCAGATATCAAGGATCACGGCACTGGGGCGGCGGGAGTCAACTTCGCGGAGAGCGGCATCGGAATCGCCGGCCATGCGGGTTTCATAACCCTCATCCTCCAGGATGCCAGCGATCAGGTTGCGGATATCCGCTTCGTCATCGACAATCAGAATGTCACGCGCCATGACTGCTCACGCCAACCATCTGCTTCGTCGTCTCGATATGGTTCGTGGTTTCGGCGCCGCCCCCCTGCTGCTGCCCGATGGCGGGCATGAGCGGCAATCGAATCCTCGCCAAACTACCACTTTTCGCTTCCGGATCAAACGCCCGGGCATCCTCCAGCGTGATCTGGCCGCCATGCTCCTCGATGATCTTCTTCACAATGGCAAGGCCGAGGCCGGTGCCTTTGACACGCGTCGTCACATAAGGCTCGAATAGCCGGCCCCGCAATTCCGCCGGCAGGCCCTTGCCGTTGTCGCAGATCAGAAGCTGCGCCTCGGCCTGTTCCAGCCGCAACTCGATCCGGATGCGGCCCGGCGGCAATGCGGTATCCTCGCGGCGTTCGCGACCATCGATGGCATCCAGCGCATTCTGCAGCACATTGGTCAGCACTTGCGAAATCTGCCGTGCATCGCATTTCAGCAGCACCGGATCGGCTGGGAAACGGCTCTCGAAACCGATATCGCCGCGCGCCACCTGCTGCATGAACACTGACTGCCGCACGATCTGGGTGAGGTCTTCCTCGCGGTAGACCGGGCGCGGCATGCGGGCGAAGGCGGAGAATTCATCCACCATGCGGCCGATATCACCCACCTGGCGGATGATGGTATCGGTGCATTGCGCGAAGATTTCCGGATCCGTACTGACTTCCTTGAGATACTTGCGCTTCAGCCGCTCGGCGGAAAGCTGGATCGGGGTAAGCGGATTCTTGATCTCATGGGCGATGCGCCGGGCGATATCGGCCCAGGCGGCATTGCGCTGCGCCGCCATCAGTTCAGTTACGTCATCGAAGGTGACGACGTAGCCCAGCAGCTCATTGCCAGTGATCTCGCGCGCCACGCGGACCAGCAGGCTGCGCGGCGCTTCGCCGCGCTGAACCACCACCTGACCGCGTGCGACTTGTTCGGCAGGATTATCTCGAAGTTGCAGAAACAGGGGTGCCATCTCGGGCGCCACATCAATGAACGGCTTGCCCACCACATCGTCGAACCCGGCCTCAAGCAGATGCAGAGCAGAAGGGTTCGGCAACGTGACCTTGCCGCTGAGATCAACGCCGATGACACCAGCCGAGACACCAGCCAGTACGGTTTCGGTGAAGCGGCGGCGCTCGTCGAGTTGGCGGTTGGCACTGATGAGCTGTGCCTGCTGCGCCGCAAGCTGGCCAGTCATACGGTTGAAGGCACGACCGAGATTGCCGATCTCGTCCTCGCCCGGCTGTTCGGTAACGCGCACCCCAAGTTCGCCAGTACTGATCCGCTCGGCAGCGGATACGACCTCGCCTATCGGCGTCGCCAGCCGGGTGGCCATGGTGAGGCTGAGCCAGATCGAGGCCAGCAGCAGCAGCAGCGATACCAGGATGAACAGGCCGGCGAAGCGGACTTCCAGGCCGGAACGCTCCTGCTCCAGGCGGTTATATTGCGCGGCCGCCGCACGGGTGCGATCCAGGTTGGCCAGCACCTGCGGGTCGATGAAGCGGCCGACATAGAGGAAGGCATCGACGAAGCCATCAAGTTTGATCAGGCCGCGCACGCGCTCGTCGGAGTCAGCAGCGATAAACACAAGCTGGCCGTTGGCGGCATCGAACAGCATCGGATCGGTGATCTGATCCAGGTCGAACTGCATGCCGAGCCGCGTCTGGGCCAGGATTTCGCGCGTCGAGGTGAAGACCATGGCCTCGCCCAGGCCGCGCAGCCGGGCCAGGGTGAGCACCGCCTGCTGGAACAGGATCGGGTTGCGCCCCAGGCGCGAGGCTTCACGGTTGAGATCGACCGCCATGCCCAGTATATCGGCGCGGATCGTCTTGCGGTGCTCCTGGGAATAGGCCTCTGCCACCGCCACCGATGCCTTCACCGCCGTGTTCACACGGTCGCTGAACCAGGTTTGCAGGCCGAGGCTGAAGAACAGCACGGCAAACACCGACATCAACACCGCCGGCAACGAGGACAGCACGGCGAAAATCACCACCAGCCGGGCATGCAGACGCGAACCCGCCGCGCCGCGCCGGCGCTGCATCCACAGCATCACCAGGCGGCGCGCCACCACGGCAATCAGCGCCAGCAGAGCCACCAGGTCGGAGAGCAGCATGAACTGGATTTCGCGCGGGCTGAGTTCGCGCATCGCGCCTGGGGTCATCGCCACATAGGTGACAATGCCGAGCGCCAGGGCTGAAACCGCGACGGCGATCTCGAAATAGCGCATCACCCGGTGGCGCGCGATCCAGGCGACCAGACGACGCCATAACAGCACCCCGGGGGCTGTCCCGGCGGGCTTAGCGGATGGATCGTTTACGGCAGGGTCCAGGGTCATTGGCCGGGCAGTCTATACCACCCGGCAGCGCCTGTGAATCAGCCGGCCCGGCCGGCAAACAGCCGCCCGGCAGAGCCAGACAGGCTATTTCAGACCGCGAATGACCTGGATGTTGTGGTCGCGGATCTTCTTGCGCAGCGTGTTGCGGTTCAGCCCCAGCATTGAGGCCGCCTTGATCTGGTTGCCCCGCGTCGCCGCCAGGCTAAGCGAGATCAGCGGTATTTCCAGTTCGCGCAGCATGCGGTCGTAAAGCCCGTTGGGCGGCAGATCGTCGCCATGGGCGGCAAAATACTTCGTGATATGGCGTTCAATCGCACCGGCGAGGGTCTCCTCCTCGTTCGGCTCCGGCGCCCGGGCAGCCTGCGGCGGCTCGGCCAGCTCGTTCTCGATCACCTCCACGCCGATCACATCCTCGGCGTAAAGCGCGGCCAGGCGGCGCACCAGATTCTCCAGCTCACGCACATTGCCCGGCCAGCGGTAGCGGCGCAGCCGCTCCATGGCTTCCGGCGACACGGTCTTGAGCGGCAGCCCCTGGGCATGGGCCTGATTAAGGAAATGCCGCACCAGATCCGGGATGTCCTCGCCACGCTCGCGCAGCGGCGGCAGGCGCAGCGGCACAACGTTCAGGCGATAGAACAAGTCCTCGCGGAACAGGCCCTGGTTCACCAACTGGCGCAGGTCGCGGTTGGTGGCGGCGACAATGCGTACATCGGTGCGGATCGCGGTGCGGCCGCCCACGGTAGTGTATTCACCCTGCTGCAGCACGCGCAGCAGGCGGGTCTGCGCCTCGATCGGCATATCGCCGATTTCGTCCAGGAACAGCGTACCACCCTCCGACTGCTCGAAGCGGCCGGCATAGCGCGCATTAGCACCGGTAAAGGCGCCCTTTTCGTGACCGAACAATTCAGACTCGATCAGCTCGCGCGGAATCGCCGCCATGTTGATCGCCACGAAGGGGCCATTGCGGCGCTTGCCGTAATCATGCAGCGCGCGCGCCACCAGTTCCTTGCCGGTGCCGCTCTCGCCCGAGATCAGCACCGTCAGATCGGTGCCCATCAGGCGCGCCATGACGCGGTAGATTTCCTGCATCGAGGGCGAACGGCCGATCAGCGGCAGCTTTTCCTCGTCATTCGCCGCCTCGGCGGCTTCCGACGGCATCGCCTTAGGCTGGCTCAGCGCGCGCTCGACAACGCGCAGCAATTCCTTGAGGTCGAAGGGCTTGGGCAGGTAATCGTAGGCGCCGCGCTCGGCCGCCTTCACGGCGGTAAGCAGGGTCTTCTGTGCGCTCATCACGATGATCGGCAGATCGGGCCGGATACGCTTGATGCGCGGCAGCAGGTCCAGGCCATTCTCGTCCGGCATCACCACGTCGGTGATGATCAGGTCGCCCTCACCTTCCGAGGTCCAGCGCCACAGCGTCGCCGCATTGCCGGTGGAACGTACCTGATAGCCGACCCGGCCCAAAGCCTGGTCCAGCACGGTCCTAATCGAGCGATCATCGTCTGCGACCAGGATCGTACCTTTGTTGCTCATGCCTGCTCTCCAATTTCGTCTGCCGTGATCGCATCCACCGCAGTGGTATGGACCGGCAGCCGCGCACTAAACACCGTTCGGCGGGGACGGCTGTCGCATTCGATGACGCCGCCATGGTCGCCGATAATCTTCGCCACCAATGCAAGCCCCAGGCCAGAACCCTGCGGTTTGGAGGTCACAAATGCGTCAAACAGATAAGGCCGGATATCCTCGGGCACACCGGGGCCGTTATCCTGCACGGTTACTTCGAGCGGCAGGTGCAGACGATCACGCGAGCCGCGCACCGCCAAACGCACGCCATGGCGGTAGGCCGTGGTGAGAATGATCTCGCCGCCCGAATCGCCGTCGATAGCCTCGGCAGCATTCTTCACCAGATTGAGGAACACCTGCACCAACTGGTCACGGTTGCCGTAGACCGGCGGCAGCGACGGATCGTAGCGCTCGATGAAGCGTACATTCTTGCCGAAGCCGGCCTGCGCCACGCGGCGCACATGTTCCAGCACCTGATGGATATTCACCGGGCCGCGCTCAATCGGGCGCTTGTCGGAGAACACTTCCATGCCATCGACCAAGGCACAAATACGGTCGGCTTCATCGCAGATCAGCCGCGTCAACTCACGATCAGCCTGGCTGACGCTGGCTTCCAGAAGCTGCGCCGCGCCACGGATGCCGGAGAGCGGATTCTTCACTTCATGCGCCAGGATCGCGGCCATGCCGGTGACGGAGCGTGCCGCGCCACGATGGGTCAACTGGCGGTCGATCTTCGCCGCCATACTGCGCTCATCCAGGCGCAGGATGACAAAGTCTTCCTTTTCCGGCACCGGCGAAACCTGCACATCAACCAGGCGTTCACCAAGCCGCGGCGAACCGAGATCGACATCGTATTCCGACACCACGTAGCGGTCGCGCTGCACCTGGCTCACCAGTTCCAGGATCGGGCTGCCGAACGGCACCACGTCGCGGATATTCTGCCGGCTCAGCATCGCCAGGCCGGAATCGAAGAACTGCTCAGCCGCTGGATTGGCGTATTCGATGTCACCGGTACCATCCAGCACCAGGATCGGGTTGGGAATGGCGCCCAATACCAGGGAGGGGTCGAGCATGCTGCGTTTCTCGGCGGTCTCAGGCATCACGGTCACGCTGCCAACCGGTCGAGCTGCGGCGCGTAGAAGTCGCGCACCGCACGGCGCACGTCATCGGGCTGCTCGATCTGCATGATCCGGGTACGGAAATCCGCCGAGCCAGGCAGGCCTTTGGAATACCAGGCGACATGCTTGCGTGCGATTTTCACGCCCGTCTGCAGGCCGTAGAATTCCAGCATCGCATCGTAATGCTCGAGCACAATACGCTCCTGCTCATCCAGGCTCGGGTCCGGCATCACCGTGCCGCTGCGCAGATATTCCATCACCTGCGCCAGGAACCAGGGGCGGCCATAGGCGCCGCGGCCAATCATCACGCCATCGGCGCCGGATTGATCCAGCGCGGCACGGGCTTCTTCCAGCGTAGTGATATCGCCGTTCACGATCACCGGGATCGATACGGCTTCCTTCACGCGGCGCACGAAGCTCCAGTCGGCGCGACCATTATACATCTGGCAGCGGGTGCGGCCGTGCACGGTGAGCATCTTGATGCCCTCGCCTTCGGCGATACGGGCAAGTTCCGGCGCATTGCGGCTCTGCTCATCCCAGCCGGTGCGCATCTTCAACGTCACTGGCAGCTTCACGGCATTCACCGTGGCGGTGATCAGGGTCTTGGCATGAGCTAGGTCGCGCATCAGGGCGGAACCGGCATAGCCGTTCACCACCTTCTTCACCGGGCAACCCATGTTGATATCGATGATGGCGAAGCCCTTGTCCTCGTTCAGCTTCGCCGCCTCGGCCATGACATGGCCCTCGCAGCCGGCAAGCTGCATCGACAACGGGAATTCCTCAGGGCTATTCTCGGCCATCTTCAGCGACTGGCGCGACGCGCGCACCATCGCCTCCGAGGCAATCATCTCGGACACGACAAGGCCCGCGCCGGAGCGCTTGACCAGCCGGCGGAACGGCAAATCCGTCACGCCAGACATCGGCGCAAGGATCACCGGATCCTCGATCTTTACCGAACCAATTTCTATGCTCATTTTTTAGACATCAGCCTTAGCTGCCCACTTGTTGACCATGGTACCGGTGTTTTTACTGCGCTGCAACATGAATCCAGCGCTACCCTACGATTTGCCAGACCCGCCCCGCCTCGGTTAGGGTGCCGGCCATGAAACATGCCGCCCTGATCGTCGCCGGGGGCCGCGGCCTGCGCGCCGGTGGCGGAATCCCCAAGCAATACCAATATCTTGGCGGTATCCCCGTGTTGCGGCATAGCCTTATTGCCTGCCTGACCCATGATGCCATCGGCCTGGTGCAGGTGGTGATCCATCCCGACGATCAGGCCCTCTACCATGAAGCAACCCAGGGCCTGCCGTCTGCTGAAAAATTGGCCGTTGCCTGTTTTGGCGGCGAAACCAGGCAGGAGTCCACACGTCTTGGCCTTGAGGCCCTGAATGCTCTGCCCGAACCGCCAGCTACCGTGCTGATCCATGATGCCGCACGGCCCTTCCTGAAGGCCGCCGCCATCGACCGCCTGCTCACTGCCCTGGGCCAGAGCCCGGGCGCGATCCTTGCGGTGCCGGTGGTGGATACGCTGAAACGCGCCGCAGGGCAAGATGGCCTGATCCAGGGCAGCGCCGACCGCCAAGGCCTGTGGCGGGCCCAGACACCGCAGGCATTCCATTTCGGCGCCATCCTGGAAGCGCATCAGGCAGCCCGAAATGGAACGCACACGGACGATGCGGCGGTGGCTGAACAGGCCGGCCTGGCGGTGCAGCTGGTCTTAGGCGAGGAAGAGAATTTCAAGCTGACGGAACCCGGCGATTTCGCCCGTGCCGAGCGGCAGTTGCTGCTGAGCCTCGGCGATATCCGCATGGGCCAGGGCTATGACGTGCACGCCTTCGGCGATGAACCTGGCCGCAAGCTGATGCTGGCTGGCATCGAAGTGCCGCATAGCCGCTCGCTGGCTGGCCATTCCGATGCCGATGTCGGCCTGCATGCACTCACCGATGCCATTCTCGGCGCGCTGGCCGATGGCGATATCGGCAAGCATTTCCCGCCGAGCGACATGCGCTGGAAAAACGCTGCCTCCGACCGTTTCCTGCAGCATGCCGCCGACCTGGTGCGGGCACGCGGCGGCGTCATCGCCCATCTCGACCTCACCTTCATCTGTGAAGCGCCGAAGATCGGGCCGCATCGCGATGCCATGCGCGCACGCATCGCCGAAATCTGCCGCATTGATATCAGCCGTGTCGCGGTGAAGGCCACCACCACCGAGGGCCTGGGCTTCACCGGCCGGCGCGAAGGCATTGCGGCACAGGCGCTCGCCACCCTGCGGCTGCCGCTGTGAGTCTGAGTTTTCTCCTCGCCACCTGGTTCGGCCTCGGCAAGCTGCCGAAGGCGCCGGGCACCTGGGGCTCGCTTGGTGCCCTGCCCTTCGCCTGGGCCATGCAGAGCTATGGCGGCCCGCTGGCACTCGGCATCGGCTTCCTGGTCATCTGCGTCATTGGCTGGTGGTCGATCAGCGATTTCCTGCACCGCTGGCCCGGCGAAGACCCGCAGGAAATCGTCATCGACGAAGTCGCCGGGCAATGGCTGGTGCTGCTCTTCGTGCCGCCCGACTTGGCTCTCTATGCCATCGGCTTCGTGTTGTTCCGCGTGCTGGACATCACCAAGCCCTGGCCCGCCTCCTGGGCCGATGGCACACTCTCCGGCACCGCCGGCGTTTTCCTCGACGATGTCCTTGCGGCGGTTTATGGCGCCATCGCGATGGCGCTGCTTGTGCATTACTGGTGACAATGATGATGACCGATGAAAATCTCCGCCTCGCCGAAACGCTGCTGCAGGCCTGCCGTGAGCGCGAGCTGAAACTCGCCACGGCTGAAAGCTGCACCGGCGGCCTGATCTCCGCCACGCTGACCGAAATCGCCGGTTCCTCGGATGTGTTCGAGCGCGGCTTCGTTACCTATTCCAATGAGGCCAAATCAGCCAGTATCGGCGTGCCGGCGGAGATCGTCGCCGGCCATGGCGCGGTCTCGGAGCCGGTCGCCCGCGCCATGGCGGAAGGCACATTGCGCCGTAGCCTCGCCGATATCGCCATCGCCTGCACCGGCGTTGCCGGCCCCGGCGCCTCTGGCCGCAAGCCGGCCGGTCGCGTGCATATAGCAGTGGCACGCAAGGGCGCGGAAACGCGCCATGCCCAGATGGATTACGGCGATATCGGTCGCGGCAAGGTACGTCTGGCAACCGTACGCGATGCCCTCACCATGGCGATGGAAATGGCGACAGCCACCCAGTAAACCGTCATGGTCCGCGCAGGCAGACCATCCACGCGTTCTTTTTTGCATTTTAAAGAAATCAACTCATGGATGCCCTGCCTCCGCAGGGCATGACGAGCGGATTTATATATCCGCCTGCCGCTTTACTTCGCCGGACGCGGCGATGGTGCCATCGCGCACGAAGCGTTCGTGGTTGGCGTCGATCTCATCCAGCCGGTAGAGGTAATTCACCATCAGGCCGGCGGATTCCTTGAAGCCCTTCTTCGAGCGATCGCCGAGCCAATTGAGGCGATGCACCTGCGAGCCGTTGCTCAGGTGAAAACGCGCCACCGGATCGCGCGGCTTGCCCTTGCTCTGCGCGGTGAGCAGGTAACGCGCGCAAAGCCGCAGCAGCGGTGCCTTCAAGGCCGCCGCCAGTTCCTCGTTATCGGCCCAGGCATTGTCGGCCAGGATTTCCGGCAGCATACCCTTGGAGAAACGCTTGCCGAGTGCGGCCGAGAGCGCATCGCGCTCGGCACTCTTCACCACATTGGGCAGGCCTTCGGCGATGGCTTCCTTGAGCCAGGAGCGGAAGCCCGGGATCGGTGATAGCGTGGAGAAGGTTTTCAGGTTTGGCAATTCGCGGCTCAGGTCATCGACCACGCGCTTGATCAGGAAGTTGCCGAACGAGATGCCGCGCAGGCCGGTTTGCGTGTTCGAGATCGAATAGAAGATCGCGGTATCGGCGGCGGCGGCTTCCAGCACCGGCTGGCTCTGGTCGAGTAACGCCTGCACATTACCGGCAATGCCGCGCACCAGGGCCACTTCCACGAAGATCAGCGGCTCCAGCGGCATGCGCGGATGGAAGAAAGCATAGCAGCGGCGGTCGCTGTCCAATCGGTTGCGCAGATCATCCCAGCTTTCGATAGCATGCACCGCCTCGTAAGCGATCAGCTTTTCCAGCAGGGCCGCCGGGCTGTTCCAGGTGATGCGCTGCAATTCCAGGAAGCCGATATCAAACCAGGCAGCGAACAGGTCTTCCAAATCCGCATCCAAGATCGCCAGTTCCGGCGCCTGCCGGGTGAAGCGGTTGGCATCGGCGCGCATGTCGACGAGAAACTTCACGCCCTGCGGCAAGGCTGTGAACTGGGTAAGCAAACGATGCCGCGCCGGAGTCAGCGACTGGCGCAAGCGGCGCTCGGCCTTATGTCGCGCCACCGGATCGTCGGCTTTGAGTACTGCATCGATAGCACTTTGGACACCAGCCGGCGCCGCACCAAAATCGCTCGCCAACGCCTGCAGGAAAGCCAATCGGCCTTCTTCGTTGAGCCCGAGATAGAGCCGCCCGAGCGAAGCAGCGCGGGCCCGGGCGGTCACTTCGCCGCCGCGTTCCTCCAGGCAATCGCGGAACAGAGCCAGCAACCTGTCGCGGTCCTTCGGCCCCAATATGCCATCTCGGCCCAGGCTGGCGTCGCCGCCAGAAATGCCGCGCCAGGCATCGCGCAGGCCCTTGAGGCCCTTCTCGATCAGGCTGCTGGAGATCAGGTTACTGGTCGGCGGCAAGGCAAGCATTGGCGGACTCCCATCGTTCGGTGGGCGGGACGCTTACTTCTTACCGTATAATGCCTCGGCGCGGGTTTCAAAGGCCGCGACCATGCGCCGCACGGCTTCACTGAACAGTAACTCTATCGTCTTTTGCAGGATGCGGTTGCGGAACTCGAAATCGACGAAGAAGTCGATCTCGCAGCCTTGCGGATGCGGATGGAATATCCAGTGGTTGCGCAGGTATTTGAACGGCCCGTCGCTATAGGCAACATCGATGCGCTGCTTGCTCGGGTCCAGGGTCACGCGCGAGGTGAAGCGCTCGCGGAACACCTTGAAGCCGATGATCAGGTCGGCAACCAGCAGGGTCTCCGACCGCTCGCGGATCCGGGCACCGATGCACCAGGGCAGGAAGACCGGGTAATGCTCGACGGCAGCCACGAGGTCGTAAAGCTGGTCCGGGCGATACGGCAGCACCCGCTTCTCGGCATGGGTCGGCATTATTCCGCGGCAGCCAGCTTGGCGAGACGGGCGGCCTTCAGCGCGGCGAAATCCTCACCCGCATGATGCGACGAGCGCGTCATCGGCGAGGACGCGACGCGCAGGAAGCCCTTGGCGAGGCCGAGCGTCTTGAACTCGATGAATTCCGCCGGCGGCACGAAGCGCGCCACCGCCGCATGCTTGCGGGTCGGCTGCAGATACTGGCCCAGCGTGAGGAAATCCACATCGGCGACGCGCAGGTCGTCCATCACCTGCATCAGCTCCAGCTTCTCCTCGCCCAGGCCGACCATCAGGCCGGACTTGGTGAAAATCGCCGGATCGAGTTCACGCACGCGGGCGAGCAGTTGCAGCGAGGCGAAATAGCGCGCACCAGGCCGGATGGTGGGGTAGAGGCGCGGCACGGTCTCGAGATTGTGGTTGTAGACATCGGGCTTGGCTTCCACCACCGCCTCGATGGCACCCGGCTTGCGCAGGAAATCCGGCGTCAGCACTTCAATCGTCGTGTCCGGCGAAGCACGGCGGATCGCCTGGATGGTGCGCACGAAATGCTTCGCGCCGCCATCGGCCAGATCATCGCGGTCCACCGAGGTGATCACCACATGATGCAGGCCGAGCTTGCCGACCGCTTCGGCGACATGGTCCGGCTCGTCATGGTCGATGCCCACCGGCTTGCCGGTGGCGACATTGCAGAAGGCACAAGCGCGGGTGCAGACGGCGCCGAGGATCATCACGGTGGCGTGCTTCTGCTTCCAGCATTCGCCGAGATTCGGGCAGGCCGCTTCCTCGCAGACGGTATTCAGCTTCAAATCGCGCATCAGCTTGCGCGTCTCGGCCACTTCCGGCGAGGTCGGCGCCTTGGCGCGGATCCATTCCGGCTTGCGCAGCACCGGCGTATCCGGCTTGTGGGCCTTCTCGGGGTGGCGCAGGTTGGGAGTCAAATCGGTCACGGCTTCCTCACGCTACTCTCGGGCGTCAGCACGGCTTCCAGCAGCACATCCAGGTCGCCGCGCAGCCTGGTGGCGGTCAGGCGGGCCGGCGGCAGGATCGCCTTGCGCTCCATGCTGCCCAGCGACAGCCGCATCACATAACTAGCGCCGTCGAGGCGATAGGAAAGCGCGTAATGCTTGCCATTGCCACGCTCCACCACCACTTCCGCCAGCGGCGGCAATTCGGCAGCGCGTTCAAAAACGCCGGCATCGAAACGCGGCTTCACCACAATCCGGCGTTCGGCCAGAACCTCGGCAAAAGCCTCGAAGGCCGGCATCGCCACCGTATCGAGATGCAGCGCCAAGCGATCGAAGCCTTCGCGCTCACGCCGCGCTTTGGCATGAGCCAGGCGCTCCTGGTCATCCGTGGTCTGGGCGTTGCGCTTCTCGATCTCCGCCAGCTTGCGCAGGAAATGCTCTTTCATGACTCAATTAGATAGCACGTTGCGCCAAAGCCCGCGATACCGGCAGAAATCCCTAGAAATTCAACACTTTGCCGTAAGCATCCAGCACCGACTCATGCATCATTTCGCTTAAAGTCGGGTGCGGGAACACGGCATGCATGAGTTCCGCCTCGGTGGTTTCCAGCGTCTTGGCGATGCCGAAGCCCTGGATCATCTCGGTCACTTCCGCGCCGATCATATGGGCGCCGAGAAGCTCGCCGGTCTTGGCGTCGAACACGGTTTTAACCAGGCCTTCCGGCTCACCCAGCGCAATGGCCTTGCCATTGGCCAGGAACGGGAAGCGGCCGACCTTAACCTCATGGCCCTTGGCCTTGGCGGCCGCTTCGGTGAGGCCAACCGAGGCAATCTGCGGCGTGCAATAGGTGCAGCCCGGGATGTTCGAGGTATTGAGCGGATGCACGTCCTTGAGGCCGGCGATCTTCTCGACGCAGATCACGCCTTCATGGCCGGCCTTGTGCGCCAGCCAGGGCGGGCCGGTAAGGTCGCCGATGGCATAGACGCCGGGCTCGTCGGTGCGGCTGTAGTCGTCCACCACGATATGGGTGCGGTCGACCTTCACCTTGGTGCCTTCGATACCAATATTCTCGACATTGCCGACGATGCCGACGGCGAGGATGACGCGCTCGACGGTGATCGAGCTTTCCTTGCCGGCCTTGTCTTTGAGCGTCGCGGTGACGCTGTCGGTGCCTTTCTTCAGGGCCGTCACCGTGGTGCCGACATGGATCTTCATGCCCTGCTTCTCGAATGCCTTGCGCGCCAGGCCGGAGATTTCCTCATCCTCCACCGGCAGCACGCGGTCCATCACCTCAACCACCGTCACCTCAGCGCCGAGCGTGCGGTAAAAGCTGGCGAATTCGATGCCGATGGCGCCGGAGCCAACCACCAGCAGCGACTTCGGCAGGCCCTGTGGCACCATGGCTTCCTTGTAGGTCCAGACCAGCTTACCATCCGGCTCCAGGCCGGGCAGCGAGCGCGCCCGCGCGCCGGTGGCGAGGATGATGTGCTTGGCGGTGAGATCAGCCACCGGCTTGCCGTCCTTGGTCACTTTCAGCTTGCCGGGCCCATTTAGCGCCCCATGGCCATCGAACACCGTGATCTTGTTCTTCTTCATCAGGTGTTTCACGCCGCCGGAAAGCTGCGCCGCCACCTTGCGCGAACGCTCCACCACTTTCTGCGCGTTGATCGTGACCTTGCCTTCGACCGTGAAGCCGAAAGCCTCGGCATGCTTGATATGGGAATAGATTTCCGCCGAGCGCAGCAGCGCCTTGGTCGGGATGCAGCCCCAGTTCAGGCAGATGCCGCCGAGATGCTCGCGCTCGATGATCGCAGTCTTGAAACCAAGCTGGGTGGCGCGGATCGCCGTGGTGTAACCGCCCGGACCGCTGCCGACGACGATGACATCGAATTGCGTGTCGCTCATGGCTCTCTCCTAAAGAGACTTGGTGATGCCGCCATCCACGCGCAGATTCTGCCCGGTGATGTAGCCGGCGGCGTCAGACAGCAGGAAACTCACGGCGCCAGCGATTTCCGCCACGCGGCCATAGCGCCCCATCGGGATGCGGGCCTTGCGCTCGGCTTTTTCCGGCAGACTGTCGATGAAGCCCGGCAGCACGTTGTTGATACGGATACCCTTGGGCGCATAGAGATCGGCATAGACCTTGGTGAAAGCCGCCAGCGCAGCGCGCACCGGGCCTGAGACCGGGAAATCCGCTTCCGGCTCCAGCGTCGCATAGGTCAGCAGATTGACGATTGATCCACTGCCCTGGCGCTCCATCACCGGCGTCACCAGCCGCAGCATGCGCACGACGCTCAGATGCACCAGCTCGAAACCCTGCAGCCAGGCTTCGTCGGTGATCTCCAGCAGCGGCCCCTTGGGCGGATGGCCGGTATTGTTCACCACCGCGTCGATGCGGCCGAACGTGTCGAGCGTCAGCTTGACCAACGCCTCCACATCCGCCGCCACCGCGTTGGAACCGGCAAGACCGATGCCGCCGACGCTCTCGGCCAGCGTCTTGGCGGCACCCGACGGCGACATGGCGGCAACCTTGTAGCCCTCAGCGGCCAGTTGCTTGAGGATGCCGGCGCCCATGCCTTTGCCGGCGCCGGTGACAATCGCGACCTTGCTCATGCCCAAGACTTTATTCATACCCTGGGCCTCACAGCAGCATGGTCAGCGGGTCTTCGACATAGCCCTTGAAGACTTGCAGGAATTCGGCACCGACAGCGCCATCGACAACGCGATGATCGACCGACAGCGTGCAGCTCATCACGGTAGCGACAGCCAACTGGCCGTTCTTCACCACCGCGCGTTGCTCGCCGGCACCCACCGCCAGGATGCAGCCCTGCGGCGGGTTGATCACGGCGGCGAACTGCTTGATGCCAAACATGCCAAGGTTGGACACCGAGAAGGTGCCGCCCTGGAATTCTTCCGGCTTCAGCTTGCCATCGCGGGCGCGGGCGGCGAGGTCCTTGGTCTCGGCGGCGATCTGCGCCAGGCCCTTGCCTTCTGCCGCCTTGACGATCGGCGTGATCAGGCCGTTCGGCGTCGCCACCGCGACAGAGACATCGGCATGCTCATAGTAGAGGAGCCCGCTCTCGTCGTAGGAACCATTCGCCGCCGGCACCTTCTTCAGCGCCAGCGCCACGGCACGGATCACGAAATCATTGACGCTGATCTTGCTCTCCGCCTTGGAATTCAGCCGAGTGCGCAGGCTGAGCAATTCATCCAGCTCGCAATCGATGGTGAGATAGAAATGCGGCACCGTCTGCTTCGACTCAGTCAGGCGCCGCGCGATGGTCTTGCGCATCATCGACAGCGGCTCAAGGCGATACGGCATCTTGAGCAGGTCGGCGAGCTGGCGCGCGCCCGGGCCGGCAGCGGCAGGCGCTGCGGGCTTCGGCGCCGGCGCACCGGCGGCGGCGGCCGGAGCCGCCTTCCTGGCGCCACCACCAGCCTTGGCGGCTTCGACATCGGCCTTGACGATACGGCCATGCGGGCCGGAACCGGCAATCGCCTTGAGGTCGAGGCTGGCATCCGCCGCGATGCGGCGGGCCAGCGGCGACGCGAACACGCGCTCGCCGGCATGGGCCAGAGCAGATGCAGCAGCCGGTGCCGCAGCCGGGGCCGGCTTCGGCGCCGGTGCAGCAGCGGCAGCAGGAGCCGGCGCCGCAGCGGCAGGCGCAGCCTTGGCAGCAGGCGCCGCGCCAGGCTTCTCATCCTCGCCACGCAGCACAGCGATGGGCGTGTTCACGGCGACGCCTTCGGTGCCTTCGGCGACCAGGATCTTTTCCAGCACGCCTTCATCGACGGCTTCGAATTCCATCGTCGCCTTGTCGGTCTCGATCTCGGCCATCACGTCGCCGGCCTTGACCGTGTCGCCTTCCTTGATCAGCCATTTGGCGAGCTTGCCTTCCGTCATAGTCGGCGAAAGCGCGGGCATCAGGATTTCTGTCGGCATGGCGCGCTCCTTCAGCGATAGCAGACGGCGCGCGCCGCCTCGATCACTTCAGCCACACTGGGCAAGGCAAGCTTTTCGAGATTGGCCGCGTAAGGCATCGGCACATCCTTGCCGGTGACGCGCAGCACCGGCGCATCGAGATGGTCGAAAGCCTGCTCCATGACCCGGGCGGCGATTTCAGCGCCGATGCCGGATTGCGGGAAGCCCTCTTCCACCGTGACCAGGCGATTGGTCTTCTGCACCGAGGCGATGATCGTGGCGGTATCCATCGGGCGGATGGTGCGCAGGTCGATCACCTCGGCTTCGATGCCCTGCTCGGCCAGCTTCTCGGCGGCCTGCAGGCAATACCCAACCGAAATCGCATAGCCCACCAGGGTGACATCCTTGCCGGCCCGCGCAATGCGCGCCTTGCCGATCGGCACCACGTAGTCGTCCAGCTTCGGCACCTCGAAGCTGCGGCCATAGAGAATCTCGTTCTCCAGGAAGATCACCGGGTTCGGATCGCGGATCGCCGCCTTGATCAGGCCCTTGAAGTCGGCCGCCGAATACGGCGCCACCACCTTGAGGCCCGGGATATGCGAATACCACGCGGCATAGCACTGGCTATGCTGCGCGGCGACGCGGGCGGCGGCGCCATTCGGGCCGCGGAACACGATGGGACAGCCCATCTGGCCGCCAGACATGTAAAGCGTCTTGGCCGCCGAGTTGACGATCTGGTCGATGGCCTGCATCGAGAAATTGAAAGTCATGAACTCGACGATGGGGCGCAGGCCGCCGAAAGCCGCACCGACGCCAAGGCCGGTGAAGCCCATCTCGGTGATCGGCGTGTCGATCACGCGCTGCGGGCCGAATTCATCCAGCATGCCCTGGCTGATCTTGTAGGCGCCCTGATACTGGCCGACTTCCTCGCCCATCAGGAACACGCTCTTGTCGCGGCGCATTTCTTCCGACATGCCCTCGCGCAGCGCCTCGCGCACGGTCATTGTCACCATCTCGGTGCCCGGCGGAATATCGGGGTCGGCCAGTTCCTTGGCCGGTGCGGCGGCAGGCGCAGTCACCACTGCGGGCGCGGCAACCAGTGCCGCAGCCTTCGGCGCTTCAGCCTTCGCCACCGGAGCCGCCGCTTCGCCTTCGCCGCGCAGCAGCGCGATGGGCGTGTTCACGGCAACACCTTCGGTGCCTTCGGCGATCAGGATTTTTTCCAGCACGCCTTCATCGACGGCTTCGAATTCCATCGTCGCCTTGTCGGTCTCGATTTCGGCCATTACCTGGCCGGCCTTCACCGTGTCGCCTTCCTTGATCAGCCATTTGGACAGCTTGCCTTCCGTCATGGTCGGCGAAAGGGCGGGCATCAAAATCTCAATAGCCATGGTCTGCGTCCCCTTCCCGGCTTCAGGCTTCTACCGTGATGTCAGTCCAGAGTTCCGACGGATCGGGCTCGGGGCTGCTCTGGCTGAAATCGGCAGCCTTCTGCACCACTTCCTTCACTTCCTTGTCGATGGCCTTGAGCGCATCCTCGTCGCAAAGCTTGTTGTCGAGCAGCATCTGGCGCACCTGATCGATCGGATCATGCTCGGCACGCATCTTGTTCACTTCTTCCTTCGAGCGATACTTCGCCGGGTCCGACATCGAATGGCCGCGATAGCGGTAGGTCATCATTTCCAGGATCACCGGGCCCTTGCCGGCGCGGCATTGCGCCACGGCTTCGGCACCGGCCTCGCGCACGCTCAGCACATTCATGCCATCCACCTGGCGGCCCGGCACGCCGAAGCTTTCACCGCGCTTATACAGCGCCGGCTGCGCCGAGGCGCGGGCAACAGCGGTGCCCATGGCATACTGGTTATTCTCGATCACATAGACGACCGGCAGGTTCCAGAGCTCGGCCATGTTGAAGCTCTCATAGACCTGGCCCTGGTTGGCCGAACCGTCGCCGAAATAGCAGAAGGTGACATTGTCGGTGTTGTTGTACTTCTGCGCGAAGGCCAAGCCGGTGCCGAGCGGCACCTGGGCGCCAACGATGCCGTGGCCGCCGTAGAAATTCTTCTCGCGGCTGAACATGTGCATCGAGCCGCCCTTGCCCTTGGAATAGCCGCCGATGCGGCCCGTAAGCTCGGCCATCACGCCGCCCGGGTCCATGCCGCAGGCCAGCATATGGCCGTGGTCGCGGTAGGAGGTGATCACGGCATCGCCCTGCTTGGAGCAGGCCTGCAGGCCCACAACCACCGCTTCCTGGCCGATATAGAGGTGGCAGAAACCGCCGATCAGGCCCATGCCGTAAAGCTGGCCGGCCTTCTCCTCGAAGCGGCGGATCAGCAGCATGTCGCGGTAATAGCCAAGCAGCGTGTCGGCATCGGGCAGCTTGGGCGCAGCGGCCTTGCTCGGGCTTTTCGCCATCGGATTTCCTCCCGGGAAATGTCTTAAACCGGGAGCCAGGATGGCGATAAATTCAGTTAAAACAAGGACTTTTTGGTATTTAACCAAATTTCAGTTAAGTGGCGAAATTTTCGGTCTGAAAGCTGGGGTGTCAACGTCCGAGAATTACCAATTCGCGGTTCATCAGTAGACCGAGCGAGCGGTGCGCCTGCTCTTCCAGCATGTCTGCATCCAGGCCGCTGGCCCGCAGCAGGGTGACGCGGCGCTCAATCTGCCTACGCTCGGCGGTGATCTCGGCCAGGGCGGCCTTGGTGTCGTGAATCTGCACCGAGAGGCGGGTATAGGCATTCAGCCCATGCTCGCCCTCCACGGCGTGATAGCCGAAATAGGCGATGGTGGCGAAGCAGATCACCGGCACGATGGCGGCCAGTGAGTGACGTTTGATCTCGCGCAGGGCTCCCATGCCTTGAATCGAATCACATCCGAGTCGCCGGGTCAACAACAAAACCGTGATCGGCGGCGATTCTAGCCAGAGAGTCAAAGCCTTAGCCTGATTCTAACGGCTTTGAATCCTGGGCGTGCCGGCAATTGCGCTTTTGCAACCTGCGTGACCCGAATATGCTCACACCATGCGCCGCGCCGAGACCCCGCCGCACCCCGATTGGCCGAGCCATCAGGCCGTGCTCGGCCTTGCCGATTCCGATTCGACGGCTGGCAGTGATGCCTACAGCCTGAGCCCTGCCGAGATCGACCACTTGGAAGCGGCGGCGGCCCATGTCGAGGAACTCACGCTCGAAGCCGTGGCCGCGCTGCTGGCGGGCGGCGTGCCGGCGGAATTCGGGCTCGACCAGACTGGCCTCGCCATGGCTGCTGAAAGCTGGGGCCGGCAGGACAAGAACCTGATCAGCCGCATCGACTTCGTGCTGACCGCCGATGGCGTGCCGCGCCTGTATGATCTCGATGCGCTCACGCCGCACGGCCTGCTGCAGGCCGGCGTGCTGCAGGCGGAATGGCGCGATTGGCATCGCCCGGATGACCGCCAGTTCAATCATATCCATGAGACCCTGGTGCAGGCCTGGCGGCATTTCGGCCTCTATGGTCACCGCGTGCATTTCCTGGAAGCGGCACCCGGCGAGCAGATGGTGCTGACCTATCTGCGCGAGACCGCCTTGCAAGGCGGGGTCGAGGCGGTGGCAATTGCCGCCGAGCAGTTGATCTGGAATGGCCGCCGCCTGCTCGATCAATGGCGCCGGCCGATCACGCGGCTCTGCGTGCAGCGGCCATGGCAGGATCTGCGCGTCGCCAACCTGCTGCGACCGAGCGGCGTGCGGGTGATCGAGCCGGCCTGGAAGGCGCTGCTGGCCAGCCCGGCCTTCCTGCCCTGGCTGCGCCGCCGCCATGGCGAGGAAGCCCTGCTCGCGCCGCCACCTATCGGCGGCCCGATCCTCGGTGTATGGATGATCGCTTCAAGGCCTTCAGGCCTCGGCATTCACGACCCGGCTACCGGCCAGGTGATCCCGCATTTCGTGCCGGGGTGAAATTTACTGGCGGCAGCGCTGCAAGCGGCGGTCGCTCTCGATGGCTTCGTCCAGCACCACCAGGCGGTTCGCGGTGTAATCCAGGATATGCAGCGTCCAGGGCCGATCCGGCTCGTCGTTGGCGATCAGCGTGACGCGATCACGCGCCAGCTTCCAGGTGCCTTCGCGCGGTTCTTCTTCCAACTGCGAGCGGAAATTGCCATCGCGTTCGAAGGCGATGAATTCCAGGTCGCATTGCCCCTGGCTCGAAGCCCAGCGGCCGGCGAGGTCGATGCCCTGGGCACGCGCCGGCAAGGCAGAGAGCGCCGCCGCCGCGAAGAAGAGAAAAGCGGCGGCGGCGCGCATCGGCATTAAGCCCGCTTGAGGGCGGCGAGGCCCGGATAGCGCGCGGCACGGCCCAGTTCCTGTTCGATGCGCAGGAGCTGGTTATACTTCGCCAGACGGTCGGAACGTGCCAGCGAGCCGGTCTTGATCTGGCCGCAATTGGTGGCGACGGCGAGGTCGGCGATGGTGCTGTCCTCGGTCTCGCCGGAGCGGTGGCTCATCACGGCGGTGTAGCCGTTCTTATGCGCCAGCTCGACAGCTTCCAGGGTTTCCGACAGCGTACCGATCTGGTTCACCTTGACCAGGATGGAATTGCCGACGCCCTGCTTGATGCCTTCCGCGAGGCGCTTCGGGTTGGTGACGAAGAGATCGTCGCCGACCAACTGCACCTTGGCGCCGATGCCATCGGTGAGCAGCTTCCAGCCGGTCCAGTCGTCTTCCGCCATGCCGTCCTCGATCGAAACGATCGGATAGGCCGAGACCAGATCCTTCCAATAGGCAGCCATGCCGGCGGGATCGAGCACTTTGCCCTCGCCTTCCAGATGATACTTGCCATCCTTGAAGAACTCGGTGGAAGCGGCATCCAGCGCCAGCTTCACATCGACGCCGGGCTTGTAGCCGGCATCCTCGATGGCCTTCATCACGAAATCCAGCGCGGCGCGGGTAGATGCCAGGTTCGGCGCGAAGCCGCCTTCATCGCCAACATTGGTATTGTGGCCCGCCGACTTCAGCTTCTGCTTCAGGGTGTGGAACACTTCCGCGCCCATGCGCAGGCCCTCGGCGAAGCTCGAACCGCCCACCGGCATGATCATGAATTCCTGCACGTCGATGGGATTGTCGGCATGGGCGCCGCCGTTGATGATGTTCATCATCGGCACCGGCAGCCAATGCGCGGCCGCACCACCGACATAACGGTACAGCGGCAGGTCGGCCTCGTCGGCCGCCGCCTTTGCTACGGCAAGGCTCACGCCCAGGATGGCATTCGCGCCAAGGCGGGCCTTGTTCGGGGTGCCATCCAGGTCGATCAGGGTCTTGTCGATGCTGAGCTGCTCGGAAGCCTCGAGGCCGGAAATGGCGTCGAAGATTTCACCGTTGACGGCAGCCACCGCCTTCTGCACGCCCTTGCCGAGATAACGCTTCTTGTCGCCATCGCGCAGTTCGACGGCCTCATGGGCGCCGGTGGAGGCACCCGAGGGCACCGCGGCGCGGCCCGAGGCGCCGCTCTCCAGCACCACATCCACCTCCACGGTCGGGTTGCCCCGGCTGTCGAGAATTTCACGCGCCACGATGTCGCGAATGCCGCTCATGTCTGATGCCCCTGGAAGCTTAGGAAAAACCGCGCGAAGGGATAGCCCGGCGGGGCGCTGCGGGCAAGGGACGAGCCGGCTCTTATCGCGGCTACGCCGGCTGGGCCTTATCGCGGTCGCGGCAGGCGGGAAATGGCGGCTTCCGCCACCTGATCGAAAATCCCGGCGCCCCCCTGCACCCGGGCCAGCAGGCGGGCGCCCTGTAAAGCCGCCAGCAGCGCCGCGGCCTGGGCATTGGCGGCCACCGGATCACCCACCGCCGGGCGCAGCGCAGCGGCTATCGCCTCGATCCAGCCGGCCAGGATGGTGGCGATCTGGGCTGCGAAACGCGGATGGCCGGGCAGCAATTCGTTGGCCACATTCTGCACCGCGCAGCCCAGGCGGAAGCCGCTGGCTTCCATCTCCTGGCCGATGCGACGGCACAGCGCGGCGATAAAGCCGGCGGCATCGCCATGATGCCGGGCCGCCAGGGCCTCGATGAAACCCCTCACCCGCTCGCCATAGGCAGCCAGGGCCTCCGCCGCCAACTGGTCCTTGCCTTCGGGAAAATGGAAATAGAAAGAACCCTTTGGGGCGCCACTCTGGGCCAGGATCTCGGCCAGCCCGGTGGCCTGGAAGCCCTGCTCGCGCAGCAGGCGCTCCATGGTCTCCAGAGCCAGGCGGCGGGCATCGGAATGGCGCGGCATGGGGCGGGTTGAAATCCTGTTGCGATTGGCTGCGGCCGATTCTATGGTGATCAACATACTATGTCAAACGCCATAGAACTGGGGAGCCACCATGACCGCCCTCACCGCCGCCCCCTTCCGCGTCGCGCCGGATGCCCGCCGCCTCGCCCTCGGCCAGTTCAACCGGCGGACGGAGATCGAGTGGTTCGGCTTACACGGGTCACTGGAGGAAAACGGCCAGGGCGTGGTGCGCTTCGCGGCGTTGCCCAAGGGAGCGATTGGCGGCGGCGGCAGCGCGGCGGCGCTCAATGGCGGTGTCATTGCCGCCGGCTTCGATGCCGCCGTGGTGCTGTGCTGCCTGGGGCATTACCCGACCCAAACCGTCGTCACCCTGGCGTTATCGGTGCAATTCCTCTCCCTGGCGCGGCTCAGCCCCGCGCTCGCCTTCCATGCCTGGGCAACGCGGACAACGCGGCAATTCGCTTTCCTGCAAGCGGAACTGCGCGATGGCAGCGCCGTCCATGCCAGCGCCACCGCAATGCTGAAACCAATCTATGAGGAAGCTCAGTAAGCCTTGGCCAGATGGTCGAATTCGAGCAGTTGCTCGAGCACCAGTTCCATCTGGTCGAACGGTACCATGTTGGGGCCGTCGGACGGCGCGCTGTCCGGGTCCTTGTGGGTTTCCATGAACACGGCCGCCACGCCAATGGCCACGGCACCGCGCGCCAGCACCGGCACGAAGCGGCGGTCGCCGCCCGAAGTGGTGCCTCGCCCACCCGGCTGCTGCACCGAGTGGGTGGCGTCAAACACCACCGGGCAGCCGGTCTCGGCCATGATCGGCAAAGCCCGCATGTCGTTGACCAGGGTGTTATAGCCAAACGACACGCCGCGCTCGCAGAGCATCACGTTGGGATTGCCGACATGGTCGAACTTCTCGACGATGTTCTTCATGTCCCACGGCGCCAGGAACTGGCCCTTCTTCACATTCACCGGCAGACCGGTCTGCGCCGCCGCGACCAGCAGGTCGGTCTGGCGGCAGAGGAAGGCCGGGATCTGCAGCAGGTCGACGCTATCGGCGAGCTGCGCGCATTGCTCCGGCGCATGCACATCGGTGATGACGGCAAGACCCAGCGTGTCGCGAATTTCCTGAAAGATCGGCAGCGCAGCTTCCAGGCCGAGGCCACGGTTGGAACGGATCGAGGAACGGTTCGCCTTATCAAAAGACGACTTGTAGATCAGGTTGATGCCGAGCTTGTCGGTGAGGTCCTTCAACGACCCGGCCATGTCCAGCGCATGCATGCGGCTTTCCATGGCGCAGGGACCGGCAATCAGCACCAGCGGCAGGTCGTTGCCGATCTTGAATTCGCCAACCTGAACGTGGCGGATGGGGGGCAGGTTTTCGTCTTTGGTCATGCCGTCAGTCTACACCCAAGCCCGGCCATCAGACCAGTCGCGATTGTTCCAGCGCCGCCTTCACGAAAGAAGCGAAAAGCGGATGCGGCTGGAACGGCTTGGACTTGAGTTCCGGATGATATTGCACGCCGATGAACCAGGGATGCTCGGGGAACTCGACGATTTCCGGCAGCAGCCCATCGGGCGACATGCCGGAGAAAACCAGGCCGCATTGTTCTAGGCGCTCGCGATAGGCGGTGTTGACCTCATAGCGGTGGCGGTGGCGCTCGGAGATTTTCACGCCGCCGTAGATTTCCGCCACCCGGCTGCCGGGCTTGAGCGCCGCTTCATAGGCGCCAAGCCGCATGGTGCCGCCGAGATCGCCGGCCTTGGAGCGGGTTTCGAGTTCGTTGCCGCGCATCCACTCGGTCATCAGGCCAACCACCGCTTCCTGGCAGGGGCCGAATTCGGTGCTCGATGCGCCATTGACGCCGGCAAGATTGCGCGCCGCTTCAATCACCGCCATCTGCATGCCGAAGCAGATGCCGAAATACGGTACCCGGCGCTCGCGCGCGAAAGTTGCGGCGCGGATCTTGCCTTCCGAGCCGCGCTCGCCGAAGCCGCCCGGCACCAGGATGGCATGCACGCCTTCCAGCGCCTGCACGGCAGTATCGTCACGCTCGAAGATTTCGGACTCGATCCATTCGATGTTGACGCGCACGTTGTTGGCGATGCCACCATGGATCAGGGCTTCCGCCAGCGACTTATAGGCATCCTTGAGGCCGGTATACTTGCCGACGATGGCAATGCGCACGTTGCCTTCCGGCGCCACCACACGGCGTACGATATTCTGCCAGGAATCGAGCTTCGGCGCGGCATCGGCGGCAAGGCCGAAAGCCTTCAGCACCTGCACATCGAGGCCGGCCTCATGATAGGCCAGCGGCGCGCGGTAGATGGTATCGACATCCAGCGCCGGGATCACCGCTTCTTCGCGCACATTGCAGAACAGCGCCATCTTGCGACGGTCGGAAACCGGAATCTCGCGGTCAGCGCGGCAAAGCAGCAGATCGGGCTGAATGCCGATGGAGCGCAATTCCTTCACCGAATGCTGTGTCGGCTTGGTCTTGAGTTCACCCGAGGCGGCGATATAGGGCACCAGGGTGACGTGGATATAGATGGCGGCGCCGCGGCCGACTTCCAGGCCAAGCTGGCGGATCGCTTCGAGGAACGGCAGGCTTTCGATGTCGCCGACCGTGCCGCCAACCTCTACGAGCATGAAGTCGACCTTCTCGTCATTGTCGTCGCGGACGAAATCCTTGATCGCGTCGGTGACATGCGGGATCACCTGCACGGTGCCGCCGAGATAGTCGCCGCGCCGCTCCTTGGTCAGGATGGTCTGGTAGATGCGGCCGGTGGTGACATTGTCGCTCTTGCGCCCGGGCACGCCGGTGAAGCGCTCGTAATGGCCGAGGTCGAGGTCGGTCTCGGCGCCGTCATCGGTGACGAACACTTCGCCATGCTGATACGGGCTCATGGTGCCCGGATCGACGTTGAGATAGGGGTCGAGCTTGCGCAGCCGCACGCGGTAGCCGCGTGCCTGCAGCAGCGCACCGAGTGCTGCCGAAGCCAGACCTTTGCCAAGCGAGGAAACCACGCCGCCGGTGATGAATACGTACCGCGTCATGGGCGTCCTGTATAACCAAAAGCGGCTGCCTGCGGAAGCCTTGTCCGCGACAGCAATCGCTAAATTTAAGTGACGGGTTTAAGCTGCTTTCTCAATCACTTACTGAGAGAGCGGAACGGCCGGACGGGTCGGCTGGGCGGGCGCGGCCGGAGCCGAGGTGCCCGGCTGGTCGAGAATCGAGCGCGAGCGCGACGGGCCGCCGGCGAGAATCGCCAGGATGATGCTGGTGCCGATGAAGCAGGTGGCCAGGATCGCCGTGGTGCGGGTGAGCAGATTGGCCTGGCCGCGGGTCGAGAACAGGCTGCCGCCACCGCCGCCGCCGATGCCCAGCGCGCCGCCTTCGGAACGCTGCACGAGAATGACGCCGATCAGCGCCACGGCCAGCAACAGGTGCACCACCAGGATAAAGGTAATCATCTCGTCCTACTCCGCATCGGCCCCGGCAAGAGGCCGTTCCGGCGGGGCTTTTACACCAGCCGCCGCCTGTGGGGAAGCCCCCTCGCCATAAGCATGGACGCAGCCCCAGGGATCTGTGACCCGCCATTCGCCGTTTTCGGCCTTTTCCGCATAGAGCGGCCCGACCGGCACCTTGCCGTGCCCGCCAGGGATATCAAGGATATAGGTCGGCTGTGCCAGGCCGGAAAGCCGGCCACGCAGCCGCGCCATCAGCGCCTGCCCCGCTTCCAGCGGCACCCGGAAATGGCTGGTGCCCCGGGCGCGGTCGAGATGGTTCAGGTGGTAGGGCTTCACCCGCGCGGTGAGCATGGCGCGGAACAGGGCAGAAAGCGCCGCCTCACTGTCATTCACGCCGCGCAGCAGCACGCTCTGGCCCAAGAGCGGCAGGCCGCCATCGGCCAGCAGCGCGCAGGCCTGCCGCGCCTCGGCTGAGAATTCCCGCGCATGATTGGCATGCACCACCACATAAACCGGCTTCGGGCCGCGCAGTGCTTCCACCAGTTCCGGCGTGATGCGGCCGGGATCGACCACGGGCACGCGCGTGTGAATGCGGATAATGCCGAGATGCGGGATGGCATTCAGCCGCGCGATCACCTCGCCCAGCCGCCGCGCCGAAAGGATCAGCGGGTCACCGCCGGTGAGGATGACCTCAAAAATCTCCTGCCGCGTGGCGATGTAGTTCAGCGCTGCGTCAAGTTCATCGCCGGTGAGGCCCTGGTTGCCGGGGCCGACTGTCTCGCGGCGGAAACAGAAGCGGCAATAGACCGGGCAGACATTCACTAACTTGAGCAGCAGCCGGTCAGGATAGCGGTGCACGATGCCGGGCAGCGGCGAATGCGTTGCATCGCCAATCGGATCGCTGAGTTCTTCCGGCGCTTCGTGCAGTTCTTCGATGCTGGGATCGAATTGCCGCGCGATGGGATCGCTGTGGTCGCTGGGATTGATCAGGGCGCGGATATGAGGCGTCACGGCGACGGCAAACCGCTCGGTCACGCGCTTCAGCGCGGCCAGGTCGGAATTGCTGTCGAGTTCGTGCGCGCCCAATTCGCTCAGCCTTTCGCCGCCACAATCGGCCAGAAATCGGCGGCCTTGAGGCTGGCGCCGCCAACCAGCGCGCCGTCCACATCGGCCACCGCCATCAGCGCCTTGGCGTTATCCGGCTTCACCGAGCCACCATACAGGATGCGGAACCCGGCGCCGTCATCGAACCGCGCGCGCAATTCCTGGCGGATCAGGGCATGCACTTCGGCCACCTGCTCCAGGGTCGGCGTGCGGCCGGTGCCGATGGCCCAGACCGGTTCATAGGCGATCACGGTGTTGGCGGCGCTGGCATCGTCGGGCAGCGAACCGCGCAACTGGCCGGCCACAACCTTCAACGTCTCGCCACCATCGCGCTGCGCCAGGGTCTCGCCTAAGCAGACGATGGCAATCAGGCCGGCGCGGTGCGCGGCGGCGGCCTTGGCCTTCACGGCGGCATCGGTCTCGCCATGATCGGTGCGGCGCTCGGAATGGCCGACGATCACCATGCTGGCACCCGCCTCTTTGAGCATCTCGGCGGCAATATCGCCGGTATGGGCGCCGCTGGCCTTGGCATGGCAATCCTGGCCGCCGACCGCGATGCCGCTGCCCGAAAGCCAGCCGGAAAGCGCGGCAATCAGCGTCGCCGGTGGGCACAAAGCTAGCTCGGCGGCCGGCTTTTCAGCCCCGACCCGGGCGGCCAGCGCACGCGCCTCGGCCTCGGCCGCCGCCAGGGCGCCGTTCATCTTCCAATTGCCGGCAATCAGGGGCTTCCGCGCCTGGCTCATCTGACCCACTCCTGCTCAAAAAAACCGCGTTTCTCTAGCATCTTCCGGGCAAAAGGCAAAGGCCGCATGGCTTGCCCCGCCCCTCCCCACACTTTAGTATCCCGCGACTTTTAATTTCCCACGTTTCGGGTGGTACATGCTTGCACAGATGCGCAAAGGCGCGGGTTCCTGGGTTGCGAAGATTCTCATGCTGCTGCTGGTGGTCAGCTTCGGCGCCTGGGGTATCGGCGACTATGTCCGTAGCTCCAATTCGATCCCGGCGGTAGCCAAAATCGGTCGTCAGGAGATTTCCGCCGCGGAATTCTCCGATGCCCTGCGCCGCGAGGGCCAGCAGCTTTCCCGCCGCATCGGCACCGTGATGACCCGGGAACAGATGCAGCAATTCGGCCTCGATGAGAGCGTGCTGAACGGCCTGATCGCCGCCCGCGCCTATGAGCAGCAGGCGCTGAAGCAGGGCCTGGCCGCCACGTCGGGCGTGGTGCGCGACTACATCACCCGCGCCGATACCTTCAAGGGCACGAACGGCCAGTTCGACCGCCTGCGCTACGAGACCTTCCTGCGCAACGAAGGCTATTCCGAAGCCATGCTGGTGGAACTGGTGCGCCGCGACCTGCTGCGCGAGCAGTTGCTCGGCAGCCTGCTCTCCGGTGTCGAGACCATGCCCGTCCTCGCCGTGGACAGCGTGCTGGCCTATCGCCTGGAAACTCGCGCCGCGGATTACATCCGCCTGGAAGCCGCCAAGCTGCCGGCCCCGGCGGCGCCCACCGATGCCGAGATCGAGGAATTCTACAAGGCCAACGCGCCGCGCTTCACCACGCCGGAGCGACGTGACATCGCCTGGGTTGCCTTCACCCCGGCCGCGCTGGCGGCTGAGATCGCGGTGAGCGACGAGGAAATCGCCGAGGAATATGAGGCGCACAAGGGCAACTACATCGAGCCTGAGCGGCGCCAGGTGCAGCAGGTGGTGTTCAACACCGAAGACGATGCCAAGGCAGCGCGCCAGGCGGTGCTGGGCGGCGAGGATTTCCTCGCCATGGCGCAGCGCACGCGCCAGCTTAAAGAAACCGACGTCTCGCTCGGCCTGGTGCAGAAGGAACAACTGCCGCCGGATCTTTCCGCGCCGGTCTTCGCCCTAGCCCAGCCCGGTGTTGCCGAGCCGGTGAAGAGCGCCTTCGGCTGGCATCTGCTGCGCGTCACGCAGATTCAGCCGGGCAAGACCACCACGCTTGCCGAGGTGAAGGAGCAACTGCGCCAGCAGGTGGCGCTGCACAAGGCCGGCGATGCGCTGATGAAGCTGCGCCCGCAGGTGGAAGATATGATCGCCGGCGGCATGCCGCTGGCTGATATCGCCAAAACGCACAAGATCGCGGTTTCGACCCAGGCCGGGCTGGATGCGCGCGGCAGCGATGCCGCCGGCAAACCGGTGGAAACCCTGCCGCAGACTCAGCCGGCTTTCATCACCGAAGCCTTCCAGCTTGCCGAGAAGGTCGATCCGCTGATCCTCGACCAGAATGACGGCGGCTTCCAGTTGCTGCAGGTGACCGCCGTGAAGCCTGCGGCGGTGAAGCCGCTGGCGGAGGTGCGCGATGAAGCCGCCGCCGCCGTGACTGCCGCCAAACGCGGCAAGGCCGCCGACCAGCTTGCGCTGCAGATCGCCGAGCGGCTGCGCGCCGGCGGCGACCTGCTGAAGGAAGCCCAGGCGCTTAACCTGGTGGTGCAGACCACGCCGCCCTTGAGCCGTGGCGGCCAGCCCGCCGACCGTGCCTTGTCGCCCACAGTGGTGAGCCTGCTGTTCTCCTCCAAGCAGCCCGGCGAAGTGGCCGTCGGCCCGGCAAGTTCGGGTGGCGATGTGATCGTGGCGCGGCTCAGCCGCATCGTACCGGCGGATATCGCAGCCATGGCGGCGCAGCGTGATCGCACTGGCCAGCAGCTTGCCCAGGGCCTGGTTGGCGAACTTGAAGAGCGTTACCGCAAGCAGATTGAAGCCAGTCTTGGCGTGACGGTGAACGCTGCCGCCCGCCAGCGCGCGCTCGCTTTCTAAGCGGCGGCCCGGCGCATGAAGCTCACGCCTGATTACACCGCGTTCGCGCAGCGCTACATGGCCGGCGAAGCCCAGGTGCTGTCCACCACCCTGGTGGCGGACCTGGAAACGCCGGTCTCGGCCTTCCTCAAGCTCGGCAATGGCCGGCCCTTCGCCTCGCTGCTGGAATCAGTGGAAGGCGGCTCGACGCGCGGCCGCTATTCCATCATCGGCCTGAAGCCGGACCTGCTGTGGCGCTGCCGCGGCGGCAAGGCCGAGATCAATCGCCGCGCCCGCTTCGATCCCGACCGCTTCGAGCCCTGCCCCGAACCGGCATTGCCCGCGCTGCGCCGCCTGCTGGCCGAGAACCACATCGACCTGCCGCCGAACCTGCCGCCGATGGCAGCCGGCATTACCGGTTATATTGGCTACGACATGATCCGGCTGATCGAGCCACGCGTGCCAGATGCCAATCCCGATACGTTGGGCCTGCCCGATGGCCTGCTGATGCGGCCGACGCTGATGGCGGTGTTCGATTCCGTGCTCGACGTCATCACCCTGGTGACGCCGGTGCGCCCGCAGGCCGGCATGGATGCGCGCGCCGCTTACAATCTCGCCTCCGAACGCCTTGCCGATGCGGTGAACGACCTCGACCGTCCGCTTGGCGCGGTGCGCGAGCAGATCGCCGATCTCGAAGCCCTGCCCGAGCCGCAATCGAACATGTCGCCCGAGGAATACATGGCGATGGTGGCGAAGGCGAAGGAATACATCGCCGCCGGCGATATTTTCCAGGTGGTACTGTCGCAGCGTTTCTCACTGCCCTTCCGGCTGCCGCCGTTCGCGCTCTACCGCGCGCTGCGCCGCACCAACCCATCGCCGTTCATGTTCTATGTCAATCTCGGCGGCCCCTGCCTGGTCGGCTCCAGCCCCGAGATTCTGGTTCGGCTGCGCGACAACACCGTCACCGTCCGCCCCATCGCCGGCACGCGCAAGCGCGGCGCCACCAGTGAGGAAGACGCGGCACTCGCCGCCGACCTGCTGGCCGATCCGAAGGAACTGGCCGAACATCTGATGCTGCTCGACCTGGGCCGCAACGATGTCGGCCGCGTGTCGCAGATCGGCAGCGTGCGCGTCACCTTGCGCAACACCATCGAGCGCTACAGCCATGTGATGCACATCGTGTCCAATGTCGAGGGCAAGATCCGCCCCGAACTGGACGCACTGGATGCGCTGTTCGCCGGCTTCCCGGCCGGCACGGTTTCCGGTGCGCCGAAGGTGCGCGCCATGGAGATCATCGACGAACTGGAGAGCACGCGGCGTAGCTTCTATGCCGGTGGCGTCGGCTACTTCTCCGCCAATGGTTCGATGGATACCTGCATCACCTTGCGCACCGCCCTGGTCAAGGACGGCACCATGTATGTGCAGGCCGGCGCCGGCATCGTCGCCGATAGCGACCCGATGTCGGAACATGTCGAATGCGTGAACAAGGCCAAGGCGCTGATGCGCGCGGCCGAGGAAGCCGAACGCTTCGCTCAAGGCGGCGGCCGGGGACAATAGCGCAGGACCTGGAGGCAGCATGGCAACCGCGTTCAAGTTCATCTGGGCGCGTGCCGCCAAGCGCAAGGGCGGCGACAAGGCATTGCAGGCGCTGCTGCCCAAAGTGCCTGACCAGAAGGCGCTGGCCAAGCTTAACGATGACCGCGTGCTGGCCGAGATGACCAAGTGCGTATTCTCCGCCGGCTTCGTGTGGCAGGTGATTGACGCTAAGTGGGATGGCTTCGAGGCGGCTTTCTTAAACTTCCAGCCGAAGAAGCTGCTGCACAAGCCCGATGAATTCTGGGAGAAGCTGGCCTCCGACACCCGCATCGTGCGCAATGGCCAGAAGATCATGACCGTGCGCGCCAATGCGCAATTCGTGCTCGATATCGCTGCCGAACATGGCAGCTTCGGCAAATTCCTCCAATCCTGGCCGGTGACAGATCAGGTCGGCCTGATGGAATTGCTGGCCAAGCGCGGCAGCAGACTCGGCGGCAACACCGGCCAGTATCTGCTGCGCTTTCTCGGCAAGGACGGCTTTGTCACTTCTAACGATGTGATCACCTGCCTGCGCGATGCCGGTGTTGAATTGAGTCAGACCGCTGCATCGAAGAAAGACCTGCGTAAAATTCAGGATCAGTTCAACGCCTGGGCGAAAGAGTCCGGCCTGCCCTACATGCATGTCTCGCGCGTCTGCGCCATGTCGGTGGGCCAGAATTATGACGAAGCAACCCTGAAGAAGATGCGCGGCGACGAATAAGACTGGTTTGGTTGCAGATATCTGCCTATCCTGTTCGATGTCTTCTGAAACAATCGAGGATGCCGCCCTGCTCTGGGAGCAGCGTGGCATTGCCGCCCGAGACGCCAGACGCTACGAAGAGGCCACGCGCTATTTTCGCGCCGGTCTGATGTTGGCCGACCGTCCAATCTCCTGGCTGGGACTCGCGCTTTGTCTTGCCCATGCTGGCCAGCATGGCGAAGCCCGCGAATGTTTCGAGAAAGCCCGAGCGTTAGCCCCTCATTCCGGTGTGATCCGCCATCTGGCAGATGCCGCCGCTGGCGCCAACCCAGCCCGCATGCCGAGTGCCTATATCGCCTGGCTCTATAACACCAACGCTGCCGATTTCGATAACGATATGGCCACACTCGGCTATCGCGGCCCAGAGATGCTGCGCCAGCTCATCACCCGCGTCTGGCAGCCGGAAAATAAACTGGCGATACTTGACCTCGGCTGCGGCACCGGATTTTCCGGCCGGCCATTCAAGCCCTATGCCGCCACCATGGATGGCGTCGACATCGCCCAACGCATGCTCGATCAGGCAGCGCGCAACGGTAACTATACCCGCCTGTTCTGCGCCGATGCCCATGTTTTTCTACAGCAGGCGGATCAGCAATATGATGGCATCCTGGCCGCCGAGATGCTGAACTACGTCGGAGACGTGACCGAAATTTTTACCTTGATGGCTGCCGCGCTCAGACCTGGCGGGCAGATTTTCATCACCATCGAGCGTGACCTGACACCGACCGCGCTGGGCTACCGCCTGGCGGCAAGCGGACGCTATCAGCACGACGAAAAGCATATTCCAGTTGTTGCGGCTCAGGCTGGCTTGATGGTGGCCGACCGAGTGGACGAACCCCTGCGGGTGGAAGCCGGCAAATTGGTGCCTGGTACCGCCTATCGGCTGTGCCACAAGGCCTGAACTGGAGCCGCACCAGCGCTACGGGCTTTGCTGCTACGCAATATTCCCGCCGCGGGAATTTATGCTGGCTTTATTGGCGGATTACACTAGATAATAAGTATCTAGGAAGAATTCCTCGGACACCTCCATGCGCTTTGCCGAACATATCGACGAATCTGATCTGCGCTGGCTCTACCTCTACTGGCTGAAGCGCAAGGCGGGCCGCTTTCCGCCGCCGCGGGACCGTATCGATCCCGTTGATCTGCGCCATTTGCTGCCGAGCATTTTCATTATCGAGGTTGACCACGAGCAGGAGCGGTTCCGCTATCGCCTGGCCGGCAGCGACGTGGAAAGCCTGGTGCTGACCAAGCTGCATGGCCGCTGGCTGGATGAAGCCGTGATCAGCCCGCTGCGCGAATTCTTCGATGAAAGCTTCTGCATCTGCGCCTTCCAGCGCAAGGTGCATTTCCGCCGCAACACGCTGCACCTCGCCGGTCGGCCCTATATCCGGTATGCCCGCATCCTGCTGCCGCTGTCCAATGACGGCGAGAAGATCGACCACCTGCTCGGCTGCATCAAGATCGACCAGCGTTTCGCACGCGGCAATCCCACCGCCGTGTCGGAAAGCGAGATCACCATCGCCGATATCGCCACGTTCGAACTTGATGCCTACAGCGACGGCGAACCCGCGCCGAAATAAACTTCAGTTCGAGGCGATGCGTTCCGGGTTGCGGTTGCGCAGCACGGTGGTCACCGGCACCAGGCTGAAACCGCGCGCCTTGGCATCTTTTACCCAGCGTTCCAGCGCCTCCAGCGTCGCGGTATGCGGATGGCCGATGCCGATGGCATCGCCATTGCTGCGCGCAATGCGCTCCAGCGCGGCGAGCTGGGCCGCGACGCCGCCGGACTGGCGTTCGTCGTCAAGGAACAGGTCGCGCCCGGTGGCAGCAAGACCGCGCTTATGCGCCAACGGCAGGCCGGCGGAATTCGGGCCGGTGTGGCTGTCGAGCCAGAAACGGCCCCGGCGCTGCAATTCATCCAGCACAATCGCCATGCCGCGCGGATCGGCGGTGAAGCGGCTGCCCATGTGGTTGTTGACGCCGGCATAATCGTCGAAGCGGTCCAGCGCCCAGTTCACCCGGCGGCGCAGCTCACCCTCTTCCATGCCGACATAGAGCGCATTCGGCCCCGGGTCGTTGCGCTTGGCATCCAGCGGCTCCATCGGCAGATGGAGCATCACCTCATGGCCCTTGGCGCGCGCCGAGGCGCTCTGCTCCGAAAGCTCGTTGGCATAGCTCATGTAGGACAACGTCAGCGGCCCGGGGATATTCACCGCACGCGCCGAGTTGCGCCGGTCGAGACCCATATCGTCGATGACGATGGCGATATAGGGCGGCTTGGCATCCAGCGGCGCCGGCACGGCAAGCTGGCGCCAGCGCTCAGTGCCGGGCAGCGGCGCGGTATGTGCTGATGGCGGCACGAAACTCTGCGGCGGCACCGGCAGGGCTGCCGGCTTGGCCTGCTTGGCGGCGGGTGTGGCAGACGGGGCAGCCGCCGGTACTGGCGGTAGGGCAGCAACCTGCTGCGGCATTGCGGGGACCGGCTCGGCCGGCTTGGGCAATTCGGCCTGAACTGGCGCGGGCTGCGGTGCCGGCATCACCGGCTCTGCGGCAGCGGCCGCTGGTGCGGGCATGGCGGGTGGCGGCGGGGGCGCCAGGGCCGGACGTTCTTCCGTCTCGGAAGACAAGCCGCGCGGGTTCCAGCCCGCGGGTAGATGCAGTTCAGCGGTTCGGCTTTCCGTTAGGGCAGCCTGTGGCTTGGCAATCGCCTGCGGCACCACGCTGACCGTGCGCGGCGCCTGATTCTGCAGTGAGGTCGCAGGGCCGCCCAGCATGGTGCCGAGCACCACGCCGCCGCCCAGCACCAGGAAGGCCCCGCCCCATAATGACCAATGTGCCAGGACGGCGAATGTTTTGCGCTTCGGTGTCGCAGCCGGGGCAGCCGCTTCGATCTTCGCACCGGGTGCTGCCCGTGCCATGGTGGCGCCATAGGCATTGGCTGCATGAGCCGGCGAGCCGCCGCGTGGCTGATCCTGGCGGCGCAGCCGCAAACCGTCGCTCATTGCCGCCCCCAGACTTTGTCGCTCATGCCCAGCCGCATACTGCATCTCCGATTCGGCGGCCCGATTCGCCGCTTTGTTCGCAGAATGCTCTCTAAAGCTGAGCAAGACGTTAACAAAGTCCTGCAAACTGCCCTCAGGCGGCAGTATGGACAGCCCCCGTCTTGAAGAAGGCCACCAGGTCGGCCAGCCCCTTCGCCTGATCGGCCATCGACTGCGCCGAGGCGGTGGTCTGCTCCACCAGGGCGCCGTTGCGCTGGGTCATCTCATCCATCTCGGCGACCGACTGGTTCACATCGTCGAGGCCCGAGGCCTGTTCCTGGCTGCCGATGGCGATTTCCTCGATGATGCCGGCAACACGCTTCACGGCATCGACGATGGCCTCCAGGCTGGAGCCGGCCTGCCGCACCAGCTTGGCGCCTTCGCGCACCTGGCCATTGGATTCCGAAATCAGCGCCTTGATCTCGCGCGAGGCTTCCGCCGAGCGCTGCGCCAGGTTGCGCACTTCCTGCGCCACGACCGCGAAACCCTTGCCCGCCTCGCCTGCCCGCGCGGCTTCCACGGAAGCATTCAGCGCCAGCAGGTTGGTCTGGAACGCGATCTCGTCGATCAGGCCGACGATATCAACGATCTTCTGGCTCGAGCCCTCGATGCGGCCCATCGCCGTCACCACCTCGCCAACCACGCGGCCGCCGCCTTCCGCCGTGTCTCGTGCTGCCACCGCGAACTGGCTGGCCTGGCGGGCGTTGTCGGCATTGTGCCGCACGGTGGCGGTGATTTCCTCCATGGTCGCCGCCGTGCGCTGCAGGCTGGCGGCCTGCGCTTCGGTGCGCTGCGCCAGATCATGGCTGCCGGCGGAAATCTCGGCCGAGGCATCGCGCACCAGACCGGCGGATTGCCCGAGCCGACCGGCGAATTCGGCCAGCCGCTCGGCCAGTGTGTTGGCATCCAGCGCCAGGCGTTCGAACACGCCGCGATAGCCGCCGTTGATGCGGTGGGTGAGATCACCCTGGGCCAGCGCGCCCAGCATGCCGCCGAGATCGCCCAGCGCCCGCTCCACGGTGGCGAGCAGGCCGTTGACGCCGATGCCGAGCGTGCGCATCACGCCTTGCAGCGCGTCAGCATCGATGCGGCGACTCAAGTCACCGTCATTCGCCGCCGCAACGATCTGGCCGATGGCCTGTTCCAGCAGCGCTTCCTGGGCCTGGCGCTCGCGCTCGAAGGCGACGCGGCTTTCCTCCACCTCGCGCTGCAGGCGTTCATTCTCCTGGCCCGCGGTCTTGAACACATCGACGGCCCGCGCCATGTCGCCGATTTCATCGCGCCGCGTGGTATCGGCCAGTGTCACCGACCAGTCGCGGTCGGCCAACCGGCGCATCGCATCGGTGAGACGCCCGATTGGCGCCGAAACCTGCGGCCCGACAAAGAAACCGCCGATCGCCACCGCCGCGATCAAGCTGATCAGCGCCAGCACACCCAGCACCACCAGCACCATTCGGCCCTGCCCGGCAGCCGAAGCGGCAGCCGTGTCGGCGCGCTGCGACGCGGCACCAACCACCACCTCGATCTTCTCGGCAAGCTGTGCCGCGCCATCGCGCGCCTGCTTCAGTGCCACGCCGGCGGTCATGGAGGTACGCAATTCACCGCGGCGAAGCTGGAACAGGCTGTCGCTGGAGGAGCCGTAAGCCTGCAGATTGCCGGCAGCCGTGCGGATGGCGGCAACATCGATATTCTCGCCAGCCAATTCCAGATCCTGCAGGATGATGTTGTTCAGGGTGGCGAATTCACCCTGCAGCTTGGTCAGATCGTCATTGCTCGGTGCCTGCGCGGCAACACTCAGCACACCAATCATCTGGTTCACCGCCGCAGCCGCTTCCATCAGCGCACGCGCCGCGCGCGCCATGCTGCCGCCGGCACCGCGCCCGATATCGTCGATTGCCTTATCGGTCAGCGGTTTCACCAGTGCCTGGAAGTCAACGAAATCGGCAGCGAGTTTGGCCGATTTCTCCTGGCGCTGCGCGATCCAGTCGAGCCGGGCCGTCACCGAGCGGTTGATCTGGGCAATGCGGCCCTGGAGGAATTCCACCGCCTTGCCGATTTCCTCGAGCTGCGCCGGTTCGGCACCACTCAGCTTGACCACTTCCAGAGTCTGCGCCAGACGCTTCTGCAAGCCTTCGAGTTCACCGAGAACGCGAACCCGCTCGGCATCATCGGCCGCCGCCGCGAGCGCCGGCGCGGCGGAGGTGAGTTCCGCGCTCAGCGTCTTCATGCTCAGCGCCGCCACCACATCGGGCAGGCTCTCGCCGGTGATGCCGGCATAGGTGTTCTGTACCCGGCTGAAGAACAGCGCCGCCACACCATTGGAGAGCAAAGTGATCGCCGCCAGCACGGCAATAGCAATATTCAGCTTCTGTCGGATCCCGAATCCCATGGCACTTCCCCCTGATACCGCTGCACCGGCTTATCCAGCCCTTTGTTCTGCACGATGAGGCCTTTAACGAAGGTATAAGGGAGGTGATTGCCGCCTGCCAGCGGCAGCCCATGAAGAAGCAACTCTAAGCAGGATGTGCATATCTGGGGTCGGCGCCGGATCTGCCACGCAACCTATGGGGCCTGTGGAAAAAAGCCCTTGACCATCCGGCAGAACCAATTTAGAACATCCACCAGGTTTCAATTTCGTTCCAAATCAGTGCCCCCAATCTTCTGGTTTCCCAGGCCAGATAAAGCACCGAGGCGGAACACTCAGGGCAAGGGAGAAAGCGGATGCTCACCCGCAAGCAACATGACCTGCTGATGTTCATTCATGAACGGCTCGAGACCTCGGGCGTCTCGCCCTCCTTCGAGGAAATGAAGGAAGCGATGAAGCTGAAGTCGAAGTCGGGCATCCACCGCCTGGTCACCGGGCTGGAGGAACGCGGCTTCCTGCGCCGCCTGGCGCACCGCGCCCGCGCCCTGGAAGTGCTGCGCCTGCCCGACTCGGCCGTGCCGCTGCGCGGCGGTGCCGGCGCCGGTGTCACCACCGCTTCCCGCGCCGCCCCGGCGCGCAACCGCCTGATGCCGCGCGGCACCGGCGACATGATGCAGCCGATGCAGGGCACGCCGGTTACCGTCAGCCCGTTCAACGCCCGCGATATCGTCACCCTGCCGCTCTATGGCCGCATCGCCGCCGGTACACCGATCGAGGCATTGCGCGACCTCTCGACGCAGATCGACGTGCCCATCGGCCTGCTCGGCAATGGCGACCATTACGCGCTGGAAGTGGCCGGTGACTCGATGGTGGATGCCGGCATCCTGGATGGCGACACCGTGGTGATCCAGCGCAGCGACAATGCCGAGAACGGCACCATCGTGGTGGCGCTGGTGGATGATCAGGAAGTGACCCTGAAGCGCCTGCGCCGCAAGGGCAATTCGGTGGCGCTGGAAGCCGCCAACACCGCCTACGAGACCCGCATCTTCGGCCCCGACCGGGTCAAGGTGCAGGGCCGCCTGGTCGGCCTGCTGCGCCGCTATTGAGCCTCAGCCAATTGGATTGAGCGAAGGGCGCCGGCAACGGCGCCCTTTTCTTTTACGGCGTGCTGTCGCCGAGATCGTCCATTAGCACGGCGCCCTCGCCCCTGCCCTGCTGTACGGCATTCGCCGCGCCATGGCCACGCGGCGGCGACCATGGCTTCAGGCCACGCTCGGCAGCCACCTTGCGCAGGCTGAAACGACCATCGTCGTGCAGGTAGAGCGCATGCGCGCCTTCGCGCCAGAGATCGAAGCGGTCGATCACCAGCCGGGCGCCGGCACAACGGCCGCGTATTGGAAATGGCGCCACCACGATATCGGCGCGGCGGCAATCCTCGGCCAGCGCCCGTTCCTCGCGCGGCAACGCAATCACCCAGCCTTTCACGCGCGCAGTGCAGCCTTCCGGCTCGCAGCGCAAGGAACCGTCGGCGCCCGTGGCAGCATTACGCCGCGCATTCGGCCAGGGCAGCAGGGCCGGCGCACCGAGGCGGCGCCACCAGGTTTCCGCCTCGAAGCCGCGCGGCGCGGCATTGGCCGGCAGGTTGGCCGGGCTGCTAAAATAATAGCGATCCGCATCATTGCCACCGCGCAGCGCAATGCGGCGGGCATCGCCGCTGATCAGCAGATCCGGCAGCGGCGTGAACAAGGGCGAAGCCAGGCCGGCGCAGATTGGCAGCAGGCCGAGCCAGCGCCAGGGCAGCCGCCACAGGCAGAGCCACAAGCCGCCGATGGCCATGGCGCCGAGGCTCCAGGCCGGCATCGCCGGGATCGTCGCCACCGCGCCGGGCCAGCCGGCGACCCATACAGCAATAGCGATCAGGCCCTCGACACCCCAGCCCATCGGCACCAGTGCCAAAGCCTCGAGACCGAACGGCATCAGCGCGAAGGCCAGCATGGCCAGCGGCATGATCCAGAACGATACCAGCGGTGAGGCGATCAGGTTGGCGATCAGGGCATAATCAGCAAAGCGGTTGAAGTGATAGGCCGCGAACAGCCCTGAGCCAATACCGGCGACGAAACTGCTGAGCAGCACGCCGGCGAGCCAGAAGCCCGCCATGCGCAACGGTCCGGCCTGTGCCCGCCAGCGCGCCAGCGGCTGCTCCAGTGCTTCGTAGCTGGCGATCAGCGCCGCCACGGCGCCAAAGCTCATCTGGAAGCCGGCATCGAGCAGGCTTTCCGGCGCCAGCAGCAGCAAGAGCAAAGCCGCCAGCGCCAGACTGCGCAGGCTGAGCGCCTGACGGTCAAGCAACACCGCACCGAGCGCCAAGGCGACCATGAGAAACGAACGCTGTGTTGCCAGCGCAGAACCCGAGATCAGCATATAGGCGGCAGCGCCAATCAGTGCGGCAACAGCGGCAATCTTCTTGATCGGCCAATGCAGCGCGGCATAAGGCAGCAGTGCCAGCAAGCCGCGAATAGCGGCGAACAGGATGCCGGAGACCAGCGCCAAATGCAGGCCGGAGATTGAGAGGATATGCGCGAGGCCGGAATCGCGGAAGGCATCGTCGATCTCTTCCGGGATCGGACCACGCACGCCGGTCATCAGCGCGGCAGCAATGGCACCATCGGCGCCATCCAGCGCGGCTAGGATGCGTTCGGTCAGGCGTTGCTGCGCATTGGCAAGGCCAATGCGCCAGGCATCGCCCCAGGCATCCAGGCTCGATGCCGGGAGTGGCGGCAGGATTTCGACCGCGCCATTGGCGGTGCCGATGGCGCCAATGCGCTGAAACCAAGCAGTGCGCGCGAAATCGAAGGCGCCGGGCATCACCGGGCCGGACGGCGGACCGAGCACGGCGCGCAGGCGTACACGCTCGCCGGGCCTGAGGCCTTCACCACCCTGGCGCAGAGTAACGCGCAGCCGTGCCGGCGTCGCTTCCGGCTCCAGCTTTTCGATCCAGGCCTGATCGATGGTCAGGCGATGGCCATGGTCGCGCGGTTCCACCAGCAGCACGCGGCCTTCGATCCAGCTTGCCGGCAGGCGCCGCTGCAATACCGGCGCCGCCACATCCTCCGCCCGTTCGGCCGCCAGCCAGAGGCCGCCGAGCAGCAGCACCAACGGCACGAAGGCCACCGCCCAAACCGGACGGCGCCAGATCAGCCCAAGCAGCAACACCAAACCGAGCGTGACGAGGATGCGCAGCGGCATTGCCGCCGGTGCCTTGGGCAGCAGGAAGTAGAGTGCGATGCCGAGGCCGAGCAGAACCGGCAGCCACAGGAACCAGCGTTCGCGCTCGGCCAGCAGCGCCGGCCAGGGGCGAAAAGCCGCTATCGCCTGCAGCCGCAGGCGCAGCCCATGCCGCAGGCTGGGCCACAAACCGGTGAAAGGAAAGGATGGCATCGCCATGGCGCGATCCTGTGCCGGATCGGCTGGCGGCGGCAAGCCGGCTTAAATCGGGAACAGGATCAGCGCCCCAAAACGATCAGCGTTCAGGCCGCACGCGGCGGGCCTGCTCGCCCATGAATTGCTGCAGCTTGTCCACCGCCTGGCGCGGCATCGGATCCTGGCCGCTGAGCATCAGCGACAGAGCCACGCGGCTCAGGCCCAGCTTTGTCGCAAGCTGGTCGATGGAGATGGAGGCCACCTTGCAGGCCTGCGATACCGCCACCAGCGAGCCCTTCTCGACATAGAAGCGGCCCCAGGTCTCTTTCACATTCACCTTCTCCGGCACCACCGGCAGCAATGGCTGCCGCATGCGCGCCGGATCCAGGCGGATGGTTTCCGCCATCGAATAGCTGCTGGTCGGCGCCATGGTCGGCTGCATCGGCGTCGCGGAGGGACGCGGCAGCGGCGTATTCGTCATCGAATTGGTGAATTCCTCGAGCCGTGGCGCCTGCTCGATGCCGGCCCGCAGCAGCTTCTCCACCGCCTCGATCAGCGCCTGGGCCGGTGGCGCTAGTTCATGCTCTTCGCCGAAGCGGTCATAGTATTGCGAAATCTCGCTCAGGCGCTCGAGCCGGCGGACCAGGAACTCGCGCGCGCCAAGCGGCAGCTTGCGGCCGGACTGGGTGATCTTCACCAGGTAGATGCGCGTGGTATCGAGTTCCAGGATGATGACCTTCCAGCGGATCTTCGAGAGATGCTTGTTCAGCGGTTCCCGCTTGGCCGTCTCGAATTCCGGGATGCGGCCTTCCACCAGATCGACGAAGACATAGAAATGCTCAATCTTCTCGACGAAGCGTTTGTAGTCCTGAAAATGCGGGCTGGAATTCGAGGAGTCCTGGCAAAAAGCCATCAGCTCACGGCTTTGGTTTTCAACCACGCCGATAAGCCGGAGGGTCTCCTGAACGACGGACTTATTCACCGTCACGCGACTGCAATCCTTGCGTCTGGGGGCTTATTTAGAAGGATACTAGATGCGCAACCGTGGAACTGCAACCTCGGACTGCGCGTGTTATCTACGCGTTCAGCCCGCGTTCGATAAGGAACCTGGACTCGGCGAGGGAGAACCGGGGTTCGGCAAGGGCGCCGCACTTGGCAAGGGATGCGGTGCGCAGAACAGGCCTTCGCGGCGCATATCGTAGCAATAAGCGCGGGCGGCATCGCGGTCGACAAAGCCGCCGAGCAGCACGCGCACGGTTTTTCCGCGACTGCCACCAAGATCGACTTCGACGTAGCGGGGCGTCAAACCCTGCAAAATGGAATAGCGCTTCGACAAAGCAACCCAGCCGCGTTCGGCGTCGCCCAGGTTTTTGAAACTGGCGACATGGCCGGCGAAGCGCGGCACTGGCGGCGCGGGAGTTGGCGGGGCCGCAGGCGGTGGCGCCGGCGTCGGTTCCGCCTTCATCTCCACCATCGCAGGTGGCGGCGGCAGATCGACAGGCGCAGCATCGGTAGCGGGCGGTTCCGCCGGTTTATCGGCCATCGCCTTCATGCCGGAACAGCCAGCCAGCACCAGCGCCAGGATCAGCGTGGCAATGGCTGGCCGATACGGCATAGCCTGGATCACTTGTCGATGAGGCGGAACATGTGGCGGTCGAGCAAGGCGCTGACCGAAACGGTCTTGGTGCTGCTGGCATCGCGCTCATTAATGAGCTGCACATGCACCACATCCTCGCTGGGGAACTGGATCAGGCGTGCCACCCGCCAGGTGAAGCCCTGACGCTGCTCGAAACGCTGGCCCGGAACGATGTCGGAAGCGGTCAACTTTGCCATCAGGCATCCCTGTTACTGTTACTGGCAGCGTAGCGGATTCGTGCCAGCGCGCCAACGCCCGCTTCAGCCCGGATGCTGAATATTGAAAGTATATATGCCGTTGGCTTCAGTGCTGCTCAGCAGTGTGTAGCCGGCTGCTTCGCACAAAGCCGGAATATCCGCCTGGGTCGCCGGGTCTGTTGCTTCCACGGTCAGGCTGCCGCCCTTGGGCACCGCCTGCATCGCCTTCTTGGTGCGCAACACCGGCAGCGGGCAAGTCAGCCCACGCAAATCCAGAACCTGGCTCATCGCCGCACCCTCATTCCACCGACCAACAAGCGAGAATGGCCGAAACTTCACTTTCGCCCTGTTGTTTATATAATCACGGCGACAATTTTGGAAACCCTTGGCGCTCTGCGGCGTCGGGGGGCGTTTTGGGGAGCCGGCCGCGATGGGTGAGATTTCGACGGCGCTGCTGGTGAATGGCGGCGGATTGCTGCTGGGCGTGATTTTCGGCGGCCTGGTACAGCGGACCAACTTCTGCACCATGGGCGGTATCAGCGACCTGGTCCTGCTGGGCGATGGCAGCCGGTTCCGCGCCTGGCTGCTGGCCATCGGCACCGCCATCCTGGGCGCCCAGGGCCTGCATCTGGCCGGCCTGGTGAACCTGGATGGGGCCATCTACGCCACCACCAATCTCGGCTGGCTGGGCGCCCTGCTCGGCGGCCTGGTATTCGGCTTCGGCATGGTGCAGGCCGGCGGCTGCGGCAGCCGCACCCTGGTCCGCTTCGGTGCCGGCAACCTGAAATCCCTGGTCGCCCTGCTGGTGCTGGGCATCACCGCCTACGCCACCTTGCGCGGCATTATCGGCCCGGCGCGGCAATGGTTCGAGGGCCTGACGGTGATCGACCTCAAGGCGCGCGGCATCCCGACCCAGTCCCTGCCCGATCTGTTCGCCGCACTCGGCCTGCCGGCCCGTCCCCTGCGCATCCTGCTGGCGCTTGGCATCGGTGGCGGCCTGGTGGCCTATGCCTTGAGCAATGCCCGCTTCCGCGCCAGACCAAAGCTGGTGATTGGCGGCATCGGCGTCGGGCTGATCGCGGTCGCCGGCTGGGCCGTTACCGGGATTCTCGGCAACGACGAATTCGAACCGGTGCCGCTGGCTTCCGTCACCTTCGTGGCGCCGGTGGCCGACAGCCTGCTCTACCTGATGACCTTCACCGGCGCGACACTGAATTTCGGCATCAGCACCGTGGGCGGCATGATCCTCGGCGCCTTCCTGGTGGCGAAGCTCGACGGCAGCTTCCGCATCGAAAGCTTTTCCGGCCGCGACGACCTGATCGGCCATCTGCTCGGCGGCGCGCTGATGGGCGTCGGTGGCGTCTTCGCGCTCGGCTGCACCATCGGCCAGGGCCTTACGGGCTTTTCAACCCTGGCTCTCTCCAGTGTGATCGCCTTCGGCGGCATCTGCCTTGGCGGCGTGCTGGGGGTGCGCTATCTCGAAGAGGGCAATCTGCGCGATGCCGTGCGCGCCCTGTTCGCCGCGCGCTGAAGGAACCAGATGAACGGTCTCGATGTTTCCTATGCCGTCGCCGCCGGTGCCGGGGCGCTGAGCTTTCTCAGCCCCTGCGTGCTGCCGCTGGTGCCGGCCTATCTCTGCTTCGTCGCCGGCACGTCGCTGGACGAAATGCTGGAGCGCCAGGAGATCGACAAGGCGGAAACGCGCCGCGTGCTGATGGCGGCCATCGCCTTCGTGCTCGGCTTTTCCACCGTGTTCGTGATCATGGGCGCCTCGGCTTCGGCGATCAATCAGCTTGTGGTGCAGCATCTCGACATCATCGGCAAGATTGCCGGCGGCATCATCATCCTGTTCGGCCTGCATTTCATGGGGCTGCTGAAAATCCCGCTGCTCTACCGCGAGGCCCGCATCAATCCGGAAAGCCGGCCAACCTCCTGGCTTGGCGCCTATGTCATCGGCCTCGCCTTCGCCTTTGGCTGGACGCCCTGCATCGGGCCGATCCTGGCCAGCATCCTGACCATTGCCGGCAGCCGCTCGGATCTCAGCTACGGCGTTTCGCTGCTCGCCACCTACGCTCTCGGCCTTGGCATCCCGTTCCTGCTCGCGGCCCTGGCGATGAAGCCGTTCATGCGCTTCATGCAGCGTTTCCGCCGCCACATGCGCAAGGTGGAGATTGCCGCCGGCGCCCTGCTGGTTACCACCGGCGTGCTGATCTTCACCAACAGCCTTGGGCAGTTCAGCTATTTCCTGCTGGAAACCTTCCCCTGGTTCGCCACGCTGGGGTAAGCCGCCCGGCTTGTGTCTGCCAGCCCCTTCCGGCGACCGGCAAAACCGCATAACGTTGCGGCATGCTGCGCCGGCTTCTGCTTCTTTTGCCGCTTCTGCTGGCTGCCGCCCCTGTGCCGGCGGCAGAACCGCTGCGGCTGGTCACCGGCACCGACTACCCCCCTTTCGCCGATCCCAAGCTGCCCGATGGTGGCGCCCTGACTGAACTGGTTCGCGCTGCGTTCAGCGCGTCGGGACGCGAAACATCCATTGCCTACACTTCCTGGAATCGTGCGCTGGAGGAAACCAAGCTCGGGCGCTACGACGCCGCCCTGCCCTATGTGCCCTCGCCCGAGCGTGCCTCCAGCTTTTACTTCTCCAGCGCGCTGTTTAACATCGACACCTATGTGCTGAGCAGCAGCGAACGCGATGCTGCGGTGAAGGCAATCGGCCCTGGCATGCCGGGGCCGCGTGCCTGTCTGCCGCTCGGCTGGACGCCGCAGCCAGCCTTGCGCGCGCTGCTCGAAAACGGCACGGCGCGGCAGATCGAAACCACCGCTGCCGCCAGTTGCCTGAAGATGATCCAGGCTGGCCGCGTCGATTTCTTCGTCGTCAGCAAGCCGGTTGGCTGGCATCTGATGCGCAGCGAGGAATTGCCGCGCCGCCTGTTCCGCTTTTCTGATCAGCCGCTCTCGCGCTCAACCCTGCACTTGATGATCTCACGCTCCAGGATCGGCGGCGAAAGCCTGCTGGCGGAATTCGAGCAGGGCATGGAGCGGATCAGCAAGAACGGCATTGCCACCAACATCCTGGCGCGCCACGGCCTGTTGGAATAGCCGGCTATGTGTGGCCGCTTCGCCTTGACCGTGACCATGGAAGTGCTGGGGCAGATGTTCGATCCGGCTGAACGCCCGAATGTGGCGCCGCGCTGGAATATCGCACCGACGCAGCAGGCCTGGGTGGTGACGCAGGACGAAGCCAGCCGTCACCTCACCAGCATGCGCTGGGGTTTCGAGGGGCCGAACGGGGCGCCGCTGATCAATGCACGCGCCGAGACCGCGGCGACCAAACCGACATTCCGCGATGCACTCAACTTGCGTCGCTGCCTGGTGCCGGCGGATAGTTTCTACGAATGGCAGCAACTTGACGAGAAACGCAAGCAGCCCTGGCGCATCGGCATGAAAGGCGGCACGCCGTTTGCGTTCGCCGGGCTGTGGGAAGACGCTGCCGACAAGACGGGCCAGCCCTTCCAGCGCTTCACCATCCTCACCTGCGCCGCCAACCACTATCTGGCGCCGCTGCATGAGCGCATGCCGGTGATCGTGGCGCCGGAGGATTACGCAAGCTGGCTGACACCGGGTCCGCCGGCCACCGGCCTGCTGCGCGCGTTTCCAGACGAGCCGATGGCGCGCTACCGTGTCAGCGACCGGGTCAACAGCGTGAAGCACGACGATGCCGGCTGCTTCGAGCGGCTGACGGCCACCACGCTGGTCTGAGCCTCAAGGGCTAGAGTTTCAGCGTCTCACCCTGCACCCGCACGTGATGCGCCTTCAAATCGCGCGGGCTCTTGCAGCCGCAGGCATGGGCGATGGCTTCCACGTCATGCTGCACCGCCTTGGCGTAGTTCGCCACGCGCACCGCCTTGCGTGCCGGATCAAGGCCGCGCATGAAGCGCGGTTCGTTCGAGGTCACGCCGGTCGGGCAATGGCCGGTATTGCACTTCATTGCCTGGATGCAGCCGAGCGCAAACATGTAGCCGCGCGCCGAGACGACGAAATCGGCGCCCTGGCACAGCGCCCAGGCAACCTTGTCCGGCGTCAGCAGCTTGCCCGAAGCGATGATGCGAATGCGGTTGCGCAGGCCATATTGCCGCCGCTTCTCCGCCAGCAACGGCAGAGCCTGCACGATGGATTGCCCGACATAATCGGCCAGCGGCGCCGGCGCCGCACCAGTGCCGCCCTCGCCGCCATCAAGCTGGATGAAATCCGGTGCCTCCATCGGCCGCTCGCGCAGATACTCGAACAGGGCGTCGATGAAGCTGTCGTCGCCCAGTGCCATCTTGATGCCAACCGGCTTGTTGGTGACATCGCGCACCCGGCCGATGAAATTCACCAGGCTGCGCACATCGGTGATCTCGGGATGCCGGCTTGGCGAGATCGACGCCTTGTGTGGCTCGATCAGGCGGATGCCGGCAATCTCCTCATTCACCTTCGCCGCCGGCAGGATGCCGCCACGGCCAGGCTTGGCGCCCTGGCTGAGCTTGACGCAGAACATCTTGACCTGCGGCAGTGCCGCGATGGCGGCAAGCTTGGTCTCATCGAGATGGCCATCCTTGTCGCGCACGCCATACTTCGCCGTGCCGATCTGGAACACCACGTCGCAATTGCCCTTGAGGTGATAAGGCGACAGGCCACCCTCGCCGGTATCGAGCCAGATGCCGGCCAGCGCCGCGCCTTCCGACAGCGCGGTGACGGCGGCGGAAGACAGCGCACCGTAGGACATGCCGGAGATATTGAAGAAGCTGTTCGGCTTGAACGGGTTTGCCACCACACCCTTGCCGATCCACTTGCCGGTATAGGGTTCCGCCTCGTCGTCATTCACCGGAAAGGCGGAATGCAGGAAGTAGATATGGCCGGGCTGCTGCGCATCCACCTCGGAGCCGAAGGCAACATAATTCGATACCGCCTTGGCCGAACGGTAGACCCAGGCGCGGGTCAGGCGGTTGAACGGGCGCTCTTCCCAATCGGCGGTGAACCAGTATTGGCGGAAGTATTCGCCCAGGTTCTCCATGATGTAGCGGAAACGGCCATAGATCGGGAAGTTGCGGCGGATCGCATGATCGCGCTGCACCCAACGGTCATAGACGTAGAAATAAACAAAGGTGCCGCCAGCAATGGCGACGATCCCACCCAGCACCCACCACATGCTGCCCCTCCTGAAGGTGAGACTATTCGCGTTCTCGTTGCCGCAAGTATAGGCGGGGCGAGCCTGATTCTACCAGCACTGATCCGTGACGGTTGGGTTAGGCTTTCAAGCCCGGCTTGCGCCACAACCATGTCAGCTCATGCTTGTTGTGGTGCAGGTGCAGCAAAGTGCCGCCGGGAATGGCCGCGAAAGCTGCTGCCGTGGCGTGGTCAGTCTCGCCCTGGAACTTCAGCGTGCAGATCATCCGCAGGGCTTTGTCGGCTGCGATCCAGCGCTGTACCAGGGCCAGCAGCCGGGCCGGGTAGCAGATCACGTCGGAACAGAGCCAGTCGACCGCTGGCTCCTGGCGCGGATCGAGCGCGAAGGCGCTGCCCTGGCGCCAGGTGACCCCCGGCATGGCGGCGACATTCGGCGCCAGCGGCGCCTTGTCGATGGCATCGACGCGGGCACCGAGGCCGGCCAGCACCCAGGTCCAGCCGCCCGGGCAGGCGCCGAGATCAATGGTCGCCTCGCCCGGCTTCGGCATCTCGCCATGCAGCAGGGCAAAGCGGGTCAGCGCTTCCCAAAGCTTCAAGTAAGCGCGGCTCGGCGGTCCCTCGCGGTCCTCCTGGAACGCCCAGTCGCCATGCGGCAGCGGGCTTGAGCATTGCCCGGATGCCAGCATGCGGTCCGGTGCCAGCAAGGTGAAACTGCCCATCGGGGCTTTCGGCGGCAAGTCGCCGAAGCGCAGCGGCTTGGCCGAAACATGCGGCAATTTTTCCTGGATCAGCTTGGCGCGGCGGTGATGCAGCGGCGCATAGGCGGCCCAGTTGCGCTGCATGCCTTTCAGGATACCCGCCGCCTCGCCGATCGAGGCAATGGGAAATTCCTGCGGCTGGTGCCAGATATTCGCCGCCCAGGCGGCTGCCACAGGCTCGCCTTCCGCCAGCAGCAGGCGACCATGCTCGGCGACGATGCGCCGATCCTGCAATTCTGTGCGCAGTTCGGGCTCGAAGCCCTCTGCGGCGAGATAGCCGGTAAGCATGCGGCTGACTACCGCGCCCCTGCCCGCGATGCAAGCGCCGCTATGCGCGGCGCCAAATCAGCGGCGCCCGTTAGCGACGCCAATCAGCGGCGGTTGCCTGTGCTGCGCGGCGGTGCGATGCCGGCGCCGGAAGCAGCACCAGCGGCGGGCGACACGGTCATGTCGACCTTGGAGCCATAGAGCGACTGCTTGCTGATCAGGATCGAGGCAACGCGGTCGCCGGCGGCCGAAAGATAGGTAAGCTGGCTGATCTCGGAGCGCACCACGGCGACTTCGGTCCAGCCGTAATTCAGCATCTCGCGGCGCATGAAATCGAACATGTCGTCGGAGCTGGAATTGATCGCGTAGGACAGGCGGCCGATCCAGCGGTCGCCCTCGCCGAGGATGATTGTGCGGTTGGTATCGAGATTGTAGCCATCCGGCAGGGCAATGCCGGCGATCTGTGGCGGTGCCGCACGCGAGGCGTTGTCGGCGCGCGCGCCGCCGCCGCTGCTGGTAAGCTGATTGTTGGCACAACCGGTGACTGCAACACAGGTCACTAGAATTGCCGCAAGGCCAATGACTCGAGTTTTCATGGATACGCTCTCTCGGTCCCCCGGCGAATCGGATAACCAGAAATTTACCATACTTGCGCGTTCTCCGCCGCCTCACAATTTCAACCAATTGCGGCGTCAGCCGAGCAGCACATCCTTGGCCCGGTTGATCTGGGCGGCAAGATAGGTGGAGCCACCATGGTCGGGATGGGCCGTCCGCATCAGGCGGCGATGCGCGGCACGGATTTCCCCCTCGGTCGCCCCTGGCTGCAACCCCAATACGGCATAAGCCTGCTCGCGGCTCATGCTGCCGGGATCGCCTGTCGCTGCAGCGCCCTCGCCCGCCTGATCGCGCCAGTCAGGCCCCAGCCGGCGCTCCATATAAGCCTCCAGCAGCGCAATGCCGTTCGGGTCCTCGGCCCCCAGGGCGGCATGCAGGGCGAACAGGCCCGGCGGGTCCAGATCATCCAGCCGCCGCCCGGCCAGCGGGCCTTGCAGTATCTCGCCGGTCATGGTGCCGCTGGCATGGTCAAGCCGCATGCGCAGCCAGGCGGTCTCGACGGCGGATTGCGGCGCGGCCTCGGCCGTGCTGCCGCCAGCCCTGCCATTCGTGGCCTCATGGCCGGTGCGGGCGCGGTTCCAGGAACTGGCGCCGGGGCCGCCGAACCAGCCGCCAAACAGCCCGGCCAGCCGGCCCTTGCCAAACATCGCCGCCGCAGCCAGCGCCAGCAGGCTGCCCATATCGATGCGGCCGCGCAGGAACAGGAAGCCGGCCAGGCCGCCCAACACGATGCCGAGCCCGATGCGGATGCCCTTGGCCAGCGCTTTGGGGTCAGCCTGCAGGAACAGCCTGCCGCCGAACAGGAACAGCGCCAGGGCGGCGAGCCCGATGCCGAGGACCAGGGCCATAGGCTAGCCGAGCTGGCTGGTGAGACGGCGCACTTCGGCACCGGCATTGGCGGAATACTGGCTCAGCGCCTTATAGCCGCCGGCAGCATAGACCGCGACGGCGGTGAGCAGTTGCAGCAGCGTGGCAGCCGAAGCCGCATCGAAAGCACCGAAAGCGCCGCGCGTCAGCCGAGCCATATCCTTGAAGCAGGCCCGCGCAACCGGTTCCTCGCCTTCCTGGAAGGCGAAGATCGGCACGCCGAGCAAACCGAGTTCGCCGGCCTTTGCTGCCACTTCGTCGGGGCTCTCTTCCAGGCAATCGCCGACATAGACCAGCGCATTGACGCGGGCGCCATTCGCCACCGCCTCGCGCGCTTCGGCCGCGGTGTGGCGCAACACGCGCTCGATCTGGGTATGGCCGCCGACGCATTCCACCTGGCGCATCAGCCGCAGCATCGCCGGTGCATCCGACACCCAGGGCGAGGCCCGGCATTCGCCCATGCCACGGAAGAAGACGAGCTGGATATCGAGGCCGCCGAGGCCCGCCACGGCCTTGAACATCTCGGCCTGAATCTTCTGCGCCTCGGCCCAGGTACCGCCACGGCTGGCGGTGGCATCCATGGCGAAAATCAGCCGGCCACGGCCGGTCTGCGGCACCGGGCGCGGCGCCAGCGCCGCCTGGCGCAGAAATGCCTCCACCGCCTTCGCATTGGCAGCGGCGGGCAGCGATTGTCCTGGCTTGCCACTCGGCGCATCCGTCATGCCAACAGATATAGAGGCCATGTGCCTGGTTTGCCAGGGCAGCCTGCCCAGGCGTACTGCCCAGGCGCATTGTCCAGGCACCAAACCCCAGGCACCCAACCTCTGGGGGATTTTAGGGTTGGCCTGGGGCAGCGCAGTGGTTAAGGTTGTCGGCGGCAGGGCGCTACGCGGCGCCCAAGACCGATAATAATAAACCGGAGGAACACTAGATGACGCGTTTCACGCCCTTGAAGACCCTTGCGTTTGCGGCCGCTGCCGCTATCGGCCTCGCCGGTACGGCCATGGCGCAGCCGAAGTCGCTGACGCTCGGTACGGCCTCGGTCGGCGGCACCTACTTCATCTATGGCGGTGTGGTGGCAACCCTGCTCACCGACACCATCGGCATCAACGTCTCGACGCAGCAGACCCAGGGCCCGAACCAGAACATCATTCTGGTGGAAGGCGGCAATATCGAACTCGGCATGACCACCATGGGCATCGCGCTGCAGGCCTGGAACGGCACCGGCGAGTGGACCAAGGGCAAGAAGTTCTCCAACATCCGCGCCCTGTTCCCGATGTATGACACGCCGTTCCACTTCGTCACCACGGAAAAGACCGGCATCAAGACCGTCGCCGAAATGGCCGGCAAGAATATCGGCGCCGGGCCGAAGGCGGGCACGCCGGGCACCTACTTCCCGCTGATGTTCGATACGCTCGGCATCAAGGCTAACTGGCGCTTCGGCCAGGCTTCCGACATGCAGAACCAGCTTGCCGACGGCCTGCTGGATGTCTTCGCCTTCGCCGCTGGCCTGCCGATCGCCTCCTATTCGGAACTCGAGGCTCAGCGCCCGGTGCGCTTCATCTCCTTCACCGACGCGCAGCTCGACATGCTCAAGAAGGCGATGCCGGAACTTTCCGACAGCGTGATCCCGAAGAGCACCTACAAGTCGATGCCCGGCGACCAGAAGACGGTCGGCGTGTACAATTTCGGCATCGCCCACAAGAGCCTGCCGGATGACGTCGCCTACAAGATCGTCAAGTCGGTGCTGGAAAACAACGACCGCATGGTCAAGGGCCATGCCGCCGCTGTGGAAACCATTGCCGCCAATGCGTCGCGTAACGGCTTCCTGCCGTTCCATCCGGGTGCGGTGAAGTACTATCAGGAAAAGGGCATCAAGCTGAATCCGGCTGCCATGCCGCCGGCGAGCTGATCGCCACAATCCTGCAAGTATAAGGGCGCCGCCATCGTGCAAATCACGATGGCGGCCTCTTTTATATCAAGGGCGTGCGTAAACAAATAATTACACGGGGGAAGGCATGGCAACGGCACAGCAGGAAAGCGTCGATCTCGCCGCCGCGGACAAATATGAGTTCACCGGCTTCAAGCGCGACCTGCCCGGCCTGCCTGGGCATCTGTTTTATTGGCTCTGCGTCAGCTTCACGGTGTTTCACCTGCTGGTGCTGAATGCCTTCCCCATCGACTCCATCATGTTTCGCGCCATCCATGTTGGCTGGGGCGGCGTGATCTGCTTCGGCCTCTACGCTGCCAAGGCTGGCCGCTCGCTGGACCGCATCCCTTTGCTCGACTGGCTGTTCATCCTGCTTTCCATCGCCTGCGCCGGCTATGTCTCCTTCAATATCGATGAACTGCAATTCCGTGCCGGTGCGCTGTATGAGCCGGGCGATGTCGCCGCCGGCTTCGTCGGCACCCTGCTGATCCTGGAGATGACCCGCCGCACCGCCGGCCTGGCGCTGCCGATCATCGCCAGCGTGTTCATTCTGTATTGCTTCGTCGGCCCCTGGCTGCCGGGCATGCTCTATCACAAGGGCTACAGCCTGCCCTTCTTCTTCTCCTACATCTATTCCGACCAGGGCATCTTCGGCGTCACCACCCAGGTATCCTCCAGCTATATCGTGCTGTTCATCACCTTCGGCGCCTTCCTCACCGCCTCCAAGGCCGGCGACTACATGAACGACCTCGCGGTGTCGCTGGTCGGCTGGGCACGCGGCGGTCCGGCCAAGGTGGCGGTGCTTTCAGGCGTGCTGTTCGGCACCATTTCCGGCAGTGCTGTCGGCAATGTGGTGGCCAGCGGGATGATCACCATCCCGATGATGCGGCGTGTCGGCTATGACCGCTCCACCGCCGGCGCTATCGAGGCCACATCGTCGACCGGCGGCCAGATCACCCCGCCAGTGATGGGCGCCGGCGCCTTCCTAATGGCCGAAATCACCGGCATCGCCTATACCGAAATCGCGCTGGCGGCAGTCATTCCCTGCCTGCTGTTCTATATCGCCTGCTATGTGCATTGCGACCTGCATGCGGTGAAGCATGGTCTGCGCGGCCTGCCGCGCAGCGAACTGACGCCGATCACCACCATGCTGCGCAAGCTCTATCTGCTGGCGCCCATCGTGGTGCTGATCTGGGCGCTGATGGCGGGTTATTCCGAATTCCGCGCCGGCACACTCGGCCTGGTTTCCGCCCTGGTGGCAAGCTGGATCAGCCGCGAGCACCGCATGGGGCCTCGCGCCACGCTGGATGCCCTGGCCCTGGCGGCGCGCGAGACGGCGCAGCTGGTGGCGATCTGCGCCTGCGCTGGCATCATTGTCGGTGTCATCGCGCTTACCGGTGTCGGCGGCCGTTTCTCGCACCTGATACTCAGCATCGCCGGTGAAAATCAGGTGCTGGCGATGTTCTTCGCCATGTTCATTTCCCTGATCCTGGGCATGGGCATGCCGACCACGGCGGCTTATGCGGTGGCGGCGTCGGTGGTGGCACCGGGCCTGATCCGCATCGGCATCGAGCCGCTGGTGGCGCATATGTTCATCTTCTATTACGCGGTGATCTCCTCGATCACGCCGCCGGTGGCGCTGGCTTCCTTCGCTGCGGCGGCAATAGCCCAGGCGGACCAGTGGCGCACCTCGATCATCGCGGTGAAGCTGGGCCTTGCCACCTTCATCGTGCCGTTCATGTTTTTCATCAGCCCGGCCTTGCTGGCGCAGGGTGATCTGCTCACCATCCTGCATGTCGTCGCCACCGCTTCGGCCGGCGTGTTCTTCCTCGCCTGCTCCACCGAGGGCTGGTTGAACGGGCCGCTGAACTGGCCGCTGCGCGTGGTGCTGTTTGCCGGTGCGATCATGCTGATCGTGCCGGAGACCATCACCGACTTTGCCGGCCTGGCCATTGGCATCGGCATATGGGCATACCAGCGCGCCCGCAATGGCAGCGACCCGGGCGCCAGTATCCCTTCGCCGGTCGGCCTGCGCTAACCCGGCCATGCGCGCAGCCTTCCTCGCTCTCGGCCTGCTGGCTGCTGCCGCTTCGGCAGCGGCCAGGGCCGGGCCAGTGGAGGTACTGGCTTTCGGCAGCTTCACGCCGCAGGATTATGCCGAGATCATCAACGGCACCTATCGCCAGAGTCCGGTGGAACTGCAGGGCCATCTTTCGCGGCCAGACCATGCTGCCTCATCAGTGCCGGCAGTCGTCATCATTCCGGGCAGCGGTGGCTACGCACAATGGATGCAGGATACGGTGGCCGAACCGCTGAACCGCATCGGCATCGCCACCCTGATCGTCGACAGCTTCGCCGGCCGCGGCGTCAAGGAAACCGCCCGCGACCAAGGCCGGGTGCCGATGGCAGCCTCGGTGCTGGATGGCTTCCAGGCCCTTGCCCTGCTGGCGCGGCAGCCGGGGATCGATGCCCGGCGGATCGGCATCACCGGCTTCTCGCGCGGCGGCGTCGCGGCCCTGTTCACCGCCGAGCGCCGTCTGGCCGATGCCCTTCCCAGCCAGCCACGCTTCGCCGCGCATCTGCCATTCTATCCCGGCTGCAGCACGCAATGGGACAATCCACAGCCGGTGGCGGCGCCTTTGCTGCTGCTGCTCGGCGCGCGCGACGACTACACACCGGCCGCCAACTGCCTCGGCTACGCTGTGCGGCTAAGGGTGGCCGGCGCCGACATACGCACCAGGCTCTATGATACTGCCGGCCATGCCTGGATGGCGGATTACCCGGCGCGGCGCAGCAATGTGCAGACCTTCGGCGAATGCGACCTCAGGATCGAGGATGACGGCCAGATCCGCGATGCCAAATCCGGCGCCAGCAGCCGCGAAGGCTGGAAGGAATTCGCCGCCCGCGTGATGGCCTCCTGCGGCGGAATCGGCGCTACCGTAGGCGCCGATGCCGAGGCGCGCGTCGCCGCCACCGCCGACATGCTCGATTTCTTCCGTCGCACCCTGCTGCGACAGCCTTAAACCGAAAAGCAAAGGGCGCGGCTCCCAAGGAAGCCGCGCCCTGCCGTAAGAGAGTATCCGGGAAGATCACTCCTCCTGGAAAGCTTCCTCGCGCTTCTTGCGGATCGCCGGCATCAGCACCACGGCCAGCGCCAGGGCCGCCAGCACCAGCATGGTGGCGCTGATCGGGCGGGTGAAGAACACGGTGGGATCGCCACGCGAGAGCGTCATGGCGCGGCGCAGGTATTCCTCCATCATCGGGCCAAGGATGAAGCCGAGCAGCATCGGCGCCGGCTCGCATTCCAGCTTGGCGAAGATGTAGCCCAGCACGCCGAAGCCAGCCATCAGATACACATCGAAGGACGTGTTGTTGAGGCTGTAGACGCCGATGGCGCAGAACACCAGGATGCCCGGGAACAGGATGTGATACGGGATGCTGAGCATCCGCACCCACATGCCGATCAGCGGCAGGTTCAGCACGATGAGGAAGAAGTTGCCGATCCACATCGAGGCGATGATGCCCCAGAACAAAGCCGGCTGTTCGGTCATCACCGCCGGGCCGGGCTGAATACCCTGGATGATCATGGCGCCGATCATCAGCGCCATCACCGGATTGGACGGAATGCCCAGTGTCAGCATCGGGATGAACGAGGTCTGCGCACCGGCATTGTTGGCCGATTCCGGTGCCGCCACACCCTGGATGGCGCCCTTGCCGAAATTCGCCGAGTTCTTCGACATCTTCTTTTCGAGCGAATAAGCAGCAAAGGACGACAGCATGGCGCCGCCGCCCGGCAGGATACCGAGCGCCGAGCCCAGCGCAGTACCGCGCAGGATCGGCGCCACCATGTCCTTGAAATCCTGCTTCGTCGGCATCAGGCCGGTGACACTTTTGACAAACACCGCGCGCTCGCTCTCATCCTCGAGATTCTTGATGATCTCGCCGAGGCCGAACATGCCCATGGCAACGGCGACGAAACCGATGCCATCGGCCAGTTCGGGTGTCTCGAAGGTGAAGCGCGGCACGCCCGAATTCACGTCGGTGCCGACCATGCCGAACAGCAGGCCGATAACAATCATGCCGATGGCCTTGAGCAGCGAGCCATGCGCCAGCACCACCGAGGCGACAAGGCCCAGCACCATCAGCGAGAAATACTCGGCGGGGCCGAATTTCAACGCGATCTCTGCCAAAGGCGGCGCGAACACCGCCAGCAGGAATGTGGCGACCGTGCCGGCGAAGAAAGAGCCGAGCGCAGCCGTCGACAGCGCCACGCCGGCGCGGCCCTTGCGCGCCATGGCATAGCCATCCAAGGCCGTGATCACCGATGAGCTTTCGCCCGGCAGGTTGATCAGAATGGCCGTGGTGGAGCCGCCATACTGGGCGCCGTAGTAAATACCGGCGAGCATGATCAGCGAGGAAACCGGCGGCAGCGCGAAAGTGGCCGGCAGCAGCATGGCGATGGTCGCCACCGGGCCGAGGCCCGGCAACACGCCGATCAGCGTACCGAGAAAAACGCCGCCGAGACAGTAGAGCAGGTTCAGCGGCGTCAGTGCCGCGTCGAAGCCGATGGCAAGATTTTGCAGCAGTTCCATGATGCGATCCTCAATTGCCGCCGAGCCAGGGGCCCAGGATGGGGATCGGCAATCCCAATGCCTTGACGAACACCAGGGCGCAGAAGGCGCCCAGCACCACCATCATGATGATGGTGTTCTTCAGCTTGAAATGCACGGAAGCGATCGCGCTGATCAGCGTGAGCAAAGCCACCGAGGCAACCAGACCAGCACCTCGCACCGTTACGGCAAACGCGATGCAGCTTACGGTGACCAGCACGAGCCCTTTAAGCGCGAAACCGGTAATCGGCTCGCCACGGGTCAGCAGGCCGCGCACGATCACAGCAACGCCAATGACGCAGAGAATGGCGGCAAGCACGGTCGGGAAGAAGGCCGGCCCCATGCGCCGTGCCGTGCCAAACGAGTAATCCTGGCCGATGATGAGAAAGCCGAGGCCAAGCGCAAGAAACAGCGCCCCCGACCAGAAATCCTTCGGATTGCGGATCAATCCCTGCATCACATCCCCCTTCGTGGCGGCCGCTCTGAGTCTGGCCACTGCTATAAGGCTACCGGCCCCACTTGGTGGGTACCTGGCTACAGGCGGCTGGGCCTCCCTGCCCTCCGCCATACGCTTACGCCTGTCCCGCTGCAAGCGGAACAGGCGTATCGTTTACGACAAATTATTGAAACACGGAACTTTTTAGTCGGCGTATTCACCCGCGGCCTTGATCACCGGGGCCCACTTGGCGATTTCAGCCTTCAGATGGGCCGAGAGCGCCGCCGGGGTCGCCTTCTCCTGCGCCACCGGCTCGGTGCCGAGTTCAGCAAAGCGCTGCACCACCACCGGGTCCTTCAGCGCCGCCTGCAGCGCGGTCGCCAGCTTGTCGATCACCGGCTTCGGCGTGCCCTTCGGGGCATAGACGCCGTGCCACACCGCCACTTCAAAGCCCGGCAGGCCCGAGCTGTCCATGGTCGGCAGGTCCGGCAGCGCCGGCACCTTGGTCTTGGTGGTGACGGCATAGGCCTTGATCTTGCCGCCCTTGATCTGACCGGTGGTGTTGGTGGTCTGGTCGCACATCAGGTCGATCTGGCCGCCCAGCAGGTCGTTCATGGCCGGGCCGGTACCCTTGTAGGGCACGGTGGTCATCTGGGTCTGCAGCGCGCTCATCAGCATCAGGCCGCAGAGATGCGACGCGGCGCCAACGCCGGCATTGCCGTAGGAGATCTTGTCCTTGTTGGTCTTGATGTAGGAGATCAGCTCCTTGAAATCCTTCGGCGGCAGATCAGACTTCGCCACCAGGGTCATCGGCACGTCGGTGACCAGACCGATGGACTCGAAATCGTTGATGGTGTCATAGGGCAGCTTGCGGTACAGCGTGGCGCTGGTGGCATGGCCGATATGATGCAGGAAGATGGTGTAGCCATCGCCGGCCGAACGGGCGACGCGCGCGGCACCGAGGGTGCCGCCGGCACCGCCGACATTCTCGACGATGATCTGCTGCTTCAGCGAAGTGCCCATCGACTGCGCCAGCAGGCGGGCAACGGTATCGGTCGGGCCACCCGCGGCGAACGGCACCACCATGGTGATGACCTTGTTCGGATAATCCTGCGCCTGAGCGGCGCTGCCGGCGATGGCGATCAGGCCGGCGGCAATGCCGGTAAGCAACTTCTTCATAGGGTGTCCCTCCTTAACCAGCGCCCTCTGAGCAGAGCGCTTTGATCGGCCGCTAATATTGTTACGCGGCGGCCTGCTGGCAAGCCTTTTCCGCAATGCTGCGCTGCATTTAGGGGAAATGCCTAATCCGTAACCAGATTGAGGCCGAGCAGCAGATTTCGCACTTCCTGGCGTGCTGCAGCCTGGGCCATGGATAGGCCGCCGCCGGTTTTATCGAGATCCAGCAGGGTCAGGCCGGAGAGAAATAATTCGCGGAAAATCACGCGTTCCGAGAGGCCCGGCAGGAAGCGGAAACCGATCCGCTTTTCCAGCGCCTGCAGCACCTGGCCGACATGGCGCTTGTTGCGGGCGTCGAGATGCGACACGCGGTTGCGAATCACCACCCAGTCGATGCTCTGGCGGTCGCGGTTGAAGCGCTGCTTGCGCTGCTCCCACACCATTTCGGCATAGCGGCTGGGCTTCAGCACCCGCAGCGTCTCGGCATCCACGGTGGCGAGCAGGTCGACATCGATAAAGCTGTCATTCACCGGAGTCAGAAGTTGGTCGGCGAAGGAATGGCCAAGGCGCGAGAGATGCGTATCGGCGCCGGGGCAGTCGATCAGGATGAAATCGTGGTCCGGCGCGAAGCCATCCAGCGCGGCACGGAAGCGCGCGGCTTCATCGGCCTCGGCCTCAGCGCGGGTATCGCGGTCGCTCAAAGGCACCACGGCATAGGACGGCATCGCCAGTCGCACGCCATGGCGGGTGATATAGGCCTGCCGGTTTTCCAGGTAGCGCGCCAGCGTGCGCTGGCGACCATCGAGATCGATCGCCGCCACCCGGCCGCCTTCCAGCGCCAGGCCGATCAGCACATGCATCGCGGTGGTGGACTTGCCCGAACCGCCCTTCTCGTTGCCGACGACGATGATGCGCGGCATCGGCTTACAGCAAGCCCAGGGCGCGCAGTTCCGCCATCAGCTTCGGCGGCAGCTCGGCAGCGCCTTCGCCCGCCTTGCTGAGATCGGGCGGCGCATCGGCATCTTCGAGATAACGCCAGCCCTGATGCGGACGGCGCGGTTGCGGCAGCACCGGGATCAGTTTCGCTTCCAGCTTGATGGCGCAATGCGGGCCATCGTCCAGCGTCACGTCATCAAGGGCGAGAATCCGGGTGCGGGCGCATAGCTGGCCCTTAACCACCCAGTAGAGCGAACCGCCATCCAGCACTTCCTTGTCGCGCTTCGGGCGGTGGCGTGTCACATGGGTAAAATGCCCAGGCTGCTTCTTGCCCTTGGCGCCTTCCGCACGCGCCTTCAGGCGTTCGCGGAAATGCTCCAGGCTTTCAATACCAACAGCAAGCTTGAGCAGATGAACCGGCATCAAATCTTCGATTTCAAGGCCTTGGCGACACTCGACACCGGCGGACGGCCGAGCTTCTCGGAAATCCACCAGGCGGTGCGCACCAATTGCTTGAGATCGAAGCCGCTGTCAATGCCGAGGCCTTCCAGCATGTAAACCAGATCCTCGGTGGCAAGATTGCCGGTGGCACCTGGCGCGTAAGGACAGCCGCCAAGGCCGGCAACCGAGGCATCATGGCTGGTGATCCCCATTTCCAGCGAGGCATAGGTATTCGCCAGCGCCTGACCGTAGGTATCGTGAAAATGCATGCCGATGCGGTCGAGCGGAATGAATTTCGCGGTTTCCTCGATCAGACGCTTGGTCTTGCCCGGCGTGCCGGTGCCGATAGTGTCGCCCAAGCCAATATCATCGCAGCCCATCTCGGCAAGCTGCCTGGCGATACCGGCCACTTTCACCGGATCAACCTCGCCCTCGAAGGGGCAGCCCAGCACCACCGAAACGAAACCGCGCACGCGCACGCCATCCGCCTTGGCCTTCTGCACCACCGGACGAAACCGCTCCAGGCTCTCCTCAATTGAGCAATTCACATTGCGCTGGGAGAAACTCTCGCTTGCTGCCGCGAATACCGCGATGGCGCGGGCGCCATACTGCTTGGCGGAATCGTAGCCCTTCTCGTTCGGCGTCAGCACCTGATAGGTAACGCCGGGCTTGCGCGAAATCCGCGTCATCACATCGGCGGCATCGCCCATCTGCGGCACCCATTTCGGCGACACGAAACTGGTCGCCTCGATATAGGTGGCGCCGCATTCCACTAGGCGCTCGATCAGCTCCACCTTCACATCGGTGGGCACCACGGTCTTCTCGTTCTGCAACCCGTCGCGCGGGCCGGCCTCCCACAGGCGTATCTGGCTTGGCAGGGTCATGGCATCATCCTTCCGCTTCCAGCGCGATCAAAGTGGCGCCTTCGCTCACCTGATCGCCGGCCTTGAAGTTCAGCTTGGCTACCTTGCCGCGCGCTGGCGCCGCGATGGTGTGTTCCATCTTCATCGCCTCCAGCACCATCAGCGCCTGGCCCTTTTCTACCGCCACACCTTCCGCCACCAGCACCTGCACCACCTTGCCCGGCATCGGCGCGGTGAGCGCACCGCCAGCAGCTTCATCCATCTCACCGGCGGCAAGCGGATCCACCAGGCTCAGCTTCTGCACCCGGCCCGGCAGCAACAGGGTCAGGTCCAGCCCCTGACGGACCAGGCCGATGCTGAAACGGCGCTCATCCAGCACCGCATCCAGGCTGCCATCCTGCAGCTTGCCCGCGGCCGTTAACACGGCACCACCCGGCAGTTTCACGCGGATCGCGTCATCGGCGGCATACTCAATCCGCAGCCGGGTTTCGCTCTCGCCTTCGCGAAAGATCAATTCATCATAGCCCTGGTCATTGAGCCGCCAGCCATTCACCGCCGCCCAGGGTGACCATGGATCGCCCTTGCCGCCGCTGCGCTGGGCGCGGCGCTCCAGCACCACCGCCAATGCCGCCAGCGCCAGGGCACTGGCATCGGCGCCCTGCACCGGCGGGATCAGGTCGGCACGGAAACGCTCGATGAAGCCGGTATCGAGATCGCCCTCGCCAAACGCCGGATGGCCGGCCAGGGCGATGAGGAATGGGATATTGGTGGTGACACCAGCCACCTGATACTGCGCCAGCGCCTGGCCCATGCGGCGCAAGGCGGCGCCACGATCATGGTCCCACACGATCAGCTTGGCGATCATGGGATCGTAGAACGGCGTCACGCTGTCATTCTCGCGCACGCCGGTATCGACCCGCACATGCGCATCCTCCGCCGGTGGCCGCAGGCGGTGCAGCTTGCCCACAGAAGGCAGGAAGTTCTTGTTCGGATCCTCGGCATAGATGCGCGCCTCGACCGCATGGCCATCGATGCGCAGTTCTTCCTGCTTGAGCGGCAGCGGATTGCCGGCGGCAACGCGGAGCTGCCATTCCACCAGGTCCTGGCCGGTGATCATCTCGGTCACGGGATGCTCCACCTGCAGGCGGGTGTTCATTTCCATGAAATAGAAACGGTCCGGCTTCAGCCCGTCACTGACATCGGCGATGAATTCGACCGTGCCGGCGCCGACATAGCCAATCGCCTTGGCGGCATTCACCGCCGCCTGGCCCATGGCCTGGCGCATCGCCGTGGGCATGCCCGGTGCCGGCGCTTCTTCCAGCACCTTCTGATGCCGGCGCTGCACGCTGCAATCGCGCTCGAACAGATGCACGGCATTGCCCTGCTTGTCGGCGAACACCTGGATTTCGATATGGCGCGGCTTGACCAGATATTTTTCCAGCAGCACGCGGTCATTGCCGAAGGCATTGGCGCCTTCGCGCTGTGCGCCGGCCAGCGCCGCCTTGAACTCGGCTGCCTTGTCGACCCGGCGCATGCCCTTGCCACCGCCGCCGGCCACCGCCTTGATCAGCACCGGCCAGCCGATGCGCTCGGCCTCATTAAGCAGGAAATCGGCATCCTGGTTGTCGCCGTGATAGCCCGGCACCACTGGCACGCGGGCTTCCTGCATCAGCGCCTTGGCGGCGCCTTTCAGGCCCATGGCGCGGATGGCGGAAGCCGGCGGGCCGATGAAAACCAGCCCGGCCTCGGCCAGCGCATCGGCGAATTCAGCATTCTCGGACAGGAAGCCATAGCCCGGATGGATGGCCTCGGCGCCGCTGGCCTTGGCAGCGGCGATAATGACATCGGCGCGCAGGTAGCTCTCGCGCACCGGCGCCGGGCCGATGCGCACGGCCTCATCGGCCAGCGCCACATGGCGGGCATTGGCATCGGCATCGGAATAGACTGCCACGGTAGCAACGCCGAGGCGCCTTGCGGTGCGGATCACCCGGCAGGCGATTTCGCCGCGATTGGCGATCAGGATCTTGCGGAACATGCGCGTCTCTCCCGTTCGCCTCAAATCGTCCAGGCCGGCTTGTGCTTGGCGAAGAAGGAGGCAAGCCCCTCCTGGCCTTCGGCGCTGGCGCGGCGGTCGGCGATATTCCTGGCGGTGAACTGCATCACGTCCTCGGTGACATCGGCCTCATAGGCCACTTCGCGGATCAGCAGCTTGCTGTCCGCAATCGCGCCCGGCGCGCCGAGCAGCAGATCGGCCACCACGCGCTCACCGCGCGCCTTGAGATCGTCCACATCTTCGGCCAGTTCATGCACCAGGCCGATGCGCTGCGCCTCGGCACCGTCGAACCGCTCGGCGGTGAGGAAATAGCGCCGCGCCTGGCGCGGGCCGATGGCCGCCACCACATAGGGCGAGATGGTGGCCGGGCTCAAGCCCAGCCGCACTTCGGTCAGCGCGAACTTGGTGTCGCGCACGGCGATGGCGATATCGCTGCAGGAGACCAGGCCGGTGCCGCCAGCCATGCAATTGCCCTGCACCAGCGCCACAGTTGCCTGCGGCAGGTCGTTCAGCGTCTTGAACAACTGCGCCAGCACCAGGGTCTGCGCCAGGTTGGTGGCGTAATCCTGCTGACCGGAGCGGCGCATCCAGTCGAGATCACCGCCGGCCGAGAAGCTCTTGCCCTCGCCACGGATCACCACCACGCGGATATCGCTGCGGCCCTTGATCTCGGTGAAGATCGCCAGCAGGCGCTCGATCACCTGATCGTTGAAGCAGTTATGCACCGCCGGACGGTTCAGCGTGACGCTGGCTACGCCACGGGCATCCACATCGAAGAGAACCAGTTCGTCGCTCATGATCATCACATCCGGAAGACGCCGAACTTGGTCGGCGCGAAGGGGGCGTTATGCGCGGCGCTCAGGCCCAGCGCCAGCATCATGCGGGTATCCAACGGATCGATGATGCCATCGTCCCACAGCCGCGCCGAGGCATAGTAAGGGTGCCCCTGGCGGTCATACTGGGCGCGGATCGGGTTCTTGAAGGCTTCCTCGTCCTCGCGGCTCCACTGGCCGCCGGATGCCTCGATACCATCGCGCTTCACGGTAGCCAGCACGCTGGCCGCCTGCTCGCCCCCCATCACCGAGATACGCGAATTCGGCCACATGAACAGCATGCGCGGGCTGTAGGCACGGCCGCACATGCCGTAATTGCCGGCGCCATAGGAACCGCCGATGATCACGGTGAATTTCGGCACATTGGCGCAGGACACGGCCGTGACCAGCTTGGCGCCATCCTTGGCGATGCCGCCGGCCTCGTATTTCTTGCCGACCATGAAGCCGGTGATGTTTTGCAGGAACAGCAAAGGGATGCCGCGCTGGCAGCACAGCTCGATGAAATGCGCGCCTTTCAGCGAGCTTTCCGAGAACAGAATGCCGTTATTGGCGATGATGCCGACCGGGTAGCCATGGATACGGGCGAAGCCGCAGACCAGGGTGGCGCCATAGAGCTTCTTGAACTCGTCGAATTCGGAATCATCCACCAGGCGGGCGATGATCTCGCGCACATCGAAGGGCACGCGGCTTTCCTTCGGGATAATGCCGTAGAGTTCCGCCGGATCGAAGCGCGGCGGCTTCGGCGCCCGCACATCGCCCGAGACCTGCTTGGTGGAATTCAGGTTGCCGACGATGCGGCGCGCGATGCCGAGTGCATGGGCATCGTTCATGGCGTAGTGGTCGGTCACGCCCGAGGTGCGCGAATGCACATCGGCGCCACCCAGGTCTTCCGCCGACACCACCTCGCCGGTGGCCGCCTTCACCAGCGGCGGGCCAGCGAGGAAGATGGTGCCCTGGTTGCGCACGATCACGGTTTCATCCGACATCGCCGGCATATAGGCGCCGCCAGCCGTGCAGGAGCCCATCACCACCGCGATCTGTGGAATGCCATCGGCGGAAAGATTGGCCTGATTGTAGAAGATGCGGCCGAAATGTTCCTTGTCGGGGAACACCTCGTCCCAGGTCGGCAGATTTGCGCCGCCGGAATCGACCAGGTAGATGCAGGGCAGCCGGTTCTCGCGCGCGATTTCCTGGGCACGCAGATGCTTCTTCACCGTCATCGGGAAGTAGGTGCCGCCCTTCACCGTGGCATCGTTGCAGATCACCACGCATTCGCGGCCCATCACGCTGCCGATGCCAGTGATGATGCCGGCGGCATGAATATCGCCGCCATACATGTCGTAGGCGGCGAACTGGCTGAGTTCCAGGAACGGCGAGCCGGGATCAAGCAACGTGCGCACGCGGTCGCGCGGCAGCAGTTTACCGCGCGAGAGATGCTTCTCGCGGGCCTTCTCGCCACCGCCTTGCTTGATCATGCCGACCTTAGCCTTCAGGTCAGCGACCAGCGCTGCCATATGGGCAGCATTCTCCTGAAACGCGGCGGATCGCGGGTCTAGCTGGGTGCTGAGCGCGCTCATGGACGGCCTTTTTGCCTTGCTCTTGGAATAGGTTCGCTCTCGGGCGTGGCCAAACCATGCCAGCCTGCTCCGGGAGCCGCAAGGGGGAGCCGGGGAATTGCCCACCCCTGGCAATTTCCCTTTTCTATCGCGATAATCGACGCCAGCTATGGAGGGAACACAGCGATGAACGATTTCGATCTTTCCGGCAAGGTGGCGCTGGTGACGGGCGGCAATGGCGGCATTGGTTTAGGGATGGCCGAGGGCCTGGCGCGGGCCGGCTGCGACCTGGTGATCTGGGGCGGCAACCCGGAGAAGAATGCCGCCGCCGAGGCCAAGCTGAAGGCCTATGGCCGCCGCGTGCTGGTGCAGCGTTGCAACGTGGTCAACGAAGCCGAGGTGGAAGCCTGCTTCGCGGAAGCCGTGCAGACCATGGGCCGCATCGACGGCTGTTTCGCCAATGCCGGCGTCAGCCAGAAGCGCGCGCCGATGCACCAGTTGAGCACCGAGGAATGGAAGCGCGTGCTGGGCGTCAACCTGGACGGTGCCTTCTATACGCTGCGCGCCGCCGCCCGCCACATGGTGGAGCGCGCCAAGACCGGCGATGCCTTCGGCCGCCTGGTCGGCATGGCCTCTACCGCCGGCATCCATGGTGCCGCAGGTGCCACCTCCTATGCCGCCACCAAGGGCGCCATGCTGTCGGTGATCCGCGCCCTGGCCGTGGAAATGGCGCGCTACAATGTCACCGCCAATTCCATCCTGCCGGGCTGGATCGAAACCGAGATGACCGCAGCCGGTGTTGCCGATCCGCGCTTTGCCGGCGCCGTGCTGCCGCGCATCCCGGCGCGGCGCTGGGGCCAGGGCAATGATTTCTCCGGCATCGCGGTGTATCTGATGAGCGACGGCAGCCGCTACCATACCGGCGACAGCTTCGTCATCGACGGCGCCTACACCATCTTCTGATGCCGACCATCGCCGCCTATATCGGAGCGGCTGTTGCCGAGATCGCCGGCTGCTTCGCCTTCTGGGCCTGGGCGCGGATGCACAAATCCGCGCTCTGGCTGCTGCCCGGCGTAGCGGCGCTGGTGCTGTTCGCCTGGCTGCTGACCAAGGTGGACAGCGATGCGGCGGGCCGCGCCTATGCCGCCTATGGCGGCGTCTATATCGCCGCGTCGCTGCTCTGGCTGTGGGCCGTGGAGGGCATGCGGCCGGATCGCTGGGATATCGCCGGCAGCCTGCTCTGCCTCGCTGGCGCCGGCATCATCCTGTTCGGGCCGCGCAGCGCCTGATCAACCCGGCCTGAGCCGCAGCCATTGCATGCGCAGGATGCCGGCCAGGATCACGCCGCCGCCGATGATCTGCTGCGGCGACACGGCCGCGCCAAAGAACAAGGCCGCCACCAGCACCGAGAAGACCGGTGCCAGATTGCCATAGAGCGATGCCACCGGCACGCCGACATGGCTGACGCCGTAATTCCACAGCACGATGGCCGCCCCTGCCCCGCCCAGCGCCATCCAGGCCAGCATGAACCAGGTGCCGGCGCTCGGCCACTCGGTCGGCAGCCGGCCCGGCGACAGCAGGTTGATGATGACGAAAGCGACGATGATGAAGCCGGCGCCGGCCAGCGAGGTGAGGAAGCTGATGCGGAGCTGGCTCCAGCCCGAGGGCGCCAGCCATTCCTGGGCTTTCAGCGAATAGAGCGTCCAGCTTAGCTGGGCACCAATCAGCAGCAATTCACCAAGATACGGCGTGCCGCCGCTGGCTTCCGCACGCGGCCGCACCGCATCCACCGCCACCAGCGCGCCGCCCAGCACCGCCGCCAGCAAAGCCATGCCGAAGCCGCGCGCCAGCGGCACGCGGTAGAGCAGCTTGCTCAAGACCGTGGCAATCAGCGGGCCGCAAGAGATCACGATGGCGGAACTGATCGGGTCCGACAGCATGATGCCGAAAGTGAACATCAGCGAGAAGCAGGCCATCATGGCGCCGAGCCGTACCAAAGGCTGGCGCGGCAGCGGGCCGGCAAAGGGCGAATGGCGGTCAACGATGAGGCACAGCAGGAACATCGGCCCGGCCGGCAGCAGATAGCGGATCAGCGCCAGGAAGAACGGATCGAAGACTTCCGTTGCCAGCGCATGGGTCATCGGGATCATGCCGCCCCACAGGAGCGACGTGAGCACCAGGCCGGCAATGGCCAGGCCGCTGCCCGCTTTTGGCGCTGGGTTCACAGGCTATCCTTCTTCACCAGCCTCGCCTCTACCAGCCGCCGCGGCTCAGCCAGCGGTCCAGCATGTCGAAGCGGTCGGCACCCCAGAAGGGTTCGCCATCGGCAAACACGAAAGGCGAACCGAACACGCCTCGTTCCGTCACCGCCTGCTCCACCGCCTGCTTGAACGCCGCCTTGGTCTCGGCACTTTCGAAACCGGCCCGCAGCGCGGCACCATCGATGCCCAGCCCTTCGGCAATCGCCACGACGGTATCGGGCGAAGAGATGTCGCGGCCATCGACAAAGTAAGCCGTGTAGATCGCCTTGATGAAGCCAGCGGCCTTTTCCGGCTGCTGCTGTTGCAGCCAGAAGACGCCGCGCGCCGCCGCCTGGGTGGCCAGCGGGAAATTCGCCGGCATGTTGAACGGGATGCCGAGTTCACGCGCCGAGCGGTCGAAATCGCGCCGCGAGTAATCGCCTTTCAGCGGATACTGGGTCAGCGGCTGGGTGCCGGCGATCTTGAAGGCAACGCCGAGCAGCATCGGATGCCAGTTGACGCTACGGCCATGCTTCGCCGCCAGCGCCTCGATGCGCATGGCACCGATATAGGCGTAGGGCGAGGAAAAATCGAAATAGAAATCCAGCGGGGCGGCCATGCTTCCTCCAGGTAGGGCTGTTTTTTGTAAAGTCTAACCGAAGCGGAACAATTGCCGGAAGCGCCGCACCACCGGATGCTCCTCCGGCTCCAGTTCGAGGCCGACCTGGGTGATGCGGTTGCCCTTGATCTCGCGCACGATCAGCTCCACCGGCCCGAGCCGCACGCGGTCGCCGACCACCGCCGCATGACGCAGGCGGCGGCGGATATAGGCGCTAAGCGACTCCTCGCGATGGCGCGCTTCAACCTCGACGCCATACATCGCACTGAGGGAGCCGAGCAAGGTATCCGCTGGAATAGTGAACTCGCCGAAAACCTCGTCACCCGGCACATTGGCGCGGCGCTTGCGGTCTGGCAGCGCGAACAGGCGGTCAAGCGAGAAAAGCTGCTCTGGCGGCGCCAGCACCAGCAGATAGTCGCCGGCTTCCAGCCGTTCCAGCTTGGAACGGTCCATCACCGTGCCATCGCGGATCACCGTGATGATACGGCAGCGTCGCGGCAGCGGGATTTCGGCGTAGTTGTAGCCTTGAGCGATACAGTTCGGCTCCACCCGGTAGCTGGCGATATCGCGGTCCAGCGCATTGCCGAGGTCGATATCGGTACGGGTCGGCGCCTCCACCGGCGGCGGCAATTCCAGGCCGAACAGCCGCGCCGCCACGCCAATGGTCCAGCCTTGCAGTAGCAGCGACGCAACAACGCAGAAGAAGGCGATGGAGACATAGATGCCAGCATTTGGCACACCGAACAGCACCGGGATGGTGGCCAGGAAGATCGGCACCGCGCCGCGCAGGCCGACCCAGGAGATGAAGCCGATCTCCGGCAAGGTGTAGCGGAATGGCAGCAGGCAGAGCGCCACGGCCAGCGGCCGCGCCACCACGATCAGGAAAATGGCGACCACGACGCCCGGCACGATATCGGGCCGCATCTCGCTTGGTGTCATCAGCAGGCCAAGCAGCAGGAACATGACGATCTGGCCGAGCCAGCTCAATCCATCGAAGAAGCGCAGCACCACCTGGGCGCCGCGATGACGCCGGTTGCCCAGCACCAGACCGGCGACATAGACCGCGATATAGCCTGACGCCAGCACGAAATGCGCGCCGGAAAAGATCAGCAGCGTCGCGGCCATGGCAACGATGGGATAAAGGCCGCCGGCCACCGGCACCCGGTTGAACAGCGCCACCAGGGCGAAGCCGCCGACCGCACCGACCAGACAGCCGCCCAGCATCTGCGCCAGGAACTGCAGCAGCAGCATCATGTTGCTCGGCGGCTGGCCCAGGCTGAGCAATTCGACGCAGGCCATGGTGAGGAAGATGGCCATCGGATCGTTGATGCCGGACTCGACTTCCAGCGTGCCGCTGACGCGCTTCTGCAAGGCCAGGCCGCGCACATTGAGCAGGAAGAACACGGCCGCCGCGTCGGTTGAGCCGACAATGGCCCCGACCAGGAAGGATTCCAGCCAGCCGAGATTGGTGATCGAGTGGGTCGCCACGGCAACAAGCGTGGCAGTCAACACCACGCCCACGGTCGCCAGGCCCAGGGCTGGCCCCGCCACCAGTTTCACGGTGGTGAATTTGGTACGCAGGCCGCCGTCGAACAGGATGATCGCCAGCGCCGCCGAACCGACCGAATAGGTCAGGTTGAAATCGCTGAAATCAATACCGCCAGGACCATCAACACCGGCGAGCAGGCCGAGACCGAGGAAAACGAGCAGGAAAGGCACGCCGAAACGGCTGGAGGCCGAGCCGGCAAAAATGCTGACCAGGATCAACAGGGAGGCGATGAACAGTATGTTGTTGGCCTGGCTCAACCCACCCCGTCTCCTTCTGTTGTTTTATCCGCTGCCGGCAAGCGAACGGCTGATCACGAGCCGCTGCACGTCGCTGGTGCCCTCATAGATCTGGCACACCCGCACGTCGCGGTAGATTCGCTCCACCGGGAAATCGGCAAGATAGCCATAACCGCCATGGATCTGGATCGATTCGGAGCATACCTGTTCGGCCATTTCAGACGCAAACAATTTGGCCATGCTGGCTTCTTTCAGGCAGGACTGGCCGGCATCCTTGAGCCGAGCGGCATTGTGCACCATCAACCGCGCCGCCTCGATGCGAGTCGCCATGTCAGCCAGCCGGAAGCCGACCGCCTGGTGGTTGATGATCGCAGTGCCGAAGGCTTGGCGCTGGCCAGCATAGGCCAGAGCCGCCTCGAACGCCGCCCGCGCCATACCCACCGACTGCGCCGCGATGCCGATGCGGCCGGATTCCAGATTGGCCAGGGCAATGCGGTAGCCCTCGCCCTCGGCGCCGAGCAGGGCATCGCCCGGCACCACCATATCCTCGAACACCAACTGGCAGGTATCGGAGCATTTCTGCCCGAGCTTGCTCTCGATGCTGGCGACCTTGAAGCCCGGCAGGTCGGTCCGCACCAGGAAGCAGGAAATGCCGCGCTTGCCGGCTGCCGCATCGGTGACGGCGAAGATCAGCGCCGCCTTGGCGATACTGCCCGAGGTGATGAACTGCTTGGTGCCGCTGATCACCCAGTCGCTGCCCTGGCGCCGCGCCTTGGTCTTGAGGTTGGCGGCATCCGAGCCGGCCTGCGGCTCAGTGAGGCAGAAGGCACCGATCCATTCGCCGCGCGCCAGCGGCTGCAGGAAATCGCGCTTCTGCTGTTCGTTGCCATAGCGCAGGATCGCCGCGCATACAGGGCTGTTATTGACAGACATGATCGTGCTGACGGCGCCATCGGCGGCGGCAATTTCCTCCAGCGCCAGCACATAGCTGACGAAATCGGCTCCCGCCCCGCCCCATTCCTCCGGCACGCCCATGCCGAGCAGCCCAAGCCCGCCCATTTCGCGCAACAGTTCCAGCGGCGGCCTGGCGCTGCGGTCACGTTCCTGCGCCCCCGGCGCCAGCCGGTCGCGGGCGAAATCGCGCGCCATGTCGCGGATCATGCTCTGGTCCTGGCTCAGCATGGTCAGTTCTCTCCCGTTTGCTTCACGCCCAGGCTTTTCGCCAGATCGGGCAGGTCTTCCAGCGCCAGCGGCTTGCCGGCCTTGGCGCAATAGAGCGCATCGAGGCGCAGATTGCCCTCGGTCATCGGTTCAGCCTTGGCTTTGCCGTTCGGCGGCTCGGCTGGCTCGGCACTCGGGGCGTAGAGCCCGAGGCTCAGGCATTCGCGCACGCCAAGCGAAAAGCGCCGCGCCGTCGCCAGCCCCAAGCCGGTGAACAACACCCGGTCGGCCTGATCGAGTGGTTTCAGCGGCGGCGTCTCCAGGCCCTTGAGCAGGGTGGCGGCGCTCTTTTGCAGATCGACGCGGCCGCCGATGTAATGCTCGCTGTCAGTGAAATCGCGCAAGCCCGCCAGCGCGAAGGCACCGCCGGTTTCCTGCGCCTTCCAGAAATAACGTTCGACGCGATAGCCGATGGAACTGGCCATCGCCTCCGCCTTTTCAGGATGCGCCTGCAGGCCGGGCGCGCGCCAATGCAGCCGCGCCTCGGCACCACGCAGAACCTGCCAACGTTCCTCGGCCCCCAGATCAGGGGCGAGAAGCGCGGCGATCAGGCAGCCGAGAACAAGCCAGGCGCGGGTCACGCGGTCTCCTGGAAGATTTCACGGCCGATCAGCATGCGGCGGATTTCAGACGTGCCGGCGCCGATCTCGTAGAGCTTGGCATCGCGCAGCAGGCGGCCGGTGGCATTGTCGTTGATATAGCCGTTGCCGCCGAGAATCTGGATCGCATCCAGCGCCGCCTTGGTCGCCTTCTCGGCGGCAAAGAGAATGGCGCCGGCGGCATCCTTGCGCGTGGTCTTGCCCTTGTCGCAGGCTTTCGCCACGGCATACACGTAAGCGCGGGTCGCGTTCATCTCGGTATACATGTCGGCCAGCTTGGCCTGGATAAGCTGGAAGGTGCCGATCGGCTCGCCGAACTGCTTACGGTCATGCACATAGGGCACCACGATATCGAACGCCGCCTGCATGATGCCGATGGGACCGGCGGCGAGCACGGCGCGCTCGTAATCCAGGCCGCTCATCAGCACGTTGACGCCACGACCGACCGTGCCGAGCACATTCTCCTCCGGCACTTCGCAATCCTGGAACACCAGCTCGCCGGTTTCCGAGCCGCGCATACCGAGCTTGTCGAGCTTCTGCGCGATGGAGAAGCCCTTGAAGCCCTTCTCGATCAGGAACGCCGTGATGCCGCGCGGGCCGGCGGCGGGATCGGTCTTGGCATAGACCACCAGCACATCGGCGCTGGGGCCGTTGGTGATCCACATCTTCGAGCCGTTGAGGATGTAGCGGTCGCCCTTCTTGTCGGCGCGCAGCTTCATCGACACCACGTCGGAGCCGGCATTCGGCTCGCTCATCGCCAGGGCGCCGAGATGCGCGCCAGAGATCAGTTTCGGCAGGTAACGCCGTTTCTGCTCGGGCGAGCCGTTGCGGCTGATCTGGTTGACGCAAAGATTGGAATGAGCGCCATAGGACAGGCCGACGGAGGCCGAGCCACGGCTCACCTCCTCCATGGCGATGACGTGTTCGAGATAGCCGAGGCCGGAGCCGCCATATTCCTCCTCCGCCGTGATGCCGTGCAGGCCGAGTTCACCCATCTTCGGCCACAGGTCGCGCGGGAACTCGTCGGTACGGTCGATTTCGTCGGCGCGCGGCGCGAGTTCCGCATCGACAAAGGCGCGGGTTGACTGGCGCAGCATGTCGGCGGTTTCACCGAGGTCGAAATCCAGGGTGGGATAGCTGTTGGAGATCATGGCGGGGTTTCCTCAAGACTCTACAAAGCGGGCGGGACTTTAGCCTGCCACCAAGTGACTGTCATTTCCTGGCGGGTATCACTTTTTAGGCGGCGCATCCGGGCGCCCAAGCAGGCACATCATGGTGGCCAGGCCGGTGGCGCAGGCGACCTCACGGCCCCCTTGGATGCCCACCACGTCCATGGTGCAGATGGTCAGGGTGCGGCCATGTTTGCTCACCTGGCTGCGCGCCAGCAGGCGGTCGGCATCGGCCGGCGCCAGCAGGTTCAGCTTGTATTCCACAGTCAGCACCGTGGCGTCAGTGGGAAACAGGCTATAGGCGGCATAACCTGCGGCGCTGTCGGCAATCATGCCGACCATGCCGCCATGCACGAAGCCATGCTGCTGCGTCACCTCATGGCGCCGCAGCAGTTCCACCTCGCAGAAACCGGGCTCGATCCGGCTCATGGTGGCGCCGATCAGGTGCATCGCCGGCTGGCGGTTGAAGCTGTCGCGGCAGCGGGCGGCAAAATCCGGGTCTTTGGGAATAAACGCCGTCATGCGGCGGCTCCCTGGGCCAGATTCTGTCCAGGCGTTGGCAGGCCAAAGGCCGAGGCCACGCCGGAGGCAAATGCAGCCGGAAACGCCCTGGCGCGGCGGCTGTTCAGGTCGAGGCAGACACCGGTCAGCCGCGCCGCCATCGCTATCCTGTCATCGCCCACGCGCACCAGCCGGTGGCGGAACACGATCTTGCGCTCGGCGATGGTTTCCACTCCGGTTTCCATCCGCACCAGATCGCCGCCGCGCAATTCGGCCTGGTAGTCGATCTCCGCCCGCACCGCGGCAACGCCCAGATTCTCCTCGGCCGACCGGGCACGGTCGAGGCCATGCATGGCCAGGAAGGCAAAAGCGGCATCGCCAAGCCAACCCATATAGTGACTGACATTGACATGCCCGAGATGATCGCAATGCCAGGCCTGGGCCATCAGGCGCAGGGTTTCGACGTAACGGTCCGTCATGGCGGCCTCCGGGATCGGTTTCCTCGGCCGCAATGCTAGCCAGGCAGCAGGAATAGAGGAAATCGATTGTTTTTATCTGGGGAATAGGCTTTCTCTATGCCGCATGAACATCAGCCAGATCCGCTATTTCATGGCCGTGGTGGAAACCGGCAATTTCACCAAGGCGGCAGAGCGTGCCAACATCACCCAGCCGACGCTTTCAGCCGGCATCAAGCGCCTGGAGGAAGACCTCGGCGCCGCCTTGTTCGAACGTGGCCGGGGCGCGGCGCTGACGCCGGCTGGTGCCCGCTTCCTGCCGCGCGCCCGGGTGATGCTGCAGGAATGGACCGCCGCGCGGCGCGAATTGCGCCAGACCAGGCCGGCGCGGCAACGGCTGCGGCTTGGCCATATGCCCGGCCTGCCCTTGCGCGGCCTCTCCAGCCTGCTCGGTGGTTTCGCCGCAGCGCAGCCGGATGTGGCGCTGGAAACCCTGGAAGCGCCGCCGGCCACGCTCAAGCGGCGGCTTGAGCTTGGCCGCCTGGATGCCGCCCTGCTGCTGCTCACCGAGAATGCCGGCGACACGGCCTTGCCGCTGTTCCGCCAACGCTACCGCTTGGCGGTGCCGACGCGGCATCCGCTGGCGCATCGCGCCAGCGTGCGCATCGCCGAATTGCATGACCAGGCTTTCGTGATTCACCCCGATGCGGCGGTGATGCCGATGAGCGAACAGCTTTTCGCCCAGCACAATGCCCGCCCGCGAATTGTCGGCAAGGCGGAAAGCGATGCCGCGCTGCTGGCGCTGGTGGAAGCCGGCTTAGGCATTGCCATCGTGCCGCATTGGCTCAGCCATTCCGAAGCGGTGGCCAGCCTGAGCTTACCGGAACTGAAGTTGTATCACCGCATCGGGCTGCTGTGGCAGGGCGAACCCGGCCCGGCACTCAGCCTGCTCACCGCCTATGCCGCCGGCCATACCTGGAGCATGGCCGAGACGCCGATCGGGCATTAGCCCTGCCCGATCAGCCTGGCCCCATTCAGCCCTGGTGCAGCGACCGCAGGCTCTTGCCCATCAGGCCATCGGCATGGTCCTGCGCATCGACCACAGCGACGGCGCTCATGTTAACCAGGCCGCGCACAGTGACATTGCGCGACACGATATGGGCCGAGCGCGCCATGCCCATCAGGATCGGGCCGACATAGAAGCCCTGCTCAAGCTGGCGCACCAGGTTGGCGGCGATATTGGCCGCTTCCAGGTTCGGCATGATCAGGATATTGGCGGCGCCGCTGAGCTTGTTGTTCGGCATCGTCTTTTCGCGGATCGCGGCGGACAGCGCGGCATCCGCCTTCATCTCGCCCTCAATCTCCAGATCGGGAAATTCCGCCTGCAGCAGGCGCACCGCATCGCGCATCTTGCGCGCGGCGACGGAATTGGATGAGCCGAAATTGGAATTGGACAGCAGCGCGATCTTCGGCGTAACGCCGAAGCGCAAAGCCTCTTCCGCCGCCAGACGGGTGATCTGCACCACTTCCGGCACCGTCGGATCGGCCGCGACATTGCTGTCGGCGATGAAGATCACGCCCTGCGGCAGCACCAGCAACTGCATCGCAGCCGGACGCGACACGCCGGTACGCAGGCCCAGCACATCGAGCAGATGCGGCAGATGGTGGTCATACTGGCCGACGGCACCGCAGATCATGGCATCGGCATCGCCGCGATGCACCGCCATGGCGGCGATCACCGTGGTATTGGTGCGGATAATGGTGCGGGCATCGTCGGGCGCCACGCCACGGCGGGCCATCAGGTTGAAGTAACCGGTCCAGTATTCGTTGTAGCGGTCGTCGCGCTCGGGATCGACCAGTTCGACATTCTCGCCGAGCTTGAGGCGCAGGCCGAGCTTCTCGATGCGGCGCTCCACCACGCTGCGGCGGCCAATCAGGATCGGCTGCGCCAGCTTGTCGTCGGCCACGATCTGGGCTGCGCGCAGCACGCGCTCATCCTCGCCCTCGGCATAGATCAGACGCATGGCACGGCTTTTCGCGCGCTCGAAGATCGGGCGCATGATGAAGCCGGTGCGGTAGACGAAGCGTTCCAGGCTCTGGCGGTAGGCTTCAAGATCGGCGATCGGGCGCGTCGCCACGCCGCTTTCCATTGCCGCCTTGGCCACCGCGGGCGCGATCTCCAGGATCAGGCGCGGGTCGAACGGCTTCGGGATGAAGTAGTCCGGGCCAAAGCTGATATCCTGGTCCGGGCCATAGGCGCGGGCCACCACATCGGAAATCTCGGCCATCGCCAGATCGGCGATGGCACGCACGGCGGCCATTTCCATCTGGGTGTTGATGGTGGTGGCGCCGACATCGAGCGCACCACGGAACAGGAACGGGAAACACAGCACGTTGTTGACCTGGTTCGGATAGTCCGAACGCCCGGTGGCCATGATCACGTCCGGCCGCGCCGCCTTGGCGACTTCGGGCAGGATTTCCGGCGTCGGGTTGGCCAGCGCCAGGATCAGCGGCTTCGGCCCCATCTTGGCCACCATCTCCGGCTTCAGCACGCCGCCGGCGGAAAGGCCTAAGAACACATCAGCGCCGGCAATGGCGTCGCCGAGCGTGCGGTGGTTGGTCGGGCGGGCATAGCGGGCCTTGAATTCGTCCATCTGCTCGGTGCGGCCTTCATAGACCACGCCGACGATATCGGTGACGACGATGTTCTCGCGCTTCATGCCGAGTTCGACCAGCAGGTCGAGGCAGGCCAGCGCCGCGGCGCCGGCACCGGAGGCGACCAGGCGCACGTCTTCCATGGTCTTGCCGACCACACGCAAGCCGTTGAGGATCGCGGCGGCGACCGTGATCGCGGTGCCGTGCTGATCGTCATGGAACACCGGGATGTTCATGCGGGCGCGCAAGGCGCGCTCCACCACGAAGCATTCCGGCGCCTTGATGTCTTCCAGGTTGATGCCGCCGAAGGTCGGTTCCAGGGCAGCGACGATCTCGACCAGCTTTTCCGGGTCGGTCTGGTTCACCTCGATGTCGAACACATCGATGCCGGCGAATTTCTTGAACAGCACCGCCTTGCCTTCCATCACGGGCTTGGAGGCAAGCGGGCCGATATTGCCAAGTCCGAGGACGGCAGTGCCATTGGAGATCACGGCAACCAGATTGCCGCGCGCGGTCAGCTCGGCGGCCTGGGCCGGATCGTCGGCAATGGCGCGGCAGGCGGCGGCGACACCGGGGCTGTAGGCGAGTGCAAGATCGCGCTGGGTAGCCAGCGGCTTGGTGGCCGCGATCTCAAGTTTACCCGGCCGCGGCAGCCGGTGATATTCGAGGGCTGCGCGATCAAGCTCGTCTGTCATGTGTCTGGTGCTTCCGGGAAGGCCCCGGCGGTCTACCCGCTGCGGGGGCAAATAATGGTGCGGTCGAAAAGACTCGAACTTTCACGGCCTTTCGGCCACAGCGACCTCAACGCTGCGCGTCTACCAATTCCGCCACGACCGCAAACCGGGCGACGCGGGGGTGTAGCAAATCCTCACCCCGCCTTCAAGGACCCTGGCGGACCGATTTGGGCAAATTAGTCATCCGACCCATTCGCGTCAGTCATCCGACATGGTGTCGGTGATCGAGACCGCCACCTTCTCGCCGGAAATCACGATTTCGCCCCGGGCAATCAGCTTATTGTTGGCGAAAATCCAGGCATGGTCGTCGACGCTGGCATCCAGTTCGATGACGGCGCCACGGCCCACTTTCAGCACCTGGTGGATCGGCATGGTGGCCTTGCCGAGCACGACCGAAATCTCGACCGTCACATCGTTGACGGCATTATTGGCGGGCATGGCAAACCTTTCCCCGGCCTTTCCTTCGGCAGCCGGCGCCGCTACATAGCCCCTGCTACATAGCCGCTGTCTGGTTAGTATATGGTAAATCCATGCAAGTGATACCCCCTGCTTCCGACCGCCTGGAAACCGAGGCCGGCGCCATTGACTGGGCCGTCAGCGACGCCCCGGTGCCTTACCTGGAGGCCGTGGCGGCCATGGAGGCCCGGGTCGCCGCGATCCATGCCGGCCAGGCCAATGAGCTGATCTGGCTGCTGGAGCACCCGCCGCTCTACACCGCCGGCACCTCGGCCAAGCCCGGCGACCTGCTGGATTCCCGCTTCCCGGTCTTCGCCACCGGGCGCGGTGGGCAATACACCTACCATGGCCCCGGCCAGCGCATTGTCTATGTGATGCTCGATCTCGGCCGGCGCGGCCGTGACCTGCGGAATTACGTCTGCGGACTGGAAGACTGGGTTATTCACACACTTGGACGATATAATATCCGCGCCGAGCGCCGGGAAGGCCGGGTCGGGGTCTGGGTGCCGCGCCCGGATCAGGCCCCGGAAGGCCGTGAGGACAAGATCGCCGCCATCGGCGTCCGCGTCCGCCACTGGGTCAGCTTCCATGGCCTGAGCCTGAATGTGGAGCCCGAACTGAGCCATTACGGTGGCATCGTGCCTTGCGGCATTCACAACCAGGAAGCGACACCCTTCGGCGTTACCTCCCTGGTCGATCTGGGCCTGCCGGTCAGCCTGGCGGATGTCGACAGCCAGCTCCGCGCCAGCATCGATGGCAGCCTATTCGCACGGCTGACCGCATCACGCTGCGGTTAATCTAAAAAATTAGATCATAATAATATTATAAATAACTCTATTTACTTATTTTTCTTTCTTTCCATGGCGCGGCGCTGCTGCCGTGTCATGGTTGCCGGATCGACTTCCTGCAGCTTTTGCGCCCGGATCGCCCTGCCTGACAGATAGAAGACGTAAATTGCTGTAATAACAGCAAGAACGCCACCGCCAAGCCAGACATTGCCGCTCAGATACCAGGTCAGGCCGCCACCGGCCATTGAAGCCATATAGCAGGTGATCCATTGCTGCCATGTCAGTTTAACTGGATTTTTCTTCTTTTCCATATTCTTAAGCCGATTTCACGAGAGATTACTGCGTCTGGTCGAAGCTGTGGGTGGCAAGCAGGGCGGCCTTGCCCTCCTCGGCCAGCGGCGCCAGTTCGACGCGCTCGACGCGGGCCATGGCCGGGCCATCCCAGAGCTGGCCGGCCAGCATGTCCAGGTTGTAGGGCTGGCCCCGGGCAACGACCTCGACCCCGCCATCGGCACGGTTCTTCACCCAGCCGGCCAGGCCGAGCAGCCGGGCCCGCCCGACGGTCCAGAAGCGGAAGCCGACGCCTTGCACTTTGCCGGCGATCAGGTAGCAGCGCATTTCCATTCCCGGACCTTACGGTCGGGCTGGACGGTTCACAAGGTAGATGCCGAGCACGATCGGCAGGCAGCCGATCAGGTCGGCCGGGTTGACCGCCTCGCCGAGTACCAGCCAGCCGAGGCCTAGGCCGAGCGGCGGAATCAGGAAGTGGTAGCTGCTGGCGGCGGTGGCGCTGTATTGCCGCAGCAGGTGCAGCCAGAGCAGGTAGCCGCCGATGGATACCGCCAGCACCTGGTAGGCCAGGCTGCCGATAAAGCGCGGCGTCCAATGCAGACTCTCCCAGCCTTCCAGCCAAAGGCCGAGCGGCAGCAGGGCCAGGCCGGCGCTGAGGCATTGCAGGCCGGTGCTCCAGACCAGTCCAAGCCCGCCCCCCAGGCGCTTGAACAGCACCGTCCCGAGCACCATGGAGAGGACGGCGGCCACGGCATAGGCCAGGCCCAGCGGATCATCCCCCATCACCACCCGGTGACGCAGGATCCACCAGACCCCGAACAGCCCCAGGCCAAGGCCGGCCAGCCGCGCCAGTCCCAGCCGCTCACGCAGCAGCAGGGCGGCCAGGAAACCGGTAAGGATCGGGTTGGTGGAGATGATCACGCTGGCCAGGCCGGAGGAAATCCGCGCCATGGCATGGTGGCTGAAGCCGAGATAGATGGCGTTGTTAAGCAGTCCGAGCAGCACGGCGATGCCAAGCGCCCGCCAGGTGAGTAGCGCCCGTCCCTCACGCCAGGCCGCCAGGCCGAGCAGCAGCAGCCCGGCCAGCAGGAAGCGCACCCCCAGGAACAGCTTCGGCGGCGCATCGGCCAGACCGATCTTCGCCACCGTGAAAGCCGAGGCCCAGATCAGGCAGAACAGCAACGCCAGGGCCAGAAGCCCGCTGCGGCCCGGCTGAGCGGCTTCAGGGATAGGAACGGCGGTGGACATGGCTTTCTCCTTAAACCGGCCGCGACCTTATGGAAACCGCCTGACATTTGGAAATTAAATGATAGAATTCATTTGATTGGATTTGTGAATGATATGATCCCAGACCTCGATATCGACCTGCTGCGCTGCTTGGTGGCGGTGGTGGATGCTGGCGGTTTCACCCGCGCCGGCGAGCGGGTCCACCGCACCCAATCCACCGTCAGCCAGCAGATCCAGCGCCTGGAAGCGGCGGTGGGCAAACCGCTGCTGCTGCGCGAAGGCCGCAAGGTCAGCCCGACCGACGAGGGCGAACGGCTGCTCGCCTATGCCCGCCGCATCCTGTCGCTGCACGACGAAGCCCGCGCCCTTGTCGGCGCCACGCCCGGCCAGCCGCTGCTGCGGCTCGGCATCACCGAGGATTTCGCCAGCCGGCATCTCACCGAGGTACTGGCCCGCTTCGCCCGCGAGCGCGGCGGCGCCCGCCTGGATGTGCGCTGCGACCTCAGCGTGGTGCTGCGCGGCGAGATCGAGCGCGGCGAACTGGATGTGATCCTGGTGAAGCAGGAGCCGGGCGAGCGCGGCGGCATCGCCACCTGGCGCGATCCGGTGCATTGGGTGGCGGCCCGCGAGGCGGCACCACTGGACCAGGCCCCCCTGCCGCTCGCGGTCTACCCGCAAGGCTGCATCTACCGCAACCGCGCCATTCATGCCCTGGAGAAAGCCGGCCGGGCCTGGCGGCTGGCCTATACCAGCCCCAGTCTGGCCGGGCTGCAGGCGGCGATTGCCAGCGGCATCGGCATCGGCCCGCTGGGCACTACCGCGCTCCGGCCCGACCATTGTGTGCTGGGGCCGGAAAGCGGCCTGCCGCCGCTGCCAGAGGCCGAGCTGGTGCTGCATCGCGCCCGCACTGCGCGCGGCGCGGCGGTGGAGGCGCTGCTGGAGGCGATGCGGGCGGCCCTGGACCAGGAAACGGCACAATTGGGCCGCAATGCTGCCTGAATTGGCGGGCAGACTATTCGCCGTAAAGGAGCGCGATGGTCCCGCTAACGAATGAGTAAGGCCGGGCCACTACACTCGCTCCACGGAGGAAGCGGCAGGCCATGAGCAATGCCCGATTGACCCATCTGAGCATCCGCCCGGCCACGGGGCCGGACGCCCCTGCCCTGGCGGCGCTGCATGTGGCGGTATGGCAAAGCGCCTATCGCGGCATCATGCCGGATTCCTACCTCGACGCCCTGTCCCTGGAACAGCGCACGCAATTCTGGACTCACCTGCTGGCCGAGCCCGACCCGGACCGGCTGGTCCTGCTGCTGGAAGCCGAGAACGGCACGCTCGGCGGTTTCCTCTCCGCCGGCAGGCCGGTGGACCTGCCGCCCGGCGGCGCCGCGGTCTATCGCGGCGAAGTGCATGCCATGAATATCCTGCCGAGCCTGCAGGGCCGTGGCCATGGCCGCCGCCTGCTGGTGCATGCTGCCAACTGGCTGAGCGGCCGGCGCCTGACGCCCTTCTTCCTCTGGGTGCTGGCCGACAATACCCGCGCCCGCGACTTCTACGAAATCCTCGGCGGCATGCCGGCATCGCGGCGGCGCATCACCATCGGCGGCGCACCGCTGACCGAGATCGCCTACCAGTTCCTCTACCCTGATCAGATCGCCAAGCTGGCGCTGAAGGCAGTGGCGCGGCGTTAGACCTTCAGCAATAGCGGCTGGGCAGCGGCTGGTTGCTGAAATGCGCCGCCAGATTCCGCACCACCAGGTCGCCCATGGCAGCACGGGTCTGGTGCGTGGCGCTGCCGACATGGGGCTGCAGCACCACATTCTCCAGCGTGAACAGGGCTTCCGGCACCTGTGGCTCGTTGACAAAGACATCCAGGCCGGCGCCCTTCAGCTTGCCCTGCACCAGGGCTTCGACCAGGGCCGGCTCATCCACCACGCTGCCGCGCGCGATGTTGATGACATAGCCCTTCGGCCCCAACGCGGCGATCACCCTGGCATCCACCAGCTTCTCGGTTTCCGGCCCGCCCGGGCAGGCGATCATCAGGATATCGACTGCCGCCGCCATCTCAGCCAGGTCGGCGTAGTAACGATGCCCGGTGCCCTTGTCGCGCGGGCCGCTATGCACCACGGTGACGCCGAATGCCTCGGCGCGCTGGCCGATAGCCTGACCAATGCGGCCGAAGCCGAGAATGCCCATGGTCTTGCCGCCGAGCTTGTCGGTGAGCGGGAATTTGCCCCCAGGCCATTGCCCGGCGCGCACGAAGGCATCGCCCTGGGGAATTCGCCGCAGCGTCGCCAGCGTCAGGCCGATGGCGAGGTCGGCAACCTCATCGGTGAGCACATCCGGCGTGTTGGTGACGATCACGCCCTTCTTCTCGCAATAGCCGGTATCGATGGCATCGACGCCGACGCCGAAACAGGAAATGATTTCAAGCTTGGGCAGCGCGTCGATCAATTCAGCCTTGGCGCCGACATTGCCGGACGTGGCGATGGCGCGTACACGCGGCGCGATTTCCGCCAGCAGCGCCTTGCGGTCCTCGGCCTGCCACAAACGATGCACGGTATAGGCAGCGTTAAGCGCCTGTTCGACGCTCGGCAGCAACGGCCCGGCCTGCAAAATCTCAATCGGCATGTCCACCCTCTGGCATCTGATACGCAACCAGAGAAAGCCTAGTGGTGCTTCGCTGCCGGTTCAAGCCGCCCAGGCTTCAAGCAGCACGGGCTTCAAGCAGCACGGGCAGCCGGCTCCCGGAACGGGTTGAGATTGGCCAGGAATTGATCGGTGCAAGCGTCCCAGGAGTATTGCAGCGCAAGAGCGCGGCAGGCTTCCGGTGACTTGCCGAGCGCGCCCTTGATCGCTTCGCCGAGATCCTCATGCAGGCAGCCGACTTCCGGATTAGGCCCGATCACGTCGAGCGGCCCGGTGACCGGATAGGCGGCAACCGGAATGCCCGACGCCAGCGCCTCCAGCAGCACCAAGCCGAACGTATCGGTAAGGCTCGGGAACACGAAAACATCGGAAGCCGCGAAGTAACTCGCCAGCGCGCCATTCTCCAGATAGCCGGCGAATACCGCTTCAGGATACTTGGCGCGGTATTCCTCAAGCTGCGGCCCGATACCGACCACCAGCTTGGTGCCCGGCAGGTCGAGCTTGAGAAAGGCTTCGATATTCTTGTCGACCACGACCCGGCCGGCATAGAGATGGATCGGACGCGGCAGATCGAGCAGGCTCTTGTCGCGCGGCCGGAAACGCTCGGTATCGACGCCACGCGACCAGGTGCGCATGTTGCGGAAGCCGCGCGCCTCCAGGCTCTCGGCCAGACTCTTGGTCGCCACCATCACCGCCGACGAGCCGCCATGGAACCAGCGCATGAAGGCATAGGACCAGGATAGCGGCAGCTTGGCGCGCTCCTCGACATATTCGGGAAATTTGGTGTGGTAGGCAGTGGTGAAGGCCAGGCCATGGCGCTGGCAATAGCGCCGTGCCGCCAGGCCCAGCGGCCCTTCCGTGGCAATATGGATGGCATCCGGCTGGAAGGCCTCGATCCGCCGCACCAGCGCACGATAAGGCAGGATCGCCAGTTCGATCTCGGGATAGGTCGGGCACGGCACGCGGCGGAATTCGCTCGGGCCGACCACTTCCACGGTAAGGCCGCGCTGTTTCAGCACTTCCACCGTCTTGGTCAGCGTGCGCACCACGCCGTTCACCTGGGGATGCCAAGCATCCGATATGATCAAGATCCGCATGACGACCGTTCACCCTCAATGCAACACGCGATGATTGCATCGCAGTTCGGTGACAGCGGCGTGACAGTCTGTGGATAAATTGGTGAAGGCTTGAGCGAAGGCCCTAGGCCTTCACCTTCTCCCGCAGGGTGACAAATTCCTCCGCCGCCGTTGGGTGGATGCCCACGGTGGCGTCGAAATCCGCCTTGGTCGCCTTGGCCTTCACGGCGATGGCGATGCCTTGAATGATCTCGCCGGCTTCCGGGCCGACCATGTGGGCGCCGACCACGCGGTCGGTGGCAGCATCGACGATCAGCTTCATCAGCACACGCTCGTCGCGGCCCGAAAGCGTGTGGCGCATCGGCTTGAAGCTGGTGCGATAGATATCCACCTGGCCGTATTTCTCGCGCGCCTGCGCTTCCGTGAGGCCGACGCTGCCAACCGGTGGCTGGCTGAACACGGCGGAGGGCACGTCGGCATGATCCGCCTGGCGCGGCTTGTTACCGAACACCGTGTCGGCGAAGGCATGGCCCTCGCGGATCGCCACCGGTGTCAGGTTGATGCGGTTGGTGACATCGCCGACGGCATAGATATGCGCCACGCTGGAGCGCGAGAAGCCATCCACCTTCACCGCCCCCTGCCCGTCCAGCGCCACGCCCAGCGCCTCGAGGCCAAGCCCTTGAGTGTTGGGCTTGCGGCCGGTCGCCGCCATCACCGCATCGGCCTCGATCTGGCTGCCATCGGTGAGCGTCAGGCGCAGCGTGCCATCGGCCTGCTTGTCGAGGCGGGTGACATCGGTCTTGACCCGCAGTTCGATGCCGCTTTTCACCAGTTCATTGGCCAGGTGGTTGCGCACATCATCATCGAAGCCGCGCAGGATCTGCTCGCCGCGATAGAGCACCGTGGTCCTGGAGCCGAGGCCATTGAAGATGCCGGCGAATTCCAGCGCGATATAGCCGCCGCCCAGCACCACGACGCGCTTCGGCTGGCTGGGCAGATGAAAAGCCTCGTTCGAGGTGATCATATGCTCGGCGCCGGGCACGTCCGGCTTCACGGCGGCGGCACCCGTGGCGATCAGGATCGTGCCGGCAGTGACGCGCTGGCCGGCCACCTCGATGGTATGGGCATCGACCAGGGTGGCGCGGCCATCGAAGGTCTTAGCCCCGGCATTCTCGAACAGGCCACGATAGATGCGCTCGAGCCGGCCGATTTCCTTGTCCTTGTTGGCGATCAGGGTCGGCCAGTCGAAGCGGGGCTCGCCGACGCTCCAGCCGAAGCCGGCGGCATCCTCGAAGCCATGGGCATATTCCGATGCATAGACCAGCAGCTTCTTCGGCACGCAGCCCCGGATCACGCAGGTGCCGCCATAGCGGTATTCCTCCGCCACCGCGACGCGGGCGCCGTGGCCGGCGGCAATGCGGCCAGCGCGCACGCCACCCGAGCCACCGCCGATCACGAAGAGGTCGAAATCATACTGGGTCATAACGCCTCGCCCGTCCTTCAGGGGCCGGCGGGCACTTCGTGTCCGCGTCCGACCGAATGCATCAGATCGCACATATCGGCATGTTGCCGCGCCACGGCAAGATGGTGCGCTTCCATGGCCGCGACAAGGGCGCCGCCATGGCCCAGCATGCGGTCGGCTTGGCGGATCATCAAGCTGTTCGGCCAGGAGCGCGGGCGGATTTTCGCCAGCGCCTGGAATACCTCGGCCTCGCGGCCCTTGTTGCGCAGCGCCATCAGGATGGTGGCGGTGGCGGTGGAGCGCGAGATGCCGGCCCAGCAATGCACCAGCACATGCTGCGGCTGGTCATCCAGCACCCGCTCGCAGGCCGCAATGATCGCCGCCATGTCGGCGGCACTCGGCGCCAGGCGCAGGGAGTCCGGCAGCACGATATCGTGGAAGCGGAATTCCGCCATGTGGCGGGGCGAGACATCCTGATAGGCCTCGGGCCGCCGCGTGCCCGGATCGAGAATGCCGATCAGGTGCGAGACCTCGCGGCCAGCGAAGCCCGGCAGCTCGCTGACGCCGCAGACGCTCACTTCAAAGGGCAGCAGGCCCAGGGCTACGGCGCTCATTCTACAGTCACCGATTTGGCGAGGTTGCGCGGCTGGTCGACATCGGTGCCCTTCAGCACCGCGACATGATAGGCCAGAAGCTGCACCGGGATGGCATAAAGGATCGGCGCGACGAAGGGCTCGACCTGCGGCAGCACCACGGTGGCGAAGGTGCGGTCATCGACATGCGCCAGGCCCGGCTTGTCGGACATGAAGATCACCTTGCCGCCGCGCGCCATCACTTCCTGCATGTTCGAAATGGTCTTCTCGAACAGCGCATCGGTCGGCGCAATCACGATCACCGGCACCTGCTCGTCGATCAGCGCGATGGGGCCGTGCTTCAATTCGCCGGCGGCATAGCCCTCGGCATGGATGTAGGAGATTTCCTTCAGCTTCAGCGCGCCTTCCAGGGCAAGCGGGAAGCAGGGGCCGCGGCCGATATAGAGCACGTCGCGGGCATCCATGATCTTCTCGGCCAGCGCCTTGAGCTCGTCGTCATGGTTCAGCACTTCCGCCGCCTGGGCCGGCACCTCGATCAGCGCCGCCATCAGGCGGGCGCTTTCTTCTTCGCTCAGCGCCTTGCGCGCCCGCGCCACAGCCAGGCTGAAAGCGGCGAGCGTGACAAGCTGGCAGGTGAAAGCCTTGGTCGAGGCAACGCCGATTTCCGGCCCGGCCTTGGTCGGCAGCATGCCATCGGCCTCGCGCGCCATGCTGCTTTCCGGCACGTTGACGATGGCCAGTGTGCGGCCACCTTCCTGCTTCACATAACGCATCGCCGCCAGGGTGTCGGCGGTCTCGCCCGATTGCGAGATGAAGATCGAAAGACTGTTGGGATCAACCGGTGCTTCGCGATAGCGGAATTCAGAGGCTACATCCACCTCCACATTGATCCGCGCATAGCGCTCCAGCCAGTATTTCGCCACCAGGCCCGAGTAATACGACGTGCCGCAGGCGACGATGGTGATGCGGCTGAACTTGGCCAGATCAATGCCAAGATCGGGCAGATGCACCCAGCGGTCGGTCGGGCTCAGCACGGTGTTGATGGTATCGCCCATCACCGCCGGCTGCTCGTAGATTTCCTTCAGCATGTAGTGGCGGTAATTGCCCTTGCCGATCATCGCGCCGCTGATCGCGGTGGGCCGGATTTCGCGCTCGACCAACTGGTTGGCGGCATCGAAGAAGCGCGCCGTGCCGCGCGTCAGCACCACCCAGTCGCCTTCTTCCAGATAGGCGATCTTGTCGGTGAGCGCCGCCAGCGACAGCGCATCGGAACCGAGATACATCTCGCCATTGCCGAAGCCGACCGCCAGCGGCACATTGCGCCGTGCGCCGATCAGCAGGTCATCCTCGCCGTGGAACATGATCGCCAACGCGAAGGCGCCGCGCAGACGGCCAAGCGCGGTCTTCACCGCCTCCTCCGGCTTCTGGCCTTCCAGCAGATACTGGTCGATCAGGCGCAACGCCACTTCGGTATCGGTCTGGCTCTGGAAGCGATGCCCCTTGGCGATCAGTTCATCCGCCAGTTCGCGGTAATTCTCGATGATGCCGTTATGCACCATGGCGACGCGCTCGGTGGCATGGGGATGCGCGTTGACCTCGTTCGGCACACCATGGGTAGCCCAGCGGGTATGGGCAATGCCAATCAGGCCTTGCAGCGGCTGTTCCTCCAGCCGTGCCTCCAGGTTCACCAGCTTGCCCTCGGCGCGGCGCCGCTCGATGGTGCCATCGCTCATCAGTGTGGCAACGCCGGCGGAATCATAGCCGCGATATTCCAGCCGCTTCAGGCCATCGACCAGCAGCGGCACCACATCGCGGGTACCGATTACGCCGACAATTCCACACATAGGCTAACTCCTGGAAACTGGACGGGAGGCTATTTCTTCGATTTGGCTTTCAGCTTCTGGGCGGCAAGCTGGGCACGCAGACGGGCAGCAAGGCCCGGCTTGGTTTCCTGCCGGCCGCGGCCCAGCGCCAGCGCATCTGCCGGCACATCCTGGGTGATGGTGCTGCCAGCGGCGATCAGCGCGCCATCGCCGATTTTCACCGGCGCCACCAGCGCCGAATTCGAGCCGATGAAGGCATTGGCGCCGATATCGGTATGGTGCTTGTTGTAGCCATCGTAATTGCAGGTGATGGTGCCAGCGCCGATATTGGCCTTGGCGCCGACGCGGGCATCGCCAATGTAGGTCAGGTGGTTCACCTTGGCGCCCTGCTCGATGCGCGCCTGCTTCACCTCGACAAAATTGCCGATATGCGCATCCGCACCGATCTCGGCGCCGGGCCGCAGCCGCGCGTAAGGTCCGATGGTAGCGCCTGAAGCGACACGCGCCCCTTCGATATGGCTGAAGGCGCGGATGATCACGTTGTCGGCGATCTCGACGCCGGGACCGAACACCACATGCGGCTCGATGGTGACATCGCGGCCGAGCTTCGTATCAGCACGCAGATACACCGTTTCCGGCGCCGTCATGGTGACGCCGCTTTCCAGTGCCGCCAGCCGCAGGCGGGCCTGCATATGGCCTTCGGCGATGCTGAGTTCGGCGCGGTTGTTCACACCCATCACATCGATCTCGGAAACCTCGACGGCGCGACAGGCCCAGCCCTTGGCGCGCGCCAGATGCACCAGATCGGTGAGGTAGTATTCGCCCTTGGCGTTGTTGTTATCCAGCTTCTTGAGCAAAGCCGGCAGGCGGGCGCCATCCAGCAGCATCATGCCGCCGTTGCAGAAGCCGATGGCGCGCTGCTCGGGCGTGCAGTCCTTGAATTCGACAATGGCGTCGAGATTGCCCTTGGCATCCTGGATCAGGCGGCCATAGGCAGCGGGATCGGCCGGGCGGAAACCGGAGACCACCACGGCTGGGTCCGTCTTGGAGCGGCGCGCGGCGACCAGTTTCTTAAGCGTGTCGGCGGTGAGCAATGGCGTGTCGCCATAGAGCACCAGCACGTCGCCCTTGAAACCTTTCAGCGCCGGCATCGCCGCCTGCACCGCATGGCCGGTGCCGAGCGGCGGGTCCTGCACCGCCACGGCAATCGGCGCAAACGCCTTGGCTACGGCCTCCATGCCACGGCCGAGCACCAGCACATTGCGGTCGGGTTTCAGCGCCGCAGCCGCGTTCAGCACATGCCGCAGCATCGGCAGACCGGCCACCGGATGCAGCACTTTGGGCAGGCCGGACCGCATCCGCGTGCCCTGCCCTGCCGCCAGCACAATTACTGCTAGTGAGTGTTTCGCCATGACCGAATGCCGTCTACAACCAAACAAGGTGAATCGCCAGCCTCGGGGGCTGGCGGTGTTTGTCTCATATCCTTGGGCAACATCGGAAATCAAAAGGTTTTGCCAAATGTAACCGAAACAATGTGTTACGGGTGCACATTTGCCACCACGCGGCAAAATCGTTTCTGCGACGTTGCAAAACCCGTTCTCATCATGTTTCCATGCCGCGCATGGCCCAGATCATCCCCCTGCCCCGCCCTGCCGCGCTGCCCAGCGCCACCACCCTGCCGCTGCTGCTGGCCACGGTGCCGGCCGGGTTCCCCTCGCCCGCCGCCGATTACGAGGAAGGCCGCCTCGATCTTACCGAGCTGCTGATACGCCACCCCGCTGCCACCTTCCTGATGCGGGTGAAAGGGGAATCCATGCGCGATGCCGGGATCCTGGATGGCGACCTGCTGATCGTCGACCGCAGCATCCCTCCCGTGCATGGCCATATCGTGGTGGCGGGCATCGACGGCGACCTGACGGTGAAGCGCCTGCGCCGGCAGGGCCGCCGCGCCTGGCTGGTGGCCGCCAATCCCGACTTCCCGCCCATCGAGATCACCGACCGCGAGGATGCCGTGATCTTCGGCGTGGCGGCGCACGCGGTGCATCACCTGCTGAAAGGCTGACGGCCGCCATGTACGCGCTGGTGGACGGCAACAATTTCTATGTCTCGTGCGAGCGGGTATTCGATCCGCGCCTCGAAGGCCGGCCGGTGCTGGTGCTGTCGAACAACGACGGCTGCGTGGTGGCGCGGTCGGCGGAATCGAAGGCACTCGGCATCCCGATGGGCGAGCCGCTGTTCAAGCTGCGGGCGCTGGTGGAGCGCCATGATATCCAGGTGCTGTCGTCGAACTATCCGCTCTATGCCGATATGTCGAGCCGCGTCGTTTCGGTGCTGCAGGGCTTCACGCCGCGCCTGGAGGTCTATTCGATCGATGAGAGTTTCCTTGAGGTGACGGGCCAGACCATCCCGGAGCGGCTCGCCTGGGCACACCAGGCGCGCGGCCAGGTGCGGCGCTGGACCGGCATCCCGACCTGCGTCGGCATCGGCCCGAGCAAGACGCTGGCCAAGCTTGCAAACCATGTGGCGAAGAAACGCCCCGAGGCGGCCGGCTGCTGCGATCTCTCGGATGAGGCGCTGCGCCGCCATGTCATGGCTGGCATCGCGGTCTCGGAGGTCTGGGGCGTCGGGCCGCGCATCACCGCCAGGCTCCAGGCTCTGGGCATCACCACCGTGGCGGAACTGGCAGCGCAGCCGCCGGCACGGATCCGGCAGGCCTTCGGCGTGGTGCTGGAGCGCACGGTGCGGGAACTCAACGGCCTGCCCTGCATCCCGCTCGATGACGCGCCATCGCCGAAGCAGAGCATCGCCGTAACGCGCAGCTTCGGCACCCCGGTGACGGCTCGCGCCGAGATGCTGGAGGCCCTGGCCGCCCATGCCACGCGGCTGGGTGAGAAGCTGCGCCATGAAGGCATGGCGGCCGGCCTGCTGCAGGTATTCTTCCACACCAGCCCGCATGGCCCGGCCCGCGTGGTGTCGCGCGCCGGCAATGTGCGCTTCGGGCCACCAACGCAAGACACGCTGCGGCTGGTCAGCGGTGCGCAGCGCATGGCGGAGAAACTCTGGATCGATGGCCAGCGCTTTACCAAGGCCGGCGTGCTGGCGCTCGACCTGGTGGCGGCTGAGGCGGTGCCCGGGGATCTGTTCCTGGTGGAGACGGCTGAGCGCAGCGGGCGCCTCATGGCGGCGGTTGACCGCATCAACGCCACCTACGGCCGCCACACGATATTCCCCGCCGCCGCGGGCATCCGGCGCGACTGGCAGCACAAGCGCGACCGCCTCAGCCCGGCCTATACCACCCGGGTCGAGGACCTGCCGGTGGCGCGGATCGGGTAGCGGCGGGGCGCGGTAGGTGCCGGCGAGGCCCGCTGAGGGGTTCAATTTGCACCCCGCCCCGCCGCCAGAATGGCGGTTCCCCGTCGTATACGGCGGCGCTAGCGGGGTCGCTGCTGCTGGTAGCTGGGTGGGGCCGGTTAGCCGGATAACCGGCCTCGAATCCGCCACTGTGGTGCTGATCGGCACTGACGGGTGGTGGTGCTAAAAGGCAACAGCGGTGCCCCTGAATGGGTTCCAGTGACTTCCAATGGACGAAAATGGGCTGGAGTGGCGAAAATGTCGCACCCCCAGAGAGCCCTATATTTTTAATGGCGCATGGTGCGCTAACCACTTGGAATACAGCGTATATCCGGTCTAGACCACGCTGCCGCGAGTGGCACTAAGATTGCCTTGGTTACCAATGGGTTACACAAATTGTGTGTTGACTATGAAGTAATAAACCCCAAATATCACGCTGTCAGCCCAGAGTTGACCCGGCGCCCCGCTTAATAATGCCACAATCCGAGAGTAAGTACACGGAACGTGGATGGCGGTCGTCCGCGCATATACCTACAGGAGTGGAGAACGTTAGCTATGACTACGCAGACCAAGAGCGAACTGGATCAGGCCAAGGCCGTCCTCTTCGGTGAGGATGGTCTCCGTGCGTCCAATTTCAAGCTGTTTCCTGGCAGCAGCCGTGATGTGACTTCCGAGCAGATGGGCCAAGAGATCAACAAGTCTCTTGATCGTATCGGCTCGGGCAACTTCGAAGTCGTCGAAACCTTCGAAGACTGATCACCGGCGCCAATAAAAAGAAACTGCAGGGAAGCAGTCTGATGAGTTTTCGGGAGCTTTACGATTACTGTCAGACCTTCCCGGGCATGGTGGGCCGCAATGCCGTGGTGGCGTGCGTTCGCGAGTTGCTGCCGCGCGCGCCGTTTTCCGTCATTCAAGATGGCCTGGACCCGACGATCTGCCGCGGCTACTACCTATCGGCTCGCAACGACCAGCACCGAGTAGTCCAGCAACTCGGCGGCAGGAACGTTATCGTTCTGGCGCGCCTGAATAACCGCTGCTGGACTCGCTTCGTGCTGTTCAAGGAAATGATGCATCTCTTCGACGACCCGATGGATTCGACCACTCAAGCAGTGCACCTTGATGCCGTGATGCTAGCGTTCGAGAATACCGGTCAGCTGCCGAATAGCCCGCAGTTACGGTCTGAGTTGGAGACGATGTGGATGGCGGCCGCTTTGCTCTGTCCAGAGCATCAGCGGGTCGAATACATGCGCCGCAACACTCTGGACCAGGCCGACCCAGAGTATATGGACGACCTGCAGATCGCGATGGAACTGCGCATGCCTCAGCAATGGGTGCAGCGCCTCTTCCAGCCTCGTTACCGCAAGATACTCGATGCTCTCCTCGGAGTGCCGGAGCAGGCAGCCTAAACGGCCGCTACCAACAAGCGTTTAGCGCCGACTACAAAAAAAGCCCCGCTTCTGGCGGGGCTTTCTCGTTCCAGGCCCTAGGCCTCCACCGCCCCCATGCTGAGCAGCATCCGGGCGACCTCCAGCACTTCCCGCCTGGCGCTGGCCAGGATCCATACCGGCGCCAAGTCGGCGGCGCTGGCCAGCTCCACCGCATCGGTGGCGATGTTGAACAGCCGTGTGATGGATTCCGTCCGCTCCTGGTCTGTCATCCCGACCGTCAGCTTGTCGATCAGCGCCACCAGTATCTGCCGCAGCGCCAGTTGACGCGCCTCAAGCTGCTGCAGGCGCCCTTCAATATGCTTTTCCATTATCCGTTCCTTGGCTACGCCGCCGGATTGGCGGCGCGGCATGGTGCTTTGCCGCCAGGGAAGCGCCAGAACGAAAAAAAAGCCCCACCAGACATGCTGGCGGGGCTCGAGTTGGACAGGGAGGAAACGCCCGAGAAGGGCATGCAGCAAGCCGGGAAGCGTTGCTGCCTCGGAGGCGGCCGGTCTAGGCCGGCCTGCCGATTGCTAGGCCCAGACCGGGCCGTAGCTGGTCTGCTGGCGCGGCACCGTGCCGGTATGCTGCGTCATCGCCATGGCGGTATCGCGCTTGAGCCGCTGCACGGCGCTGAGGCCATAGCGCACCACGCCACGCAGTTCATCGGCCCAGGGCCAGGCCAGCACCACCGCCGCCAGCGGCAGCACGAAATAGAGGGCGTCGCTCCACGTCGGCAGCATAATCGCCACCGCGTGATAGCCCAGCAGCAGCGAGCCGCCATCGAGCAGCAGGGCCGCCAGCGCGGCGCCAATAGCCAGGGAAACCAGGCCATACAGACCGTATCGGATCGCAATCATCACTCACTCTCCTTCGTTGTGGTAAGCCTCCCGCGCGAGGCTGATTCCAGGGGCGCGGTCAGTGGAACTGGATCAACGGATGAGCGGCGTCTAAGGATCAAAAGCCTCGGTGAAGCCGGCGATCAAGGTGCTCACCTCGGCCTTCGGCACCGTGATCTCGTTCGTTATGCCGGCAGTATTCCGGACCTCGATCGACACAGAGCCATCGTCGTTTTTGAAGGCCGCGACGAAGCGCACATACTCGCCAGCGGCAGGTGCTTCCGGTTTCGTGTAACCATAGATCTGCTTACGCATTTGTCTTTCCTTTCATGTTAAACTGGATCAGGGCTTCGCCGGCGCCAGCGGAGCCATCTGGATCTCGCGCACGGCGGCGAGCGCGGCGCGGCAATCGGCGCCGGCCTCCCAGAGTTCAATCAGATAAGCCGCCACGTCGCGGTCGGTGATCTCGACGCCCTCACCGCCCGGCGGCGCCGGATCATTGGCGCAGCGCAGCAAGGTCTCGGGTATCGGGACGCGCTGGACCTGGTCGTCCCGGATCAGCTTCGGCGGCGCGGAGGCGGCGCAGCCGGTTAAGAGCATCATCAAGCACAGGGCTGAGAGCCGGGCAGCCGGCCGGCACTTCGATGGTTCGGTCACGGTACACCTCCTTGATCTCGATCTTGACGGCCGCGCCGCGCGCCTGGCGCTGGCTGTCATGGGAGGCGGCAATGCTGTTGCCCCGCGCCGTCTCCTGGCGGTAGAGGTCGAAGGCCGCAGCGATGCGGCCATTGGTGGCCAGGGTCTCGTCAAGCTGGCCCTGCAGCAGGCCCTTGGCCTCATGCGCGGCCGCCAGGGCGCGCTGGTCGCTGCCATGCAGCAGCCAGGCGCCGCCCGCGACCAGCAGCAGCGCGCCTAACAGGCCGGCGATGAGATAGGCCTGGAGGCCGGCGCCGCCGCTGAAGAATGTGCTGCCGAAACCCCAGACACGCTTCAGCAGGTCGCTCATCGCTGCGCCTCCATCGCGGCATGCCAGCGCCGGATCGCCGGGGCATAGCCCAGCGTCTCCGCCGCATGCCGGCCGGTGACGCGCGGCAGACAGGCCATGATGGGTTCGTAGAGCGGCGGGTCCCCGCAGAGCCGCTGCGCTGCCAGGATATGGCCGATGCCGGCATTGTAGCTGGCCAGTGCCAGATCGTGGCGATCGCGCTCGGGCCGCCCCCCGGCTATATGGGCGCCGCGCCACTGACCGCGCAGCCGCGCCATGTAATAGGCGCCGGCCTGGATGCTCGGCTCGGCCAGGCGGCGATCCACCGCCTGCACGCCCATGGCGCGGCTGATCTCCACCCAGGTCGCCGGAATGAACTGCGCCAGGCCTTCCGCGCCGGCCGGGCTGCGCGCCGCAGGATCAAGCCGGCTCTCCTGGTAGAGCTGCGCCTTGTAGAGACGCCACGGCACGCCGGGCAGATAGGCCGCCGCCGCGCGCTCGATGGCGCGGTCATAGGTCTTGGCAAACATCGGCGCGGCCGTGGCGCCGCGCGGTGCGATCACGATGGCCAGCAGCAGCATCGCCATCACCATGCCGATCAGATGCGCGCAGGCCAGGATCCTCAAGCCCAGATACAGCGCCACGGCGCGCGGCTCCGCCAGCATGCCGCTCCAGGCTTTGAGAAACGGCGTTTCCTCGCCCGCCTTGATGCGCGCCGCGATGCGCTGATCGAACAACCCGAGCAGCTGCACCAGCATCAGCACGGCCACAGCGGCGAAGGTGAGTTTCATCGAACCACTGAGAATGACGATCCAATCCATGGCAGGTCTCCTTCTTGTTGCTCTATTCGCCGGCCTGGTGGCGCATATGCCGGCTGATTTCCTTCACCGCGTCCTTGATCTCGTTCATCGCCGAAAGCATTCGCAGTTCGACATCCTTCAGATAGCCGATGGTGGCGAATTCTTTCGCTGCCTGAAGCTTGTAGGCATTGAGTTCCGCCAGAACTTTCGCGGCTTTCTCTTCCGCCACCGCCCGCGCCGCCTCTGCCCGCTCATGCGCCTGGCGCGCGTACCACCACAGGCCACCGAGCGCGGGAAGCGCTGCCAGCTGGATGAATTGCATCCACGTCATCTCCATCACGCCCCCTCTTCTTCCGACCCCTCACTTTGCGGCACCACATAGCCGGCCTGCACGCGCGCCGGCTTGTTGGGCCGCGCGATGGCCAGCCCGCTCGCGGCCACGGTTTCAGCCAGCGCCACCGCCTCGGGCAAAGCCGGATTCCCGAGATAGAAATTGGCATGCCAGCCCGGCACCAGTTCAGCGGGCGTCACAAGGTTGCCGTCTTCGTCGAACACAGCCGGCACTACCTCGATAGCCTCGATGATATCGAGATAGCCGAGATGGCCGAGCTCGCAGCGCCAATCGCCCGTCTCGGCATCACGCAGCATCGGCAATGCCGCCACCGCCGCCGCCTCATCGGCAGCGCGCAGCCAGATCGGTTCGGGCGTCGCCCCCGGTGACAGTGTCATTTTACCCCTCCCCTCAAAGCACCAGCCGCGCAAGATCGGCATCGCTGAAACGAACCGGCCAATACTGGTTGCGCAGCATCGGCGCGCCATAATGCTGCCCGGCGAGCGATGAGCCGTGATAGGCGGTGTTGAACACCGATGGGCTGGGCAGCGCGCCGCTGGCCTGCGTTAGCAGAGTGCCGCCGCGCGCGATGGCGGCGAAGTCACCCGCCTTGTAGGCCAGCGCCAGGCAGATCGGCGCGCCCTCAACCAGGCCGGTGGCGAGCGTCGGGTTGAAGATCGATGGACCGCCGGCCGAGACATCGGCGCCAGCGCTGCTGCCGTTGACATAAAGCGCGATGTAGTTGGTACTGCTGGAGTTCGAGCCGAGCAGGAAGGGCACGCGCACGCCACTGGTTTCCGGTACGAGACCCTCGAACAGCATGGTCCCTTCCAGCGGGTTGAAGTTAGCGGTGGTCAGCGCCGTCGTCAGTGTGTCGGCGTTGCGCGTCACGGTGCCGCTGGTGGCCGGCATGTAGGAAAACAACGTGCTGGATTTTGTGAGGTTGAAGCCCCAGGCATAGACGCTGGTGACATCGGCTGCGGCATTCACCGCCGGCAGCACGCGGGCCTGCAGCGTGGTGTTGCCGGTAGAGTTGTTGAGCAGCCGCGCCAGGCAGCGCCACCAGCCGGCGCCCCAGTATTGCATCCGCGCCACGCCGGTGCCCGGGCCGGAAATCGAAGCGGTGCCAGTGGCGAGGTCGAAGGCGGCATCGACATAGATCGACGAGCCGCCACTCAGCAGCAGCGTGATGCCCGGCTTGGTCGAGGTGCCTGCATGGAAGAAAGTACTCGCGGTGTGGGCCAGCGAATCATTGGCCACGGTGAAGGACTGCGCGCGATAGCCATAGGCGCCCGAGGCGGTATCGGTGATGGTATCCGCCGTCACCGTGCCGTTCGGCGCCGCGAGGGAATTCGCGGTCAGGCTGGTATTGCTGCTCGACCAGGCGCCGCCACCGAAATCCTCGGTGTCGAGGGCCAACTGCGTGCTGGCGGCCTCGGGCAGAAACCCTTGATAGGCCAGTGTCACGGGATCGTAGCTGTGCCGCGCCACGCCGGCTGCCACGGATTGCAGCAGGCCGGTGGGCGTCATGCCCTGCGCGCCGGTGGCACGGCTGAACAGATCCGCCACGCCGTAGCCCTTGGCGTTCTCGCGCCACCGCTTGAAGATAAGATTGAGGCTTGGATCGTTCGTGCTCATGGCTAGGCCTCAAAGATTCCGGCCGCGCGGATCGCGCCAGCCATTCACGCTGCAGATCAGGTTGGTGATGGTGGCCGACGCCACGGCGCGGATGCGACCCGACGTATCGGTCCAGATTTCCTTGTAGGCAGCGGCGTTGGCGCTAGCCGGCTTGTAAAGAGTCATGCCCGGCACGGCAGTGCCGCTCGGTGCGGTATCGGCCTGCACCTTGGAATAAACGCGCACCGAATAGGCGCTGACATCGCTCTGCAGCGCCAGGTCAAGCAGCGCGATCACAGACACGCCCGTGGGCACTCCGGCCAGAGTGATGTCGGTGGCTGTCGTACCGAACGAGGCGGTGGTACCGAGCGCAGTGTTGAGATGGAAGCTATCGCCGATCTGGGTGAAGGCGCGAATGTTGCCACTGCCATCAGTCAGCACGGCACCGATGCGGCGCTTGCGGGTATAATTCGCCGGCATCGTCGGCGCCGTGGCACTGGTCGAAAACAGCGCGTCTACCACGCCGGTGTCGGGTCGCTGGATCAGCCAGAGGTGATACCAAGTGGAGTTCGCTTTGCTGCCGGTATCGATGCCTCCATTGCCACTGCCGACAGCCCAGGCGGCATCGAGCCGCTTGGTCAGCGTGGCGCCGAGCGAGAGATAGGCGGCGGCACCATCATCGGCCGCCTGGCCAGCCGCGATATCGATATCGTTATTGGCATCGCTGACATTGTTTGAGAGCGTCAGGCCATCGATATGGCCGCGCAGCACAGTGCCGGTCAGCACGCCGGCGGAAAGCGCCAGGCCGCCCGCCACCGTCCCCTCTGTGCCAATGCCGCTGCCATCCGTGACCATGATGCGGTTAGCGGTGCCGCGCAGATCGCCGGCATCAATGGTGCCGGCATAGGCCAGCGGGCCGAGATTGCGATTGACCACAAGCTGCTCCGGCCCGATGCCGATGGCGCTGCCATAGACCGTGCCGTTCAGAAGTGCGTTGAGCAGCGTCGCGGCCTGGATGGTCTTACCGGTCCAGTTCACCAGCGCAGGCAGATAGCCGATATTGCCGCGCTCACGCCATCCCGTGGCGGTAGAGACCGGCTGGATCGACATGCCGGGCCGCAGCACCACCGTGCCCTGCCCCTCGTAGAGCTGTGAGCCCGAGGGGTCGAGGGTGACGCTGCCCGCCGTGCCGGCATGTTTGAGCGTGAAGAAGAATCCCGGCACGAGGGTCGCAACATCGGGCACGGTGAAAGTGACATCGCCGGTGCCAGTGTATTCGATCACCGAGTTATAATCCTCGGCCACCACCGAATAGGCACCTGCCTGCTGGTTGACGCGCGGCAAGGCCTGGATGATGTCGATTGGCGAGAAAACCGAGAAGGTCCCCACGGCGTTGATCTTGGCGCCGCCATTGGTGCTCATCAGCACCGTGTCACGGGTCAGCGTATCGGGCGTGCCAAGGGTCAGGGTGCCGATGAAAACCTCGGTGTCGGTCTCATTGTCGATCTGCCAGCAGGCCCGGAAGCTGGTCGCGCCCGGCTTCATGTCGCGGCAACGCAGATAACCGGGGTTGGCCCCCAGCAGCGTAATGGTGCCGGTGCCGGGCGAGGACGTGGTCTCCCAGATCTTGCGGCCGAACATTACTTGTCCTCCCGGAGGCGGAACGCCGTTGCGTGGATATCGAAAGCGGGATCGGTGATGGCATCGATGACCGTCTGGCGGCCCAGCAATGCTTCACGCTGCAGGTAGGTACCGGTGGGATTGGGGAGGAACAGGATCTGCCCGAAGCGACCGGTCTGCCGGATCATCTCGTCCGCAATCCAGGAATCCGCTTCCGAGAGCCAGTTGAAGCCGAAGTTGCGCTCGCGCAACATCACGCCCTGCTCGATATCGACCACGCCGGAGACATTCTCCTCGCTGTCACCCGTGACCCGGCTGGTATCGACCCATTGCCGCGCGGCGCCCCAGGAGAAATTGCGACCCGGCACCCATGCCGGCCCGGTCCAGGCCTGGCCCACGGCGAAGGGCGCCGACGAGGTAATCTGGATCTCGAGATAACGGGCATTCACCGGCGTCGGCAGCCAGCGCACCGTCTGGCCATAGCCTTCCGCCATATCGGCGACGGCCGTGACGTTCAGTTCATCGGAGCCGCCCGGTGTATCGGCATCCAGACGCCACCTGATCGTAGCGGCTGCATTGTAGGTGGCGCCGAACAGGCCCAGGACCTGCACCGGCTTCACCGAACCGAAGTCAGCGCGGAAATACGCCGTGCTGCCGGTGGTGCGCCAGGCCTTCATGAGGCGCCGCACGGCGAGGTTCGTCACCGCGCCGCCCGGCAGGGCCTGATCGTTGGTTGTTAGAGTCGCGGTGGCGATGTGGTTGATCCAGGAGAGCGCGCCGTTGCTCATGGGGCCACCCAGAAAGTCACAATGGCCTGGTTCTGGCCGGGAAACTCGTTGATGCCGACAATGCGTGCCGGGGCCGAGACAAGCCCGCGCGGGCCGCTGGTTAGGCGACCACCCATACCGAGATCGAGACGCCATGCGCGGCGGCAGGCCATCGCGCCCTTGTAGAGCGGCACCCCAGGGCTGAACTCGTTGAACAGCGCGGTCGCCTTGGCCAGCGCGTCGGCATACTCGGCATAGAGGCCGGGCAGCTTCCAATCCTGGGCGTTGCGATACTTGGCCTGGATCACTGGATTGCCGGCGACCGCATAGCGGAATTCCTGCTTGATGAAATCCAGCTGCGCTGCGATGGCGCTGCCCGACAGGCCGTCGCCGGGCTGCACGGTGTTGCTCTGCGCGTAGCCGATCTGGACCCGGTAGGGCGGCGTCTCCACTTCGCTCGATGGCGGCAGCTTGACCAGTGAGGTGATCTCGACGCCTTCCGTGAGATCGAAATCGGCATCCAGCGCCGAGGGTGCGCGCAGGGCGCCGATGGTATATTTGCCGGCGCGCGAGCCGCCCCAATAGCCCTGCACGCCATTGACGATCTCGGTGATGGCCTCATCGGCATTGATCTTCTCAGTCCCGCGGCACCAGCCGATGGTCGCGGGCTCGGCAGCGGCGAAGTCGGAGAATGCCGTCGTGTCGATATCGCCGGCCTGGCTGTCGGTGAAGTCCTCGATGAGGCGCTGCACGATGCCGGCGGCGGTCGCGACATATCCACCCTGGGCATCGCCGCGCAGATCCGCCGTGACCTGGCCATCGGCCTGGGCGCCGAGCTTGATCAGGCCGAGCGACTTGCAGGTCGCGTAATATCCCGGGGTCACCGAGGCGGCCAGCAGCGCGGCGTAGGTAGGATAATCGTTGGTGTCGAACGTGATCTCGGCAGCCCTGACCAGTACCTTGTCGAAGGCCTGTATCTGCCGGACGTGGAACTGGTAGATGCCGTTGGGGCGGTCAACCGCGACACCCAGGACATTGCGGCGCAGGCCGAAGCAGAGCGGTCGGCATTGGCCCGCGAGATCGGCCCCGCCCTCGTAACCGCCCGTCCCGGCATAGGTCTCGTTTTGGAGCGTGCGGGCCAAACGATAGGTGCGGTCGCGCAGTTCCAGGAAGGCGCCTGCGGACTCCTCCCACCAGGCCACGCCTGCACCGGCCATCACGATCCCGAAATCCGAGAGCGGCCAGGCCGGATCACCGACGCGCAGCACCACATCGCGGCCATCGATGCCTCCGGCATTGAATGATGAGGTGAGATCGCCGCCACGGTTCGCGAGCGAGATGCGGCCGACGCTCGATGCCAGCATGCGGGATGAGAGCGGGCTCAGGGGCAGTTGCCGGTTCATGGTGGGCAGGCCTTCGAGGAGCCCAAGGTAGTTCTCCACCGCCGGCGTATCGCTGGCATGGGTGGTGTAGCCGCCGCGCGAGGCAAGCCGCTTCGTGGTCTCGCCCGCGATATAGGGGCTGCCGAAGGGCAGCGTGTTCCACGGCACGCGATTCCAGATCGGCAGCAGGCCACCGCGCGGCAGGCCCGCGGAGTAGATATTCACCTCCAGCAGGTAGACGGCGGCGCGCGGCTCGATGGAGTCGCAGAAATCGGTGAAGGCCGACATCAGGCGCGCCTCCGTGCGAGTTCCGCATTCTCAAGCCGATCCCGCGCGGCCTGGTTATCGCGGTTGGCTTCGAGACGAGCCTGCTTCAGACCGGCCACCTGGGCAGCGGTCTCCCGCTGCATGGCGAGGATCTGGGTCAGCAGCGCCGTCACCTGGCTCATATCGGCGCCACCACCCGCCATCAGGTTGGCCGAGACATGGGCGGGCAACACGGTGGTGCCACGCGGAATGTAGGCGTATTCGGGCCCCTGCTCGCCGAGCAGCGACCAGCCGCCCGGCGCATAGGGGGTGCCGGAGGCGTAGCCCGGGACATCAAGCAGTTGCGTCAGCTGGCTGCGGATCAGGTCGCGCACCGTCGCGTAATCGAGGGTCGCGGTGCCGTACTGGTCGGCCGCCGCGGCGCGAAGCTGTTCGGCGGCCTGGGCGGCACGGCCGCGCGCATCGGTGTCACCGGCGCGGGCCAGAGTCAGGGTTTCGGCGAACTGGCCCTGGGCAGCGGTGAATCGCTGGGCGGCGGTGAGGCTCGGATCAGTGACGGCATTGCCATAGAGGTACGCCGTGATGGCTTCGTTGGCCGATTTGGTCGAAGCGATGATGGCGGCATTGGCCTGCTCGACCAGCTGCACGCGCTTGGCGCCATAGAGCTGCTCGACCAGGTTCACATCGGCCCCGATCTTCGCGGCGTATTCGACGGCCTCGCGGCGCTGCGCTTCGAGCTGGTCAAGCTGCGCACCGAGCGGATCGGTCATGGCTCGGAGTTCGGCGGCGACATTGTCGTTTGCGGTTTTGATCAGGGCCGCGATGCCATTGGCCTCGACCAGGGCGGCGAGCGCGGGATCCAGGCCCACGGCCTTGAGGAGGTCTGCAGCCGCCGCCGACTTGCCCCGCAAAGCCGCCAATTCAGCCTCGGCGCGGCTCGCGGCTTGGCTGCTGTCCTTGAGCCCGAGATAGACCTTCACCGCTTCCTGCGCCGCGGTATCGGCACCGGTGATGTCAAGGCCAAGTTCGCGGGTCCGGCGCTTGAATTCCACCAGGCTGGCGGTGAGGGCCGCGACCTCGTCGCGCGCCGCCGTCTCGGCATTGGCTGCGAGATCGGCTACGCCGGCGGTGAGACTGCGGATCGAGGCCTCGAAGCTGCGGGCGAATTCGACATCGCTGCCCAGACCCTCGAGTGTGGTGGCCTTGCTGTTGGCGAGCGCCAGCTTGATCTCGGCGCTGATGCCGGCGCTGCCCTCGCCTAGGATGGCGCGTACTACGCGGGTGGCGGCGGCCTCGGCATCCTGGCCCACACCGGTGCCCGGCCCGAGTCCACCGAGATACTGCCGCGTGGTCGGGTCATAAACACCGGCCTGAATTCCGCTCGCGAAACTGCCATAGCTGACCGAGACGCCGCTGTTGATCGTGGCGCCGGTGGCGGTGGCCAGTGTCTGCAAGGCGGTGCTGGTCTTATTCAGCAGGTCAAGCACGCCGCCGGTCGAGCCACCATTGTCGGCCCCTGAACCGATGCCCGTGAGGCTGCCGGTAGAAGTGAAATAACCGTAGGCCCCAGAATTCGGCCCCACCGACTTGGAGGTGTTGCCGAACAGGCCACCCAGCAGCCCAGCCAGGCCGCCCGCCGCCGCGCCCCAGGGGCCGGCCAGCATGTAGCCGGTAAGCGCGCCGGTGCCGGCGCCACCCAGCGCACCCAGCGCCTTGGAGCCGGTGGCCTGCTGCAGGCCATAGCCGGCGCCGGCTGCCGCCAAGGCAGCGCCGAGGGCACCAAGAGGTGAGAAGCTATTGGCCGCGTTCGGAGCAAAGGGACCATAGCTGCCGGGGGTCTGGCCGGCGAAGTTGTCGGCGCCAAGGCCTCCCATGTTGCCGAGGCCCGCCAGCGGGCCGAAGCCCATGGCAAGACCGCTGCTGCCGGCCGGCGAGCCACCGGGGCTGACGATGCCAAAGGCGCGGGAGAATTGCGACACCACGCCATTCGCGATCGGCTGCACGAAATTCACCCGCGCGGCCTCGGCGATCATGCTGGCGAAGAAGCGCTTCATGCCGGCGGTGGCGGCGGACCAGAGATTGTCGAACATCGACTTCCCGCCCGCCTGGGCGTTGACGAAGCCGTCGACCAGGAAAGAGGTCAGATCCTTTGAGAGTTCCTCGCCCTTGGCCCGCACGTCATCCCAGAAGCGCGTCATTTCGCGGCTCTGGGCAGCGGCATCCCAGAAAGCCAGCTCCTGCTGGGCCTGGCGGGACATCAGGTCGCCATACTGGTCGGAGAGGCGGTTCAATTCCCGCTGGCGTTCGATCGCGAGTTCGGCGGCGCGGCGCTCGGCGGGATTGCTGATGGCAGCGGCCTGGGCCTGGGCGGCGGCGAGCGTGGCCTCGCGGCCGGCGTTGCGGAGCGCGGTTTCGCGCTGCAGATCCTGCTGGGCACGCAGACGGCGGGCAGATTCCGCATCGTAGGCCGCCACCATCTCGCGGATCTTGTCGGTCATGACATCACCTGCAGCCGCCACGCGCTGGCGCTCGAAGGCCTCGACCTCGAGGAGACGCTGTGCCTCCTGGCTGGCCTCGGCGCCGCCACGCGCCGCCACAGTGAGGCGCTGCGCCGCATCGGCCTGGAGGCGCATATCGGCCACGGCCTTGGAACCGGCGATGCGATCCTGGGCGGCGGCTACTTCCTGGAGGCGCTGGGCGTGCTTGGCGGCATTGATCTCCGCATTGGCGCTGGCATCGGCCTCGGCCCGCACCTGGATCTCCATGGCGCGGCCCGCAGCCTCCGAGATGGAATAGGCCTCTGCCACCAGGCGCAGGCCGCTGGCCTGCTGATCGAGATCGCGGCCCTGGCGGGCAGCGGCGATGCGGTCCTGGGCCTGGGCCAGCAGGATGAGGCGCCTGGTCTGGCCCTCGATCGAGACGGAAGCGTTGGTGCGGTGCTCCTGCTCAGCCTGCAGCCGGGCCTCTGCTTGCTTGCCGGCAGCTTCCGAGATCGCATAGGCCTCGGCAACACGGCCAAGGCCGTCGATCTGGAGATTGAGCCCCGCCGTGGCATCACGATAGGACACCGCCTGCTGATCGGTGACCTCGCGGACGCGCAGCGCGATGATAGCTTCGCGCTCTTTGCCGACCGCCCCCTTCTGCGTTGCCTCGATCTCGGCGGCGATCTTGGCGCGCATCACATCGCGGGCATTGGCCGCCGCCTGCAGGACGGGAAGCTGGCGCTTGTAGGCGTCGGTGATGTCGTTGACGTAGCTTACCGCCGCCTTCTGGGCGCCGCTGCTGGTGTAGCCGCCAGCTTCTGCGGCCTGCAAGGCTGCGGGCGGACCATAAGAACCGCCCTCCCCTGCTACGGCGGCGACCGACATATCGGTGTACTTCCGCCGGGCAACCGCGAGCGCGGTTTCAAGGCCCATTCGTTGCCCAGGAAGCTTGGCGTCTTTGAGCGCGGTTTCAATGCGCGCGATATCAGCGAGCAGGACGGATACGGCACTCGGGCCGCTCGCACCAGCTCCGGCCCCAGCAGAACTGCTGAAACCAAAGCCATTCGCCATCCATTTGAAGAGTGGGAGTTCGCCGATCGCCTTGAGGTAATTGTTGTTCGCCAGCTCCGACATGGCTTTGCCTAGCTGGGTGACCGAGAAGGCCACGAGGCTGAGATTTGCCGCCCACGTGGAAGCATCCTCGAAGCCACGCTTGAAATTCAGCCAGGCCTGGCCGCCACCCGACATGCTGTCGTTGGCGAGGCCACGGATCCTATCACCGAGCACCTGATAGGCCAGCGCCGTGGCCTCGGCCTGGCGCCCCTGCTCAGACAGCAGCCGGATCTGTCGCAACTGCTCCGGCTCGAGGAAATTGTAGGCTTCGTCGAGCTTCTTGATCGCCGCATAGCCGCCGGTGCCGAGTTCAATCAGGGCCTTGGTGGCGGTGCTGATATCGGTGCCGAAGCCGGCAGCGAAATCCGGCGCCAGTGTGGCGGCGCGCTGCAGGTCGGCGCTGCCGGCGAGCGGGTTGCGGAGGCCGGCAGTGAGGGCGGCGCGGGCATCGTCCTTCGACACGCCGAGGTCGCGCATGCGCTCGACCAGCGCGTTGAAGCGCCCGGTGGTGAAATCGGCATCGCGACCCATGGCGCGGATCGCCACGCCGGCCGCCCTGGTCTCGCTGCTGAGGTCGAGTGCGCGCAGCGTCACTATGCCGCCGGTAACCGCGAGGGCGCCGAGGGCGACATTCAGCGGTGTGACGAAGGAGAGTGCCAGCTTGGCGAGATTGGCAAAGCCGCCCACGGCATAGGCGGCCTGCGGCCCCTGCTGGGCCAGGATGAGGAAGGGATTCTGCCCGCCGGCGAGCTGCACGCCGACATCCTGGATCTGCTGGCCGAGATTGGCGATCTGGTGCGCCTGCAGCTTCACCGCGCCAGTATGGGTCTCGGCAGCGGTCTTTGATGCATTGATGCTCGCCACTTGAGCCGCGAAATTGACCTTGGTGCGCTCGATTGCAGCGGCTGCCTGAGCCTGGGTGAGGATGCCAGCGGCCTGGGCTTCGCGGATCTCGCGCAGGCTCAGCAGGTATCGCTGCTGTTCGGCCACCAGCGGCACATAGCGCGCGCGAAGCTGATCGGCCGCGCGTGCTGCCGCCTCGAAGTCCGCCATGCGGGCGGCAGTATCGGTGCGATTGTCGTTCACGCCAGCAAAGCGGTTGGCGATGGCCTGGCCTTGTGAAGACCAGCTGGCCTGCAGCAGGGCCTGCTGCTCGGCGCGGGCCGCCGCCACCTGCAGCGCATTGCGTCGCTGAGCCTCGGTGGCTCGGTCGATCGCTGCTACCTGGTCATCGTAGCGGCGCTTGAGGAGTCCGAGGAGACGTTCGGAATCCGCCAGCGAGATTCGACCCTGCTCGAACTGGCGCTGGATGCGAGTCTGGCCGGCCTCGAAGCGGGCCTGGGCCTCGTAGCTGGAATCCAGGCTGCGGCGCAGGCGCTCGAATGAGCCGGCGCCGGCAGCCAGTACCCGCTCGGTGGTTTCTACACCGCGCGCGGCACCAGCGGCAGCTGCTCCGACCTTATCCAAGCCCTGAGCGACGCCAGCGGCATCGCCGGCAAAGCGTTGCGCTCCAGGAAGATCCGCTTCCACGCGCAGACTTGAGAGCGCTACCGTCATGCCGGTGCTCCCTGGGCTGCGAAATGGTGTCGGATATGTGGCATTCTGTCCTCTAGAGGCGCTGGTGGGCGGCGGCGATGCGCTCGCAGATCACCGCGCGGTATTCCTCATCCATGGCGGTGATGGCCGTGACAAAGCGTTCAAACTCTGTGCCCTCGAGCGCCATGCGCCGCCCATAGGCGTCGATGGCGGAAAAGGGGATCGGGTAAGGTTCGCCGGTCATGGCGTAGGTGCGGTCATTGACCAGGATCCAGAATGCCGACCAGAAGCGGCCCGCACCGGGCGGCAGTTCGGCATTCTCGGGCGGCTCGGCCCGCGCCCGATATTCGGCAGTGCGCGGGTCGAGTTCCGAGAGTTCATCAAGCCAGTCGCTTGCGGCGCCAACCGTCAGGCTGTGGCGGAGGGCGCGGCGGAGTTTCCCACCGCCTGCTCCTCCCATTCACCCTCGACCTGGCCGAGGATGCTGGCGGCGCCGACAACCATGGTACGCAGCTCACGCCATTCAGGCTCGGGCAGCAGTTCGGCGGTAACCTCCGGGGAATACGCCGTATCGAAGCCATCCCAGTCCTGCAGGATCATAGTCGCCAGCAGCAGCCCATTGCCGCGATCCATGGCCTCGACCTTGTCGTAGGACCTGCCCACCTTCAGCGCCTTCTTTGCCTCGGCGTTGACCCGTTCGATCAGTTTCTGCAGAGCGTTCTGGTACGGGGTATAGCTCAGCGCCCGAACCTTGAGGCGAATCCCGGGATAGCCAGGCACATCGACCCAGTCGCCATCGTTCTGGCGCTGGATATCGGCCCGCAGGCTTTGCAGCTTCAAGACCGATTTGGTTGCTGCGGGCTTGGCGGAAGGGGTGGTGGTGTCGGTGGTCATGGATGATCTCGCGTGTCGTGTCGGAAGAAGGGTGGCGGGGAGACGAGCCGACACCCTCGCCTCCCCGCCGTTGCGCGCAACCTGGTCTCCGGGCGTCGGCCCCGGAATGGCTGCGATCAGGGTTCGTAGTATTCGAGGCGGTTAACGATGAACTGCGCCTGGGTGAGCGGATCGATGCTGGCCTCAAGTTCGAGCGGCAGCATGACATCCTGGTTCCTGCCGCCGGCGTTGGGGCTGCCCGTCATGTAGATGGCGCGCGGCACTTCGGTGATCACCGCGCGCCCGCCCTTGGTGAGGCGCGACGAGACCGAGGTCGGGGTGCGGTTGAACAGCTTCTGAAGCAGGGCGTTCGACGCGAAGTAGGTCGTGAGCGTGACCTTGACATCGCTGGAGCCGACGCCGTGGCCGGAAGTATACTTGCTGTCCGCCACAGGCCGATCCCGCAGGTTGTTGGCGATCTCGAACTGGAGCTCGCGGGCATAATTGCCGCCCGAGATCGCGGCGCCGGCTTCGGAGATATTGTTGACGTTGGCACTGCCGGCCATGATCGGATAATCGACCGTCGCGGGCGCGGGATCGATCGACGCATCGAGGGTCGAAGTGCCCTGGCTGCTCGACATGCCCATGAACTCGACCTGCAGCTTCACGGTCTGCTTGGCCTGGATCGGGAGTCGCAGCGAGTTCACCTCCATGCCACGCTGCACGATATAGGTGGGGGTCTGCTGGCTGAGGAAGCCGCGCTCGAAAGTGAGACCGATCTGCGTGGTGCCGTTCTTGAGCTGGTCGCCGAAAAACACACGCAGGGTCTTGCCCGAGCCATCGTCGGTGGTCCAGCCCGCGGGTTTGTTGTCGAGGGTCAGGGCCTGCGCCCCGATAGCGCTGACGCGGGCCCAGCCGTTGCAGGCCTCGGTGGCGAGGCGATAGCCGGCACCGGAGCCGCCGATCTTGATCCACTGCCCAACCTGGAGGCCCAGCGTGGTGAAGTTCAGCGTGGTACTGCCGAGGCCATCGGCGGTGGCAGTGATATCGCCGGACGCGCCTTCGAAGCCCACGACCTTCATGCGGGCCGCCGCCGAAGGCGCTGCCTCGTTGGCAAGGCTTTGGCTGGCGAAGGCCGGCGCGGTGGCTGAGCCGGTGGTGCAGCGGAACAGGCCATTGTTGGCCGAGACGCCGAAGCCGGTATTGCGCACCAGATGGCCGACCACAAAGGCGGTGGCATTCGTCACCGTGATGACGCCGCCGGTAGCCGCGACATCGCTAATGACAGAATCCGCAACACCATCGTTGTCGCGAGACGGTGAGGAAACCCAGTCGGCCTGCAGCGCCGAAGCGAAAATCTCGGCGATCATCGACTTGTCGACCGGATACTGGAGTTCAAAGGTCAGACCGCCGGCATTGGTCTCACCGACATCGAGCGCGTCTTCGTTCATGCGGTCTGCCCGCACCGTATCGGACTTCACGGTATCGGGACGGCTGCTCAGGCTTTCACCCACGAAAGTGATGCCGCGCAGGCGCGGGGTGTTGGGCGTGGTGCCGATGGTGGTTTCGCGCACGCCGGCGATCCGGGTGCGGTTAGAGTCGCTCATGGCTGCTCTCCTGGTGGGGGTTGATTACGATAGGGAACCGCGCTTGCGCCGCGCTGCTCAGGCCGGGGCGGCCGGCTTGGCACCCTTCTCGCCGCCGCTCTTCTCGGCCTGCGCCTTTTCAGCCGGGGCCGGCACGAGATGGCCGGTGCGCTCCCAATCGGCGATCCCGAGCGTGCCATCAAGATCGACGGCGGTGATGATGCTGCCGGCCTGGAAGCGGCGCTGTGGGGTGGCGAAATCCTTGGCCACGGTGAAGCGCTTCGGCGCCTGCGGGACGCTGGTCATGGGTGTTCCTTTCATGGTGTGACGTCGAGTTCCCAGTTCACAATCAGGGGCAGACCGTAGAGGTTACCCCAGCCCTCGGACTCCCAGGCCTCGCCCCGGGAGCGCGACATAGCGCGGCAGCGCAGCGGTCCGATCGAGAGGCCGCGGAATATTTCCGCAAGCTGGTCTCGGATCTGGCGGGCCTGCCGTGTGCCTTCTCCCTGCTCGACCAGCACCGTGGCAGCCAGCCAGCCAGCCTCGCGCCAGAGATTATCGCGCGGCTCTGCGGCACCGATGGAAGCAAGATCATCCTCGCCGCTCTCGATATCGAGATAGATGAAGGGCCGCGGCGGTAATTCTGTGTCGCGTTCGTTGGGCCAGACCAACCTGACGCCGGCATTATTCCAATGCTGCTCGAGATAACCCTGAAGCAGCGTGAAGGCATCGTCGCTGGCCATCAGGCGGGCTCCCGCAGCGCGATCACCAGCGCAGGATAGGTGAGCGCCGTGCCCGCGCGCATGTCCTTGCGGGCCTTTGGCCGGCCCGAACGGGTCAACCGGTAACCCTGATAGCGCAGCAGGTATGGATCTGTGATCGACACGAACCGGGTGCGGCAGATCACCAATCGGCCATAGCGCTGGCGCACGGCCTTTTCAGCATCGTCATAGATTCCGCGCGCCACCTCGAAACCCCTGGCGCCAATCTGCACCTTACGGGCATAAGGCTGGGTGTTGACTATCGTCACCTCGGCGCGGCTCGGGATCGAGCCGCCGCTCCAGGCACGGCCATCTATCAGCACGCGGTGGCTATCCTGGTAGTGGCCACCTGCAGCCGGACCCCGCACGGCATAGCGCTGGCGCAGGAAAGTGGTGGCGAATTCCACCACCGGGCCCAACCAGGCAAAGACAAAGACAATCGGCCCAGGGGGCCGGACGCTTTCAAGCGCGGCACCCGCGCGGCCATTGACATAGGTCTCATACTCGGCCGTGCCCTCGCCCGCCGCGATGGCTTTCTCGAGTTCAGCGCGGGCCAGGCTTGCCAACGCAGCGCCGACACGCTCCGGCGAGACGTGCTCCTTGCCGAGCCTCACGGTGCGCTCGACGGCTGTGATGCGCAGGCCCATGATCAGCCGCCCCGGATTGTCAGGACGTGGAGGCCGGCCTCGCCGCCGATGAAGCGTATATCGGGGGCCACGATCGTGAAGGCCTTGCCACCATCCAGCACGACATCGCCGCGCTTCGGGGGCCCGGGCCAACGAGCCTCAGCGATCTCGGTGTTGCCAGCAAAGAGCAGACGGTCACCCTGCTGCAGGGTGCCGGTGATCTCGGATGGCTTGTAACCACGGATCACCGCCTTGACCACCACGTCGAGATGCGAGGGCTGGGCGCCACCGCTGAGGCGGCGCAATACCACATCGCGCCCCCGGCGGCGGATGAAGGCCGAAATGCTCTTGGGCGTCATCAGCGCAACGCCGCGCGGACAACCAGCAGCGGGCTGCCGGTGAAGTTGCCGGCGACGATGAGTTTCGTGCGTAGTTCCGGCCCGAGCACGATACCGGCCGCCAGGCTGTCATCGGCCAGCGCGCCATCGCTGGGCGTGATAATCGCGCCGCCGGGCCGGAGCGATACCGCGGTACGCTTCGCCGAGGTAAGGGCCGCGAAGGAATAGAGGTCGATCCAGGAAGTGCCCTGGTCGAGGCTGGTCTGAATATAGGCCTTGACGCTGGTGCCTCCAGCGCCGCCAGCGAAGTAGACCGAGACATCGGCGGCCTGCAGGCCATAGAGGTCTTTGACGGGTCGCGACACATAGGAGCCGGCTGCGCCGATGGTGAAATCGGTGCCGGTTTCGGTCATCGAGAGCGAGACGATGGATTGGGGGAGCATCGCGTTTCCTCAGATGGCGGGCATGCGGAAGGGCGCCAGGGCATCGGCGATATCCTCGGGGATGGCCGGGCCGCCGACCCAGTATTCGTCGCGCCCCACGCCTTCGACTTCCTGGGCCTTGAGTGCCGGATCGCGCTCGCGGCCGAGCACCCGGCCCTTGACCATGCGGATGCAGGCCTGACCGATGACGGCGGGCAGCGGCTGGACGCCTTCGGTCGGTAGGCCGATGGTGGATTGCTCGGGCAGCCGGTAGCCGGCCCAGAAATCCACCTCATGGCGGCCGGCAGGGAACCTGCAGTAGGACTCACCCGCCAGCGGCCGGATGGTGCCGGCAGTGTTGTTGACCTCGTAGGTGGCCGCATCAAGGCCGGCGCCGTTGCGGCTCACCTGCAGCACCGACACCACTGGCCAGCGGCCCAGCAGCATGGTCTTCTGATCCGCCAGTTCGCGGTCGACCTGGAGCAAACGCTCAAGGGCGAAGATGCGATTGCATTGGCCCTCGATGATCTCGCTGGCCTCCGCGATATAGCCGGCGATCAACTGCTCCTGACCAGCCCATTCTGGGCCAAGCTCCGCCATCACCGCCGCGACGGTGGTCAGGGCGCGTGATGACGCCGCGGTGATGACGGTGATGAGAGCCATCAGGAGATCAGGCCCCAGCCCCAGCAGCTTCCGCCTGCTTGGCGGGTGCGGCGGATTCACGCTCCTTGAGGAGCTTCTTGGCCTTGGCCTGACTCAAGGGTTCGGCATTGACGGCCTTGCCATCGGGATCGATGACGTTCCAGCCATCGGCAACCTGCTCGAGCTTGAAGCCTGGCTTCTGGGTCGGGATGGCAAGGTCCCCCTGCCCAGCCCCAGCAGCTTCCGCCTGCTTGGCGGGTGCGGCTTCGCTCGGGCCGTCCTCGTCCTTGGCGTAGACGGCGATGCCCTGCCGCACAAGATCGGCGGCCTTTGTATCGTCGAAGCCTGCGGTTTCGCCCGGCATATACGGGGGGTGCGCACCGCGAAAAGTAACGGCTTTCATATCGCTGCTCCGTGTCGGTTAGGAGATGGGGGGCGCGGCAGCAGGCCGCCGCGCCCGGTAGCGGCCTTACGGGCGCCGGTCGGCGCCGGTGAGGATGGCCTGGCAGCTCAGCGCTGCCGTGTCGGTGTTGGACGCCGAGAGGTCCGGGGTGAATTTGATGCGGATCTCGTCCTTGGCGTATTCAAGGCTGACATCGATCACGCCGGTGCCGCGTTCGGTGGTGCCGCCAGAGCCACCGAGCAAAGTCAAGATGGTCTTGGAGGCCACCAGGTCAGTCCAGGAGCCGCCGGGATCGCGGTGTTCGATCTTGGCGGTGACCGTCAAGGTCGCGGCCGCCGCCAGGGTGGCGGTGGCGGAAACCGAGAAGGCGATGCCCTCAAAGCGTTTGCCGAGAAGCGTGGCCAACCCGGACTGAGTGATGGTCACGCCGGTGACCTCGGTGGCATCGCCGGACCCGCCGGCGGTGGCGGCGGTGTTGGCAGCAGCGTAGCGGGTGGCGATTTCGCTCGCCGGATCGCGGGCATTGGAGAACATGGTTCACCTCATAGAGTGGAAGGGGTTGAGGGGCGTGGAAACGCCGAGGCGGGGCCGGCGTGAACCGGCCCCCACCTTTGGTGAGTGGGCTAGTTACCCCACTTCAAAGCAGTGCCGACCGCGACGGCCTCGGGGCGGCTGAGCTGCATGTCATGACCGACCATGGCGCGGATCAGGGTCTGGTCCGTCGAGAAGGCCGAAACCATCGCATTGCCGACCTTGTAGCTGGCCGATTCACTGGCATCGATGCGGATGGTGAAGGCATCCGCAATCCAGACGTAGTCGAAAGCCACGAGGTAGATTTCGGACTCGTTGCCACTGCCACCGAGATTGGACGGAATCTGCGTGGTCATGTCGACGGGATAGCCCTTCCAGGTCGGATTGGCATTCGACAGGGACGGGAAGACCAGATTGCCATTGCCGTCACGCAGATCACGCAGGTAGGTGAATGCCCGCGGCGCCATCAGCCAGCGTGCCGAAGAGATCGGCACGTTGGCGTTGAGCAGGGCCAGTTCCATGGCGCGAACATCAGTCTCGATGTTGGCAAGGTTGACCGTGGCATTGGTCGGGATCACGTTCTTCGCCTGGAACCGGATGCCCTTTACACGCGGGCCAATGCCGTCGCCGCGCAGGAAATAGAGATCCTCACCGACGGCCATATCCCGCAGCAGCATAGTGCGGAGCATGCCATCCACCGCCAGAGAGGCATTGCGGATCAGCTTGTTCGACACCGGCAACAGCACGCGCATGTTGCGTTCGGTGAAGCGGACATTGCCGAAGGCGGCCTCACTGGTGGGTGAGTCCTCGCTCTCACCAACATAGGCAGCGGTAGTGCCGGACATGGCGACCGGCTGGCTGTCGCTGCCACCAACCAAAGGCCGGGTCATGGCATTGCGGCGGATCACCGTGAGGGGGCGCAGCAAGGGGATAAGCTCGGCCGTAAAGCGCTCCGGCACCAGGGCGCCGCCAGAGCCGAAATCGTTGCTCTGCATGGCGGCCTGCAGTTCCAGCGTAGCGGGATCGCCTGCGCCGAAAACATGTTCGGCGAAGGCGGCGGCACGGTCGATGTCGCCGCGGGCGAAAGTGACGGCACGCATCATGCGAACGGCGGCAATGCCGGGCGCGTCGGCACGCAGATCACCGCGAGAATCCATGACCTGCTGCTCAGCTACGGTGAGGCGTTCACCGTCGAGAACCGCCGGGGCGGCAACAGGACGGGCGCCGACGTTGGAATTGCCGGCCGCCGGGACGGCCGATTGGCCGCGCAGAGCAGTGATGCGCTCCTCATTGCGGACCTGCGCGTCCATCTGGTTGATCTTGGCTTCGAGCTCGTCGAATTCCTTCTGCTCGGCCTCGGTCATGGCGCGGTTTTCGCCGCTGACGCGCGCCTGCAGGGCCTGCAGCTGCTCGAAGAGCTTCGCCCGGGCCTGGCGAAGGGCATTGATGTCCATCTGAACCTCCATGGAGATGAATGGGCGCCGCGCGCCCAGGTAATCCCAGCCCTCGCCGGGAATGCTTAGCGGGCTAGCTTCTTCACGCGCCGGGCCGAACTCACGGCCTGGGCGATTTCGTCGAAGCACGCCTCGAAACTCTGAATCTTGTCGATCATGCCAGCCGCCACGGCGTCCGAGCCGATCAGCATGCCGCCCTGGCCATAGGCCTCAATGACGCGCTCGGTTTTCACGCCGCGGCCGCGCGCCACATCGGCGATGAATTGTGCCTCGATGGCGTCAAGCATGGTGCGGATCTGCTGCTTGCCATCGTCGGTCGTCGGATCAGGACGCTTGTTCGGGGCGTTCGACGACACGATCTCGACCGTCATCACGCCATCGTTGCCGGCCTCGACCTGCTTCGGCACCGCCGCCACGACACCGATGGAGCCCACCATGCCGGTGCGTTCGGCGCTGATGCGCTTGGCCTGCGAGGCCAGCCAGTAACCAGCCGACGCGGCCGCACCCGCGACATAAGCCTCGGTACGCTTCTTGGCCGCACCGGCATGAATAGCATCAGCCAGGGCGTTGACACCGGATGCGGCACCGCCAGGGGTATCGAAGACCCAGAGTACGGCCTCAACCTCATTGTGATTGAGGGCCAGGCGGTAATCGGCCTGCAGCATCTGGGCAGAGGCGCCACCGGAATACTCTGTGATGATATTGGCGCGCGGGAAGATCGGGCCATAGACGGGGATGATCGCCACACCCTGATCGGTGACCATGGCATAGCGCGCCCCCTCCATGCGGCGCCCCGTGACCGCTGAGGCCATGGATTGCAGCAACGTCTCGCCATCGCGCCGGCTCCATTCCTGGTGTTCGCGCAGCGCCGGTGATGCATGGTCGCGCTGCGCCAAAGCAGCGATCACATGCAGGTAGCTCGGCATGATGGCCCAGGGCTCGGCGGTGATGGCTTGGAGGATGGTCATGCATCAATCCTTCTTGTCGTCGTCCCGGGCATCGTCGGGAGTATCGTCTTTGGATCCCGCGCCAGGCTTGGTCATGTTCAGCGGTTGCAGGTAGGTCTTCCCTGCATCGTCGGGCAGCGGGTTGCGGTTCTCGTAGTCCCGGATCTCGTCGACATTCAGCCAGCCCCACTGGCGACCAATGGCATAAGCGCGGTAGCGGGACAGCAGATCGCCGCGGTGCAGCGCATCAAGATTGTGCTCGAAGTAGAATTCCTCACGCTCGACATCGGTAAGCAGCGAGAGATTCAAGGCTTCCTCGAGTGCCTTGGCTTTCGAAGAGACCGGGCCGGTGACGTAATCGATTCCCTGGTGCTCGATGTTGTTGTTGGTCGCGCGATCCAGGATGCCGATCTTGTGCGGCGGCATGCCGTACATGATGCAATGCTGGACCGCCTGTTCCTTGCGAATCTCGGTAAGCTGACTATCGACGTTGGTCGAGCTGATCTGCTTGAGCTTCAACCCCATCTCAAGGATCATCACTTTGTGCATATTGGGCAGGCCGGAATAATTGGCCTCGACCTGCTGCCTGAGGCGGTTGAAGACCTCGTCGTTCATACTCTTTTCGGTCTCCAGCGCCAGGCTGGGCTTGGCGCCGTTGCGGAAGAACGAAGCCGCGAACCGCTCGGTGGCTATGCTCAGCGCCACGGCTTCGCGGTGCAGCATGATCGGCGACACCCCGATTGATCCACCGTCCGGCACGCCGTCCGATGTCTCCTGGTAGGCGAGATGGATCATGTCCATGTAGGTCAGGCCGCGCAGCTGATTGCTGCGCGACGTGAAATCGAAGAACGGCTCGCCCTCTGCGGTCCATCGCACCGACACCGCGCCGATGGCTGTGTTCGAGCACCGGATCGGCACACCCATGCCGTTGCGGACCACCTTGGAGAAGGCATTGCCATGCGCCAGGCAGGCATCCCAGAGCACGCGGCGCCAGCGGTGGCTGGAGAGCCAAGGCGCCGGCCCGAACTTCACCAACTTGTGCTGCGGCTTGTAATCTGCAACCTCGCGGCCGCCACCGCGCTTGCGCCGATAGAGCGCCAGCGGCACCTTGCTGAGATCATCACCGAAGACCCGGATACAGGCCTGGATACCGGGGACTGAACGCGCATCCCTGACCGAGACCCGAAAGCCCGAGGCCGTAACCATGCCGCCGAAGATGTCGACGAGCCATTGCTCAGGCGCACCGGTGCCGCTGACGTCAGCGGAGGCCATGGGCCCGCCGAGAAAGCGTGCCAAGAAGCTCACGGGCGATTCCTGAGGGCGCCGATAGCAGAGGCGGCGAACAGGACGGCACCTGGGATGAAGTATCCAGCCGGCTCATAGGCGAGCCATGCCCCGTAGCCGATCAGCGCCAGGCCGGCTAAAGCCGCCACGATGCGGACGACTTCGATCATGAACTCGACACGCGGCTTGGCCATCAGATGACCCGGACGCCGAAATTATCCGGCAGCGTGTTCTCACCGGCCGCCATTACGCGCCCCACCCCCATGATGCAGGCCGTGATACCGTCGATGCGGCGCCGCGAATGCTTCTTCGAAGGCATCATGTTCTCCTTGGTGTCGGCAATGACCTTCATGCTGCCTGCCATCCAGTTGAGCACCGGGTTATTGCCATGATCGAACTGACCGGCGACGATGAGTTCGAGGAGCCGCTTGGTCGGCTCGTTGTAGGTCCGGATGGTTTGTGGAAACTCCACCACCGGCAGCCCGCTATCCATCAGCCGCGTGCTGAGATGCGTGGCGTTGTAAGGGTCGAAAGCGATGTCTTCGATCCGGTAAAGGCGCCGATCTTCCTGCAGGGCCAGGTACATGGCCTCCTGGTCGACGACGTTGCCGGGCGTAGCCTCGATCCAGCCCTGCTCGACCCAGCGGCGATATGGGACCTTGTCGCGCCGCTCGGCCTCCTCGATGTTCTCTTCCGGCATCCAGAACCGCATCTGGACCCGGTATTGATTCTCACCAGGATCGGGCGGAAACACGTTGGCCTGGGCCGTGATATCGATCTTCGACGACAAATCGATGGCAGTGCAGCACCGGCGACCGACCAGAGCATCGAAGTCGATAGCCTGTCGGGAACAAGCCGCCCACTTCTCCATGTCGATGGCCCGCTGGGCCTCGGACTGGTTGATGTTCAGCCGCAGGCGCTTAAAGTTCGAGGCCGCGCTGGGCGAGTTCTTCGCCTTCACGATGCGGTTCTTCATATCCTGGAGCTTGACCGAGACACCGAGATTCGGGTTGGCCTTGATCCAGTTCTTCGGATCGCGCCAGTCGTCGCCCTTATCGAGCAGATAGAGCAGCGCGAAGTAGCTGTCGTCCTCGACCGTGCCCTCGAGCACATCCTTGGCGTGGTCGAGTTCGGTGTTGTAGGGCGATTCCGGATTATCATCGCCGCCGGTCGTGATGATCATCAGGAACGGCTGCTCGCGGGCACCGCTGCCCTCGGCCATGAGATCGAGCAGCGCGCGGGTCTTGTGGCGGTGCAGCTCGTCGACCGATACGAAACTCGGGTTGATGCCGTCGGCGGCATCGGCATCGGCACTTAGCGGCTCGAACTTCGAGTAGGTCGCTGCCACCGACATGTTGTTTTTCAGCACGCGGATGCGGCTTTTGAGCGGCAGAGAGCCGCGAACCATCCGTTTGGCTTCGTCGAAGACCAGCTTGGCCTGGTCCTTCTTGGTCGCTGCCGCATAGACCTCGGCTCCCTTCTCGCCATCGGCCACGAAGCAATACAGCGCTGAACCAGCCAACAGCGTGGACTTGCCGTTCTTCTTCCCTACCACCAGCAGGGCGGTGGTGAAGCGTCGGAAACCGTCCTCGCGCTTCCACCCGAAGGCGCAGCCCACATAGAATTGCTGCCAGGGCTCAAGCTGGAACGGCTTGCCGGCGAACTCGCCCTTGCCGTGCCGCAGATAGCCGTAAAAGCCGATGCCGTGACGGGCTGCCGCGAGATCCCAGTGCAGGCCGCGCTTGTGGCCTTCCTCGATATCCCGCAGGTGACGCTGGCAGGCCAGCTTCACAAAACGGCCGGCGAGGATCTTGCCGGCTAAGACCTTCTCCGCGTAATCCCGAACCGGATCCTGCTCGACCCAAAGCCGACGCCGGCGATCAGTGCTGGGTTGGGCGCGTGGATTTTTCGAGGTACCGGTCGAATTCGTCGCCACTCTGGCCGGCGCGGGCATCATCACCTTCATGGTTGCCCGGCACGGGAGGCGGATCGCCCGCCTCGATCCGCGTCCGGCTCGCCGGTGAGAAGCCAAGCTCGGAAGCGAGTTTGACGATCAACGCAGCCTGCTTGTTGATGATCGGGATGAGGGCCGATTGCATCAGGACGCCCTGCTTTGGCGATGCCTCCAGCAGCGAATCCTTGGCGTTGAAGGCCACCATCGCCTTGCGATGCAGGCAGACCGCCACCACGTAGGCCGCCAGCACGGAACGGTCGATGCGGTAGAGCACGCCCGGCGGCGCGTTCGCGATGATGAACTGCCACTCAGCCGCCTGATAATCGTTGAAGCCGGGTGGGGTCTGAAACAACGAGCCGGTGGTCGGGACCGGCTCTTTGGTGTTGCGCTTACGCTTGCCGGGGAAGCCCTTGAGCTTCTTTACCGCCGTCGCTTCAGGCTTGCGGCCGCGCATCATGATTTCCTTTCATCGGGGCCGGCGTGATCACCACCCCCCCTATCGCCAATTTTGCGGGCGGATTCGCGACTACCCGAGCCGGTTTGGCCCCCATTGCGACAAGGATTTTCACCCCCCTGGGGGTCAGGCCCTGGAAAACCGCCCTTTTTCGCGATGAAAGCGATTATCGCAGGTCGGGCATAGGGTCTCGCCGTTCCGAGGGTCGAGCTTCGCGCCGCCTTCGGTGATCCTGGTCTTGTGGTTGGCGATCAGCCGACCATCCGCACCCCTGTTCGGTGTCTCACAATCGGCCGCCGTACAGCGATACCGATCACGCTTCAGCACAGCCGCTCGGAAGGCCTTGTACTCTGGACTTTGGTAGAAACCATCATTCGCCTGCGGCTGACGCGGCGGCGCAGGCTTCCACCCGCTAGGGCGGTGTGTTGGTGGTCTTGAGGGCATGTCTTGATCGCCTAGCTGGATTGCTCACGCAGGACGGGTGAAAAACTACCCCGCCCAAAACTCAGCCATCGGCTGAGTGCTCATTGCGCCATTTCGCGGCGCTCGTCAACACCATTTTCAAATGCCAAGAAATACGCGGCTTTTCTCACATCATGTAAACCACAGCGCAGATTTGATCTGCGTTTAGAATACGATTCACATTTGCTCGACTTCGAACTGGTCAATCTCCACCGTGGTGGGCCGACCGAAGATCGCCACCAGCATCCGCAGCCTTTCCCCAGTGTGGTTGAGCACCTGGCCGGGGAAGCCAGCGAAGGCACCAGACTTGATGCGCAGCAGCGTACCATCGGCGTGGTGGTGGCGGTTCGACCCCGCCCGCGTCTGGTCGTAGCAGCCACCCATGGCCTGCAGCTCATCCCAGCAATGTGCGAGCTTGGCCGGTTCTATCGACACGATCACGCCCTTGGCGTCTCGCACCAGCGAGGCAATTGCTGGCACCTTGGCCACGCGATCGATACCCTGATCGGGCGCCACGCCCAGGAACAGGTATGGGTTCCAGAAGGCCCTTAGCACGATGCTGCGGCAGCGCGCGTGGTAGCGGGACTGCAGCGCGTAGGGGCACCACGCGGCATAGCCCTGAGCGATCAGGCCCAGGCGTGCCTTCTCCGCATCAGCACCCGGCTTGAGCACCACCACATACCAGGTCAGCCCAGCATCTGGCCTTGCCTGCTCCGGCACCTCAGGACGGGCCACCGGCTTCGGTGGCCGGCCTGGCGGGCGGCGGGATGGCGTGGGGCGCATCATGGCGCGAACCGCTTGCCGTGGCGCCTGGCGCCCAAGCCCTTGAGCACCGCCCGCTCCTGATCGGTGAGGGGCGCACGGGGATCATGTGGGTTCACCAGCAGGATGCCATACCGCTCCCAGGCGAGCGCGCTCAGGGCTTCGAACTGCTGCGCAGACATCGGTTCGCGACCCGTCATGCGCCCGAGGCTGTATTGCGCGTTCATGTCAGGCCTCCGCCTTCCGGTAGCCATGCTCGACCAGCACCGCGTGATCCGCGAGGCAGCCCTCGTGATCGGGCGCGGGGCCAAAGTCGGTGCTCCACTCCACACCACGGCGAAAGAGCGACACAGCCCGGTTTCGCTGCTTGGCCAGGAGCTCGGGATCGGCCTGGGCAGGCGCCGACCGTGGATTGACTGCTGCCGGCTTGCTCGCCTGGCGATGGTTGGCAATCGCGCGCTCGATCGAAAGCCCATAGGCCTTGAGCGAGGTTGGGGCCGGTTGGCCGTTTGCAGCCTGCTGCCGCATGCCGCGATCCAGAACCTCGGCGATGAGCGGCTCGTGCAACGGCTCTTCGCCGAGAAACCCCTTGGCCTGGCTCAGCAGGGTCAACCCGGGCGAAGGAAGCCTGACCTCGTTGGGCCAGAGCTCGTCGCGCAACGCCAGGAAGCGATCCGCGAGACGCCGCTCCGGAGTGTTCTGGTCGAGGGGGCTGGTGCTGGTGGATGCCGATGACGGATCCGGCTTTCCATCGGAAACCTCGCCCGCGCTCACCGTAGGTGATTCTCCCTTTCCCTTTCCCTTTCCCTTTCCCTCTCCCTCTCCCTTTCCCTTTCCCTTAAGAGCGTTTTCCGCTGGAATTCCATCGGCGCTCCGCTGGAATTCCGAAGCCATTCTTTCGGAATTCCGAATGGGCTTCGGTGGGAATTCCAACGGAAGTTCGCCTTTTTCCGCGCGCTGCTTATTTTCCTTACGGATGCGGTCTACTTCCTTTTTCCAGCGGTATTCCGCCTTATCCTGCCATGCTTCGTTGACCTTCTCAGCCACCACCGGGTGATACAGATTGCCATCACTGGCCTTGTACCAATTCCGCAGAGCGTCCTTCTTCACCTTCTCCCACTTCGCAGGGTCACATTTCGCCATATCTGCCAAAACGTCGTCATCGTCCTCGAGCGAGCCCGCCGGCACCGAGTGCCAGGCCGAGAGCCAGAGGTTCAGCATGTAGAAGGCGAGGTCTGGGCGGCGCTTGCAGATCAGCCAGGCCTTGCTCCGAAGCAGGCGTCCAACCTCGAGCGGCATGAAGGCAAAGTCCTTCAGATCGGCATCGGCGGGGGTGGGTGGTGCGGGAAGTTCGGTCATGGGTGCGGGCCTTAAAGGGGAGCAAAATCGGTCGCGTGGTCGGGGAGATCGGGTGTGCTATTTGAGCCGCTGGGGAGCGCCATAGTGGCCTGGCGGGGATCGCTGGGATTATCGAGTGCGCGGATCTGGTTGCGGGCAACGTCCATGCGGACCCGTACCGTACCCACCCCGCCATGGCGGTTCTTGGCAACGATGATCTCGGCTTCACCGGCAACACGGTTCAGCTTCTCCTCCCAGGCCTCCCATTCGGGAGTGCTCGGCGGTGGCTGGCTGCGCTCGAGGTAATATTCGTCTCGATACAGGAACCACACATCGTCTGCGTCCTGCTCGAGGTCGCCTGAGTTGCGCAGGTCGGATAGCTGGGGCCGCTTATCGTCCCGCTTCTCCAGGTCGCGATTGAGCTGCGCCAGCGCCAGGATTGGGAGATCGAACTGGCCGGCCATCTTCTTCAGGCCGCGGCTGATCTCCCCAACCATGTGGGTGATATTCTGGCCACGGTGCAGTTGATCACCTTCGATAAGGCCGAGGTAGTCGATCACCACCAGCCCGCAGCCATGCTTGGCTTTGGCCCGGCGGATCGCCTGCCTGATCTTGTGCAGGTTCAGCCCACGCTCAACCACATAGGCCAGTGGCACGCTATCGTTGGTCTTTGCCGCCAGCAGCATATGGCTCACGTCATCGGAGGTGAGGCGGCCGTTGCGCATGTCGCTGTAGCGGACGCCGCTGGCTTCCGCGAGGCCGCGCTGCCCTACCTGGTCCTCAGACATCTCGAGCGAGATGAACAGCACGCAGCGCGCCCTGGCACCCTGCTGCTGGTCCTGGTGCTGGTCCCTGAAGAAGCGCGCCGCCATGATGGCGATGAAGAGGCCGAGGGCCGTCTTGCCCATCGATGGCCTGGCACCCAGCAGGATCAGGTTGCCGTTCTCAAGCCTTCCTACCTTGTCATCCAGCGCCCGGATGCCGGTCGGGATGCCGATGGGCGCGCCCCGGCGGTATGCGTCGTTGGCCTTCTCCAGGCCCCGCTTGAGCAGGTCGCCATGCCAGAGAAACTCGATATCCCCGGCTTCGTCGAGTGAATCGATGGCACGGCGGAGTTCGGTCACCAGCGCTCCTGAATCCTCCTCCACCAGCGGGTTGCTGGCGCGCTCGAACGCCTGGTAGGCGATGCGCAGCAATTCCCGCCGTAGCGATAGCTCCCGCACCACCTTGGCATATTCGATCGCATTGATGATCGTGGTGGCGACGGCGGCGATCCGCACCAGATACTTGGACCCGCCAACGGCATCGAGCAGTTGGTCTTTCTCGAAGTAAATCTTGAGCGTCACCGGATTGGCGACCTCACCGCGACCCAGTTTTAGGGCGATGGCATGGAAGATGCGGCGGTGCGCCTCGGAATGGAAATCCTCAACCCGCACGATGCCCTGGACGCGCTCGAAGGCCTCATTGTTGACCAGGATCGCGCCCAGCAATTCCTGCTCGGCATCCAGGTTATGCGGGAGATTTTCGCTCGAAGGCAACTTCGCTGGGAGGTTCATGCCACCCCCCTCGCCTGCCGGCCGTCGAGATAGCGCTGGATCAACTTCGCCATCCTGCTGGTGTCGTTCTCAACCGCCTGTTGACCGAGATGCGGATCCACGATGCTGCTGGCCTCATATGCCTTGAGGCCCAGCACCTCCTGCATCGGCGGGTCGCTGCCGTCGTCCGAGACCAGGAAGAACGCCTGCACCGGCTGGGTCTGGCCGTCGCGGTCGAGCCGCCAGATGCACTGCTGATGTATGCCGGGGCTCCAATCCAGCTCGCCGAACACACCAACCGAGCAGACATGCTGCAGGCCGTCTATACCGGCGCCCGAGCGCAGCGACATGATCAGGATGTTGGTCTCGTCGCCCATGAACGCGGCCTTGGCGGCATTCTTCTGGCTGGCGCTCTCCGAGCCGGTATACATGGCCGGCTTGAGGTCCTGTAGTTCCTTCAGCCAGATCTGATAGACGGCGCGGTGCCAGCCCCACAGCACCACCTTTTCGCCAGCCTCGGCGATGATGCGCACGAACTTGGCGACATATGGCGCCTTGGCGATGCCGGTGGCCTGGCGCACCCGGAGATCTAGTTCGCGGGCTGCCGAGCCGCGTTCGACGAAACTGCCTTTGGTGGCTGCGAGCGCGAGGCTGCGGGCCAATTGCTCGACATTAGCGATGGCAGCGGCGTCATGATCCACCGCCTGAACGATGCGCGAGACCTTGGGCAGTTCCTGCCCGACATCGGATTTCAGCCGCCGCAGCAGGAAATGCCGTTCGCGCAGGTAGGTGCCGAGTGCCTTCGGGTCCTTTACCTTGCCAAAATCATCGCACCATTCGCGTCGGAATTCATAGGAATCGCCGAGCGCCTCTTCGTCGATGAACTGCGCGATGTTCCACATCTCGTTGCCATAATTGTAGATCGGCGTGGCGCTCAGGCCGGCCCGATAGATTGCCTTGCTGGCCAGCACTGCCGCCGCCTGCCCCTTCGCCGTACCGATGCCGGTGCGAAGGTTCTGCGGTTCGTCGAATATCACCGTCCTGAACAGCCCCATGTTGAAGATATCGACCCAGCCGGCCAGGCAGGTGATGCGGAACAGGTAGCAATCCGCCTTCGGCACGCCATAGGGCTTGGTACCCTTGATGCGATGCAAGGTGAGATGGGAGTATTTCTCGATCACCTCGGACCATTGCGTCTGCAGGTGCGCATCCATCACGATGGCGGCAGGCAGCGCCGCCGGCGTGCCGGCCAGGAAAGCCGTCGCTGTGTAGGTCTTGCCAAGACCACCCTCGTCACCGATCAGCAGCCGCTTGCGCAGGCGCAGCAGGTCGATGGCCTGGGCCTGATAGCCGCGCACCACCTGGCCTGGTTTCAGCCCGGGAATTTCGCCAGGCTTGTAGCTAGGCAGCAGGATGCGCTCAGCTTCTGCTTGGTCGCGCTCGAAGCGGGCACGGCCCTCGGCAATAGCCTTCCGTGCCTTGGCATCCATCTCCAGCGGGTAGCGCTGCATGAACCAGTGCAGGTCGGCATCCAGCATGTCGTCGCGCTGCAGGATCCATGGCGATGGCATCTGCTTTGGGATGCGCGCGAAAATCTGCTTAAGCCGGATGGCGATATGCGGTTCGTCGGTCGACAGCCGCCAGGCAGTTGGCCCGCCGGCGCTCGTCCCCAGTTCCAGCCGGCCATAGGTGCGGGTCACAGCCATGCGCGCCCCATCGAGATGATGAAGGCCGGCTTGCCATTAATCTCCTCAGGCAGGCCCATGGCCAGGTTGGTCACCAGCATGATGGCTTTCACACCATCATGCTGGGCGTAGCGCTCGAGTTGATTGAAGACGGCGACCTTCTGGTTGCCGCGCAGCTTCAGTTCCACCACTACGCCGCCGGGCAGCATAAAATCTGGGATGTCGCGCTTATGGGTGGCCTGCGCCCGCCGGTCTTCCGGCACGTCCTCAATTGTCAGTTGCAACTCGCGCTGGAATGAGATGCCCGCGGCGACGAAGGCATTGGCCAGATCCTGCTGCGCCCGCTTCTCATCGGTCAACGCGAGGCGCTGGCGGCCGATGAATTCGTAATAGGTTTTGAGCCTGGTGGTTAGCTGATCCTTCTCGGCAGCCATCCGGTTGAGCCAGTCGTTCATGCCCTCGCCCGCCCTCATGACCGCTTCCTCCGGCGGACATTGCGCAGTTCAGCCTTCAGCGCCTGGCGCAAGGCCATGGTCTCTTCCAGCACCGCGATTGCGTTGGCGATCGCCTGGGCATTGGCATGGAAGCGGCTGGCGCTCGGCAGGCCCCCGGCATTCTCCGCCATGCGCCGCCAGTCGCGGTGCTGATCGCGCAGCAGCGCCAACGCGGGTTCGAGCCGCCGTTGAGACGGGCGGCGGGGCTTGCCCTTGGTTGCCGCCGCTGGAATGGCGGCGCGCTTCGGGGCGCCGAACATTTCGACCTGGTCGATCATGCGCCCCCCTTGCCGCCGAACAGCGGCAGTTTCTCGATTACGGACTTCTCTGGATCCGCGTGTCGCTGGGTTACGGCCGCTGAATGCCCACCCTCGCCAGCGTAATGCGCCAGCCGCGCCTGTATATCGGCATGGAAGGTGGCCTCGCGTTCGATCAGCACCGCGCCGAACCCCTCACGCAACGCCGCCACGCCGGTCGTCCCGCTGCCTGCGAACGGGTCCAGGACCACGCCGTCTGGAGGTGTCACCAGCCGGCAGAGGTAGGCCATGAGGTCGACGGGCTTCACCGTCGGGTGACGAGAGCCCCATCGGTCTTCGGCATCGGCCTTAGCGGTGTAAAAGAAGCGGGCTGCCGATCCAGCGTCGTCGAAGTGCCGCTCGATCCGGTTGCGGGTGTGCCCCTTGTATTCCCCGTAGACACGCTCGGAGGAGCCGGCTGAATAGTCATCAGCCCCCTCATAGCGATTACCGGGACGCGCCTTATCCTCTGTGCCAACGAAGCGACTCAGTACTTCGTCGCTTCCGTCATGGATGAGGTTGGCGGGCCAGCGGCCCGGCTTCATCTTTCCCTTAAATTCTTTGTCTTGTTTCCAATTGCCATCTGAAGTGACAGAGGCACCTGGCGCAAATCGACGTATCGTGTATTCACCGCCCTTAGCATCAACAGCATGAATGCGGGATCCATCGATATTGATCGCACCGGTGCCATACTGCAGCAAGTTCTCCGCCACGGTCCCGATCAGCGGCTTCCGCGCCAGCGCGATCGGCTCCCACGCCGGCTTCAGCGCCGTACCCCAGCCCTGCCACTGCTTGGCGGCATCGGTAACCGGTGCTGTTTCGAAGTCCCGCTCATGGCCATTGATGCCGCCGCCATGGAGGGCACGCTTGGACCGCCCCTTAGATGGCTCCGAGGCCCTCGAGCGGCCATCAGCGGAGTATTTCGGGCCAAGAGCGGCCCTTTTGGCCCCGGCCTTTTTATCGATCTGCTTCCCAACATCGTGTGACTTCGGGAAACCGCTCCCATAGGCCCAGCCGATCTGGTCGCGGATCTCGAAACCCGCATCCTCGATCGCGCAGGTAAGGCGGTGATAGGTGCGGGTGCCACCGAAGGCCACAAGATGCCCGCCGGGCTTCAGTACGCGCAAGACCTCGGCCCAGAACGCGGGATCAAAAGCTGTCTGGCCCGTATCCCAGGCCTGGCCCATGAAGCCCTTGGAGGCTCGGACATAGACACCATCCCGGTACTTGGCCGGCGCGCTGCCGGCCTTTCCGAACCGCTTAACGATACTCACCAGCGCATACGGAGGGTCGCAGACGCAGCTATCGATGCTGTTGTCCGGCAGCCCGCGCAGCACCTCCCGGCTATCGCCGTGATGCACGGTTATGCGCTCCAGGCCCTTCATCCTACCCAACCCATGGTTCGGGCGAGCCGTTTGAGTTCGCGGCCCGAGCAGCTGCCGCGCGCTACCCGATATCCATGACCGTGACCACGCCAGACCTTCACGCCGGCCTTGCGTAGAAACACAATGGCGTCATGCACCTTGCGCGCCTCCCGGCTGGTGCGCCGCCTGCGCGGTTTATCCAAGGGGAGCTCCTGCTCGACCATGATCACCCGATGCCATCCCTCGGCAGGAAGCCGTCGCGCTCAAGCCGGCGCAGGCGCTGGTTCATCTCCGGAATCGTGAGCGAGAAGCGGCCCGCGAGCTCCATTGCGTTCTGTCCCTTCTGGCGCCAGGCCACGATCAGCCGATCCACGGGCGACAAGGCCTCGGGCGTTTTCAATGGCTGTGCTTGGGCAGCTGGCGGCGCCGGCAGGGGTGCTTGCGTGGATGGCAGCGCCACAGCGGGCTTTGCCGCGTCCCTGCGATGCGCGGGCGGCAGCAGCCCTAACCGGCGCAGCTTGCCCCGGTAGTTGACGATTGTAGCGACCGAATACCCGGTGATCTCGTGGATGCCATCGTCCGAAAGCCCCTCCTGCACGGCCTTGAGCACGCGCGCGAGATGGGTGGGCAGCAGCGGCGCCTCGGGAAGCACAGGCGCTGCGGGCTTGGCAGCGAGAGTCGGTGCGATGGCTACTGCTGGCGATGCTTCGACCATCGCCTCTTCGCCGCCCAGGATGTGCTGCTCAGCGCGGGCCACAAACGGTGCGATATCCTCAAGCTCGTGGCCTCCGGCGATGGCTGCCACATAGAGCCGCAACCTGATTTCAGAGAGTTCCATTGATGGCCTCGAGACGCTCGGCAAATCCCTGGTAAGCGCTGCAGCAATGCGCCAGGCAGTAGGGCCGTCCGACCACCCTCGCCTCCCCGCAAATCGGCGCCTGGGCCTTGGGATCGCCCGCGATCCATTGGCAGGTCATGGCGCCATATCGGGCATCCCGTTTCGCGACGGTCTCCGCCGCCTGGGGCGGCAAGCGTGGCGGCTCGAAAAGGCGGTCGATGCGAACCGCAGGGCTCTTGCGCACAGGCGCGGCTGATACTGACGCCGAACCCCTAGGTGGCGGCGGTGACTGAGGGGAAGCCTTCGCTATACGCCGCGCCCTGTATTCGGCGGCCCGCACCCGCTCGCGGTTCTTCTTCATGGCCTCGGCATGCTGCCGTTGATCATGTTGGCGAATCACAAAAGCGACATGCTGGGCGGTAACACCCACTTCGGCTGAGATTTCGCGCGGGGTTTTGCCCTGGGCAGCCGCAGCCAGGATATCGCCGCGCAGCTGCTCGGCCTCTGGAGCATGGGTGACCTGCAGCGCGATGGGCTGCGGGGTCTTGGTCTTGATGCCGGCGCGGTTGGCGGCGCCCGCGATAGTGTTTCGGGTGACGCCGGCAAGCGCGGCCATCTGGCCAATAGTATCGCCGTTCTCTGCGCGAATGGCCATCCAGGCCTTGCGCTCGTCGCGGCTCGCATCCGCCCAGGGGAAACGTGCCATGGTCAGAATCCCGCCTTGCTTTGGAAGTACATCGGGCCCTCGGCGCGCCGGAACGGCTGCTTGAGGAGGTGACAGGCGAAATCGAACAGCGCCAGGGCATCGGCAGCATCATGGTCCTGCGGGTACCAACCGATGCGACGGCAGGCCTCCTGTACTGCCTGTTTTGGCTCGGGCGGAAATCCCGAGCCACAGAAATGCTTGCGGACGCTCTGGATGTGCCCTGTAAAACATTGCATGCCAAGCTCGGCGGCCAGCATCGAGAGGCAACCGCCACGATGGTATTGCTGCTCGGTGGTCGAGATGTTGGTAACCACCTTTTTATCTTTGCCAGCCGGAGGTATCGGGGCCTCATAGATCAGGATGTCGTAGAGCGGCTTGATCTCTTGACCCGTCATGCTCCGGAGCTTGAGGTTGCCGAAGGCATCGCCTGTGGTAAGTACAGGCTCGCCGGCGATGGTGCGGAGCATGGTTTGCCGCAGCGCCTTCAGCATCGGTCCGGTATCGCCATCCTCGCATTTTGGCAGCCTGAAGCTGCCATGCAGCGGCTCGCCGGGGGTGTTTGTGCCCGGCCTGGGGTGCGCCGCCCAACCAATATTGGCCCCGATATCAATGGCTATGATGCGATGCATATTCATGGCCGGCGCATAATTCCTACTGAGTTGGATAGCCAGGGGCGGCATTTTGCCGCCCCTGTTCGTCGATCAATGGACGGCCGCGTCGCCGCCGTTGGCCTTCTTGCCGCGCTTACCCTTGCCATTGCCCGCAGCCGCCTGCGCTGCCGCGACTTCGCCAGCACCGGCCTCGGCCAAGGTCGCCGGCGCCTTGGCACCACCAAACGCCTCTGCGAGCTTGGCCTTGAAGCCCTTGGTCCAGGCGATCTCCTCGGGAGAACCGATCCGCAGGCCATGGGAGTCGTCGGTCTTGCCGGCCTCAGCCGCGCTCAGGCCAGCGCTATAGTGCTTGTCGAGTTCGTTGTCGGACCGGCCCGGCGCGGCGTTGAGGGTCTCGGGAAAGAGATCGCCTGTGCGGATCTGCATGTTGAGGATCTCGCGCAGGCGATTTTCCTCGGCGCGATCCTGAGCGACCAGGATCGGATCGAGCTTGCTCTCGGCATAGAGCTTGGTGAACTGGGATGGCGTAATGCCATCGGCCTTGCAGGCCTTGAGGTGCTTGCGGGAATACGCCTGGGCCGATTTGTATTCGTCCAGCGCCTTTTCCTCGTCCTGCTTCAGCTTCACATAGGCGGCATAGCGCTGCTGGACGAGTTCATCGGGCACATTGCTGCCCCGCCCCCTGGCGGCGTTGGCAGATTCTTTGTTGAGGGCTCGTGCCATGTCGGCTCCTTGTCGGTAGTTGTCGGTGGTGGGGTTACGCGGGGTGAAGTTCTTCGGGGATGCGGAGCGTGGCGGCGGGGTCGCCATAGGCGTGAAGCGCGGCGGTTTCGAAGAAAGCCTGGCGCTTCTCCAGCACCACGAGATGCGGGTGGGTGGCCGGGTCCTGGCCTGGCTGCAGCAGCCAGACGCCGTTCGCCACCGTGTGGCTGCCATGGATGTTGAACCCGAAATGCTGCGCAAGGGCCGCCGTGCCACGCCCGAACAGCCAGCCCCAATCCCAGGTCGCGAGCGCCATGGCATGGCCAAGACGGATCAGGGCGGCCGCGGATGAATCCTTGCGACCTTGCTGGCCCGCGAGGGCGAAGGCGCAGCTGTAGACCACGGCGGTTTCGCGGATCGGCTCCGCCCAATCACCTGCCACCATGCAGGTGGTTCCAGGCGGCGGCCATTTGGTCTGCCCATACCAAAACGACAGGTCGCGCATGTCAGCCGCAAGGTCGCCCGTGTAGATGCGTCGCTGCACCGTGGTGCCAACGCTCACCCCATCGCGCTCGAGCAACACAATCAGAGTGCGGTCCGGTGCCGAGGCCTGGGGGTGGTAGGTGGGATCCGCGACCGGGCTCAGCGGCAGGCCGCGGCGCTGGAAGAGTTCAACGACACGCTCTAGCTCGTGGGTGATGCTCACCGTGTAGCCGGCGCGCTCGAGTGCGCCATGCAGGCGCCCGATGTTGATCGCGACATCCCGCGCCTTCGGCCCTCGGGGCAACAGCATACCGGCCTGGAGAAACGCCACAGGATCCATCACTGCAGACGCTCCTCGCCGCTCGGCACCACGAGGTCAAACGACGCGGTGATGACCTGGTGCCGCCCTGCTCCGAGATCACGCGACATCGCGAGGCGCTTGTAGCTCCCGCCAGCAGCGCGGGTAACGTGATGCGCAAGGCAGAGTCCGGGCTGAGCGCTGGCCTGCTCGAGGTCGCCCAGTACCATGGCCGCGTAATGCCGATCGCGGCGAGTACGCAGAGAGCGCCCCACGACCGAGGGATCGACATACAAGCCTGGTCCGCAATGCGCCGACACTGCATCGCCGCTCTCGACCAGGAACAGCGAGGTGCGGCCGATCAAACCGAGCCGCGCGCTGGCCTCCAGGGCCGCACCATCGGACATCTTGAGAGCAGCTGCCTCATGCCATGCGCGCCAGAGATCGGCTGCGCGTCGGTCCTCGATGCTGCTTGCCGCAATGTGTTCCGATGCCCAGCCATGCCCGATGCCTTCGGCCTCGCTGGCCTGACGGGCGAGCACCAGCAGCAGCTGCGCGGCTTCGTCTCGCGCCATCACCTCGGGCCGGCAATCCACGATCACCACCAGGCGGTCGATGGATTGCAGGGTGATCCAGGCGCTAGCCCGTCTGGCGGCCTCGGGGCTGAGGCGCGCGGCCATGAGTTCGACCGTGAAAGCACCCTCGGCTCCGCGCTGCGCCGCCACCCAGCCCAGCTGCCCCAACATTATCGCCGTGGCGTCACTGCGGGTATGCGGTGGCAGGCCGAGATACGAGCGCGCGGCTGCCTCATGGCCCAGCGGGGCGCTATGGAGCGTGCCCTGGTGGGTGGACCAGAAGCAAAGGTCGAGACCGGCACCCATCTCCGGGCCAGGGAGGCGCATGGGTGCCGGCCCCTGCCCGGCCATCGCCCCAGCAGTGGCGACGCTGGCCTCCCCGCCCATCACCTCATCGGTGAAGCTGCCCGAGCAGCCAAGCGCCGAGAAAGCGACATGCAGGGCCTGGATGGCGGAAGCGGGTATGGTGGTGGCATCGGCGAGATAGCGGTCCAGCGTGTCGACGCTGAGGCGCGGCAAGGCGCGATGCACCAGCATCTTCTTGGTGATGCCGGTATGCGGCACTAGGCGGCGCTGCACGGCGGCGCTGAAGCGGGCCGCTATGGCGCCGTTGCGGGTCACCGCCGGCACCCCATGGTGAGGGCGCCTATGAGGAAGAAGAACGCCGCGACCAACGCCACGTAGCCCACGGGCAGCATCGCGGCATCGCCGCCGCAGCCCTGCTGACCGATCTGCGCCATGGTGGTGGCATGGACAGGAGCGGCAGGCATGAGGCAGGCGATCGCGACGAGGATAACTACAGCGGCGGGGAGAAGTGCCGGATTGGCACCCCGCCCCGCCGCGCCTACGATGCGGCTGCTAAGACACACACCGGAGGAGAACGCCGTGGAAGACCCATTGGATGAAGTCGGGCGCATGATCGCGTTCATGCAGTCCCGCGTGCTGGCCACCGAGATCATCATGGTCGAGCTCATGCGCCGCCTCGCGCGCGAACAAGCCGATCCAGCGAAGTTTCTGGCTGGTATTTACGAAGACGCCCTGCACCGATGCGGCGAAGGCCATGCGGGAGAAAAGGCAGCGATAACAGGTACCAGAACAGCGATAGAGGCGTTTTTCGCCAACCAGATGAAGTGGCTGGCAGCGGATCGCGGTTCACCATCTCCCGAAGCTCGTCCGGAGTGAGCAGGCCATGGCGCTCGTAGACGCTGCTCATGCCGCCGCCTCGCCTGTAGGGGGAGTGACGTGACTGCATCGAACCGATCCGTCGCGCCCAAGCTCTACGCGGGTGCCGTCCCGGAAGTCGATGGAAGCAATCTCATCGAAGGTGCCGGTGGTGGGGTTCTTGGTACACCAGCGGACATCTTCCGCTGCGATATCGACCCGGTCGATGAGAAGGTCGAGCGACGCCGAGATCATGGTGTCGAGATGGACGGTCCCGCCATAGGCAACCGCCAGCATTTTTGTGATGTCTTCGCCGTTCGGGCCAAGAAATTTGAGAGTGACCCCGTGGCCGCTCTCGGAGGTGATGCGCAGGGTCATGCCGCCGCCTCGCCTGTGGGGGCTGGGGGCTGGGCTGGGGGTGGCCCGAAGATGTCGGGACGGAGGTCGTGGCGCGTGACCTGGCCGTTGGTGGCTTGTTCGATGGGCAGGCAATGGTCGGCGGGAACGGCCTTCTTCCTGGTTCGCCAAGAGGACATGGTGGTTTTAGGCACCCCGATCTTCCCAGACAAAGCGGCATGGCTGCCAACAATAGATGCGGCGGCATCAAGAGCAGCAAGGGAAGCGGAAATTGGGTCAGTCATGCCCCCATAGTACGCATATGCGGACTTTTGTCAAACGCCTTTTCGTACTGCGGGAATGATCTAATAATCAGATGAATGAGACAGTAGTAAAAAGAATTCAGATGGCGATGGATGATCGGCAAATGAAACCTGCCGAGTTAGCCAGACTGAGCGGCATTCCTAAAACCACATTAAGCTCAATGTTTACGCGGCCTAATGCGGAGCCGAACTTAGAAAACGCCCTCCGAATCTGCAAAGCACTGCGCATAAATGCTAAGTGGTTAGCCACTGGTCAGGGGCGTCGTGATTCAGGGGCCAAAGACCTGGATCAAGCCGAGATCCTTGAAAAGTTTGAACGCCTAGAGCCCGGCGTCCGAGACGAAATATTAGCCACTATCGACCGTATTCTTGCTGGTGACGGTCCGACATGTGATGAATGGGCTATCAGAGTGGCTATCGCTGAGCAGAGTGAGCTTGGTATACCCCCTCCCCCTCGCGGCCCCGGAATGCTTGGTTATATTGCCGCTATGATGCCCGGCCGCAGTGGTAGTGGGGCAAAGCACGAGAGATAAGCGCGGCTTTAAGCCGAGCATACGCAGTCGCCTACTCTTCACAATTTCGATTTTCATTCTCATTTCATGTTTATCCATGGCTGTACCGCATGGATAAATTTGGGCTCTCTATTAGTGTAAATTGCGGCAAAAAGCGGCAAATAGATAAGCATTTAGTCACTAGTTCCCCCACCCCATCGACTCACAGTCGCGAGTTGATTAGACCTGGAAATGCCGGCGCGCTGGCAGGGAGTCCCAGGCGAATTAACGTTGGGGGGTGAGGGCATTCACCCGGCAGTTATGCCGCTCTCGCAGCACATCAATCGAAGCGTGTTTTACTGTTTTTGTCAATTAGAAGTTCGCGCTATAGTTACTTCCGCAATCTGATTATCGCCGAATCTGGCAGTTCAGAAAGTTTGGGTAACATCTAGCGGGGGAAGTTATGAGGATCACAACCTATATAGCCATGATATTCATTGTCTTGCTGGGATCTGCATCAGCCCAAATAGACGAAACATTCTCATTTCGCGGTCACCGCTTCGGCGATAGCCTTTCGAAACACCAGGGAAATTATATGGGTCATCAGTTTTCTCAACCCTGCAATAATGATGATGCTATTCCCGGTTTGGTTACTTGTTACGACAGGTCCCTCCAAAGCACAGGTCGCATTGGGGGCAATATGTATAAATTGGAAGGGATAACTGTAGAGTTTCTTTCGTACGTTTACTTGGATAATCAATTTGTTGCTTTCGCAATGAGTGTTGTTGTCGCTGACTATCAGGCTCTGAAATCGATGCTGGTCACACGATATGGGCCGCCAACAAGCCAAACAGTATTGCCATGGCAGAGTAGGATGGGAGTCATGTACCAATCCGAACACTGCGTTTGGGAAACGGCTTACGGGCAAATGAAGTTAAGGCAAAGATCAAGCACGGCAGATTTTTCTTATCTCGAAATGACTCACCCGTATGCATCCCAGGAGATTTCTCGACGGAAGGCTGAGGCTCTAAGTAAGAGTGGGCGGCGCGCATTTTAGTCATATAGAGCCTTAAGTCTCACTGATTTAAATGGAACTTCGCTTTAGTCGAAAGGACCGCTTCTTAGATTAAAATTCATTAGTACGATTTTGCGTATTGACAAAAGTCCGCATATGCGTACCATCTCCCCATCACCAGGGGAGACCACGATGCCCGACACCGCCGCAGCCGCTACCGCCGACAAGGCTTTTGCCTTTCTGCCGGCACTGCGGGTCGCCATCGCCTACGAGGTCATCTACCAGCTCGCCCGGAAGCACGTCACTGCCCTTGCCGGCGACGCGGCCCTCACCAGGATCATCTTTTTCATCGGCTATAGCGCGGGCTATGAATTCGGCCTGAGCGATGCCTCGATCCCGCCCGAAGAACGCTCGACCGAATTGCCTCGCGATATCGCCGCGGCGCTCGATGAGCGCCGGGAGGGTCGCCTTTATGAAGCGCTCTCCGGCTACATGGCGCGGGACCGCCAGACCGCCCGGCCGAAATGGCGCCCGCCTTTCGCAGGCGCCGGCATCGCGCATGTCGGTGAGGCCGGTCCCGAGGCCGTCCTGCCTATGGGGCGTCGGTGATGCGCGCTTCAGCCCTTCTTTCCCAGGCGCCCATTCGGGTCATGCATCCGCTGCTCGCTGTGACCGCAAGCCGCGTCCTGGCAGGCATAGAGCCTGTCCTGCAGGCCCATCGCGCCAAATTGGCGATGCGGGACGACCTTCGTGATCTTCATCTCGCCGCCGCAGATCGGGCAGGCCTCCGCCGGCGGCCGCTTGGCCAACGCGGCCTCAAGCGCGCCCATGCGGGCCTCCAGATCGGCAATGCGTTTCGGCGCGGCGCGCATCTCCCGCCATTCATCCCAGCGATCCAGGGCATTCAGCATGTCTGACAGCAACGACATCAAGGCCTCCCTCTATCAGTGGTGCGTCAACGGTCGAGCCGTGGAGCGCGCATCCCTTGCGATTGAAAGCATTCAAGTCCTTCCCACTCCTGAGGGCAAGATGCTTGTGATCGAGGTCCCGGGCGCTCCGCTCCAGCGTTTCAAGCTCTCTCCTGAGGCGGCCCAGTTCCTCGGCGCGCTGCTGCAGGAGGCCTGAGCGATGGCCCGGCCCCATAGCCCCCTCTATCGCCGGTATCTCGCGATCGCCAACCAGGGCGACTATGTCAGCTTCCTGCCTGCTGACTTTGCCGCCCAGGAAGCTGATCCCATGGCGCGCGCCCATCTGGAGCGCTGGGTTGAGCATATGGAAGAATCCGCCGGCGCACTGGCCATTGCCAATGACGCATGGCGGCGGGCGACTATTTGTCCCGCCACGGATTCGGGCGCGCCCACTGCAGGTGGAGTCGCTCCATGATCGTGGCGGCCATTTCCTTCGCGGGGCCTTCCGGCCTGGCCTTCAATAGCATCGCCGGCAGTTTCTCCAGGGCTTCCTGCATCGGGCGCGATGTCGCGCCGAGCAATATCCCTAAATACGCGGCGACTTCAATCGCAACCTCGGCCATGACGGCATTTCGTGCCGCCGCCAAGGTGTGTTCGCCGGCCTGCCGCTCGAGCAACGACACACGGCGCTCCAGTTTGCTCTCCATCGTCTCCTCCATCGGTTGGGTTCGCACCGCCGATGCTAGGCGGGGTGCGGGCCGGCTCACAAGGCTGGTCTGCATTCCCGCCACTCAGCCCCATCCCTCGCGCCTCTAGGACCGCACATGGACTGCCAGGCCCCCGCTCCCTCCACTCTTCCCCTCGCCGAACCCGGCGATGCCCGGCCTAGCCGCCCCGTGGGCGAAGCCCTGCCGCTTCCCGTTCATGCCCATGGCAGCCATGCCATCGCTGGCGCCGATGGCGACTTCATCGCCCATGTCTCGAGCCGTCGCGGCGTGGCCGGCACCGCCGCCATTGTCCATGCGCTGAACCATGCCGACCGCCTGGCCCTGCATCTCGACGCCGTGCTGCGGCACATCGCGGTGCAGTTCGAATCCGAGCATGACGCCCTGCCGGAGATCGCCGATGCCCAGCAGGCCTTGCTCGATTACGTGACCATGCGGCCGCCAGGCTCAGCGTTGCCTGAGCCCTGCATCGCCGCCCCGACCCCCGCGGCATCGCTCCAGCAACTCCACGCCCAGGCCGAGCGCGGCTATTCGGCGGGCCTGCACGCGGTGCCGCCTGCGCAGCTCACCACCATTGCCGAATCCATGGCGGCCGATGACAGCCACTTCATGGCGCACCGCGCCCGCTTCACCACGGAGGCCGAATAGCCATGCCGAACCTGATCGAACGCGCCAAGGCCAAGGTTGCCTCCTGGTGGGAGGAATTCTGGGGCCGCGACGATGAGAACCCGCGCGACACGATGCCGCCAGCGCTCAGCAATCCCATCACCATTCTGGCCTGGACCTTGGTGGTCGGTTTTGTCGTCGCGGCCTTGCACGGCCTGTGGCTGATCGCCGAAGGACTGTGGTGGCTGTTCTCCGCTCTGGTGCAGATCCTGGAATGGGTGCTGGCATGAGCGCGGGCCCCTCATCCAGCAGCAGACCGGCCTTCTCCATCAAGGAAACGGGCCGCGGATCGCATGGCGACCTTACGGGTGAACTGACCGTTGAGCGGCCCGAGGATCTCGAAGCCGCGATGAGCGCCTGGCGCTGGGACTGGTACGGCTACGAGCCCTCCATTTCGGCCGATCCCGCGAATCCATGCCGCGCCACCTGGTCGCGCTGGAGGAGCTGCGCATGACCTGGCTCTCACGCCATCGCATCGCGCGAGAAACCCGGCAGGCCGAACTGCGCGATGCCGTGGTGCGGCTCGCCAGCGAAGCCTGCGGCGGCGAGACGCTGCCCTATAGGGTGCCCCGTTATCGCGATCCCGCCATCGCCATGGCCGACGCTGCCGCCGCTGTGGCCCGCGCCGACCTGCTGCTCGGCATCGTGCTCCTCAACCAGGCCCAGGGGACGCTGCCATGACCAAATTTCAATGGAGAAATCTATGAACCCGGATCAGATCCATTTGAGCGTAAATGGCCGCCGCCGCTCGTTGTCGTGGCTTTTTGAAAACGTCGAGGCCGCCACCGTCGTGCGGGTCGTGAACTGCCCTGGGCTGACGGCGCTGCCGGCGCTCGAGGCCGCCACCGACGTGTGGGTCGAGAACTGCCCTGGGCTGACGGCGCTGCCGGCGCTCGAGGCCGCCACCGTCGTGTGGGTCGAGAACTGCCCTGGGCTGACGGCGCTGCCGGCGCTCGAGGCCGCCACCGTCGTGCGGGTCGAGAACTGCCCTGGGCTGACGGCGCTGCCGGCGCTCGAGGCCGCCACCGACGTGCGGGTCGTGAACTGCCCTGGGCTGACGGCGCTGCCGGCGCTCGAGGCCGCCACCGTCGTGCGGGTCGTGAACTGCCCTGGGCTGACCCTCTTTATTGAGGCTGGAGTAGATGGTCGCGGCTACATGTTCCGAGGCCTTGTGCTGCGCGGGCAGTGGTTTGTGCAAGCTGGCTGCCGACTCCTCAGTCTCGAAGATGCCCGCAAACATTGGGGGCCTGGCGCACCCCGTCACCGGGACGACTGCCACAAACTTGTGGAGCGCATCGCGGACTACGCCAGCGGGCGGCAGAACGAGACCGTGCCATGAGCCGCTTCCGCCCATACGACCGCGTCCGCGATCCCGTATCGGGCGCCTACGGGACGGTGGTGAACGCCAGCCCGGCCGGCTTCACCAACCAGTTCCTCACCGTGGCGCTCGACGCCACGCCGGACTCCGACTGGTTCATCCCCGCGCACGAGATCGAGCCCGCTCCGGTGCTGACGCCGCCTGGCCATCTGCGCCTTGTCTTTTCACAGTCACCCGCTCCGCCCTGGGCTGCCTCGCCAGGTCGGAGCACCGCGTGCCCGCCGTCTCAGGTCTCCCCCGACCATGACGGCGGGCCGCGTCCCGCGGCGTGAGGTGAACATGATCCCCAGGCTTGAGAATGGTTTCCCGCTGATCCGGCCCGCCGGCAAGGGCCCGAGCCTGAGCCCGGCCGAGGTCGCGGCCCGAGGCGCGCGCCGCTATGCCGATGCGCTGCAGCGAGCGGCGAAGACGGCACTGATCGCCGGCGATGCCGATCACGCCATCGACCTGCAGGCTGATGCCGAGGCCGCGATTGAAGTAGCCGAGGATCTCGAGCAGGGCCGCACCGCGTATGCGCCCTGCCTGCACGCCGACTGGTATCGCCGGGGGAGTGAATGATGCGGCGCGGCGGCTGGTTCTATCGCGTGCGGCAGCAATGGCGCTGGTGGCGCCTGACCTGGGGGACGGCATGACCCCCTCGCCCATCATCACCGCCACTTCCACCACCAGCGCTGAGTGGCGCTTCCGGCGCCAGCATGGCAACCCCGATCAGGACCATGCCCTGCCGCAGCCGGGCTGGTACCAGGTGCGCCTGGCGCGCGGCACGGTGCCGACGCCGCTGCGCTTCTGGACCGTGCAGCACCGGTGCCGGGAGAGCGGCGTGCTGCTGGCCGATATCGAGTATCACGCGGAGCTGAGCGGCGCGCGCGTCACCGCTGATCCGCCTGCCGGCCACGATCCGGGTGAGATCGCCTGCATGGGCCTCGGCGCACTCGCGGCCTGGTCCCGCCATGGCCTGATGGCCGAGGCCATAGAGCCCGAGGAATACGCCTTCATGGTGGCCCGCGCCCGCCACGCCCGCGAGCACCTGCCGACTTCGCCTCACGCCAATCCCCGCCAGCGCACCGACTGGCTCCACGCCCCTTCGCCCTTCTGAGGTCACCTGATGAGCATCGACGACGAATCACGCCTCGGCATGGGCGGCAACAACCCGCCCCAGGAAGAGGCGCTGCGCGAGGAGATGGAGCGCGCGGTCGCCTCCTACGACACGCTGATCACCAGGTATGAGGAGGCCGTGGCGCGCGTCCCGGCTGTTATCAGCAACGACGACGAGGCCGCGCGGCTCTCTGATTTTCTCGTGCAGCTGGCCAAGGCGCGGAAGGCTATCGACGATACCCGGGCCCGTATCAAGGCGCCTTTCCTCGCCATGGCGCAGATGGTGGAGAACTTCTTCCAGCGCCGCATCACGCGGATCAGGGAGCACGATGAGCAGTTGCGGCCGCGCCTCAAGCGCTGGCAGGACCAGAAGGCCGAAATGGCACGGCGGCAGCGCGAGGAAGAGGCCCGCCTGGCGCGCGAAGCAGAGGCCCGGGCCCGGCGCGAGCGCGAGGAAGCCGAACGCAAGGAGCGCGAGGCCGAGGCCGAGCGACAGCGCGCAGCGGCGGAAGCCGAGCGCATCAAGCGGGAAGCCGAGGCCCAGGCGGCGCGGGCCGCGAAGGCTGCCGAGGATGCCAAGCGTGCCGCAGAGCGTGCCGCCAAGCAGCAGGTCGATGCCGAGGCCCGGGCCAAGGCAGAGGAGAAAGCCGCGAAGGCCAAGGCAGCCGCCGACAAGCGCGCCGCCGAGGCACAGAAGAAGGCCGACGAAGCCACCGCAGCCCAGGCCCAGGCGGAAGCCGCCGAGGTGGAAGCCGAGGATGCCAACCGCGACGCCCGCCTGGCCCGCCGCCGCGCCGTCACCACCGAGGGCGAAGCGCATCACGCGCAGAAGCAGGTTGCGGCGTCGATCAAATCCGCCCGGGTACGCGGCGACATGGGCAGCATGGCGACCCTGCGCCAGCGCATGGCCTTCCGCATCACCGATATCGACGCCCTGCCGCGCAAATACCTGATGCCCGATGAGGCCGCGATCCGCGCCGCCATCAACGAAGGCGGGGTCGAAGAGATCCCGGGCGTGTCGATCTTCCCCGAAACCAACACCACCGTGCGAGGCTGATATGGCGAAGCAGAAAACCAAGGAGCAGATCGCTCACGATCAGCGTCTCGAGCAGTTGCAGGATGCGGCCAGCAAAGGTCAGGTGGTCCAGGTCGAGCGCGGCCGCATTCCCTTCGTCAAAGGCATTGAGGAGAAGTTCGGTATCGGGCCGGCCGAATGGCGCGCACTCACCGACTCCATCTTTCCCTCGGCCAAGACCCCGGAGGCCATCGTGCTGGCCCTGGCCTATTGCCGGGCACGCAAGCTCGATCCCTTCAAACGCCCAGTCCACATCGTTCCGGTTTGGGACAGCAAGAAGGGCTACGAGGTCGAGACCGTATGGCCCGGCATTGGCGAACTGCGCACCACCGCGCATCGCACGGGTAAATTCGCCGGTTGTGACGCGGCTTCGTTCGGGCCCGACAAGTCCGAGACGTTCACCGGCGAGAAGCGCGGTGATACGCGCACCGTCACCGTCTCCTATCCCGAGTGGTGTCAGATGACCGTGTTTCGGATGATCGACGGGCAGCGCGTCGGCTTTGTCGGGCCGAAGGTCTACTACAGGGCCAGCTTCGGCACCTGGAAGGGTACGGACTGCCCGAACGATAAATGGACCCGCAGTCCGCATTACATGCTGGAGAAGGTTGCCGAAGCCGCCGCACTGCGTCGCGCTTTCCCCGAGGAACTCGGCAATGACTACACCGCCGAGGAAATGGAAGGCCGTATCATCGACGCGCCGCGCTCGTCTGGTGAGGAAACGCCGCCGCCACGCCGCGAGGATTTCACGCGCGAAGAATCCGGGGGCGCCGGGGAAACCGAGGCCGAGGCCACAATCCCCTTCATCACCGAGCACGGCGAGGAACTGCTCTATACGCCGGGCGACTTCTATGACGCGATGCTGGCCGCCATGCGCCAGGCCGCTGCTGCCGGCCAATGGTATGTGCTGGCGTCGATCTGGGAGAATAATGCCGGCCAGCAGTTCGCCGATCTGCGCAAGACCGACGACGGCAAGGCTGCTGCTGAGGCCCTGCACAAGGAATTCATCGCGCTAGAGGCGAAGGGCAAGCAGGCGGCGGCCAAGGGCAGCGAAGGCCTTGCCGCCATGGGAGAGCCGGCGGCCTCCAGCGTCAAGCCGAACGAGGCCGACGACAGCGATGAGCCGGTTTGGCCGTTGATAATCCCCGATGGCGACGATGTCGGCACCTATCGGTTTTCAGGCTCTGGCAAGTTCTACCAGGGCTTCAGTCGTGCCCTCGATAAGCTGAAGTTGGCACCACAGGCCGCCAAAGCCCTGTGGGAAAGCAATCAGGAACAACTCCGCCGGCTGCGGCATCATCACCCCGAACATGGCCCCTCGATGCACGCCACACTCGCTGTCCACAGCCGGCGTATAACGGGCTGGCCCATCGACGAGGGCGACACCCCGAGCTTCACCGACGCGGCGCCGGCCGCCGGCGGCGAGGCCCCGTGATGGACGCCTTCCAACAGCACGCCACTGGCATCGCGGCCGACATGGTGCGGCTGGAGCTTGTGCCCAAGGATCGCCAGATCCTGCTCGCGGCGCAACTCGAGCATGCCATGCGGGCCGCCTGGCATGCCGGCTTCCACGACCTTGCCCTCGCCGCAGATTCGCTCCGCGTCGAACATCCCGAGGATGCCTCGCCCCTGCATGCCCGCATGCGTGAGCTCGCCGGCCTGGCGCGGTTCTCCTCCCGTCCCGGAGAACTGCCGGCGCAGAACACCGCCCGGCTGCGCTGGAGCGCGGAGGTCCTGCTGCTGATCGCCGACAAGCTCTGCCGCCAGACCACCGATCCGCGGTGGATCGAGGAGTTCATCGCCTATCAGGAGGGCCAGGCCTGATGCCGTTTGAGCGTCGAAAAATCAACCATGCTCATATGTGCTGCGGCGTGGGCGCAGGCGCAACCGGCTTCCTCCGCGGCAAAGCCCGCGTCGGGAACATGGAAGCGGAATCCGTCTGCCTCGGTGGCATCGACAACGACAAGGGTGCGCTGGAAGGCTTCGAGGCCATGACCGGCGTTAAGGGCACGTTGCTGGACCTGTTCTCGACCGAACAGTACATCGCTTTCCATGGCCGGCTGCCTCCTACGGGTTGGCGTGAGGCTGTTCCTGCTGACCTACATCGGGCATACGGCCATCAGCATCCTCACGTCGTGTTTATGAGTTTTCCATGCAAGGGCAATAGCGGCCTGCTGCCGGAGAACCGTGCCAAGACCAGCAAGTATCAGGCGCTGAATGAACTGGCTCTCCGTGGCGTCTGGCTGCTGCTCGAAGCCTACAAGGACGATCCTATCGAGTTCATCCTGTTCGAGAATGTTCCGCGTATCGTCACCAGGTCGCGAAAGCTGCTCGATAAGATCACGGCGCTGCTGCACTCCCATGGCTATGCCGTGCATGAATCCAACCACTGCTGCGGTGAGCTCGGCGGCCTGGCGCAGCGCCGCAAGCGGTTCCTGCTGGTGGCGCGTCACATGGCGAAGGTGCCACCTTTCCTTTACCAGGCCCCACGCAAGCCCCTGAAAAGCGTCGGCTCTGTTCTGGAGCAATTGCCGCTACCCGGTGATCCAGCGGCAGGGCCGATGCACCGCGTGCCGTCGCTGCATTGGAAAACGTGGGTGCGGCTGGCTTTTGTCGAGGCCGGCAAGGATTGGCGCAGCCTCAAGCGGCTTGCCATCGAGGATGGCCACTTGAGGGATTACCTTATCCTGCCGGACGAAGCCTATCACCGTGGCGTGCTGGGGGTGAATGAATGGGAAGGGCAAAGCGGCGTCGTAACGACACGTGGCCTACCCTACAATGGGGCCTTCAGCGTAGCGGATCCACGCGCTGATGAATTCCGAGGGGAGTTTTCGCAGCTCGGGCTCAAGCGCTGGCGGGACGTTGGCTCGACCGTCACCTCGGCTGTCGCGCCCGGCCAAGGCCCATACTCGGAGGCCGAACCTCGCATCGGCTCTGACCAGAAGCACAACAACGCTTTCCGTGTCGTGAGGATGGAGGATGTCAGCCCGACCATCACCAGCGGTGCCGGCCCGAGTGCTGGCGGCCTGGGCGTTGCTGATCCACGCCCGACTGCACTCTCAAGCCCTGACCGCAACGCCTACCTGACGGGCGGCCACTACGGGGTGGTGCCGTGGACGGGACATGCCGGCGCCGTGCCGGCCCAGGGACAGCACGACAATGGGCCATGGAGCGTTGCCGATCCAAGGGCGACATGGGCTGGGCTGCCTGGCCAGAACGACAAGGTGGTGGCTGTGATCCGGGCCGAGGACGGCACTTGGCATCGTCCGTTCACAACCCTGGATCAAGGCGCGCTCCAGAGCATGGTCGACTTCGACAAGCCGTTCTGGCTCGCCGGCAACAGCGATTCCGCATGGCGCGAGTGGATCGGTAATGCCGTGCCGCCTGATGCTGCCGAGGCCGTGGCGTCGACCATCTTCAAGACCCTGCTGCTTGTTTGGACAGGTCAGACCTTCCTGCTGACCAACGAGGATATCTGGGTGCGCCCTTACCAGATTGCCGTTTCCCTACCGCCACTTTATGGAGCCGCCGAATGACCACCCGCGAAACCGTGACCCACTGGCTGGCCGATCACCTGAACAAGCCCACCGACACCATCCAGGACAGCACCCGCATCATCGACGATCTCGGCGCGGATAGCCTCGACATCGTGGAAATCGCGATGTGGGCCGAGGATGAATTCGATATCGGGATCGAGGACCGCGAAGCTGAGGCGGCACTCACCGTCGGCGACCTTGTGTCGCTGATCGATGGCAAGCTGGCGGCCAAGCCGCTCAAGATCGCCAATGGGGGCACGGCATGAACATTCTCCCGCGCGCGGCCATCGAGCAGCACACAGCAATTGTCGGCAAGACCGGCTCTGGAAAGACCACGACCGCCAAGCTGCTCGTTGAGCAGGTCGTGGCCGAAGGTGCGCGGGTCTGCATCCTGGATCCGATCAAGTCCGACTGGTGGGGCTTGATCTCCAGCGCCGACGGCAAGCGGCCGGGCTTGCCGTTCCATATCCTGGGCGGCCCACGCGGGCATGTACCGCTTCACGACAAGGCCGGCGCCACCGTGGCGGAACTCGTCGCCAATGGCTCGCTCCCGCTCTCGATCATCGACATGGCCGATTTCAGGCCCGGCGGTCTGGCGCAGTTCTTCGTCGACTTCGCGCCGGTGCTGCTGCGCCGCATGAAGGGCGTCCTCTACCTGGTAATCGAGGAGGCACACCTTTTCGCACCGAAGGAGCGCGCCGGCCTGGGCGCTGAGAACATGGCGATCCACTGGGCCAAGACGCTCGCCACCGCCGGGCGCTCCAAGGGCATCAGGCTCATCGTCGCCACCCAGCGCACCCAGGCGCTCCACAACGCTATCCTAGGCAGCTGCGACACCCTGATCGCTCATCGGCTTACCTCGCCGGCCGACCAGGAGCCGATCCTGAAGTGGTTGAAGGCGAATGTCGACACCGCGACCCAGGTCAAGATCGCCGGTTCGCTCGGCAAGCAGCCGCGCGGCACGGCCTGGATCTGCTCCGGGGAAGCCGAGCAGTTCAATCAGCTCGTCATGCCGCGTATCTCGACCTACGACAACACGGCAACCCCCGATGCCAACACCGGGGATCACGACGTGGTGGCGGCGCGGGTCGATGTCGCGGCCCTGCGCCTGGCGATCGGCGGGGCGGCCGAGGAAGCCGAAGCCAATGATCCCAAGCGTCTCAAGGCGCGCATCGCCGAGCTTGAGCGCCAACAGCAAGCCGCTCCTGCGCCGGAGCAGGACCAGGATGCACTTGCCGCTGCCTACGATGACGGTTTCAAAGCGGGCCATGCCGCCGGCTACGAGGAGGGCTACCCGAAGGGCTTCGAGGCCGGATATGTCATGGCCAGGAAGAATGCCCTCGACGCCAGCGAGAACGCGATCCGGTCGCTTGTGCCCCCCGAGGACATTCGCACGACGGCACCGCCTCACCTCAAAGCGGACGTAGCTCAGCGGCCAGAGCCTCGGTCTTCCAAACCGAACGTCGCGGGTTCGAGTCCCGTCGTCCGCTCCACGCCTACTCGCCCACTGCCCATGGTCAAGCCAGGTACTGGCGTCAAGGTTTCTGGTCCGCAGCAGCGCATTCTTGATGCCTTGGCGTACCTGGAAACTATCGGCGTACGGCATGCAGACCGGATCCAACTCGCCTTCCTGTCCGATGCATCGCCGAAGAGCTCTGCCTTCACCAATAACCTCGGCTCGCTCCGCACGGCTGAAATGATCGACTACCCGTCAGGTGGTAGGGTTGCCCTACTGCCTCTGGGCCGCGGTGCCGCCAAAGCTCCGAACGCCCCGAAGACCAGCGATGAGCTGCGCAACCTGATTCGCGCGAGGGTGCCGGGTCCGCAATGGCGGATACTTTCGGCATTGATCGGCGCATACCCCAGTGCAATCGAGCGGGGCAAACTTGCCGACCTGGCTGAGGCCAGTGCGACCAGCTCGGCCTACACGAATAATCTTGGCGCACTACGAAGCCTTGGCCTGATCGACTACCCGGAGCGCGGCTCAGTGGCGGCGCAGCCGATTCTGTTCCTTGAGGCTGACCAATGACCAAGCTGGATTTGTCGCCCGAAGTACTGGAGCGATTGGCAGACATGCATGCCAAGACTGGGAAGGCTGAACTAATCGATGGAAGCGGGGATAGGGACCTCGGCAAGTTGTGCCTAGTCACTGCGGGTACCTTGCACGCCCTCGCGACCGAGCGCCGCAACGACTTCCTTGCCGGCGCACTGGCGATGCGGGAGGCTGCTTTAAAGCGGTGTGTGGAAATTCAAGCTGAGGCAAAAGCTGATATCGCCAGCACGGCGGACCCGATCTGCGGAGGCGAATTAAACGGTGCGACTTCCTGCATAGACGCTATCCGCGCCATCGACCCGGCATCGCTCACCGAAAAGCCCGCGCCGTTGCCGGACTACGACGATGAAGTTACATACGAGCAGATTGCCACCATAAGAGCGCACGTAGGCGATATCAACCCCGATGAATGGGAGGTGGCTTCCGATATCACGCAACAGGCACCGGATGCCGAGCGCGAGGAATTGGCGAAGGTTTTGACGGAGTGGCAATTCGGGTTTACTGCCGCTCCGTCCAATCTTGACCTGCCAGTTCGCGAGTTGATGGCGATAACCGGCGAAGATTTGGTTTCTCAAATAGGCCGTGCGGCAGAATTATTGCGCCAGCCCGTCGCGCCTGTGGTGGATAACGCGATGGTGGAGCGCGCCAGGGCATATTTGATGCGTAACACGAGACTGGCGTTAACAAAGAAGCGAATGACGGCGTTGCTCGAAGCCGCGCTGAAAGGAGAGAAGTGATGCCACGGGTGGAAAAACCATACCTAGTTCTTGGCGCAAATCTGCTCGCTGCTCGTAAAGCGCGCGGTTGGACGCAACAAGAACTGGCCAACCGTATTGGATGGGAGCGGTCCAGCATCGCCAACATCGAAGCGGGCAGGCAGCGTGTATTGATACACTCGGTGAAGCAGATCGCAAAGGCTCTGCGCATTTCCACGATGCGCATTATGAAAGGAGTGCTGTGATGGCCGCTAACAGCAGCATCGAATGGACCGACGCCACCTGGAACCCGGTGCGGGGCTGCACCCGCGTCTCCGAGGGCTGCCGGAACTGCTATGCCGAGATCATGGCGGCGCGCTTCTCCAAGCCCGGTCAATGGGGCCACGGCATCGCTACCATGGTGAAATTGCCGGATGGCAAGACCGATCACCGCTGGACCGGCGCCATCGCCTGGGCCGATAGCCAGGTGATGCTGCCGCTGCAGTGGACCCGGCCGCGCCGCATCTTCGTCAACTCCACATCCGACCTGTTTCATGACCAGGTCAAGGAAGAATGGCTCGATCACATCTTCGCCGTGATGATGCTCAGTCCCCAGCACACTTTCCAGATTCTCACCAAACGGCCGGATCGCATGGCGATGTATATGACAGCCCCGCGCCGCAGCGCAAATATCGCCCGCGCGGTGGTGGACATGGCGATAGCCGATCCGTCACTCCTTAAGCGCGATCCATGGCCGGTTGCATCTATCGGCGACATTGACCTGCCTGACGACATTGAAATGGCCTATTGGCCCCTCCCCAATGTCTGGCTCGGCACCAGCGTCGAGGATCAGGCCAGTTTCAACGACCGCTACCCGCATCTACTTGAAACACCGGCGGCCGTTCGCTTCATCTCCGCCGAGCCGCTGCTTGGCCCGATAACCCTAGATAACCTGCCGGTGCCGCGGCCGGATTGGGTAATCTGCGGCGGCGAATCAGGCCCAGGCGCCCGGCCGATGCACCCCGATTGGGCGCGCAGCCTGCGCGATCAATGCGCCGCCGCCAACGTGCCGTTCTTCTTCAAGCAATGGGGGGAATGGGCGCCAGAAGTCGGTGCCGTTGATGGCTGGTCAATCGATGACGATCCGGAAACCTCTCGCTTCCCACACCGAGACTGGGAGGGCGACCATTTTGGAACGCCCTATACCCGACAATGGATGGATGATGTTGACGACGACACCGTTTCTCGGATTGGCAAAAAAGCCGCCGGCCGCCTGCTCGACGGCCGTGAGCACAGCGATTTCCCGGCAGTGCGTTGATGAAGTCATTTATCAGGGTCCCATTCGTAACGGATAGCACCGCTGAGCTGGTCGATACCGTGTTCCTGCAGATAGCGAGCCAAACTCAACTCCGTCTCGACGAAGAGATCCACGGCATCCCAGGACTGCCCATTGTGGAAGATGGCCCCATAATACTCGCTGTTCCTGACAATCTCGCCGGCATTAAAGTCTTTCGTGTGAATACCCATGATGGACGTGTGCAAATCGCCGGAATCCTTACGCCGAATGATGAAATGCTTTGCGCTAGTGGCGATGAGCTCGCAAGTGCTCAGCAAAGGCACACGCTCTCGAAGCTCCTTGGTCACCTCCTCAGCCGCCCGGCCTTTATCCCTGAACCATTCAATGCACCAGTCATTGAAGCTCCATACGGTTATCGCGCAGTCGAGGATTGCGTAGACAATCGCTCGGCGGTCGTTCGTCGCGGAAAGCCTTGCCCGGTCGAACTGCAGCTTGTCGAGCAGGTCACGGGGGCCAACCAGGCCGAACCTGCCGCTGTTACTGGGTATGGCCATGGCTGATCTCCCCATCATTTATAGCGCCCCCATGATCCACGCACTGCTGGATGGCCGCAAGACCATGACACGCCGGCTGGCGTGGTTTCATCTTGAGGAAAAACCCTCGGGATGCATGAGTTCATCGGTAAGACCGTCGCCCTGGCAGAAGGTGAAGCCCGGCGACCGCCTATGGGTGCGCGAACGCACGAAGTGCATTGCCATTCGCGGCGATGAGATCAAGGTGCGCTACGACGCAGATGGTTACGAGCCTGGTGTGTGGCTGCCGTTCCCTCCGCGCCTGCGGTTCACGCCGCGCGTCGGAGAGCACCTCTCAATGGGCTGCTATCTCGAAGCCTCTCGGATCACCCTCGATGTGTCGGCCACCAAGATCGAGCGCCTGCAGCATATCAGCGAGGCTGATGCAATCGCAGAAGGCATTGAGCGTGAGCACGGCCCCCGTGGCGAATTGGGCTGGAAGTCCTATGAAACGTATCCCGACGGCACACCGCATCCACATGCCGTCGCTGCCAACAGGTTTGCCATAATCAGTTTTCGCGAACTTTGGCAGTCCCTACATGGGCATGATTCCTGGGCCGAGAACCCCGAGGTTGTCGCCCTCACCTTCACCGTCCATCGCTGCAATATCGACGCTATGCCGAAGGCGGCCTGACATGAACCAGCACAGCGCCACCATCGTAACGCCCGTGCCCGCGACGCTGTCAGGTATGTGCTGCCCGCGGTGCGGGGATAACGATTCCCGTGTTCTCGACTCTCGCGGCACCATGGGCAGCATCCGCCGACGCCGGGCATGTCCGCGCTGCGGGCATCGCTATACCACCTTCGAGATCCGCAACGACTTTGCCGACGGCATCGAAGAAGCTATCCGGCTCGACGCCATGCTTCGGCTGCTATCGCCCCAGGACTTCGATCTGGTGAAGGCCATGACGCGTCGCCTTCTGGCGGATGCCGGGGAGCAGCAGACCTGATGCCCCACCCTCGCCCCACCTGCCCCTGTCCGGCCTGCGGCGAGCCTATGCCGGGCGGACGGCGCCTGGGTGGCCTGCGCCGGCTCTGCTGCGATACCTGCTGGAAGCGGGTGCCGCTGGCGCTGCGCAAGGCCAATAGTCAGGCCGTGAGGGAATTCAGGGCCGCAGCGGGGGATTTTTCAGCCAGGCGGTTCGCAGTGGGGCGGATCGACGCCACGGCGCGGGCCTGCCTGGTGGCGCTGGGGGTGGCTGAAATGGAAGGAATCCCGTCCCAATGACGGCGCGCTACCTTTCGCTTGCCGGTTTGGCCCAATATCTGGCCTGCAGCAGGTCGACGATCAATAATCTTGTCGCCTCAGGGAGGCTACCCCAGCCCGTTTACCTGACACCAAAACTGCCGCGCTGGGATCGAGAGAAGGTTGACGAGGCAATGGGAACCTCGGCTAAATCCCGGGACCCGGTCATGGAGGCGCTCGATGAAGCGTACCCGCTCCAACAAAGTAAAGCACACACTCAAAGACGGCACGGTTAAGGTTTATTCATACCCGCGCTCAAAGAAGCGTGTTGCGCCGGCCCAGGGCACTATTGGTTGGGCGCTGCGACAGTATTTGGTTTCTCAAGAATTCACCAGCCTAGCTCCGGGTAGCCAGGTCGTTTATCGACGCGCCCTGAAGCTGTTTGATCCGATACGACAGCATGATCTTAACAGCATATCTCGGCAGCATATTTATCGTATTCGCGATGCGCTTTCCACAAAACCGGGGGCTGCGAACAGCTTCATCGCCGCCGCTGGGGCGTTCTTCGTATGGTCGTTGGAGCGAGGATATCGCACTGACTATTCGCCCGTCGCCAAGATCAAGCGTCTGCCCATCAAGACAAGGGGGCCTTGGCCGGATGAGGTTGTGGCAAAGGCGAAAGCTGAGATGCAAGGTATCGTCCGCCTGGCATTCCTGCTGGGTCTGCACACCGGGCAGCGCATCGGCGATATTCTCTCGATGCGGTGGTCCGACTTCGATGGTGAGGGTATCGCCGTTAAGCAGCAGAAGACAGGCATCGAGCTTTGGGTGCCGTGCTCGGTCGAGCTTCTCGAAGCCTTGAGGTTGGCTCGCGCCGAGGCCACAGGATTGACTATAGTCTCTAGGCCTGACGGCAGACCAATATCGACCGACTCATTCGAGTGGTTATGGAAGCGGGAGGTGAGACGGCTTGGCCTAACTGGGCACGTCTTTCACGAGCTCCGGCATACTGCGGCCGTGCGACTTGCGGAGACCGGCGCAACCGCGCATGAGATTGGATCGATCACAGGCCACCAAACACTGGCTACCCTGCAGCGGTACACAAAAGCCGCTGAACAGAAGAAGTTGGCCCGAGCTGCTATCGCAAAGGTCGAGAATTTCTCCCCGCGGCAAAATGGCAAAAAGCTGGCCACAAATAGTTGATTTTCATACACTCGTTGATACAAAAGGTTTTTCCGAGTGTTTCAAGGTTTTTCCGAGTGTTTCAATGGCCATGAAAGCGATCCTGTTCGACCTTGACGGAACCCTCGTCGACACCGCGCCGGACCTTGCTGCCGCGCTCGACCATGCCCTGACCAGCCAGGGCCGGCCCACTGTCGGCCTGGATGCGGTGCGCAGCATGGTGGGCGATGGCGCGGTGGCGCTGGTGCAGCGTGGGCTGATCGCCACCGGCGGCATCGTTTCCGAGCAGCAGTTCAAGGCCGCCGTGGACGCCTTCTTTGTCTATTACGCCGCCAATCTGGTCGCCACCAGCAAGCCCTTCCCCGGCGTGGTCGCCTGCCTGGACGCCTTGCGCCGCGATGGCTACAAGCTCGCGGTCTGCACCAACAAGACCGAAGCCTTCACCTTCCCGCTGCTCGATCAGCTGCAACTGACGCCGTTCTTCGACGCCATTGTCGGCGGCGACACCTTCCCGGTGAAGAAGCCCGATCCCGGCCATATCACTGGCACCCTGGGACGCATCGGTGGCGAAATCAGCTGGGCGGCGATGGTTGGCGATTCCTCGAACGATATCGATGCCGCTAAAGCCGCGAAGCTGCCCAACGTGGCGGTGAGTTTCGGCTATACCCGCATTCCCGCCGCCGAACTGGGCGCCGACCGGCTGATCCATCATTTCGACGATCTGCGGGCCGCGCTGGATTCGTTGCAAACCGCCTAAGTCAGTACACGGTTTGGCGGCAGTTCGATGCTGGCCGTGGTGCCGATGCCGGGCTGGCTCTCGATCTCCAGCCGACCGCCCTGCAGGCGGATCAGGCGGTCGACCAGCGGCAGGCCCAGGCCGGTGCCGGGCTGGTCGCGGGTCAGGGCATTCTGCACCTGGTAGAATGGCTCCAGCACCTTGGCGAGTTGCGCCGCAGTCATGCCGATGCCGGTATCACGCACGCTGAAGCGCAAACCACCCGACGGGGTCAGGCTGGCGGCCAATTCCACGCTGCCGCGCTCGGTGAATTTCACGGCATTGCTCAGCAGGTTAAGCAGCATCTGCAGCACCGCTCGGCGGTCGGCATGCAGCTTCACCGGCTTTTCCAAAGGCCGCAGGATCAAGGCCAAGCCATCGGTTTCCGCTTTCTCGCGTACCAGCCGGATGGCGGCGCGCATCACCTCGGCGGCATCGAATTCGGCATCCACCAGTTCCATCTTGCCGGCCTCGACCTTGGAGAGATCGAGAATGTCACTGATGATTGCCAGTAGATGCTCGCCGCTGCCATGGATGTCGGCGGCATAGTCGCGATAGCGTTTCTGGCCCACCGGCCCCAGCATCTCGTCCTTGATCATGGTGGAGAAGCCAATGATGGCATTAAGCGGCGTGCGCAGCTCATGGCTCATATTGGCGAGGAAATCGCTTTTCGCCCGGTTGGCCTCCTCCGCCGAGCGCATCGCCGCCAGCAGCGTAACCTCGGTTTCCTCGCGCAGTTCCAGCAGCACGCGCTGGCGATAGAGCAGCAGCACCAGACCCAGCACCAGCAGGGCGGCAAACGCCGTGAGCAGTGCTACGCCAAGCGAAAAACGGTCGAGCCGCGCCTCCTGCGCCAGCAGCAATTCGCGCGCACTGCCACGGCCCTCGCCCAGCAGCGTGATCAGCCGCGCCTCGGCGTCGCGGGCACGGGCCTGCATCAGCCAGATCGCGGAAGGCGAGCCGGCCGGCTGCCCCATGGCGCCCTCATCGAACCAGCGTTCAATATCCTGCAAGGCCGGCCGTGCCACGGCATACATGCCGGCGGCGCCGACCAGATTGTCGAGATTGTAGTTGGTGCGCAGCAATTCGGTGCGCCGCACGGCCACCTGCAACCGCTCGCGCACCCGCTCGCGGGTCGCTTCGCTGGGCTGCACACGCCAGAACTCGATGGCCCAGGCCAGATTGGCCATCTCGCGGATCAGGGTTTCGGCGTCGCGCTCCTGGTCCAGCAGGGTCACCGGCAGGTCGCGGGCAATGGAACTGAGGCTCTGCTGCACATAGGCGCCGATCACGAAGGCCGCTGCGACCACGGCGATGATTGCGGCGGTGATCTGGCGCCGGCCGAAACTCCAATGCCTGAGCGGCTGCCGCATCAGCGGGCCGCTGCGGCCGGGCCGGGATCAAGGCCGGCAGCGCGATAGAAGCGCGCGGCGCCAGGATGCAGCGGAATGCCACGCGCTTCCAGCGCCTGGGCCAGCGCCAGGTCGGCACCGCGCGGGTGGCCGGCGCGGATCAGCGTCTGCCCGCGCTCACTCCATATCTGCCGCAACACCCCTTCCACCAGGGCATCGTCAAGATCGGCGCGCACCAGCAACTGCGCCGAGACGGTGACGGTTTCCACCGCGTTGACTCCGGCATACATGCCGGCGGGAATGGTGCCATGGCTGAGGAAGGGATTGCGTTGCAAGAGGTCTGCGGCGGCTTCGCCCCGCACCGGCAGGATATCGACATGGCCGGCGCTGGCGAGATCGGCAACCGTGCGCACCGGCCAGCCGCCGACGAAGAAAAAGGCATCGAGCTGGCCAGCAGCCAGACGCGGCGCGGCCAGATCGGGCTTCACATATTCGGGGCGCAGCCGGCTTTCCGAAAGGCCATGGGCAGCAAGCAGCATGCGCGCCATCGCCAGGGTGCCGGAGCCAGGCTCGTCCAGGCTGACGCGCTTGCCGGCAAGATCGGCAATAGTCTGGATTCCGACATTGCGCCGCACCACCACATGCACCGCTTCCGGATAGAGCCGGGCCACGAAGCGCAGCCGCGTCGCCGCCGGCTTGCCGGCAAAGATGCCGTTGGCATGGAAGGCGCCATGGGCGATATCGGACTGCACCAGCCCGGCCTCGATGGCGCCGGCCTGCATGCCATCGACATTCGACACCGAGCCGTTTGAGGTTTGCGCCACCGCCAGCAGGCCAGGCACACCGCAGGGCTGCGGCAATGGCGGCGCGCAATCGGGCGCGCCATGGCTTTCCGCCACCACGCGGGCGATCAGGCTGCCGAGTGGAAAATACACCCCGGCGGTGCCACCGGTGCCGATGCGGAAGAAAGCCGGCATTGCCTGGCCGCCTGGCCGAACCTGGTGATCGGCACGGGCCGGCCAGACAAGGCCGGCGGCGGCAGTGGCGGCAAAAGCAAGCAGCGCGTCGCGGCGTCGCATCGGCTATTCGGCATCCGGCTGCTGGTCGGGCGCGGCACGGCGGAAAGCATCAAGCGTGTTGCAGTGATCGACGATGCGCACCACCGTGGGACAGCCTGAGAGGTCGCAATTGAACCGCCGGCCATTGGCCACCTGCGGCACCAGGCAGGCATCGGCCAGGCCGGGCGCCGCGCCAAAGCAGAAATCACCGCTAAGTGAACTCTGGCGCAGCATCTGTTCCACAGCGGCCAGACCGCTTTCGACCCAATGGCGGTACCATTGGTTCTTCTTCTCGTCCGACAGCCCCATGTCGTGCACCAGGTAGCGCAGCACGCGAAGGTTGTTGATCGGGTGAATATCGCAAGCGATGGCCTGCGCCATGGCCCGCACCTGGGCACGCAGCACCGGTTCCTTGGGCAGCAAGGCCGGTTTCGGATACACCTCGTCGAGATACTCGATGATGGCCAGCGACTGGGTCAACACCGCGCCATCCACTTCCAGGGACGGCAGCAGTTGCTGCGGGTTAAGCCGGGCATAATCCGCCGAGAGATGCTCATTCTTCTGCAAATGCAGCGGCACCAGTTCGTAGTCCAGCCCCTTCAGGTTCAGGGCGATTCGAACGCGGTAGGCCGCAGAAGACCGGAAATACCCAAACAGCTTCACGCCGTCCTCCTGTTTTGCCGCAATCCTAACCCAGCGTTGAGCCGTAACAAAGAGATAGTACAGCCAGGGCCACGGAGCGGTTGCCCCTGGTTGGGCGGGGCTCTATTGTCGGAACGCCCGGCAGCCCCCATGTGATAAGGCGGCACCGGGAGGGGTTAGAGGAAGAGCAGGACAAATGCGGCTGTCGATTAACGGTGAATCCCGTGAAATGGGCCAGGCGGCCAATGTTGCCGAATTGCTGGCCACGCTGGAACTCGATGCGCGCAAGATCGCGATTGAGCTGAACCGCGAGATCGTGCCGCGCTCGGCCTATGGCGCCACGGCGCTGAAAGATGGCGATGCCATCGAAATCGTGCATTTCATCGGCGGCGGCAATGCCGCGCAGCACCCGGATGACGACTATTTCGAGGTCGCCGGTCGTCGTTTCCGGTCCCGCCTGCTGGTCGGCACCGGCAAGTACAAGGACCTGGCCGAAACCAAGGCCGCCATCGAGGCTTCCGGCGCCGAGATCGTGACCGTGGCGGTGCGCCGGGTGAACGTGCTCGACCCCAAGCAGCCGATGCTGATGGATTACGTCGATCCGAAGAAATACACCTACCTGCCCAACACCGCCGGCTGCTTCACTGCCGACGACGCGCTGCGCACCCTGCGCCTGGCGCGCGAGGCCGGCGGCTGGAAGCTGGTGAAGCTGGAAGTGCTGGGCGACCAGAAGACGCTGTACCCCGACATGGAACAGACCCTCGCCGCCACCAAGATCCTGGTGAAGGAAGGCTTCGACGTCATGGTCTACTGCGCCGACGATCCAATCGCGGCGAAGAAGCTGGAAGACCTCGGCGCCTGCGCCATCATGCCGCTGGCCGCCCCGATCGGTTCCGGCCTCGGCGTGCAGAATCCGGTGCAGATCCGCATCATCAAGGAAAACGCCCGCGTGCCGGTGCTGGTGGATGCCGGCGTTGGCACAGCGTCTGATGCCGCCATCGCCATGGAGCTTGGCTGCGACGGCGTGCTGATGAATACCGCCATCGCCGAAGCCGGCGACCCGATCCGCATGGCACATGCCATGCGCATGGCGGTGGAAGCCGGCAGGCTGGCCTATCGCGCCGGCCGCATGCCGAAAAAGCGCTATGCCGATCCTTCGTCCCCGCTCGCGGGCCTGATCTAAACCCGTAGCGCAAAGGCCCCAAAGTGGACCTCGATATCTATAAGCTGATCGAAGAGTACCGCGACCTCTTCTACGTCATCACCTTCATCTGGACCTTCCTGGAAGGCGAGACTTTCGTGATCTTCGCCGGCGCCGCCGCCAGTCAGGGGATGCTGAACCAGTATATCCTGATCGCCGCCGCCTGGCTCGGCAGCTTCTCCGGCGACCAGCTCTACTTCTGGATTGGCCGCAAATACGGCCATCGCCTGCTCAAGCGCTTCCCGCGCATGCAGGGCGGTGTCAATGTCGCGCTCGGGATGCTGCACAAGTATCACATCGGCTTCATCCTCTCCTTCCGCTTCATCTACGGTGTGCGCAACTTCTCCTCGCTGGCGATGGGCATGAGCCCGATTGGCTGGCCGCGCTTTGCTGCGCTGAACTTCATCGCCGCCGGCCTGTGGGCCAATGCCTTCGCCTGGGGTGGCTACCTGCTCGGCAAGACTTTCGAAGCCGTGCTTGGCGATGTCGCCAAGGATTTCGGCTTAGTCATGCTCGGCGTGTTCGCCCTGGTTGGTGTGATCCTGTTCTTCACCCACCGCCGCAGCAAGGCCAGCTTCGAGCGCAAGATCGCCGAGCAGCAGGCCGCCGAACAAGCCAAGCTGCCCGACGCCAGCAAGCCTGAAACCAAGGCGGAGTGACGCGGTTAAAACCCGTCAGGCGAATTGCGCCAGGCCGTGGCCGACGGACCAGTTTTCCTTCGGCGCATCCAGTACCGTCACGAACACATCCTCAGGCCGGATACCCGGACTGGCGCCAAGCCGCTCCACAATGCAGCGGAACAAAGCCTGCTTCTGCGCCGCCGTGCGGCTGCTGAACACGGTGATCTGGATATAGACCAGATCATCGCTGCGCGTGACGCCGAAGGCATTCCCTTTACGGAAATTCGCCGCAGCATGCTCGGTGATGGTCATGAACTGATCATCCTCGGGCACCGCCAGTGCGTCGCGCAGCGCCAGATAGAGACTATCGAAAATTGCCTGCCGGTAGGCTTCCGGCTTGCCTTCGCGCAGAGAGATATGAAGCAGCGGCATGATCGCCCCTTTTTTCTGTTGTCCGAACAACTCCTACCGCTGCAGCCAGTCATTTTCATAGCGAATTAATAATGATATCAGCTATTATGAATACAAATGACTGAACACCCCCTCGATCTGGATGCCGTGCGGGCTTTCATCCGCATCGCCGAACTCGGCAGCTTCACGCGCGCCGCGGAAGCCCTGCAGACCACCCAGGGCGCGGTGAGCCTTAAGCTGCAGCGGCTGGAAAAGCGGCTCGGCTGCCGGCTGCTGGAACGTACCCCGCGCCACCTGGAACTTTCGGCGCGCGGCGCTTCCTTCCTCGACCATGCCCGCGAATTGCTGGCGGTGCATGACCGCGCGCTGGCCGGCTTTATCGCGGCGCGTCAGCGCCTGACCATCGGCATCAGCGACCATGTTGCCGGGCCGGAACTGCCGGCGCTGATCGCCCGCATGAACGCCCAGGACCCGGACCTGCTGATCGAGATTCATATCGGTTCGTCAGGTGACCTGCTGCAGCGTTTTGACCGGCGCGAATTCGACACCGTGATCGTGCGCCTGCATGCCGGGCGCAGCGGTGGCGAATTGCTCGCCGAGGAGAAATTCGGCTGGTTCGCGGCGCCGCACTGGCAGCACCGTGCCGGCGAACCTTTGCCGCTCGCCACCATGGCGGAGCCTTGCGGCGTGCGCGCGCTGGCCGGCCAGCTTCTCGATACAGCCGGCATCGCCTGGACGGAAGTGTTTGTCGGCGGCGGCGTGGCAGCGGTGGCGGCGGCGGTGATGGCCGGTGTCGGCGTCAGCGCGCTGGCGCCACGCATGCTGCCTTTCGGCGCCATGGATATCGGCCCCCGGCTGGGGTTGCCGGTCTTGCCGCGGCTGCCGGTGCTGCTGCATACCCGCGTGCGTGGCGCCAAGCCGCGCGCGGCATTGGCCGCCCTCTCTGCCGCCTACCGCAGCGTGGTGCGGGGTTAACGCCGCTCAGGCCGCCGCCAGCAGCTTGTCGATTACCCGATCCAGCACGCGACGCTCCTCCGCTGTCAGCTTCTCAAGCAACTCGCGCTCGAAACCGAGCGCCAGCGGCACGATCTCACCATAGACCTTCTCGCCGGCCTTCGAGAGCGTCAATTGCGTCTTGCGCTTGTCGCCATCGTCGCGGCGGCGTTCCACCAGCTTCTTTTTTTCCAGCGCCGCCACGGCACGGCTCACCGTCACCTTGTCCATCGCCGCGCGTTCCACCACCTCGTTGGCAGTGATGCCGGGATGGCGGCCGAGATTGGCGATCACCCGCCATTCGGGGATCCCGATGCCGAACCGCTCGGCGTAATGCCGGCTCAGCGCGCCGCTGATCCGGTTGGTCATCACCGACAGCCGGTAGGGCAGGAAATTTTCCAGCACGAGCGGGGTTTTCGACATGGGCGCGGTCTCGCTTGATTTAGTTACAAATGTAACTAATATGCGGGGCAGATGCAAATTCCCCATGGAGGAAACCAATGGCCGATCTCTGGGACAACCCGATGGGCACCGACGGCTTCGAATTCGTGGAATATGCCGCGCCGGAGCCAGAGAAGCTTGCCGCCCTGTTCGAGCGCATGGGCTTCGTCGCCGTCGCGCGGCATCGCTCCAAGAATGTGACGCTCTATCGCCAGGGCGATGTGAACTTCATCCTCAATGCCGAGCCGGCGAGCTTCGCCCAGAGCTTCGCCCGCATCCACGGCCCCTGCATCTGCGCCATCGCCTTCCGCGTCAAGGATGCCGCCTTTGCCTACAAGCGTGCCGTTTCGCTCGGCGCCTGGGGCGTCGAGAACAAGGCTGGCCCGATGGAGCTGAACATCCCGGCGATCAAGGGCATTGGCGACAGCCTGATCTACTTGGTCGACCGTTACGGCCCGCGCGGCACCATCTACGACGTCGATTTCGTGCCCATCGAAGGCGCCGATGGCAAGGCGGTCGAGCGCAATCCGGCCGGCTGCGGCCTCACCTATATCGATCACCTGACCCATAACGTGCACCGTGGCCGCATGGGCGAATGGGCGGATTTCTACGAGCGTCTGTTCGGCTTCCGCGAGATCAAGTATTTCGACATCGAGGGCAAGCTGACCGGCCTGAAGTCCAAGGCCATGACCAGCCCCTGCGGCAAGATCCGCATCCCGATCAACGAAAGCTCCGACGACAAGTCGCAGATCATGGAATACCTGCACGCCTATCATGGCGAAGGCATCCAGCATGTGGCTTTGGGCAGCGACGACATCTATGCCACCGTGAGCAACATGCGCGGCCGCGACGTGCCATTCCAGGATACGCTCAGCACCTACTACGATGGCGTCGATAAACGCGTACCGGGCCATGGCGAGAATCTGGACCGCCTGCGCGAATTGCGCATCCTGATCGATGGCGCGCCAACTGCCGGCCAAGGCCTGCTCTTACAGATTTTCACCGACACGGTGATCGGCCCGATTTTCTTCGAGATCATCCAGCGCAAGGGCAATGACGGCTTCGGCGAAGGCAACTTCAAGGCGCTGTTCGAATCCATAGAACTCGACCAAATCCGCCGCGGTGTGCTTAAGGCCAACGCCTAACGAAAAGAAGCGCCTAACAATACAAACGGAGGAAACGCCATGGCAAAGACCTGGATTCCGATGACCCATAGCGAGGGCAATGCCTCGCGGCAGGCGCATGTTGCCCTGCCCGCCGGCACCTATGAGCGCGAGATGGGCAAGGAAGGTTTCTTTGGTCCGGCGGCGCATTTCTACCATGCGCATCCGCCCACCGGCTGGATCGACTGGGAAGGCCCGCTCAAACCGCGCGCCTTCGACACCACGAAATTCACCAGCCATGGCAATTCGCCCTGGGATGCGCGGCTGCTGCTCGGCAATGCCCATGTGAAATACCGCACCGGCACCATCGCTGAGAAGATGGATCATCTGGTGCGCAACGGTGATGGCGATGAATTGCTGTTCGTGCATGCCGGCTACGGCTCGCTCTACTGCGATTTCGGCCATCTGCGCTACACCGAGGGCGACTATATCATGCTGCCGCGCGGTACCATGTGGCGGCTCGAGCCTTCGGCGGAAACCAAGCTGCTGCTGATCGAGGCGACCAACGACAGTTACCGCCTGCCGGAAAAGGGGCTGGTCGGCCCGCATGCCATCTTCGATCCCGCAGTGCTGGAAATCCCGGCGCTGGATGATGCCTTCAAGGCACAGCAGAGCAGCAGCGAAACCTGGCGCGTGGTGATCAAGCGGCGCGACACGCTTTCCACCGTCACCTATCCGTTCAACCCGCTCGATGCCGTGGGCTGGAAGGGCGACCTCGCCCCGGTGAAACTGAACTGGCGCGATATCCGCCCCCTGATGAGCCACCGCTACCACCTGCCGCCTTCGGCCCACACCACCTTCCTGGCCAGCCGCTTCGTGGTCTGCACCTTTGTGCCGCGCCCGGCGGAAAGCGATCCCGACGCGCTGAAGCTGCCCTTCTTCCATAACAACGACGATTACGACGAGGTGATCTTCTATCACCACGGCCAGTTTTTCAGCCGCGACAACATTCATCCCGGCATGATCACGCTGCACCCCTGCGGCTTCCCGCATGGGCCACATCCCAAGGCCTTCCAGATGGCGACCAAGGCAGCGAAGCAGGCTAGCAATGTTCCGGCGCCGCCGCGCATGCTGGATGAAGTGGCGGTGATGCTGGATACCCGCGATGCCCTGGATGTCTCACCCGCGGCCGAAAGCGTCGAATTCGGCGGCTATGTCGCGAGCTGGAATCCGCAAGGCTTCCGCCACGCCGCCGAATAGTCAGGATTAGACCAAGATGAAACTCGCTTCGCTGAATCATGGCCGCGACGGCCGTCTCTGCGTCGTCAGCCACGACCTGACGAAAATGCTGCCCGTCGATAGCCTGGTGCCGACGCTGCAACTGGCGCTCGATTCCTGGGCCGTGGCGGCACCCAAGCTGGAAGCCGCCTCAATGGCGCTGAATGCCGGTGAGGCTGGCGCCGCCCTCGCCTTCGACGCCACCAAGCTTGCAGCACCATTGCCGCGCGCCTTCCAATGGTGCGATGGCTCGGCCTACCTCAACCACGTGGAACTGGTGCGCAAGGCACGCGGCGCGCAAATGCCGCCGGAATTCCTGCATGACCCGCTGATGTACCAGGGCGGCTCGGATGATTTCCTTGGGCCCACCGAGGATATCCTGGTTGCCGACGAAGCCTATGGCATCGACCTGGAAGGCGAAGTGGCGGCTATCACCGGCGATGTGCCGATGGGCGTCTCGGCCGAGGCCGCCGCAGGCCATATCCGATTGCTGCTGCTGGTCAACGATGTATCCTTGCGCAACCTGATCCCGAACGAACTGGCCAAGGGCTTCGGCTTTTTCCACGGCAAGCCCTCCACTGCCTTCTCGCCCGTGGCGGTGACGCCGGACGAACTCGGCGATGCCTGGAAGGACGAGAAAATCCACCTGCCGCTGGTCAGCCATATCAACGGCACCAAGTTCGGCGCGCCTGAAGCCGGCGACGACATGCAGTTCAGCCTGGCGCAATTGATCGCCCATGCCGCCAGGACGCGGCGGCTGCGCGCCGGCTGCATCGTCGGCTCCGGCACGGTTTCGAACCGCGATGCCAGCCGGGGTTTCTCCTGCCTGGCCGAAATCCGCATGATCGAGACGATCAACGAGGGCAAGCCGAAAACCGGTTTCCTGAAATTCGGCGACCGCGTGCGGATCGAGATGTTCGACCGCGCCGGGCGCTCGATCTTCGGCGCCATCGACCAGCGCGTGGTACGCTCGTCTAATTGATCTGCGCCAGCATGCGCTTGAAGCGGAGCAGCGCCAGAAGGAAGAAGCCGCAGCCGATACCGGCCAGCATCACGAGATAGCCCCAGGCCCCGGCCAGGTCTGTGCCGCGATAGAGCACCGTCTGCGCGAAGGCGACGAATTGCGTCGCTGGCGAGAATTGCACCGCCAGCCGCAGCCAGTCGGGCATGCTTTCCAGCGGCGTGGTGCTGCCGGACAGCAGGTTGAGCACGATCAGGATCGGCATCGCCAGCAGGCCAAACTGCGCCATCGATCCGGCGATGGTGGCGATCAGAATGCCCAGCGCGGTGACGGAAAACATATAGATGGCGGCGCCGAACAGAAATAGCGGCACCGATCCGACAATCGGGATTCCGAGCAGCAGTTGCACCACCAGGGTGAGCGACAGGCTGGCGGCCACAAGTACCACCAGGCCGTTGGCCCATATTTTCGCCAGCATGATTTCCAGCGATGTCACTGGCATTACCAGCAGATGTTCGATGGTCCCATGCTCGCGTTCGCGGATCAACGCCGCGCCGGTGAGAATCACCGACAGGATGGTGATGTTGTTGATCACCTGCATCACCGCCATGAACCAGGACGACTGGCCGTTCGGGTTGAACCGGGTGCTGATCACCACATTCACCGGCATCCTGTCGCTGCCGGCACCGCCGAGATATGTCAGCACCTCGCTGGTGATGATGTTGCTGAGATAATTGGCGCCATTTCCGGCCGTGGCCATGGCGGTGGCATCGATATCGATCTGCAGCGATGGCCGGCGGCCATCGCGCAGGTCGCGCTCAAAATGCGGCGGGATTTCCAGCACGAAGACGAAGCGCCCCCTATCCATGCGCGGATCTATCTCGCCCGGCGTCACCGGCTGCGGCGGCTGGAAATAAGGTTCCCGGATCGCCGCGACGATGCGGCGCGACAGCGGCGAGCGGTCTTCGTCGACATAGGCGACCGAGGCGCGCTCGACATCGAAATTCATGCCCTTCGACACCGAATAGACCGCCAGGGTGAATGTGTAGATGATCAGCACCAGCATCACCGGATCGGCGCGCAGGCCACGCAGTTCCTTGCAGCCGAGATGCCAGATATTGCCGAGCACACGCAGCATCTCACGCCTCCTGCTTGCGCAACGCCAGCACGGCGATGCCGAGGTAGCCGACCGCGAAAACCGAGAGCATCAGCAGATCGGGCCACAATTCGGCGAAGCCAAGCCCCTTGGTGATGGTGCCGATGCTGACTTGCTGGAACCAAGATGCCGGGAAGGCCAGCCCCAGCAGCCGGCCCGGCCCTTCCAGGGAGGAAACCGGCACCAGCAGACCGGAAAAATTCACCGCCGGAATGATGGTGATGATCGCAGTGGCGAAGATGGCAGCCACCTGGCTCCGGGTGAAGGACGAGATCAGGATGCCGAAGCCGGTGGTGCCGAACACATAGAGCAGCGCGCCGAGACAGAGCGCCAGGCCGGAGCCGCGCACCGGCACGGCGAAGACATAGAGGATCAGCGCCATCAGGGTGAGGAAGCTGAGCAGCGCTATCCCGGCATAGGGCAGTTGCTTGCCGAACAGGAACTCCACCTGGTTTACCGGCGTGGCGCGGAAATTGGCGATGGCGCCGGTTTCTTTCTCCCGCACCACGCCAACAGCGGTGAGCATGGCCGGGATCAGTGCCAGCATCAGCATCAGGATGCCCGGCGCGATGGCATAGATGCTCTTGAAATCCTGGTTGTAGCGAAACCGGGTTTCGATATTGATCGGCAGCAGGCTGGGTGCATTGCCGAGCCGCCGGCGCATTTGTTCCGCCACATAGGCCAACGTCACCGCCTCGACATAGCCGCGCGCCGTATCGGCCCTGAACGGCATGGCGCCGTCGATCCATACCGACACGGCCGGCTGGCGTCCTTGCAGCAGATCGCGGCCGAAGCCGGCGGGAATCTCGATGGCGAGCGTCAGCGCGCCAACGCCCAGCCGGCGTTCCGCGTCGGCAACATCGCTGAGTGGCACCTGTTCCTTGAAGATCGCGGTGCCGGCAAAGCTCTCGGCATAGTCGCGGCTCTCCCGCGTGCGGTCCTGATCGTAGACGGCATAGGTCAGGTTCTCGACATCGAAGGAAATGCCATAGCCGAAGGTGAGCATCAGCAGCAGCGGCCCCAGCAGGGCGAAAGCCAGCCGCAGCGGATCGCGCATGATCTCCATCGCCTCACGCCGGGCATAGGCCCAGGCGCGGCTCCAGTCCAGCCGGCGCGGCGGCGCGGCCGCAGCGGCATCGGCCATGTCCGGCGTCGCCCCCACCTCTCCTGCCGCTCCGGCGGCCTTGCCGGCCTCCGGCATCGCCTCGGCGAGATAGGCGATGAAGGCATCTTCCAACCGCGCGGCGCCGCGTGTGGCGGTCAGTTCAGCCGGCGTCCCCACCGCCAGCACACGGCCGGCATGCATCAGCGAGATGCGGTCGCAGCGTTCGGCCTCGTTCATGAAATGCGTCGAGAGAAAAATGGTCACGCCGTCGCGGCGCGACAACTCCATCAGGATGCGCCAAAAAGCCTCTCGGGCCACCGGATCGACACCGGAAGTCGGCTCATCAAGGATCAGCACCTCCGGCCGATGCAACACCGCCACGGCCAGTTGCAGCCGCTGGCGCAGGCCCAGCGGCAGGGCATCAGGCAGAACCATGGCCATGTCGCGCAGCGCGAAACGGTCGAGCAGTTCCTCGATGCGCGCCGCGATCGTCGCCGCCGGCAGGCGAAAGAGATGGGCATGCAATTCCAGATTCTGCCGCACCGTCAATTCGCCATAAAGCGAGAAGCTCTGCGACATGTAGCCGACCCGGCGCCGCGTCGCCATGTCGTTCACCCGCAGCGGCTCGCCGAACAACCGGGCCGTGCCGGCAGTTGCCGGCAACAGGCCGGTCAGCATCTTCATCGTCGTGGTCTTGCCGCAGCCATTGGAGCCGAGAAAGCCGAAAATCTCGCCGCGCCCGATACGGAAGCTGACATTGTCCACGGCGGTGAAATCGCCGAAGCGGCAGGTCAGTCCTTCCGCCTCGATGGCCGGCGGCCCCGCCAATGCCTGGCGCGGCTCTGGCCGCACCGGCTCAAAGCCGGCGCGCTTGGCCTCGGGCAGCAGGGCGACAAAGGCCGCTTCCAGGCTTGCCGCGCCGCTCATCGCCTTGATCTCGTCCGGCGCGCCGCTGGCCGTAACGCGACCATCATCCATTGCCGCCAGCCAGTCGAACCGCTCGGCTTCTTCCATATAGGCGGTGGCAACCACCACGCTCATCTGCGGCCGGCTCGCGCGCATGCGACCGATCAATTCCCAGAATTGCCGGCGCGACAGCGGATCGACGCCGGTGGTCGGCTCGTCCAGCAGCAACAGGTCGGGATCATGAATCAGCGCGCAGCACAGCCCGAGTTTCTGCCGCATGCCGCCGGAAAGCTTGCCGGCAGGGCGGTCGGGAAACGGGTCGAGGCCGGTAGCCTTGAGCAGCATGTCGATGCGGCTGGCGCGTTCCTCGGCGCCCTGGCCGAACAGGCGGCCAAAGAAATCGAGATTTTCGCGCACGCTGAGCGTGGGATAGAGATTGCGGCCCAGGCCCTGCGGCATATAGGCCAGCCGGGCACAGGAGGCGCGGCGATGATCGGCATCGCGCATGTCGCCGCCCAGCGCCGCGATGCTGCCGCTTTGCAGCCGCCGCACACCGGCGATCAAGGCCAGCAGGGTGGATTTGCCAACGCCATCCGGTCCGATCAGACCGCACATGCGGCCGGCCGGAATCTGCAGCGAGACATTATCCAGCGCCAGCCGGCCGCCATAGCGGTGACTGACCTGCCCGAGACTCGCCGCGACATCGGCCAGAGCGGGAATCGGCGCCGATGCGGCAGCCGAAGTCATTGCGGCAGCGAAACAGCGAGTTGCTTCGGCCAGGCGATGTCGCTGCGCGTGCGCACATAGCCGATGCCACGTACCCCGGTCTTGGCCAGGCTTTCATACTGCTTCAGCAACGCCGGATCGATGCGCAGCTTGACCCGGAAGGCCAGCTTCTCACGCTCATCGGCGGTTTCCACCGATTTCGGCGTGAACTGCGCTTCGCTGGCCACGAAGCTCACCTTCGCCGGCACCACGAAATCTGGATAAGGGTCCAGCTTCAGCCGCGCTTCGTCGCCGATGCCAAGGCGCCCGGCATCGCGGGCGGGCAGGAAGATGGTCATGTAGATGTCGCTGGGATCAAGCAGCGTGGCCACCCTGGTCCCGGCTGCCACCACTTCGCCGGCCTGCGCCAGCTTGTATTGCACGCGGCCATCGCGCGGCGCCAGCAGCACCGTGTCCTGCAGCACGCTGCGCAGACGGTCGGTCTCCGCGTTAGCCACGTCGATGGCTGCGCGCGCCTCTTCCAGGGCCGCCTGGGCCGCCATATAGGCAGCCTCCGCGGAGCGCAATTGGCTGCGGCGCTGGTCGCGCGCCTGCTCGGAGGCGAAACCGCGCTGCTGCAAGGCGTCGGCGCGTTCCATTTCCTGGCGTGCCAGGCTGCGGTCGCTGGCGCGCATCGTCAAGGTGGCCTGGGCCTGGTCGCGGCTTCGTTCGGCGCGGCGCACCTGCGCCTCGGCGGCACGCAACTGCGCATCGATCTCGGTCGTCTCCAGGCGGGCCACCACGCTACCGGCGCGCACCATGTCGCCCTCCTCCACCAGCATCGCGGCGAGGCGACCGGGTAGCTTGGTGGCGATATCGACATAGTCGGCTTCCAACCGGCCATTGGAACTGGCAATGCCGGCCGGCAGTTTCTGGCCGCGGAATTTGCGCAGGGCACTATCGAGCAGTTCGTTGGCCGCAGCCTCGGGCCAATGCGGGAATGCTGACTGTCCGGCCGGCGGCAAGGCAGGCAGGGACATGGCGAAAACAGCCCCCAAGGCGGCACCGAGCAGCAAACGCATGGATGTCATGATCCGTCTTCTGAAACGCGCAGCGGCGCGGACCACCCAAATCTCTGCCGCACTGCAGCATGCTATATCATAAACGAGAGGGAAAGCCTTATCGGCGCCGTAGGCGGCACGCCACCGGCAGGACGGCAGCGTCAGGCGCCGAGATCAATCCGCACGCCCAGCGTGGCGCCGATACGGGCGCTGCCAGGCACGACATTGCTGGCGGCAGAATTGTTGCTATTGCCGCCGGCTGCCACTGGCGCCGCCACAGCGGCCGGGTTGGAGAAATTCTGCCGCTCCGGCGCCAGCAGCGGGTTCGAGCGTTCCTGATCGCCGTTGATCCGCGACTGGCCGCGCTCATTCTCCTGGCTCCGCTCGCTCTGCTGACGCTGCGCCGCGCGGCTATTCCCGGCTTCGTCGCTCTGCTCTGCGGCACCTGGCGCCAGCGCCTGCAGATTCGGCACCGGACCCGGCGCGGTGCCGAGCGCGATCAACGGCCGCAGCGAATTCGCCGCCAGGCTATAAGCCTCTGCCGCGCGCGAGGCACTGTCGCTGTCAGCCGCTGTGTTGCTGCCATTCAATTCCGGCGATACCTGCGAGCGCAAAGCGGCATCCTGCAGGGTCGCGAGCGTGGCATTGCTTAAAGTCGGTGCGTTGAAGCGCACAACAGAAGACGCCCGCTGCTGCGCCTGTTCTTGGGGCGAGGGCAACGGGGACGGCAGGACCAAATTCTGTTGGGCCAGATTGCGCGCCGCGGCTGAGGCCGGAAAGACTGCGAGCAGATTGCTGCCCGTGACCGACTGAACCATGGTTAATATTTACCATGAATCCCCGGTCCTGGCACGTAAAAAAGGGTAAATAATCCTTTAACAACTGGAACTTAGGCCAACCCCCAGGAACTCAGGCCAATCCCAGGGCGAGATCAGACACGAAGGGGTTGCTGCGGCGCTCGGCGCCGAAGGTGGAAAGCGGGCCATGGCCGGGCACGAAGGTGATGTCGTCGCCGAGCGGGAACAGGCGCTCGCGGATGGCTTTGATGAGCTGTTCATGGTTGCCACGCGGGAAGTCGGTGCGGCCAATGGAGCCACGGAATAGCACGTCGCCAACCAGAGCCACGCGGCTTTCAGGGTGGACGAACACCACATGGCCCGGCGTATGGCCGGGGCAGTGGTAGACATCGAGGATGAGGTCGCCAAGCGTGACGGTATCGCCCTGCTCCAGCCAGCGGCCCGGCGTGAAACTGCGGCTGGGCGGAAAACCATATTGCTGCGCCGCCTTGGGCATGCCGTCGATCCAGAACTGGTCCTCGCGATGCGGCCCCTCGATCGGCAGGTTCAGCTTTTCCGAGAGTTCCATCACTGCCCCGGCATGGTCCAGGTGGCCATGGGTGACCAGCAGCTTTTCCAGCGTCACGCCCTGGCGCTTAACTGCCTCCAGCAGCCTGTCCGGCTCGCCGCCGGCATCCACCAGGGCGCCGCGCATGCTGGCGGTACACCACACCAGGCTGCAATTCTGCTGGAACGGGGTAACCGGGATTATTTCGATCTGGAGGGGCGGTTTCTCTGTCATGACAGGGGTTTATCGCAAATCCGCCCAGTTGGCGCCAGGGTCATTGCGGGGCTGGCCTTGTACCCAGGCCGCCCCGCCCCCATCTAGGCCGGAAACCACCGAAACCGCCCCTGTCTGGCCCCATCCGGGGCCCCGGCAGTTGCCCCGGCGGGGCGGAATAGTGTAGGGCAATCCCCCAGGGTGCTGCCAAAATGACAGGCCGCCCGGTGTTATACCTTTGTAGGAGCGGCCGGGATGGCGCAGGCAGGCAAGCAGGGTGGCGGCGGGCGCAAGGCCGCGAAGCCGCTGGTCTATGTGCTGAATGGCCCGAACCTCAACCTGCTCGGCACCCGCCAGCCGGAAATCTATGGCCGCGACACGCTGGCCGATGTCGAGACGCTTTGCCGCTTCACCGCGGATCGGCTGGGCTTGGAGATCGACTTCCGCCAGACCAACCATGAAGGCGTGCTGGTCGACAGCATCCAGGAGGCCCGCACCAAGGCCGCCGCCATCGTGATCAATGCCGGTGCCTTCACCCATACCTCGGTGGCCATGCTCGATGCGCTGAACGCCTTCGACAAGCCGGTGATCGAGGTGCATATCTCCAACATCTTCAAGCGCGAATCCTTCCGGCACCATTCCTATGTGTCGCCGGCGGCGCGCGGCGGCATTTTCGGCCTCGGCCCCAAGGGCTATGCCCTGGCGCTGGAAGCCCTTGCCGATATCATCGCCTGACAGCAGCAGAAAAAGGATTTCCAGGATGGCGTCGACGCCTGCCAAGGACAAGAAAGAGAGCCGCATCGACCAGCAGATGATCCGCGACCTCGCGGAATTGCTGAATGAGACCGGCCTCAGCGAAATCGAGTGGAATGAAGGCTCGCTGAAAGTCCGTGTTGCCAAGACCGTGGCTGCCGTGAGCGCGCCGGTCTACGCCGCCGCTCCGGCCGCCCATGCCGCCGCCACGCCGGCTGCTGCGGCTGCGGGAGGCGATGATGTCGCCAGCCATCCCGGTGCCGTGAAGTCGCCGATGGTCGGCACCGTCTACACCGCGTCCGAACCCGGCGCCGCGCCATTCGTCTCGGTCGGCAGCAATGTTTCCGCCGGCCAGACCCTGCTGATCGTCGAAGCCATGAAGACGATGAACCCGATCACCGCACCGAAGGGCGGCCGCGTCACCCGCATCCTGATCGAGAACCAGCAGCCGGTCGAATTTGGCCAGCCCCTGCTGGTGATCGAATAACCGGCAAGCGGGACCGCGCCGATGTTCGATAAGGTGCTGATCGCCAATCGCGGCGAGATCGCGTTGCGCATTCACCGCGCCTGCAAGGAAATGGGCATTCATACCGTGGCGGTGCATTCCACGGCGGATGCCGATGCCATGCATGTGCGCATCGCCGATGAATCCGTCTGCATCGGCCCGCCGCCATCCAACCAGAGCTACCTGAATATCCCGGCGATCATCTCGGCGGCCGAAATCACCGGCGCCGATGCGATCCATCCCGGCTATGGCTTCCTCTCGGAAAATGCCAAGTTCGCCGAGATCGTCGAAGCCCATGACATCACCTTCATCGGCCCGACGCCGGAACATATCCGCCTGATGGGCGACAAGATCGCCGCCAAGGAAGCCGCACGCTCGCTGGGCATTCCCTGCGTGCCGGGTTCGGATGGCGCCATCGCCGATGAGGCGGAAGGCCGCAAGCTCGCCGATGACATGGGCTATCCGGTGCTGATCAAGGCCACGGCCGGCGGCGGCGGTCGCGGCATGAAGGTTGTGCGCAGCCCGGAGGAATTCGGCCCCGCGCTGGCCCAGGCCAAGGCCGAGGCGCGCGCCGCTTTCGGCAACGACGCCGTCTATGTCGAAAAGTACCTCACCCGCCCGCGCCATATCGAGATGCAGATTTTCGGCGACATGCATGGCAATGCCGTGCATCTCGGCGAACGCGACTGTTCGCTGCAGCGCCGGCATCAGAAGGTGCTGGAAGAAGCTCGCTCGCCGGCTTTGAACGAGGAACAGCGCAAGCAGATTGGTGCCATCGCATCCAATGCCATCGCCAAGCTCGGCTATCGCGGCGCCGGCACCATCGAATTCCTCTACGAGAACGGTCAGTTCTACTTCATCGAGATGAATACCCGCCTGCAGGTGGAGCATCCGGTGACCGAGATGATCACCGGCCTCGACCTGGTGCGCGAGCAGATCCGCGTCGCCGCCGGCGCGCCGCTCGGCTACACCCAGGACGACATCAAGTTCAGCGGCCACGCCATCGAATGCCGCATCAACGCCGAGAACCCGCGCACCTTCGCGCCCTCGCCGGGCCGCGTCAGCGACTACCATGTGCCGGGCGGTCTTGGCGTGCGTGTCGATAGCGCGCTCTACACCGGCTATCAGGTGCCGCCGCATTATGACTCGCTGATCGGCAAGCTGATCGTGCATGGCACCAGCCGCAACGAATGCCTGATGCGGCTGCGCCGGGCGCTTGAGGAATATGTCATCGGCGGCATGGAAACCACCATCCCGCTGCATCTGGCGCTGATCCGCGATCCGGATTTCGTCAACGGTGCCTACGACATCCACTGGCTTGAGGAATTCATCGCGCGCCAGGGGTGAGAGTGGGATTTCGGGTAGGATTGTCATGCCCGGACTTGATCCGGGCATCTCATCCAACCTGGCGAGCAATGTGTGGGTCAAGCCCGCGCATGACGACGGTGCGATAAAGAAGGCATGCCGCATAACCCGCAGCCGCTGACCACCGACCTGCTGCTGCATGCCTATGCCAGCGGCTATTTTCCGATGGCCGACAGCGCCGACGATCCGGGCTATTTCTGGGTCTATCCGGAATATCGCGGCGTCATCCCGCTGGACCGCTTCCACCTGCCACGCTCGCTGGCCAAGACGGTGCGCAGCAATTGCTTCCGCGTCCATGTCGACCGCGATTTCGCGGCCGTGATCGCGGCCTGCGCCGAACCCTCGCGCGATCTCTTAAGCCAGCGCCGCAACACCTGGATCAATGCGGTGATACGCAACGCCTATACCGAGCTGCACCGCAAGGGCTTCGCCCACAGCGTCGAATGCTACGATGGCGAGGACCGGCTGGTCGGCGGCCTCTATGGCGTGCGGCTCAACGGCGCCTTCTTTGGCGAAAGCATGTTCAGCCGCGCCACTGATGCTTCCAAGGTGGCTCTGGTGCATCTGGTGGCCCGCCTGCGCCTGGGCGGCTTCGTGCTGCTGGATACGCAGTTCATCACCTCGCATCTCGCCCGCTTCGGTGCCGAGGAAATCCGCCGCGCCGAGTATCTCGAACGCCTGGGCGAAGCCTTGGATGTGACCGCCGATTTCGGCCGCATGCCACTGGATGCCACGCCGGCCGAAGTGCTGGTGGCATTGTCGGAGAGGATCGTGCATGGATAGCGTGACGCAGCTTCTGTTCGGCGGCGTGCTGGGCGCTGCCGGTTTCCGCAAAAGCCTGGGCCGGCGCGCGGTAGCGGCAGGCGGCCTGATCGGCACCCTGCCCGACCTGGATGTCCTAACCGGCCTGTTCGGCCATCAGAGCGTGGTCGACACCTGGCAGGACCACCGCGCCATCAGCCATTCCTTTCCCGCCACGCTGGTTTATGGCGCGGCGGTCGGCTGGATGCTTTGGAAAACCGAGCGGCTGCGCAGCAGGGCGCCGAACCGCCCGGCGCTCGGACCCGACGACAGCCAGTATCGCCGCCGCAACTGGATGTGGCTCGGCGCACTGGCGGCCGTCACCCATCCGCTGATCGACCTGTTCACCGCCTATGGTACGCAGTTGCTGGCCCCGTTCAGCAGCGTGCGCTTCGCCATCAACGCGATGCCGATCATCGATCCAGTCTATTCCCTGCCGCTGCTGCTGGTGTTTCTATTCGCCCTGGTAAGCGAGCGCTTCGCCGCTGCGGCACAGCGCACGGCCCAGTTGGCGCTGGTCTATATCTTTCTCTACACCACGATGGCCTGGGGCATAGGTCTGCATCTGGAGCAGCGGGCGCGCGAGGAATTGCAGGCAACATCATCGAACACCACCGGCGTCCGCATCAGCGCCTATCCAGTGATTTTTCAGCCCTGGTGGCGCCGCATCGTTGTGGATCTGCCCGACGAAATCCTGATCGGCTTTGCCTCACCCTTCACTGAGAAGCCGATTGCCTGGCAGCGTTTCGCCCGGCTGCCCTCCAGCCCAGCGCTTGATGCGGCACAGGCCAGCTATGAAGCAAAGGTGTTCCGCTGGTTCTCAGGCGATCATCTGCACTGGACGGTGAAGCCCGGCACGCCGACTCTCATTGAGGCGCGCGACTACCGCTATGGCATGCCCGGCGACAGTATCCTCGGCTTCTGGGGCCTGCGCTTCCGTGTCGATGCCGCAGGCCGCCTGCTCGGCGAGCCGGAGCGGCTGTCGGAACGGCCCGGTTTCACCCGTGCCGGCCTGGCAGAAATACGCGATGGTGTGTTGGGGCGTTAGCGCGCTGAGATTCTAGCGGGCGGCGGGACGCGGCGCGCGGCAGTCGATCACCCAGACATCGTAGACCGGGTGTTCCAGCGGATTGAGCGCCGGGCTGGAGGCGAACATCCAGCCGGAGAAGCGCTGCACTGCCGCCTCGCCGGGGCGTTCTTCCACGATATCGAGATAGGCAGCGCTTTCCGGTGGATATTCCGGCGGCCGCTTGCGGCAGACGCGCGGCGTCACCTTCAGCGTGCCGAAACCAACGGTCTGGCCAATGGCGACTTCCAGCGTGTAGATGCGCGCGGTGATCTTATCCAGGCCCTGCAGGATCGCCAGCGGCATCGGATTGCTCGGCAAGGCGTCACTCGCCGGGGCCGGCTGCGCCATGGCCCCCGTGGCGGCGCATAGCAGCAGTGCTGCAACGAAAGTTGCGCGGGGCAGGCAGGACGCTTGCCGAAACATGATGCTTTACTGCGCCTTGGCCTTGTCGCCGTTACCAGAACCCGTAGTGGCGCTGAAAATCGCCTGGCCGATCAGATCGAGCAGGCTGACCGAGCCTTGGGTGAACTTGATCGCCTCACCCGGCTTCAGCATCACATCGCTGCCGCCCGGCTCGATCGACAGGTAATTGCCGCCGAGCAGGCTTTCAGACGCGATCTTCGCCGCCGAGTCTTCCGGCAGCTTGTAGCGACCATCGACGGTGAAGGTGACAACGGCATCATAGGTCTTGGGGTCGAGCGTCTGGCCGGTGATGGTGCCGACCTTGATGCCGGAAAGCCGCACGGCACCGCCCGTTACCAGGCCATCGGCGCGGTTGAAGCGCGCCTTCAGTTCATAGCCTGACACGTTGCCGCCAACGCCGGCAGTGGAATAGGCGAATGCCAGGAAGAACGCAGCCACCGCAAGAACCACGGCGCCGATCAGGGTCTCGACCAGATTGCCTTGCATGGGCCGTCGCCTACTCCGGCTTCCAGGCTTCGTAGTCGCCTGTGGCCTTGGGCCGCGTGCCGCCGCCCTGCCCCGCCGGATGATAGGCGTAGGGCGTGCCGGTCAGATTCGGCAGATGCTCCTTTTCCCACACATGCTTCTTCACGCCAGCGACCGGCGCGTCATCAACGGTGTGGTGCAGCCAGGCATGCCATTCCGGCGGCACTTTGGATGCTTCCGGGCGGCCGTTGAAGATCACCCAGCGGCGGCGCCCGCCGCTCCGTTCGCGGAAATACTTGTTGCCGAAGCTGTCGCTGCCGACCGCCTCGCCTTTCCACCAAGTATAGAGCTTCGTGCCGATCAGGCTCATGGTCTCACTGTCTCCGCGCTGCTGGTGCGCTGAATTACGGGCGGACTATGGCACTGCCCGAACATTGCGTAAAGCCTTATTCGGCCGTCCTATTTCATCACCAGAAGGCCGATTTCCATGGCGAATTCGCGGCCCAGTTCATTGCGCGCGGCGGTCTCGAAAGCGGGGTATTTGGACACAACCTTTTCGAGCCCCGGCCGGCCGGCGAAATCCTCTGCCTTCAGCAGGTCGCCCTGCTTCAGATTGCCGCCACGGCCCATCGACATCAGCGCCCGACCGACGGCGGTGGCGATCAGGCGCTGGCCCTCGTCGCTGGCGAAGAACTGATCCAGCGCCGCCAGTTCATTACGATTGTAATGGGCGGCGGCAGCATTGGAGACGGCACCCCGGAAACGCTGGCCGGCGCCGGGCGCGCGTTCGCGCAGCAGCCGGGCGCGGGCCTGCTCCTCCGGAGTCGATTGCGGCATGAACTGCAAATAGAGCTGCACGATGGAGTCGACCCGCTTTTCCAGGCTCAGAGTCTCCATCAGCTTGTCCGCCGCCTGCCGGGTTACCCGGTCCTGGGCGGCAACGCCCAGGGGAACAGCGGTGGTAACCGCCAGGAGAAGAATCAGCAGCAGGGAATGGATGCGGCGCATAGCCCGAGTCTAGCACAATGCTTGTGGTTTTAATAAGGCACACCGCCCTTTGAAGAATTGACCCGCGCGCCGGCCTTACCCTAGATTTAGCCCATCCGAGGTCGCCGAACCACCAGATTTGGTGGTTCTTGCGGCCTCAAGTCTTTGATTCAGCGGCGATTTCCAGGGCACGAGGGGCAGGCGGCAATGCGTATTCAACGGCACTACACCAATGCGGCGGGTGAAGCTTACGACGGCATCGAGTTCCGTTTCACGGCCAGCGAAATCCGCAATCCGGATGGTTCCGTGGTGTTCCGCCTGGACAAGCTGGAAGTGCCTGCCGACTGGTCGCAGGTGGCTGCCGACGTGCTGGCGCAGAAGTATTTCCGCCGCGCCGGGATTCCCGCCGCCCGCCGGCCGGTGCCAGAATCGGACGTGCCGCAATGGCTGTGGCGCCAGGAAGCCGATGATGCGGCGCTGGAGAAGCTGCCCGAGGCCGAGCGCTATACCCAGGAGACCAGCGCGCGGCAGGTTTTCGACCGCCTGGCCGGCACCTGGGCCTATTGGGGCTGGAAGGGCGGCTATTTCGATTCGGAAGAGGATGCCCGCGCCTATTTCGACGAGATGCGCTACATGCTGGCCGCCCAGGTCGGTGCGCCGAACTCGCCGCAATGGTTCAACACCGGCCTGCATTGGGCCTATGGCATCGATGGCCCGGCCCAGGGGCATCATTATGTCGATTACCGCACCGGCAAGCTGGTGCAGTCGGACTCGGCCTATGAGCATCCGCAGCCGCATGCCTGCTTCATCCAGTCGGTGGAGGACGACCTCGTCAACGAGGGCGGCATCATGGATCTGTGGACCCGCGAGGCGCGGCTGTTCAAATACGGCTCCGGCACCGGCTCCAACTTCTCGCGCCTGCGCGGCGAGGACGAAAAGCTTTCCGGCGGCGGCAAGTCTTCCGGCCTGATGAGCTTCCTCAAGATCGGCGACCGCGCCGCCGGCGCCATCAAGTCGGGCGGCACCACGCGCCGCGCCGCCAAGATGGTGATCTGCGACATCGACCATCCTGATATCGAAGCCTTCATCGACTGGAAGGTGATCGAAGAGCAGAAGGTGGCGGCTCTGGTCGCCGGCTCCAAGCTGTCGCGCCAGCATCTCGGCCGCGTGCTTGCCGCCTGCAATGAGGCCGGCGGCTGCGACCCGAAGCAGAATGCCGCGTTGCGCAAGGAAATCCGCGCCGCGCGCGCCGCGATGATCCCGGAGAACTATGTGCAGCGCGTGCTGCAGATGGCCCGCCAGGGCTATGACCAGCTCGATTTCCGCGCCTATGACACTGACTGGGATGGCGAAGCCTATCTCACCGTTTCCGGCCAGAACTCGAACAATTCCGTGCGCGTGCCGGATGACTTCCTGCTCGCCGTGGAGCGCGATGCCGACTGGACGCTGACGCGGCGCACCGATGGCAAGGCTGCCAAGACCCTGCCGGCGCGCAAGCTGTGGGACAAGATCGGCCAGGCTGCCTGGGCCTCCGCCGATCCGGGCCTGCAATACGACACCACGATCAACGATTGGCATACCTGCCCTGAGGATGGCCGCATCAACGCCTCCAACCCGTGCTCGGAATACATGTTCCTGGACGACACGGCCTGCAATCTCGCCTCGCTGAACCTGATGTGCTTCCGCAGCGATGATGGCCGCTTCGACGTGCAGGGCTTTGAGCATGCCTGCCGGCTGTGGACCGTGACGCTGGAAATCAGCGTGCTGATGGCGCAGTTCCCGAGCCGCGAAATCGCCCGCCGCTCCTATGAATTCCGCACGCTCGGCCTCGGCTATGCCAATCTCGGCGCGCTGCTGATGAGCTGCGGCATGTCCTATGATTCCGATGAGGGCCGCGCGCTCTGCGGTGCCATCACCGCCTTGATGACCGGCGCCGCCTATGCCACCTCGGCCGAGATGGCGGCCGAGCTCGGCGCCTTCCCCGGCTACAGCCGCAATGCCGACCAGATGTTGCGCGTGGTGCGCAACCATCGCCGCGCCGCACAAGGCCAGCTTGCCGGCTATGAGGGCCTGCATATCGCACCGCTGCCACTGGACCACGGCCATTGCGCCGACGCGGCGTTGCGTGAAGCCGCCCAGGAAGCCTGGGACCGCGCGTTGTCGCTCGGCGAGGCACACGGCTACCGCAATGCCCAGGTCAGCGTCATCGCTCCCACCGGCACCATCGGCCTGGTGATGGATTGCGACACCACCGGCATCGAGCCTGATTTCGCCCTGGTGAAGTTCAAGAAGCTGGCCGGCGGCGGCTATTTCAAGATCATCAACCGCACCGTGCCGCTGGCGCTCCGCACGCTCGGCTATACTGAAGGCGAGATCCGCGCCATCATCGATTACGCCGTGGGCCATGGCACGCTGCGCGGCGCGCCGGGCGTCAACCACTCCACGCTGAAGGCCAAGGGCTTCACGGCGGAAGCCATCGCCAAGGTGGAAGCCGGCCTGCGCACCGCCTTCGACATCAAGTTCGTGCTCAACCGTTTCACCCTCGGCACGGCTTTCTGCACCAACGAACTCGGCATCCCGGAACAGCGGCTCAACGCGCCGGATTTCGACCTGCTCACCGCCATCGGCTTCACGGCCGAAGAGATCGCCGCCGCCAACCTGCATTGCTGCGGCGCCATGACCCTGGAAGGGGCGCCCTATCTCAAGGACGAGCATCTGCCGGTATTCGACTGCGCCAACCCCTGCGGCAAGGACGGCACCCGCTTCCTGTCCTCGGCCAGCCATATCCGCATGATGGCCTCGGCGCAGCCCTTCATCACCGGCGCCATCTCCAAGACCATCAACATGCCGAATTCGGCCAGCGTCGAGGAATGCACGGAGGCCTATCTCTCGGCCTGGAAGCTGGGCTGCAAGGCCATCGCGCTCTACCGCGACGGTTCCAAGCTTAGCCAGCCGCTGCAATCGCAGTTGCTCGATGACGATGCCGAGGCCGTGGCGGACACGCTTGACCGCGTGATCGAAGCGCCGGCTGCCGCCCGCGCCCAGATCGTCGCCGAGCGCATCGTCGAGAAATACATCGCCGGTCGCCAGCGCCTGCCGCTGCGCCGCAAGGGCTACACCCAGAAGGCAGTGGTCGGCGGCCACAAGGTGTATCTGCGCACCGGCGAGTATGACGAAGGCAAGCTCGGCGAAATCTTCATCGACATGCACAAGGAAGGCGCCGCCTTCCGCAGCCTGATGAACAATTTCGCCATCGCCATTTCCATCGGCCTGCAATACGGCGTGCCGCTGGAGGAATTCGTCGATGCCTTCACCTTCACCCGCTTCGAGCCTTCGGGCATGGTGGAAGGCAACGACGTCATCAAGATGGCGACCTCGATCCTCGACTATGTGTTCCGCGAACTGGCGGTGAGCTACTTGGGCCGCACCGATCTCGCCCATGTGCAGCCGGAAGACCTGCGCCCCGATGCACTGGGCGCCAAGGAAGCGCATACCACGGAAGCCGCGCCGGCGGCGGCCATGGCGCTGGCCTCGAACGGCTATGTCCGCTCCAACCTCTATGTGCTGAACAATGCCGCGGCTGGCGCGGGCGCCGCCACCATGCAGTTGCAGGCAACCGGCACCGATGGCCTCAACATCACGGCGGCGGTGAATGTGCTGGCCGGCGGCCATGAAGAAGGCGCAGGCAGCAGCCGCTCCAGCCGCATCCGCGAAGCCCGGATGAAGGGCTATGAAGGCGATGCCTGCCCGGAATGCGGCAACTTCACCCTGGTGCGCAACGGCACCTGCCTGAAATGCGATTCCTGTGGCGGCACCACAGGATGCTCCTGAGGCGCCTGATTCTGGCTGCGATGCTGCTGGCGACCCAGCTTGCCTGGGCGCCCGCTGCCTGGGCGGATGAGACCCGCGCCTTGCTGGTGGCGGTGAACGCCACCCGCACCAGAACCGGACTGGACGTGCTGCGTGATAATCCGCAGCTCCGCCTGGCCGCCGCCGAACTCGCCGCCGACCTGCCGCGCTGCGGCCGCCTCAGCCACCAGGGCTGCGACGGCAGCGACCTGCGCGAACGCCTGGTCCGCGCCGGCTATCCCTTCGCCTTCGCCGCCGAGAACCTGGCGCATGGCACGCCGAATGCCGCCGAGACCCTGGCCGCCTGGCTGGAAAGCCCGGGCCACCGGGAAAATCTGCTGCGGCCGGAATTGCGCGAGGCCGGTATCGCCCAGGGTGAATTGCAGGGCCAGACACTCTGGGTGATGGTGCTGGGCAGCCGGCGCTGATGCGTTTACCGAATCACGCTCGCCGCCCTATACTGGTGGCATGACCAGCGGCCCCAGCTATGCAACCTGCCCCACCGATCTTGGCGACCGGCTGGATTCCCACGCCCGGTTCACGCTCTCCATCGGCACCTCGGTGAAGGTCGGGCGGCAGTTGAAGCTGGCCCGCACCGATCTCGGCTCCACCAAGCTGACGCGGCGCAACCTGCGCCGGGTGGTGCTGCAGCAATGCCGGCTGTTCTGCACCGACATGCGCGGCGTCGATGCCGTGGAAGCCGAATTCAACGGCAGCGACATGACCGCCGCCGATCTCAGCGAAGGCAATTTCGCCCAGGCGCTGATGCGTGGCGTCGACTTGAGCCGCGCCATCCTCAACAATACGCGTTTCGACAGCGCCGATTTCCGGCCCTACACGCCGCCGGAGAATGTCGCCGATGGCCGGCAGGAGACCAAGCTCGGCGGCGCCTCGGCGCGTGGCGCCTCCTTCGTGGCGGCAACGCTGAACGACACCATCTTCGACAAGGCCAACCTGCAGGACGCCAATTTCGCCTATGCCAGCATCACCGGCCTGTCGCTGAAAGGCGCCGACCTGCGCGGCGCCGATTTCTCCATGGCCGACATGCCAAGCGAACTCGGCGAGCAGATCATTTCCGGCGGCGGCAAGGTACCCAAGGCGGCCAAGCCGGCGGCCGTCTACATGGCGCTCGAATCCCATGCCTCCTGGGTGCAGAGCGACGGCAGGGCCGGCCAGCGCGCCGACCTCTCCAACTGGAATCTGGTCGGCCTCAATCTCGACGGCGCCGAACTCTCCGGCGCCAACCTGGTCGGCGCCAACATGGCGCGCTGCAGCTTGCGTGGCGCCAAGCTGATCTGCGCCGACCTGCGCGGCGCCAATCTCTCCGCCGCCGACATCCACGGCGCCGATTTCCGTGGCGCCATGCTGGATCAGGCCTTCGGCTTCATGCCGGCGGGCAGCGTCTAAACAAAAACTACAGTCCCGCCTTCAGCACTGCGCCCATTTCGGCCAAAGCCTCGTTGGCTTGCGGCAGCACCTTGCCCATGGTGATGAAGCCGTGGATGGTGCCGGGGAATTCGCGGAACTGCACCACGTTGCCCGCCGCCTGCAAAGCCTGGGCATAGGCGACGCCTTCATCGCGCAAGGGATCGTTGCCGGCCACCACCACATAGCCGCGCGGCAGGTTGGCCAGCGACGGCGCCTTCAGCGGCGAGGCACGCCAATCCTCGCGGTCGGCTGGGCCGTTCAGATACATGAGCTGGAACCAGGTCATGCTGCTATGGGTGAGCAGATGGCCTGTGGCGAAGTTTTTGTGCGACTCCGTCTCCATCGCCATGTTGGTGGCGGGATAGATCAGCAGTTGGAACTTGATCGCCGGCTTGCCCGCGTCGCGCGCCAGCAATGCCACCACGGCGGCGATATTGCCGCCAGCGGAATCGCCGCCCACCGCCAGACGCTCAGCATCGACGCGGAGATGCTTGGCTTCCTCCACCACCCAGACCAGCGCGGCATAGGCATCCTCGATGGCGGCGGGGAATTTGAATTCCGGCCCCATGCGGTAATCGACGCTGACCACAGCGCAGCCTGAATTATTCGCCAGCGTGCGGCAGACGACATCATGGGTATCGAGATCGCCGATCACCCAGCCGCCGCCATGGTAGAACACCAGCACCGGCAATACGTCTTTCTTATCGACGTCGATCGGGCGGTAATAGCGCAGCGGGATCGGACCATTCGGCCCCGGACAGGCGAAATTGCCGACCTCGGAAACGTCCGGCGGCTCCGGCGACACCGCGCCCCGGGTTTCCTTGTACAGCTTGCGCGCCGCCACGGCGCCGATGGACTCATAGGCGGGACGATTGGCGGCGGCCACCGCGTCGAGCAGGGCCTTGGCTTCAGGATCGAGCATGGCTTGGTGCCTTTTGCTTGGCGTTCAGTAGCGATTTTTATTCAGTGCAATCCGGGGAACAGCCCACGCAGGCCGTTGGCAAAAATCTGCACTGCAACGGCGGCCAGCAGCAAGCCGAAAATGCGGTTGAGGATATTCAATCCGGTGCGGCCCATACGCTGGCCGATGGGAACCGCCAGCCGCAGCACGATCCATACCGCAACGCACACAACCAGAATGGCGAGGATCACCACGCCCTGATGCAGGAAGCCGTCACCACTCTGCATGGTAATGATGGTGGCGGAAATCGAACCGGGGCCGACCAGCAGCGGCATGGCAATCGGCACCACGCCCACGGCATCGCGCGCGCCGGCCTCGGCCGCCTCTTCCGGCGTCTGCTGCTGCGGGCTCATCTGCGCATTGACCATGCTGAGCGCCATCAGGAACAGCACGATGCCACCGCCAACCTGGAAGGCGGCAAGGCTGGCGCCCAGCAGCCGCAGGATCATGTCGCCCGAGAGTGCGGAGACCACCAGCACGCCGAACACGGCGATGGCGGCGGTGCGGGCCGTCTTGGCCTTCTCCGCGCCCGAGCGGCCTTCCATCAGCATCAGGAAGAGCGGGATGGCCGCGAACGGATCCAGGATCGAGAACAGCGTGATGGCGTAGCGGATATATTCGAAGCTATCACGCATACGCCCCTCCCCCCCGTTTCCAGCCTAGCTTAGCTCCAACCCACACCATCGTCATGCCCGGGCTCGACCCGGGCATCTGGTTTTCGATTTACCAAGAGATGCGCGGATCAAGTCCGCGCATGACGAAATTAATGGGACTACTTCTTGTCGAGTTCGGGCGCGTGGATACGGATATGCAGTTCGCGGAGTTGCTTCAGCGTCACTTCGCTCGGCGCCTGCATCATCAGGTCCTGCGCCTGCTGGTTCATCGGGAACAGCACGATCTCGCGGATATTCGGCTCATCGGCTAGCAGCATGACGATGCGGTCGATGCCCGGCGCGATGCCGCCATGCGGCGGGGCGCCATACTTGAAGGCATTCAGCATGCCGCCGAACTTGCCTTCCACCACTTCCGGGCCATAGCCGGCGATCTCGAACGCCTTGTACATGATTTCCGGCTTGTGGTTACGGATGGCGCCCGAGGAAAGCTCCACGCCGTTGCACACGATGTCGTACTGGTAGGCGTTGATGGTCAGTGGATCCTGGCTGTTCAGCGCCTCCAGGCCGCCCTGCGGCATCGAGAACGGGTTGTGGCTGAAATCGATCTTCTTCTCGTCCTCGTTATACTCGAACATCGGGAAGTCGACGATCCAGCAGAACTTGAAGACATTCTTCTCGCAGATATCGAGTTCGTCGCCGATGCGGATACGCGCCTGGCCGGCCAGCTTGGCCGCCGGCAATTCCTTGTCGCAGGCGAAGAAGATGGCATCACCATCCTTCACATTGGCCACTTGCTTCAGCTTGGCGATACGCTCGGCATCCAGGAACTTGGCAATCGGCCCCTTGGCCTCGCCATTGTCGAAGATGATGTAGCCGAGGCCGGCGGCGCCTTCCTGGCGGGCCCAGTCGTTCATCTTGTCGAAGAAGCTGCGCGGACGGCCCGAGGCGCCCGGCGCCGGAATACCGCGCACCACGCCACCATTCTCGATGCTGCGGGCGAACACACCGAAGCCCGAACCGCGGAACACCTCGGTCACATCGGCGAGGATGATCGGGTTGCGCAGGTCCGGCTTGTCGGAGCCGTATTTCAGCATCGATTCACGATACGGGATGCGCGGGAATTCAGCCGGACCGCAATCGCGGCCATTGGCGAATTCCTGGAACACGCCATGGATCACCGGGCCGACGGCGTTGAACACGTCGTCCTGCTCCACGAAGCTCATCTCGACATCGAGCTGGTAGAATTCGCCGGGGGAACGGTCCTTACGGGCATCCTCGTCGCGGAAGCAGGGCGCGATCTGGAAATAGCGGTCGAAGCCTGAGACCATGATGAGCTGCTTGAACTGCTGCGGTGCCTGCGGCAGCGCGTAGAAGCGGCCGGGATGCAGGCGGCTCGGCACCAGGAAGTCGCGCGCGCCTTCCGGCGACGACGCGGTGAGGATCGGGGTCTGGAATTCCATGAAACCCTGATCGGTCATGCGGCGGCGGATCGAGGAGATCACCTTCGAGCGCAGGATGATGTTGTTATGCAGGCGTTCGCGGCGCAGGTCGAGGAAGCGGTACTTGAGGCGAATATCTTCGGGGTATTCCTGCTCGCCGAAAACCGGCATCGGCAATTCCTGCGCCTCGCCCAGCACTTCCACGGCCTCGACCACCAGCTCCACCGCGCCGGTCGGCAGGTTCGGGTTCACCGTCTCCGGCGTGCGCGCCACCACCTTGCCGCTGACCGAGATGACGAATTCGGAGCGCAGCTTCTCCAGCGCCTTGAAGGCGTCCGAGCCGCTTTCCGCCACCACCTGGGTGATGCCGTAATGGTCGCGCAGGTCGATGAACATCAGGTTGCCGTGGTCGCGGCGGCGATGCACCCAGCCGGCAAGCTTGACCGTGGCGCCGACTGATTCAGCGCGCAATTGGCCACAGGTATGGGTGCGGTAGCGGGACATGGGGGAATCCTGAATAAAAGCCGTGAAAACGAAGCGGAACAGTCGCGAAACGGGGGGGAAAGTCAAGCCATCTGAGGCCGGATTTTCCCTGCTGATTGTATTGGGTTGACGCCCTAAGCGTGTTATTAGGGCCAGGATATGAACGCTGATCCGACTCCGATTACTACCACCGACGCCCTGGCCCAATTCTGCGCTTCGCTGAGCACGGCCGAGTTTGTCACTGTCGATACTGAATTCATGCGGGAAACCACCTTCTGGCCCAAGGTCTGCCTGATCCAGGTGGCCGGCCCGGAGGAAGCCCGGGTGATCGACCCGCTGGCCGACGGCCTCGATATGGCGCCGCTCTTCGACCTGCTGCGGAACAAGAATGTTCTGAAAGTGTTCCATGCGGCGCGTCAGGACCTGGAAATCTTCGTCCGCCAGATGGGCGAAGTGCCCGCGCCCCTGTTCGATACCCAGGTGGCGGCGATGGTCTGCGGCTTCGGCGACCAGGTGTCCTACGAGACCCTGGCCGGCAAGCTGGCCAATGCCCAGATCGACAAAAGCTCGCGCTTCACCGACTGGGCCCGCCGGCCGCTGACGCCCAAGCAGATTCTCTACGCCCTCTCGGACGTGACGCATTTACGGAAATGCTACGAGAAGCTTTCCGCCAAGTTGCAAAAGAGTGGCCGCGCCGCCTGGCTCGATGCCGAGATGGCGACCCTGACCGATCCCGCGACCTACGATCTGGCACCGATGGATGCCTGGCGCCGGCTCAAGCCCCGCGTCACCCGGCCGGAATACCTCGCCGTGCTGCAGGCGGTGGCCGCCTGGCGCGAACAGGAAGCCCGCCAGCGCGACATTCCGCGCCAGCGCATCCTGCGCGACGAAGCCGCCATGGAAATCGCCGGGCACCCGCCCAAGAGTGCGGAAGACCTCGGCCATATCCGGGGCCTTTCCAAGGGCTTCGCCGAGGGCAAGATGGGCCAGGGCCTGCTGGCCGCGATCACCGCGCGGCTGGAAGCGCCGCGCGAAAGCTGGCCGCAGATCGAGCGCGAGGCGGAATTGCCGCGCGGCATCGGCCCGATTGTCGAATTGCTGAAAGTGCTGCTGAAGCAGAAATGCGACGAGCATGACGTGGCGCAGAAGCTGGTCGCCGCCTCTTCCGATCTCGACAAGATCGCCGCCGATGACGACGCCCAGGTGCCCGCCATGCAGGGCTGGCGCCGCGAGCTGTTCGGCAACGACGCCCTGCGCCTCAAGCGCGGCGAATTGGCGCTGGCCGTGAACGGCAACCGCATCAAGCTGGTGGAATTGAAGAAGTAACGGCAACGGCTTTCTGCCGCATGAGATGCCCGGATCAAGTCCGGGCATGACGCTATTGTTTTTGAAGTCGTTACTCCCGCGCCATTCTTGTCACCTTGGCGCAAGCCAGGGTCCCATTTCATCACATAAAAAATGGGATTCTCGCGTGCGCGAGAATGACAAAAAAGGGAAGCAACGCCTCACCCCTTGGCGATACGGATATCCCAGCCGCGGTTGAGCGCCTTGGCCAGCGCCTCGACGCGGCGCTGCACCTGTTCGCCATCCAGCACGGCGAGTTGCTGCGAGAGTTCCAGCACCAGGTTGCCATTGAGGAAGCGCAGGCGGCAATCGCGCAGCAGGCCCGGCACGCCGCCAGATAACGTCTGGCCGAGCCGCAGGCCGAGGCCGATGGCGAGTGCGTAATCCGCCTGCCGGGTTTCCAGCATGCGCCAGGCCGGCGAGGCCACCGGATCGCTGACCGTGCCGGCATAGCGCGCGAATACCGCGAGGCCGAGCAGCGCGCGTTCATGCTGGCTGATGCCGCCAAACGGCGCATGCAGGATCAGGCCCAGCGCCTGCTCGCCGCGATAATCCGGATGCACCCGCCAGGCGATATCGGCCAGCATCGCCGCCGCCAGGCGCAGACGCTTCTCGGCAATGCTTTCCTTCTCGAATAGCGGCGCGATGAAGCGGTCGAGTTCGGCGCCATGCTCGGCATAGCGGCCTTCGCGCGCGGCCATATGGGCGCAATAGCTGAGCAGCGGATCGAGCGCACGTGTTGTCTCATCCAGCATGGCATAGGCCAGGCCCTCACGCAGGCCATGCGCTGAGAACACCACCTCGCTCGGCTGCAACACTTTCAGCAGCCGGCGCATCACCAAGGCGGCAAGTGGCAATGAATCCTGGCGCCGACGCGGCACGCCTTCCATGCGGCTGACCGATTCCTTGCCCTGGCGACCGAGCAGGCGGGTGAATTCCAGCGCTTCGTCGCGGCCCATATTGTATTCGTGGATGATATGCAGCGGACTTTGGGTTTGCGCCATATGCACGCGCGCAATGGCACGCCAGGAGCCACCGACGGCATAGAGCGGCTTGCCCTGCCAGCGTTTCAGCCAGTTCACTTCGCCATAGCGGGCGTCGATGAAGGCCTTGGTCTGGTTGTAATTGCCGGTGCTGGCGAGGCGCAAAGGCCCCAACGGCAGGGTGACGCTGTCGCCGATACGGCGCTTCTCGACCGCCACCAGTTCCAGGCTGCCGCCACCAAGATCGCCCATCACGCCTTCCGCATCGGGAATGCCGGAAAGCACGCCGAGCGCCGAATACTGCGCCTCCTCGGTGCCGGACAGGAGCCGCACCTTCACGCCGGTCTCGCGCTCGATGCGGCTGATGAAATCCGGGCCATTGGCGGCATCGCGGGCGGCAGCGGTGGCCACCACCTGCAACTGCTTCACCTGCATGTGACGCGCCAGCGCAACGAAACGCCGGATCGTCGCCAGCGCCAGGGTGACGCCATCTTCATGCAGCTTGCGGGTTTCGCCCAGGCCACGGCCAAGACCGCACAGCACTTTCTCGTTGAAGCGCGGTGTCGGCAGGCGCAAGGGCTCGTCGAACACCACGAGACGCACGGAATTCGAGCCGATGTCGATGACACCCAGCGGCAGCAACTCTGCCGCATTCCTGCGGGCGGCAATGGGCGACGGCGCGAAATGAATGGCGGTCATACTATCCGGATTTAAGCTGGAGGCGCCGGATCGCGGCCGGCGACTTCAGCGCTTTGCCACGGCCCGAAAGACTGGGGTTGGTCATGAAGTAGGTATGGGCGCTGAAGGCGTCAAGTTTCGTCGAGACGCGCGAATACTTGTCGTCGGCACCGAGCGCCCAGCTCTGCGCCTCGTCTTTCAGGCTCGCCACCATGATCTGGTCCAGCACCTGCTCGCGCACGGTGGGATTGCCCACCGGCACCAGCACTTCGACGCGGCGGTCGAAATTGCGCGGCATCCAGTCCGCCGAAGTGATGAACACCTTGGCATCCGGCGACGGCAGGCCATGGCCGTTGCCGAAGCAGATGATGCGCGAATGCTCCAGGAAGCGGCCGATCAGGCTGCGCACGCGGATATTCTCCGACAGGCCCTTCACGCCCGGCCGCAGGCAGCAGATGCCGCGCACCACCAGGTCGATCTGCACCCCGGCCTGGCTGGCGGCATAGAGCGCATCAATCGCCGCCGGATCGACCAGGCTGTTCATCTTCGCCCAGATCGCCGCCGGCTTGCCCGCCTTGGCATGCTCGATTTCGGCATGGATCAGATCAAGCAGGCGCGGCCTGAGCGAGAATGGCGAGATCGCGATCTGCTTCAACTGCTCCGGCGCGGCATAGCCGGTGAGGAAGTTGAAAATATAGGTGGCATCGTGGCCGAGATCGGGATCGTCGGTGAAGAAGCTTAGGTCGGTGTAGACCTTCGCGGTGATCGGATGGTAGTTGCCGGTGCCGAAATGCACATAGGTGTTGAGCGAGCCGCCTTCGCGGCGCACCACCAGCGAAATCTTGGCATGGGTCTTCAACTCGATGAAGCCGAACACCACCTGCACGCCGGCACGCTCCAGGTCGCGCGCCCATTTGATATTCGCCGCCTCGTCGAAGCGCGCCTTCAACTCCACCAGCGCCGTCACCGACTTGCCGGCTTCCGCCGCCTCGATCAGCGCCTTGACGATCGGGCTGTCATCCGAGGTGCGATACAGCGTCTGCTTGATCGCCACCACCTGCGGATCCGCCGCCGCCTGGCGCAGGAACTGCACCACCACGTCGAAGCTCTCATAGGGGTGATGCACCACGAGGTCCTTGTGCCGGATGGCGGCGAAGCAGTCGCCGCCGAAATCGCGGATACGCTCCGGGAAACGGGCGCTGAAGGTCGGGAACTTGAGCTCGGGAATATCATCGACGATCAGCCGCTTGGTATCGGCAAGGCCGAGCAGGCCATCCACCGGCACCACCGCCTGCGGGCTGACTTCCAGTTCCTCGCAGACGAAGCGGCGCAGATCCTCCGGCATGTCGGCGTTGATCTTGAGGCGGATCACGTTGCCGCGCCGGCGGCGCTTCAGCGCCGACTCGAACAGACGCACCAGATCCTCGGCCTCTTCCTCGATTTCGATATCGCTGTCGCGCGTGATGCGGAACAGGCCGCGACCGATGCTCTCATAGCCCGGAAAGAGCTTATGCATGAACAGGCCGACAAGATTCTCCAGCGACAGGAAGCGGATCTTCTCGCCGGGCAGACGGATGAAGCGCTCGACCTGGCCCGGCAGCGGCAACAAGGCATTCAGGCTGCGACCGTCACGAATCCGTCGCATTTGCATAACCATCGCGAAACCGAGATTGGGTATGAACGGGAACGGGTGCGCGGGATCGATCGCCAGCGGCGTCAGCACGGGAAAGATATGGGCGAGGAAATAATCCTCCAGCCATTTGCGGTCGTCGTCGGTGAGCCTCTCCGGTTCCAGCACCGCGATGCCCGCATGCTCCAGTTCAACGCAGAGCTTGCGCCAGCAGGCCTGCTGCTTCGCCATCAGATCGGCGGCGGCTTCGTTGATCAGCACCAATTGCTGCGCCGGGGTAAGGCCGTCCTGGCTGATTTCCTCAACACCCGCCCGCACCTGGCCGTAAAGGCCGGCAACGCGCACCATGAAGAATTCATCCAGGTTGTTGGCCGAGATGGAGAGGAAGCGCAGCCGTTCCAGCAGCGGGTAGCGCTTGTTGTTGGCCTCTTCCATGACGCGCAGATTGAAGGCCAGCCAGGAGAGTTCGCGGTTGATGTAGCGCTCGCGCACCGGCACCGCCGCCACCGCCGGCGGCGGCACGAAGGGCTCGGCGGGCGGCTGGCCGCCGGGGGCAAATTTTTCAAGCGCGCTTGGGCTGCTCAACGGCATGTCGGAGTATCCTGCCTTGTCCGACCGGCCCGGTGGCGGTATGCCAGGGCCCGGTTCGGGTATAGGTGTAACGGCGGAATATGTCAAAGCCGCGACTCCTGCCCGGAACCAGACGAATTTTCAGTATTTTTCTTGTAATTCCAAGGAGATTCCCATGTTGCGCCTGTGGCTGCTGCGGCACGCTAAATCCGCCTGGGACGATCCCGGGCTGGATGATTTCGCCCGCCCCCTGGCGCCGCGCGGCAAGAAGGCCTGCCGCCGCCTCGCCCGCCACCTGGCCGAACGCGCGGTGCGGCCCGATCTGGTGCTCTGCTCGCCGGCCCAGCGCACGAGGCAGACCTGGGAACGCCTGACCAAGCGGCTGGGGCCGGATATCGAAACCCGCTTCGACCACAGCCTCTATCTGGCCGAGGCGACAAACCTGCTGGCAACCCTGCGGGCGGCGCCGACCACTTGCCGCGAATTGATGCTGATCGGCCATAATCCCGGCCTGGAAGACCTGGCGGCGCGGCTGTGCAGCGCCGGGGCCGGCGATGCCCTGGAGCGGCTAAAAACCAAATACCCCACCGGCGGCCTGGCCGAGATCAGCTTCGCGATCAAGCGCTGGGCCGATGTGGCGCCCAAATCGGGTTTTCTGGCAAGCTTCGTTACACCCGCCATGCTGGATGAAGCAGAGTGACGCCATGGGCGACATCGTCAACCTGAACAAGGCGCGCAAGGCCAAGGCCCGCGATGCAAAGGCCACCCAGGCGGCGGCCAACCGCGCCCGGCATGGCATGAGCAAGGCCGAGCGTGAGAAAGCCGCCAAGGAGGCCGAGCGCATCCGCCGCGAGATCGACGGCAGCAAGCTGGAAGACTAGCGCCTAGTTTGCGGCCATTCTGGTTTCGCCCGCCTGCACCGGCAGGCCGCGCGCCGCCAGATACTGCTCCACCGCGTCACCCCAGACCTTGGGAAAGAACACCAGGGCATGACCATCCACCCGCCTCGGCAGGGTGTATTGCCGATATTCGGCATGGCCGCCGGCATTGATGAATACCTCGAAGTTGCGGCGGTAATAATCTTCCGAACAATAGGAATCATTCTCGGCATAGAGCCACAGCATCGGTAATGCCGTGGTGGTGCCACGCCCCATCAGCAGGCGGTCGATATAGGGCGCGGATTTGTAGATCACGCGGTTGCAATCCTCGCCGACCCAGCCGCCGACGAAGTTCAGCACGCCGCGATACATATCGGGGTTGCGTCCGGCATGGGCGATGCTGAGGATGCCGCCGCGCGAATGGCCACCCACCACCACCTGCGCAGCATCGACGAAGGTCATCTTCAGGATCAGGTCGGTGGCGGCATCGATATCGCGCAGCGCGCGGTCGGCACCGGGGATGGATCGCGCGGGCGAGCAGCTATAGCCGAAGTCGCGATCCTCGGCGAAGCCTTCATCATAAACCCCATCCGAACCGCCACGGCCGCGACGCGATGGCAGCACCACGGCCCAGCCGCGCGCCACGAACCATTCCGCCATCGGCTTGGGATCGAACACCATGGCAAATTGCTGCGGCTTGGTGCCCCGATAGGTCGAGCCATGGTGGAAGATCAAGGTCGGGAACGGACCCTTGCCGGCGGGGCGGTATATCTGCGTCGAGAGACTGACATGCTCGCCATCGATCTCCACCGGCATACGGATGGTTTCCTGCGCCGAAGCCCGGGCTGGAACCGTGCAGAGCATGGCGCAGCAAATAACCAGGAACCGGACGTGAAAGCGCAGCGCGAACATCACGATCACCCTGTTTAGTCGGTTGCGGGTGATCCGATATCGCCGCTGGATTCAGGCGCGGGCTGGGCGCGAATGGAGCCATATTGTGGCAGCTTCACCCGCCCAAATAGTGGCCGCCACAGTGTTGCCGGATTCCGGCTGCCGCCTATACTGCGCGGCGCCGATGGAACCCGAAGCCCGCAAAATCGCCACTGCCCCCAAGCTTTCTGCAGCCCAGAATCTTTCAGCAGCTTTGTGGGTGCTGGCCGCCTCGCTCGCCTTCTCGCTGCTCTATGCTTCCGGCAAGCTCACCGGTGGCGTGCTGCCGGCGTTGCAGATCGTGTTCATCCGCTATCTCTCCGGCTTCGCCACAGTGTCGGGCATCGCCGCCTATCAACGCCTGACGCCGGCCCGCGCGCTCGGCACCGGGCGGCGCTGGCTGCATCTGCTGCGCGCCTGCTGCGGCGTGTTCGGCGGCGCCTGCTCGATCTATGGCGCCACCCATATGCCGCTGGCTGACGCTTCAGCACTCGCGCTGCTGCAGGGCCTGTTCGTGATGCTGCTAGCGGTGCTGCTGCTTGGCGAGCGGTTGCGCAGGGCGCAGATCGTGGCAGCCATTATCTGCCTTGCCGGCGCCTTCGTGATCGTGCGCGGCAACACACCTGACGGCAACCTCACCAATCTGCTTGATCACGGCATCGCGCCGCTGGCCGCCATCCTCGGCGCCCTGCTCACCGCCTGCGAGATCATCCTGATCAAGTATCTGACGCGGCATGAAACCATGCTCTCCATGCTGCTGCATGTGAACGGCTTTGCCGTGCTGCTGCTGTTGCCGGCGATGCTGTTTCTGTGGACCGATGCAAGCTGGACCACGCTCGGCGCGCTCTGCCTGCTCGGGCCGATGGCGATCCTGGGGCAGATGTGCAATGTGCGCGCCTACCGCCTCGCCGATGCCGCCTGGCTGGCGCCGTTCGGCTACAGTTCGGTGGCTTTCGGCGCGCTGATCGGCTGGCTCGCCTTCAACCACCTGCCCGGCCCCGCGACCTGGGCCGGCGCCGGCCTGATCATCGGCGGCTGCCTGCTGCTGGTGCGGCGGGGCTAAAGTCCAGGGAGTTGCGCCGCGCTGTCTGCTTCCAGCAGCTTGCGCGCCAGCGCGATGGTGATGGCACGCTGTTCGGCCAAGGCCGCCGCATCCAGCCGCGCCACCCAATGGCGCGCGGCATGGAACGAGCGCTCGATGCGCGGCAGCAGATAGGCGATCACATCCTGGCCGACGATAAGCTGGCGGTCGGCGAACAGCTTCACCATCACGGCGCCGAGCAGCGCATCATCCGGCGGCGCGATGGCGGCAACCGGCATGGCTTTCAGCCGCGAGGCCAGATCGGCCAAGGTGACACCCCAGGCGGCCGGCGGCGCCTCACTCAGCAGCAGCAGGCCGTGGCCGCGTTCGCGCATCAGGTTGATCAGGTGAAACAACGCCGCCGGCTCGGCCGTTGCCGCCGTGGCCGCATCCTCCAGCACCAAGGCTGTCTCTGCCAGGGCATCGACGCTCTCGACGCGCAGGTCGGCGGCGGCAGCGAAGCGCGCACCGGAACGCGCCGCCCAGATATGGCCGAGATGGGTTTTGCCGCTACCCTCGGGGCCATGCAGCACCAGGATGCCATTCGGCCAGTCCGGCCAGCGGTCGATCCAGGCCAGCGCGGTTTCATTGCCCGGCGCCACGAGAAAATCCTCCCGCGCCCAGGAGACCGGCAGCGCGAAGCCGAGACTCAATTGCGCCCTACTCATGGCGTAGCGGGGCTCATGGCGTGGCGGGGTTCATGGAGTGGCGGGAGGCTCGGCGGGCGGTTCGATTTTCGCCGGGCCGCCATGATAGAGCGCACTGCCGCGGTAACGTTCCAGCGTGAAGCGGGTCAGCACGCCGATCACGGCGCAGACCGGCACGGCGATGAGCATGCCGACAAAGCCGAACAGCGCACCGCCAGCAAACAGGCCGAACATGATCCACACCGGATGCAGGCCGACGCGGTCGCCGACCAGCTTGGGCGTGAGGAAATTGCCTTCGATGAACTGCCCGGCGCCGAATACGGCAGCGACAATGGCGATCATCGTCCAGTCCGGCCAGAACTGCACCAAGGCCACGCCCATGCTGACGACGAAGCCAAGGATCGTACCGACATAAGGAATGAACGACACCGCGCCGGCACCCAGGCCGATGACCAGGCCGAAATCCAGGCCGACCAGCGACAGGCCGATGCCGTAGAAGCTGCCGAGCGCGAGACACACCATCATCTGGCCGCGCGCGAAACCGGCCAGCACGCCATCGATGGCGCGCGCCTGGGCCCGGATCACCTCGGCCTGGCGGCGCGGCAGATGCTCGTCGATCAGCGCCATCATGGTGTCCCAGTCGCGCAGCAGATAGAACGACACCACCGGCGTCACCACCAGCAGCGACAGCATGCTGAGCACCGCCTGGCCGCCGCCGAGCACACCGGCCACCAGCTTGCCGAGCACGCTGGCGGCTTCGCCGGCATGCTGGCCGATGGCGGTTTTCACATCCAGCTTCAGCGGGATGCCGTATTGCTGCGCCAGTTCCATCAGGTTCGGCAACAGGTTGTCGCGGAAACTCTCGACATAGCCCGGCAGGCGGCTGAGGAAGCCATTGAGCTGGCTCAGCAGCACCGGCACCAGCGCCAGCACCACGATCAGCAGCACCAGGAAGAACACCGCCGTAATCAGCGCCGTCGCCACCGTGCGGCTGATACCCTTGGTTTCCAGGCGGTCGGCCACCGGATCGAGCAGATAGGCTACCGCCATGGCGGCGACGAAAGGCAGCAGCACCGAACTCAGCGCCATCAGCACCAGCAGGAAGCCGGAGATGATCAGCGCCCAGATGGCGATATGCTGCTGCCGCGTCATGGCTTCAATGTTCCCCGCAGGCCGAGTTCCCAGAAGCCGTCGCGCTGGCGCAATTCCACATCCTTCTGCGCCAGGGCGACGCTGAGCTGCTGCGGCTCGCCAAAAAAGCCGAGCTGCACCTGGGCATCGCGATGGGTCAGGCGCAGCACCTCAAGGCGGCGGATCGACGGCACTTCGGCAAGTTTGTCGCGCAGCTTCACCCAGTCGGCCAGGCTCTTGAAGCCGGCGGCAACACTGATCTGGCCGGGCTTGTCGAGATCCAGCCGCGTGGCACGCTTCCAGCGGTTCTCGACCCGGCGGGCGAGTTCGCTGGCAGCGCTTGCCAGCGCCTCCTCCATCGTCGCCCCTTGAGCGACGAAAGGCTCCAGCCGGTGGTCGCTGGCCTCGTCGGCATCGAAATACGGGAAGATCTCCACCCGTGCGCCAGCGCCTTCGGGCGAAACCGGGCTGGCCGCCACCACCAGGGTCTCGCCGGCATTGCGCTGGCGGGCCAGTGTGGTGAGTTGCGCGCTATCCACCAGCAGGCGGTCGATCGGCAAGGCTTCCGGCGCCGTGCTGGCCTCGGCGATCATGAACGGCACCAGGCCATCGTGCTCGGCTCGCCGCTTCCAGGCATCGCGCCAGGGATTGTCGGCCTCCCACAGCTTCGCGCCTTCCGCCGTCTGCCATACCGGCAGCACCAGGATCGGACGGCTCTGCACCTCGGCATAGCCAAGCCGCTGGTTCTGCAGCAGCTGGCGCACCGCCTCGGGCCGGAACCGCACCGTGATGCGGCCCAGATAACGGGTGGCCGAGGTGCGCTCCTCGTCGATCTCGAAACCGGCGATGGTGTCGTTGAGCAGCGCCTCGGTCGGCTGCGGCAAGCGGCCACGGTCTTCGATCAGGGTCAGGCGCTGCAGCAGCTGGGTGAAGGCGCGGCGCTGGCCTTGCGCCAGGGCAACCGGCCGGGCGGCAGCGCTGCTATCGGCGGAGGCATCCACGGCAACGCCGCTGACGACGAAAACCGAGGCCGGGGCAGTGCCGGGCTGGGGCACTGGCTGGGCTTGGGGCACGCCTTGCGCCAGGGCGGTTTGCACCGGGCAAAAAGCCGGGAAAACCGCGAGCATCAGCGCAGCAAGGGCAGTGCGCCAGGGCATGGCGGGGAGGATCATACGGGGCATTGCAAATGGGGGTGAAATGGCTATGGTGGCGCCGTCAAATCTAGCCGATATGTGAGGGCGCCATCAACACGTCGCCGCTTTATAAAGCCGCCGGAGTCGATATCGATGCCGGCGAGGCTCTCGTCGATGCGATCAAGCCGCTGGCCGCCTCCACCCGCCGCAAGGGTGCCGATGCCTCGCTGGGCGGTTTTGGCGCGCTGTTCGACCTCAAGGCCGCCGGGTTCCAGGATCCGATCCTGGTTTCCTCCACCGATGGCGTCGGCACCAAGCTGAAAATCGCCATCGAGACCGGCCGGCATGATGGCGTCGGCATCGATCTCGTCGCCATGGTGGTGAACGACATCCTGGTGCAGGGCGCCGAGCCGCTGTTCTTCCTCGACTATTACGCCACCGGCAAGCTGGAAGTGGACGTCGCCAGGCGCGTCGTCGCCGGCATCGCCGAGGGTTGCCGCCAGGCTGGCTGCGCCCTGATCGGCGGCGAGACCGCCGAGATGCCCGGCATGTATGCCGCCAAGGATTACGACCTCGCCGGCTTTGCCGTCGGTGCCGCCGAGCGCGGCCGCCTGCTGCCCAGCAATGTGCAGCCCGGCGACGTGCTGCTGGGCATCGCCTCCTCGGGCGTGCATTCCAACGGCTTCTCGCTGGTGCGCAAGGTCATAGCCGATAACGGCCTGCATTTTGAAAGCCCGGCACCGTTCAATCCCGCGCAGCCGCTGGCCGATATCCTGATGGTGCCGACCCGCATCTACATCAAGAGCTGCATGCCGCTGGTGCGCTCCGGCCAGATCAAGGCCATGGCGCATATCACCGGCGGCGGCCTCACCGAGAATATCCCGCGCGTGCTGCCCGATGGCACCAAGGCGGTGGCGGATGCCACCGCCTGGACCCTGCCGCCGGTATTCAAGTGGCTGAAGGCGGCGGGCAAGATCAGCGACACCGAAATGGCGCGCGCCTTCAATTGCGGCATCGGTCTGGTGGTGGCTGTCGCCGCCGATCAGGCCGAGGCGGTGGCCAAGGCGCTCACCGCTGCCGGCGAGAGCGTGGCGCAGATCGGCCGCATCGAGGCGCTGTCTGACGCCAAGGCCGAGCCCTATACCGAAATGACCAACATGGCGGGCGCCTGGAACTGACGATGAGTCAGACGGGAGCTAAGCCAATCAGTACCAAGGCTGTCGGCATCCTGATTTCCGGGCGCGGCAGCAACATGGCCGCGCTGATCGAAGCCGCGCAGGCTCCCGGCTATCCCGCGCATATCACCGTGGTGATCGCGAACCGCGCCGATGCCGAAGGGCTTAGCCTCGCGCAGGCCCATGGCATCCCCACCGAAGTGATCCCGAGCAAGGGCAAGGACCGCGCCGCATTCGATGCCGAACTCGATGCGGCTTTGAAGCGCCACGGCGTCGAAATCGTCTGCCTCGCCGGCTTCATGCGCCTGCTTACCCCCGGCTTCGTCGAGGGCTGGCATGGCCGCATGATCAACATTCATCCCTCGCTGCTGCCGGCCTTCAAGGGCACCCGCGTGCATGAACGGGTGATCGAAAGCGGCACCCGTATTACCGGCTGTTCCGTGCATTTCGTGGTCCCCGAAATGGACGAAGGCCCGGTCATTTGCCAAGCCGAAGTGCCCGTGCCGGAGGGCGTGACGCCCGAGCAGCTCGCCGACCTGGTGCTGGCGGAAGAACACAAGCTCTATCCGCAGGCGCTCAAGCTGCTGGCGGAGGGGCGGCTGCGGGTGGATGGCAACCACGTGCGGGTTCATCCCTGACAAAGAAAAAGCCCGGCATCGCTGCCGGGCTTTTCGTATTCCGTGCGGCTGATAGCTTAGCCGACGATCTCCAGGCCGGAGAAGAAATAGGCGATTTCGACGGCGGCGGTTTCCGGGGCATCCGAGCCATGCACCGAGTTGGCTTCGATGCTCTCGGCGAATTCCTTGCGGATGGTGCCCGGCGCGGCATTGGCCGGGTTGGTGGCGCCCATCACTTCGCGGTACTTGGCAATGGCGCCCTCGCCTTCCAGCACCTGCACGACGACCGGGCCGGAGATCATGAAGCTGACCAGGTCGTTGAAGAACGGACGCGCCTTGTGCACGCCGTAGAAGGTCTCGGCCTGGGCCTTGCTCATCTGGATGCGCTTCTGCGCCACGATGCGCAGGCCAGCCTTCTCGATCACGGCATTGATCGCACCGGTCAGGTTGCGGCGGGTGGCATCCGGCTTGATGATGGAAAAGGTGCGCTCGATGGCCATGGATGTGGTCCTTAAATCCGTTTGGTGGGTGTTGGCTAAAAATCGGTGGCGGGTATATAGAGGCTCCGCCCGAAAGCCGCAACCCGCCCGGTTAGCGTCCCGGTTCCTCAGCAAAACCCGGCCAACGCCCCGGCCATACAGTTAAGTAACTGGAAATGCTTGTATTTCGTGACCTGACCTACCGCATCGCCGGCCGTGTGCTGCTCGACCATGTGTCGGCCACGATCCCGGCCGGGCATAAAGTCGGCCTGGTGGGGCGCAACGGCACCGGCAAATCGACGCTGTTCAAGATCATCACCGGCGACCTGCAGACCGAAACCGGCGGCGTGGAGCTGCCTGCTGATTGCAAGATTGCCAAGCTGCCGCAGGAGCCGCCGGGCGGCGAGCAGACGCCGATTGCCTATGTGCTGGCCGCCGATACCGAGCGCGAGGCGCTGCTGATCGAGGCCGAGGAACTGGAAGAGTCTTCCAGCATGGAGGACGCCGAGCGCATCGCCGCCGTGCATATGCGGCTGGCCGAGATCGATGCCCATGCCGCACCCGCCCGCGCCGCCGTGATCCTCGCCGGCCTCGGTTTCGATGAAGAGATGCAGAACCGGCCGCTGGATACGTTCTCGGGCGGCTGGCGCATGCGCGTGGCTTTGGCCGGCTGCCTGTTCGCCGAGCCCGACCTGCTGCTGCTGGACGAGCCGACCAACCATCTCGACCTCGAAGCCTCGCTGTGGCTGGAAGGCTATCTGAAAACCTATCCGCGCACCTTCCTGCTGATCAGCCATGACCGGCATTTCCTGAACTCGGCCATCGAACATATCCTGCATATCGACAACACCAGGCTGGTGCTCTATCGCGGCAATTACGACACCTTCGAGGCCGAGCGCCGCGCCCGCATGGAGCAGCAGAATGCCTTTGCCGCGCGCCAGGCCGAGCAGCGCAAGCATATGGAGGATTTCGTCAACCGCTTCCGCGCCAAGGCTTCCAAGGCGCGCCAGGCGCAGAGCCGCCTGAAGATGCTGGCGAAGATGCAGCCAATCGCGGCGGCGATTGAAGATCCCAACGTGATCTTCCGCCTGCCCGACCCGGAGGAATTGCCGCCGCCGCTGATCGTGCTCGACAACCTCACGGCGGGCTACACCGCCGACAAGCCGGTGCTGCGCCACCTGGATATGCGCATCGACATGGAAGACCGCATCGCCATGCTTGGCGCCAATGGCAACGGCAAGTCGACGCTGGCCAAGATCCTGGCCGGCACGCTGAAGCCGCAGGCCGGCAAGCTGCAGCGTTCGGGCAAGCTGCGGGTCGGCTATTTCGCGCAGGATCAGGACGACATCCTGGATGAAAACCGCACGCCGGTGGAGCATCTGCAGGACCTGATGGAAAAAGCCACCATCGAGCAGTTGCGCACGCGGCTCGGCAGCTTCGGCCTGGTGCGCGAAAAGGCGCAGACCGTGGCCGGCAAGCTCTCGGGCGGCGAGCGTGCGCGGCTGCTGTTCGCCATGGTGACGCATCATGCGCCGCATCTGCTGATCCTCGACGAGCCGACCAACCATCTCGACATGGATACGCGCGATGCGCTGGTGCAGGCGGTGAACGAATTCAAGGGCGCGGTGATCCTGGTGAGCCATGACCGCCACATGGCGGAAGCCTGCGCCGACCGCTTCTGGCTGGTGGGCGACGGCACGGTGAAGGATTTCGACGGCGACCTCGACGATTACGCCAAGCTGCTCGCCGACCGCCGCCGCGCTGCTGCCAGCGTGAAGCTGAAGGGCGGCACGGCTGCCGCCCCCGTCGCCGACCGCAAGGCCGACCGCAAGGCCGCCGCCGCCGCGCGCCAGGCGCTGGCGCCGCTGCGCGTTGCTGTGCATAACGCGGAAAAAGCCATGGCCAAGCTCAGCGCCGAGAAGATGCGGCTCGATGCCACCCTGGCCGACCCGGACACCTACACCAAGCTGAGCCCGGCCAAACAGGCCGAACTGCAGAAGCAGCATGGCGATGTGGCGAAAAAACTGGAAGCCGCCGAGGAAGCCTGGCTCGACGCCCAGTCGAAGCTGGAAGAAGCGCAGGCTGAGGACGCGGCCTGAGGCTCAGCTAGCCGCTGCTTTAGCCGCACGGACGGTATTCAGAACCTTCTCGGCTTCCGGGATGAACTCGAAAGCGGGTGCTGCCGGACGCCCGGCCCATGCGCCAACACCCGGACCGAAAGCCACAGGCTGCAACTCAGGCCCGAATACGATTGAGCCTACATGGCTGGCTGTTTTTTCCAGGTGAATCTCGGTCAGCGCCGATAGTTCGATACTCTTCAAGTTTCGAGGGGTGACGATCAACACGCGCTGATCTGTCACGCCATAAACAATATTGCGGCGCCGTATGGCATCGTGAACGAAGCGGCCGGCAGTGATGTACAATCCTGCCAGAATGAGCGGTATGCCAAAGAGGGCAAAAACCGGTTCAGAGGCGCGCAGAACCTGCCATTCCCAAAACACGGCAAAGCCAAGGAAGAAAAGCGAGAAGGGAATCAGTTTGGCATCACTGCGGCGCAGAACGAAACCTTGTTTCGGCATGCCCCACCAAAGCAATCTCTCGCCCACATCCAGGGCCGCCGACAAAGCCGGCGGCACCCTGGCATGATGCTGCGCATTCAGCATGCTCAGCCTTCCGCCGCCTTCACCCAGCCGTTTTCATTCTGCTGCCAGTAGGTAAGCGTATGGCCGGCGGCCTTGGCACGTTTCCATCTCTGGCGCGCGCTCTCCACCGCTTCTTCATCGTTGCCGTCGAACAGATCGCAGACGCGGGTGAAATCACCCTGCAACGTGCTGTCGGCACCATCGACCAGGAACAGCACCTCGGCATTATTCGGGCGTTCATCCGCCGCCGTCAGCCAGATCGGCTGGCGTTCCGGGTGGCCATCGAGCTTGGTGCCATGTGGCAGGAAGGCGGCCTTGTCATAGGTCCAGAGTTCGCCCGCCAGCGCCTCGACGCGCTCGGCGTTGCCGCATTTCACCACCGCGCGCCAGCCGCGCTGCAGCGACCGCCCGAGCAGGTCGGGCAGCACCTGCTCCAGGCGCCGACGCGTCAGGTGGTAGAAGAGCAACTCGGCCACGGACACTCCCTTCTTCATCGTCATTCGCGGGCTTGACCCGCGAATCTCATGCCGCCACCAGGGAAAATGAGACCCTCGGGTCAAGCCCGAGGGTGACGAAACCTATTATCAGCCTTCGTAATTGTCCTGCACCAGGCGGTTCAGCAGGCGCACGCCGAAGGCGGTGGCGCCGCGCGGCACGGTCGGCTTGTCGGCCTTGCTCCAAGCGGTGCCGGCGATGTCGAGATGCGCCCAGGGATACTTGTTGACGAAGCGCTGCAGGAACTGCGCCGCCGTGATCGAACCGGCGCCGGCGCCAGGGCCGGCGATGTTCTGCACATCGGCGATGGGCGAGTTGATGGCGCGGTCATAGGCATCCGACAGCGGCAGGCGCCACAGCGCCTCGCCCTCGGCCTTGCCGGCCTTGGTGAGCTGCTCGGCCAGCTTGTCGTCGTTGGAGAACAGGCCGGCATGCTCATGGCCCAGCGCGATGATGATGGCGCCGGTGAGCGTGGCGAGATCGACCATGAATTGCGGCTTGAAACGCTGCTGGCAATACCACAGCGCGTCGCAGAGAATCAGGCGGCCTTCGGCATCGGTGTTCAGCACTTCGATGGTCTGGCCGGACATCGACGTAACCACGTCGCCCGGGCGCTGCGCGTTGCCGTCCGGCATGTTTTCCACCAGCGCGACAACGCCGACCACATTGGCCTTGGCCTTGCGGCCGGCGAGCGCCGCCATGGCGCCGATCACCGCGCCGGCACCGCCCATATCCCACTTCATCTCCTCCATGCCGGCGGACGGCTTGATCGAGATGCCGCCGGTATCGAAGCAGACGCCCTTGCCGACGAAGGCCACCGGCTTGGTGCCCTTCTTGGCGCCGTTCCACTGCATGACGACGAGCTGCGATTCGCGCACGGAACCCTGGCCGACGCCAAGCAGCGCGCCCATGCCGAACTTTTTCATCGCCTTCTCGCCCAGCACCTCGACCTTGACGCCGAGCTTCGAAAGCTTGCGGCATTCGGCGGCGAGCGTCTCCGGATAGATGATGTTGGCCGGCTCGCTCACCAGGTCACGGGTCAGGGTGACGCCATCGGCCAGCGCCGCCAACGGGGCATAGGCCTTCTTGGCCGCCGGCACCGAATCGGTCAGCACGGTCACGGTTTTCAGCGACGGCTTCTCATGGTCCTTGCGGGTGGTGCGGTATTTATCGAAACGGTAGCCGCCGAGCCGGGCGCCCAGCGCGGCGCGGGCCGCCGCTTCCGCCGCATCGGCCTTGGCACCGGAAGGGAACTCGACCGCGATGGCCAGTGCGGTTTCGCCGGTCAGCGCCAGGCGACGCACCGCCTCGCCGGCCACCGCTTCCAGGGCATCGGGCTTGATATCGGCGGCTTTGCCGAGGCCGGCGATCAGCACCCGGCCAAGCCCGGCGCCCGGCCCCAGCACTTCCAGCACCTGGCCACGCTCGCCCTTGAAGCGCGGTGCGCCGGCAAGGGCGCGGCCCAGGGCGCCGCCCAAAGCCTTGTCGAGGCTGGTGCCGAAAGCACTCAGCTTGCCGCCATCGGCGGCCAGGACGACAAGGGCGCCCTGCTTGGGGCGGGCGAGCGAGGCAAGGTCGATTTTCATGATTTCATCCCGGGGTGGATAAGCGATGTCGAGCCGCCACTATAGCGGCGCCGAAGCCTCCGGATCAACGCAGCCAGGGCCCGCCCAAGCAGCCCCGAAAAAGCCCCTGGCGGGTGGCATAACCCCTGGAAATGGCTATACTCCCGCCCCATGCGGGGCATCACCCAATACATCATCCGGCAGGTCGCCTGGCCATTGCTGTTCGCGTCGCTCACCCTGGTCGGGGTGATCTGGCTGACGCAGTCGTTGCGCTTCATCGACCGCATCGTCAACAACAACCTCTCGATCGGGTCGTTTTTCTATCTCACGATGCTGGTGCTGCCGGGTGTCACCGCCATCATCCTGCCCATCGCCGCCTTCTGCGCCACGCTCTATGCCTATAACCGCCTGGCCGGCGATTCCGAACTGGTGGTGCTTTCCGGCTCCGGCTTCAGCCGCCTCAGCCTCACCCGCCCGGCCTGGATCCTGGCCGGCGGCCTGGTGCTGCTGCTTTATACCATCGGCCTGTTCCTCGGGCCTTTAAGCGCCCGCACGCTGCGCACCACGCAATACGAATTCCGCACCGCGCTGGCCGGCATGGTGATCATGGAGGGCGTGTTCAACACGCTGTCGAACAATCTCACCGTCTATGTGCGCGAACGCAATGCCGAAGGCGAGATGCGCGGCATCCTGGTGCATGACAGCCGCGATGCGCAGCGCCCGGTGACGATGATGGCGGAGCGCGCCATGCTGGTACTCACCGCGCAAGGGCCGCGCCTGGTGATGGCGAAAGGCAACCGCCAGCAGGTGGAACAGGGCCGCCGCAGCCTGAGCATTCTCTACTTCGACAATTACAGCCTCGATCTCTCGACCTACAGCAAGCAGGATGGCGAAGGCTGGCGCGAGCCCTCCGAACGCTACCTGCATGAACTGTTCTGGATCAACGAGAAGGATCTGGACGATGTCGCCAACCGCACCAAGCTGATGGTGGAGGGCCACCGCCGCCTCGCCTCGCCGCTCTACACGCCCGCGCTGATGATGATCGCCATCGCCGGCGTAATCGGCGGCCAGTTCAATCGCCGCGGCCAGGGCCTGCGCCTGCTCGGCACCGCCAGCGTTGCCATCGTGGTGCAGCTTGCCAGCCTCGGCGTTGCCCAGGCGGCGATGCGCCAGCCGCTGCTGATCCCGCTGCTCTATCTGGCGCCGCTGGGTTTCCTGGCCGGCGCGCTGTGGCTGCTGCGCGAACCCGATAGCCGCCGCACCCCGGCATTGCCGCCGGTGGATGCCACCTGATGCGGATCTCCTGGACCCTCGCGCTGTATCTCGGCCGGCATTACCTGGCAGCCATCGCCATGGTGTTCGCCGTGCTGGTGGTGCTGGCCTACAGTTTCGATACCATCGAATTGCTGCGCCGCTCCGCCAACCGGCCCGAGGCCGGCGTCGATACCGTATTCGCCATGTCGCTGCTGCGGCTGCCCAACCTGTCGATCAAGCTGATCCCGTTCGCCGCCCTGTTCGGCGGCATGCTGGCACTCACCCGCCTCACCCGCAGTCAGGAGCTGACCGTGACGCGCGCCGCCGGTGTCTCGGTGTGGCAATTCCTGGCGCCCGCGATGGCACTGGCGATCCTGGTCGGCAGCTTCGTCATCACCGTCTACAACCCGTTGGCGGCCGCGCTGCTGTCGCGCTACGAAGCCATCGAGGCCCGCGTGCTGCGCGGCCGCGCCTCGATGATGGCGGTATCGAATACCGGCCTGTGGCTGCGCGAGGCCGATGCTCAAGGCCAGATCGTGGTGCATGCTTTGCGCGTAGCGCAGCAGGGCGTGGAATTGCGTGACGTGATCCTGTTCTACTATGAAGGTACGGACGAATTCGTGCGCCGCATCGATGCCACCGAAGCCTATCTGCGCGATGGCTTCTGGGAATTGCACAACGCCACCACCAGCTATCCGGACCGCGCCAGCGGCTTCAACGCGGTGCTGGAAGTGCCGACCACGCTGACTTTCGACCGCATCCAGGACAGCTTTGCCTCGCCGAACACCATTCCGTTCTGGCAATTGCCATCCTTCATCACCACGCTGGAACAGGCCGGCTTCTCGGCCCTGCGCCACCGGCTGCATTTCCAGACCCTGCTGGCGGCGCCCTTCCTGCTCTGCGCCATGCTGCTGATCGCCGCCAGCTTTTCGCTGCGCCTGACCCGGCGCGGTGGCGTTGGTGTCATGCTCGGCCTGGGCGTCGGCGTCGGCTTCCTGCTCTATTTCACCATCGAACTGGTACAGCCCTTCGGCCTCAACGGCACCCTGCCCGTGGTGCTGGCAGCCTGGGCCCCCACCGGCATCTGCCTGATGCTTGGCCTTTCGATGCTGTTCCATCTGGAGGATGGCTGAGACCATGGCCCAGCCTCCGATTTTCGCCGCCGCCCTGCTCGCCGCCGGCATATTCGCCGCCACATTGCTGGCCGGACCGGCCATGGCACAGATGTCGCTCGGCAACCGCGATCCGGTGCTGCTTACCGCCGGCAGCCTAAGCTACGACCAGAATCTCGGCATCGTCACCGCGCGTGACAATGTCGAACTGGCGCAGGAAGGCCGCACCCTGCTGGCCGATACGGTGAGCTACAGCGAGCGCGACGGCAAGGTCACGGCATCGGGCAATGTCAGCATCATGCAGGATGATGGCACGGTGCTGTTCGCCGACTATGTCGAACTGACCGATGGCATGCGCAACGGTTTCATCCGCGACATCGGCATCCTGCTTTCCGACAACTCGCGCGCCGCCGCCGCCTCCGCCACGCGCACTGGCGGCAACAAGACGGTGATGAACAAGGCGGTCTACACCTCCTGCACGCTCTGCGCCGCCGACCCGACGAAGCCGCCGCTGTGGCAGCTCAAGGGCGAGCGCGTTACGCACGATGAACAGGAACAGCAGATCACTTATCAGGATGCGACGCTCGAGATGTTCGGCATCCCGGTGCTCTACACGCCGTATTTCAGCCATCCCGACCCGACCGTGCGGCGCAAGAGCGGCTTCCTGTCGCCCAGCGCCAGCACCAACAATTATTTCGGCGTCGCGGTGCGCACGCCCTATTACTACGTGATCGACGACAGCGCCGACCTGACCATGACGCCGCAATACTCGACCAAGGAAGGTGCCTTCCTGATGGGCGAGTATCGCCAGCGCACCGCCAAGGGCGAGCTGCGCATGGATGCGTCGGTAACGCGGGCCCATGTGCGCAACAACAATGGCGACCGTACCGAGGATGAATATTTCCGCGGCCACCTTCGCGCCGATGGCATCTTCCGCAACAGCAGCGACCTGACCTACGGCTTCAACCTGTTCCGCTCCAGCGACGACACCTACCTGTCGCGCTACCAGATCCCGGATCGCGGCAACAACAACGTGCTGACCAGCCGGCTATTCGCCGAGAATATCAACAACCGCAGCTTCATGGCGGCGAATGCCTATAGCTTCCAGGGCCTACGCTCTACCGATGTGCCGGGGCTGACCCCCTTCGTGGTGCCGCTGCTCGACTACTCCTTTATCGGCCAGCCGGGTGCCTATGGCGGCCGCTGGGCCATCGACAGCAGCCTGGCTGCGCTCTACCGCACCGGCGGCACCGACAGCCGGCGGCTTTCCACCACGGTATCGTGGTCGCAGCCCTATTTCGCGCCATCGGGCGAAGTCTATACGGCCACCGCCCTGCTCAAGACCGATGGCTACTGGGTCAACGAATTGCAGGACCGCCCCTATCTCGCCACCAACGAGGCCGACACGCAGTTTGCCGGCCGCGCCATTCCGATGCTGGCGCTGGACTGGCGCTATCCGCTGGTGCGCGACAGCGGCAGCATCCGCCAACTGGTGGAACCGATCGTCGGCGTGGTGCTGGCACCCTATGGCGGCAATCCGCGCGGGATCCCAAACGAGGATTCGCTGAGTTTTGAATTCGACGAAACCAACCTCTTCGCCTTCAACCGCTTCCCCGGTTCCGACCGCGTCGATGGCGGGCCGAAACTGAACTACGCGCTGCGCAGCGCCGTCTATGGCAGCCGTGGCGGCTATTCGGAAGTACTGGTTGGCCAGTCCTACCGGCTGAAAAGCGACGATACATTCGGTCCCGGCACCGGCATCAGCGAACAGATGTCCGACTATGTTGCGCGCATCACCATCTCGCCGAACGAGTACCTTACGTTCACCGACCGCCTGCGCATCTCGCCAAACAGCCAATCCGAGGTGCAGCGGCAGGAAATCAGTCTCGGCATCGGCCCCAAGGCGTCGCGCCTGACCCTTTCCTATGCCGACATCGCCAATAATACCTTCACTGGGGATATTGGCGAACGCGAGGCGGTATCCGGCACATTCAAGGCCAGGCTCGGCCAATTCTGGAACTTCGAGGCCCGCCATATCCGCGATCTTGGTGAGCGCGGCGGCTCGTTGCTAAACTTCCTCGGCCTGCGTTACACCGACGAGTGTTTCGACATCATGTTCTTCGCCGAGCGTACCTTCACGGTTAACCGCGATGTGCAGCCAGCCACGACGTTCGGGCTGCGCTTCCGGCTGGCCAATTTCAATTGAGTCGAGGCGGCCGATGCGATCCCTGCTCAAATCTCTTCCGCAGATGACCCGCAAGGTCTTTTTGACTGCGGCCCTGTTCACTGCCATATCGGTGCCAGCCATGGCCCAGGATGGCAGCCTGCGCATCGTTGCCGTGGTGAATGACGAGGTGGTGACGGTGCGCGACGTGGTCGAGCGCATGCGCATGACCTTCGCCACTACGGGCATTCCCGATACGCCGGAAATCCGCCGCCGGCTGCGCGAGCAGGCCTTGCGCGTGCTGGTCGATGAACGCCTCTACATGCAGGAAGCCAAGAAGCGTGGCCTCAGCGTGCCGCAGGAAGAACTGGACCGCACCATCGAGTCAATCGAGCGGCAGATGAACATTCCGCCGGGCCGTTTCGAGCAGGTGGCGCCGCGCATGGGCATCGATCCGAATGCCTTCATCGAGAATGTGCGTGCCAACCTGACCTGGAGCCGCCTGGTGCGCGCCCGCTTTTTTGCCTCCAACACTATTTCCGAGGCGGAGATCGACGAGGCCGTGGCCAAGCTGCGCGCCACCGCCGGCCAGACCGAGGACCTGCTTTCCGAGATCGTGATTCCGGTGGATAGCCCCGATCAGGAAGAGAGCGCCCGCCAGACCGCCACCCAAGTATCCGAGCAGTTGCGCCAACGCGGCAACTTCGCCGCCCTGGCACAACAGTTCAGCCGTGGCGCCACGGCAGCCAACGGTGGCGATATCGGCTGGGTGACGCGCGGCAGCCTGCCGGATGAACTCGATGCCGTGGTGGCGAAGCTGGAACGCAACAGCTTCTCGGAACCGACGCGCTCCACCGGCGGCTATTATATCATGGGCCTGCGCGACCGCCGCCGGGTCGCCGAGGCCTCGCCCGAGGACATAAAGGTCAATCTCAGCCAGATCATGCTCGGCCTGGCGCCAAATGCTCAGCCGAGCGATGTGGAAGCAACCGTGGCATTGGCCCGCACCGTGCGGGAGACCATCACCAAATGCGAAGATATCGAGCCGCTGGCGCGCGAACTGAAAGCCCAGGGCTCGGGCAGCGTCGGTGTTGTGCGCCTGGCCGACCTGCCGGATAATTTCCGCGCCGCTGTCAGTGATCTCAAAGTGAACGAGACATCGCAGCCGGTGGCCGTGCCGCGCGCGGTGCATCTCTTCACCGTCTGCGACCGCGAGGAGCCAAAATCAGGCATCGACCGCAACCAGGTGCGCGGCACCATCCTGCAGCAGCGCCTGGCGCTGATGAGCCAGCGCTACCTGCAGGACCTGCGCCGTGACGCAACTATTGAATTCCGCTGAACATCTGCCGCTGCCGCTCGCCCTCACCATGGGCGAGCCGGCCGGAATCGGCGGCGAAATCGTGCTGAAAGCCTGGGCGTTGCGCAACACCGCCGCCTTGCCACCTTTCCTGCTGCTCGACGATCCCGCGCGTCTCACCACCCTGGCCAAGACCCTTGGCCTTGATGTGCCAGTGAAGGCCATCGCCAGGCCGGCGGAGGCCCTGGCCTGCTTCGACACGGCATTGCCGGTACTGCCGCTGCAACTGGCGGCGCCGGTCACGCCCGGCCAGCCGGATGACGCCAATGCGCCCATGGTAATCGCCGCGATCGAACAGGCGGTACGCCTGACCCAGGCCGGTGAAACGGCGGCTGTGGTGACCAATCCGATCCACAAGGCGGCGCTCTATGGCGCCGGCTTCAAGTATCCCGGCCATACCGAATTCGTCGCCGCGCTCTGCGATAATGCCGACGTGGCGATGATGCTGGCCTCGCCGCAGCTTCGCGTCGTGCTGGTGTCGATCCACATCTCGCTGCGCCAGGCCATCGAAACCCTGACCACTGCCGGTATCGTGAAGATCGCCCGCATTGCCGATGCCGCCCTGCGCCGTGATTTTGGCCTTGCCAAGCCGCGCCTTGGCATTGCCGGACTGAACCCACATGCCGGCGAGGCCGGCAGCATGGGCCACGAAGACGCCGCCATCGTGGCGCCCGCAGTCGCCGAACTGCGCCGCCTCGGCATTGCTGCCGAAGGCCCTATGCCGCCCGACACCATGTTTCATGCCGAGGCCCGGCAAGGCTATGACGCCGCCATCTGCATGTATCACGACCAGGGCCTGATCCCGCTCAAGACGCTGGATTTCGACCGTGGCGTGAATGTCACTATCGGCCTGCCGATCATCCGCACCTCGCCCGACCACGGCACCGCCTTTGATATCGCCGGCAAGGGCATCGCCAAGCCGGACAGCCTGATCGCGGCACTGCAATTGGCTGGCGAGATGGCCCGGCACCGGCTGCGTGGATAGCGGCCGCCATGGATAACAGTGCAATCGAGGCATTGCCGCCGCTGCGCGAGGTAATCGCTGCCCATGACCTGGCGGCGAAGAAGTCGCTCGGACAGAATTTCCTGCTCGATCTCAACCTGACGCGCAAGATCGCCCGCGCCGCCATGCCGTGGTGCGGCGGCACGGTGATCGAGATCGGCCCAGGCCCCGGTGGCCTGACCCGCGCCCTGCTGCTGGAAGACGCGCCACGCGTCACGGCTGTTGAACGCGACGAACGCTGCATCGCTGCGCTCGCACCGCTGGTTGCGGCATCGGCCGAGCGCCTCTCGGTGATCGAGGGCGATGCCCTGGAAGCCGATCTTCCTGTCCTTGCGGGCAGCCCCTACCAGATCGCCGCCAACCTGCCCTACAACATCGCCACCGTGCTGATCCTGCGCTGGCTGCTGGGGCCAGAGCCACCGGCCAAGCTGACTTTGCTGGTGCAGAAGGAAGTGGCCGAGCGCCTGGCGGCAGCGCCGAACAGCGAGGCTTATGGCCGGCTCTCGGTGATCGTGCAATGGCGCGCGGAGGTGCGGATGCTGTTCGATATCGGCCCCAAGGCCTTCGTGCCGGCGCCGAAAGTCACCTCCACCGTGGTGGAACTGGTGCCACGCCGCCAGCCGCTGGCGGAAGCGGAAACGGCGAAACTCGAGCGCGTCACGGCGGCAGCCTTCGGCCAGCGCCGCAAGATGCTGCGCGCCTCGCTGAAAAGCCTGTGGCCCGATGCCGAAGCGCGGCTGCAGGCGCTTGGCATCGATGCCACGCGCCGCGCCGAAACGCTCTCCATCGAAGAATTCTGCCAGATTGCTCGGCAGCTATAAGGCTCAGTAGCCTTCGCGCAGTCGCTTGACGAAATCGACCAGGCCGACGCCACGGTGGCGCTTCAGCCGCTCGGCGCGCAGGATGGCATCCACTTCCGCCAGGCATTGCTCGATATCGTGGTTCACCACCACGTAATCGTATTCCGCCCAATGGCTCATTTCGTCGGCGGCCTTGGACATGCGCTTGGCCACCACTTCGGCTGAATCCTGGGCGCGGGTCTTGAGGCGCTTTTCCAGGTCGCGCGTGGAAGGCGGCAGAATGAACACGCTGACCAGATCGTCGCGGGCATGCTGGCGCAGCTGCTGCGTGCCCTGCCAGTCGATATCGAACAGAATATCTTGGCCGCTGGATAGCCGCTTCTCCACCTGATCCTTCGGCGTGCCGTAGTAATAGTCGAACACCTTGGCGTGTTCGAGCAATTCCTGGCGGTTCACCATCAGCCCGAATTCCTCGTTACTGATGAAGTGATAATGCGTGCCATGCACCTCGCCGGGACGCGGCTTGCGTGTCGTCACCGAAACCGAGAGATGCAGCTCCTTGTCGGCTTCCAGCAGGCGGCGGGAAATCGTGGTCTTGCCGGCACCGGAGGGCGAGGACAGCACCAGCATCAGGCCGCGCCGGGCCAATTGCATCGGTTCGCTCATCGCCGGGCCCCTATTCCACGTTCTGTGCCTGCTCGCGCAGGCGGTCGACCACCAGCTTGAGGTCAAGGCCGATCCGGGTCAGCGCCGGATCGAAAGCCTTGGAGCAGAGCGTATTAGCTTCGCGATTGAATTCCTGCGCCAGGAAATCGAGCTTGCGCCCGGCCCCCTTGGCTTCCTTGCCCGAGAGCAGGGCGCGCGCCGCCTGGATATGGGCGCGCAAGCGATCCAGTTCCTCGCGCACATCCAGCCGCGTTATCTGCATCGCCAGTTCCTGCGCCAGGCGCTCGGGCGCCACCGGCGGATTGAGGCCGAGCAATTCTTCCATCTGCTGCTGCAGCCGGCGGCGCAGGCCATCGGGCCGCGCCGCTTCGGTTTCCGCCGCCTTGGCGACAAAGCCTTCGATTTCGTCCAGCAGGCCGGCCAGCAGCGTTGCAAGCTTGGCGCCTTCCGCCGCGCGGGTGGCGGCGAGCTTGTCGATGGCCTCCGCGAAACTGGCGCTCAACGCCTTCTCAAGCTTCGCCTGGGCCTCGGCATCGGCGGCTTCCGCCACCGGTTCGACCACGCCACGCACCGCGAGCAGGCCATCCAGGCTCGGCGCACCAACGCCGCGTTCGGCCAACCTGCCCCCCAGGGCGATGAGCTGATCAAGCAGCGCCTCGTTCAGCCGGTAGCTCGGCGCCGAAGCGGCATCGTCGAGGAAATTCAGATTGAGCGTGACATTGCCGCGCCCAAGCTTCTGCTGCGCCAGGGCGCGGGCCTCGGCTTCCACGGCTTCGAGGCCGGAAGGCAGACGGAAGCGCAGTTCCAGGCCACGGCCATTCACCGATTTCAATTCCCAGATCCAGGCGCGGCCTGGCGGACCCGGCACGCGGCCATCGGCGCGGGCAAACCCGGTCATACTCTGCAGCGACACGCAAGCGCCTCCCTGGTAATCTGCAAACCTAAGTATATCGCAGGGAAACGAGGCGAAGCCATGGCCGAATCGGCACCGCGCAATATCCTGATTACCGGTGGTTCCAGCGGCATCGGCGAAGCCATGGCACTGCACTACGCCGCCCCCGGCGTGCGCCTGGTGCTGACCGGCCGCGATGCCGATCGGCTGCAGGCCGTGGTTGCTGCCTGCCGCGCCAAGGGTGCCGAGGCTAGCGGCCATACAACCGCCGTCACCGACCGCGAGGCAATGGCGACATTGATCGAGGCCAGCATGCCGCTCGACCTCGTGGTCGCAAATGCCGGCGTCTCAGGCAACTTCAAGTCATGGGACGAATTCGATGCCCATGTGCGCGGCATCGCGGCGGTGAATATTGATGGCGTGTTCAACACCGTGAACCCGGCGGCACGGCTGCTGGTGGCGCAGGGCCATGGCCAAATCGCGGTGATCGCCTCGATGGCCAGTTTCGTCAGCATGCCAGGCGCCGCGATCTACTCCGCCTCCAAGGCCTTCGCCCGCTTCTATGCCGAAAGCCTGCGCGGGCAACTGGCACGCCATGGCGTGCGCGTCTCAGCCGTCTGCCCCGGTTTTGTGGTCAGCCGCATGACAGCGAAGAACCGCTTTCCGATGCCGTTCCTGATGGATGCCGAACGCGCCGCGCGCATCATCGCCAAGGGACTGGCGCGCGATCAGGGCCGCATTGCCTTCCCCTGGCGCATGCTGGCCTTGCTGCGCATCCTGGAATCCCTGCCCTACCCGCTCACCGACTGGCTGCTGCGCCGCGCACCGCAGAAATAGACAACGGCAGCCGCCGCCAGCAGCGTGCCGAGCAGTTCCGCCAGCACGAAGGCCGGCACGTCCTCGGGCCGGATGCTGGCAAAGCTGGCGGTCAGGCCGCGTGCGATGGCAGCGGCAGGATTGGCGAAGGATGTGGAAGCCGTGAACCAATAGGCGGCGCCGATATAGCCCGCCACGGCATAGGGTATCGCCTCCGGTCGCTGGCGCTCGAGCAGACCGATGGTCAGGATCAGGCCGAAAGCCGCCACGATCTCGCTCAGCCATTCGCCCGGCGTGGCGCGCGCCTTCACGCCCCATTGCCAGATCGCCTCGCCGAACATGCCATGCGCCAGCCAGACACCGAGGATGGCGCCACCAATCTGGGCCAGGGCATAAAGCGGCAGATGCGGCCAGGGCAATAAGCCGCGCAGGGCGAGAAACAGGCTGACGGCAGGATTGAACTGCGCCCCGCTGATCGGTGCGAAAGCCAGGATCAACGCCACCAGCGCGCCTTGCGTCGCCAGGGTATTGGCCAGCAGCGCCAGACCGACCTGACCGCCCGCCAGGCGCTCGGCCATGATGCCGGAACCGACCACGGCGGCCAGCAGCAGGCCGCTGCCCAGGGCTTCGGCGGCAAGTCGGCGGGCGAGCGTCACCGGGGTTACTCGCGGCCGATACGCTTGGTCTCGGCTGTCAGGGCATTCCGGTCGAGATCATCGAAGCGCAGGCTGGCGAAAATCTTGATGCGGTTTTCCAACAGGCGGAACGCCTCGCGGAAAGCGGCGCGACGGGTCATCTCATCGCCCTCCACCGCCGCCGGATCAGGCAGCCCCCAATGCGCCGTGATCGGTTTGCCGGGCCAGATCGGACAGACCTCGCCGGCCGCCGCATCGCAGACGGTGAAGATGAAATCCATTGCCGGCGCACCGGGGGCGGCGAATTCATCCCAGCTCTTGCTGCGCAGGCCTTCCACCGGCAACTGCAGGGAACGCAGCAGATCCAGTGCCATCGGATGCGGCTCGGCTTTCGGGAAACTGCCGGCGCTGAAGCCGCGCAAACGGCCCCCGCCCCAGTGATTCATCAGGCTTTCCGCCAGAATGCTGCGCGCGGAATTGCCGGTGCAGAGAAACAGCACGTTCTTCATCTCATTGCTCTCCTGGAGGACAACATAATGCCGGCTGGCCGCCGCAACATTCATCGGTGAGATAACCCAGCAGCCGGTTCATGGCCGCGATATCCGGGCCATAGATCACGAAGCGGCCTTCCTTGCGGCTCCAGGCCAGATCCGCCGCCACCAGCTTGGCCAGATGGAAACTGACCGTCGGCGCCGGCATGCGGCTGCTGCGCGCCAACTGGCCTGCCGGCATGCCTTGCGGCCCGGCCTTCACCAGCAGGCGGTAGAGTTTCAGCCGGTCATCCTGCGCCAGCGCCGCCAGGGCGCGTACTGCCTGAGTCGTTTTCATATTTCGATAAATATGAAAATAAAATCGCGAACTCAAATGAAGCTATTATGACAGTGCAAAACCGCTGGAAGGTCAGCGCCCCTGGCTGGAGCGGTAGGCGGCCACGTTGCGCAGATGCTGTTCGTAGGTCTCGGCAAAGACATGGCCGCCCTTGCCATCGGCGACGAAATACAGCGCCTTGGTCGCCGCCGGATTGAGCGCCGCACTGAGGCTGGCGCGGCCGGGATGGTTTATCGGTGTCGGCGGCAACGCATCAATCGTGTAGGTATTCCAGGGGCTCGGCTGCGCCAGGTCCGCGCGGCTGAGCGGGCGGTCGAGTTCGGTCAAGCCCTTGGTGATGCCATAGGCGACCGTGGGATCGGATTGCAGCTTCATGCGCAGCCGCAACCGGTTGACGAACACGCCAGCCACCTGGGCGCGCTCGGCGGCCACCGGTGTCTCGGCTTCGATGATCGACGCCAGGATCACCGCCTGGGCCGGCGTCTCGAGCGGCAGGTCGCGCGCCCGCTGCGCCCACAGGCGATTGAGCAATTCGTCGCGCGCCTTGGCCATGCGCTGCAGCAGCTCAGGCCGCGTATCGCCCCAGGTATAGAGATAGGTTTCCGGCAGCAGCGTGCCTTCTGCCGGCGGCTGCGCCACCGCACCCTGCAAGGCCTCGGCCTGGGCCAGGGCCTGGATGATCTCGGCGCTGCGCCAGCCTTCAACCAGGGTGAATTTGCGGAAATGCACGCGGCCCGCCGCGATGCGGTCGATCAGGGCGCGCGGGCTGTCACCGGGCTCGAGCGCATATTCGCCGGCCTTGAGCAAAGCCGCCTTGCCGGTCCAATGCGCCGCCAGTTGCCACAGGCGGTGGTCGCCCACGGCCCCCGCCGCTTCCAGCCGCAGCGCGATGCCATCGACGCCGCTGCCGCGCGGCAATTGCACCAGGGCCGGCGCTTTCAGCGGCCCTGGATTATCAAGCCAGGATTGAAACCAGAGAACCGCGCCGCCGCTGGCTGCACCAGCCACCAGCACTAAAGCCAGCAGCAGGCGCAGCAGACGGATCATTCTGGGCGCGACATCAGGCGTCGTAGCGCTTCAGCACCAGCGAGGCGTTGGTGCCGCCGAAGCCAAACGAGTTGGAGAGCGCGGCGCGCACCTCGCGCTGCTTCGCCTGCTTCGGCACCAGGTCCATACCCTCGGCGCCATCGCAGGGATCGTCGAGGTTGAGCGTCGGCGGCACGGTGCCGGTCTTGATCGCCAGGATCGAGAAGATCGCTTCAACCGCACCAGCAGCACCGAGCAGGTGGCCGATGGCCGACTTGGTCGAGGACATCGACAGGTTGGCGACGGCATTGCCGAACAGGCGCTTCACGGCCTTGAGTTCGATCTCGTCGCCGAGCGGCGTCGAGGTGCCATGCGCATTCACATAGTCGATATCGCCCGGCGTCATGCCGGCGCGCTTCAGCGCCATCTGCATGCAGCGGAAGGCGCCATCGCCACTCTCATGCGGCGCGGTAATGTGGTGAGCATCGCCGGAAAGGCCATAGCCGACCACTTCGGCATAGATCTTGGCGCCACGCGCCTTGGCATGCTCGAGTTCCTCGAGCACCACGCAGCCGGCACCTTCGCCCATCACGAAGCCGTCGCGGCCCTTGTCCCAGGGGCGCGAACCGGCGGTCGGGTTGTCGTTGAAGCCGGTGGACAGGGCGCGGGCAGCGGCGAAGCCGGCAACGCCGAGCGGGCCGATGGTGGCTTCGGCACCACCGGCCACCATCACGTCCGCATCGTCCAGCATGATCAGCCGGGCGGCATCGCCGATGGCGTGGGCGCCAGTGGAGCAGGCCGTCACCACCGCGTGGTTCGGACCCTTGAAGCCGTATTCAATGGAAACATGGCCGGAGACCAGATTGATCAGGCGACCGGGCACAAAGAACGGGCTGATGCGGCGATGGCCCTTTTCTTTCAGCGTGATCGCTGCTTCCTCGATACCGTTGAGGCCACCGATGCCGGAACCGATCAGCACGCCGGTGCGGCAGCGCTGTTCTTCATCCTGGGGCACCCAGCCGGAATCGATCACCGCCTGCTTGGCGGCGGCAAGGCCATAGACGATGAAATCGTCGACCCGCTTGCGCTCCTTGGCTTCCATCCACTGATCGGGATCGAAGGCATCGGCGCGATCCGGGTGATCCGCCTTGAGCGGCACCTGGCCGGCAATCTTCGCCGGCATTTCGCTGGCATCGAAGCGGGTGATCGGGCCAAGACCCGACTCGCCATTGATCAGGCGGGTCCAGGTGGCTTCAACGCCGCTAGCCAGCGGCGTGACCAAGCCTAGGCCGGTGACGACGACACGACGCATGGCGGAGCCTCTTTTAAAACATGCTGGTAAAAACGGGAAACCGGCGCGGTGGCCCGCGCCGGCTCAAGCGATTGGCAGGAAGCCAACCGGCAATCCCTCAGGCGGACTTCTCGGTGATGAAGTCGATCGCGTCCTTCACGGTGAGGATCTTCTCGGCCGCATCGTCCGGGATTTCGACGCCGAATTCTTCTTCGAACGCCATGACCAGCTCAACCGTGTCGAGGCTGTCAGCGCCCAGATCGTCGATGAAGCTCGCGTTCTCAGTGACCTTCTCGGCCTCGACGCCGAGATGCTCGACGACGATCTTCTTAACGCGCTCACCAATGTCGCTCATTGTCCTAAGTCCTTGTGTTTCGTTGCTGCCTGGGCCGTCTTATGCAGGCTGGCCGGCAGTTGGGGGCCTCCCTTAGCATAGAACGCCGGGGCTTCCAAGCACCCTGTTACCCCGGTCCGCCGGGCGATTCCCCGGCTGTTCCGGCCTAAATCATGGCCATTCCGCCGTTTACGTGCAAGGTCTGGCCGGTGACATAGGCGGCTTCCGTGGAGGCCAGGTAAACCACCGCCGAGGCGATTTCCGGGCTCTGGCCCAGCCGGCCGGCCGGCACCTTGGTCAGGATGGCGGTCTTCTGCAGTTCATTGAGGGCGTCGGTCATCGCGGTTTCGATGAAACCGGGGGCGACGCAGTTCACCGTGATGTTGCGCGAGGCGACTTCCTGGGCCAGCGACTTGGAGAAGCCGATCAGGCCGGCCTTGGCGGCGGAATAGTTGACCTGGCCCGGATTGCCGGTGACGCCAACCACCGAGGTGATCGAGATGATGCGGCCCCAGCGGCGCTTCATCATGCCCTTGAGCGCGGCGCGACCCAGACGAAAAGCCGCGGTGAGGTTGACGTCCAGCACGCTCTGCCAATCCTCGTCCTTCATGCGCATGGCAAGGCCGTCGCGGGTGATGCCGGCATTGTTCACCAGGATATCCACCTGGCCCATTGCCGCCTCGCCCTGGCCGATCAGCGCATCCACGGCGGCGGCATCGGCGAGATTGCACGGCAGCACATGCACACGGCTACCGAGCTTCGCAGCGGCTTCCTGCAGCACCGCCTCGCGGGTGCCGGAAAGCGCCACGGTGGCGCCCTGGGCATGCAAAGCGGCGGCGATGGCGCCGCCGATGCCGCCGGTGGCGCCGGTGACCAGCGCGGTCTTGCCAGTAAGATCGAACATCGTCGGCTTCCTTTTCGTTAGACCGTCTTGGCCCAGGCTTCGATTTCGGCCGGCTGGCCGAGGCTCAGCGGCTCGATATCCTTGTCGATGCGCTTCAGCAGGCCGGCCAGCACCTTGCCCGAGCCAAGCTCGACGGCCTGGGTCACGCCCTGGCCCTTCAGCCATTGCATGCTCTCGCGCCAGCGCACCAGGCCGGTCACCTGCTGCACCAGCAGCTTGCGGATATCAGCCGGGTTGGTCTCGCTCTTGGCGGTGACGTTGGACACGATCGGCAGCCTCGGCGGCTGCACATTGGCATTCGCCAGCGCCTCCGCCATGGCATCGGCGGCGGGCTGCATCATGGCGCAATGGAACGGGGCGCTCACCGGCAGCAGCATGGCGCGCTTGATACCCTTGGTCTTGGCCACCTCGATGGCACGCTCAACGGCGGTCTTCTTGCCCGAGATCACCACCTGGCCGCCGCCATTGTCGTTGGCGCAGCCCACAATTTCACCTTGCGCGGCTTCAGCCACCACGGTCAGGGCCTGCTCCAGTTCGGCGCCAAGCAGGGCCGCCATGGCGCCCTCGCCCACCGGCACCGCCTTCTGCATCGACTGGCCGCGCAGCTTCAAAAGCTTCGCAGTGTCGCTCAAAGAAATCGCTCCCATGGCACAGAGCGCGGAATATTCACCCAGGCTATGGCCGGCGGCATAGGCGCCCTTGGCCGCCAGGTTGACGCCGAAATCCTGCTCCAGCACCCGGGCGACGGCCACGCTCACCGCCATCAGGGCCGGCTGGGCATTCTCGGTCAGGGTCAGGTCGGCTTCCGGGCCTTCGAACATCAGGCTGGAGAGCTTCTGCGACAGGGCGTCGTCCACTTCCTGGAATACCAGCCGGGCCGCCGCGAAGGCCCCCGCCAGATCCTTGCCCATGCCGACGGCCTGGCTGCCCTGGCCGGGAAACAAAAAGGCGCGTGTCATTACCGCGGACTCCCTCTGAAGCGTCGAAAAACCGGCGCCAGTGATAGACGGCTACCGGGTGGTGTCAACCCTCGCCTGCAACCCTGCCCGGCTCTTGCCCGGTTCCGGCGGCGGCTCCCAGGGCCTGGTTCCGGGCCGCAACGACCGCCGCCACCGGAACCGGCGCCAGCCAGCGGGCCACCACATGCTGATCCGGCCTGAGCAGATAGGCGCTGCCTGCCTGGGCACCATACCGCTGGGCCGCCGCTCCGTCCGTGGGCAGGTCCAGGACGGTCATCCCCTGGGGAGCCTCCGGGCCGCCGGGGCCGAAGCGCAGCAGGATGAACCGGCCCGCCTGGCAGTGGCTGAGCAGCCAGGAACCATCCTCCAGAGGGGCATCCAGCGCCGGGGCGCCGGGCGGCGGGCCGGCCTGGAAGCCGGGATCGTCCGGCGCGAAAAAGCCTGAACCGGCATAGGCCGTCGGCAGCGACAGGCGGCCGGAATTGACCAGGCGGCGGGCGAAGGGCTGGCTGGCGGCCAGTTCGAGCACCGCATCGCGCCACAGCCGCGCCGCCTCGCCCTGGGGCGCGATGAAATCGGTCGAGCGCGTCGAGTTCAGGATATTCTCGTCCGCCGCCGCCACGCGCTCCGTATCGTAGCTGTCGAGCAAGGCGTCATCCGCCTCGCCGCGCAGCACAGCCGCCAGCTTCCACGCCAGGTTATCGGCATCCTGCACGCCGGAATTGGCGCCGCGTGCGCCGAAGGGCGAAACCTGGTGCGCGGCATCGCCGATGAAGAATACCCGGCCATGGCGGAAACGCTCCAGCCGGCGGCATTGAAACGTGTAGACGCTGACCCATTCCAGTTCGAACCGCGCCGCCGGCCCCAGCATCTGGCGCAGACGCGGCAGCACGCGCTCCGGCTGGCGTTCGATTTCCGGGTCGGCATCGCGGCCCAATTGCAGGTCGATGCGCCACACATCGTCGGGCTGTTTGTGCAGCAGGGCCGAGCCGCCGCCATGAAACGGCGGCTCGAACCAGAACCAGCGTTCAGTCGGAAAGCTGGCCTGCATCTTCACATCGGCGATGAGGAAGCGGTCTTCGAATACCTGGCCGTGGAAATCGAGGCCAAGGCTGCGGCGCAAGGTGGAGCGCGCACCATCGGCGGCCAACACATACTCGGCGTCGATCTCATAGGCGCCATCGGGCGCTTCGATGCTCAGCCGCGCGCCATCGTTGCGCGGCTGCACGGCAACAGCCTTGTGGCGCCAGCGCAAGTCGATCAGCGGTTCGCGTTGCGCCGCCGCAACGAGAGCGGACTCGGCATGATATTGCTGCAGGTTGATAAAGGCCGGGAAGCAATGGCCGCTTTCCGGCAGCAGGTCGAAACGATAAAGCTCGCGCTCGCCATGAAACACCTTGCCGACCTGCCAGGTGACGCCGTGTTCCAGCATCGGCTGCGCTACGCCCAGGCGATCCCAGATTTCCAACGTGCGCTTGGCGTAGCAGATGGCGCGACTGCCGGTGCTGACCGTGTCGTCGTCATCCAGCAGCAGCACGGCAATGCCGTGGCGGGCCAGATCCAGCGCCGCCGTAAGCCCCACCGGCCCGCCGCCCACGATCACCACTTGGCGCTGTTCCACCGCACCGTGCGGCAGCGCCGGTTTTGGCGTGGCCGCGAACTGCGTCGGCCCCAGCATGGCTTCCTCCCGTGAAACAATTGAAACAAAAATAGGCGTGATACCCGACACAATAAAGCGCTAAACAGCCCCTTGCCGCCGCTGGGCGGTGAGTCGTAAAATTCCCGCGTCGCTTCAGAAGGAGGCATCGATGACCGCGATTTCCCAGGAACTGCAGTTGGTCGGGCTTAAAGTCGCCCGAGATACGCAGCTCAGCGTGCTCAGCGCCGTCTCCGCCAGCCTCGACAACATCAAGCAGATCACCGCTGCCGCCAACCAGGGCGGCGGCACCAGTACGCCAACGGGCCCGTTGCCCGAAGGTGTTGGTGGTCAGGTGGATGTGTCGGCGTAAAGCCGGAGTCCTGCACAAACATAAAGGGCGGCCAATGGCCGCCCTTTATGTTTGTGCCTCACCCAGCCTGCTGATGAAAAGACAAACGGCACCGGCTGCGTCTGCAGCCGGTGCCGTTTGAAAAATTCGCAGGAACTGTTAAGTCAGCTCACCACTGACTTGGGATCACCCTTACTTGGGATCAAAGGCACCCGAGCGGATGGTATCGGGCAGCTTCTCCAGGCCATGGGCGGTCACCGCCTTGCCGAAGATGGCCGTGAGCTCAGCCAACGCCATGCTCATGGCAATCGCCGCCACGATCTCGCGCGACACGCCGCCATTCACCAGCGCTTCCCACGAAGCCACAAAGGCTTCGCGCGTCACCTTGCTCTGTTCCTCTTCCGACATCGCCATGGGCCAAGCCCCCTTTTCAAGTTATTCCCGGCTCGGTGCAGAGCCTACGCCCTCTTCTTCCCACAAACTAGTTGACCATTTGTAAATACGGTTAACCTTCCCGAGATTACCATTCAATTAGCGGTTACAGCGCGGAAATCGGCCAGCCAGGCGGGGAACTCGGCCATTCTCCGCTGGAGCTGCACGGCCAGGGTTTCGCTGGCGGCAGATCGCAACAACCGGAGGCTGCTGTACCATGGCGTCTCGGCACCGGCCTGCCCCCAATACCACTGCACGCCTCGCCCCCGGTGCGGCAGCAGCAGCCAGGTCGGCACCCCCAGCGCGCCGGCCAGATGCACGGCGGAATTCGATGTACTGACCACGCAATCCAGCGCCGCAATCTGTGCCGCCTGGTCTTCCAGCGAGCGCAAAGGATCGACCTCGTCGTCGTCATGCAGCACCAGGCCATGCGTCTCGCGCAAGGCCGCGATCTCGGCGGCGTTGTTGCCATATTGGAGATTGATGAAGCAGCAGCCCGGCTGCCGCAGCAGCGGCACGAAATCGCCGAGCGCCAGCGACTTGTAAGGCCCCTGCGCCGCGTTGCTGCTGCGCCAGGCAATGCCGATCAGTTTGTTGCCGCGCGCCAATTCGGCATATTTGGCGCGGAAGTGGCGTACCCTTGCCGGGTCTGCGGCAAGGTAGCGGCTGCGCACCGGAAACGCCGCGCGGTCTGGGCGCAGCAGCGCACCGAGATCGCCAGCCGCTATCTGACGCGTGATGCCTTCGCTGCGCGGGGCAAATCCCGGGTGGCGCGCGGCCACATCGATACCCGGCAGCGACCGCGAAAAAAGCGGCGCCAGGCGCGGATCGGTGAGCAGCAGCGGCCGCACCTCGCGCACCAGCAACCCGCTCACCATGCCGGCAAACATGATCTCGTCGCCGATGCCCTGCTCACCCCAGATCAGCAGGCGGCCCTGCGGTGCGGTCTCCGCCGGCTGCCAGGCTGGCAGGCCGTAGCTGAAATCGGCGGCGATGCGCGGTGTCACCCGGTGACGCCAGGCAAAGCCGCGCCAGCCCGCGGCATAATTGCCGAGCGAGAGATCGAGCAGGCCGAGCATGTAGTGGATGCGGGCGTTATCCGGCTCCAGCGCCAGGGCGCGCGAATAGAATTGCCGCGCGGCATCGCTGTTGCCAGCCTCGGCGGCAAGCTGGCCCTTGGTGCCGAGTGCGATCACCTGCTTGGGATCCATCTTCAGCGCCAGCCGGCTGGCATTACCGGCTTCCTCGTCGCGGCCGAGTTCGATGGCAATGGCGCTAAGCAGCGCCCAGGCTTCCGCCCGCGCCGCTGGCTGCACCACCACCTCGCGCAACGCCGCTTCCGCCTGGGCAAAATCATGCTGCATGTAATGCAGCCGCGCCATGCCGAGCAGCAGCTCCACCGGCCGGTCGCCACGCTGGCGCAGCACATAATCCAGGGCGGAGAGCGCGGCACGCGGTCCGCTCTGCAGTAGCAGGCAATCGGCCAGGGCGAGGGCAAGATCGGGATGCTCGACCGCCTGCGGCAGTGCCGGCTCAAGCAGGGCCAGGGCCTCGTTCAGGGCACCGCTATGGCGTAACTGTATGGCAAGCTGGCGCAATATCTGCGGATTGTCTGGCGCTATGGCCAGGGCCTGGCGCAGCAGCGCCGTGGAAGCAGCCAGATTGCCGGACAGGCGCGCACTCTTGGCCTCCAGCCACAGCTTGTCTATGGCTGCGGCTTCCTCCGGCACGCCATTCATCGGGCCTTACTTCAGGCCTTCCATGATATTGCGGTTGACCGCGATCAGCGGTTCAATATCGGTGGAGCGGCCTTCGGTGATTTCGTCGGTGCGCTTGTTGACGAAGATACAGATGTTGATCAGCGACAGCTTGAGGTCGCGGTTCATCGGATTCTTCTCGTCCAGCACTTCCGGCATCAGATGGTTCCAGACATCTCGGTTCCAGCCGATGGCATAGGCAACACGCGCGACATCGCCGGGATGTTTGCTCTGCATCAGCGAACGCACATCCATCAGCGCACGCGTCACCGACGAGAACAGCCGATATTCAATCTGGCGCGGCGTCTCAAGGACGTTCTGGGCTTTGGTGTACGGATTTATTCCCGACATCGAGCAATCTCCTCTCCACTTCAATCAGCCGGCGGGCATGCTTCAGGAGGCGGAAAAAGTCCTGTTGCGCCAAGGCCGCACCGATACTCGCGATCAAGGCATTGGTACTCGGAGCGGCATTAACGAAGTCCAAACAAAGCTGCTTGATCTGGGGATAAAATTCTTCGAAGCGATCTTCCCACAAATATGTGAGCTGGCATAGATAGTAGATTTTCTTGGCTGGGGTGACTGCGTCTTCCAGGCGCATGATATGTTTTTCGCGCAGGAAGGAGGCCTTGTTTTCGATCACGATGCTGGCTGACTTGGACAGACTCAGCACTGCCCGATTCAGGATAAACTTCTCGCCTGCTTTAAGCGTGATAATGAGCGGCACGGACAACCTCCGGGCGCCATGATAGCCCCCGGTCCTCTTTCTGCATGGACGTTATTGGCCCGACGCTAGACGATTGTCCGCAGTTAGGGAAGCACCCCGCGCGGTTTACCTCAAGGCCGTCACATTATGGCAAAAAGAAAAGGGGCCTTTCGGCCCCTTTTCCGCCGGCTGATGCCGGCAATCGGATGAGCTTGACCGCTATTAGCGGAACAGGCTGAGCAGGGTGTTGGGCTGCTGGTTGGCGATCGAGAGCGCCTGGACGCCGAGCTGCTGGCGGACCTGCAGGGACTGCAGGGCAGCGGATTCGGCGGCGACGTCCGCGTCCACCAGGGCGCCGAGGCCCTTCTTGGTCGCGTCCACCAGGTCGTTCACGAAGCTGCGCTGCAGCGACAGCGAACGGCTCTGCGCGGCAACCTGCGCGGAGATCGAGTTCACGAAGCCTTCGAAGGTGCTCAGGTTGGCCAGCGAGGCCGAGTACTGCGCGGCATCGGTGAAGCCGCTGATCACGGTGCCGAGATTGGTGGCTTCGTTGAGCAGGGTGGTGGTGCCGGTCGACAGGGTCAAGGTGGTGCCGGACACGTCGGCCACGAAGGTCACCGTGGAAGCCGTGTTCAACAGGTTCTTGCCGTTGTAGGTCGCCTGGTTCACGAAGTTCGTGATCTGGGTCAGGATCTGGGTGGCGTCGTTCTGGTAGGTGGTGCGCTGTTCAGCGGTCAGCGAGCCGTCCGCCAGGTTGGCGAACTTGGCCTTGAGGTCACCCACGAGGTTCGAAATGCCGGTCAGCGCGGCGCCAGTCACCTGGCCGAGGCCTTCACCGGCAGCCAGCGAGGACTGCACCGAGGCATAGGCCTTGACGTTGCCGCGGATACCCTGGGCGACGGCGAAAACGGCGGCGTCATCCTGGGCGTCCGCAACGCGGAAACCAGTCTGAATGCGCTTGGAGGTCTTGTCGAGGTCAGTGTTGGTCGAGCGCAGCGAAGAAAGCGCGACGAGAGCACCGATGTTGGTATTTACGGAATTTGCCATGGTAATCACTCCTGTTCTAGGATTGAGGTCGACTCCTTTTTTGAAGTCGAGGTGAGACTAGCGTTGCGGGACATACCCGTCAAGCGATTTTTTAACAGTTAGGTTAACGTCTCGCCTGAAATATCCCCGAAAACCGGAATTGTTTCAGAAAATCAAGCCTCTAGCTCGGGTTGAGGCAACCCGCCAGGTTCGCTATTGGCGCGCGCCAATCGCCCGTGACAGTTTGATACCAGAGCCGCAGCGAGCCGTACCAGCGGCTTTTTGCGTCAGATTCGGTATCACTATCCGATACTGCCGCTCGTACAGCCGTCAGTACGGGGGCTGGTCGCGGCCAATACCAGAGCCGCCCGGCCCCGAGCGGCAGCAGCAGATCGCAGGACACCCCCAGCGCGCCGGCCATATGCACGGCGCTGTTGCTGATCGAGACGATGCCATCCAGCGCGCCAAGCTGCGCCGCGAAGCCTTCCATGTCACGCATGGCGTCGATGCTGTCATCGATCCGCACCGGTGCGCCGGCGGTGGCGATATCTGCGGCCACATCGCCATATTGCACGCTGATCCAGGTGATGCCGGGCAGCGCGAAAAGCGGCGCAAGCAGCGGCAGCGGAATGCTCTTGTGATCCGCCAGCCGTGCATTGGTGCTGCGCCAGGAAATGCCGAGCAGGCGGTCGCCGGGTTTCGCCCAGGCAGCATAGCGCTGGCGCAACGCATCGCGCTGCTGCGGATCAGCGCGCAGATAGGCGCCATCATGCCCGGCGAAATCCGCCGGCGCACGGCGCAGGATGCCGCCAAGGCTGGCGAAGGGGCATTGCAGATCAGCGGCTGCTGCCGCGCCTTCGCGCGTGGTCACGGCAACACCGAGAGCGCTGAAGGTACGGGCATAGAGCGGCACCAGACGGTCGCTGACGGCAATCGTGACACGGCCCGCACCAGCCCGCTGAATCGCCTCGCGCAGCATGGTGCCATACAGCATCTGGTCGCCGACACCCTGCTCGCCCCACAGCAGCAGATGGCGGCCCGCGAGCGGTTCGCCGCGCCACAGCGGCTTGCCCATGCCCCAGTCGCGTTCGGGATAGAGGCCACTCTGCCAGCGCGACTCATAGAGCGCCCAGCCGGGATCGAAGCGGTCGCGTCCCAGGCAATAGAGGCCGTAATGCATGCGCAGTGCATGATCCTGCGGGGTGAGAGCAAGTGCCTGCGCGAAAAAGGCATCGGCTTCCGGCGCGTCATATTCTTCCCACAGCAGCATGGCGAGGTTATGCAGCGCATCGCGATGCCTCGGTGCCAGGCGCAGGGTGGCGTGGAAGGCAGCTTCCGCCTCACCCAGCCTGCGCATGTCGCGCAGCAGGTTGCCGAGGTTATAGAGCGCCTCGGGATCACCCGGATCTAGCCGGTTGGCCTCGCGATAGGCGGCCTCGGCCTCGGCATGGTCGCCCAGCGCCCGCAAGGCATTGCCGAGATTGCCATGGAAATTCGCGGCGCGCGGACTGGCGGCAACGGCGCGGCGGATCAGCGCCACGGCTTCGGCATGGTGTCCCTGCTGATCCTCCAGTACGCCGAGCAGATGCAATGCATCGGCCTGTTCCGGCTGCATTGCCAGCACGGCTTCATAGCCGGCCCGTGCCGCCGCGAGGTCGCCGGCCTGATGCTGCATCAATGCCGCCTGCAGCCGGACCATAACAGCATCAGCCATGGCGCAGCGCCTCGGCCACGGCCGCGACCGGTTGTTGCCACTCACCCGGCTGCTGCTGATGCCACAGCCGCACCGACTTGTACCAGCGGCTGCGCTCGGCCCCCGGCAGTTCCGGCCGCGACCAGTACCACAGCCGGCCCGGCCCGCGCGGCAGCAGCAGATCGACGCGCACGCCGAGAGCTGCGGCGAGATGCACCGTGGAGCAGCTGATCGCGACAACACCATCCAGTGCCGCCAGTTGGGCCGCGTGGCCATCGAGATCGTTGAAGGCATCGATCTCGGAATCGCAGTGCAAGGGCACACCGCTTGCGGCGATTTCCGCCGCCACATCGCCATGCTGCAGATTCACCCAGGTTATGCCAGGTATGGCGAAAACCGGGGCCAGATCACCCAGCGACAAATTCTTTGATTTCGCCAGAAACGGATTGATGCTGCGCCAGGCAACGCCGATCAGCCGGTTGCCCGGTGCCAAGGCCTGATAGCGGCGGCGCAATTCATCGCGCCGCGCCGGGTCGGCAAGCAGATAGTTGCCGTCATGGGTGGCGAAATCAGCTGCCGAGCGGCGCAGGATGCCGCCCAGGCTGGCGAACGGACATTGCAGGTCGGCTTCAGCCGCCGCTCCCTTCCGCTGTGTCACGGTGACGCTGATTCCTGGCATCGACATCCCGGCCAGCGAACGCTCGAACAGTGGCACCAGCCGGTCGATAACGGCAATGGTGACGCGACCATGCCCGGCGCCGCCAGCACTCGCGCGCCGCAGCGCATCATTCAGCATGGTGCCATAGAAAACCTGATCGCCGATGCCCTGCTCAGCCCAAAGCAGCAAATGCCGACCATCCAGCGGCTCGCCCCGCCAGCGCGATCGGGCGCCGCCCCAATCCGGCTCTTTGAAGGAACGGCTGCGCCAGCGGCCTTCATACAGATCCCAACCTGTGGCGAAATCGCCGCAGGAAAGCCGGAACATGCCGTAATCCGTCCGCGTCTCATTATTCTTCGGCTCGAGCGCCAGCGCCTTGGCGAATTGCGCCTCGGCTTCCTCCAGCCGCCCCATTACGCCGAGATTGTAGCCGTAATTCTTGCGCGGGACCGGCGCGGTCGGGTCCGCTTCAGCGGCACGACGGAACCAGTCTGCGGCAGCAGGCACATCGCTGACATCCTGCGCCAGCGAGCCGAGGCCATTCATCGCCTGGTAATTCTTCGGATCCAGCTTCAGCGCATAACCAAAAGCCGCAGCGGCGCCATTGCTATCGCCCAGCATGCGGCTGACAAGGCCGAGATGCACCCAGCCTTCGGCGATATCGGGGCGGATCGCCAGGCCGTCGCGCAGGGCCTGCGAGGCGGCGGCGGCATCTTCCTGGCAGAGTTTCACATGGCCGAGCAGCAGCAGCACTTCGCCATGGCGCGGCGCTGCCCGCAGCAGCTTGTCGGACAACTTGGAGGCGCCGACGAAATCGCCGACTCGGATCATCTGTTTCGCCGCGGCCAGGGCCTCGGCAATCGCGCTGTGCAATTCGGTGGGCATCTCTCGACCGAATAGGCCATAACCTGTAACGAATGGTAAACCTTGAATCGCCAGGGCCGGAAAACGGGCAGGAAAGATGAATACCGCCGATCTGCACAGCCCGGAGGATTTCCGCCACGCACTCTACCGCGATTTTGGCGGCTATCTGGTCTCCATCGGCCTGCTGGCGCTGGGCAACCTGCTGCTGCTGCCGCTGATGATCACGGCCTTGTCGCCGGAAGAGATCGGGCTCTACAGCCTGGTGGAGGCCGGCGCCACGCCGGGCCTCACCTTGAGCCTGCTGGGCCTGAAATTCGCCTATCTCTACCACCATGCGCGCCAGCCCGAATCGGCCCGCCCAGCGCTGCTCGGCACCGCGCTGCTGGTGGCGCTGGCCTCCGGCATCGTCACCGGCAGCCTGCTGGCGCTGTTCTATGGCAGCGCCAAGGCAATGGCGCTGTTCGATGCCGCGCCGCTCGACTCCGCCTGGCTGCTGCTGCCCTTGATGCTCAGCGGCGCGGTGCAGACCCTGCTGATCACCGAATTGCGCGCCGAGCGCCGCGTGGCGCTGGCCGGCTTTCTGGCGGTGGGCAATCTGGCGGTCTGGCTGCTCGCCAGTTGTGTCCTCGTATTATGGGCTGGCCTCGGCCTGCCCGGCCTGCTGATCGGCCAGACCTGCGGCCAGACGCTCGCAGCGCTGATCGGGCTCGCCGGCATCCGGCGCCGTCCGCTGTTTGCCTGGGATGGCGCACAGGTGCAGCCGCTGCTGCGCTATGGCATCCCGCTGATGGCCGGCCTGCTGCTGCGCTATTCGCTCGATTCCCTCAGTCGCTTTCTGCTTGCCGCCTGGGTCGGCATCGAGGCCGCCGCCGATTATCTGATCGCCGCCCGCATCGCGGTGCTGTTCGATGCCCTGCTGGCGCTACCTTTCTTCATGGCCTGGGGCGGGCTGGTGCATCATGCGCTGCAGCGCTCGCGCGCCGCCGCGATCATCGGCCTGGTATCCAATCTCAGCATTGCCGCCGGCGCGCTGCTTTACCTGCTGCTGGTGCTGCTGCAACCCTGGCTGTTCCTGCTCTTCACCGGCGAAAAACGGCTCGATCTGGCGCCGCTCTTCGCCGCCCTGCTGCTGAGCCAATATCTCATCCTGATCAAATCGCCCCTTGGCGCCGGCCTGCTGCGGCTGCCAGACACCACCTGGGCAGCACAGAACAACCTGCTGGCGCTGGCGCTCTATGTGCCGCTGGCCTGGCCGCTGATGCAGCTCAGCGGCGCTGGCGGCGCCGCCCTGGCCATCGCCGTGGTGAATCTGATCACCGGCCTGATCCTGTATCTCCAGGGCCGCAAGCTCTGTCCGCAACAGCCGGCGGTGGGCGCCTGGATACTGCTCGCCCTGCTGGTACTGCTGGCACCGTTCGCGCTCTGGTATGGCGGCCTGCCGCTCTGGTTGCCACTGCCCCTGCTGCTGCTCGCCGGCTGGGAGATGTGGCAATCTGGCCATGCCAGGGTAACAGGCGACGGGGTATAGTGGCGCCATGACCATCCGCAATCTCGACAAACTGTTCGCGCCGCAATCCGTTGCCGTGATCGGCGCCTCCGAGCGCCCGGCCCGCGTCGGCACCGTGCTGCTGAAAAACCTGATCGACGGTGGTTTCGCCGGGCCGATCTGGCCGGTGAATCCGAAATACCGCCTGCTCGGCGGCCTGCCCTGCTTCCCAGCCATCTCAGCCCTTCCAGCCGCGCCAGACCTGGCGGTGGTGAGCGTGCCGCCGGAAGCAGTGCCGCAGGTGATCGCCGAACTGGGCGCCAAGGGCTGCAAGGCAGCCGTGGTGCTCACCGCCGGCCTTGGCAACAACAAGGCACCCGATGGCCGCAGCCTGGCGCAGGCAATGCTGGATGCCGCGCGACCGCACCTGCTGCGCGTCCTGGGGCCGAACTGCGTCGGGCAGTTGATTCCAGGCATCAAGCTGAATGCCAGCTTCGCCCATACTTCCGCCGAGCCGGGCCGACTGGCCTTCGTCAGCCAGTCCGGCGCGCTCTGCACCATGGTGCTGGACTGGGCACGCGAGCGCGGCATCGGTTTCAGCCACTTCATCTCGCTCGGCGACTCAGCCGACGTCGATTTCGGCGACGTGCTGGATTATCTCGCCAACGATGCCAATACCCGCGCCATCCTGCTCTACATCGAAAGCGTGAAACACGCGCGCAAATTCATCTCGGCGGCCCGCGCGGCGGCGCGCACCAAGCCGATCGTGGCGGTGAAATCGGGCCGCAATGCCCGTGCCGCCCAGGCCGCCGCCTCGCATACCGGCGCGCTGGCTGGCGGCGACGACGTTTACACCGCCGCCTTGCGCCGCGCCGGCATCGTGCGCGTGGATGGCGTGGAGGAATTGTTCGACGCGGTGGAAACCCTGGCGCATATGCGCAAACTGCCCGGCGAGCGGCTGGCGATCATCACCAATGGCGGTGGTCCCGGCGTGATGGCGGTGGACAAGCTGATCGCCTATGGCGGCCGGCTGGCCGATCTCTCGCCCGAAACCCTGGCAGCGCTGGATGCCGCCCTGCCAGCCACCTGGTCGCATGGCAATCCCGTCGATGTGATCGGCGACGCCCCGGCGGAACGCTACACCGCCGCGCTCGATATCGTGCTGGCCGATCCCAATGTCGATGCGGTGCTGGCAATGTATGCGCCCACCGCCATCGTGCCGCCGATCGAGCCGGCCAAGGCGGTGGTGGCGGCAGCGGCCAAGACCGACAAGAACCTGCTGGCCTGCTGGTCCGGCGGCGAAGCGGTGCAATCGGCGCGGCGCGCTTTCGCGGCGGCGAATGTGCCCTCCTACGAAACCCCGGATGCAGCGGCGCGCGCCTTCCAGCACATGATCGACTACCGCCGCAACCAGAAGAACCTGATGGAAATTCCGGCCGAGCTGCCGGAGGATTTCATCCCCGATCATGCGGCAACCCGCGCGGTGATCACGGCGGCCTTGAGCGAAGGCCGCAGCATGCTGAACGAGATCGAGGGCAAGCGCATCCTCGCCGCCTATGGCATCCCCACGGTGCCGACCGAGAAGGCGGAGACCTCGCAGGCGGCGATGAGCGCGGCGCGGCGCCTGGGCTTCCCGGTGGCGCTGAAAATCCTGTCGCCCGACATCACGCATAAATCCGATGTCGGCGGCGTGGCGCTCAATCTCGATGATCTGGCGGAAGTGCGCGCGGCGGCCGAAGGCATGCTGGCGCGCGTGAAGCGCCTGAAGCCCGATGCGCGTATCGACGGCTTCACCATCCAGCCGATGGTGCGCCGTGCCCGCGCCCATGAACTGATCGTCGGCGCGCTCACCGATCCGATCTTCGGCCCGGCGATCATGTTCGGCCAGGGCGGCGTCGGCGTCGAGGTGATCGGCGACCGTGCCATCGCGCTGCCGCCACTGAACATGCATCTGGCCAACGACCTGATCGAGCGCACCAAGGTCAGCCGGCTGCTGTCGGGATACCGCGACTTCCCCGTTGTCGACCGCGCCGAACTGGCGCAATTGCTGGTGCGGGTGGCGCAGCTCGTTTCCGATCATGCCGAGATCAAGGAACTCGACATCAACCCGCTCTATGCCGACGACCAGGGCCTGGTGGCGCTGGATGCCCGCATGGTGGTGAGCCCGAGCAGCCTGCATGGTCCGGACCATCTGGCGATCCGGCCTTATCCGACGGCGCTGGAAGAAACCATCGAATTGCGCGATGGCAGCCGCGTGCTGCTGCGCCCGATCCGGCCCGAGGACGAACCGGCGCACCAGGATTTCCTCGCCCGCGTCTCGCCGGAGGATTTCCGCCTGCGCTTCTTTTCGCCGATGCGCCGCCTGCCGCACCGCGAGCTGGCGCGCTTCACCCAGATCGACTACGAGCGCGAAATGGCCTTCATCGCCACACGACCGGTTTCTGGCGGTAATGGCAGCGAAACGCTGGGCGTGGTGCGCGCCATCACCGACCCGGACAATATCCGCGCCGAATTCGCCGTGCTGGTGCGCAGCGACATGAAGGGCTTAGGCCTGGGCGATGCCTTGATGCGCAAGATCATCGCCTATTGCCGCCAGCGCGGCACGGCCGAGATCATCGGCGACATCCTGCGCGAGAACCAGGCGATGCGTACCCTGGCCGCCGAACTCGGGTTCCAGACCCTGCCGGTGATGGGCAGCGACGCCATCGAGGTGCGGCTGCCATTGCATCCCAAGCCGGCCGATGGCCAACGGGCGGTGGATGGGAAAATATCCTGAACCGATGCTGTTGCCGGGGGGCCTGGGCGGCCCTATCTTGGGCCCCATGGACATGCCCCGTTCCGCCCCCGTGACGCCATGATCGATCCGTTTGGCCGCAGCATCAGCTACCTGCGCGTCTCGGTCACCGACCGCTGCGACTTCCGCTGCGTCTATTGCATGGCGGAAGACATGACCTTCCTGCCCAAGGCCGAGGTGCTGAGCCTCGAGGAACTCGACCGGCTCTGCACCGCCTTCATCCGCAATGGCGTGCGCAAGCTGCGCCTGACCGGCGGCGAGCCGCTGGTGCGGCGCGGCATCATGACCCTGATCGACAGCCTGGGGCAGAAGCTGGGCCATGGGCTTGATGAATTGACGCTGACCACCAATGGTAGCCAGCTTGAGAAATATGCCGAAGGCCTCTACCGCGCCGGCATGCGCCGCATCAACGTGTCGCTCGACAGCCTCGATCCGGTGAAATTCACCGAGCTGACCCGCTGGGGCAAGCTGGAGAAGGTGATGGCCGGGTTGCAGGCGGCCAAGGCCGCCGGCCTGGCGGTGAAGATCAATGCCGTGGCCCTGCGCGGCGTCAACGACATGGAATTCGACCACCTGATCCGGTGGTGCGGCGAGGAAGGCTTCGATCTGGTGCTGATCGAGGTGATGCCGATGGGCGATATCGGCGAGCAGCGCGTCGATCAATACCTGCCGCTCTCCATGGCCCGCACCCAGATACAGAAATCCTGGACCCTGGATGATACCGATTACCGCACCGGCGGCCCGGCGCGCTATTACACCGTGCGCGAGACCGGGCGCCGGCTGGGCTTCATCACGCCGTTGACGCATAATTTCTGCGAAAGCTGCAACCGCGTGCGGCTGACCTGCACCGGCATGCTCTATATGTGCCTAGGGCAGGACGATTCCGCCGATCTGCGCAGCGCGCTGCGCTCCTCGGAAAGCGACGAACGGCTCGACCGCGCCATCCTGGATGCCATCGCGCGCAAGCCCAAGGGCCATGATTTCGTCATCGACCGCCGCCGCCCGGCGGTTTCCGTGCCGCGCCACATGAGCGTGACCGGGGGCTGAACGCCCTGCGCCATCGTCATGCCCAACTTCATCGTCATGCCCGGGCTTGACCCGGGCATCTCCCGACAACATTCCATGAGACCCTCGGGTCAAGCCCGAGGGTGACGACGTATTTGATAGTGACACCCTACCGAATATCGATCTGATGCGCGAACGTATCGCCATCCGAGATGGTGAGCTGCTCGAAGCCGAGCATGCGCGCGAGGTCGAGGAAGGTGAACAGGTCCTCCACCGCGAAATCGCGCAGCAACTGGCTGGTGCGCGACACGGCGGTAAGCTGCGCCAGCAGCGCGCGCGCCTGATAGAGGCCGCGGAAGCCGGTATCGCCGATCGACACGATGATCATCTTCTCGGCATCCTCGCCCTTGGCGAAGATGGCGAAGTTCGGCGGATAGGGCCGGCTCATCTGCTGCTGCGTCAGGCCGGTGACGAAGGCCAGCCGGGTTTCCCGCGTCGCCTGCTGCAACACCTGGCCGCGCGCCTTGTAGACTTCGGTGGAGGTCAGCGGCGGGTAGTAATAGCCGGCATGGCGGCTATCCTCGTTGTTTAGCGTCGGCGCGCTGGCCTTGGCCTCATTGGCCTTGGTCTGCGCCACGGCCGTGCCGGCACCAACCAGCAACAGTGCCGCCAAAGCCCCCAGTATCCGCTTCACCCTGCCCCCAAGCATACGCCCGCTCCTGTATCGATCCCCTGGCGGGGCTGGCTTGCCCCAAGCCTATGGTTATACTGCCTTTGCCGGCGGTTGCGAGCCGGTGATTTGACCTCAATCGCCGGATACCCCATGACCCAGTTGCACCGGATCGCCTTCGTGGCCGCCAAGGGCGGACCCGCCGAGGCAGCGCGCGAACGCCTGATCGCGCGCTATGGCGGGGTAAAGCCGGACGAAGCCGAGGTCATCGTGGCGCTTGGCGGCGATGGCTTCATGCTGCAGACCCTGCACCGCTACATGACCCGGAAACTGCCGATCTACGGCATGAACCAGGGCACCATCGGCTTCCTGATGAACGAGTATGACGAGGACGATCTGCCCGCCCGCGTTGCCTCGGCGAAGGCGGCGACGCTGCATCCGCTGCGCATGAAGGTGCAGTCGGAATCCGGCGGCGAGCGCGAAGCCCTGGCGATCAATGAAGTGTCGCTGCTGCGCCAGACCCGCCAAGCGGCCAAGCTGCGCATCACCGTGGATGGCCGCGTGCGCGTCGATGAACTGGTCTGCGATGGCGCCCTGCTCTCCACGCCGGCCGGCTCAACGGCCTATAATCTTTCCGCCCATGGCCCGATCCTGCCGCTTTCCGCCGGCGTGCTGGCGCTGACGCCGATCAGTGCCTTCCGCCCGCGCCGCTGGCGCGGCGCCCTGCTGCCGCGCACCGCCCAGGTGAAGTTCGAGGTGCTGGATAATTTCAAGCGTCCGGTCAGCGCCACCGCCGATGCCTTCGAGGTGCGCGACGTGGTGGAAGTGGAAATCGCCGAGGCGCGCGACATCGCGCTGCAACTGCTGTTCGATCCCGGCCACGACCTCGAGGAACGCATCCTCGCCGAGCAGTTCGCGCCGTAACACGTTCACACCCTAGTCATCGTCATGCCCGCGCCCCCTTCGGGTCTGTGCGCCCACGAACGCCGTCAGGCGTTCGCGCGCTTACAGGGCATCCCATTATTGTCAGACAGAATGGATTGTCAGATGAAATGGGACCCTCGCTTTCGCGAGGGTGACGGCCTTATTAGTTAGCTCCCACAAACAAAAAACGCCGCGGGATCGCTCCCGCGGCGTCTTCGTTTCAAGCCTTGCGGCGATCAGTCCTTGACCACGCCGTTGGCCAGCGTGAACTGGTCGGCGCGCGCCTTGTAGGTCAGGCCCTTGCGGGTGGCCCAGGGCGTCACTTCGATATGCAGCGGGATCAGGGCGTAATCGTCCATGGCGATCTTGGAGCCCTTCTGCAGCAGCTCCTCGCGCTTCTTGTCGTCCACGGTCGAGAGTGCCTCTTCCAGCACGGCGTCCAGCGCCGGGTTGGAATAGCGGCCCTTGTTGGTGGTGCCCATGCCCTTTTCACGGTTCGGCGTGGCGACCAGCGCGCGCAGCGGATCGGACATTTCGCCGGTGCCCGCGCCCCAGCCCGCGAGATAGGCCGAATACTTGAACTCGTCGCGGTTCTTGAAGAACACGTTGCGGGTCACGGCATCGACCTTGGTCTTGACGCCGATGCGGGTCCATTGCGAGGCCACCGCCTGCGCCACTTCGGCATCGTTGATGTAGCGGTCATTCGGCGTGCCGAGCGTGATCGAGAAGCCGTTCGGATAGCCGGCATCGGCGAGCAGCTTCTTGGCGGCATCGGCGTTATACGGATCCAGCTTGGCATCCTTGCGGGTGCCATACATCGGATACGGGATGAAGTCGGCGGTCGGCTGGCCGAGGCCTTCCATGATGCGGCTGGCGATGGCATCGCGGTTGATCGCCTGCGACAGCGCCTGACGCACGCGGCGGTCCTTCAGCGGGTTCTTGCCCGCCGGCACGTCGGAGACAGTCACCGGCGCATCGGTGAAGGTGTCGAGATGGATATAGATCAGACGGTTCGACACCGCCTGGCTGATCTTCACATTCGGATTCTCGCGCAGCTTCTTCATGTCGGCCGGCGGCGGATTCTCCACCATGTCGACATCGCCCGCCAGCAGGGCGGCAACGCGCGCGGCATCATTCGACATCGGGCGGAAGGTCACCTTCTCCCAGCGCGGCTTTTCGCCCCAGTAATCCTTGTTGCCGGCCAGCACCAGGCGATTGCCGCGCACCCATTCGACGAACTTGTACGGACCGGTGCCGATCAGACCCTCGCCCTTGGAGAGGGCTTCCGTGGTCATGCCTTCCGCCACATCGGCCTTCGCGGCCTTGGACGACATGATGTAGACGCGGCTCATGTCGGTCGGCAGCAGCGGATACGCCGCCTTGGTGGAGAGATGCAGGGTGAACTCGTCCACCACCTTGATCTCGGTGATCGGGCGCGTGTAGATCGACAGCGACGACGGGCTGTTCGGCACCTTCGGCGGGCGGTTCAGCGAGAACACCACATCGGCGGCGGTGAAGGGCGAACCGTCATGGAACTTCACGCCCTTGCGCAGCTTGAATTCCCAGGTCGTCTCGCTGACCGGCTTCCAGCTCTCGGCCAGGCCCGGCACCAGCTTCTGGTTCTCGTCCTGGAAGGTCAGGGTGTCGAACAGATGCTGCGCGATCTGATGGTTCGGCGTCAGGTTGTGGTAATGCGGGTCGAGCGCGCTCGGCTCGGCCGACAGGCCGATCTTCAGTTCCTGCGCCTGGGCCTGGGCCGGCAGCACGGAAAGCGCCATGCCAAGGCCGAAAACGGCCGTGCTGGCGAGCAAATGGAAAGACCTGCGGGTCGGGTGGCGTCGCATCGTTACAACCTCCTGTCAGGGCGCGTTTATGCGCCAGTTACTAGAAGATTGCCTCAGCCCCGCTGGTGAATACAAGAGCCCAGACCGGCTCCGGTAAATGAATCAGGCCCCTACCCCGGTACCGATGGGACAGGACACGCCGGTACCGCCGAGGCCGCAATAGCCGCCCGGATTCTTGCCCAGATACTGCTGGTGATAATCCTCGGCATAGTAAAAGCGCGGCGCCTCAAGGATCTCGGTGGTGATGCGGCCACGCCGGGCGGCGCTCAGCGCGCCCTGGTAGGCTTTCGCTGAAGCTTCCGCCGCGCGGCGCTGCTCGGGCGTGGTGACATAGATGCCGGAGCGGTATTGCGTGCCGACATCGTTGCCCTGGCGCATGCCTTGAGTCGGGTCATGGCTTTCCCAGAAGGTCTTGAGCAGGGTGTCGAAGCTGACCAGCTTGGGATCATAGACCACCAGCACCACTTCATTATGCCCGGTCAGGCCGCTGCACACTTCTTCATAGGTCGGGTTCGGGGTGTAGCCGGCGGCATAGCCGACCGCCGTGGAGTAGACGCCAGGCAATTGCCAGAATTTGCGCTCGGCGCCCCAGAAGCAGCCAAGCCCGAAGATCACCTGTTCCAGGCCCTCGGGGAACGGCGCCTGCAGCGGCCGGCCATTGATGAAGTGCTTCCCTGGCACCGGCATGGCTTCCGCCCGCCCCTTCAGGGCACGGGCCGGCTCGGGCATCGCGGTCTTGTGGCGCGGGGTCATGAAGAACATTGCGGGCCTCCTGGGGCGTTGCTGTGCCAATGTGGCCCTTGGCCGGCCAGGGTCAAGCACCCTTTGCGCTCACATGCCAGTTACACACTGGCCCGTTACATACTGGAAGTAGTCTTTTCCACGGTCCGAGCCCTGGTCAGGGTCCGCTGCCGGGGTTAGGGTGCATACAAACGACCCTCCGTTCGTTCTACCCCCTCGCCCGCTCCCGTTCCGACGCTTACCCCCGCCCGAGAAATGTCCCTGCTCGCCCCGCTGTTCGGCCAAGGCAACCGCCGTGGCGTCATGTCGATGATCCTCGGCATGATGCTGTTCGTCGCCAACGACACGCTGATCAAGCTGGCCGGCGAGCATACCTCGCTCGGGCAGGTGCTGCTGGTGCGTGGCATTGTTGCCAATGTGCTGATCCTGCTGCTGGCCTGGAGCAACGGCCTGCTGCCGCAGCTCGGCCTGGTGCTGCAGAAGATCGTGATCGGCCGCGGCATCCTCGACCTGCTGGCCTCCGTGCTTTACCTCGCCGCCCTGTTCCACATGCCGATCGCCAATATCAGCGCCATCGGCATGACGTCGCCGCTGGCGCTGACCGCCGTGGCGGCAATCGTGCTGCGCGAAAGCGTCGGCTGGCGGCGCTGGACGGCCGTGGTCTGCGGCTTTGGCGGCGTGCTGCTGATCGTGCAGCCGAGTGCCGAGGGCTTCAATGGCTGGTCGCTGGTGGCGCTGGGCTCGGTGGTGTTCATCGTCGCACGCGACATGATCACCCGCCAGGTCAGCCTCGGCATCCCCTCCCTGATCGTCACCCTGGGCACTTCGGTGCTGGTGATGCTGGGCGGCGGCATCATGACTGTGGCGGAAGGCTGGCAGCCGATGAACCTGCATAGCGTGGCCTTACTCTGCTGCGCCGCCTGCTTCCTGATCGGCGGCTACCAGATGGTGATCGACGCCATGCGGCATGGCGACCTGTCGCTGGTTTCGCCGTTCCGCTATGTGGCGCTGATCTTCTCGCTGCTGTTCGGCTACCTGATCTGGGGTGACTGGCCCAACATGCTGGCCTGGATCGGCATCGTGGTGGTGGTCGGCTCCGGCCTCTACGTGCTGCACCGGGAACGTGTCCGCCGCCTGGAACAGCGCCAGAAGCTGCGTTAATTCCGGCGGTTTTCCGCCACGCCCGGGCGCGTCCCGGTTCCTGGCGGGGTTTCCCCTGATCAGGCTGGATATGACAGCCGTTTTGCAATACCTTCCGCCCGCACCCGGAGGGACCCGGGCAGTTTCACTTTATCTTCGGAGGAAATCATGGCGTTGGTGTCGATGCGGCAGCTTTTGGATCACGCGGCCGAGCACGGCTACGGTCTGCCGGCTTTCAACGTCAACAACATGGAACAGGTCCGCGCCATCATGGAAGCGGCCAACGAGACCAACAGCCCGGTGATCCTGCAGGGCTCGGCCGGTGCGCGCAAATATGCCGGCGAGCATTTCCTGCGCCACCTGGTGGTCGCCGCCGTCGAAGCCTATCCGCATATCCCGGTGGTGATGCACCAGGACCACGGCGCCTCGCCGGCGATCTGCATCGCCGCGATCCGCTCGGGCTTCTCTTCGGTGATGATGGACGGCTCGCTCAAGGAAGACGCCAAGACGCCGTCGGATTACGAATACAACGTCGCCGTGACCAAGAAGGTGACCGACCTGGCGCATAGCATCGGCGTCACCGTGGAAGGCGAACTCGGCTGCCTCGGCTCGCTCGAGACCATGCGCGGCGACAAGGAAGACGGCCATGGCGCCGAAGGCACCATGACCCGCGAGATGCTGCTGACCGATCCGACCGAAGCGGCGAATTTCGTCGCCGAGACCCAGTGCGACGCGCTCGCCATTGCCATCGGCACCTCGCATGGCGCCTACAAGTTCTCGCGCCAGCCGACCGGCGACATCCTCGCCATCGACCGCATCAAGGAAATCAACAAGCGCATCCCGAACACCCATCTGGTGATGCACGGCTCTTCCTCGGTGCCGCAGGAACTGCTGGCCGAGATCCGCCAGTATGGCGGCGAGCTGAAGGAAACCTACGGCGTGCCGGTGAGCGAAATCCAGGAAGCCATCAAGTATGGCGTGCGCAAGGTGAATATCGACACCGATATCCGCCTCGCCATGACCGCCGCGATCCGTAAGCACCTCGCCACCAAGAAGAGCGAGTTCGACCCGCGCAAGTATCTCGCCGACGCCCAGAAGGCGGCGACTGAAGTGTGCAAGGCGCGCTACATCTCCTTCGGCTGCGCCGGCATGGCCGGCAAGATCAGCCCGGTCGACCTGGAAGAGATGTCGCGCCGCTATGCCACTGGCAAGCTGAAGCAGACCGTGAACTGATTCGCCTTTTCAGGCGGAACCGAAAAGCCGGGGCGGAAACCCCGGCTTTTTTTGTCCCTGAATGCTGGCTTTTTGTCCCCGGGCGGCGGCCAAGGTCGCTTGACAAGCCGGCGCCGGACTCTTATGTCTGCCGCCGCGCCTGAGGCTGCCTATGGCGGGGTAGCTCAGTGGTAGAGCAAAGGACTCATAAGCCTTGGGTCGGCGGTTCAATCCCGCCCCCCGCTACCAGCCTCAGGCGCCGATTTCCCCAATCTATTCGACCCAGTTCTCCAGGCGCAGCTTTGGCACACGCCGGAACTCGGCTGTGTTGTTCGTTACCAGCGGTACATTAAGTGCCAGGGCGTGAGCCGCGATCCACAGATCATTACCACCGATCAATTCCCCCCGCCCGGCAAGGGTAGTTCTGAGATGGCCATATTCTTCGGCAACATCTGGCAGCATTGGGATCACCGGCACCAAGGTGGCCAAAGCCGGCAAGATAGCGACGCATACTAATTGATGTATTTTTATAATTTATTGCAGTTATTTAGGGAAATACTATAGTTCCCTCATGAAAACATCTTCTAAGATATTAATTTTAATATTCGGCATTCTACTTCTAGCCGCGGTACTTATCGCGTTGCACTACGTTGTGCATTTTATACGAGTGATTGATCAAATTTCGACTTCATTTTCCAGTGTTAACTCAAGTGATATGGCAACAGTGACTGCCGGAGCATTGCAGGCGCTATCTACTTTCCTTGCTGGCGTCCTCGCCGTGATTGGTGGCGGCTCAGCAATCCTTGGCATTACGCTTCAACTCAGCGAACAACGGAAACAAGCCGCAGACAAACGACATGAGGACAGGCTTGCGCTAGCCGAAGCACTCGGCGTAATGGCGGAAGAGATAATTGATGTAATGAACATAAAAACAGGTCTGATTAAAGAGGCGAAACAAAATTTACCGAGCACCCCTCCCCGTGGGCTATTTTCTAAGTCTAAAAGAGCGGCTTATCGCCACGACATTAAAGACTACTTGGCAGCAGTTCAGACAGGAGTCATTCAAAGACTTTCCGATATTCCACTCATTGAACTTGCTCGTTTGGATCGCAAAATCGCAATCACAGTCGTCGGTATCGAAAGCTATTGCCGCAGGTTAAATGCGGCTGCAAACGAATATCATATCAATTGCGATGGTCCTGTACCGCCGAACGCTAGAGATGTTTTTGAACAAATGTCCATCCATGTCGAGCACTGCACAAAGGCAGCATTTGAATTAAAGAATGTGACTTCAATCTGGTTAGAGAGAAATCAGCCGAAAGCTACACCCAGGTAATTTTTCAGCACTCTTTTCTGCATCGCAACAAAGTCACAAAATATAAATGAATTTCACGCCGCCTGCGCCGCTGCCTCGCGCGCGATCCAGCCGCCGCCGAGCAGGCGGTCGCCGTCATACATCACGCCGGCCTGGCCCGGTGCCACGCCGTATTCCGGCTGATCGAGCAGCAACAGCGCCTCGCCGGGCGCCTGGCCGGGATGGACCATTGCCGCCACTGCCGGCTGCGCCGAGCGCAGTTTCACCTGCACGGCGCGGCCCTGTTCGCTGAGCGGCTCGGCGGCCAGCCAGTTGAGGCCGGTAAGCCGCACGCGGCTTTGCGCCAGGGCAGGCTTCGGACCGACGATGACGCGGCGCTGGCCGGCCTCGATCCGCACCACATAAAGCGGCTCGTGATGCGCGATGCCGATCCCCTTGCGCTGGCCGACGGTGAAATGGATCACGCCCTGGTGGCGACCGAGAATGCTGCCATCGACATGCACGATATCGCCGGGCTCGGCGGCGGCCGGGCGCAGCCGCGTCACCACGCTGGCATAGTCGCCTTCCGGCACGAAGCAGATATCCTGGCTGTCTGGCTTCTCGGCCACCAAGAGGCCGAGATCGGCGGCAATGGCGCGCACGGCGGGCTTTTCCATGTCGCCGAGCGGAAAGCGCAGGTAATCGAGCTGTTCGCGCGTCGTCGTGTAGAGGAAATAGCTCTGGTCGCGGCGCGGATCACGGCCCCGGTGCATTTCCGCTCCGCCCGCCCCCAGCACGCGGCGGACATAATGCCCGGTGGCCAGGCAATCGGCATCGAGGTCGCGGGCGGCAGCCAGCAGGTCGCGGAACTTGACCGTCTGGTTGCAGCGGATGCAGGGGATCGGGGTTTCGCCGCGCATATAGGAATCGGCGAAATCGTCGATCACGCTCTGGCGGAAGCGGCTTTCGTAATCCAGCACGTAATGCGGCATGTCGAGCCGGGCGGCGACCGTGCGGGCATCGTGGATATCTTGGCCCGCACAGCAGGCGCCCTTGCGGCGGATCGCCTCGCCATGGTCGTAAAGCTGCAGCGTGATGCCGACCACGTCATAGCCCTGGCGCTTCAGCAGCCCGGCCACCACCGAACTGTCGACACCACCGGACATGGCCACAACCACGCGGGTCTGGCCTTCGGGCTTGGCGAAACCGAGGGAATTCATGGGGGCGCACTATAGGGTGGCCGGCCATTGAGGCAAGCGCAGATCGCAAAACTGGGTACAAAAGAGGGTAAAAAGCCCTTGCGGGCCGTCCGCCGATGTGTATAGTCCGCCGCCTACATAGCTCCTTGCTGGGGTTCCGCATGGAATTCCGGCTAGGTCCGACCCGCCAGCGCATGGGGCGCCCGGCACCGGACCGCTAACAGCCAGAAGGAGAGCTGCACGATGGCGTTCTACGAGAACGTTTTCATCGCGCGCCAGGATATCTCGACCGCTCAGGTCGAGGCGATGGCGGCGCAATTCACCGATATCATCAAGGGCCAGGGCGGCGAAGTCACCAAGACTGAGAATTGGGGCCTGCGCAACCTGACCTACCGCATCAAGAAGAACAAGAAGGGCCACTACGTCCTTCTGAACATCACCGCCGAGGGCGGCGCGGTGGCCGAGTTGGAGCGCAACATGCGCATCAACGAAGACATCCTGCGCTACATGACCGTGCGCGTGGAAGCTCTGGAGGAAGGCCCCTCCGTGATGCTGCAGAACAAGAACCGCGAAGATCGTCCGCGCCGCGAAGGCGACCGCTTCGATCGTGGCGACCGTTTCGATCGTGGTGACCGCGGCGACCGTGGTGATCGTGGCGACCGTCGTCCGCGCGACCGTGAAGACTCCACCGGGGAGACTGAATAATGGCTTTCCAGCAGCGTGGTTCCTCGCAGGGTGGTGAGCGTCGTGGTGGCGCCGGCGGTGCCGGTGGCGCGGCTGGTGGTGCTGGCGGCGCGCGCCGCCCGTTCTTCCGCCGTCGCAAGACCTGCCCGTTCTCCGGCGCCAATGCCCCGAAGATCGACTACAAGGATGTGAAGCTGCTGTCGCGCTTCATCTCCGAGCGCGGCAAGATCGTGCCGTCGCGCATCACCGCAGTTTCGGCCAAGAAGCAGCGCGAGCTGGCGACCGCCATCAAGCGCGCGCGCAACCTGGCTCTGCTGCCCTTCGTCATCAAGTGATGTGAGTAAGGCCGGGCGGCACCTTTTCTGGTTCCGCCCGGTTGGTATGGCGTCGCGATGACTCGCAGTCTCGTCTTCGGCCTGCTTGCCGGCATAGCCAGCGCCCTGCTGGTGATGACTGCCGCCGCTGGTCCGCTGGGATTGATGCTCGGGTATCTGGCCCCGCTGCCGCTGTTCTTCGCCGGCCTCACCAAGGGCGTCGGTGCAGCAGGGTGGGCGGTGGCTGCCGGCACATTGGTGTCGGGCTTCAATGGCCTGCAGGCCGCAGTGGTGTTCGCGCTGCTGTTCGGTCTGCCGGCGCTCTGGCTGGTGCGGCAGGCCTTGCTTGCCCGCCCGGCAGAGGAAGCGGATAGCGGCGCCAATGTGGTTGATGGCCTCGACTGGTATCCGGTCGGCGGCCTGATTATGCGGTTGGCGGGTTGGGCCGGGCTTCTGTTTGCCCTTGCCCTGCTTGCCACGGCGGGCCGCGAAGGCGGCTTGCCGGGCGTGCTGCAGCCGGTGCTGGCGCAGTTCTTCTCGGTGATGCAGCCCGAAGGCGGGCAGCAGTCGGCGAAGGATCTGGCGGCAACGGCCTCACGGTTGATGCCGGCGGTGGTGGCCATGAGTTGGCTGACCATGCTGACCATCAACGGCACCCTGGCCCAGGGCCTGGCGGTGCTGGTGAAGCAGAATGCCCGGCCAACGCCGCAATACGCCGCGTTGACCTTGCCGCGCTTCCTTGCCATAGCACTGGCGGGCGCGGTCGGGCTGGCGCTGCTGCTGCCGCAGGAGACGCGTTTCATCGCTGCCACGGCGGCGGCGATCCTCGCCTTCCCCTATTTTTTGCAGGGGCTGGCGGTGGTGCATGCGCTGGCCGGCAGGGCGCCAGCGACGGGTTTGATTTTGGCGGCGTTCTACGCTGCCTTGGTGGTGGCCAGCGCACTGGTTGGAATACTGGTGGTGGGCCTGGGATTGATCGAGGAATGGGCGGGTTTCCGCCGGCGTGGCGCCGGGGCAGGAACCAGCCGGGAGAGTGACTGATGGACGTGATCCTTTTGCAGCGGGTCGAGAAGCTCGGCCAGATGGGCGATGTGGTGAAGGTGAAGGACGGCTTTGCCCGTAACTTCCTGCTGCCGCGCAAGAAGGCGCTGCGCGCCACTGCCGCCAACAAGGCCCAGTTCGAGAAGCAGCGCGCCCAGCTCGAGGCGCAGAACCTCGCGCAGCGCGGCGAAGCCGAGAAGGTTGCCGAGAAGATGACCGGCCTGTCGGTCACCATCCTGCGCCAGGCTGGCGACAGCGGCCAGCTCTACGGCTCGGTCAGCGCCCGCGACATCGCCGAAGCCGCCACCGAGGCCGGCTTCACCCTCAGCCGCGGTCAGGTGGTGCTCACCACCCCGATCAAGGCCATCGGCATCTCGGAAGTGCAGGTCACCCTGCATCCGGAAGTCAGCGTCTCGGTCAAGGTGAACGTCGCCCGCTCGGCGTCCGAAGCCGAAGCCCAGGCCGGCACCGGCGAGGCTTTCTTCGAGCAGCCGGAAGCCGAGGAAGCCGAAGAGACCGAGGAAGCCGAAGCCTAAGCTTCGACAACCGCGCGTCGGCGCTCAAGATCAGCCCGCCGGAACTTTTCCGGCGGGTTTTTCTTTGCCTGTGGAAAACGATTGTAAGTCTATAAAGCAGAAGGCCACTTTATCCACCGCACAAATGTGGTGGATAGAATCAGAAATCCTTCGCACTCCTGGGCGCCCTTGCCTCTAATGCCCCGCCCGGCCTCTCCTGTCATTGGTTAGTCATTCCGCCGTCATGAACGCACCCGTTTCGCTCCCCGCCTCCCCCGCCGCCAATAGCGACGAGCCGATCTATCGTGTGCCGCCGCACAACCTGGATGCGGAGCAGGAACTGCTCGGCGCCATCCTGGTGAACAACGACGCGGCACACCGCGTCTCGGGCTTCCTGCGGCCGGAGCATTTCCACAACGAAGCGCATCGCCGCATCTATGAAGCGGCGCTGACCCTGGTGGAGCGCGGCGAGATCGCCAACCCGGTGACGCTGAAGGCGTATTTCGAGCGCGATGAATTGCTGGCGCAGGTCGGCGGCACCTCCTACCTCGCCCGCCTCGCCGCCGCCGCCACCACGGTGATCAATGCCGAGGATTACGCCCGCGTGATCCATGACCTTGCGATGCGGCGCGAACTGATCCGCGTCGGCGAGGACATGGTGAACCGCGCCTACGACCCCAAGGTGGACGAAGCAGCGCGCGGCCAGATCGAGGATGCCGAGCAGCAGTTGTTCAAGCTCGCCGATGAAGGCAACGCCGAAGGCGGCTTCATCGCCTTCAAGGATTCCATGCGCCAGTCGATCGAGATGATCGACGCCGCCTGGAAGAAGGGCGGCATGAGCGGCGTCGAGACCTTGCTGAAGGATCTCGATGGCAAGCTCGGCGGCCTGCATAAGAGCGACCTGCTGATCCTCGCCGGCCGCCCCTCCATGGGTAAGACCGCACTGGCCACCAACATGGCGTTCAACGCCGCCAAGCTTTATTTCGAGAGCGGCGGCGAGCGCGGCGCCCCGGTCGCCTTCTTCAGCCTAGAAATGTCGGCGGAACAGCTCGCCACGCGTATTCTCTCCGAGCAGAGCGGCGTCACGTCCGAGAAGCTGCGCCGCGGCGAAATCTCGGAAGAGGAATTCAGCCGCCAGATCGTGCCGACGGCCAAGCTGTTGAGCCAGGTGCCGTTCTATATCGACGATACCGGCGCCATCTCGATCTCGTTGCTGCGCAGCCGCGCGCGGCGCCTGAAACGTACCGCCAATATCGGGCTGATCGTCGTCGACTACCTGCAGCTTGTGCGCGGCTCGAATTCGCGCCGCAACGACAACCGCGTGCAGGAAATCTCGGAAGTGACCCAGGCGCTGAAGGCGCTGGCCAAGGACCTGAACGTGCCGGTGGTGGCTTTGTCCCAGCTCAGCCGCGCCGTTGAAAGCCGCGACGACAAGCGGCCGCAGCTTTCCGACTTGCGTGAATCAGGCGCCATCGAGCAGGACGCCGACGTGGTGATGTTCGTCTACCGCGAGGAATATTACGAGATGCGCAAGCAGCCCTCGGAAGGCACGCCCGAGCATGCCGCCTGGCAGGACAAGATGGCGCGCATCGCCAATCTCGCCGAAGTCATCGTCGGCAAGCAGCGCCATGGCCCGATCGGCCGCGTGGTGCTGCATTTCGAGCCGAACCTGACCCGCTTCAGCGATTATGCCGGCCCGGATCACCTGCCCGAAAGCTACGGCGATTGACCTGCGTCAAGGCGCGGCGAAGAGCGCCGCGCTAGCCTGCTTCCATTGCAGCAAAGGAAGCAGCCCATGTCGCATTACCACGCCGTTGTCTGGCTCGACCATGCCGAGGCCCGCGTCTTCCAGTTCAATCGCGAGGAAGCGGAAAAGCTCACCGTGCACGGCCACAAGCATCACCTGCATCACAAGGCCGGCCAACCCGGCGCCGGCAAGCAGGCCATCGACACCGGCTTCTTCGACGCCATTGCCGCGTCGCTCGATGGCAGCGGCGAAATCCTGGTACTCGGTCCCGGCAATGCCAAGCTGGAATTCATCCGCTACGCCCATCGCGCCAAGCCGCAGCTTGAAGCACGCATCGCTGGTGTCGAGACCGTGGACCATCCCACCGACGGCCAGATCGTTGCCTATGCGCGCAAGTATTTCATCGCCGAGGACCGGATGCGGCCGCTGCTGGCACAGCCGGCATAAACTGCGATAAGCCCGGCTTATCGCGGGCCATAGCAAGGAACGATTTGCACATCCCCTGGTCTCTGGCCGATGCTGGGCTTACGCCCTTCATCCTGCCGGAGCCATCATGGCCGCACTTCTTTCCAAGGCCACAGCCCCGTCCGAGGCCATCGCCGCCTATGCCGGCCTGCTGCCCCCAGCGGATTGCGGCGCGGCACTGGTCTTCATGCCCGGCAGCGGTGCCGGCCTTGGCTCCGCCGCCCGCGCCCATGGCCGTTTCCTGCTCGATGCCGATGCGCTGGATGGCTGGCTGCTCGGCCTGCTGCTGCCCGGCGCCAATCATTTTGCCGCGCTGGCAACGCCGAACTATTTCCTCGCCGCCCATCTCGCCAAGCATCGCCCCGATCTCGGCGTCTCCTATGTGGCGGCACCGGAACTCGCCGGCTGGATCGCGGCGCGGATCGACCAGCCGCACCGCATCGGCCTGATCGGCGGCGGCGAGATGCCGGCCTGGCTGTTCACCGGCTTGCAGGCCGCGTTGTCGCAAATCGCATGGCTGGCGCTGGATGCCGAAGCGCACCGCCTGCGCCAGGCCAAGGCACCGCGCGACCTCAAACGCCACGAAGCTGCCGCCGCGCTTTGCGACCATCTGTTTGCCGCCGTGCCCCGGTTTCTCATGAAACAGCCGAACGCGCCACGCCTGCAGGAATCACTGCGCCGCGAGGCCTATGACCAGGGCTGCAATGATTGCCGCTCGTGGATTTCCTATGGTCCGGCCGGCACCGATGCCGACATCATGGCACCCGATCCGGCACAGCTTGGCGCTGCCGCCAGCAGTGTCACGGTCGGCCTGATGCTGACCCTGGATGGCGCCTTCGGCCATGCCATCCGCAGCTACAGCATCGGCCCCGCGCCCGCCGCCCTGCTGGCCGCCCATGATGCCCTGCGCGCGGCTGGCGACCTGCTGTTCCAGGGCCTGCGCCCTAATACGGGTCCGGGCCCGGACGCCGCCAGCCGCATCGCCGTCCTGGAAGCCGAAGCCCGCGCCGAACTGGCGGCACGCGGCTATTCCCAAGGCTTCGCCTTCCGCCTCGGCCATGCGCTCGGCTATGCCTACGAGGACCCGCCGCTTTCCGCCCTGTTCCAGCAGCCCTTCGACCGCGCCAGCAACCTCAGCAACCAGCCGGTGCAGCCGGAAACCCTGACAGCGCCAAGCCTGTTCGAACTGCATCCGAGCCTGCAACTGCCCGGCCTCGGCCTGATCGCCCAGGGCGACATGCTGCTGGTGGAACCAGACGCCAACCGCTGGGCGCTCAAGACGCCGCGCCAGGTCATTCCGGTGTGAAACAGCCGAAAACGGCCCGAAACCGGGAAGTGTTCCTGTAGTGTTTCACGTGAAACACAGCCAAGCCGGCCTCCCCAACCCCGCCCTTGACGGCAGCGGGCGCTAGACGCCATACCGGAACGCCTCTCCTCTGCCGGAACTAAAAATGGATTTCGTCTCCGCCCTTGCCGCGCCGCTCGCCGCCCTGCCGCCCTTCTGGGCCGGCGTGAGCGCCAGCGTGTTTGCCGGCGTGGTGATGACCGGGCTCGGCGCCGCGCCGGTATTCTTCATCCAGCGCATCAATCCGGCGGTGCAGAACGCCATGCTGGCCTTCGCCGCCGGGGTGATGCTGGCCGCCACCTTCTTCTCGCTGCTGCTGCCGGCGCTTGATGCTGCCGAAATCGGCCTCGGCAGCCGGCCAAGTGCGGCCGGCGGCGTCATCGCCGCCCTGCTGGTCGGCGCCCTGCTGATGCATCTGGCGCATGGCCTGGTGCCGCATGAGCATTTCCAGAAAGGCCGCGAGAATGCCGAAGCCTCGCGCTTGAGCCGCATCTGGCTGTTCGTTGCCGCCATCGCCATCCACAATTTCCCCGAGGGCCTCGCCGTCGGCCTCGCGGCGGCGAGCAACGATCCGGTTGCCGGCGTCGGCGTCATGCTCGGCATCGGCCTGCAGAACATGCCGGAAGGCTTGGCGGTGGCGGTGGCCTTGCGTGGCGAAGGCTACAGCCAGGGCCGCAGCTTCCTGGTGGCTTTCCTGAGTGGTGTGGTCGAGCCGTTGGGCGGCCTGGTCGGTGCCGGCGCCATCGTGATGTCCGCCGCCTTGTTGCCCTGGGCGCTGGCCTTTGCCGCTGGCGCCATGCTGTTCATCATCTCATCGGAAGTGATCCCGGAGACGCATCGCCATGGCTCCGAGCGCGGCGCCACCGCCTCGCTGTTCGGCGGCTTCGTGGTGATGCTGTTCCTGGATGTGACGCTAGGCTGAGTGACGCTGGGTTGATCGCCGCCTACCAGCTAGCGATTTGCGCGCCATTCCGCCAGCAGGATGCCGCCCAGCACCAGCACCAGCGCGACGATGTGATACAGCGCCAGTTCCTCGCCCAGGATCAGCATGGCGAAACCGGCACCGAACAGCGGCACCAGATTGGTGAACAGGCCGGCACGCCCGGCGCCGATCAATTCCACCGAGCGGATGAAGAAGATCTGCGACAGCAGCGACGGGAAGATCGCGACATATAGCAGCAGCAGCCAGCCCTTGGTGCTGGGCCAGTAGAACTCGCCCGCCGCGATCTCGATGGCCAGCGGAATGAAGGATGAGACCAGCGCCGCCGGCGTCATCGCCGCGAAGAATACCAGGCTCGGCACGATGGGCCGCTTGCGCAGCAGCACCGAATAGCCGGAATAGAGGATGGCGGCGATCAGGATCAGCAGGTCGCCATGGTTGATGCGCAACTCGAGCAGATGCTGCAAATCGCCCTTGGCGCCGGTGAGGATCACGCCGGCCATCGAAACCAGCATGCCAATCCATTGCAGCGCCGAAACCCGCTGGCCGAAAAACACCAGGGCGAAAATGAAGATCAGCGCCGGCATGGCGCCGTTGATGATGCTGATATTGATCGCGGTGGTGCTATGCGCCGACCAGTAGAGCAGGATGTTGTAACTGGTGTAGCCCAGCGCCCCCATGAGGGCGAGATAGAACATCCGCGGCTTCAGCACCGGCCAATGCTCGCGCAGGCCCTGGCGGCACAGGCCGTACATGATGCCGGCGACGACGAACCAGCGCAGAAAGGTGAGCGAGGCCGGCGAGATTTCGCCGACCGCCAGACGGCTGACCGAGGCATGGCCCGCCCACATCATCATGGTCAGGGTCAGCAGCAGATAGGCATTGCCATTGAGGCGCGCGAACAGGCCTGGAGGGGAAGCTGAGGGCGGGCCAGAGGCGGAAGACGGGCCAGAATTGGAAGACGGGGCGGACATGAAACCTCGGACTGGCCGGCCGGATGCCGTCCTGACAACTGGAATAGTATGTAGTGGCAGCCCTCTTCCGGGGCCGGTCCCCCGACCCGGCCAGTCTGCCCTGCCCGACCTGCCAGAGCAAGCTGTGCCTGGGCAAGCTGTGCCTGGGCAAGCTGTGCCTGGGCAAGCAATGCCAGGGGTTTTAACCCCGCTGCTTTCAGGATAAACACAGCCCATGACTAGCATTTCCGGCACCCCGGCCATTTTCGGTGATCGGGGCATCCTGACCATCGACCTCGCTGCCCTGGTGGCCAATTGGCGCCGCCTCGGTGCCATGGCGCCCGAGGCTGAATGCGCCGCCGTGGTGAAGGCCGATGGCTATGGCCTGGGCGCTGACAAAGTTGGCCAGGCGCTGTTCGAGGCCGGCTGCCGCCGCTTCTTCGTGGCGCATATGGAAGAAGCCATAAGGCTGCGCCAGGCCCTGCCCAAGGCGACGATTTATTGCCTGCATGGCATTCCCGCCGGGGCCGAAACCGATTGCCTGATCGCCGGCATCGTGCCGGTGCTTTCCACGCCCGAGCAGATCACGCGCTGGCGCGAAGCGGCACGCAAAGCCGGCCGCGCCCTGCCCGCTGCCTTGCAGGCCGATACCGGCATGAACCGCTTAGGCCTGCAGCCAAGCGAGGTGGATGCCCTGCTCGCCGATCCGAAGGCGCTGGATGGAATCACGCTGGATTTCGTGATGAGCCACCTGGCCTGCGCCGACGAGCCGGAGCATCCGCTCAACGAGGCCCAGCGGCTGCGTTTCAATGCCTTGCGCGCCCGCTTCCCCGGCCTCAAGGCCAGCTTCGCCAATTCCGCCGGCATCTTCCTGGGCAAGCCCTACCATCACGATATCCTGCGCCCCGGCATTGCGCTTTATGGGGCCAGTCCGGCGCCCGGAATCAGCATGCGGGAAGTGGTGCGGCTGGAAGCTGCGATCCTGCAGGTACGCGACATTGACTTCCCCGAAACGGTTGGCTACGGTGCCGCGTATCGCGTTGAAAAACCGAGCCGAATTGCCACCCTGGCGGTGGGTTACGCGGACGGTTTTCTCCGCTCTCTCTCCAACCGTGGCTTTGCCGCGCTCAAGGGAATTGGACCGGATGGGCAAGCGGGCGAAATGCGGGTGCCGCTGGTCGGACGGGTCTCCATGGACATGATCACGCTCGACGTTTCCGCCCTGCCGCCGGAGCATTGCCGCCCTGGCATGCGCGCCACGCTGATCGGCGGCGCCGTGCCGCTGGATGAGCAGGCCGGCCATGCCGGCACCATCGCCTACGAGTTGCTGACCGATCTCGGCAAGCGCTACGCACGAGTCTACCGATGAACCCGCTTGCCATCGTCGGCCGCATCTTCCTCGATTTCCTTGCCGCGATTGGCCGTCTGGCGATGTTCGCCGGCACCGGGCTGCGCCATTGCCTCACCCCGCCCTTCTATGGCCGGCTGATCCTGCGCCAGATGATGGTGATCGGCTATTACTCGCTGCCCGTGGTCGGCCTCACCGCCCTGTTCACCGGCATGGTGCTGGCGCTGCAGATCTATATCGGCTCGGCGCGCTTCAACGCCGAAAGCGCCGTCGCCACCATCGTGGTGATCGGCATCACCCGCGAACTCGGCCCGGTACTCGGCGGCCTGATGGTGGCGGGCCGCGTTGCCTCCGCGATGGCGGCCGAAATCGGCACCATGCGCGTGACCGAGCAGATCGACGCGCTGACCACCTTGTCCACCAACCCGTTCAAGTATCTGGTGGCGCCGCGCCTCTATGCCGGCATCATCACGCTGCCGATCCTGGTGCTGGTGGCCGATATCATCGGCGTGATGGGCGGCTATGTCATCGGCACGCAGAAGCTCGGCTTCAACCAGGGCACCTACCTGAAGAACACCTTCGATTTCCTGGAAACGCTGGACGTGGTGTCGGGCCTGGTGAAGGCCGGCGTGTTCGGTTTCATCATCGCGCTGATGGGCTGCTACCACGGCTTCCATTCCAAGGGCGGCGCCCAGGGCGTCGGCCGCGCCACCACCGATGCCGTGGTCTCCGCCTCGATCCTGATCCTGGTGTCGAACTACCTCGTCACCGAACTGTTCTTCGCCACCAAATGACCGACCTGAAACTCTCCCTCAAGGATGTGAGAAAACGCTTCGGGCCGAAGACAGTGCTCGACGGCCTGTCGCTGGATGTGCGCAAGGGCGAGTCCGTGGTGGTGATCGGCGGCTCCGGCACCGGCAAGTCGGTGATGCTGAAATGCGTGCTGGGCCTGATCAAGGCCGATAGCGGCAGCATCCTGATCGATGGCCAGGAGTCGATGAAATTCGATGCCGCCCAGCGCGAGCAGGCCTTGCGCAAGTTCGGCATGCTGTTCCAGGGCGGTGCGCTGTTCGACAGCCTCAAAGTGTGGGAGAACGTGGCTTTCGGCCTGATCCAGGGCCGCAAGATGGAACGCACCAAGGCGAAGCAGATCGCGCTGGAAAAGCTGGCCCAGGTCGGCCTGACACCGGATGTCGGCGAATTGTCGCCAGCCGAGCTTTCCGGCGGCATGCAGAAGCGCGTGGCGCTGGCGCGCGCCATCGCCGCCGAGCCGGAAATCATCTTCTTCGACGAACCGACCACCGGCCTCGATCCGATCATGGCCGATGTGATCAACGACCTGATCGTTTCCTGCGCCAAGAAGCTCGGCGCCTCCACCCTTTCCATCACCCACGACATGGCCTCGGCGCGCAAGATCGCCGACCGCATCGCCATGATCTACAAGGGCCGCATCATCTGGCAGGGGCCGGTGAGCGAAATCGACAATTCCGGCAATGCCTATGTCGATCAGTTCATCCATGGCCGCGCCGAAGGTCCGATCAAGATGGACGTGCTGAAGCCCTGATGGCGCGCGCCTCGGAAAATTTCGTCTGCCAGGATTGCGGCGCCGTCTACCGCAAATGGCAGGGCCGCTGCGATGCCTGCGGTGCCTGGAACCGCATCCAGGAGGAAGCCGCGGCGACGCCGGTGCCCAAGGGTCTCTCGGCGGGCAAGGGCAAGGCGCTGGCCTTCTCCGCCCTGGATGCACAGCCGGAGAATGTCACCCGCACCATCACCGGGATCAACGAATTCGACCGCGTGCTCGGCGGCGGCCTGGTGCCCGGCTCGGCCATCCTGATCGGCGGCGATCCCGGCATCGGCAAATCCACTTTGCTGCTGCAGGCCACCGCCGCTATCGCAAGGCGCGGTGTCACGACATTATACATCTCGGGCGAAGAAGCCGTCGGCCAGATCGGCATGCGGGCCCAGCGGCTGGGCCTTGCCGATGCACCGGTGAAGCTGGCTTCGGCCAATTCCTTGCGCGACATCCTCGCCGGCATCGACAGCGTGACCGCCAAGGGAGCCGGCCCCGCTGTGATCGTGATCGACTCGATCCAGACCATCTTCGCCGACAATATCGATTCCGCACCCGGCACCGTCACCCAGGTCCGTACCTGCGCCCAGGAGCTGATCCGCGTCGCCAAGCGGTCCTCGGCCGCCGTGTTCCTGGTCGGCCATGTCACCAAGGATGGCCAGATCGCCGGCCCGCGCGTGGTCGAGCATATGGTCGACACGGTGCTGTATTTCGAGGGCGAGCGCGGGCACCAGTTCCGTATCCTGCGCGCGGTGAAGAACCGCTTCGGCGCCACCGACGAGATCGGCGTGTTCTCAATGACCGATGGCGGCCTCTCGGAAGTGGCCAATCCCTCCGCCCTGTTCCTCGGCGGCGCCGAGGATGCCGGCAAGACCAAACCGATGAGCGGTGCCGCCGTGCTGGCCGGCATGGAAGGCACCCGGCCGCTGCTGGTGGAGATCCAGGCCCTGGTGGCGCCCTCGCCGCTGGCCACCCCGCGCCGCACCGTGGTCGGCTGGGACTCGGGCCGCCTCGCCATGGTGCTGGCGGTGCTGGATGCCCGCTGCGGCCTGCGCTTCGCCGGCTGCGACGTCTATCTCAACGTCGCCGGCGGCTTGCGGGTGGTGGAGCCTGCCGCCGACCTGGCGGTGGCCGCCGCCCTGCTCTCGGCGCTGGCCGATACCCCGGTGCCGGAACGCAGCGTGTTCTTCGGCGAGATCAGCCTGGCCGGCGAGGTCCGCCCGGTCAGCCAGGGCGAAGCACGGCTGAAAGAGGCGGCGAAACTCGGGTTCCAGCAAGCCATTATGCCCCTTGCCGGCAAAAGTAAGGTAAAAGGCATCAAGGGCGTGGAGCTGATTCGCCTGGGCGAGCTGGTGGAACTGTTCCCCGATGCCCGCCGGGCGTCCCAACGCGCCAGTCAGTATGGCGGCCGCCAGGGTGGCCGTTCCGGCGCCATGGACGACGAGGAGTGAGAGGCTGATGGACAAGCTGCCGATCAACCCGGTAGACCTCGGCGTCTTCGCGATTCTGCTGATTTCCGCGTTGCTGGCGCTGTTTAGGGGCTTTGTCGGGCTGGTGCTGTCCACCGCCGGCTGGATCGCCGCGGTGATCGCCACCTGGTATTTCTTCGTGCCCGCCGAGGCCTTCGCGCGGCAGTATATCCAGTCCGGGCTGCTGGCCGGCATTGCCGCCGGCGCAGGAATTTTCCTCCCCACCCTTATCTTTTGCTCCCTGCTGACCCATCTCATCGCCGAGCGGGTCCGCACCTCTGCGATCAGTGCCATCGACCGCTCGCTGGGCTTTTTGCTCGGTTTGGCCCGTGGTGCGCTGATCGTGGTGGTGGCCTTCTGGGTCCTGGATAAGTTCGTGATGAAACCCAATGCAGAGCCGGGCTGGTACACCGAGTCGCGTACCCGCCCCCTGGCGACCCAGGCCTATACCTGGCTGCATGACCGCGTCATTGAGCAACTCACTGGCAGCCGGGGCGCCGGGGCAGCTAGCCCCGCGCCGGCCAGCCCAACATCCGGAGGCGGCGGCCGTCCGACGCCGGTGCCGAACCGTACACCGGTCGGCAGCGGCGCTGACTCCGGCCGCGATTCCGGCTATAAGACCGAGGAACGCCGGGGCATCGAGAGCCTAATCCGCACGCAGGACAAGCCATGAACCGTCCGTTGGCGACATGCCATCGGGCGGCGGAGCAATGATGATGCTGCACACCAACCCCTTCGACGACGACAAACTCCGCGAGGAGTGCGGCATCTTCGGCATCTACGGCACGCCCGACGCGGCGGCCAACACGGTGCTGGGGCTGCATGCGCTACAGCATCGCGGCCAGGAAGCCGCCGGCATCGTCAGTTTCCACGAAGGCCGCTTCAACAGCCACCGCGCGCTCGGCCATGTGGCGCCGAACTTCTCCTCCGAGAAGGTGATCCGCGAACTGCCCGGCCTCACCGCCATCGGCCATGTGCGCTACTCGACCTCGGGTGCGACGCTGCTGCGCAACGTGCAGCCGATCTATGCCGATCTCGAAGGCGGCGGCATCGCGCTGGCGCATAACGGCAACCTGACCAATGCGCGCCAGATCCGCGACGACCTGGTGGCCAAGGGCTCGATCTTCCAGTCCACCATGGACACCGAGGTGATCACCCATCTGGTGGCGCTCAGCCGCAAGGCTTCCGTGGTCGAGCGTATCGTCGATGCGCTGAAGCAGATCGAAGGCGCCTATGCGCTGGTCTGCCTGACGCCGAAGAAGCTGATCGGCGTGCGTGATCCCTGGGGCGTGCGGCCGCTGGTGCTGGGCAACCTCAAGGGCGCGCCGATCCTCGCCTCCGAGACCTGCGCGCTGGACATCATGGGCGCCGATTATGTGCGCGATGTCGAGCCGGGAGAGTTGGTGGTGATCGACGCCGACGGCATCCACAGCCATCACCCCTTCCCGCCGGTGAAGCGCCGCTTCTGCATTTTTGAGTATATCTACTTCGCGCGGCCCGACTCCCAGGTCGAGGGCCTGAGCGTCTATGAATCGCGCAAGCGCATCGGCGCCGAACTGGCGCGCGAGAATCATGTCGATGCCGATGTGGTGATCCCGGTGCCTGATAGCGGCGTGCCGGCGGCGATCGGCTATGCCGCCGAGAGCGGCATCCCGTTCGAGCTTGGCATCATCCGCAACCATTATGTCGGCCGCACCTTCATCGAACCGACCGACCAGATCCGCCATCTCGGCGTCAAGCTGAAGCACAATGCCAACCGCGCCTATATCCAGGGCAAGCGGGTGATCCTGGTGGACGATTCCATCGTGCGCGGCACCACCTCCACCAAGATCGTGGAAATGGTGCGCGAAGCCGGCGCCAAGGAAGTGCACATGCGCATTGCCTCGCCGCCGACGACGCATAGCTGCTTCTACGGCGTCGATACACCGGAACGCTCCAAGCTGCTGGCGGCAACCCACAGCGTCGAAGAGATGGCGAAGTTCATCAAGGCCGACAGCCTTGCCTTCCTCAGCATGGATGGCCTCTACCGCGCCATGGGCCGCCAGAGCCGCGATCCGGCCAACCCGGCCTATTGCGATGCCTGCTTCTCCGGCGACTACCCCATCGGGCTGACCGATGAAGCAGATCGTACCGCGCGCGGCCCGCGCCAGCTCACCCTGTTGGCCGAAACCGGCTGATCGCTGAACGTTAGAGAATCTCAAGCATGCGTCTCAAGGACCGGATCGCGCTGATCACCGGCGCCAGTCGCGGCATCGGCGCCGCGATTGCCAAGCAGTATGCCCGCGAGGGCGCCCACGTCATCCTGGTCGCCCGCACCGTCGGTGCGCTGGAAGAGCTGGATGACGAGATTCGCGGCATCGGCGGCAGCGCCACGCTGGTGCCGATGGACATGGAAAAGACCGAGCTGATCGACGGCCTGGCCGCGCCGCTGTTCGAGCGGTTCGGCAAGCTCGACATCCTGGTGGCCAATGCCGGCCTATTCGGCAAGCTGACACCGACGCCGCAATATCCGCCGGACCTGTGGGAGAAGGTGTTCAAGCTGAATGTGCATGCCAACCAGCGGCTGCTGCGCGCCACGCATCCGCTGCTGCATGCCTCCGGTTCGGGCCGCGTCATCTTCGTTTCCTCCACCGTCGCCCGTGAGCCGCGCGCCTATTGGGGCGCCTATGCCGCCAGCAAGGCGGCGCTCGACAACATGGCGCTGACCTATGCCCGCGAGGTCGAGGCCGGCAGCATCCGTGTCAACGTGGTCAATCCCGGCGGCACCCGCACCGAGATGCGCGCCGCCGCCTTCCCCGGCGAAGACCCGCTGACCCTGCCAGCGCCAGAAGACATCGTGGAGATTTTCGTCGCGCTGGCCGAGGCAAGCTCGACGCGCCATGGCGAATGGCTGAACGCGCGCGATTTCAAATGATCACGGATCAGCAGCGCGGCGAGATCGTTGCGCGGCTGCTCGCCGCCCGCCAGGGCGGCCCGCTATTCGACCCCGCCGGCATTGCCATCGACCATGCCGATGTCCTGGCCATCCAAGCCGGCGTGATGGCAGCATTAGGCCCGGTCGGCGGCTGGAAGGTCGGGCGCGGTGCGCCGGACCAGCCGATCATCTTCGCCCCGATCCGCGCCAGCGGTATCGCGGCCGCGCCGAAGCTGTGGCCGCGCGAAGACTCCCGGCTCTGCGGCCTGGAACTGGAAATCGCCTTCCACATCGACAGCGCCCTGCCGCCCCTGGATGCGCCGGACTATGCCGCGAAACTCGCCGCCTCGGTCACGCCGCTGCCGGTCTTCGAGGTGCTGGATAGCCGGCTGCTCAACATGGAAACCACTGACGCGCATTGGCGACTGGCGGATATGCAGATCAATGCCGGGATGATCACCGGCACGGCGTATGACAAGCCATGGCAGCCCGATGATTTCATTCGCCTGAACGGCGAACTGATCGCCGATGCCAGCATTGTCGTCGATGGCCTGCTGACCCAGCCGGGCGGCTCGCCCTTCGATCTGCTGATCGAATTGCTGCGCCAGGTGAAGGATCATTGCGGCGGCGTGCAGCCGGGCCAGATCGTCACCACCGGCGCTTTCACCGGCCTGCGCTTTTTCAAGCCCGGCACCCGCCTGCGCGGCAGCTTCGCCGGCATGGCGCCGCTGGAAATGATGTTCGGCGCGTAAGGCCACTCCCTTTTTTGTCACCCTCGCGCAAGCGAGAGCCCCATTTCACTGCGGCTACATATCGTCATGCCCGGGCCTGACCCGGGCGTCTGATCAAGCGGCCCCTTTGCGCTAGCATGTCCAATGGTGGTGCGGCAGTCTGAGCCATGGTTTCTCCCGAGATCAGCAGTGCCGCCACCAAACCAAGGCGCGACAACACAACACGCATCATTGGAATACGCATCGTTTCCTCCCGCCGTCTTGAGCAAGGCTGGCGGAAAGTCGAGGCGCAATCAGGTCAGAGGCCGAGTTGTTTCCGCGCTGCCGCCGAAAGCTCGACGCGGTCCTGCACCGCAGCAAGACCGAAAGTCTCGCGCGCCAGCCCGGCAGCCTCGGCCACCGCCTGGCGGAAAGCCTGCGGCTTGGTATTGGCCCCGATCTTTTCCAGCAGCAGCAACGCCGCCTGGGCCTGGCGGTCGCGCACTTCCGCCACTGACGTACCGAACTGGAAGGCGCCGGCCTTGGCGCGCTCGTCCAGCACACGGAAACTGTCGCGCAACGCCACCGCGCCCTGGCGTACCAGATCGTAATCATCGAGGCCCTGGCGATAGCTCGCGTCGAGCTGGAAAAGCTGCTTCTCCTGTGTCGAGAGGCCATCAAGGAAACCGATATAGGCATCCAGGCGCTTCACGTCGCTGCCATCGCCGGAGCGGCGCAGTTCGATCGGATTGGCCTTGTCATAGGCGGAGACGAAAGCCTGGTATTTCTGGTTCACTGCTTCGATGCGGCCAAGGAAGCTGTTCGGATCCTGCATCGCCTTGGTGATCAGCGCCTGACTCTCCTTGCGATCCTCCAGGCTGTAGCTGAACAGGTTGGAATAGTTGATCGCGCCCCATTCCTTGTAAGCGGCGGCCTTGTCGCGGTCGCTGTAGCGGCCCTCGGTATCGGCGAGAATGCGGCTGACTTCGACCAGGCGGTTGTCTGGCGACGTCCCGCTGGCAACGGTGCTGGCCGCTTGCAACGGTGCTGATTGGGCTGTGGCGGATAGGGTGGTCATGGTACGCGGCTCCTCATTCTGGAGACGGACATGGCGGTCTGTGTAAGCCTGGGCTTCTGCCCGGCCCTGTCACTATACTCTGCCAGTCGCGTCTCGCAACCGATTTTCCCGCTCACGTTGCCAATGGTTCCAGGTCATGCCCTCTCCGGTCTTCACCCGCTCACCGCTTTTCGGCATGGCCCTGGTCGGTTTCGGTGCCATCGGCTTCGGCATCATGCCGCTGTTCATCCGCATGGCCTATGAAGAAGGTCAGACGCCGCTGTCGCTGCTGGTGTGGCGCTTCGCCATCGCGGCGGCCTGCTGCCTGCCCTTCCTGCCCGCCATTCTGAAACAGCGCCGGGACTTCGTTTTCGCCTTCATCGCCGGCGCCGCCTATATGAGCTCGATGCTGTTCTACTTCATCGCGCTGCAATACCTCACCGTGGCGCTGACGGTGCTGATCCTGTTCACCTATCCTTTGTTCACCATCCTGCTCGGCTGGCTGGCCTTCGGCGAGAAGCTGACCCGCGCCAACCTGATCGCCGCTGCCCTGGTGTTCATCGCCGCCGCCCTGATCCTCTCGCCCGATGCGGTGGCCGGCGTGCCGCTGCTGCCGGTGCTGCTCTGCTTCATCCCGCCCACGGCCTATTCCCTGTTCATCCATATTGCGGCGCGGCGCCTGAGCCACATCATCGTGCCGGTGCGGCTCGGCGGCGTGTTCATCGGCGGCTTCCTGGCGATGCTGGGGCTGTGCCTGATCTGGGAAGGCGGTGTGATCGTGCCGACATCCTTCAAGGCCTGGGGCGCGGCCGCGGCGCTGGCGATTTTGAGCACCTTCGGCGCGCTTGGCCTGCTGCTGCTCGGCGCCCCCATCGCCGGGCCGGAACGTTCGGCGATTGCCGGCGCCGGCGAGCTCATCACCTCGCTGCTGGTCGGCCTGCTGGCCTTCGCCGAGCCGATTTCCTGGCCGATGCTGGCCGGGGCCGGGCTTATCCTGCTGGCTATTGTGGTTTCCGCGCGAGGCACGCCGAAGATTCCTGGCGAACCATAAAAAACATAATTTCTTTGTTTAATTAATATAATCACAAACGAAGTTGATTGAATTTTTACTCTGGGATAGCGTCCTCCCGGTTCGTCACCAGGGAGGATGTCGATGTACCGCCCCACCATGCTTGCCGCCGCGCTTGTGGCCGGCCTCGGGCTTGCTGCCCCCGCCCATGTTTCCCAGGCACTGGCGCAGCAGGCTCCGCAACCGCTTTCGGAAGCCGCTTTCGCGGCCCAGACCTGCAACCTCTGCCACGGCAGCCCGACCTATGTGTCGCCGACGATGCCGCCGATCCACGGCGTCGATGCCAAGACGCTGTATGAGGCGCTGATCGAGGTGAAGACCAACAAGAAGCCCTCCACCATCATGGGCCGCATCGCGCGCGGCTATTCGGACGATCAGCTCAAGGCGATCGCCGAACATCTGGCGCGTAACTGAAGGGGGATGCCATGACCGACTTCAATCGCCGTCAACTGCTCGGCGCCGGCATCGCCGCCAGCGCCTCCCTCACCTTCCCCGGCTTCGCCGCGGCCCAGGTCAACCGCAATGCCCCGGCCCGTGTGGTCGTGGTTGGCGGCGGCTTCGGCGGCGCCACTGCCGCACGCTATCTCAAGCTGTTCGATCCCAGCCTCGATGTGATGCTGATCGACCGCGACGCCATCTACACCACCTGCCCGTTCTCGAATTATGTGCTGGCCGGCATGCGCAGCCTGGACTCGATCCAGCATCGCCGCGATCCGCTGCAGCAGCGCTGGGGCGTGAAGCTGGTGCGGGCCAACGCCACCGCCATCGATACCGGCGCCAAGCGCGTGCGGCTGGCCGATGGCGCCGTGCTGCCCTACGACAAGCTGGTGGTGGCGCCGGGCATCGAGCTGAACTATGGCGGCGTGCCGGGCTACAGCGAAAAGGGCGCCGAGCGCGTGCCGCATGCTTGGAAGGCCGGAGCACAGACCGCCCTGCTGCGCCGCCAGCTTGAAGCCATGCCCGATGGTGGCACCGTGATCATCGCGCCGCCGGCCAATCCGTTCCGCTGCCCCCCCGGCCCGTATGAGCGGGTGAGCATGATCGCCTGGTATCTCAAGACCAAGAAGCCGAAGTCGAAGATCCTGATCTTCGACGCCAAGGATGCCTTCTCGAAGCAGGGCCTGTTCCAGGCCGCCTGGGAGTCGGAATATCCCGGCATGATCACCTGGGTCGCCGGCAAGGATGGCGGCAAGGTCGAGGAAGTGGACGTCGCCAATCTCTCGATCAAGGCCGGCTTCGGCACCGAGAAGGCCAATGTGCTGAACCTGATCCCGCCGCAGACCGCCGGCAAGATCGCCATCGATGCCGGGCTTGCCGAAAGCAACGGCTGGTGCGCCGTCGATCCGAAGTCCTTCGCCTCGCGCAAGGCGGCCGACGTGCATGTGCTGGGCGATGCCTCGATTGCCGGTGCGATGCCGAAATCCGGCTCGGCGGCGAACAGCCAGGCCAAGGTGGTGGCCGCCAGCATCGTCGCCGCGCTGCGCGGCCAGGCCGCGCCGCCGGCGGTGTTCCACAACACCTGCTACAGCCTGGTGTCGCCGGATTACGGCATCTCCGTCACCGGCACCTATCGCCCGGGCGAAACCGTGGCGGAAGTGCCGAACAGCGGCGGCGTCAGCCCCGCCCGCGCCGATGCGGCCTTCCGCAAGCAGGAAGCCGAGCATACGCTGGGCTGGTATGCCGGCATCATCGCCGACGCCTTCGGCTGAGACACGGCTACATCAACTACGGAAAGCCCGGCCTTAGCGCCGGGCTTTTTCGTTTCAGCTTGTGCGATCAACCCTAACACATCGTCATGCCCGACTTTAGCCTGCCATTAAGCCCTGATTCCTTAATTTCGTCACCGCCGGGCCTGCCCTTCGGGCCTCTGCACCCACGCCGCATGTGGCGGCGTGCGCTTAGAGCCCGGCGGTCTCACTGCGTGCTTGCGCGAGATGCCCGGATCAAGTCCGGGCATGACGAACACACTGGAATGTTGTGGCTGCTTTAAGCCGAGCGCTGCTGCGCGCCGGTCATCAATTCGCGCAGCTTGCGCTCGATGGCCGGGGTGACCGGATCGATGCCGCGCAGGATCAGGCTCAGCGCCATGCGCGACAGGCCGACCTTGGGCGCAAGGTCATCCAGCGTGCGCCCCTGATCGGCGCACCAACGGGCGACGACCACATCGGTGTCCTTGGGGAAAAAGCGCTGGCTGCCAAAGATGAATGATTCGGGAAGCATAACTCCCGAATAAGGTAGTTCGCGCTACAAGGCAATACTTCTCAGTATGACCTATTGCTTATGCTTGTTTACCAGGCACCAGGAAGTCGAAGTCGCAGCCGCCATCGGCCTGCAATACGGTGTCCATGTACAGCTTGGCATAGCCGCGCGTCGGCAGTTCATGCGGCAATGTGACAGGCTCGGCGGCGCGGCGTGACAATTCGTCATCTTCCACCAGAAGGTCGATGCGGCGCTTTGCCACATCCAGGCGGATGCGGTCGCCGGTCCGCACCAGGCCGAGCGGGCCGCCATCGGCGGATTCCGGTGTGATATGCAATACGATCGTGCCGAAGGCCGTGCCGCTCATGCGCGCATCGGAGATTCGCACCATGTCCTTCACGCCCTGGCGGGCCAGCTTTTTCGGGATTGGCAGATAGCCGGCTTCCGGCATGCCCGGCGCGCCCTTCGGCCCGGCATTGAGCAAGACCAGCACGTCGTCGGCGGTCACATCCAGGTCCGGGTCGTCGACACGGTTGGTCATGTCCTCGACCGAGGTGAACACCACGGCGCGGCCCTCATGCTGCATCAGCTTGGGCGAGGCCGCCGCCTGCTTGATCACCGCGCCGCGCGGCGCCAGGTTGCCATGCAGCACCGCCATGCCGCCCTCCGCCTTGAGCGGATTGCTGCGCGGGCGAATGGCAGTCTGGCCGCGCACCTCCTCCGCAGCCGCCACCACATCGGCCAGCGTGCCGCCGGCTACGGTGGGGGCGGAAAGATCCAGCAGGTCGGCCAGTTCGCGCATCAGGCGCGGCACGCCGCCGGCATGGTGGAAATGCTCCATGTAATCGTTGCCGGACGGCTTGAGGTCGATCAGCACCGGCGTCTTGCGGCCGATCTCGTCGAAGCTGTTGAGGTCAAGCTCCAGCCCGGCGCGGCCGGCCATGGCGGCCAGATGCACGATACCGTTGGTGGAGCCGCCGATGGCCTGCAGCACCACCTGGGCGTTGCGCAAACTGGCCGGCGTCATCAATTCGCTGGGGCGCGGCCCGCCGGTCTTCGCCATTTCGGCGGCGCGCATGCCAGAGGCTTCGGCGATGCGGCGGCGTTCGGCATGGGGCGCGGGCACGGTGCCGCCGAGCGGCAGGGTGAAGCCAAGCGCCTCGGAAATGCAGGCCATGGTGGAGGCGGTGCCCATCACCATGCAGGTGCCAACCGACGGCGCCAGGCGGTTCGACACCGCCTCGATCTCGGCTTCCGCCATCTGGCCGCCGCGATAGCTGCCCCAGAGCCGGCGGCAATCGGTGCAGGCGCCCAGCACCTCGCCCTGGTGATGCCCTACCACCATCGGGCCGACGGGCAGAAACACGGTGGGCAGATCGGTGCTGATCGCGCCCATGAGCTGTGCCGGCACGGTCTTGTCGCAGCCGCCGATCAGCACCACGGCATCCATCGGCTGCGCCCGCAACATTTCCTCGGTGTCCATCGCCATCAGGTTGCGCAGGAACATCGAGGTCGGATGGGCGAAGCTTTCATGGATCGAGATGGTGGGAAACACCATCGGCAGCGCACCCGACAGCATGACGCCGCGCTTCACCGCCTCGATCAGGTCCGGCACGTTGCCATGGCAGGGATTGAAATCGCTGTAGGTGTTGGTGATGCCAACGATGGGGCGGTCCAGCGCATCGTCGGAATAGCCCGCCGCCTTGATGAACACCTTGCGCAGGAACAGCGAGAATTCGGCATCGCCATAGCTGGTCAGGCCCTTGCGCAATCCCCGCTTGCTGGTGCCCTGGCTCATGGTCGGCTCACTTCTTCTTCGAGGCTTCGTAGCGCGCCTTGGTGGCTTCATTCGGCGGATAGAGACCGGGCAGCGGCACGCCGGCATCGATCTCGCCCATGATCCAGGCTTCCTGGCGCTCCTGCTCGACGGCCAGCGGCAGCACGGCATCGAGCAGAGCCTGCGGGATCAGCACGGCGCCATCGTCATCCACCACGATGATGTCGTTCGGGAACACGGCAACACCGCCGCAGGCAATCGGCTCCTGCCAGTCGACGAAGGTGAGGCCGGCCACCGAGGGCGGCGCGGCATAGCCGTCGCACCAGACCGGCAGGCCGGTGCCGAGCACGCCGGCGACATCGCGCACCACGCCATCGGTCACCAGGGCGGCAACGCCTCGCTTCTGCATGCGGGCACAGAGGATATCGCCGAAAATGCCGGCATCCTTCACGCCCATGGCATCGACCACGGCGATGCAGCCCGCTGGCATCGCCTCGATGGCGCCGCGGGTGGATTTCGGCGAGGCCCAGGATTCCGGCGTCGCCAGATCCTCGCGCGCCGGCACAAAGCGCAGCGTGAAGGCACGGCCGACAATCCGCGGCTGGCCGGCTTTCAACGGCTTGGCGCCGCGCAGCCAGACATTGCGCAGGCCCTTCTTCAGCAGCACGGTGGTGAGCGTGGCGGTGGTGATGCCCTTCAGGGTCTCGATCACCTGGGGATCGAGCGGCTGCGCTTCAACAGACATGGGCGTTTTTCCTCCGGCTGAATATTGCTGCTCACTATAGCAACCGGCCCGGCCTTTGGAACCGCGCCACGGCTTTGCCCGGGGCGAAAGTCTTGCGCGGGGCCAAAAAAACCCCGGCGCCGAGTTCCGGCGCCGGGGGTCCCATGGAGGAGAAAAATCGTGGGGGAAGCCGTGGATTACCGGCTGCCCACGCTGGGAAAACTAGAAACTATTCCTCGTCGTCATCCTCGCCCGGCCCGGCATCGATGGCAGCGGCCACCACGCCGGCATTGGCGCGGATCGCGGCCTCGATCTTGGCGGCGACTTCAGGATTCTCTTTCAGGAAGTTCTTCGCCTGCTCACGGCCCTGGCCGATGCGCTGGCTGTCATAGGAGAACCAGGCGCCCGACTTCTCGACCACATTGGCCTTGACGCCGAGGTCGACCAGTTCGCCGGTCTTGGAAATGCCTTCGCCATACATGATGTCGAACTCGACCACCTTGAACGGCGGCGCCACCTTGTTCTTCACCACCTTGACGCGGGTCTGGTTGCCGACCACGTCGTCCTTGTTCTTGATCGCGCCAATGCGGCGGATATCGAGGCGCACGGAAGCATAGAATTTCAGCGCATGGCCGCCGGTGGTGGTTTCCGGGTTGCCGAACATCACGCCGATCTTCATGCGGATCTGATTGATGAAGATCACCATGCAGTTCGACTTGGAAATCGACGCGGTGAGCTTGCGCAGAGCCTGGCTCATCAGGCGGGCCTGCAGGCCGGGCAGAGAATCGCCCATCTCGCCTTCCAGTTCGGCCTTCGGCACCAGGGCGGCGACCGAGTCGACCACCAGCACCTCAATGGCGCCGGAGCGCACCAGGGTATCGGCGATCTCAAGCGCCTGCTCGCCGGTATCGGGCTGCGAGATCAGCAGGTCGCCGATATTCACACCCAGCTTGCGGGCATAGGCCGGATCGAGGGCATGCTCGGCGTCGACGAAGGCGCAGGTGCCGCCACGCTTCTGGGCTTCCGCCACCACATGCAGGGCGACGGTGGTCTTGCCCGAGGATTCCGGGCCGTAGATTTCGATGATGCGGCCCTTGGGCAGGCCGCCGATGCCGAGCGCGATATCCAGGCCGAGCGAACCGGTGGAGATTTCCTCCACCTCCATGCTCTGGCGCTGACCCAGGCGCATGATCGAGCCCTTACCGAAGGAACGCTCGATCTGGCTGAGCGCGGCTTCAAGCGCTTTACCCTTATCCATATTGTCTTTGTCCACTAAACGGAGGCTGGCGGAAGTAGCGGCGGCAGTGGCTGCCATTGGTGGACCCCATCCTTTCACGGCCCCCGCGGAATTGCAACGAGGCTCGGTTAACCCCGTATATGTTCTAATTTTGTATGCGTTGTCCAGCGAAATCTATAACCCGCTGGTTTCCCTCATTTTTTTGCTTTGTTCTGGGAACACACCCGGCTCTGTTCTGGCCCGTTCCGGTTTCCGGGCACGCCTTAGCGATTCCCACGGAACAGCCACGCGCCGGGGCTGTCAGCCCATCACGTCCTTCAACTTGCCGGCGAGCTGGCTGAGGGAGAACGGCTTGGGCAGGAACGACACGTTATCGGCATTGGCGAGGCTGCGGCGCAGCGCATCCTCGGCATAGCCGGAGATGAACAGGATCTTCAAATCCGGGCGGCGCTGGCGCATGTGTTCGGCCAAGGTCGGCCCATCCATGTTCGGCATCACCACATCGGTCACCAGCACCTCGACGCGATCGAGCTGTTCCGCCGGCAGGCTCAGCGCCTGCTCGCCAGAATTGGCCTCGATCACGGTGTAGCCCTTGTTGCGCAAAGCCCGGGTGGCGAAGGCGCGCACCGCATCCTCATCCTCCACCAGCAGCACCAGGCCCTGGCCGGTGAGATCGGGCGCGGCGACCGCACGGCCATCGTCGCGGGTGGCGGAGCGTTCGGTGGCGCTCGGCTCATGGCGCGGCAGGAAGATACGGAAGGTGGCGCCCTGCCCGACTTCGCTTTCCACCTGGATGAAGCCGCCGGTCTGCTTGATGATGCCGTAGACGGTGGAGAGGCCAAGCCCGGTGCCGGCGCCCACCGCCTTGGTGGTGAAGAAGGGATCGAAAATCTTCGCCAGATTCTCCGGCGCAATGCCATGGCCGCTGTCGCTGACCTCGATCAGCACATAATCGCCGGGCGGCATCATTTCGCCGCCGAGCGTCAGCGTCGGCTGCTGCGGCCGCCAATAGGCAGTACGGATGCGCAATTCGCCGCCACTTCCCGCACTGCCGCCGGCACCATGCAGCATGGCGTCGCGGGCATTCACCGCCAGGTTGATGATCACCTGCTCAAGCTGTCCCTGGTCGACGCGCACCAGACCGAGATCGCGGCCATGCACCAGGCGAAGCTGGATGGTCTCGCCGATCAGGCGACCGATCAGGTTGCGCAGGTCGGCCAGCACATCGGTGACATCCAGCACCTTCGGCATCAAAGTCTGCTGGCGCGAGAAGGCGAGCAACTGGCGCACCAGATTGGCGGCGCGGTTGGCATTCTGCTTCACCTGCATGATATCGGCGAAGCTCTGGTCGCCCGGCTGGTGGCGCTGCAGCAGCAGGTCGCAGAAGCCGATCATGGCGGTGAGCAGATTGTTGAAGTCATGCGCAATGCCGCCGGCGAGCTGGCCCACCGCCTGCATCTTCTGGCTCTGATTGAATTGCTGTTGCAGGTTGCGCTGGTGCGTGGTGTCGACCAGGTAGACAAGCTGCGTCGCCTGACTGTCGGCGCCGGCATCGAGCGAAGCGGCAAACAATTCCGCAATGCGCGGCCGCGCCGGATCCTGGCCCGGGAAACGCACCTCCAGCGGCCGCGTCACCGCCTCGTTGCGCCGCACCGCCATGAGATGGCGGTTCAGTTCGGCACCATCCTCCTCACGCACCACGGCGGCAAGGCGCTGGCCCGGCCAGTCATGGCGGCCACAGAGCACGCCGAAAGCCGCATTGCCCTCGATGATGCTGCCCGCCGCATCCAGCACCAGGATGCCGATCGGCGCCTGATCGAAGAAGCGGCGGAATTCGGCTTCCACCGGGCGCAGCGTGCCGCGCACGCGCAATTCGCGGCTCAGGTCATGCACCACGGCGGAATAGCGCAGGACATGGCCATCGGCGCCCGGCACCGCCGACTGGCTGACGCCGACCAGGCGCAGCGGCTCGGCGGCCGAGCCATGCGCCGTGCCGGGCGGGCTGAGCTTGGCCTCGCCACCCTCCCAATCCGGCGTGATGGCACGGCCTGTGCCTTGCGCAGTACCGGACTCATCAGCCGGCAGCAGCACGTCGTTGAGTTTCAGCGCGCCGCCGGTCAGTGCATCGGGGCTCAAACCCAGCCAGGCCGAGAAGGTGCGGTTGGCGAACAGGAAATGCCCGTCCGGCGCGATGGAATAGAGTCCCACCGGCGCGTTGTCGAGAAAGCCGGCCAGCGCATCGCGCTGCACCGCCATGTCCATCAGCGCGTGATGCTCATGGGTGATATCGGCGAAATCCCAGATCAGCTCGGCGGCTTCATCAGGCCGCACCATGACACTGACCGCGAGCCACAATTCAGCACCATCGGCGCGGCTGAACATCACCTGATCGGTGACGGCACCCGAGGCCGGCACGCGGCGGCTGAGGCGTTCCAGTGCCAATTGCGCCTGGGGGCTGAGTTCCAGCGGCGAGACCCGCTCGGGCTGGCCGCAGCTTTGCGCCAGACGGCCATAGATGGCATTGGCACAGACCACCACCAGGGCTTTCGACTGGCCCGGCAAGGCGGCGGCGCGGGTGATGACGCGGGCATGCGGCGCGGCATCGGCAACGATCTGCGCCAAAGCCGCGCGGTCCGGAGCGGCAGCGCCGCCCAGCAGCCCGGACAACCATGTTTGCGCCATAACCGGTACTCCGCCTTGTCGCGGAATACCGGTTATGGACGCGGGCATGTTTGCGCCATAACCGACTCCGCTGAGTCTTGCGTCATCGGTTATGGGCGTTGCCGTGCTGGGGCGTCAAGCCGGCTGTTTCACCGGGCCGGGGCGCTGGCAGGCGCGCAGGGCGGCGTGGATTGATCCACCAGGATCAGCGCCGCGGTTTCGAAACCCAGGCCGCGCGCCTGTTCGATCAGTTGCGCCTGGATTTTCGCGTCCAGTTCAGGCCGCCGGGCCAGAATCCACAGATAGTCCCGCGACGGCCCGGAAACCATGGCCCAGGCATAATCCTGGCGGTCGAGGGCAATGACATGATAGCCGCCCGAGAACGGCCAGAAGAAGGTCACGCTGAGGCTGGCAACCGAAGGTGCCCCGAGAAACCGGGCCTTGCCCTCGGCCTGCTTCCACCTGCAGGCGCCGCGCTCCAGCCCGCGATTGATGACTCGCAGGCTGCCATCGGCATTGGCCTCATACTGCGCGGTGACATTGGACAGGCCGCGCTCGAAGCGGTGATCCAGGCGGGCGATTTCGTACCATTGCCCGAGATAGCGCCGGCTATCGAAATCCGATAGCGGTGTCACGCCATCCGGCGGCGCGGTGCAGCCGAGCAGCAGCAGAACGATGGGGGCAAGCAGCAGCAAGCGCCATTGTGTCCTTATCGATCCTGCCACGCGCGACCACACCATTATTATCCATCCTCAGATTCGGATCAGCGCGATGCCGTGCGCTCGATCAACCCGGCCGCGTCAATCAGATTGGCGCATTGCGGCAGCATCTCAGCAACCAGTTGCCGTGGCTGTGTCATATCCAGCCAGTAACGCACCAGAGAGTCAAAGGCTGCGCCGGGTTCTCTTAGCATATCCTGCGCCAGTGCAGGGATACCGGCAGCGATGCATGTTTTGGCTTCCGTGATGATCGGCGCAACGGTTCGGGCCGAGGCGAGTTCACCGAAAATCTCCGCCTGCAGCGGCCCCAGCAGGATGGCGTTGATGACCCAGGTAAACAGCGCTTCCATGGCATTATATCCTTTCTTCGCTGACGCCGGCTGTCGCCCGCGTCTTGTACAAGCTCCAGACCACACCGGAAATCAGCAGCGTGAAGGTGACACCGAGCGAAACCACGGCGGGAACTTTCTCGATCCCGAGCAGGTCCGCACCGATGATCTTGCCGCCGATGAAGATGAGCACCGCCGCCAGCGCATATTTCAGGTAGTGGAAGCGATGGATCATCGCCGCCAGGGCAAAATACAGCGCGCGCAAGCCCAGGATGGCGAAGATATTCGAGGTGTAGACAATGAACGGATCGGTGGTGATGGCGAAAATCGCCGGCACCGAGTCAACCGCGAAGATGACATCCGCCAATTCGATCAGCACCAGCGCCATGAACAGCGGCGTCATGTAGCGCACATTGGCACCGGCCGCATTCGGCTGCATGACAAAGAATTTCTCGCCATGCAGTTCGTCGGTGACCCGGAAACGCCGGCGCATGAAGCGGAGGATCGGGTTGCTGCCGACATCATATTCCTTGTCGGCAAAGGCCAGCATCTTGATACCGGTGGCGATCAGGAATACCGCGAAAACATGCAGCACCCAGGAAAACTGGCTGACCACCGCCGCACCGGCGCCGATCATCACCGCGCGCAGCACGATAACGCCCAGAATGCCCCAGAACAGCACACGATGCTGGTATTTCGCCGGAATTCCGAGGTATGCGAAGATCATCGCCATGACGAAGACATTGTCCATCGCCAACGCCTTCTCAACAGCGAAACCGGTGACATAGTTCATGCCGGCAGTGGCGCCAAGCTGCCACCAGATCCAGGCGCCGAACAGCATGCCGAGGCTGAGATACACGCCCGACATGACCAGGCTTTCACGCACACCGATTTCGCGTGTCTCGCGGTGCAGGATGCCGAGGTCAAAGACCAGCAGCGCGACCACAATGCCAAGGAAAACGAACCACATCCACAGGGGTTTGCCGAGCCAGTCGGCATACAGGAATTCGAACGCCACGGATCTCTCCATGTCAGCCGGAAAACGATGTCAGAAGCAGGTCCGACATCGCGAGTAAGCCGGCTACGCTCGCCAGAGGGGCCCGGACCAAGGGTTCAGAGCGCAAGTGGGAAGCCTGGCTGGGAACGTCAAGAGGTGCCGTCGCATTTATCGGCCTGCCGCCCGGGAGAGCGGCAAACCGGCCCGTACACCGCTTGAAGCCCCTGCCCTTATTGCCAGAGTTCAGGCATCGCTGGGCTGGCGCGACAGCACCACGTCATCCGGGTCGATGCCGAGCTTGCCGATCACCAGATAGGCCTTGCCGTCCATGGTCTCGACCGCATCGACCACGCCGCGCACCAGCACGTCGGTTTCGAGCTTCTCGCCCTTGGCATCCTTGGCCGTCACCTCGATCTTGTAGGCGCCGCCATCGGGCTTCTGCACGCCCTCGGTGGTCTTGCCGTCCCAGGTGAAATCATGCCGGCCGAAGGAAGTGTCGCCGGTGCCGGTGTAGACCACCTTGCCATCCGCGTCATAGACCTTGATCTCGACAGTGACGGCGCCCTTGGGCACGCCATAGGAGAACTTGGCCTCGCCATCCTCCAGGTAATTGACGTTGCCCATCGCCTGCACTTCCTTGCCGATATAGGCCAGGGCATCGCTGGACTTGCTGCCATCCAGCGCAGCAAGAATCTGGTCGAGCTTGCCGGTCTGCTGGATCTGCTGCTCGATCTGCGAGAACTGCACCAGTTGCTCGGTGAAGTCCTTCGGGTCCATCGGGTTGGTCGGGTCCTGGTTCTTGAGCTGCGTGGTCAGCAGCTTGAGGAAGGTCTGCATATCCGCCGTGAGCTTGTTCGAGGCGGCATTCTGCGTCGTGTTCTGGTTCGCGGTGCTGTTACCGACGGTGGAGATCATGGTCATGGTGTCGTTCCTTTTGGCTTAGCCGGTATCTCAACGGCTGATATTGAGGGTTTCCTGCAGCAATTCGTCCGCCACCGTGACCAGCCGGGCATTGGCCGAATAGGCCCGCTGCGCCACGATCATCTTGGCGAACTCTTCCGCGATATCGACGTTGGATTGCTCGATGGCCGAGGCGACGATGTCGCCGACGCCGCTGCCGCCGGCCTGGCCGAGCACGGCAGAGCCCGATTGCGGCGTGGCGACGAAGGCATTGCCATCGACGCGGTCGAGTTCGGTGGGGTCGCGGAATTTCGCCAACGGCACCTGGTAGAAGGTTTTCACATTGCCGTTGTCGAAGGTGACCGAGACCATGCCGTTGGCATCGATCGCCAGGCTCTTGTAATTGCCCTGCGGCACGCCGTTCTGCTGCAAATCGTTGAGCTGCAGCGTGGTGCCGCCGAACTGCGTGGTGCCGTTGGTGGAACCGAACGAGCCGAGATCGAAACGCACCGCCTGCGGCCCGGAGCCAAAATCGAGATCCAGGCTGAAGGAGGCATCGTCGCCAGGCGCAGTGCCGACCGTGCCGGTAAGGCCGCCGCCGGTGCCAAGGCCTGAGATGGTGCCGGCAGGTGCCGTGGTCCCATTGACATCGCCGCCGAAGCTCACCGTGGCCGGGCCGAAGCTCGATGGCGTGCTGCCCGGCGCGTCGATGGTCAATTCCCATTCGCTCGCCGCAGTACGGGTCCAGGTCAGGTTCAGCGTGCGGGCATTGCCGAGCGCGTCATAGACCTGGAAGGAGGAAACCGGCAGCGTCGCCGGCAGGTTGCCATCCGCGTCCAGCGCATTGGCCGGCAGCGTGGCGGAATACTCGATCTGGCTAGTCTGCACCGGCTGGTCGAGCAGATCGGAGACGCGTATCTCGCGCGTCTGCGAGGTATCCACCGCCCCCGTCACCGGGTCCACCGCCCAGCCCTGCAGGTAGTAACCCGACGAGTTGACGAGATAGCCCTTGGTGTTCTGGGTGAAATCGCCGACCCGCGTGTAATACGCGGTCTGCTCGAATACCGGCTGGCCATCGGCGCCGATGCCGACCTGCTTCGACACCGGGATGAAGCCATCGCCCGACACGGCGAATGACGTGCCGGACGCGACCTGCTGGATCGGGCCTTGCGCATTGTTGGCGAAGAACGGGCGGTTCTGCACGCCGCCCGGCGAATGGCTGTTGGCCTGGGCGCTCGACTGCGTGATCAGCGTGGAGAAACGCGACTCCACCTTCTTGTAGCCGGGCGTCGAGGCATTGGCGACGTTGTCGGATATGAAGCCGATGGCGGCGGCCTGGCCGTTCAGGCCGGCCAAGGCCGCCTGCATCGCGGCACTGATGGACATGCTGTCTCCTTTCGTTGGGTAGGGTTGGTGCGCGGCGGAACCGCACCCACCGGAGAGCAAGGCGCATGCCAAAATAGGAAAAAATACTTAAGTCATTCAATCTTAAGAATTATTACCGCAGGGTTAACCGGGGTTAACCTCAAGCTGTGGATAACACCCCGGCAGATTGTGCCCCAAGCGGCAAAAACTGCATAGTTTACGGCTATTTACCATAGTTCCGGCGAATCGCGGGCATGTCGCCTGTCAAGCCCTGACACAACGTCAGGACGCAAAGAATTAACCGCCCAGGCGAGGCCGGCGGGGCAAATGAGAACATTTTGTGAAATGAATGGTGTGCGGCGGAAATGAAGGGTTGCCGTTTAACTTCCTGATTCAGCCAAGCTCTCTTGCCACTTTCTCGTCATGCCCGGACTTGATCCGGGCATCTTCTCTCAATCATCGAGATATCAAAAAAAGAGATGCCCGGGTCAAGCCCGGGCATGACGACGGAGAGATGGTTGGGCCTGAGCATGATGGCTGGCGAAAAGCAGCGGATGCCTATGCCAGTGGTCCCAGGGCCACCCCTAATTCAGCTTGTCCTTCAGCTTCATCACGTAGCTGATGACATCGGCCACCGCCTTGTAATGCTCCACCGGGATCGGGTCGTCGATCTCGACCAGGAACAGCGCGCGGGCCAGCGGCACATTCTCGACAATCGGCACTTCATGCTCGGTGGCGAGTTCGCGGATGCGCTTGGCGATCAGGTCGGCACCCTTGGCCACCACGATGGGCGCGTCCATCTTGCCGATCTCGTATTTCAGCGCCACGGCATAGTGGGTCGGGTTGGTGACCACCACGCTGGCTTCCGGCACCGCCGCCATCATGCGCTGGCGCACGCGCTGCATGCGCAACTGGCGCAGCCGCGCCTTGATATGCGGGTCGCCTTCGCTTTCCTTGTATTCGTCCTTCAACTCCTGCTTGGTCATGCGGAGCTGTTTCATGTGGTTGTAGCGCTGGTAGAGATAGTCGGCCACGGCCACCAGGAACACGATGATCAGCATGGCGCCGAGCAGCTTGAACACGATGCGCATGGTATGCGGCAGCATCAGGCTGATATCCAGCGCCACCAGGGTTTCCAGCGAATCCAGTTCCGGCAGGATCAGGTAGACCAGCAGCACGCCGATCACCGTGATCTTGATGATGTTCTTGACGAACTCCACCAGGGTCGCCACCGAGGCGATGCGCTTGAGGCCGGTCAGCGGGTTGAGCTTGTTGATATCCGGCATCAGCTTATCAGGGCTGAAATGCAGCGGATTCTGGATCAGGCTGCCGGCCAGGCCGAACACCGCGAACAGGCCGAGGATCGGCAGCAGCACCGCGCTGATGTCGATCATCATGTCCATGGCGAGGCGCGTGATATGCGCCGGGTCCATCGGAATTTTATGCGGCGCCTGGAAGAATACCGTTGTGCTGCCGGTGAAGCGGCGCACCAGGGCGTCGCCCAGCATGTACATGCCGATCATCGCGGCCATGAAGGTGAACCAGTGCCCGATTTCCTGCGACCGCGCGATGTTGCCTTTCTCTTCGGCGTCGCGCAGCCGCTTCTCAGATGGGTCTTCGGTTTTGGATTCGGGATCGGCATCTTCCGACATGCGGCGGCCTCCCTATCGCGGCGCGGCCGGCGCCAGGAACTGGGCGACGGTCTGCTCGAAATACGTGGTGTAGGCGATGCCGATGGCGGTGAGCGTGAAGCCGAACAGCACGAAGGACAGCGCGATCTGCGGCGCCTGCATGATGAAGAAAATCTGCAGCGTCGGCATCAGGCGGTTGAGCAGCCCGAGCGCGACGTTGAACACCACGCCATAGACGATGAAGGGCGCCGCCATGCGCATGCCGAGCGAGAAGGCATCGCTGAGGAGCTGCACGGTGACTTGCGCGAAATCGCCAAAAGCCGGCACGCGCAGCGGCGGAAACAGGGTGTAGCTGTCATACACCGCCTGCAGCAGCACCAGGTGCATGTCGGTGGTGAACAGCAAGGCAGTGCCCATGAAGATCAGCGCGCCGCTGAGGATGGCGTTCTGGCCGCCCATGTTGGGATCGAAAAAGGTGGCGGCCGAAAGGCCGGCCTGCATGGCGATCACCGTGCCGGCGACATGCATGGCGGTGAGCAGCATGCGGGTGACCAGGCCGATGGCGAGGCCGAAGCCGATTTCGGTGAGCAGCAGGAACGCCAGGTTCATCGGCTGTGCCGGCAAGGTCGGCAGGCTCGGCCCCAGGATCGGCACCAGCAGGCCGGACATCAGCAAGGCCAGGCTGAGGCGGACGCGCGGCGGGATCGAGGCTTCGCCGATGCCCGGCAGCGACATCATGGCACTGCCGATCCGGCACAGGATCAGCATGAAGATGAAGACGTTGCCGGCGACGATCTGCTGCAGCATCCGGGGCCGCCGCTAATTCAATCCGGCGATGCGCTGCGCCAATTGCTCCATGAAGGCCACCATGGTGCCGATCATGAACGGCATCGAGATGATCAGGGTGCCGAAAATCGCCAGGATCTTGGGCACGAAGGTGAGCGTGGGTTCCTGCAACTGGGTCAGCGCCTGAAACAGCGCAATCGCCAGGCCGATGATCAGCGAGACAGCCATCGCCGGCCCGGAGACCTTGATCAGGACCCAGATGGCATCGCGCATCACATCGGTAACTTCTACTGCGGTCATCGATTCGCTCGTTTTCCGCAGTGTATACCTGATTCGCGCGATGCGACCCATCAAATGGGCATGCGCATGATTTCCTGGTAGGCGTTGATCACCTTGTCGCGCACCGCGATGGCGGTATCGAGCGCCAGTTCCGCGTTGGTCACGGCGGTGACGATCTCGGTGACATCGGCCTTGCCGTTCACCGCCTGGGTGGACAGGGTTTCGGCCTTCTGCTGGGCTTCCACGGTGGAATTCAGCGCCTGGCGCACCAGATCGCCGAAACCGGTATCCCCGACGGCTTTGGCGCCACCGCCCTGGGTGGCGCGGCCTACAGTGGCAAGCCCGTCGGTCAGACCGCCGATGCGCAAGTCAACCATGCTTCAGGCCCCTATCCGGATCAGTTGCGCAGCAGATCGATGGTACGATTGACCATCGACTTGGCGCCTTCGATGACGTTCAGATTGGCTTCGTAGGACCGCTGCGCCTCGCGCATATCGGCCATTTCGATCACCGGGCGCACATTCGGCAGCTTCACATAGCCATCGGCATTGGCGGCCGGATGGCCCGGATCGTATTTCAGCTCGAAATCCGAGCGGTCGCGGGTCGGCGGCTTGGTCTTGACCATGGTAACGCCGGTGGCGCGGTCGAGTTCGTTCTTGAAGCTTACCACCTTGCGGCGATACGGGTCGGAACCCGGGGTCTTGCCCAGCGAGTCCGAATTGGCGAGGTTTTCCGCGATGACCTTGAGGCGGTCGCTCTGGGCCTTCATGCCCGAGGCGGAAATCTTCATCGCATCCTTGAGTTCCATCACCCGCTCCTATTGCTTATTGCTGACGCGGCCCGAGGGCCTTGCGCAGCAGACCGACCTGCTTGCGATACAGGTTGGTCATCAGATTATGTTCGCCCTGGTTTTCCGCCAGCATCATGGTCTGCTGTTCCAGGTTCACCGCATTGCCGTTCGGCGCCACTTCGAAATCGCCCTTGGCGCGTTCCACCTTCCAGCTACCGTTGCTGCTGCCCGCCGAAGTGCGGCTGATATGGCCGGGCTGGGTGGCGGCGATGGCAACGCGCTGGCTCGGCCCCTTCACCAGATCGGTGAACGTGGCCTTCTGCAGGTCCTTGGGCTTGTAGTTCGGCGTATCCGCATTGGCGATATTCTCGGCCAGCACGCGCTGCCGTTCGCCGGTATACTCCATCCGGCGGGCAATCGCTTTCATGATGTTGATGCGGTTCAGGTCCATGGCGGCGAGGATGCCTGGAATCATTGAATCATTTATTAACGAATTGCCGGGATATATTAATAAATGAAACCGTCTGAGGGCCTGAGAAATGGCTGACGAGACTGGAAAACCGCCAAAAAAACTAAAGGCCGTAGCCCTGCGCTACGATGCCGCAAAGGAAGATGCGCCTCGCGTGGTGGCCAATGCCCAAGGGCATATGGCGGAACAGGTGATCCGCATTGCCATGGATAACGGCATCACCATCCGCCAGGATTCGGACCTGGTGGAGATTCTCGGCAAGCTCGATATCGATACCCTGATCCCGGTCGAGGCCTTCGCCGCCGTGGCGGAAATCCTCAGCTACATCTACCGCACCCAGGGCAAGACGCCGGGCGCTTAAGCCCGCGGACCAATCTTCCTTGACCCGACCCAATCTTCCTTGACGCGAATCGGGCGTGGCACGCACATTCGACCGAAGCAGGAGCACCATGGACCAGATCGATTATATGCGCGTCGGCATTGGCTTGGGCGTCGTGCTCATCCTGCTCGGCGCGTTCTACTGGGCGATGAAATATTTCGCCGGCAACATGCGTGTCGGCAAATGGCGCAGCGGCCAGCGCATCGGCGTGATCGAACTGGCGCCGGTGGATGGCACGCGCCGCCTCATCCTGGTACGGCGCGACAATGTCGAGCATCTGCTGCTGCTCGGCGATGATGGCGACGTGGTGATCGAAACCGGCATCCCGGTGGCCAAGACCGAAGCCGATACCTTGCCCAAGGCGCCGATGTTCCCTTCCCTGCGCATGCCCGGCCGCGACCCGAACAAGGACGGAGCCAGCGGTGCGGACTGAGATCGCCGCGTGGAAATGCCGGGCGGCCTGGAAACGCCGCGCTGGCTGGCTGCCGGGCAGCATGGTGATGTTGCTCAGCGGCGCCGCGCTCGCCTATGCCGCGCTGGCCTTCTTCGGCCCGGCCATGGCGCAATCGATCAATATCGATCTTGGCGAGGGCACCGGCTCACTCACCGGCCGGGTGATCCAGCTCGTCGCGCTCACCACGGTGCTGACGCTGGCGCCCTCGATCCTGATCGTGCTGACCAGCTTCATCCGCATCGTCGTGGTGTTCTCGATCCTGCGCACCGCGCTCGGCACCCAGTCGACGCCGCCGAACACCGTGCTGATCAGCCTGGCGCTGTTCCTTACCTTCTTCATCATGCAGCCGACGCTGGAGCGTTCCTATAACGAAGGCATCCAGCCGCTGATCGAGGAACGCATCGACCAGCAGACGGCATTTGACCGCGCCGTGGCGCCGTTCCACCAGTTCATGCGCGGCCATGTGCGCGAGAAGGATCTGGCGCTGTTCGCCAATTTCGCCCGGCTGGCGCCGCCAGCCAACCCCGAAGCCATCCCGCTGCGCGTGCTGGTGCCGGCCTACATGATCAGCGAGCTTAAACGCGCCTTCGAGATCGGCTTCCTGCTGTTCATCCCCTTCATTGTCGTCGACATGGTGGTGGCCTCCATCCTGATGTCGATGGGCATGATGATGCTGCCGCCAGTGGTGATCTCATTGCCCTTCAAGCTGATCTTCTTCGTGCTGGTGGATGGCTGGAACCTGGTCTGCGCCGCCCTGGTCGAAAGCTTCATGGGCGCCCCACCGGCGAATTAGGCCGGGTCTTTCAACGTCGCCACAAAGTCCGCGTAACCAGAAAATGGGATGCCCGCTTTCGCGGGCATGACGGATGCTTCTCAATTGTCATCCTCGCGAAAGCGAGGAGCCCATTTCCTTTTGCGCCCCCTACTCCCAATACACCGCCGAAAGATCGTTGGCGAAGATCGGCGCGCTGGACCAGAAGCCCTTGAGGTTGACCTTGTAGATGGCGACCCGCGAAGCATTATAGAGCCACACATTGACCGCATCGCGCGACAGCACCCGCTGCATGCGCTGCATGATCTCGGTGCGCTCCTTCACATCCAGCGTGGTGTTGGCCTGGGCCAGCAGGTTGCGGAATTCCGGGCTGTCATACTGCCAATAGTAATTCGGCTCGGCATACTTGATGATGTCGTTCGGCTCGACATGATTGATGATGGTCAGGTCATAGTTGAAATTCTTGAACACCACGTCCAGCCACTGAGCCCATTCCATATTCTCGATCTTGGCATTGATGCCGGCCTCCGCCAGCATCGCCGCCACCACTTCGCCGCCACGCCGGGCATAGGCCGGCGGCGGCAGCCGCAGGGTGAGTTCCAGCTTCTCAAGCCCGGCTTCCTTCAGCAGCGCCTTGGCCTTGGCCGGATCATACGGATAGGCATTCGAGAGATCGACATAGGCCGGATCATGCGGCGGGAAATGGCTGCCGATCACCGTGCCGTAGCCCGACACCACCGCTTCCACCAGCGCCTTGCGGTCGATGGCATGGGCCAGCGCACGGCGCACCCGCAGATCATCCAGCGGCTTGCGCTTGTTGTTGAGCGCCAGCATCACCTCGCCCTCGGTGGTGCCGGTGGTGACGCGGAAGCGCTTGTCCTTTTGGAACTGCGGCACATTCTCGCCGGTCATGCCGATCGGGAAACCGTCGATGTCGCCGGCCAGCAACGCCGCTACCTGCGCCGCCGGATCGGCGATGATGCGGAAAGTGGCGGTCTTGATGCGGATGGCGGCCGGATCGCGGAAATTCGGCTGCGCCGCGAGCGTGACGGAATCACCTTTCACCCATTTCTCCAGCTTGTAGGGGCCGGTGCCGATGGGATTGGTGGCATTGCTGGCGCGGCTGGCCGGCGCGGTGATCACCGCCGTATTCTCACCCAGCGAGAACAGGAAATTCGCATCCGTCTCCTTCAGCTTGATGGTGACGGTGAGCGGATCGGGCGCACCGATCTCGGCCATGTTGGTGAACACCGCCTTGCGCTTGTTGGTGCTCTGCGCGCCGCCATAGGTCTCGAAGGAGGATTTCACTTCCGCCGAGGTGAGCGGCGTGCCGTCGCTGAACTTCACGCCGGCCTTGAGCTTGAAGGTGAATTCCTTCATGTCGGTGCTGGCGACCCAGCTTTCGGCGAGCAGCGGCGCCACGGTGCCATTCTCGCGGATGCGGGTCAGGCCCTCGAAAATGTTGAAATGGGTGATCTCGCCGATGGCGGCGGCCGGCGCCACGGTGGGATCGAGCCCCGGCGGCTCCAGCACCATGCCGAGCGTCACGGTATCCTTCTTCGCCTGCGCCAAGGCACTGGTGCCGGGCAAGGCCAGCAGCAGCGCGGCAATGGCAAGCGTACCGGTGAGGAAATAGCGTCGCAGCATGATGATGCCTCCTGACTTAGCTGTGCTCAAACCCGTTGCAGAATCTGTTTCGCCGCCGGCAGCGCGCCGAGCGGTTCGGCCTCCCAGACGCCGCGCGCCACGGCGCGGGCCAGGCAATCGGCGGCGATGCTGCCGATGCGCGCCACCAGGCGCGGCAGCAACGCTGTATCGTCGGGCTGTCCCTGCCAGGATGGCAGCGACAGGGAAAATATCGTATCGCCATCGAACGGCGTGTGCACCGGCCGGATGGCGCGGGCCAGGCCATCATGCGCCATGGTGGCGATGTGGCGCAGGCAACTCTTGTCCAGCCGCGCATTGGTCGCCACCGCGCCAATGCAGGTATGGCCGGCGATGCGGCCCTCGGCGGCGAGTTCATGGTCGAGGGCGCCGGTCTGCGTATCCACGCCGAGCCCGCCGAATTCCCACCCTTGCTCCCCCCAGGCCTGTTCCCAGGGCGCCGCCCAGAAGGCGCGGTTGCCCGGCGTCAGCACGCTGCCGACCGCATTCACCGCCACATATGCACCGACGATCAGGCCATCATCGCTGACCCAGGAGGCGGAGCCGACCCCGCCCTTGATGCGGCCGGCGGCGGCGCCGAAGCCCGCGCCAGCATTGCCGAGCGCGAAATCGGCGCGTGCCTCGCCACAGGCGGCAATGCCTAAGCGGCGATACGGCGATTCTTCCGGCCAGTCCTTATTCCCGCCATTCATCAGGTCGAACAGGATCGCGGCGGGCACGATTGGAACCCGCAACTGCGCCATGGCGAAGCCCTTGCCCTGACGCGCCAGCGCATGCACCACGCCCGACGCCGCATCGAGGCCAAAGGCCGAGCCGCCCGCAAGGCAGAGGGCGTCGATCTCCGGCATCATAGCCTCGGGCCGCAGCAGATCGGTCTCGCGCGTGCCCGGCGCCCCGCCACGGCAATCGACACTGGCGGCGAAACGCTTATCCGCCAGGATGACGCTGACGCCGCTGCGCACAGCTTCATCGGCAGCCTGGCCGACCAGCAGACCCGGTATATCCGTTATGCGATTGAGCGGCCCTGGCGCGCCCATTCCATCCCTCCCGCAACTGCGAAGGACGTGATGCTAACCAACTACAGTATAGCCGGCCAGGGTTCTGGGAGGCCTAGTTTGTTTGTGAGCGTGCTTTAGGAAATTGTGTAGAGGAAATACCGTTCCGGCGGGATTTCCACCGGGGGTGTCATGACGCTGAGACGAGGATGCGTCAGGCGCTGGTCGGAGAGCACGAGGGCGCCAGTGCGGCCCAGGGTTGGCACCAGATCGGACAGCCAGGCGGCCTGGCGCGCATTCGCCGCCGCGTCGCCCGAGCCGGTATCGCAATGGATCAGCGCCGCCACAGCGCCATGACGCGCGGCGAAGGCCGGCAGCGTGACGGAAAATTCCCCCAGCACCAGCAGATCACCGGCCGGCTTGGATTGCGGATGCGCGTTATCGGCACGGTCAAAAGCGTAGATGTCGCGGCCGGGCAGCTTTTCGCGCAGGTGATCGAAGGTGCGGCCATTGCCCAGCCCCACTTCCAGCACCGGGCCAGACACATCGCGGATCGCCTGGGCCGCCCAATCCAGCACGGTACGCTGCGCCGAAAGGCGACGGATGAAACTGTCGAGCCGGCTCACGCGCGCTGCCTCACCCGATCACGAATTCTTTGCGGCAGCAGCACGCAGGTCGGCGGTGGTGCGCTCCAGGCGCTGCGCCAGCACGCGCATGATCTCGATGGCAATCTGCGGGAAATCGTTGATCAGGCGGAAGAACAGGTCCTTGGCGATGCGCAAGGTCACCAGCTCGGTCTTGGCGGTGACGGTAGCAGTGCGCGGCACGTCGCAGAGGATGGCGATTTCGCCGACGAAATCATTCTGCTTCAGCCGCGCCACGGTAAGCGGGCCATTCGGCGTGTTGACCGAAACATCGGCCTCGCCGCCGAAGATGACATAGGCGGCATCGCCGGGATCGCCCTGATTGAACAGCACGTCGCCCGGCTTGTAGGTGATGCGCTGGCTGGTGAAGGCCAGAAGCTTAAGCTTGGCCGGCTCGATCTTGGCGAAAAGCGGGATACGCCGCAGGGCTTCCACTTCTTCGTTCAGGCTCATGGCTCAATCCTTTCGCTCCTGCGGCGGCTCAGCCGGCCAGCAGATGTTTGAATCGCGCGTTATGTTCGGCCAGTTCGGCGAAATTGCCCTGGGCAACCAGATGGCCTTCCTCGAATACCAGCACCATATCGAATCCAGCCGCATCGGCGGCGCGCTGCAGCGACCAGACCAGGCCGGCGCCCTGGCGCCGCTCCAGCATCTGCCGCAGCACGGCGGCATGGCTGCGCGGATCGAGCGAGGCGGTGCTTTCCGACAGCATCAGCCAGTCCGGCTGTTTCAGCAAGGCGCGCGCAATGGCCAGCTTCTGACGCTGCGCCGCACCCAGGCGGGCACCGGCAATGCCGACCTCGAACTGGAAGCCGACGGCGATGATCGGTTCGCGCAGGCCGCCCTGCTCGATCACATCGGCCATCACGCGGCCGATCTTCTCCTGCGCCTGGGCCTGGCCATAGGCGACCCGGCCGAACAGGATGTTGTCGACGATGCTGGCCGAGGCGTTGAAGGTCTCGGGATCGAAAAAGGCAATGCTGGCGCGACGTTCCGGCGGCAGCGTGTCGGCGAAAATCTTGCGCGCCTTGAGGATCTGTTCGCGCTCGGTCTCGTCGAAATGGCCCAAGCGATGCCGCGCCAGGATCAGCTTGAACGGCAGCGACATCAGCCGCACGCGGTCTTCCTCGCGCAACTGGCCCAGCGCATCGGGCCGCGCGCGCGCCAGCATGTCCTTGTATTCCGGCAGGTCTTCCGACGAGATGAAGCTGAATTGCTGGAAGAATTCATGGTCCGGCGGCAGGTCGGCGAACAATTCGACCATGGTGGAGGCCACGTCATAGCCGATCTGCACGAAGCGGTCGCGCAGGCCCACTTCATCGAGCACTTTCAGGATATGCGGATCGCGCGCCAGGTTATCGACATCATAAGCGCCGTCGCGCGCGGTGCCGAACATCAGGTTTTCCGCCACCGTGGCGTTGGAATTGTAGCGCCCGGGATCCCAGCCCTCGACCAGATCGGCAATGTCGCTATCGGCCAGCCGCGAACGGAAGGCACGCCGGGCCTCCAGCACCTGTTCGGCGAGCCGGAATTGCTGCTTCGGATTGATCGTGCCGCGCATGCCAAGCTGATACACGTCATCGTCGAAGGCCGCGACTTGCAGCGCCTGGATGGCACGCTGGGTCAGTTGCTCCGGGCTTTCTGCGCCGGCGCGGCGGTAATCGGTCCAATCGGCATCGACATCGTAGAGGATATTGCCGGATGCCTGCAGTTCGGTCATCTCGCGGGCATAGAGGCGCTTGGCTTCGTCATCGCGCTGCTTCTCATGCACCGGGCGCTGGCGCAGGCCGAGGAACAGGTTGTCGCCCAGCGTGGCGTTGAAGATATGCGCCGAAGCGCCGACATAGGCGAGCTGACGCCCGGTGACGGTTTCCGGCAGGTCGGCCAGCACGCAGCCGTTGATCGACACCTTGCCGCGTGTCGGCTCATGCAGCCGCGCCAGGGTCTGGAGGAATTCCTCGCGTCCGCTGCCGCCAACCACCGCGACGCGTGCCGGCCAGGGCAAGGTGACACCGACATTGTCCAGCACCGTCACGCCCTGGTCGTCGCTCAAGGCCAGGCTGCTGGTGACAATCGGGCCAGCCAGCGACACCGGCTCGGCGGGCTCCTCCAGGATGTCGGTCGCGGGCTTGAGGCCCTGCGGCTCGAACTGGCTCACCACCTGTTCGTATTTCTGCTTCACATCCTCGCGGGTCTGGTAGTGGTTCAGCAGCTCCTTCCACGGGGCCGCCATTTCCTTATGCGCGTTAACCGCCGCGATCACGGTACCCACATCCATCTGGCCCTTGATCACGAAATAGCCGCCGATGGTGTAGAAGAAGAACGGCCCAAGCTGCTGGATGAAATTGTTGACGAACTTGATGACGAACTTGCGCTGGAAGATTTCGACGCGGATCCAGTAGCTGACGCCGAGCTTCTTGGAGAAATCCGCCAGCATGCGGTTGGAACCGTCATGGGTATGCAGTTCGACCACGCCGGTCACTGTCTCGCCGATGCGGTCCGAGAGCCGGCGCTGGTTCTTGATGCGCTCCTTGCCCAGCGCGCGCACGCGGCGCTGCAGCTTCGGCACGATGTAGAACTGGATCGGATACAGCGCCACCGCCGCCAGCGCCATCACCGGATTCTGAATCAGCAGGAAGCCGAAGATCACCAGCAGCATGCCGCCCTGGAAGATCGGCAGTGCAAAGCTTTCGCCGATGAAGCCGCCAACCGGCTCCACCTCGGCGATGATCATCGGAATGATTTCGCCTTGGCTGGTCTTGCGGAAAGTCGGCAACGGAAAGCGCAGCACATGGCAGTAGAGGTCATAGCGCAGGCGACGCAGCATGCGTTCGCCGGCAATGCCCTGGAACACGTTGATAGCGTATTTGAATGCCTGCTGCACCAGCACAAGGAACAGGAAGCCAAGGCAGAGAACCATCAGGTAATCGACCTTGCCGAGGTCCACGATGCCGAGGCCGAAGAGGTCGACAGGGTAATGCACGCCCTTGCCCGCGATTCCCTCGTTGATGATCGTCTTGGGCATCGACAGGTAATAGTAGTAGGGAATGAAGGATGCGACCGATAGCAGGGTAATGATCACCTGCTGACGCAACGAATGCTTGATGATGAATTTGTATAGGTTCTTTTCCACGCCTTGCCCCCTGCGGGTTCCGGCCACTCTATAACAGCCGGCAGGCCGCCGCCAACCGGCACCCCGGCCTTCAGATTCTTATACTTGTGTATGGAATATTAACACGTTAGCTCCCCCCGTTACCCCTTGGCCCGGCCCCGGCCGGCATGCCATAGTCGGGGCAAGTTTCGACCCTCGGGGGGTTCTCATGGTGTCGCGTAGCGACGGAACGCGTGTGCTGATCTACAGCCACGACACGTTCGGCCTCGGCCATTTGCGCCGTTGCCGTACCCTTGGCCATGCCCTGGTCGAGAATAATCCGGATATGTCGGTGCTGATCCTGTCCGGCTCACCGATCATTGGCAGTTTCGATTTCCGCAGCCGGGTCGATTTCGTGCGCATTCCCGGCGTGATCAAGCTGCGCGACGGGCAATACACCTCGCTGAGCCTGCCGATCCATATCGAGGATACGCTGAAGCTGCGGGCCGAGATCATCCAGCACACCGCCCAGGCCTTCGACCCCGATATCTTTATCGTCGATAAGGAGCCCCTGGGTCTGCGCGGTGAGGTTGCTGATACGCTGCGCATGCTCAAGACCCGGGGCACCAAGCTGGTGCTGGGCCTACGCGACGTGATGGACGAGCCTAAGGCGCTGGAGCCTGAATGGCGGCGTAAAAACGTTATGCCGGCTTTGCGCAATCTCTATGACCAGATCTGGGTCTACGGCCTGCCGCAATTCTGCGACCCGCTGGAAGGCATCGACCTGCCCGAGAAGGTGGCGCGCAAGATCGTCTATACCGGCTACCTGCCGCGCACCTCCGGCGAGCCGCCGAACGAGCACCAGTTGCCCGAAATCACCCAGCGCCCGTTCCTGCTGGTGACGCCGGGCGGCGGCGGCGATGGCGAAGGCCTGATCGAATGGGTGCTGCGCGCCTATGAGAGCAACGAGATGCTGCCCTACCCGGCCCTGCTGGTGCTGGGCCCGTTCATGCAGCGCGAGCGCCGGGCGGAATTCCTCGCCCGCGTGGCAAGGCTGCCGCGCGTCGAGGCCATCACCTTCGATGCCCATATGGAGCATCTGGTGCAGAATGCCGTCGGCGTCATCGCCATGGGCGGCTACAACACCTTCTGCGAGATCCTGTCGCTGAACAAGCGCGCCATCATCGTGCCGCGCAAGAAGCCGCGCATGGAGCAGTATATCCGCGCCGCCCGCGCCCAGGAGCTGGGCCTGGTCCGCATGCTGGAAGATGACGAGCGCTATGACGCAGCCGAGATGTCGGCGGCGATCCGCGCCCTGCCGCGCCAGCGCCTGCCCTCCGAAGTGGTGATTCCGGGCCTGCTGGAAGGCCTGGAGAATGTGAACCGTCTGGTGCATCCCTGGCTGCGCCCGACCCCGCGCGAAGCCCCGACCGGCCAGGTGGTCGAGTTCCGCGCGTGAGTCCAGTTCCCGTCGCTTTTGTGCTCAAGGGCTATCCGCGTCTCTCAGAGACCTTCATCGCCCAGGAAATCGCCGCGCTGGAAAAACTTGGCCTCGAGATCATGATCGTCTCGCTGCGCCATCCCACCGACAGGAAGCGCCATGCGCTGAACGACGCCATCCGTGCGCCGATCCTGTATCTGCCGGAATATCTCTACCAGGAACCGCTGCGCGTGCTGCGCGGCTGGTGGCAGGCCCGTCGCCTGCCCGGCTATGGCGAAACGCTGAAACTGTGGTGGCGCGACCTGCTGCGCGACCTGACGCCGAACCGGGCCCGCCGGCTCAGTCAGGCCCTGGTGCTGGCCGCCGAACTGCCCGCGCGTTATCGCCATATCCATGCGCATTTCGTGCACACACCAGGCTCGGTGGCGCGCTACGCGGCGCATCTCCGTGGCCTGCCCTGGACCGCCTCGGCCCATGCCCGCGACCTGTGGACCACGCCAGCCTGGGAGAAGCAGGAGAAATTCGCCGATTGCCAATGGGCCGTCACCTGCAACGCGCATAACATCGCGCATCTGCGCAGCATCAATGCCGCAGAGAAAGTCAGCCTGGTCTATCACGGCATCGATGCCAGCCGCTTTCCTTCACCACCCGCAGCACGCCCGGCGCGCGATGGCAGCGACGCCGCCGATCCGGTGCGGCTGGTCTCGGTCGGTCGCGCGGTCGCCAAGAAGGGCTACGACATCCTGCTCGATGCCCTGGCAAAGCTGCCGCGCGAGTTGCATTGGCATTTCGAGCATATCGGCGGCGGGCCATTGTTGCCGGCGCTGAAACAACAGGCGCAGCGGCTCGGCCTTGCCGACCGCATCGCCTGGCGCGGCGCCCAGGCCCAGGATGCGGTGATCGAGGCCTATCGTCAGGCCGATCTGTTCGCGCTGGCAAGCCGGCAGGATGGCGATGGCGATATGGATGGCCTGCCGAATGTGCTGATGGAAGCGCAGAGCCAGGGGCTCGCCTGCGTCAGCACCGATCTCTCCGCCATTCCCGAACTGATCCAGCCGGAACGAACCGGGCTGCTGGTGCCGCCCGAGGATGCAACGGCGCTCGCCGCAGCCCTGCAGCGCCTGATCACCGATCCGGCCTTGCGCCAAGGCTTGGGCGAAGCCGGGGCAAACCGGGTGCGCGAGACTTTCAGCATGCAGGCCGGCATTGCCGACCTGGCGCGGCGCTTCGGCCTGGAGGCAGTGTAGCGATGCGCATTGGCTTCTACGCACCGCTGAAACCGCCCGACCATCCTTCGCCATCCGGCGACCGCCGCATGGCGCGGCTGCTGATGGCGGCGTTGCAGGGCATGGGCCACGAGGTGCAGGTGATTTCCGATCTGCGCACTTATAACAGCGATGGCAATCCGGCACGCGAAGCCGGCATCGCGGACGCCAGCACCGCCGAAGTCTCGCGCCTGACGCGGGTTTTCTCCGGCCCGCCGGCGTCCTTGCCGGACCTGTTCTTCACCTATCACGTCTACCACAAGGCCGCCGACTATATCGGCCCGGCGCTGAAGCAGCGCTTCGGCAAGCCTTACGTGATCGCCGAGCCTTCGGTGGCGCCGAAGCGCGCCAATTCCGCCTGGGCCAAGGGCTATGTGCAGGCGGCCAATGCCATCCGCATGGCCGATGCGCTGTTCTGCCTCACCAACCTGGATCGCACCTGCGTCGAGCGCCTGGCCGGCGCGGAGCGGGTGTATTCGCTGCCGCCCTTCCTCGATGCGCAACCCTATGCCCGCGTGCTGGCGCACCGCGATGCGCTGCGCCCGGTCTGGGGCCAGCGCTATCGCCTGCCCACCGACGAGCCCTGGCTGCTGGCTGTCGGCATGATGCGGCCGGGCGACAAGCTTGCCTCCTTCCGCGCGCTTGGCGACGTGCTGCGCCGCGCGCTGCATAAACCCTGGCGGCTGCTGGTGGTGGGTGACGGCTCGGCACGCGCCGATGTGGAAGCCGCCCTGGCGCCGCTTGGTGCGCGCGCCACCTTCACCGGGCTGCTGACGCCGGAAGAACTCGCCGGCGTCTATGCCGTGAGCGATCTCTATGTCTGGCCGGCGGTGAATGAGGCCTATGGCATGGCCTTGCTGGAAGCCCAGGCCTGCGGCCTGCCGGTGCTGGCTTCCGATACGCGCGGCGTGCCCGATATCGTCAAGACCGGCGAAACCGGCTGGCTGACACCGATGGATGATTGGGCGGCGATGGCGGTGGCGCTCGGCGACCTGCTGGATGCGCCGGGCCGGCTGACCCGCATGCGCGAGGCGGCACTGAGCAATGTCGCCATGGAGCATGACATCCCGGCGGCGCAACGCCATTTCCACGCCGTGTTCCGTAAACTCGGCCTGCCGGCATGACGCTGCTCGCGCTCTACCGCCATACCCGCACCGCCTGGAACGAAGCCGGCCGGCTGCAAGGCCGCGCCGATATTCCGGCCCTCGATAGCGCGCTGGCGAAACTGCAACAGCAGAAGCTGCCCGCGCCCTACGATGCCTGGCCGTGGTTCACCAGCCCGCTCATCCGCACGCGGCAGACGGCAAAAGCCCTCGGCCTTGAACCGGCGCCTGACGCCGCATTGATCGAGACCCATTGGGGCGAGTATGAAGGCAAGACGCTGGACGACCTGAGTCATCTCGGCGATTTCCTGGAGAATGAATCGCGCGGCCTGGACCTGCAGCCGCCGAATGGCGAAAGCCCGCGCCAGGTGCAGGACCGCCTCAAGCCCTGGCTGCGCGCCCGTGCCGAAGCCGGCGTGAATTGCGGCGCCATGAGCCACAAGGGCGTGATCCGTGCCATACTGGCGCTGGCCTATGACTGGCCGATGCTGGGCAAGCCGCCGGTGAAGCTGGACTGGACCTGCCTGCATGTCTTCCGCCTGGAGGCCGACGGCTTGCCGCGCCCCGAACAGATGAATATTCCGCTGGTGCCGCGATGAGTGCCAAAGTCCTGATCTATGTGCAGCATCTGCTCGGTGTCGGTCATCTGCACCGCGTCGCCGCGATTGCCCGCGCGCTGGCCCGCGCCGACTTCGAGGTGCTGCTGGTTTCCGGCGGCTATCCCGATCCGACACTGGGCAAGCTGGATGGTATCCGCTTCGCACAATTGCCGCCGGCCCGCGCTGCCGATGCCAGTTTCCGCATCATCCTCGATTTCGCCGGCAACCGCGTCGATGATGCCTGGTGGGAACAGCGCCGCGCCGAGCTTTACCGCCTGTTCGATGAGTTCCAGCCGGCGGCCGTGATCACCGAACTGTTTCCCTATGCGCGCCGGCCGATGCGGCATGAATTGCTGCCCTGGCTGGCGCATATCCGTTCGAGCAAAGCGCGCCCGCTGGTGCTGAGTTCGGTGCGCGACATCCTGGTCGACCGCACCAAGCCAGAGCGCGACCTGGATGTGCTGGCCTGGCTGGAAAGCCATTACGACGGCACGCTGATCCACGGCGACCCGCGTTTCATCCCGTTCGAGCAGACATTCCCGCTGGCCGGCCGCATCACCACGCCGTTGCATTACACCGGCTATATCGTCGAGCAATCCGAATTGCAGCCGACCGAGGCCGGGCGCGATGAAGTGCTGGTCTCGGCCGGTGGCGGCGCAGTCGGCATGCCGCTGTTCCGCACGGCCATCGCCGCGCAGCCACTCTCGCGGGCGCATGATCTCACCTGGCGCCTGCTGGTAAGCCGGCAGGAAAGCGCCGAGGATGTGGCGGCCTTGCGCGCCATGGCACCCGATGGCGTGATCGTCGATTGGGCGCGGCCGGACTTCCCGAGCATGCTGCGGCATTGCCGCGTCTCGATCAGCAAGGCCGGCTACAACACGGTGATGGAAACACTCGCCGCCCGCGCCCGCGCCGTGGTGGTGCCATTCTCCGGCGGCGACGAGACCGAGCAGGCCCTGCGCGCCGACCTGCTGCGCCAGCGCGGCGCAGTGCAGGCCCTGCGCGAGTCCGAGGCAACGCCGGCGGCGCTGGCCGAGGCTGTCGACCGCGCCCTGGACATGGCTTTGCCCGACAAGCCGGTGCTGGACCTGGATGGCGCCGCCAACACGGCTGCCCTTCTCCACCGGCTGCTCGCGTGAGTAACTGGGCAGCACTTGATGCCGAACTCGATGCCTGGGCGGCGGCTGGCAGGAAGGCCCTGTTCTGGTGGCGCGACGATGATGCCGGCGCACTGACGCCAGAATTACAACGGCTGCTGGACCTGCAGGCGGCAAGCGCCGCGCCGCTCAGCCTGGCGGTGATCCCGGCCCGCGCCGGCGCCGAGCTGGCCCAGGCGCTGCGGGGGCGTGACTCGATTGCTGTACTGCAACATGGTTTCGCGCACCGGAACCACGCCCCGGCGGGCGAGAAGAAGGCGGAATTTCCCAGTGTCCGCCCGGCCCAGGAAGCCCTGGCCGACCTGCGCCAGGGCCGCGAAAGCCTGAAAAAACTGTTCGGTATCGGCCTGCGCCCGGTGCTGGTGCCGCCCTGGAACCGCATCGCGCCCGCCCTGCTGCCACATCTGCCGCGCCTGGGGCTGCATGGCCTTTCCACCTACAAGGCACGCGAGGAAGCATGGGCGGCGCCGGGCCTGATGCAGGTGAATACCCATCTCGATCCGGTGGATTGGCGCCAGGGTGCGGGTTTTCTCGGTGAAGCCGCCTGCCTCGACCAGGCGCTGCGCCAGCTTCGTCTGGCGCGGGAAACCCCTGAGGCCGAGCCGCTTGGCCTGCTCACCCACCATGCGCAGCAGGATGAGGCGACCTGGGCTTTCACCGCCCGCTTCATTGCCCATACCCAGGCGCATCGCGCCGCGCTCTGGGTGGATATCGATACGGCCTTCGGCGCCGGGCCGCCACCGGGTTAATTTTTGCACGTAATATCCCTGTCATGACCCGGCTGTACTACCCGCTGCATCACCTCTGGCGCGACCATCTCCGCGCCTGGCCCGCGCTCGCCTTTTGCCTCGCTCTGATGTTGTTTAACTCCCCGATATCTGTCATCTTTTTCCTACTTGGCGGCGTGAGCCTGCTGCTGGCCTGGCTGGGCTGCCACACGCTGTGGCGCCAACAGATCGAGTTCGAACTCGACGACCTGGGCGTGGCACGGATCAGTCGCTGGGGCCTGGCGTCTCGGCGGCGCGTGGCCTGGGAGGAATTACGCAGCGTCCGGCTGCGCTACTACTCCACCAGGCGCGACCGCAGCGGCGGCTGGATGACGGTGAGTATAACGGGCCGCGGGGGAACAACATTGCGCGCCGATAGCGACCTTGAGGGATTCGAGCGTCTTGCTGCCGTGGCTCTGGCGGCTGCCGACAAACTTGGCCTGACGCCGGATGCCGACACCTTGAACAATGCCCGCCTGCTGCAGGCCGGCGCCTTGCACGACGAGGCCAGGGCATGAGTGCCGCCGATGACTTCACCCCGGTGATCGACGTTCGCGACCTGCGGGTGCAGTTCCGCGTCTCCGAAGGCGTGATCAAGGCGGTGGATGGCATCAGCTTCCGCGTCCCACAGGGCAAGACCGTGGCTTTGGTGGGCGAGTCCGGCAGCGGCAAGTCAGTGGTCAGCCAGGCGATCATGGGCATCCTGCCGCGGGCGGCACACATCGCCAGCGGCGAGATCCTGTTCCGCGACCCGGCGCGGAGCGGCACTATTGTCGATATCGCCAAGCTGCAGCGCGATGGCGATGAGATGCGCAAGCTGCAGGGCGGCCGCCTCTCGATCATCTTCCAGGAGCCGATGACCTCGCTGTCGCCGCTGCACACCATCGGCAACCAGGTGACGGAAGCCCTGCGGCTGCACCGCAACGCCAGCCAGGAAGAGGCCGACAAGCTCGCCACCGACATGCTGCGCCTGGTCGGCTTCCCCGATCCGGCCCGCGCCATGAACACCTATGCCTTCGAGCTTTCCGGTGGCCTGCGCCAGCGCGCCATGATCGCCATGGCGCTGGTCTGCCGCCCGGCCCTGCTGATCGCCGACGAGCCGACCACGGCGCTGGACGTGACGATCCAGGCGCAGATCCTGAAACTGATCAAGGACCTGCAGACCGAGCTCGGCATGGCAGTGCTGATGATCACCCATGATCTCGGTGTTGTTGCCAACATGGCCGACGAGATTGTGGTGATGTACCACGGCAAGGTGATGGAGCGCGGTTCGCTCGACGACATCTTCCGCCATCCTGAACATCCCTATCTCAAGGCGCTGCTGAATGCCGTGCCGCGCTTCGACATGAAGCCGGGCGAACGGCTGGTGCCGATCCGCGAGATCAAGGCGGAAGTCGGCGGCATGCTGAAGCGCCGCGCACCCGTGGCCGAACAGGCCGGCAAGCCGCTCTTGGAAGTGAGCGGCCTGACCAAGCGCTTCTCGATCCGCAAGGGCGGTTTTTTCAGCGGCAAGTCGAATGCCGTGGCGCTGGCGGTGGATGATGTCAGCTTCGCCGTGCAGCGCGGCGAATGCTTAGGGCTGGTGGGCGAAAGCGGCTGCGGCAAGACCACCACCAGCAAGATGATCATGCGGGCGCTGACGCCGGACGAAGGCAGCATCCGCTTCCATGGCGGCGATCAGGATGTCGATGTGCTGCAACTGGAAGGCCAGGCGCTGTTCGACTTCCGCCGCAAGGTGCAGTTCATCTTCCAGGACCCGTTCTCCTCGCTCAATCCGCGCATGACGGTGTTCGATATCGTGTCCGAACCGCTGGTGATCCACCAGATCGGCGACGAGGCCGAACGGTTCGAGCGCGTGAAGGAGCTGATGACCCTGGTCGGCCTGGATGTGCGCCATCTGCGCCGCTATCCGCATAGCTTCTCCGGCGGCCAGCGCCAGCGCATCGGCATCGCCCGCGCGCTCGCCTTGCAGCCGGAATTGCTGATCTGCGACGAGCCGGTTTCGGCACTCGACGTGTCGATCCAGGCCCAGGTACTGAACCTGCTGAAGGACCTGAAGAAGGAACTCGGCCTCACCTACCTGTTCATCTCGCATAATCTCGCCGTGGTCGATTATATCGCCGACCGCATCGCGGTGATGTGCGCCGGCCGGCTGGTGGAACTGGCGCCGCGCGAATTGCTGTTCAAGCGCCCGGTGCATCCCTATACCAAGGCATTGCTTGCCGCCGTGCCGAAGCCGGATCCGAATGCCCGGCTCGATCTCAAGCTGCTGATGGAAGGCAAGGCCTCTATTCCCGCAGCCTGGCCCGCCCCTTTCACCATTGATGGCACCACGCGCCCCGCCCTGATCGATCTCGGCGAGGGCCATTACGTTCGGGCTGCGGCTTCCGCCGATGCCCGGGAGCTTGTGGCATGAAACACTTCGCCCGCGCCGCCCTTCTGCTCGCCGCCCTCACTACCACATCCACCACCGCAGCCTGGGCACAGGTGACGCTGAAGGAAACCGCTTCGCTGGCCGCCGATGTCGGCGCCGGCAAGCTGCCGCCGATTGAAAAGCGGCTGCCGGAAAAGCCGATGCTGGTGGAGTTCAAGCCGCCCTACAAGATCGGCCAGCAGGGCGGCGAAATGCGCACCCTGATCGGCCGCGCCCGCGAATTGCGGCTGCTCAACACCATCAGCTACAACCGCCTGGTGGTCTATAACGAGAAATACGATTTCGTGCCGGACCTCTGCGAACGCTTCGAGGTGCAGGACGAGCGGGTTTTCACCTTCCATCTGCGCAAGGGCCATAAATGGTCCGATGGCTCGCCCTTCACGGCGGAGGATTTCCGCTACTACTGGGAAGATATCGCCAACAATCCGGAATTGAGCCCTTCGGGCCCGCCGGTTGACCTGCTGGTGGATGGCGAGCGGCCGCTGGTGGAATTCCCCGACGCCTATACCGTCCGCTATAGCTGGAAGCAGCGCAACCCGCGCTTCCTGCCGCGCATTGCCGGCACCTCGGCCTTCTATCTCTACCGCCCCTCCACCTACCTGAAGAAATACCACGCCAAATACGCCGATCCGGCGGCGCTGGCGAAGCTGGCGGCGGCCGAGAAGCGCGCCAACTGGGCGGCGTTGCACAACAAGATCGACAACATGGTGGAGAACGACAACCCGGACCTGCCGACGCTGGATGCCTGGATGATCCAGACCCGGCCGCCCTCGATCCGCTTCGTTGCCGTGCGCAATCCCTATTACCACCGCGTCGATGCCAATGGCGTACAACTGCCCTATCTCGACCGCGTGGTGCTGGCCCAGGCCGACCCGAAGCTGATCCCGGCCAAGGCCGGTGCCGGCGAGGCCGATGTGCAATTCCGCACCATCGCCTTCTCCAATTTCACCTTCCTGAAAGAGAACGAGAAGCGCGCCGGCTACCGCACCCTGCTGTGGAAGACCGCCAAGGGCTCGCATTTCACCATCTTCCCGAATTTCAACGTCAATGATGCCACCTGGCGCAAGCTGGTGCGCGACGTGCGCTTCCGCCGCGCGCTCTCGCATGGCATCGACCGCGAGGCGGTGAACCAGTCGCTGTTCTACGGCCTGGCGCAGGAAGCCAACAACACCGTGCTGCCCGACAGCCCGCTGTTCCGCCCGATGTATCAGACCCGCGACATCGAGTTCGACATCGCCAAGGCGAACAAGCTGCTGGATGAACTGGGGCTTGCCAAGCGCGGCGCCGATGGCATCCGCCTGCTGCCCGATGGCCGACCGATGGAAATCATCATCGAGACCGCCGGCGAGGTTTCCGAGCAGATCGACATCCTGGAACTGATCGCCGAAAGCTGGCTCAAGCTCGGCATCAAGATGTTCCCGAAGCCGAGCCAGCGCGACGTGCTGCGCAACCGCATCTTCGCCGGCGAGGCATTGATGAGCGTGTGGTCGGGCCTGGAGAATGGCGTGCCGAATGCCGCCGCCAGCCCGTCCGAACTGGCGCCGACCTCGCAGTTCCAGTTGCAATGGCCGAAATGGGGCCAGTTCTATGAGACCAAGGGCCAGAATGGCGAAGCGCCGGACATGACCGAGGCCAAGGAACTGCTGAAGCTGAACGAGGACTGGACCGAGGCCGGCGACCTGACGACGCGCGAGCAGATCTGGCACCGCATGCTCACCATCCATATGGACCAGATGTACACCATCGGCGTGATCACCGGCGTGTTCCAGCCGATCGTGGTGAACCGCAAGCTGGCCAATGTGCCCGATGAAGGCATCTACAACTGGGATCCCGGCGCGCTGATCGGCATGTACCGGCCGGAAATTTTCTGGATGAAGCAGTGAGCGCCATTCCATGCTGATGTACCTGGCCCGCCGGCTGCTGCTGATGATCCCGACCTTGCTGATCATCAGCGCCTTGATCTTCATCATCATCAAGCTGCCGCCCGGCGACTTCCTCAGCAACCAGATTGCCGAGCTGCGCGCCCAGGGCGAAGGCTCGGCGATGGAGCGCGCCGAATACCTGCGCCACCAATATGCACTGGACCGCAACCTGATCGAGCAATACGCCATCTGGATGGGCTTCATTCCCGGCCCGAACGGCTTTGCCGGCCTGCTGCAGGGCGATTGGGGTTGGTCGTTCGAGTATAACCGGCCGGTGAGCGAGTTGATCGGCGACCGCCTGGTGATGACGGCGGTGATCAATTTCTTCACCATCCTGTTCGTCTACATCGTCTCCTTCCCGATCGGCGTCTATTCCGCCACGCGGCAATATAGCTGGGGCGATTACGGCTTCACCCTGCTCGGCTATCTCGGCTTAGCTACGCCGAATTTCCTGCTCGCTTTGGTGATGCTCTACTATTTCAACATCTGGTTCGGCATGAGCATCGGCGGCTTGGTGGACGAGCATCTGATTGATGCGCCCTGGGGCTGGGAGAAATTCAAGTCGCTGATGGCGCATATGATCGTGCCGGTGGTGGTGATCGGCACGTCCGGCACGGCGGCGATGATCCGCCGCCTGCGCGCCAACCTGCTCGATGAATTGCAGAAGCAGTATGTCACCACCGCCCGCGCCAAGGGCGTGCCGCCGATGAAGCTGCTGGTGAAATACCCGATCCGCATGGCGCTGAATCCGTTCATCGCCGATATCGGCAACCTGCTGCCGCATATGGTGTCCGGCTCGGTGATCGTTTCGGTGGTGATGAGCCTGCCGACCGCAGGCCCGATGCTGCTCGGCGCGCTGCAATCGCTGGATCAGTATCTCGCCGGCTCGTTCCTGATGTTCCTGGCGGTGCTGACCGTGTTCGGCATGCTGGTTTCCGATATTCTGCTGGCCCTGCTCGATCCGCGCATCCGGCTCACCGGCGGCAAGGCCAAGTAGCATGACCGACAGCACCAACGACACCCGCCTGCAACACTGGGTCTCGAAGGAGCCCTTCGATCCCTATTCCGTCGAGAAGCTGTCGCCGGAGCAGGAGCGCTACTACCAGGCTTCGCAATGGCAGATGATGTGGTGGAAGTTCAAGCGCCACCGCCTCGGCGTCTGGAGCGCCGTGATCCTGCTGCTGATCTATGGCTCGACGCTGATTTCCGAATTCATCGCGCCTTACAATGTGCAGACCCGCAACGCCCGCGCCATCTACGCGCCGCCGAGCGAGATCCACCTGTTCCATGAGGGCGAGTTCGTCGGCCCGTTTGTCTATGGCCTGCGCTTCAAGCTCAATGTCGATACGCTGAAACGCGAATATACCGAGGATACGCGGCGCGTACTGCCGCTGCGCTTCTTCTGCCAGGGCGATGCCTACCAGTTCTGGGGCATGATCCCGATGCGCTTCCACTTCGTCTGCCCGGCGGAGGATGGGCATTTCTACCTGATGGGCACCGACCGGCTCGGGCGCGACATCTACTCCCGCATCGTCTACGGCACCCGCATCTCCCTTACTGTCGGCCTGATCGGCATCGCCATCAGCTTCATCATCGGCATCGTGCTGGGCGGCATCTCGGGCTATTACGGCGGCTGGATCGACAATGTGATCCAGCGCATGATCGAAATCATCCGAAGTTTGCCCGAACTGCCGCTCTGGATGGCGCTATCCGCCGCCCTGCCGGTCACCTGGTCGCCGATCCTGGTCTATTTCGGCATCACCATCATCCTCGGCCTGCTCGACTGGCCGGGCCTCGCCCGTGCCGTGCGCTCCAAGCTGCTGGCCTTGCGCGAGGAGGATTTCTGCACCGCCGCACAGCTCATGGGCGCCAGCCCCAGCCGCATTATCGGCCGTCACCTGATGCCAAGCTTCATGAGCCACCTGATCGCCTCGGCAACGCTCTCGATCCCGTCCATGATCCTGGGCGAGACGGCTTTGTCCTTCCTCGGTCTTGGCCTGCGGCCGCCGATCACCTCCTGGGGTGTGCTGCTGAACGAGGCGCAGAATATCAACGTGGTGGCGCTTTACCCGTGGCTGATGGCTCCGGCCATTCCGGTCGTCCTGGTGGTTTTGGCCTTCAACTTCTTCGGCGACGGGTTGCGCGACGCAGCCGATCCCTATCGTTGATGCCGCCGCTTCGCGCCTAAAAGTTCAGCAACCCTTGGTGGTTGTTTTCCCTTTCCATTTCCGTGGGCGGGGAGCATCATACGGCCAGCGTTGTTGGCAAGCGGGGATGGCTTAAGTGCCCAGGGTCGAATTTCTCCGGCACAAGGAGAATACCGACGAGATTCGGGTCCATCAGGCGGTGCATCTGGTCAAGATGGTGCCGTTCATGGTCTTCGGCAACCTGCTCTGCATGGCTGCCAGCATCCTCAATGCCCCGCACGTCTTTCTGAACCACTACGTCTACCTGCCCTACGCCATCATCACGCTGCTGATGCTGCCGATGCTGATGAACTGGCGCAAATATGCCGATGCGCCGGCCCCGCAGCGGGTAAGCCGCGGCCGCGTGCGCCGCGCCAGCATCCATGCCCTGCTGCTCGGCCTCACCTGGGCGACTGCCTGTATCATGACGTTCCCGCATCTCAACGCCCAGGAACAATCGATGTTCGTCGGCATCATGGGCGTGATGATGGTGGGCGGCGGCTCGGCACTCTCGCGCATGCCGAGCAGCGGCGTCAGCTTCGGCCTGCCACTCGGCATCGTGCTGCTGGTCTGCGGCGTGGTGTTCGACCGCACGCCGAACCGCGTCGTTACCTTCGGTGTGGTGATGGGCATCATCGCCTATGCCCAGGTGCTGCGCTTCAACTGGCTGGCCTTCGTCGAACATGTGCGCACCGACGTGTCGCGCCGCGCCCTGCAGGACCGCCTGAACGCCCAGGAAGCCATCGCCAGCGCCCAGCGCGGCCTGATGGAAGCCCTGCCCTTCCCGCTGGTGGTGACGCGCGGCGAAATGGCGCTGTTCGCCAGCCCCTCGGCGATGCGGGTCTTCGGCCTTAAGCCGCAGGACCTCAACAACCCCGACATATCGAACCGCCGCTACTTCGCCCGTGACGAGGATTTCCGCTATCTCGCCGGCTGCCAGTTGCGCAACGAAGCCGTGCCGGAAATGCAGGTGCTGTTCAACGGCGCCGATGGCAACACCTTCTGGGCCCTGGTTTCCTGCAGGCCGATCAAGTTCGGCGGCGGCGACGCCTGGATCAACGCCATCATGCCGATGGAAGAGCGCATGAAGGTGGAGCGTGAGCTGGCCAAGGCCAAGGAACAGGCCGAGCTTGCCAGCAACGCCAAGACCGATTTCCTCGCCTCGATGAGCCATGAGCTGCGCACGCCGCTGAATGCCATCATCGGCTATTCCGAAATCCTGCTGGAAGAAGCCGAGGAGGAAGGCAACAAGATCTACGCCGACGACCTCGGCAAGATCCGCACCGCCGGCCGTCACATCCTGGCGCTGATCAACGACATCCTCGACATCACCAAGATCGAGGCCGGCAAGATGGAAGTGACGCCGGAGCATGTCACGCTGCCCGACCTGATGGGCGATGTCGGCGCCGTGATCCGCCGCCTGATGGAAAAGAACGGCAACCAGTTCATCATGGAGAACGACGCCACGGTGCAGACACTGTGGACCGACGTGACCAAGGCACGCCAGACCATCATCAACCTGCTGTCCAATGCCGCCAAGTTCACCCGCGATGGCAGCGTGGTGATCCGCGTCACCTCGGAACAGCGCGACGGCGCCGACTGGCTGCGCTTCACCGTCACCGATACCGGCATCGGCATCCCCGAGGACCAGATCGATAATATCTTCGATGAATTCAATCAGGGAGACAGCAACACCGCGCGGCATTTCGGCGGCACCGGCCTCGGCCTTGCCTTAAGCCGCAAGATCGCCCGCCTGCTCGGCGGCGATATCACCGCCCGCTCCAAGGTCGGCGAAGGCTCGGTGTTCGAATTCACCATGCCGGCGCGGCTGGCGGAAGTGGAAGCGGCATGACCAAGATCCTGATTGTCGAAGACAACGAAATGAACCGCGACATGCTGGGCCGACGCCTGGCCAAGCGCGGCTTCGCCGTCTGCTTCGCCATCACCGGCGAGGAATGCCTGGATGTGGCACCGCGCGAGATGCCGGATCTGGTGCTGATGGATATCGGGCTTGGCGAAGGCATCGACGGGCTGGAGACGACGCGGCGGCTTAAGGCTGACCCTTTGATGACACAGATCCCGGTCATCGCGCTCACCGCCCATGCGCTGGCCACCGACCGCGAGAAATGCCTCGCCGCCGGCTGCGCCGACTACGACACCAAGCCGGTCGACCTCGACCGGCTGCTGAGCAAGATCGGAACCCTCCTCTCCAGCGAAACGCCGCCCGCATGAGCCGCCAATCCTTTGCCGCCTACCGTGTCCTGATTGTCGATGACCAGAGCGAAATGATCGACCTGCTGTCGCGCATGCTGCGGCGCATGGGTTTTGCCGATCTGCATACCGCGCATAGTGCGCGCGAGGCCGAGGAATTGCTGAACAAGCAATCCTTCCATCTGCTGCTTACCGATTACGCCATGACCGGGAATAGCGGTGCCGCCCTGGTCGCCAAGCTGCGCTCCGGCGACCTGCCCTGGGCGACGCCGAGCGACACCCCGGCGATCATGATCACCGGCCATGGCGAGCGCGACTATGTGATCAAGGCGCGCGATGTCGGCGTGAACGCCTATCTGGTGAAGCCAGTGACGCCGCAGCAGTTGGAAGCCAAGATTGCCATTGTGCTGCGCGGCTAAAGCCGCGTCAGCCAGATACTGGCCGGGCGGGCGCCGGCGGTGCGCGGCAGCGGCCCCAATGCCTGATCCACCTCTTTGGTAAGCCTTGTCGCAGCATAATGGCTGGCGAAATCCAGTCGCCAGCCGCCGCCGGCCAGCAGCAGCGGCAAAGCCTGCTGCTCGTTATAGCCGCGCCACAGCCAGTCAGCGGGATAATCATCGGGCAGGAAGATATCGTGGATATGCACATGGCAGCCCGAGGGCAGCCTGGGCAGCACGCGGTTGAACAGCCAGTCCACATCGCTGCCCGGCATCAGGATATGGCTGGAATCGATGAACAGCAGGTCGTTGGCCTGCAAGGCATCGAAGATTGCCGGGTCGGCGCTCTGGGCGATGCCGGGGCGGAAATCCACCGCCAGGCCTTTCAGCGAGGCGCGCGGCGCCGGGTCGATCGCGGTGATACTGGTGGAGAGCGCGCCATCGCTCACGGCGCGGGCCATGAAGCGGGTGGAATGGCCGGAGCCGACCTCGACAATGCGGCCGGGTTGCCAGCGCCGCACCAGCATATAGGCTGCCGCCGCATCCAGGGTGGGGAACCAGTCCTGCTCGAAACGCGGGCTGCCCTTGAAGCCGGCAAAATCCGCCGCATGCTCTACGATCCCAGCCAGCACCTCGCGGAACGCCGCTTCGCGCCCCTGCATCAGCGCCGCCACTTCGGCATAGAGCGGCTGCGCGGGCGCAATACCATCGGCATAGCGATAGGGAATGAAAAAGCCCTGACGGCGGATGCCGAACAGCGTTTCAAGCCCCATGCGCAGGCGGCGCCAGTAGATACGCGGCGTCATCAGGGCCGCAGCACCATGCCCTCGCGCGCCACCACCGAGCCGGGCCGCGCCGCCTCGACATCGGCGGCGATGGCATCCATGGCGGCATCGTCATGCTCGGGCTCGTGGTGAAACACCACATAGGTCTTGGCCTTGGCGGCGTCGCACAAGGCAACGCCAGCCTCCCAGGTGGAATGGCCCCAGCCCTTGCGGGTCTTGTACTGCGCCGGCGTATACATCGAGTCATAGACCACGATATCGGCGCCGCGCACGAATTCGGCCAGCTCGGCGCAGAATCCTTCCGGCGGATGCTCGGTATCGGTGAGGTAGCAGATCGACTTGCCCTGGAATTCGACGCGGTAGCCGGTGGCAAGATCGGGATGGCTGAGCGGCGCGGTGCGCACTTTGATGCCGGGCGCCGGCTCGATCACCTCGCCTTGGCGGAAATCATGGAAGCTCAGATTCGCCTGGAAGATTTCCAGCGGCACCGGGAAAAGCGGCGAGGTCATCATCTGCTTCAGCACGCTCTTGATGCCGCCGGTATCGGTAACATGGCCGGAATGGATGCGGAATGTATTGCGCGGATCGAAGAATGGGCAGAAATGCGGCATGCCGCAAACATGGTCGTAATGCGTATGGGTGAGGAAGACATCGGCGTTGATCGGCGCCTGGCGCTGCAGCAAATTGCCCAGCGCACGGATGCCGGTGCCGCTGTCGAATACCAGCACATGCTCGCCGCAGCGGATTTCCAGGCAGGAGGTATTGCCGCCATAGCGCATCACATCGGCCGAGCCGACGGCGATGGAGCCGCGCACGCCCCAGAAGCGGACATAAAAATCCTGGCTCATGCGCCTGCCTCCCGGCTGCCGCTTGCAGCCACAGCCGCGCTATGCGGAAATGCCGCCACCCTCTCCAAGAACAGGTCCCCAAACGCCATGTCCGACGCCTTCATTGTAGAGACCCAGGACGACCGTGCAACGCTGACCCTGAATCGGCCGGAAAAGCACAACGCGCTGGACATCAACGACTTGGACGCGCTTGACGCCACGCTGCTGGAGCTGGCGGCGAAGCCGGCGCTGCGGCTGCTGGTGCTGCGCGCCAAGGGCAAGAGCTTCTGTTCCGGCGTCGACTTGGGCGATGTCGGCAGCCATGACTGGCGCGACAATCCGCTGGAGCGGGTGGCCGACCGCCTCGAAGCCTTCCCCTGCCCGACGCTCTGCGTGCTGCAGGGCGGCGTGTATGGCGGCGGCACCGATATCGCGCTGGCCTGCGACTTCCGGCTCGGCGCCGAAGGCATCCGCAGCTTCATCCCGCCGGCCAAGCTTGGCATCCAGTACCATCCGCATGGGCTGCGGCGCGCGGTGTCGCGGCTGGGCCTGAGTGCGGCGAAGCGGCTGTTCCTCGCCACCGAGACATTCGATGCCACTGAAATGCTGCGCACCGGCTTCCTCGACTGGCTGGTGCCGGCGGCTGAACTCGAGGCCCGCGTCGAGGCACTGACCGCTACGCTCACCGGCCTGGCGCCGCTCTCGCTCAAGGGCATGAAGCAGACGCTGAACGAAATCGCCAACGGCATCCTGGACGAGCGCGCCGCGCGCGACCGCTCGGCCAATTCCTTCCGCAGCGCCGATGCCGTGGAAGGCCGCAAGGCGATGGCCGAAAAACGGCCGCCGCGCTTCCAGGGCAAATGACGCGACGCCACTGCGTTCATGGCGACAGCCGGTAGCCGCCCGGTTCGGTCAGCAGCAGCTTGGCTTCCGCCGGATTGCGCTCGATCTTCTGGCGCAGGCGATAGACATGGGTTTCCAGCGTGTGGGTGGAAACCCCGGCATTGTAACCCCACACCTCGGTAAGCAGGGTCTCGCGGGGCACCGGCTTCTGGCCGGCACGCAGCAGGTATTTCAGGATCGCGGTTTCCTTTTCCGTCAGCCGCACCTTCTTGCCCACCTTCTCATTGTCGAGCAGCAGCTTGTTGGCCGGGCGGAAGCTGTAGGGTCCGATGGCGAAGACGGCATCCTCGCTCTGCTCGAACTGGCGCAACTGGGCACGGGCGCGGGCGATCAGCACGCCCATCTTGAACGGCTTGGAGACGTAGTCGTTGGCGCCGGCTTCCAGGCCGTGAATGGTATCGGCTTCGCTATCGGCGGCGGTGAGCATGATCACCGGGGTGCGCACGCTCTGGCGGCGCATTTCGCGGCAGACCTCGCGGCCATCCAGGTCCGGCAGGCCGACATCGAGCAGGATCAGGTCGAACAGCTCGCGCTGCACGATATCCAAGGCCGCCTTGCCGTCATTGACGCAGGTGGTGGCGAATTCCTTGGTCGCCTCCAGCTGTTCAGCCAGCAGGCCTTGCAGGGTACGGTCGTCATCGACCAGCAGAACGCGCTTCGGACCACTCATGCGCTATGCGCTCCTCGCTGCCTGGCTCAAACCCGGCCCCGCCACACAGACAGGCGACCGGTCCGGGTTGCCCCGGAAAGACCAGTATAGCGAAAAGGGCGGAAAATAGCTCTGTGACCGCCGTCACTCCCCCGTCTGCCGGGTGCATTGCGGCAGAATGCCCGGCTGCCGTGGCCGCGCGGGCGAACCACCCTTTATGCGGGCAGTTACTTGAAGCTGACGGAAACGATCTCGTAGCCCTTGGCGCCGCCGGGGGCGGCCACCTCCACGCTGTCGCCGGCGCTCTTGCCCATCAGGGCGCGGGCCAGCGGCGCGGTGATCGAGAGCAGGCCGCCCTTGATGTCGGATTCATCGGCGCCGACGATCTGGTAGGTCATTTTCTCGTCGGTATCCTCGTCGGCCAGCACCACGGTGGCGCCGAACTTGACGGTGGAGCCGGTCAGCTTCGACACGTCGATGACATCGGCGCGGGCCAGCTTGTCCTCCAGCTCCATCACCCGGGTCTCGATCCAGCCCTGCTTTTCCTTGGCGGCGTGGTATTCGGCGTTTTCCGACAAGTCACCATGCTCGCGCGCCTCGGAGATCGCCCGGATCACCTCCGGCCGTTCCACGCTCTTCAGGTGCTTCAATTCCGCTTCCAGGCGGTGAAAGCCTGATGCGGTCATGGGTATGCGCTGCATGGTTCCCTTCCTCGCAAACCCTAAAAATAAGCCTGCAAGGGGGCAACGGCAAGGCTTCCCGAGCGCAACGCCTCAATGGCGCGCACGGCGGCCTTTGCACCGGCCACGGTCGTGAAATACGGGATTTTATTCATCAGCGCGGTGCGGCGCAGATCGAAACTGTCACGGATCGAGGCAGCACCTTCCGAGGTGTTGAAGACCAGCTGGATTTCGCCGTTCTTCATCGAATCGACGATATGCGGGCGGCCTTCCATCACCTTCTTGACCACCTTCACCGGGATGCCGTGGCCTTCGAAGAAGCGCGCGGTGCCGGCGGTGGCCACCACCTGCAGGCCCATCGCCACCAGGCTGCGGGCGGCTTCCACCAGGGCCGGCTTGTCGCCATCGCGCACCGAGATGAACACGCTGCCCTCGCGCGGCAGGATGGTGCCGGCGGCAAGCTGCGCCTTGGCGAAGGCCATGCCGAAATCACGGTCGATGCCCATGACCTCGCCGGTCGACTTCATTTCCGGGCCGAGGATGATATCCACGCCGGGGAAACGGGCGAACGGGAACACGGCTTCCTTCACCGCGATATGGTCATGGCGCTTCTGCTGCAGGCCGAAGCTGGCCAGCTTCTCGCCGGCCATGACGCGGGCGGCGATCTTGGCCAGCGGCTCGCCGATGGCCTTGGCGACGAAGGGCACGGTGCGCGAGGCACGCGGGTTGACCTCGAGGATGAACACCACGCCGTCCTTGACCGCGTATTGCACATTCATCAGGCCGACGACCTTGAGCGCACGGGCCAGCGCCTGGGTCTGCGCCTTGATCTCGTCGATGATCGCCGGGGCCAGGCTGTAGGGCGGCAGCGCACAGGCGCTGTCGCCGGAATGGATACCGGCTTCCTCGATATGCTCCATCACGCCGGCAACGAACTGCGCCTCGCCATCGGCCAGGCAGTCTACGTCCACTTCGATGGCATCCGAGAGATAGCTGTCGATCAGCACCGGCGAAGTGCCGGAAACCCGCACCGCCTCGGTCATGTAGCGTTCAAGCTGGGCGTTGTTGCGCACGATTTCCATGGCGCGGCCGCCGAGCACATAGCTCGGGCGGATCACCACCGGATAACCGATGCGAGCGACCACTTCGCGAGCCTCGGCTTCCGACCGCGCGATGCCGTTGGTCGGCTGCTTCAGGTTGAGCTGCTGCAGAAGCTGCTGGAAACGCTCGCGGTCCTCGGCCAGGTCGATGGCATCCGGCGAGGTGCCGAGGATCGGCACATAGGCGGCTTCGAGGCCGGCGGCAAGTTTCAGCGGCGTCTGGCCGCCAAGCTGCACGATCACGCCATGCAGTTTGCCGTTCGACTGCTCGACGCGCACGATCTCCAGCACGTCCTCGACGGTCAGCGGCTCGAAATACAGGCGGTCGGAAGTGTCGTAATCGGTCGACACGGTTTCCGGGTTGCAGTTGACCATGATGGTCTCATAGCCGGCCTCTTTCAGCGCATAGGCGGCATGGACGCAGCAATAGTCGAACTCGATGCCCTGGCCGATGCGGTTCGGGCCACCGCCAAGGATGATCACCTTCTTGCGGTCGCTCGGTTGCGCCTCGCATTCGGCGCTCTCGCCGAATTCGTAAGTCGAATACATATACGGCGTGCGGCTCTCGAACTCGGCGGCGCAGGTATCCACGCGCTTGAACACCGGGTGCACCTTCGCCTTGGCCCGCGCGGCAGCCACTTCGGCTTCCTTCACGCCGGCCAGTTCGGCCAGGCGCGGATCGGAGAAGCCCATCTGCTTCAGCCGGCGCAGGCCGGCGGCATCCTTGGGCAGGCCGTGCTTGCGGATCGCCTGTTCCGCCTGCACGATCTCCTCGATCTGGCGCAGGAACCAGGGATCGAACTTGCAGGCACCCTGGATTTCCTCGACCGTCAGGCCGTGGCGGAACGCCTGGGCGATCACCAGCAGGCGATCCGGCGTCGGCTTGGAAAGCGCCGCCTTGATCAGCTCCTTGTCATCATCCTCGACATTCGGGATCACCAGTTCATTGAGGCCGGTGAGGCCGGTTTCCATGGAGCGCAGGGCTTTCTGCAGGCTTTCCTGGAAGCAGCGGCCCATCGACATCGCCTCGCCCACCGACTTCATCGAGGTGTTCAAGAGCTTCTCGGTGCCCGGGAATTTCTCGAAGGTGAAGCGCGGCATCTTGGTGACGATGTAATCAATCGTCGGCTCGAAGGAAGCCGGCGTCACCCCGGTGATATCGTTCATCAATTCGTCGAGCGTGTAGCCCACCGCCAGCTTCGCCGCCACCTTGGCAATCGGGAAGCCAGTGGCCTTGGAGGCCAGCGCGGAGGAGCGCGACACGCGCGGATTCATCTCGATGACCACCATGCGGCCATCATCCGGGTTGACCGCGAACTGCACATTCGAGCCGCCGGTTTCAACGCCGATCTCGCGCAGCACCGCCATCGAGGCGTCGCGCATGATCTGGTATTCCTTGTCGGTGAGCGTCAGCGCCGGGGCGACGGTGATGCTGTCGCCGGTATGCACGCCCATCGGGTCGATGTTTTCAATCGAGCAGACGATGATGCAGTTGTCGTTGCGGTCGCGGACAACCTCCATCTCGTATTCTTTCCAGCCGAGCACCGATTCATCGATCAGCACTTCGGTGGTCGGCGAGGCATCGAGGCCGCGCAGCACGATCTCGTCGAATTCATCGCGCGTATAGGCAATGCCGCCGCCGGTGCCGGCCAGCGTGAAGCTGGGGCGGATCACGGCCGGCAGGCCGGTTTCCACCAGCACGGCGCGGGCTTCATCCAGGGTATGCGCGGTAGCCGATTTCGGCATGTCGAGGCCGATGCGCTGCATCGCCTGGCGGAACAGTTCGCGGTCCTCGGCCATGGCGATGGCATCGCGGCTGGCGCCGATCAGCTTCACCTTGAACTTTTCCAGCGTGCCGTCCTCGGCCAGCTTCATCGCGGTGTTCAGCGCGGTCTGGCCGCCCATGGTGGGCAGCAGCGCGTCCGGCCGTTCCTTCTCGATGATCTTGGCGACGATCTCGGGCGTGATCGGCTCCACATAAGTGGCATCCGCCAGGCCCGGATCGGTCATGATCGTGGCTGGGTTGGAGTTGATCAGGATGACGCGGTAGCCTTCCTGCTTCAGCGCCTTGCAGGCCTGGGTGCCGGAGTAATCGAATTCGCAGGCCTGGCCGATCACGATGGGACCGGCGCCGATGATCAGGATGCTTTGGATGTCGGTGCGCTTAGGCATGGGAAATCTCGGTCTGGGTCACTTCGCCTGAGCCTTTTCGATCAGGCCGACGAAGCGCTGGAAAAGGTAGTGGCTGTCCTGCGGGCCAGGCGAGGCTTCCGGGTGATACTGCACCGAGAAGACCGGCTTGTCGGTCAGCTTGATGCCTTCATTCGATCCGTCGAACAGCGACACATGGGTGCGCACGACATTGGCCGGCAGGCTTTCCTCCACCACGCAGAAGCCATGGTTCTGGCTGGTGATCTCCACCTTGCCGGTCTCCAGGTCCTTCACCGGGTGATTGGCGCCGCGATGGCCGCGTTCCATCTTTGCGGTCTTGCCGCCGAGCGCCAGCGCCAGCATCTGATGGCCGAGGCAGATACCGAAAACCGGCTTGCCGCTCTCCACCAGGGCCTTGATCGTCGGCACGGCATAGACGCCGGTCGCCGCCGGATCGCCGGGGCCGTTGGACAGGAAGATGCCGTCCGGCTTGTGGCGCAGCACATCTTCCGCCGTGCTGTTGCCGGGCAGCACGGTGACGCGGCAGCCGACAGAAGCCAGATTGCGTAGGATGTTGCGCTTGATGCCGTAGTCGAGCGCGACGACGTGATATTTCGGCGCCGTCTGCTTGCCGTAGCCCTGGCCCAGGGTCCACAGCGTCTCGTCCCAGCCATAGGTCTGGCGGCAGCTCACATCCTTGGCGAGATCCATGCCTTCCAGGCCCGGCCAGGCCTTGGCCTGGGCGGTGAGCGCGGCGATGTCGAACTTGCCGTCCTTGCGGTAGGCGATGACGCCGTTCGGCGCGCCGAGATCGCGGATGCGGCGGGTCATGGCGCGGGTGTCGATGCCCGAAAGGCCGACCAGATTGCGCGCCTTGAGCCAGGCATCCAGGTGATGATCGCTGCGGAAGTTGGACGGATCGGTGATCGGGGCGCGCAGGATCAGGCCGCGCGCGGCGATGCCCTGGGTCTCGATATCTTCCGGGTTGGTGCCGGTGTTGCCGATATGCGGGAAGGTGAAGGTGATGATCTGGCCGGCATAGGAAGGATCGGTGAGGATTTCCTGGTAGCCTGTCATCGAGGTGTTGAAGCAGATTTCGCCTTCCGCCACGCCCTCAGCGCCGAGACCATAGCCGCGGAAGACACTGCCATCGGCCAGGACGACGATTCCCGTCAGCCCTGGTTGCGGCGGCTGCGGGTCGATCGGCTGCGGCGACATGTCCGGTACTCCATCTGGCGCCACTGCAGGCGCAGTATTCGGGCCGCATGAAGCTGCCGGAGCGGGGTTAAGCGAAAACCTCGGCTCCGGGCTTTAAGGGCCCTGTTGTGGATGAGCGGCCGGGCGCTGACCTGCCCCGCCGACCGGGGCCGGACCATAGCAAATCACGCCGTTCCGTCAAGTCGCAACATGTATCGAAACATTCAGAGTTATCAACAGGTTATAGTTTTTGCCTGGAATCGGTTGTTCGAGTATGCTCGCCCCTTTCCGGTAGCTTAAGTGGGGACATAAAACGATGCTGCGGACGACGCTGAACGACGCCTTGAAAGAGGCGATGAAGGCCAAAGATACCCGCCGTATCAGTACCTTGCGTCTGATCCTGGCGGCGCTCAAGGACCGCGACATCAACGCCCGCACCGATGGCGCCGACCGCACCGGCATCCCGGAGCAGGACATCCTTTCCATGCTGCAGACCATGGTGCGCCAGCGCCGCGAATCGATCACCGCCTACGAAACGGGCGGCCGGCCGGACCTGGTGGACCAGGAAAAGGAAGAAATCGCCATCATCGAGTCGTTCCTGCCCAAGCAGATGGAGCCGGCCGAGATCGAGGCCGCCGCCAAGGCGGCGATTGCCGAGGTCGGCGCCACCGGCATCAAGGATATGGGCAAGGCGATGGGCGTGCTGAAGGCCAAATATGTCGGCCAGATGGATTTCGGCAAGGCATCGGCGGTACTCAAGGGCCTGCTGACCTAGAGCGGGTATAGACTGGAAGGGCCATGGCCCAATTTCCCGAGTCGTTTCTCGAGGAGCTGCGTAACCGGGTGTCGCTGCCTGGCCTGATCGGCCGGCATGTGCGGCTGACCAAGCGTGGCCGCGACTATCTCGGCCTCTGCCCGTTCCATAACGAAAAGACGCCGTCCTTCCACGTCTACGACGACCATTACCATTGCTTCGGCTGCGGCGCCCATGGCGACGCCATCGAGTTCATGAAAAGCAAGGGTGGCCTCTCGTTCCACGAGGCTATCGAGCAGCTTGCCGGCGAAGCCGGGCTGGCGGTGCCGCAGCAGCGGCCCGAGGACCGCGAGCGCGACAAGCAGGCGGCCTCGCTTTCCACCGCGCTGGAAGAATGCGCCAAGTGGTATGAGGGCCAGTTGCAGGCCGCCGTGGGCCGCGAAGCCAAGGCCTATATCGAGCGCCGGGGCCTGTCGCGCGAAACCATCGCCCGTTTCCGCATCGGCTACGCCCCCGGTTCCAGCAAAGGGGGAGCCCGCACGGCGCTGAAAGAGGCCATGCTGGCGCGCAATATCCCGGAAGCATTGCTGATCGAATCCGGCATGCTGATCAAGCCGGACGATGGCGGTGCGAGCTATGACCGTTTCCGCAACCGGGTGATGTTTCCGATCAGTGACCGGCGTGGCCGAGTGATCGCTTTCGGCGGCCGTGCGCTGGACCCGGATGCGCCGGCGAAATACCTCAACTCGCCGGAAACGCCGCTGTTTCACAAGAGCCACACGCTCTACAACATCGCGCTGGCCCGCGAGGCCTCGCGCGAGGCCGGCACGGTGCTGGTGGCGGAAGGCTACATGGACGTGATCGCGCTGGCCCAGGCCGGCATCAGCCATGCCGTGGCGCCGCTCGGCACCGCGCTGACCGAGGATCAGTTGGCGTTGCTGTGGCGCATGGCAGCGGAGCCGATCCTGTGTTTCGACGGCGACAAGGCCGGCCTCAAGGCGGCGTTGCGGGCTGTCGACCGCGCCCTGCCGCTGCTGGAGCCGGGCAAGTCCTTCCGCTTCGCCCTGCTGCCCGCCGGCCAGGATCCCGACGATCTGGTAAAGGCCGGCGGCCGCGCCGCCATGGAGGAAGTGCTGGCCCAGGCCCTGCCGCTGTCCGAAATGCTGTGGCGCAAGGAAACCGAGGGCCAGGCCATCGACACCCCGGAACGCCGCGCCGCGCTGGAAAACACGCTCAAGGCTGCCGCCTTCCGCATCAAGCATCCGGCGGTGCAGAACCACTACCGCGAGCATCTGCGCGAGAGGCTGCGCAACCTGTTCGCCCCTGCCCGCCCCAGCCGCCCTCCCGGCCCCGGCCAGATGCGTGGCGGCCAGAACCGCCCCGGCTTCGCTGGCGGCTGGGCCGGCGAGCGCTGGACCGGTGGACGACCGGGTTTTGGCCGCCCGATTGGGGATCTGGCCGCCCCGCAGGCCCCGGATGCCGGCGACCGGCGGGAAAAGGCCCTGCTGCTGGGATTACTCCGCCATCCCTGGCTGGTTGAGGACCATGCCGAGGCGGTGGCGCGGCTGACATTCCCGAATCACCTGCTTGACAGCCTCAAGATGCGGATTCTAGAAGAAGCCTCCCGCCATCCCGGTCTTGACGGCGAGGGTCTGGCGTCCCATCTCAGGGGCCAGGGCCTTGGCACGTCGCTCGACCTCGTGTTCGGCGAGGAATACCGGGTACTTGAGCCGTTTACCAAGGCAGAGACCCTGCGAGACAAGGTTGAGAGAGGCTGGTTCCAGGCCGTGCAGCGTTATCGGTTGAACGAGCTGGAAAAGGAACTGGCGACCGCCCAGGCGGAACTCGCCGAGGATATGAGCCCGGATGCCTGGCGCCGCTTTTCGGCATTGCAGGCGGAAGTGGGCGCGGCCCGAAGCCAGGTATCGGCCTCGGACGACGAGTGATGATGTGAATGGAGCCGTTCCTCGCGGGGCGGCTCCGTGTGTTTTGGACAGGCCCGGTGCAAAAGCGCCGAGGTAACGGTTTAGGAAGCGGCATGGCGAAACAAGCAGCGGCACCCGATGCGACCGAAGCTCCGGAAAAGGAAGACACGGCTGATACGCCGCTGATCGACGCATCCGTTGCTGCGATCAAGCGCATGCTGACCCGCGCCAAGGAGCGCGGCTACGTCACTTACGACGAGATCAACGCGGTGCTGCCGCCGGAGCAGGTTTCCTCCGAGCAGATCGAAGACACCATGGCCATGCTCTCCGAGATGGGCGTGACCATCGTGGAATCGGAAGAGCAGGAAGACGCGCAGCCGGAGAAGGAAGAGGCCGAGGCCGAAGCCGTCGATGGCGAAGCGAGCGAGACCGCCGGCCCGAAGGCCGAGTCCGACCGCACCGACGATCCGGTGCGCATGTATCTGCGCGAAATGGGTTCGGTGGAGCTGCTGTCGCGCGAGGGCGAAATCGCCATCGCCAAGCGCATCGAGGCCGGCCGCGAGAAGATGATCTCGGCGATCTGCGAAAGCCCGCTGACCATCCAGGCCATCGTGCAGTGGCGCGACGACCTGGTGGAAGGCCGCCTGTTGCTGCGCGACGTGGTTGACCTTGAAGCCACCATGGGCGGCGGCGTTCCCGAAGGCGGCCTGGAAGAGGAAGAAGAAGCGGCCGCGGCGGAAGCCGCCGGCCAGCCGTCCAAGCTCGACCCGAAGCCGGTGGCGAAGCCGGAAGCCGCGCCGAAGCCCTCGGTGAAGGCCGAGGCACCGAAGGCCGCCGCGCCTGGCGGCGCCGTTGGCCCCGATGGCGCCCCGGCGCCAGAGGAAATGGACGAGGACGACGAGGCCAACCTGTCGCTCGCCGCCATGGAAGCGCAGCTCAAGCCGCAGGTGCTGGAAGCCTTCGACGCCATCGCCAAGCATTACAAGAAGCTGCAGAAGACGCAGGAAGAGCGCCTGCAATCGGCGCTGGCGCATGAGCCAATCGACCCGAAGCGCGACAAGGCCTACCAGAAGCTGACCCATGAGATGGTGCGGCTGATGGATTCCGTGCATCTCAACAACATGCGCATCGAAAGCCTGGTCGAGAATCTCTACGGCCTGAACAAGAAGCTGATGATGCTGGAAGGCCGCATGCTGCGCATCGCGGAGGGCTACAAGATCCCCCGCGAGGAATTCATCAAGCAGTACGAGAATAACGAACTCGATCCGAATTGGCTGTCCAAGGTCGGCAAGGTCAAGGGCCACAAGAACTGGCCGCGCTTCGCCGAATCCGGCGCCGCCCAGGTGAAGCCCATCCGCAACGAGATCGCCGTGGTCGCCACCCAGATCGGCCTGCCGGTTTCCGAGTTCAAGCGCATCTACAAGCAGGTGCGCGAGGGCGAGCGCGAAGCCAGCATGGCGAAGAAGGAAATGGTCGAGGCCAACCTGCGCCTCGTCATCTCGATTGCCAAGAAATACACCAACCGCGGCCTGCAATTCCTCGACCTGATCCAGGAAGGCAATATCGGCCTGATGAAGGCGGTGGATAAGTTCGAATACCGCCGTGGCTACAAGTTCTCGACCTATGCCACCTGGTGGATCCGGCAGGCCATCACCCGCTCGATCGCCGACCAGGCCCGCACCATCCGTATTCCGGTGCACATGATCGAGACGATCAACAAGCTGGTGCGCACCAGCCGCCAGATGCTGCACGAGATCGGCCGCGAGCCGACGCCGGAAGAACTGGCGACCAAGCTCGGCATGCCGCTGGAGAAGGTGCGCAAGGTGCTCAAGATCGCCAAGGAGCCGATCAGCCTCGAAACGCCGATCGGCGACGAGGAAGATTCGCATCTCGGCGATTTCATCGAGGACAAGAACGCCGTTCTGCCGCTCGATGCCGCGATCAACTCCAACCTGCGCGAGACCACCACGCGGGTGCTGGCCACCCTTACCCCGCGCGAAGAACGCGTGCTGCGCATGCGCTTCGGCATCGGCATGAACACCGATCACACGCTCGAGGAAGTCGGCCAGCAGTTCAACGTCACCCGCGAGCGTATCCGCCAGATCGAGGCCAAGGCGCTGCGGAAGTTGAAGCACCCGAGCCGCTCGCGTAAATTGCGCTCCTTCCTTGATACTTGAGGCGCATAAATAGCGCCTCAAGTCTCCGGGCCTGTAGCTCAACTGGTTAGAGCCGGCCGCTCATAACGGTCTGGTTGGGGGTTCAAGTCCCTCCGGGCCCACCATTTCCTTATATTTCAATATCTTATATTTGGGTTAGCCAAGCAGGTTAGCCGGCGCCGCCAGCGTATCCTTGAAACGGCTGCGCCGCGCGCTGAAGGCTGTTAGCCTGCGGCGGCTCAGGATTGGACGAGCACCCCACTGCACAAGTGAGGCTCGATGGACTTTTCAGATCACATACAGCCGGCGGCGAACGACTTGGCTGGGCACGCCGCCGCGGCACGGCCAAATCGTCTGGATGAATTATACGGCCAGTTGCCTGCCTGGCTGCTCGACGATGCCAAGCGCCTGCAGCGTCATGAGCGGTTTCACGCCGCCGTAACGCTCTATGCCGAGCGGGTGCTGAAGAATTTCCGCAAACTGCCTTTTCTCGCCCGGATCATGAGCGGCGAAGCCAGATACCTGCTTTGCACCGCCTTGATCGCCTACCATTACACCCGCAACCCGCTGCTGCCGGACACGTATGCTACCGTCAGCCGGCTGCAGCATTTCGCCACACGCTTCCAGATCGCCTCGCCCAATCGGGTCGTTGCCCTGCTGGCGCTGATGCAGTTCGCCGGCGCGGTGCAGACAAGCCGCTCGCAGACCGACCGGCGCGTCAAGCTGGTCGACTTCTCCGAAGCGGCCATCGCGCACGGCGACAAGATGGCACTTGGCACGCTGTTGCCGCTGCGGCTGCTGTCGCCGCATGACTACGAACAGGCCTGGAACAATATCCCGGGTTTCCGTGGCCGCTATTATTCGGAATGCCTGCGCCTGTACAGCGACGCCCGGTTCGTGGCCTTGCTGACGGAAATCGATATGCTCTCGACCCAGGATGCGGCCGGCGAACTGAAATTCAAGCTGTGGCTTGGCTTGGCGAACCACGCCACCGATGCGCCGCCGATCCTGGCTTTCCCCTATGGTCAGATCGCCCGGGAGTTCGGCGTTTCCCGCGCCCATGTGCGCCGCATCTTCGAGAAATGCCAGGAGAAAAATCTTCTGATCCTGCACCAGCCCGGCGGATTGGGCGTGGAATTCCTGCCCGCCTTCTCCGAGGCCTTGCTGAATTTTGTGTCGCTTGAAATTGCCTTGATGATGCGGGCCGCCGATTTCGCCATGACGGAAACCGCGACACCCGGATCCATGGCTTGGTTACATAACGATGACGGCGCCATTATCAAACGATAATAAGCAGCCCTGATCGCGGCCGCAGCTGACGATCCCACCAGAATTGTCCAGACCTCACCAGATTTGTTCGGTCCCAGGCCGAACGAACATCCCTATTTTCATGTCGGTCGAACCGGCCCCGGACGCCGCATCGCCTCTCGCGGCGCAGCGACCGCAAGCAGACTTTCCGGCAGGTGTTTGACCCGGTGCGTTGCAGACAGATTTACAAACATGAAAAAGAAAGCCTCCCAGATGAACCGCAGCATGACGGCACAGGCCGACAGCAAGGACAGAAAGGGCACCATCCCTGCCCGGGTTTCACGATCGAACCGGGTTATGAAAAGCGAGTTCACCGCCTTGAATGCCATGCGCCAGGGCGTGCTGCTGCTGGACGCGGACCGCAATGTCGCCTTTGCCAACAAAACCTTCCGGCGGCTCTGGCAATTGCCCGATGCCGTCGCGGACAGCAAACCCTCGTATGCCGAAGTGCTGGAGCACGGCTGGAACAAAGGCTTCTATAGCAACGACGCCGCCAGCATGGCCGCAACCATTGCCAAGCATGCCGCCCTGGTCGACAGCGCCCATGGCTTCGGTCCGGTCCGCATCGATCTGGCCGATGGCCGCACCTATTTGCTGGAAAGCACTCCCGTACCAGACAACATGCGGCTGATCACCTATAGCGATGCCACCAGTTTGGCCGACACGATCAAAGTCGCCGAATGCGTCAGCCAGGCGAAATCTGACTTCCTGATCGGCCTGAGCTATCAGCTACGCACACCGCTCAATGGCATCTTTGGTTTCCTGCAAATGCTGGTCACGGAATTGTCGGAAACGCTCAATCAGCGGCAAAAAGATTATGTGCAGGAGATCGAAATCGGCGGCCGGCATCTGCTTGACCTGATCGACGACATCCGCAGCTTGGCGCGTCTCGAAGCCAACCAGCTATCCATCAAGGCGGAGACCACCGCGCTTGCCGACATCGTTGCCGACACGGAAACCAGTGTTGCAACGCTGGCGAAAAATCACGACATCCGCATCGTCTGGCCGGATGAACTGGAAACCCGGAAATCGGTCCATGTTGATCCGCTACGTGCCCGGCAGATTCTGGTCAACCTGCTGTCGAATGCGATCAAGTACAACCGGCCGCAAGGCACCGTGACGATCAAAATCGTGGAGACTCAATCCGCTGTCAAAGTGATGGTCATGGATGAGGGCACCGGCATCCCGTTCGATCAGCAGCCCCGGCTGTTCGAGATATTCAACCGGCTCGGTATGGAGAACAGCGACATCGACGGCAACGGGATCGGGCTTGTGTTCAGCCGTAAACTGGCGGAAGCGATGAAGGGCTGGCTGGGCTTCACCAGCATACCGGGAGCCGGAAGCTGTTTCTGGGTCGAATTCCCCAAACCCAATGAGGCCCACGTGCTGCGGCAATGTACCAGTCTGGACGCCTCAGGCTGGGTAAACTGACGGCGATGTTTTCGCGTCCTTGCCCTTCCGGATTTGATCGGAACCGCCGGGGATGACGCCCGATGGGGTAGGTAGCCCCAGCCCTTTTCCGCCAGGAAACCGCTGCCCAAGCAGCCGCCGTCACATTTTTTGGCGCAGATCCGCCCTCCCCGGTCCCGCGCTGGTAGGGCTATACTGGCTGCTGCCCGCTTTTCATCCGCGCCAGACGAGGCTGCCCTGATGCAGACTGATCCCGGCTCTCCGCCCCCTGGCCCCACCTCCCCCGATGCCAAGACGGAGGCGCCGCGTCCGTTGCCGCGCAAGCTGACCACCATCTTCTGCGCCGATGTGCAGGGCTACAGCGCCCAGGTGGAAGCCGATGAAGTCGGCACCGTGCAGCGGCTTAAGCTCTATCGCGGCGAGATGATCCAGGAGATCGAGCGGCATCATGGCCGCGTGGTGAATACCTGGGGCGATGGCCTGCTGGCGGAATTCTCTTCCCCCGTGGAAGCCGTGTTCGCCGCCGTGGAAGCACAGCGCCGCGTCGCCGCGCGCAATGCGGCGCTGAAACTGGATGCCCCCGGCACGCCGCCATTGCAATTCCGCATCGGCATCAATCTCGGCGACGTGATGGTGGATGGCACCGACCTGCTCGGCGATGGCGTGAATATCGCTTCAAGGCTGGAAGCGCTCGCCGAGGCCGGCGGCGTGTGCATTTCCGGCACGGTGTTCGAGCAGGTGCGCAAGAAGCTGGATTTCGGCTTCGACTTCATCGGCTCGCGCGAAATCAAGAATATCGCCGAGCCGGTGCCGGCCTACCGCATCCAGGTGGACCAGCCGGCCCGCGCCAGCGCCCAGCCGCCGGTTTATCAAGGCCGCCCGCAGCATGATGAAACGGATGGCGGGCCGCAGGATAGCGAAGAGGCGATCCGCAAATGGCGCCGCAATGCCATGCGCGGTGTCGTCGTCATCGTCTTCCTTGCCCTGATCAATCTGCTGACCAGCCGCCACAGCATCTGGTTCCACTGGCCATTGCTCGGCATGGCGATGATGCTGGCGCTGCGCTATCCCTATGGCGTCAATCCGCGCCGCATGTGGCCGCTCTGGCGGCGGGATTAGCGCCTGCTTATAGCAATGTGACGCTTTCTATCGCGCCGCGCCGATTCCACAGCCCTGCCGGTTAAAATCCGCTAACACCTTGTCGCTGTTAGCGGATTGTCACTCGGCCAGAACCAGCTCCAGGATTAGACCAACGGTATCGGACAGGCGCCGCCTGCCCGGTGACGTTTTGCTGGCATCCTGGAGAGCCCCATGTTGCGCCTGATCAACAACACCAAGATCCTCACCCGCATTTCAGCCCTGCTGATCCTGCTCTCGCTCGCCACGATCGGCGTCGGCGTGATGGCCCGCTACATCATCGATGTGTCGGATCAGGTGACCGATGAGATGGCGAACAAGGCAACCCGCGCCCTCTACAGCGACCATGTCTTTGCCCTGACCCAGACGACTATTGCCGATTCTCGCGGCCTCTACTTGGCGAACACGCCGGAGGAAACCGAGCGATATGCAAAAGGCATCGAAGCAAGCCTGAGTCAGATCAACGCGGATCTGGATGCCTGGGCGAAGATCCAGCCGGCCGCCGAGAGCGCCAGCTTCGCCGAGACTCGCCGCATGGTGGATGCCTTCGCCGCAACGCGTCGCGAGATCGCCCGCATTGCCCGCGCCGAAGGCGCGCAAGCCTCCCGCGAATACCAGCGGCGCCCGGAAGTCAGTGCCGCGCGCGATGCCGCCGTGAGCAACCTGCGCGACACCGCAACGACACTCAGCAAGGCAGTGAATGACACGAACGAAGCCGTAACCGAACTCTATCGCCAGCAGCGCTGGACTCTGCTGATTGCGGTGGCGGCGGCTGTGGTGCTCGGCCTGCTGATCGGCGGCTTCATTGCCATCGGCACGATCATTCGCCCGATCCGCGCCATGACCGCCACCATGACCACGCTGGCTGGTGGCGACACCACGGTTGCCGTCAGCGGCGCCGAGCGCAAGGACGAGATCGGCGCCATGGCCGGCGCGGTGCAGGTATTCAAGGACAGCATGATCGCCCGCGAAAAAGCCGAAGCCGATATCGCCGAACAGCGCAGCACCACCGAGGCACAGCGTGCCGAGCGTGAAGCCCGCGAGCGCAAGGCGATCGAGGAAGTCTCGCAGCTTTGCGACAAGGCCTCGGCCGGCGATCTCGGCATGCGGCTGAACGAAGGTGACAAGGAAGGCTTCCTGCTTACCATCAGCCAGCGGCTGAACGGCCTCACCGGCATGCTGCAGCAGGTGACCAGCGAAGTCGCCACGGTGGCCGGCGGCATGGCCCATGGCGACTTGACCAATGATATCCGTGGCAACTACCAGGGTGTTTTCGGCCAACTCAAGACCGACATGAACCGCATGGCGGCCAAGCTGCGCGAAATCGCTGGCGATCTTGGCACCAGCGCCGCCAATGTGAACGAGGCGGCGGCGGAAATTTCCAGCGGCAGCCAGGACCTGGCGCAACGCACCGAAGCGCAGGCCGCTGCCATCGAGGAAACGGCGGCATCAATGCATGAAATCACCACCACGGTGAAGCAGAATGCCGACAACGCCCAGGCCGCCAACCAGCTCGCCGAGACGGCGCGCGACGCGGCGGAGAATGGCGGCAAGGTGATGCGCAATGTCGTCACCGCGATGGGCGAGATCGAAACCTCGGCGACCCGGATCACCGACATCGTCGGCCTGATCGACGAGATTGCCTTCCAGACCAACCTGCTGGCGCTCAATGCGTCCGTGGAAGCGGCGCGCGCCGGCGAGGCCGGCAAGGGCTTTGCCGTCGTGGCGCAGGAAGTGCGGGCGCTGGCGCAGCGTTCGGCCAATGCCTCGAAGGATATCAAGGCACTGATCAGCCAGTCCAACGGCCAGGTGCGCGAAGGCGGCAAGCTGGTAAGCGATGCCGGCCGCAGCCTGGAGCAGATCATGACAGCGGTGCAGAAGGTTTCCACCATCGTCGCCGAAATCGCCGCTGCCAGCCGCGAACAGGCGCTGGGCCTGGAGCAGATCAATACCGCCGTCGGCTCCATGGACGAGATGACCCAGCGCAATGGCGCCCTGGTGGAAGAGACCTCGGCTTCCGCCCAGGCGCTTTCCAACCAGGCCAGCGACCTGGCGCAACTGGTCAGCTTCTTCAAGGTACAGCGGTCAGCGCCCCTGGCCCGCGCCGCCTGAGCGAAAGGAGAGCAAGCTATGGAAAATTTCGATGCCCTGCTGGTGACGCTTGGCGACCAGGCCTATGCCCTGCCGCTGCTGCAGATCCAGGAAATCCGCGGCTGGACCAATGTTTCGCCGCTGCCCAACTGTGATGCAAGCTGCCTCGGCCTGCTGAACCTGCGCGGCCAGGTGCTGGCGGTGCTGGATGCCCGCCTGCTGATGGGCAAGCCGGCGCCAACACCAAAACCGCAGGATGTGATCGTGGTGGCGATGCTGGAAAACAAGCCTTTCGGCCTGCTGGTGGATGGCGTATCCGACATCATCTCCGTCGACACCAGCCAGATCACCCGCGCCGAAACCAATGAGGCCTGGTCGTCGAAGCTGGTGGATGGCGTGGCGACTATTGGCGACAAGCTGGTGCCGCTGATTTCGCTGCAGCATATCGGTGGCGGGCAGGAGCCTGCGGAGCCGGTCCTGCCAGCGGCGGCGTAGATTGTTCTAGCCTGGCTTGCCGACGACTGAAAACAGCAGCGCCAGGCCCCAGAACAGCAAAGCCAGCAGCATGGCAAACAATGCGTAGCGCAGATACATCTGGTGTAGCGCCTGCGTGATCAGGCGCTGCGCATGCGCTGGCAGCAGATCGACCTTGCGGTCGAGCAGAATCCAGACTTCCGTCTGCTTGTAGGAATAGCGCCGCACCGTCTGCGCCTTCAGCACCAGCACGGCGGCCACCAGCAGCGTGAGGATGGCGCCGCTTTTCAGCGACAGGACCGGCTCATAGATCAGGCCGATCATGGTGCACCAGATCGCCAGGGCAGCGAAGAAACAGCCACGCCCTACCGAGAGGCCAGCCAGACGGCGGATGCGCTGGTCGATGGCCTCGATATCCTCGTCCATGCCGCTCCGTCAGATCAGGCCAGGCAGGGTGAGCAGGAAGGCGGTGCCGAGCCACACCAGCATCGACACCGTATCCGTGCTCTGCCGGCCGGTGAAGCGCTCGAACAGGGCCGCCGGCACGCCGGAAATGATCAGCGTGGATAGCGAGACGATCAGCGAGGTGCCGTAGAGAATCGCAATCGGTGTCTGCGGCGCGAATTCCGGCATCCAGACCGGCGCCCAGACAAACACCAGCGGCAGGATCGGCGAGACAAAGCCGTTGATCAGGGTGACGCCGAGCACGGCAACGAACAGGGTTTGCGCGTTGAGCATGGCTCAGTTCACTCCCAGCGTCGGCGCCATGCCATAGCGCGCGAAAATCACATAGGCGACATAGCGCAGCAGGAAGGCCCAGAAGGCGGTGACCAGCGGCAGGATGCGCGGCAGCACAAAGGCCGGCGTGAAGAAGCCGACGAACTGCACCGGCCAGGCGGTCAGCCGCACGAACCAGCGATAGATGTAATTCGGGCTGTCCGGCGGCAGGAAAGCGCTCATCAGGAAGCGGCCGACACAGGTCCAGCCGACCACCGCCAGGCTGTAGGCGACAATCCAGAAGGGCAGAAAGTCCCAGAAGAAATCAGGCTTTGCAGGCATTGAGCAACCTTAATACGGACAAAAGAAAGCGGCGGGGACCACTATAAGGTCCCCGCCGCCCGTGACAAGCAGAGCGCTTGCCCGTGTCGCTTAATGCGATACGGCGTCGCGTTCGTCGGCCAGCTTCACCTCACCCGCCGGAACACGGATCGAGTCGATGAAGTCCTGCATCTCCTTCGACGGGGCCGCCGTGAACAGGCTGACCACGTAGGTGGTGATGAAGGCCGCCGGGATACCGAACAGGCCACAGGAGATGTTCTTCACCCCGAACCAGAGCGGTGCGCCATAGAACTGCGTGGTGATCAGGTAGTACAGGCAAACGCCGTAGCCCACGATCATGCCCGCGATGGCACCGGCATTGGAGGTACGCTTCCACCAGATGCCCATCACCAGCGCCGGGAACAAGCCCGATGCGGCAATCGAGAAGGCCCAGGCCACCATCGCGAGAATGGTAGAGGGCTTCTGCGCGGCCACATACGCCGAGGCGATCGCCACCACGACCAGCAGCACGCGGCTGATGATCAGGCGACGAGCGGTCGGAGCCTGCGGGTCGATCATGCGGTAGTACACGTCATGGCTCAGGGCGTTGGCGATCGCCAGCAGCAGACCGTCGGCGGTCGAGAGCGCCGCCGCCAGGCCACCAGCGGCCACCAGGCCGGCGATGACATAGGGCAGACCCGCGATTTCCGGCGTTGCCAGCACGATCGCATCCGTGTGGATACGGAACTCGGAAAGCTGCAGGATGCCGTCCGCGTTACCCTTCACGCCCTTGCAAAGCGCGTAAACGGTTTCGGCATTGGCCGCATCGCAAGCACCGACGAGGCCAATGGCACCCCACGACTGCACCCAAGCGGGCAGAGCCGTGATCTGCTGACCGATCACGTTCTGGTACACTTCCAGCTTGGCGAACGCGGCGTAGGAGGGCGCCGTGAAGTAGAGCAGGAAGATGAAGAACAGCGACCAGGCGACAGACTGACGCGCCTCACGCACGCTGGGCGTGGTGAAGTAGCGCATCAGGATGTGCGGCAGCGCAGCGGTGCCGACCATGAGGCAGAAGATCAGCGCGAAGAAGTTCAAGCCGTCGGTGAAGTTCATCACGCCTTGGGCATTGGCGAAGGTCGCTGTGTGGACTTTCACCACCCCCAGCGTCTTCTCCAGCACCTCGATCTTCTCCAACGCCTGGCCGTACATCAGCTGCGGGATCGGCACGCCGGTGGTCTTGGCCGAGAGGATCACCACCGGGATCAGGTAGGCGATGATCAGGATGATATACTGCGCCACCTGGGTCCAGGTGACAGCGCGCATACCGCCCAGCATCGAGCAGACCAGAATGCCGGCGAGGCCGACGAACACCGCGACCTCGAACGAGATGCCGAGGAAGCGCGAGGCGATGATGCCGACGCCGAAGATCTGCGCCGTCACGTAGGTGAAGGACGCCGAGATCAGCACGATCACGCCGAAGAAGCGCGCCACGTTGCCGCCGTAGCGGGCACCGAGGAAGTCCGGCACGGTGTACTGGCCGAACTTGCGCAGATACGGCGCGAGCAGGATCGACACCAGCAGGTAGCCGCCGGTCCAGCCGAGCACGAAGGCAAGGCCGTCGTAGCCGAGCAGGTAGAGCGAACCGGCCATGCCAATGAACGACGCGGCGCTCATCCAGTCGGAACCGGTGGCCATGCCGTTATAGAGCGCCGGCACACGCCGGCCGGCGACGTAGTATTCGCCCATTTCCGCCGTGCGCGAGATCACGCCGATCAGCGCGTAGACGCCGATGGTCATGAACACGAACAGGTAACCGATCACCTGGTTCGAGACACCCATCTTCTCGAGGATGGCGAGGAAGATCACGAAGGCAGCGAAGCCGCCGGTATAGATGCCGTAGATCTTGCCGAGGTTATTGATGAAACCGCCGCCGCTTTGCGAATTGTTAGCCATGGCTGTGTTCCCCCTTACTCTTCTTCAGCCACGCCGAATTCCTCGTCGATCTCGTTCTGCTTGCGGGCAAACCAGAACAGCGACACGACGAAGATGATCAGCGAGCCTTGCGCGGCCATGTAGAAACCGAGCGGAAAACCGATGATCCGGATGCTGTTGAGCTGCGGTGCGAAGAGATGCACGCCGAAGCCCGCCAGGAACCAGATCGCCAGCATGGTCCACATCAGCCCCGACGTGCGGGACCAATAGGCTTTAGCCTTGTCCGGTGAAAGTTGAGTCATTTTTGGCGCTCCTACCCCTTTAGGTTTGTGTTGTTGTTGAGCCAGCGCATGGAGAGGCATTGCGAACCCCTCGAATCCTCCCCTACGTGGCGTAAACTATAACCACGGTGTAAACTTTGACTCATTAGACCAAGGTCGAAACCCTAGCGCGAAACAATTTTCCAATTTGTATAAATATTTAGTAAATTATTGTTCCTGCGAGTGAAATCCCGTGCGCGACGCCGCCGGCAGGGATAAACCGGGGCAGTGTCAGGGAGGCAAAATGGACCAGGGAATAGCCGAGCGCAGTCTGCTGCGGCGCAGCATCGAATTCTTCTTTCCGCCCAAGGTGGCCGATGCCGCCGAGCTGCGCCAGTTCGTGGCCGGCGAGGCCGCTTACCTGGCGCAGAAGTCGGTGATCGGCTATTGCCGCGTGAAAACCCTGCTGGCTTTCGAAAAGCTGATGAAGGAAAAGACCTTCACCGAGCTGATGGAAATCTGCCGCTGGGAAGCCTTCTCCATGACCCTGGCGGACACGCTGATCGTAACCGAAGGCTGCCTGCGACCGGCGGATGCTGCCGCGCGACAGGCGGTTTCTGCACATCTGGCGCGGCTCTACGGCGAGATCCTGAATGAGCATGTGCCGGGGCATCGCACCGAAGGCTGGAACGACCGCATCGAAGCCTTCCAGGCCCGTTTCGCGCTGAGCTGCCAGGTCGACCCGCTGCCGCCGGAGCATGTGATCCGGTCCACCGCGGCGCTGATCCTGGAACTGGCGCCGATCCACATCAAGCTGAAGCGCAACGACCTCGAAGTCATTGCCGGCGATCTCGGCTTCAACATGGTGGCGCTCCGCACCAGCATGGGCAAACGCTTCCGTAGCCAGGATCTGATCGCCGACCTGAGCCGCCTGCCCGCCGCCGCCTGATTCCGGCTCTCGCTTTTGCTGCGAAGCAACCGCTTGTGGCATAAAACACAATCACTGATTGTTTATATTATTTATACATTGCCTGTAACCACAGCCAGGCCGGCATCCTCGCCAGAGGCGGCAATCTGTTTACGGATTATTTACATTAGAATCAAAAATATTTACATACAATCAATAACTTATAACCATTCCCGGCTAGACTTTGGTTGAATGGCGGCTCCCTGCGAATGCGGTTAATGCTGCGAATTGAACTGCCGTCGCCACACCCGTGGAGATTTAACAACAACCGGCAGCTAGGGAGATTTGAGACTCATGAGCGAATTGACCATGCAGCAGGAGCGCAGCTCGCGCATGCTGACCAAGGAGGAACGCAAGGTCATCCTGGCGTCCTCCGCCGGCACCATCTTCGAATGGTACGATTTCTACCTTTACGGCTCGCTGGCGGCGATCATCGGCGCCCAGTTCTTCTCCTCCTTCCCGGAGGCGACCCGTAACGTCTTCGCACTGCTGGCCTTTGCCGCCGGCTTCCTGGTGCGCCCGTTCGGCGCCCTGTTCTTCGGCCGCTTAGGCGACCTGATCGGCCGCAAATACACCTTCCTCATGACCATCCTGATCATGGGCACCTCCACCTTCTTTGTCGGCCTGCTGCCCAGCTACGAGACCATGGGCGCCGCGGCCCCGATCATCCTGATCGCGCTGCGCATGCTGCAGGGCCTGGCGCTGGGCGGTGAATATGGCGGTGCGGTCGTCTACGTGGCCGAACATGCCCCGCGCAACCAGCGCGGCTACTTCACCTCCTGGATCCAGACCACCGCAACGCTCGGCCTGCTGCTGTCGCTGCTGGTGATCCTGGTGGTGCGCACCTATACCGGCGAAAAGGACTTCGCCGCCTGGGGCTGGCGCATCCCGTTCCTGCTCTCGATCTTCCTGCTCGCCATCTCTCTCTATATCCGTCTCTCGATGGAAGAGAGCCCGGCGTTCAAGAAGATGAAGGAAGAGGGCCGCCAGTCGAAGGCGCCGCTGTCCGAAGCCTTCGGCCAGTGGAAGAACGCCAAGTTCGCCGTCCTCGCCCTGCTTGGCCTCGTCGCCGGTCAGGCCGTGGTGTGGTACACGGGCCAGTTCTACGCCCTGTTCTTCATCCAGTCGGTGCTGCGCGTTGACCTGTTCACCGCCAACATCCTGATCGCCTGGTCGCTGATCCTCGGCACCGGCGGCTTCATCATCTTCGGCGCCCTGTCGGACAAGATTGGCCGCAAGAAGATCATCCTGGCGGGCTGCGTGCTGGCCGCAATCACCTACTTCCCGGTGTTCAAGTTCATCACCGCCACCGCCAACCCGATGCTGCATGCCGCGCATCAGAAGTCGGAAGTGGTCGTGGTCGCCGCGAAGGACGATTGCTCGTTCCAGTTCAACCCGACCGGCACGTCCAAGTTCACCTCGTCCTGCGATAACGCCCGCTCGCTGCTGGCCCGCTCGTCGGTGAACTACCATGTCGAGGATGCCCCGAGCGGCACCGTCGCCAAGGTGAAGATCGGTGGCAAGGAGATCACCTCCTACGACACCACCAAGCTGAGCGGCGACGCCGCCCGCACCGTGCCGGCAGCCTTCACTGGCGCGATCAACGCGGCGCTGGGCGACGTCGGCTATCCGGTGCCGGGCAAGCCGAATGACAGCATCGTCAAGGTGACGAGTTTCTTCGGCGTGTTCACCGGCCAGGCCTTCCCGCTGGTGCTGGCGCTGACCTACCTGGTCATCCTGGTCACCATGGTGTACGGCCCGATCGCGGCGGCGCTGGTGGAATTGTTCCCCACCCGCATCCGCTACACCGGCATGTCGCTGCCCTACCATATCGGTAACGGCTGGTTCGGCGGCCTGCTGCCGGCGACCTCGTTCGCCATGAACGCGGAATCCGGCAACATCTATTTCGGCCTCTGGTATCCGATCATCATCGCGCTCGCGACCGTGGTGATTGGCGCCCTGTTCGTGCCGGAAAACAACGGCAAGGACATCACCGCCGACTAAGCGGCCCGTCCTTTAGTCTATCGGCCCCGCCCGGAGCGATCCGGGCGGGGTTTTATTTTGCCTTTATGCGGCATAGAGTCCGGGCCATGGCCCGTCCGACATCCTTGCCGCGCCGGTTGCTGCAATCCTGGCGCACCCATTTTGCCGCCCGGCGCCATGGGCCCGATGCTGGCCCGCGCCTGCCTGCCACCCTGTCGCTGCATGACCTGCCGCTCGCGGTGCTCGATACCGAAACCACCGGGCTGAACCCGGCGCGCGACCGCATTGTCAGCATCGGCGGCCTGCATTGGCGCGGCGATCAGGCGGAAGGCGCGCTGCTGGATCTGCTGCTGCATCCGGGCCGCAAAATCCCGGCCAGCGCTACCGCGATCCATCGTATCGACGATGCCATGGTGGCCACCGCGCCGAGTTTTGCGCTGGTCGGTGGCACGGTACTGCGCTTCTGGCATCACCGCGTGCTGCTCGGGCACAATATCGGCTTCGATCTTGCGTTGCTGCGCGAGGAGGCGGCACGGGCGCAGCTTGGCTTCATGCCGCCGCCGGCAGTGCTGGATATCGGCCTGCTCTATGGCGGCCTGTATCCGCGCAGCCGCGATTGCGGCATCGAGGCCATCGCGGCACAGTTTGGCATACAGATCGAGGCCCGCCATTCCGCCACCGGCGATGCCGAGACGGCGGCGAAACTCTGGTGCGCCCTCCGGCCACACCTGATCGGCCATGGCATCGGCACGCTCGGCGGTGCGCAAGCCGTGATGCGCCGCGCCCGCGATCTGATCCATGGCCAGCAGCGTGCCGGCTGGGCGATGGATCTGGTGCTGCCGCATGACTGACACTGCCACATGACTGACATGGGCAATCATGCGAGTGACGACAGCCGGCGCCTGCCGGACCTGATGCCCTATCGCCGGCGCCTCGCCGAGGTGATGCGCCAGCCGGTCAGCAGTATCGATGCCGATTGTCCGCTGGCCCAGGCGGCGCAAGCGATGACGGCGGAGAATATCGGCGTGCTGCTGGTGCGCCGCCACGACCAGGTGGTCGGCATCCTCACCGAGCGCGACCTCACCCGCGCCCTGGCGCAGCATGGTGCCGCCAGCGCCGCCATGCGCGCCGAAGCCGTGATGACGCCGCAGATCATCAGCCTGCCGCAGGATACGCTGCTGTTCCGCGCCATCGGCCGCATGCGGCGGTTCAATCTGCGCCACCTGCCGGTGACGGATGGACGCGGCGCCTATATTGGCATGGTCTCGGCCCGCGCCCTGCTGCGCCAGCGCGCGACGGAAGCCCAATCGGTGGCTGATGCCATCGAGGCGGCAACCACGGCGGCGGAATTGAATGCAGCGCGCGCCAGCCTGCCGGCGCTGTGCCGCATGCTGCTGGAAGAAAAACTCGAGCCGGTGGAAATCGCCGCCGTGATCAGCGGCATCTATGCCGATATCACGGCCCGCGCCGCCGCCCTGGTTGAGCAGCTTTTGGAGCCGGCGCCAGCGCCGTGGTGCCTGCTGATGCTCGGCTCCGGCGGGCGCGGCGAAAGCCTGCTGGTGCCGGATCAGGACAACGCCATCATCCATGCCGGCAGCAGCGAGGATGATGGCTGGTATGCGCGCGCCGGCACGCAGCTTTCCGACCTGCTGAACGCCGCCGGCATTCCCTATTGCAAGGGCGGCGTGATGGCGATGAACACCGCCTGGCGCGGCGCCCAGGGGCAATGGCGCGCGCGCGTCACCGAATGGGTGCGGCGCCATTCGGCGGAAGCCCTGCTCAATGTTGATATCTTCTTCGACCTGCAGCCGATCCATGGCGAGCGGCGGCTCGGCGAAAACCTGCGCCGCGAAGCCCTGGCGGCCGCGCGGGCCTCGCCGCTGTTCCTGCGGCTGCTGGCCGAGCAGGCCGCCCAGATCCATCCCGCCATCGGCCTGTTCGGCCGCCTGCGCGAAAAAGAGGGGCTGATCGACCTCAAGCTCGGCGGGCTGCTGCCGCTGGTGAGTGCCGCGCGCTGCATGGCGCTGAAACTCGGCCTCACCGAAACCAGCACCCAGGCGCGGCTGCGCGCCGCCGCCGCGCGCGGCCTGATCGAAGCCGACGATCTCGATGGCCTGCTGCAGGCCCATGACCTGATCCTGCGCCTGCTGCTGCGCCAGCAGCTCGCCGCCCTTGCCGCCGGCACGCCGCCGGGCAGCCGCCTGCCGCTGGATGCGCTGCCGCGCCAGGACCGCACCCGGCTCAAGGCAGCCTTGCGCCACCTCGAATTGCTGCCCGACATGGTGCAGAACGTGCTCACCGCGCCACCCACAGCCACCACCGCGACCGCCGCCCCCGCCACTTGATCCGGATCAAGGCGCCAGCCGCCGCTGCTGCCATGATGGCGGCAGCAAGAGGAGATGCCGCGATGAGCGCCTATCAACTGGTGAACCGCCATGTGCAGGCTGCGTTAACCGAAGCGGCACAAGCAACCATCGCGCCGGATGTGGTGGCCACCAACCTGCTGGCGGAAGCCGTGCGCATCCTGAAGGAACAGCGCAAGCCCGAGGACGTGCGCTCGGCATTGCAATTCGCCATCGACAATCTGGAAGACCGCGACTGGGAATTCATGCGGCCATGATTGTACTGCGTCATTCCCGCGCGGCCAGAGTCCAAAACAGACCCTGTCATAGTCTGCCGCCGGGCTAGGCCGAAGTCCGACCCTAGTACAGGCCCCGGCGGACCATCTGCCCCCTTCTCGTCATCGCCGGGCTTGACCCGGCGATCTCAGGCCAAGTGGAAGGAGATGCCCGGGTCGAGCCCGGGCATGACGATGCATAGAGAAGCTTTCACACCCGCTCCGCCAGCTTCTTCGGCGCCACCTGGCGGTAGCTGCGGCGCACCAGTTCGGCCACTTCCGCCCAATCGGCCTTGCGGTCAATCCACATCCCGACCCAGCCTTTCGGCCCGAAATACGGCGGCACGAAGAAACGCTGCGGATCGGCCCCAACCAGAATCTGCTGGCTGCCCGGCTGGCCCTTGCACCAGAAGGCAGGGCGATCGCGGCCATCTGCTCCTGGGCGGGCAACCTCCATGGCGAAGATCTTGCCGCGCACGCGGTAGGTCGGCACCTCCCAGGTTTCCTGCTCGGCGGCTTCCGGCAGGGCAAGGCAGATGTCGCGCAGGCGCTGGCTCGGGCGTTTGGCCGCCATCAGAACAGACTCCCCTGCCGGGCATCCCTGGCCGGCGGCTGGAACAGATCGCTGCGCAGCCGCAGACGATTGGTGTTGAAGCCGAGCTTGCGCGTGGCGAGCGCGAAACGCTGTGCCACCAGTTCCATGTATGGCCCCTCGCCGCGCATGCGGCTGCCGAATTGCGGCACGTAATCCTTACCGCCGCGCGATTCCTGAATCAGCTTCATCACACGCGCGGCGCGATCGGGATAATGCTCGGCCAGCCATTCGCGCCACAATTCTTTCAGTTCGAAGGGCAGCCGCAGCATGACATAGCCGGCCTCGCGTGCGCCGGCCGCATGGGCCTCGGCGAGTATGCCCTCGATCTCCATGTCGTTGAGCATCGGGATGATCGGCGCCACCATCACGCCCACCGGGATGCCGGCCTCGGCCAGCATCCGGATCGCCTCCAGCCGCTTCGGCGGCGTCGAGGCGCGCGGCTCCATGCGGCGGGCAAGTTGGCGGTCCAGTGTGGTGACGGAGAGGAAAATCTTCACCAGGCCGTCGCGCGCCATGTCCTTGAACAAATCGATATCGCGGGTGACGAGATGATTCTTGGTGACGATGCCGAGCGGATGCTTCGTCTCGCGCAGCACCTCGACGATCTGCCGCGTGATGCCGAGGTCGCGCTCGACGGGCTGATAGGGATCGGTGTTGGTGCCCATGTTCATGGTCGCGACGCGATAGCCGCGACTGCTGAGTTCCTGGCGCAGCAGCGTCGCGGCGTTGCGCTTCACCATGATCTGGGTTTCGAAATCCAGGCCGGGCGAGAAACCGAGATAGGCATGGCTCGGCCTGGCGAAGCAGTAGACGCAGCCATGCTCGCAGCCGCGATAGGGATTGATCGAGCGGTCGAAGGGAATATCGGGCGACTTGTTCCAGGCGATGATGCTGCGCGTGGTGTCGTCATGCAGGATGGTCTTGAGCGGCTCGACCTCATCCCACACGCCCCAGCCATCATCCTGGCGTTCGCGCTTGAGCGTATCGTAGCGGCTGCCGACATCGCTCAAGGCGCCCCGGCCGCGCCGGGCATCCGGGCGGGCCTGGTCGGCTTCAGTGGTGATGGCGCGGGCGACGAATTTCTTCACGGGGGCCTCGGTTCCAGCACAGCCGGCAGCCCCGCATGTCATGCGCGAGGCAGGCTAACTGGGTTTGCGGCGCTCATGTTCGCGCAAACGAGGGAACAATTCAACAAAATTACAGGGGCGATGGCGGTAATCTAGCTGATCTTTAAGAATTAAATCCCAAGCATCGCGGCAAGCGCCCGGGGAACCCGGTAAAGCAAACAGATAGGTGCCGCGCGCCACGCCGGCGGTGGTGCGCGACTGGATGGTGGAGGTGCCGATCTTCTGGAAGCTGAGCATGCGGAACAGCTCGCCGAAGCCCGGGATGGATTTCTCATACAAAGCCTCGAAGGCCTCGGGCGTCACGTCGCGCCCCGTGACGCCGGTGCCGCCAGTGGAAAGCACCACGTCGATGCCGTCATCCGCGATCCACTCTTGCAGCTTCGCCTGAATCGCCGGGATATCATCGGTGACGATGGCGCGTGCTGCCAGTTCATGGCCGGCCTCGGTCAGGCGGTCGACCAGGGTCTGGCCGGATTTATCCTCGGCGGCCTGGCGCGTATCCGACACCGTGAGCACGGCGATGCGGCAGGGAATGAAGCGGCGTTCGGGTTTGGCTTCGGTCATGACACGCTCTGCAATAAGGGGGTGCAATAAGAGGACTGTAATGTGGTTACAAAGTCAGCCTGCGCCATCAATACGCCATGATCAAGCCGCAGCCTTGTGCCATGGTTTCATCATGAAGCCGGTTCCCCAGGGAGCCAATCGTTGAGGAGATATCGTGTCATGAACAAGCTCCCCGCGCGCGGCAAAATGCTGGTGCTGGCTGCCAGTGCCGCCCTGCTTGCGGCAGGCTTGGCGCCGCGTCCCGCCGCCGCTGACAGCTTTTCCTTCGGCTATTCCACCGGTCCCTGGCATGGCCGGCCCTGGTACGATTACGGCTATCGTGGTGGTCATCGCCATGGTGGCCCGCATTACGCCTATCGCGGCGGCTATTGGGGCCCGCCGGCCTACCGCCCGCGCGTCGTCGTGGTGCAGCCGCCGCCGGTGCGCTACTACGTGCCGCCGCCGCCGGTGGTCTATGCCCCTGCCCCCTATGGCGGGCCGAATCTTTCCGCCGTGCCGGCCTCGCCGGTCTACCAGGCGCAGAACGGCCAGTATTGCCGCGAATACCAGGCCACCGTGGTGGTGGCCGGCGTGCCGCAGGCGAGCTATGGCACCGCCTGCCTGATGCCCGACGGCGCCTGGCGCGTGGTGAACTGACGCGGCTTTAGCGTTGCCGCAGCCATTCCCGGATGGCTGTGGCCGCCGCCTCGGGCGCTTCGTTGAACAGGGTATGCGACGTGCCGTCGAGGATGCGGCATTGCACCTTGCCGGCGCCGAATTTCTCCAATGCGGCCTGGTCGATGTCGTCGAGACAGGACGGCAGCCGCGCATCCGTCATCTTGCTGCCGAAGGGCAAAGCGGCACGCAGCACCAGCACCGGAGCCGGCTGCAGCAGCGGTAGGTCATAATAGATTTTCTCGGCAATGCCGTGCGCAGTGACACCGAAGCCATCGCGCACAACCGGCGCATGGCGGCGCACGGGGCCATCATCAAAGCCGAGCCGCAACATCGCGACCGCATAGCGCTGTTTCGCCATGGTCAGCGGCGTATCGCCCAGCACCAGACCGATAGCGCCAGCGCAATGGCGCGCCAAAACCGCCGCCACCAGGCCGCCAAAGGAATGGCCGACCAGCAGTACCGGCTGATCCTGAAGCAAACGTGGCTTATGTGCCGTGATGGCGGCAAGGATCGGCTGCGCCACGGCAACCGGATCACCCGGATTGTCCGGCGGAATATCCAGCGATTCGCCATGGCAGGGCATGTCGATGCAGAGCACGTCGAAATCCGCCGCCAAGGCCGCCGCCAGTGCCAACATGCCGCTGCGGTCGGTGGTGATGCCATGCAGCAGCAATGCCCAGGGCCGGCCGGAATCGGGCGTACCATAGCGCACCACGGAATAGGCAATGGGACCCAGCGGCGTCTGCCAGCGGCCATGCTTCAGGCTCGGCATGCCGCCACCCAGAGCAGCCTTATCAACACCCACAGCTTGATCGGCGGCCATCCCGCGCCCTCGCTCCCACATCACAGCCTGCCGTATTTATACAGCCGCCATCCTTAAAGCCTTTATGAATGGCTTGATCGCGGCATACTGCGGTTCACAGGATTGGATTTCCGGGGAAAACTGGCTGGGGTGCCTGGATTCGAACCAGGGATGGCGGTACCAAAAACCGCTGCCTTACCGCTTGGCTACACCCCAGCAGCAGCGCAGACAGGCTTGCCGCCGGCTGAGCGCTGAGCGGGCCGGAAGATAGTCGGAAGCCCCCTGCTTTTCCAGCCTCAGGAAACCGCCGTTTGCCAAATGCCTGGCTTGTTTGCGCCCAAGGATTATCCCGCCTAGGATGCGCAAAACAGCAGAGGGCTACTTTGCCGCACGGAAACAATCTACCTCATGAGCCGGCGGCTGTCGGCCAGCAACCCGACATGTCGGCCTTCGGTCATGTAGTGGCGACGCCGCTGCGCGACCTGCTCGCCTTCTATCTCGGCAAGCGCGCCGGCGCACGGGTGCCGCTGCGCTCCAGCATCAGCCCGGTGGATTTGCGCAACCTGCTGTCCGGCGTGTTTCTCTACGAATACGACCGCGCCAACCGGGACTTCCAGGTGCGGCTCGCCGGCAACGACATCCGCGACATGGTGCAGACCGTGCGCCAGGGCGCCCGCCTCGACGAGATATTTCCGCCCGAAGCGGCAGCGGCCGTGCGCGAGCGCTACGCCAAGGTCTGCGACGAGGTCTGCGTGATGCATAATATCGGCCATGTTTTCGAGAAACTGGGCGGCACCGGCCAGGGCGAGCGGCTTGCGTTGCCGCTGGCCGATGATAGCGGCGATGTGCGTTTCCTGATCGGCGCCACCCTCTACGATCTCGGCAACCCGGGGAAACCTCTTCCCGGCAACGAGAAAGTGCGGATCACCTTTACGCCACTTTGATATTGCCACGCCGCTCTGGCCGCCCCTGGGCCGGCGTCAGATCGCGGTTGCTGCCAGCCACCAATCGGGATAAGCGCGGGACAGCATGCGCGCGGCATGCTCGGCCAAGCGCTGTTCCGCGAACAGCCCGAAACAGGTGGCGCCCGAGCCGGAAAGCCGCGCCAGCAGGCAGCCGCTTTGCGCCTTCAGCGCCGCCAGCACCGGGTCGATGGCGCTGCTCAAGAACCGCGCCGGTGCTTCCAGATCGTTGCGCCGTTCGCGTAGCAGGATCGCCAGGTCGGCGGCACTGGCCGGCGGGCGCGGCAAAGGCTGCGCCGGACCGGTGGCGCCGTTGAGTGCCGTAAATACCTCGCGCGTCGGCAGCGCGATGCCGGGATTGGCCAGCACCAGCCAGGCTGGCGGCAGGCCATCCAGCGGCACGACCTGCTCGCCGATGCCGGTCATCATCGCCGGACGGCCCAACAGGCAGACCGGCACATCGGCACCAAGCTGCAGGCCGATCCGCGCCAGCGCGGCGGCATCATGGCCCAACTGCCAATGCTGGTTCAGCAAATGCAGGGCCGCCGCCGCATCCGCCGAGCCGCCGCCGATGCCGGAAGCAACAGGCAAGGTCTTGGTCAGGGTCAGTTGCGCCCCGAGCCGCTTATCGCCACGCAGCAGCTTCGCCGCGCGCAGCACCAGATTGCCGTCATCGGCTTCCAGCCCGGCAGCGAAAGGCCCGTCGATCTTTAGTGAAAGCGCGTCCGCCGGGGCCACCGTCACGCGGTCGGCTGCCGCCGCGTCGCGGGCAAATACCACCAGGCTTTCCAGCGCGTGATAGCCATCGGGCCGCTTGGCGGTGATATGCAGGAACAGGTTGACCTTGGCCGGCGCCAGGCGGGCTATTGCAGCAGCCATCAGAAGCCACAGAACATCAAAAACCGCCCACCATCAAAAACCGTCGTCACCCCCGGGCTTGACCCGGGGGTCTTCCGCCAAATTGGAAGAGATGCCCGGCTCACTGTAAGCCCGCGAACGCCTAGTGGCGTTCGTAGGCGCACAGGCCCGAACGGCCATGGCCGGGCATGACGCGCTGCTTTTCACTTCTGCGCGACCGGATCGAGGCCGGTTTCGAGCTTGCGGCGGATCTGCTGCTCCAGTTCGGGCTCCGGCTTGAGGCCGAGCGCGCGGCGCCACTGGAACTGCGCCTCGGCGCGGCGGCCGACTTTCCAATAGGCATCGCCCAGGTGATCGGTGATCACCGGATCGCCGCCCTTGAGTTCCACGGCGCGCTCAAGCTGCACCACGGCCTCGTCGTAGCGGCCGACGCGGTAATAGGCCCAGCCGAGCGAGTCGACGATGGCGCCGTCATTCGGCCGCATCGTCACGGCGCGGCGGATCATGTCGGTGGCGCGGTCGATATTGCGGTTCATATCAATCCAGGTATAGCCGAGATAGTTCAGCACCATCGGCTGCTCGGGCTGGAATTCCAGCGCCTTGAGCATATCGGCTTCCGCCTTGCTCCACTGCTTCGAGCGCTCATAGGCGATGCCGCGGCTGAACAGCAGGATCCAGTGCCGGGTCTCCAGCGTCGGAATGCGCTGGAAGGCAGCGGTGTATTCAGTCGCCGCTTCCTGCCAGCGCTCCATCTGGCGGTAGAGGTCGCCGAGCGTGATCAGCGGGCGGGCGTCGTCGCGGCGGTCGCGGGCGATCTTGCGCAGCATGCGCACGGCGGCATCGTGGTCGCCACGCTCGTTCATGCACCAGGCGATGCGCAATTGCGCCACGTCAGCGAAGGCACCGTCGGACTGCACCGTGCCATAGGTCTTGATGGCGCGGTCCCATTGCTTGCGGCTCTCGTAGATGTCGGCCAGCGTGACGCGGGCATCATCCAGATCGGGGCGCAACGCCAGGGCAAGCTGGAGATGCAGTTCGGTCAACTCGCCGCCATCGTTGCGGCCAAAGGCGGTAGCCGCCGCCAGCAGGCTTTCGGCGAAGCCTTCATTGGCATTGCCGATCATCGGCGCGACATTGCTGCCCAGGCTGTTCGAACTGCGCAGGCGGCGCTCGGCACGCATCAGTGTGCCGTTGTCGGGATTGAGCTTGAGCTGGCTGGCGATGAGGGCGCGCGCCTCGTCGGCACGCCCACGACGCTCGAGGAAACGCGCATAGGCATCGCTCATGCGAATGCCGACACGCTCCGGCTTGGCCATCGCCTCGCGGTAATCCGCTTCCGCCTCGCGATAGCGGCCCAGCAGTTCCAGCAGCATCGGCTTCAGGTGATCATGCACGCCGCCGAACAGCGGATTGCGGTCGAGCCGGCCCAAAGCCTCAAGGGCGCGGTCGGCCTCGCCCTTGCCGGCATAGGCCCAGGCGGCGATCAGCGGGTTGAAGGCGGCATGGATGCCGGAGGTCGGGCCCTCCGCCACCACGCGCAGGGCCGAGTCATAGTCGCGCCGCAGCATCGCCCCGGTGGCGACCGAGATCCGCGCCATATGGTCGGCGGGATTGTTGTCGCGCAGCACCGGCGCCAGTTCCAGCGCCTGTGGCACGCGGCCATCGGCCAGCAGCGAGAGGAAGGCGCCCTGGGCCAGCAGGCCGGAATTCGGCTCCTCGCTCAGCGCCTTGAGATAGTAGTCGGCGGCAGCCGTGTAGTCGAAGCTCAGGCGGGCATGGCGCGCGGCGAGGAAATGGCCATAGGGCGACAGCATGTCGGACTCTTCGGCCACCGCCACGTCGACGGGCACCGGCTGCGGCGCCCGCGCGGTGACGCAGGCCGAAAGCAGCAGCGGCGCCAGCATCACCGCCAGCGCCGCGCGTTGTTTCGCCCAGGATTTTGTTCCAGGCGAGGCCAGGCCATGGATCCGGCGGGCGCAGGGGGTAACTTTCGCTTCGGCCGGACGCATCAAGCTGCCTCGCTTCTGAGAACTACATATCGGGGGACTACATATTCGGGTAGTTCGGGCCGCCACCACCTTCCGGCACGGTCCAGTTGATATTTTGGGCCGGATCCTTGATGTCGCAAGTCTTGCAGTGAACACAATTTTGCGCGTTGATCTGGAACCGGGGATTGCTGCCATCCGCATCCCGCAGCACTTCGTACACGCCCGCCGGGCAGTAGCGTTGCGCCGGCTCGTCATAAAGCGGGAGATTCCTGGCAATCGGGATGCTGGGGTCCTTCAGCCGCAGATGGATCGGCTGGTCTTCCTCGTGGTTGGTCGAGGACAGGAACACCGAGGACAGCTTGTCGAAGCTGATCTTGCCATCCGGCTTCGGATACTGGATCGGCTTGCACTCGGCCGCCGGCTTCAGGGTCTCATGGTCGGCCTTGCCATGCTTGGAAGTCCAGCCGACCAGGAAGCCGAGGCCGAGGTCGTTCAGCCACATATGGGCGCCGCCGATCAGGGTGCCGAGCCACATGCCGTATTTCAGCGCCGGCTTGACGTTGCGCACCTTCCACAGATCTTTCCAGATCCAGCTTTCGCGCACCGCCTCGTTGTAATCGCCCAGTTCGACGCTGCCATCCGAACCGCCCTTGAGCGCCGCGAAGGCCGCTTCCGCCGCCAGCATGCCGCTCTTCACAGCATTATGGCTGCCCTTGATACGCGGCACATTGACGAAGCCGGCCGAGCAGCCGATCAGCGCGCCGCCCGGGAAGCTCAGCTTCGGCACCGATTGCAGGCCGCCCTCGTTGATGGCGCGGGCACCATAGGCAATGCGCTTGCCGCCCTCGAAATACTCACGTACGGAGGGATGCATCTTGAAGCGCTGGAATTCGTCGAACGGCGAGAGATAGGGATTCTGGTAATTGAGGTTGACCACGAAGCCGACGGCGACCTGGTTGTCCTCGAGGTGATACATGAAGCTGCCGCCGGCGGTGCTGCTGTCGAGCGGCCAGCCTTGCGTATGCACCACCAGGCCCGGCTTGTGCTTGGCCGGATCGATCTGCCACAGCTCCTTGATGCCGATGCCGAACTTCTGCGGCTCGACGCCCTCGCGCAGATTGAACTTCTGCTGGATTTCCTTGGCCAGCGAACCGCGCACGCCCTCGGCGATCAGCGTGTATTTGGCGCGCAGTTCCACGCCAGGCGTGTAGCCGCTTTTCTTCTCGCCATCACGGCCGATGCCCATGTCGCCGGTGGCAACGCCGACCACTTCACCCTTGTCGCCATACAGCACTTCGGCGGCGGCGAAGCCGGGGAAGATCTCGACGCCGAGTTCTTCCGCCTGGGTCGCCAGCCAGCGGCAGACATTGCCAAGCGAAACGATGTAGTTGCCGTGATTGTTCATCAGCGGCGGCAGCATGAAGTTCGGGATATAGATGTGGTTCGCTTCGGTCAGGATCAGGAAGCGGTCCTCGGTCACCGGCGTGTTGAGCGGTGCGCCCTTTTCCTTCCAGTCCGGGATCAGTTCGTTGAGGCCGATCGGATCGACCACGGCACCGGAAAGGATATGCGCGCCGACTTCCGACCCCTTCTCGATCACGCAGACCGAGATTTCGTGGTCCTGCTCGGCGGCAAGCTGCTTGAGACGGATGGCGGCGGACAAGCCGGAGGGGCCGGCTCCCACCACCACCACATCATATTCCATTGTTTCGCGTTCCATCCCGCACCTATTGCTGGTCTTCTGGCACTGTTGACGATTGGTCCCTGCTTACCAGACTATATTGCCCAAGCCAACGGCGCCGGGCCAGGACAGGTTTATGCACACAAATGATATAGCCGGGGAGACGCTCAGCGCCGGCGCGCTGCTGCGTTTCTATGTCGAATCCGGCGCCGACGAGTGTATCGGCGACGCGCCGGTGGACCGCACCCAGGCACCGCCACCCCGCCCCGCTGCCAATGCGCCTGCTGCCGCTAGGCCGGCCACACCTGCCGCAACGAAACCCGCTGCTTCCGCATCGCAAGCGCCCGTATCTGGCCAGGGTCTGTCCGATGGGGCAGCTTTCACCTTCACACCGGCAGCGCCGCCGGTGCGTGCGCCGGTCTCTCCGGCGCTGCTCTCGGCCCAGGCAGCGGAAACCGCCGCCACCAAGGCGGCCCTGGCCTGCAACAGCGTCGAGGAACTGAAGGCCGCTGTAGCCGCCTTCGAGGGCTGCGCGCTGAAGGCCACCGCCACCAACACCGTGTTCGCGCGTGGCAATCCGGCGGCAACGATCATGCTGATCGGTGAAGCGCCGGGCCGCGACGAGGATGCCCAGGGTGCGCCCTTCGTCGGCCAGAGCGGCCAGTTGCTCGACCGCATGCTGGCCGCCATTCAGCGCGACGAAAGCAACGCCTATATTTCCAACGTCATCTTCTGGCGTCCGCCGGGCAACCGTGATCCGTCGCCGGAGGAAATCATCGCTTGCCGTCCCTTCGTCGAGCGCCACATCGCCCTGGTGCGGCCAAAGGTGATCGCCCTGGTGGGGCGGCATGCCGCCGCCACCCTGCTCGGCACCAGCCAGGGCATCACCAAGCTGCGCGGCAACTGGCATGTCTATGCCAAGGACGGCCTGAACATTCCGGCCCTGCCGATGCTGCATCCGGCCTATCTGCTGCGCCAACCCGGCATGAAGCGCGAAGCCTGGCGCGACATGCTCAGCCTGGCCGTGAAGCTCGAGGAACTGGGCGGGTGAAGTCGATTGAGAGCAGTCGTAACGAGACCCCCGGGTCAAGCCCGGGGGTGACGAGAATAATAATAAGCGTCATGCGCGGACTTGATCCGCGCATCTCGTGAAGTCGGGAAACGCTTTTATGAACCGCATCTTCTATGGCTGGGTCGTGGTGGCGGCGGCTTTTGCCGTGATGTTCGTCGGCTTCGGCGCCGCCTATTCCTTCCCCGCCTTCTTCGAACCGCTGCGGCGTGAATTCGAAGCCAGCCGCGCCACCGTGTCGCTGGTGTTTTCGCTCGCCGCCTTCCTCTATTTCGCGCTCGGCGCCATCAGCGGCCCGCTTGCCGACCGGCTCGGGCCGCGGCCGGTGATCGGCTTCGGCCTTGCCGCTGTCGCCGCCGGCATGATCGCCGCCAGCTTCGCCGATAGCCTGCTGACAGTGCTGATCGCCTATTCCATCGGCATGGGCGTCGGCGTCGGCTTTTCCTATGTGCCGGCCATCGGCACGGTGCAGCACTGGTTCATCGCCAAGCGCGGCCAGGCGTCTGGTCTTGCGGTTATGGGGATTGGCTTAGGGACGGTGGTGATGCCGCCGGTCGCCGCCTGGCTGATCGACAGCCTGACCTGGCGCCAGGCCTATCTGCTGCTCGGCATCGGCGCCGCCATCCTCGGCGCCCTGGCGGTGGTGGCCCTGCGGCCCAACCCGGCCAGCATGGGCCTGCGCCCGGATGGTGTCGGCGCGGCGGCCGGGGAGGCCATCCCATCCAACGCCCCGCCGCCCGGCCTCACTCTGGCGGAAGCGTTGCGCCACCGGCTGTTCTGGCTGCTCTACCTTGCCTGCGCGCTGAACTGCATCGGCACCTTCGTACCTTTCGTGCATCTCCCCGCCTATGCCCAGGACCAGGGCCTGTCGCGCGACCAGGGCGTCTGGCTGGTCGGGCTGATCGGGATCGGCTCGATGCTCGGGCGCTTCCTGCTCGGCCCGGTGGCCGACCGGGTTGGGCGCGGCCCGGCCTTCGCCGCCGCCATGTTCGGCTCAGGCATCATGCTGGCGCTGTGGCCGCTGGCCGATGGCTTCATCCCGCTGGGGCTGTTCGCGCTCGGCTTCGGCCTCTGCTATGGCGGCTTCGTGGCGCTCGCCCCGGCGGTCACCGTCGACCTGTTCGGCGCCCGCGCCGCCAGTGCGGTGATCGGCGCGCTCTATACCAGCGTCGCCTTTTCCACCCTGATCGGTCCCACCCTGGCCGGCGCCGCCTTCGACCGCTTCGGCAGCTACCTGGCCCCGATCCTGATCTGTGCCACCACCTGCCTTATCGGCGCCGGCATCATCGCCGTGATGCCGCGCCGCCGCTGATACAACTTATACGGCACATAATATAGGCTTGCCCATACGGGTTTCATGGGGTATGCTGGCTCGTCATGCCAAGCCAATCGCGACAAATTGTGACCTGGCAGCTTTTGCAGACGGGGGAAATCCGGCGGCGCCTAGTGGCTCGGCTGGGCTTCGGCGCCCTGTTGCTGGCTGCTGGCCTGGGGCTGGCGGCATTACTGGCCCCAGCGCAGTCACTGGCCCAAACCGACCTGCCCACCATCCTCAATCAGGCTGACAGCGACCGCTATGGCCGCATTTTCGAGCTTCAGGCCGACCTGCGCTTCGCCGAGGCGGACCGCGAACTGAAGCTGATCAAGGACCCGATCCTGCGCGGCCATGCCCTGCATCAGCGCTATACCCATCCGACCGGGTATAACGCCGGCTATGCCGAATTGAGCAACTGGCTGCGCGACTACCGCGATCATCCCGGCGCCGAGGAAATCTACCGCCTGGCGCTGAAGAAGAAGGGCAAGAAGGACAAGGCCCCGCCTGCCCCCACCGGCGTCGATACCGGCGAATTCCCCAACGATCCCGGCAGCGTCGCCACCACGCGCTCGCGCCCGATCCCGAAGGAGCGCGACCCGGCCGCCGCCCAGATGATCGCCCGTGCCGAGGGCGAACTCGGCCAGTTGCTGCGCAAGGACAAGGTCAGCCAGGCCGAGGCGCTGATCAACAAGCCGGAAATCCGCTCGCGGCTGTCCAATTCCGAATTCGACGACTGGCGCCGCCGCGTCGCCTGGAGCTGGTTCCTGAATGGCGACGACGCCAAGGCGCTGGCGCTGGCCGGCCCCGCCGCGCAGCGTTCACGCGCCCGCGTGCCGGAAGCCGACTGGGTCGCCGGCATCGCTGCCTGGCGCATGGGCCGCTACGACAACGCCGCGCATCATTTCGAAAACCTGGCCTTTTCGCAGGTCGCCTCGAACTGGGACAAGGCCGCCGGTGCCTGGTGGGGCGCGCGCGTCATGCTGCGGCTGCGCCAGCCGGCGGAAGCGATGCGCCTGCTGCAGGTGGCTGCGACGCAGGAACGCACCTTCTACGGCCTGCTGGCGCTGAACCAGTTGGGCCAGGAAATGCCCTTCTCCTGGGCGCCAGCGCCGCTGGTGGCGGAAGATGCCGGCAAGCTGGCGCAGATGCCGGCGATCCGCCGCGCCCTGGCGCTGAATGAAATCGGCGAGGCGGTGCGTGCCGACCGCGAAATCGCCCGCGTGTTTTCGCAAGCCTCCGACCCGCTGGCTTTCGCCCTGCTCGGCCTTGCTGGCCGGCTGCAGACCCCGGCTTCGGCGATGAAGATCGGCCTGGCCTGGCGCAGCGTGAAGGGCGATGCCTACGACAACGCCATGTATCCGCTGCCGCCCTGGGAACCGGAAGGCGGCTTCGCGCTCGACCGTGCGCTGATCTTCGCCTTCATGCGCCAGGAAAGCGCCTTCAACCCGCGCGCCTCCTCCAGCGCCGGTGCCGCCGGCCTGATGCAGTTGATGCCGCGCACCGCCGGCTATGTGGCGGGCGACCATACCCTGCGGCTGAAGAACAGCCGCCACCGCCTGCTGGCGCCGGAATACAATATCGAGCTGGGCCAGCGCTACCTGCAGCATCTGCTGGAAATGCCGATGATCCGCGGCAACCTGTTCTACCTCGCCGCCGCCTACAATGCCGGCCCGGGCAATCTGCAGAAATGGCTGCGCGAAGGCCGCCAGGAAGACCCGCTGCTGTTCATCGAGAGTATCCCGCTTTCTGAAACCCGGCTGTTCGTGCAGCGCGTGCTGACCAATCACTGGATCTACCGCGCCCGCATCGGCCAGCCGCATGACAGCCTTTCATCCACCGTCACCGGTGACTGGCCGCTTTACCGCGCCCATGACCGCGCCACCGACAGCGATCTGCGGACGGCGGAAAAGAAGCCCTGATCCCCCGCTAGCGGCATGGCTATCACACTGAACGCCACCCTCGCCGAACGCCGGCTTGCCCTGCAATGCCTGATCACGGTCTGCGTGCTGATGACGCTGGGGAGCTGCTACGGCCTGTTCGTCGCCGGGCCGGCCGGCCTGCTCTCTCCATTCGAATGGCTCACCATCCCGCCGATGCTGCTCACCGGCCTGGTGTTGCTGGTACTGCTGCTGTGGCGCGGCACCATCTGGCTCGAGCGCATCGCCTTCGGCCTCTCGCTCTGGATTTCCTTCTACATCGCCGGGAACGTGACGAACGCGCTGTTCCTGACCAAGGATGGCGACAAGGTATTCGTTCATATGGGCTGGGCGATCCCGGTCTACCTGTTCCTGTTCGCGGTGAATGAGCGGCGTCGGGCGCTGTGGCTGTCCGGCATCACCGCCGGAACAATCCTGCTGAGTGTCGGCACCTACCTGATGGAGCATGCCGCCGCCGGCTCGTCGCAGCTCGATGCCATGGTAAGCTGGAGTCTGGCGCAACTGGCGGCGCTGGCGCTGATCGCCGGCGTGTCGCATTTCCGCGAACTCTATGCCATCGAGAATGCCGCCGCCGCAGCCCTGGCCGACAGCAACAGCCGTATCTCGGCGCTGGCCGAGCAACTCAGCGAAAGCGAAGCACGGGCACGGCGCCTGATCGACCTCGCCCCCGATGTGCCCGGCCTGCTCGACGACACCGCCTGTATCGTCGAGATCGGGCCGAATTGCCGCGACATCTGGGGCATGGAGCGCGAGGCGATCATCGGCCGCCCCCTGGTCTCGCTGTTCTCCGCCAATGACCAGCTCGTCGTTACCGCGCGGCTGGATGCCGCCCGCAGCGGTGCGCCCCGACGCATGCAGCCTGGCCGCGTGCGCCATGCCAGCGGCCAGGAAAAGCCGGTGCTGTGGTCGGTGATCTGGTCGCCGGTGGCGAGCCAGTATTACCTCTGGGCCCAACCCGCTGAATAAAACAGCCTTCCGAACAGGCAGCGGTTCCTCACCAGAATTTAATTCCCCGCCCTCTGGCCTTAACTCCGGCTGCCGCCCATATTTAGAGTCGTTCAAAGCAAGGAGCGACGTATGGCATCCGCGGCCCAGGCGAAAAAGCTCGGCAAACTGCCGAACTGGAATCTCGACGACCTCTATCCGGGCCGCGATTCCAAGCCGTTCCACGCCGCCATGGCCAATGCCGCCAAGACCGCCGAGGCGCTGGAAAAGCGCGGCAAGGGCCGCATCGCCGCGATGAGCGGCGACGAACTGGCCGGGCTGATCCAGGACTACGAGAAGCTGCAGGACACCATCGGCCGCATTTACGCCTATGGCTCGCTGAGCTACGCCGCCGACATGGCCGATCCGCAGGTGGCGCGCTTCTACCAGGATATCCAGGAGAAGCTGAACGCCGTCACCACCCGCCTGCTGTTCGTCGGCCTGGAACTGAACAAGCTGGACGACAAGGCGCTGGAGACGAAACTCGCCCAGTCGAAGAAGCTGAAGCATTACAAGCCCTGGCTCGATGATCTGCGGCTCTATCGCCCCTACCAGCTTTCCGACGAGATCGAGCAGTTGCTGCATGAGAAGCAGGTTTCCGGCGCCGCCGCCTGGAACCGCCTGTTCGACGAGACCATGGCTGGCCTGCGCTTCAAGCTCGGACCTGAGGAACTGACCGCCGAGCAGACGCTGCATCTGCTTTCCGACACCGACCCGGCCAAGCGCCGCCAGGCCGCCAAGGCTTTGGCCAAGGTGTTCAAGCAGAATGTCCGCCTCTTCGCCCTGATCACCAACACGCTGGTGAAGGACAAGGAGATCGAGGACCGCTGGCGTAAATATCCGCTGCCCGAATCCTCGCGGCATCTGTCCAACTGCGTTGAACCGGAAGTGGTGAACGCCCTGGTGGATGCCGTGACCGCCAGCTACCCCAGCCTGTCGCACCGCTACTACGCGCTGAAGGCCAAGTGGATGGGCAAGCGCCAGCTTGACTGGTGGGACCGCAACGCGCCTCTCCCTGAGGACAAGGACCGCCTGATCCCCTGGGAGGAAGCGCGCGACATCGTGCTCGGCGCCTATGGCCGCTTCTCGCCGAAACTGGCCGATCTCGGCAAGCGTTTCTTCGACAATAACTGGATCGACGCCCCGGCACGGCCGGGCAAGGCCTCGGGCGCGTTTGCGCATCCGACGGTGCCGAGCGCGCATCCCTATCTGCTGGTGAACTATCTCGGCCGCACCCGTGACGTGATGACCCTGGCGCATGAATTGGGCCATGGCGTGCACCAGTTGCTCGCCGCCGAGCAGGGCCCGCTGATGGCCGATACGCCGCTGACCCTGGCCGAGACGGCTTCCGTGTTCGGCGAACAGCTCACCTTCCGCGCCCTGCTGGCCCAGGCCAAGCCGAAGCAGCGCAAGCTGATGCTGGCCTCCAAGGTGGAGGACATGCTCAACACCGTGGTGCGGCAGACCGCCTTCTATAAGTTCGAGCAGCGCGTGCACACGGCGCGGCGCGAGGGCGAACTGACGCCGGATGCGCTGGGCGATATCTGGCTCGGCGTGCAGCGCGAGAGCTTAGGCCCGGCGCTGAAATTCGATGCCGATTACAGCACCTTCTGGTGCTACATCCCGCATTTCGTGCATTCGCCCTTCTATGTCTACGCCTATGCCTTTGGCGATTGCCTGGTGAACGCGCTCTATGCCCGCTACCAGGATGCCGAGAAGGGTTTCCAGGAGAAGTATTTCGCCATGCTCAAGGCCGGCGGCAGCAAGCGCCACAAGGAATTGCTGGCGCCCTTTGGCCTCGATGCCTCGGATCCCGCCTTCTGGTCCAAGGGGCTCGGCGTGATCGGCGGCTTTATCGACGAGCTTGAAGCCCTTGGTTAAACAGAATGGCTGAGGAAGACACTGCCTTAGGCCGCGCCCGGCGCTATGCCCGTGTCGGCGCTTCGGTTGGCAGCCTTGCCGCCAAGCTCGGCGCCGAGCGAATGCTCGGCGTCAAGCTCGACCGTGGCAAGCATGCGGCGGATCTGCGTGCGGCGCTCGGCGGCCTGAAGGGCCCGCTGATGAAGGTGGCGCAGATCATGTCCACCATTCCCGACGCGCTGCCGAAAGAATATGTGCAGGAACTGACACAGCTTCAGGCCAATGCCCCGGCGATGGGACCGGCTTTCGTCAAGCGCCGCATGGTTGCCGAACTCGGGCCCGACTGGCAGGCGAAATTCACCCGCTTCGATTTGCAGGCAGCCGCCGCCGCCTCGCTCGGGCAGGTGCACCGCGCGGCGACCAAGCAGCAGGGCAACCTGGCGGCCAAGCTGCAATACCCGGACATGGCGTCCGCCGTGGAAGCTGATCTCAAGCAGTTGAAGCTGATCTTCGGCATCTACAGCCGCATCGATCCGGCCATCGACACCCGCCATATCCATGCCGAGATCGCCGACCGGCTGCGCGAGGAACTGGATTACCAGCGCGAAGCGGCGCATATGCGGCTCTATGCCGCGATGCTGAAAGACGAGCCGCAGGTGCATGTGCCCGACGTGGTGAAGCCTTTAAGCACCGGACGGCTGCTGACCATGACCTGGCTGGAAGGCAAGCCGCTGCTGACCTACAAGGACGCGCCGCAGGAAGCCCGCGACACGATTGCCTATAACCTGTTCCGCGCCTGGTATGTGCCGTTCTACCGCTGCGGTGTGATCCATGGCGATCCGCATTTGGGCAATTACACGGTGCGCGACGATCTCGGCATCAACCTGCTGGATTTCGGCTGCGTGCGCATTTTCCCAGCGAAATTCGTCGGCGGCGTGATCGACCTCTACCGCGCCATCTCGACCCAGGACCGCGCCCTGGCGGTGCATGCCTACGAGACCTGGGGCTTTTCGGGCTTGAGCAACGAAGTGATCGACACGCTCAATCTCTGGGCCGAATTCGTCTACGCGCCGCTGCTGGAAGACCGCCCGCGCCGCATCCAGGAAATGGAAGAAAGCGGCATCTATGGCCGCGAAGTAGCCGAGAAGGTGCATGCCGAATTGAAGAAACTCGGCGGCGTGACGCCGCCGCGCGAATTCGTGTTCATGGACCGCGCCGCCATCGGCCTCGGCGGCGTGTTCCTGCATCTGAAGGCAGCGATCAACTGGCACCGCCTGTTCCATGACCTGATCGAAGGCTTCGACACCAAGGCACTGGAAAAACGCCAGCAGGCGGCGCTGAAGGCGGCAGGGCTGGAAGCCTGACACCGTCTGGTTGCGTGTTTTCCGGTTGACGGCGGCCCGTCCGGCGCGACAATCACTGCATGATCGGCGGCATCTCCGCATATCAGCCGAGCCCCTACCGGCCGGCGCCCTTTGCCTCGACAGCGCAGGATGGCAGCGAACCGACAGTGCCGGTTGCCGCCACGTCGGCCGCCGCCGTGCAGAGCTTCACGGCGCGGCCCCTGGCTGCCGGCGGCACATTGCTAGCATCGGGCGGCACGCTGCTGGCGGCGCAGCAGGGCGATGTGCCGGCGGGCAGCAGCGGCAAGGCGCAGTCGGCTGACCAGCTTTCCGACGAGGAAAAGGCCCAGGTGGCGAAGCTGAAGGCCATCGACGCCAAGGTGCGGGCGCATGAGCGGGCCCATGCCGCCGTGGGCGGGCAATATGCCGGCGCACCGTCCTACAGCTACACGCGCGGCCCCGATGGCCAGATGTATGCCACCAGCGGCGAGGTGAGCATCGACATTTCCCCCGAGAACGACCCGGAAGCGACCCTGCAGAAAGCGGCCCAGGTGGCGGCTGCCGCGCTGGCCCCGGCCGACCCCTCGGGCGCCGACCGCGCCGTGGCCGCCGCCGCCCAGGCGTTGCGGCTGGAAGCCCTGGCGCAGATCCGCGCCGAGAAGAAGGCCGAGCAGGAAGCGCAGCAGGCCGAGGCTGGCACGGCGCCCGCACCTAATCCGGCGCCCGAGCAAAGTCCCGGCGAATCGCCGGCCCGCCGCGCCTCTGCGGCCTATGCCGCGCTGAACGGCCTGATCGGCCGGGTGGCCCAGCAGCAGGGCGGCGCCCTGATCAATGCCTCGGCCTGACGCCGGGGCCTGAGCCCCCTACCGCAGCCGCGAAGGGTTGTAGGACCGGGGGGTAAAAGCGTAGTATCCGGGCGGAAAACGGCCCGCCCCGGCGTGGGCCATAAACACCGCTCGCAGCAAGAACTAGAGGGAAGCAGCCGATGGCCGAGGAACATAAGCTTGGCACCATGGATATCAGCCAGCACAAGGCCGCCTATAGCGGCTTCATGAAGGCAACCACATGGTCCTGCATCGCCATCGCCATCACGCTGGCGCTGATGGCGAAATTCCTGGTGCACTAAGATTACCGCAACGGCGCCCCAGCGGCGCCGTTGTCTTATTCACAGTCATTTTGTTCGTACAAAGTCGATCGCGCCGGGCTGCGGTGCGTTCAGGGAGCGATAAGCTATGAAGATAGCGATTCCGAAGGAGCGCCGTCCGGGTGAACGGCGCGCCGCCGCCTCGCCGGATACGGTGAAGAAATTTGCCCAGCTGGGCGCCGAGGTGGTGGTGGAAACCGGCACCGGCGCCGGTGCCGATATCCCCGACAGCCAATTCGCCGAAGCCGGCGCCAAGATCGCGCCCGACGCCAAAAGCGCGCTCGGCGATGCCGACATGGTGCTGAAGGTGCAGCGGCCGATGACCGCCGCTGAGGGCAATGACGAACTGGCTTTGCTCAAGAAAGGCGCCATCCTGGTCGCCGGCCTGGGTGCCTTGCAGCAGCGCGAGCAGGTGAAAGCCTATGCCGCCGCCGGCATCGATGCCTATGCCATGGAACTGATGCCGCGCATCACCCGCGCCCAGTCGATGGACATCCTGTCCTCGCAATCCAATCTCGCCGGCTACAAGTCGGTGCTGGATGCGGCAGCCGTGTTCGGCCGCGCCTTCCCGATGATGATGACCTCGGCCGGCACCATCGCGCCGGCCCGCGTCTTCATCATGGGTGTCGGCGTTGCCGGCCTGCAGGCGATTGCCACCGCCAAGCGCCTCGGCGCCGTGGTTTCGGCCACCGACGTGCGCCCGGCGACCAAGGAGCAGGTCGAATCCTTGGGCGGCAAGTTCGTCTGGGTCGATGACGAGGAAGCCCGCGCCAGCCAGACCGCTGGCGGCTATGCCAAGGAAATGTCGGCGGAGTACAAGGCCAAGCAGGCCGCCCTCATCGCCGAGACGGTGAAGAAGCAGGACATCATCATCACCACGGCGCTGATCCCCGGCCGCCCTGCCCCAGTGCTGGTCACCGAGGAAATGGTGCGCAGCATGAAGCCCGGCTCGGTGATCATCGACCTGGCGGTGGAGGCCGGCGGCAACTGCCCGCTGTCCAAGCCGGACCAGATCGTCGATGTCGATGGCGTCAAGGTGGTCGGCTACACCAACTATCCCAGCCGCGTGCCGGTGGATGCCTCCAACCTGTTCTCGAAGAACCTCTGGAATTTCCTCTCGCCCCATTGGGACAAGGAAAGCAAGACGTTCAAGTTCAAGGCCGACGACGAAACCGTGACCGGCACCTGCGTCACCCGCGGCGGCGCCGTGGTGCACCCGATGCTGAAAGAGGGGAATTGATCATGGGTGAGATTTACTCCTTCTTCTCGCTGCTCACCGTTTTCGTGCTGGCCTGCTTTGTCGGCTATTACGTGGTGTGGAGCGTCACCCCGGCCCTGCATACGCCGCTGATGAGCGTCACCAACGCCATCTCGTCGGTGATCATCGTCGGCGCGCTGATCGCCGCTGGTGCCTCGGCGGTATTCGATGCCTCCAAGGTGTTCGGCCTGCTCGCCATCGCGCTCGCCGCGGTGAATATCTTCGGCGGCTTCCTTGTCACCCAGCGTATGCTGGCGATGTACAAGAAAAAAGACGCCCCGGCGAAGAAGCATTAAGGGGCCATAGATCATGTCCATCCAACTTACCGCCCTGCTCTATCTCGTCAGCTCGGTGCTTTTCATCCTGGCTTTGCGCGGGCTTTCCTCGCCTGAGACCAGCCGCCAGGGCAACACCTTCGGCATGGTCGGCATGGCGATTGCCGTGCTCACCACCATCGCCAATCTCGGCGACCTCTCCGGCTCGATTGTCTGGGTGCTGGTTGCCCTGGTGATCGGCGGTGGCGTCGGCACCGTGCTGGCCCGCCGTATCCAGATGACGGCGATGCCGCAGCTTGTCGCCGCCATGCACTCGCTCGTCGGCCTTGCCGCCGTGCTGGTGGCGGCCGCCGCCTTCTACAATCCGGCGCCTTACGGCATTCTCAATCCGGCCGGCGTCATCACTGTCGCCGCCCGCATCGAGATGAGCCTCGGCGTGGTCATCGGCATCATCACCTTCTCCGGCTCGCTGGTGGCCTTTGCCAAGCTGCAGGGCCTGGTTTCCGGCAGCCCGGTGATCTTCAAGGGCCAGCATATGCTGAACGCCCTGATCGGCCTGGTGATCCTCGGCCTGATCGTCGCCTTCTGCATGAACCCGAGCAAGGAATTGTTCTGGGCCGTCACGCTGCTGGCGCTGATCGTCGGCTTCACCATCATCATCCCGATCGGTGGCGCCGACATGCCTGTCGTCGTGTCGATGCTGAACAGCTATTCCGGCTGGGCGGCGGCGGGCATCGGCTTCACGCTGCAGAACCCGGCGCTGATCGTTACCGGCGCGCTGGTCGGCTCGTCGGGCGCGATCCTCAGCTACATCATGTGCAAGGGCATGAACCGCTCGCTGTTCAACGTCATACTCGGCGGTTTCGGCGGTGACACGGCGGCGGCGACTGGCGGCAGCAAGGTGGAGAAGCCCTACAAGAAGGGCTCGGCCGACGACGCCGCCTTCATCATGAAGAATGCCGGCAAGGTGATCATCGTGCCGGGCTATGGCATGGCCGTCTCCCAGGCGCAGCATGCCTTGCGCGAAATGGGCGACAAGCTGAAGGAGGAAGGCGTGGAAGTGAAATACGCCATCCATCCGGTAGCGGGCCGCATGCCGGGCCATATGAACGTGCTGCTGGCGGAAGCCAACGTGCCGTATGACGAGGTGTTTGAACTGGAGGAGATCAACTCCGAATTCCAGACCGCCGACGTTGCCTTCGTGATCGGCGCCAACGACGTGACCAACCCCGCCGCGCGCGACGATCCGAAAAGCCCGATCTACGGCATGCCGATCCTCGATGTCGACAAGGCCAAGACCGTGCTGTTCGTGAAACGCTCGATGGCCAGCGGCTATGCCGGCATCGACAACGACCTGTTCTACAAGGACAACACGATGATGCTGCTCGCCGACGCCAAGAAGATGGTGGAGGATATTGTTAAGGGGCTCTAAGCGCGCAGCCGCTTAGCGGCTGTGGGCGCAGAGGCCCGAAGGGCAGCGCAGCGGACGAGTGTCCAGTGGACACTCGGGAGCAAGCTGGAGCTAGCAAGTCCGCAGTGCGGACTTGATCGCGAACAGCGAATCCCTTGTTAGAGAATGCCAAAGGGCTCGGGAGCAATCCCGAGCCCTTTCCTTTTGGAGTCTTTGACTTAAAGGCTGCAGTGCAAATACCTAGTCAGAGAGAACCAGTAAGTATGGGATTTTCGTAGTCCCTTATATTTTTAGCATCTCCGCGCTCGCCAAAAACACGAAAAGTCGCGAGCGGTTAAGGGCAACTTTATACTGCAGAATTTCTTCGAGAGTCGCGAATTTGCAAGTTGAATTACACCGTAGAATCAGCAAAGACTCCTACTAAGCCGTCACCGGCTTTTGTTATCGCCGATTTATCGGAACCCAGCTCGAGGGGCCATACTTTTGGCCAAGGGCGGCGGGCCCGTCCCGCTTCGATAACAAAAGAGGGTGGTTATGGAGAAATCCAAGCCGAGGCCGAAGGACGTCTATGTACGCGCGTATGATCGTCTTCGTAATTTTAAACGAGAGCACGTTTGCTCTCACTACAGATCAAAACCGCGCCAGTTGTCTTTCGACTTCTAGACTGAGAATAGCAAAACTCAGTTGCCGGTGACGGCCCGAACCAAATCTGCTCAATTTCCTTTCAATTGCGCTTAATTCTTCGGGTCCAGTATTTTTGCTAGTCTTGTCTTCCAACCTTTCCCATGAACAATTCTGTCTTTATGTACCCCTTCATTAAGGACCTCGGCTTTACTAAGCTGCGAAATTGCCATCCAGTCACTACCGAAAACATACAACGCGTTATCGAGGCGAATACTTTCCAAAATAACCAGGTTCTTAGGAGTAAAAATATAAGCTAAATAATCACTAAATCCGCCCTCACCAATAAAAATCTTATCGGGGCAAAATTGCATGATGGTTTCCTGCCGATCCGATATCACATACTTGCTGCGATCACTCAAGCGCCGAACCGCATGCTTAATTAATGGCTCCAATTTACTCCACGGGTATTCTCCCGGAGGAAGCATTCTCCAATTTATTCTGGAGATTTCGGGGCGAACAAATCGTCCCTCATCAACTTTAACAATCTCGCACTCACCAAAGATTTCAAGAAATAAATTGATACAATGCTTTTGAATTTCCTTATTGTGATCCTCATTCGTCATAGCTGGTGATGAGAAATACTTTTCTCCATCGCTAATAATGTAAGTAAGCTCTATAGAGGGAGGAGGCACCAGTTCTCGAGGGAAACAATCTTTGTAAATAGGCCGAAGATCCGTAACCTCTTCGTAGCTCCCGCCACCAGTCCATTGCCGTCGCGTCCACATCACCGTTGTTATATACCTGCTCTCTTTTGGGAGATCCCGGCGAATATTCCACCGTCCCAACGCGTTGAAGCGAGACACTGGCCCGAGATGGGCAGGCAATACGGTTTGCCCCAAAAGCGGTTGATCGCGGAACCCAATATTGCGAATTTTATTTGTCAGGATCCCATCCCACCTATACACCACATAAAACTGCTCTCCAGCACCTATATCCGCGAGATAAGGCTGGGTTGAAATTATTCTTTTTCTCTGAATCCGCATCCCCCCTCCAATCAGCTATGTGGCTTGGTCGAAAGAATGGGAAGGGCATAGTTTTTAATATCTTTTATTGCTTCAAGCAGCTTGATTGTCGATCCAGCATCGAGCACATCCCCTTTATATCGAACTTCGTATAGTCCCTGTAAATTGCTGGGGAGCGTAATTCCTTCTTTTACAAGCAATATGAACCTTCTGCCGTAAAATGCCATTGCGGCACCAATTTCTATAAGCACATTTGGATTGATCGTCGGCTGAGGATTTCCCTCAGCATTGATAAGAAGCTGCTCCGCATCAACGTGGATAATAGCTGCCCCACAGCTTCGCATATCATCCATAACTTTTTCTGGAACTGGTTTTGACACGGACTGCCTCTCGACTGAAACAACTGGTATCAACTCACCAAATTCAAGTAATTTCCGCATCGGGTCGACTAAGTCACGATTCTTCCCGTGTGTAATAAAGACCCTTTTCCGGCGCTCTTCATCAAAAGCCTGATATTGTGCGCTTTCTAGGTCTTGTGTATTTGACTGCTGGAAAGATGTGGGTACTCTTTCAACTGCGCTGTCTTCGTTCGCAGACGCGATGTTTGTCCCAAGGCCTCTTTCTTCATCAGCGACATGTTTTGCACCATTTGCCCCTTGGAGAGTGACGTACTTTTTACCTCGAATTTCTTCCAAGAAACCGACCTGGCGTGCACTAGACTCTATTCGTTCCAATACTTCGGCGACTTTGTCTCTCGGCACTCCCATTTCTTCTAAAACGTTGAGGGCTATATCTTCGCGAGGAAAAGCGTTTCCATCATATGCTCTGAGAAACTCTCCAAAAATTCTGGGCCGCAATACTGCCTCTTGCATTGCTGGTGTTTCCGAATTTTCACTTGTTGGCCTCAAAATACGTCTAGCCAAGTCCGTAATGGAAATACTTGACGCTTGAGCCCCACCTTCAATCAGCCCAAAAGCTATCGAGGCCCCTGATAGAACCCGTATTTGAGACCCCTTGGGATCAACGCCAACCGCTTTTGCGACGAACAGTGGTGAAGTAGGCCTTCCGGCATAATTTTCAAAAATTGCCCGAGGAATTCGTAACGCCTCTTCTAATGATGCAGAGGGAACATCTGCCTGCTTCAGATAGCTACGCTTCTCGGCTAACTTCTTTATTTTTTTCATATACCTTCTCGCGAATCGGTGAATTATTCGCAATTATATGTGTGTGATCTTTTATTAAAAATATTAAATTAAAGGGCAGTTTTTCAAAACAAAACATCCTAGATCTATAAAGATTTATAAACACCACTGTAATCAATAATTATTTAACGATTTATAATTGACACAAACCATCACACAGAGCGCTCAAGAAATTCAAATTAATGCGTGCGGCTCTATTCAAAAAAAGATTAGTGAAAGAAATGATTTCTTCGATTTTTAGACTGACCAGAGCAAAGTTGAGTTCAATTAGCGAACCGTTTTATTTGCCGGCCATGGCATCAACACCCCCTACCCCAAAAACATCAACTCCCCGAGCAGCCATGTGCTCTGCCCGTCCGGTGACAGGATCGGCAGGTGGAGGGAGTCGAAGGGCAGGTAGTCCTTGCCGGCCCAGAGCACGGCGCCGCCGGCGCGCAGGATCACGTGTTTGCGCACCACGATCTGGTAGGCGTTGATCACCGTGGCGGCGTCCTCGGCAGAGAACCCCCAGAATAGTTCGCTCACTTTCGAGCCGGTGAATTCATGGCCGTGTATGGCGGTGAGATCGGCGCCGATCAGGCGGTAGCGGAAATCGGCGCCGCCTTCTATCGGCTCGGCGATGAACAAGCTGCCGAGATGCTCTTTCAGTTGCGTCGGGTCGATATCCTGGCGCCGGGGGATGCCGCCATCGGCCGGGCAGCGCGCACGCCAATAGTCGCGCAGCGCACGGAGGCGCGGCGCGTCATCCAGCGCCGGATTCAATTCGGCGTGGAGGCGGCTCTTACGTGTGGTCATCGCGTCGGTCCCACCCTGGCGCATGGCCTGATACTCCGCCCCAGTATACGGCACCGGGCGGCGCGAATGCCACTCCGCCGGGTCTATTGGCGGCTTCCAGGGCGCGGCCGGATCGCCCATCATGGCGGGCAAGGATCGGGCGATAAACGGGAGGGAAAAATGGCCGCAGCAGGCTTCGCGGGCGCGTTGGATTTCACCGGCAAGAGCGTGCTGGTTACTGGCGGCTCGGATGGCATCGGCTATGGCGTGGCGCGGGCCTTCGCGTCGCTCGGCGCCAACGTCACCGTCACCGGCACGCGCGAGGCGGCAAGCTATGCCCAGGATTTCTCCGGCCTTGGCTTCCAGCGCCTGGATGTCTCCGACCCGGCTTCGGTGGCGGCCCTGGCACCGCAGTTTCCCGCACTGGATGTACTGGTGAATTGCGTCGGCACGGTGCTGTATCGGGGCCAGGAATTCGAGCGCGCCGGCTTTGCCCGCGTGCTGGATATCAACCTCACCGGCATCATGGATGTGTGCGCCACCTTGCAGCCGGCTTTGGGCAAGCGCTGTGGCGCCATCGTCAATCTCGATTCCGTGGTGGCCGAGCAGGCGGCGCGCAACAACCCGGCCTATTCCGCCAGCAAGATCGGGCTGAAGCATCTGAACAAGGTGCTGGCGATCAAATGGGGCAAGCAGGGCATCCGGGTGAACGGCGTCGGCCCCGGCTTCGTGCCGACCAAGCTGACCGCCAACCAGGCCGGCAACGAAGCCGCCGTGGCCGCCCGCCTGCCCTTGGGCCGCATCGGCACGCCCGACGACATTGCCGGCGCCGTGCTGTTCCTGGCCTCGCCGCTGGCCGGCTATGTGACGGGGCAATCCATCCTGGTGGATGGCGGCATGACGCTATTGGGGGCGTTGTAGGAGCAGGTTGACTGTTCGCAAAATGTTCTTTATGGTGTTTTGTCGGTAAACAGGGAAAAACCGCCCTGTGACAAAATCGCCGGAATGTCCGGGAAGCTTTGGGAAGCGGTATGGAGCGGTTTCGGCGTGGGGCGAAGCACACGGAACAGGAAATGGGATGCCGGCTTTCGCCGGCATGACGACCTTATTTGTTTTCCTTGTCATGCCCGCGCAGGCGGGCATCCCATTTTGTAAACGGGCCAGTATCCCATTTTTGTAAATCCCATTTTTGTAAAACCGTTTTTACCCCTCCGCCGCGCCTTCCCGCCCTCACCCCGGCTTCCCTAAACTGGCGGCCAAGGGAGAAACGCATGGCTGAAGATTTCGAGGACGGCGGCACATTCGATTACGTGATCGTCGGCGGCGGCACGGCGGGGTCGCTGCTGGCCAACCGGCTTTCCGCCGATCCATCGCGCCGCGTGCTGGTGCTGGAAGCCGGCGGCGACGACAACTGGATCTGGTTTCACATCCCCATCGGCTATCTGTTTGCCATCGGCAATCCGCGTTCCGACTGGTGCTTCAAGACCGAGGCAGTGCCGGGGCTGAATGGCCGCTCCATCGGCTATGCGCGCGGCAAGGTGCTGGGCGGCTGCACCGCGATCAACGCCATGGTCTACATGCGCGGCCAGGCCGCCGATTACGATGCCTGGCGCCAGCTTGGCCTCACCGGCTGGGGCTGGGATGATGTGCTGCCCTACTTCCTCAAGCATGAGAATCATTTCGCCGGTGAGGCACCGCTGCACAGGGGCGGCGGCGAATGGCGCGTGGAACAGCCGCGCGTGCGCTGGGATATCCTGGATGCGGTGGGCCGCGCTGGTGCGGAAATCGGCATTCCGCCGGTGGCGGATTTCAATGGCGGCGACAATGAAGGCGCGGGCTATTTTCAGGTCAACCAGCATAAGGGCCGGCGCTGGTCGGCGGCGACGGGCTTTCTAAAACCCGTGATGCACCGGCAGAATCTCACCGTGCGTTTGCAGGCCCATGCCGAGCGGATCGAACTCGATGGCCGCCGCGCCACCGGGCTGATCTACACGCAGAATGGCCGCCGCTACCGCGTGCGCGCGACGCGTGAAGTGCTGCTCACCGCCGGCGCCATCGCCTCGCCGCAACTGCTCCAGCTATCGGGCATCGGGCCGGGGGCGCTGTTGCAGCAGCATGGCATCCCGGTGCTGCATGACTCACCCGGCGTGGGCGAGAATCTGCAGGACCATCTGCAGGTGCGGCTGATCTACAAGGTGAAGAACGTCACGACGATCAACGAACTCGATCAGTCGCTGTTCGCCAAGGCCAAGATCGCGCTGGAGTATGCTTTGTTCCGGCGCGGCGCGCTGACCATGGCGCCGTCGCAATTCGGCATGTTCACGCGCTCGAGCCCGGAGCATGCCACGGCGAATGTCGAGTATCACATCCAGCCGTTGTCGCTGGATAAGTTCGGCGATCCGCTGCACAAGTTTCCGGCCTTCACCGCCAGCATCTGCAATCTGCGCCCTACTTCGCGCGGCCATGTGCGGATCAAGAGCCGCGATGCTTTCGCCGCCCCGGCGATCCAGCCGAATTATCTCTCCACACCAGAGGATCAGCGCGTGGCCGTCGACAGCATCAAGCTGACGCGGCGGCTGGCGAAAGCCAAGGCGCTGGCGCCCTATGAGCCGGAGGAATACCTGCCCGGTCCCGGTGTCGCCAGCGAAGCCGACATGGTGAAGGCGGCGGGCGATCTCGGCGCCACCATCTTTCATCCGGTGTCTACTGCGAAGATGGGCCCGGATCACGACCGCATGGCGGTGCTGGATGGCGAATTGCGGGTGCGCGGCATTGATGGCTTGCGCGTGGTGGATGCCTCGGCAATGCCGCTGATCACCTCGGGCAATACGGCCTCGCCGACCCTGATGATCGCGGAGAAGGCGGCGGAGAGCATTATCCGCGATGCGCGCGCATAGAAACAGGCGTCACCCCCGGGCTTGCCCCGGGGGTCTCAGGCCGCGTGGCGGCTGGAGTCTGGCTTGCAGGAGATGCGCGGGTCAAGCCCGCGCATGACGATGGGGGGTAGAGTGGCTGCTCAGCTCAAGCCGGCAGCGCGCTTCACACCGTCGGTGATCAGCTTGGCGGCTTCTTCCGGGCCGACCCACTGGGTGTTCTTGACGAACTTGCCCTTCTCCAGGTCCTTGTAGTGGCTGAAGAAGTGTTCGATCTGAGTCAGCAGGCTGGCCGGCAGGTCTTCGTAGGTGCGCACATCGGTGTAGAACGGGTGCAGCTTGTCCACCGGCACGGCGATGATCTTCTCGTCGCCGCCGGCTTCGTCTTCCATCAGCAGGGCGCCGATCGGGCGCGAGCGGATCACCGCGCCGGCCACCACCGGGATATGGCTCACCACCAGGATGTCGCAGGGGTCGCCGTCGCCCGACAGCGTGTGCGGGATAAAGCCGTAATTCGCCGGGTAGAACATCGCGGTGTGGATGAAGCGGTCGACGAACAGCGCGCCGGAATCCTTGTCCAGCTCGTACTTCACCGGCACGCCGCCGGCCGGGATTTCGATCACGGCGTTGACGTCGTGGGGCGGGTTCTTCCCCACCGGAATGCGGGCGATGTCCATGGCTGGCTCCGGGATGCTGCGATGCGGCAGACTTTTACTGCGCCGCAGCATATGCCGCAACGCCTAGCCGTAGCATAATCCACGGATTCCCTTGGGTCGCGGCCCGGTTGCCCCTAGGCTGACGGGAAAGAAGGAATCGGCCATGCACCGCACGCGGAATGTCAAAATCGTCGCCACCCTGGGTCCGGCCAGTTCGCAGCCGGAGCAGATTCGCGCCCTGGTGGAGGCCGGTGCCGATGTTTTTCGGCTGAATTTCAGCCATGGCAGCCATGACGACCACCGCGCCCGCATCCATGCCGTGCGGGCATTGGAGCGGGAAATGGGCCAGCCCATCGGCCTCCTGGCTGATTTGCAGGGCCCCAAGCTGCGCATCGGCACCTTCAAGGAGGGCGCCGTGGAGCTGGTGGCCGGGCAGCGTTTCCGCCTGGATGGCGAAGCGGCACCGGGCGATTCGGGCCGGGTCGCGCTGCCGCATCCGGAGGTGATGGCAGCCTTGGGCATCGGCGCCGAATTGCTGCTGGATGATGGCAAGCTGCGCCTCAGGGTGGTGGCCACCGGGGCCGGCTGGGCCGAGGCCGAGGTGCTGGTGGGCGGGCGCCTGAGCGACCGCAAGGGCGTCAACCTGCCCGGCGCGCTGATCCCGATGAGCCCGCTGACGCCGAAGGACCGCGCCGACCTGGCGGTGGCACTGGATATGGGCGTCGACTGGGTGGCCTTGAGCTTCGTGCAGCGGCCCGAGGATCTGGAGGAAGCACGCGGGCTGATCCAGGGCCGCGCGGCGCTGCTGGCCAAGATCGAGAAGCCGGCGGCGATCACCTGCCTGCCCCGGCTGGTGGAACTGGCCGATGCGCTGATGGTGGCGCGCGGCGATCTCGGTGTCGAATTGCCGCTGGCGGAAGTGCCAGGCCTGCAGAAGCGCATCGTGCGGCTGGCGCGGCGTGCCGGCAAGCCAGTCGTGGTGGCAACGCAGATGCTGGAAAGCATGATCAAGGCGCCGGTGCCGACCCGCGCCGAAGTCTCGGATGTCGCCACCGCCGTGTATGATGGCGCCGATGCGCTGATGCTCTCGGCGGAAACCGCGTCCGGCGATCATCCGGTGGCCGCCGTCGCCACCATGGATTCGATTGCCGCCCAGGTGGAGCGCGATCCGCATTACCGCGGCATCATGGATGCCGAGCATGCCAGCCCGGATTCCACCTCCGCCGATGCGATCACGGCGGCCGCGCGCCAGGTGGCGGAAACCATCAACGCCGTCGCCATCGTCACCTACACCATGTCCGGCTCCACGGCTTTGCGCGCGGCGCGCGAGCGGCCGAAATCGCCGATCCTCTGCCTCACGCCCTCCACCGCCACGGCGCGGCGCCTGGCGCTGGCCTGGGGCGTCAACCCAGTGGTCTCGCCCGATGCGGTGGATTTCTCCGACATGGTGCAACGTGCTTCAGCCATGGCGCGCGAAAGCGGCCTGGCCAAGCCGAACGATTATCTCGTCATCACCGCCGGCGTGCCTTTCGGCACGCCCGGCCGCACCAATGTGCTGCGCATCGCCAAGGCCTGACATCCCGGAGCCCCTTCATGACCACGATACTGCTGCTGATCGGCTCCAATGTGCTGATGACCTTCGCCTGGTACTGGCACCTGAAATTCCCTGAACAGGTGCTGTGGAAGGTGATTGCCATAAGCTGGGGCATTGCGCTGTTTGAATATTGCCTGGCGGTGCCGGCCAACCGCATCGGCTTCACCACCGGCGGCTTCACGGCGGCGCAGCTCAAGATCACCCAGGAGGTGATCACGCTCGGCGTCTTCGCGCTGTTCTCGATCTTCTATCTCGGCGAAGCGATCCGCTGGAACTACCTTGCCGCCTTCGCCTGCCTGGTGGCGGCGGTGGTATTCATCTTCAAATTCTAGAAGCGGCTAAAGTTCCTTGGCGTCCAGCTTGCGGCGGACTTCCTTCAGCTTGTTCGCCATATCCGCCAGATGCGGGTTCACCGCCATGGCGCGGCGATAGGCGCGCAGCGCCTCGGGCAGGTTGTCGACCCGCTCCATGATCAGGCCCAAGCCGGCCAGCGCGCCGAAATGGCGCGGTTCCAGACGCAGCGTGCGCTCCACATCGGCCACCGAACCGGCATAGTCGCCAGCCATGAAGCGCACCGTGGCGCGCTTGTTATAGGCTTCGGCGAAATCGCCCTTCAGCTCGATCATGGCGGTGAAAACCTGATCTGCGCGCTGCAACTCGCCCTGGTTCATCAACTGGATGCCGGATTGCAGCAGGCTGTCCAGGGTGTCGGAGCCGGAAACGCCCCAGGCTTCCCAGATCTTGCGCTCGATCTGGCGGGCTTCGATCGGGTTTTCGGTTTCATGCAGCTTGTCGAACAGCGCGTCGAGCGGCTCGGCGGCCCGGGCGGGCGCCGCGAAAATCAGCAGAAAAACGAGGAGACTCCAGCCGATCCGCATGAGCTTGAGGTTAGTGCCGCAATTTTCCGGCGGCAAGACGGAATAAATCACATTCCCGCGCGTCTCACCTAAAGAGGGCAGGACAGTGCAACCACCCAAGAAGGGGAACCATATGACGATCAAGACCACCCGCACTCTCAAGACCACCTTGGCCGGCTTCGGGCTGGCCCTGCTGCTGGCGGCCTGCGCCGCCGACATGGCGCCGGCCAAGCCCGGCAGCACCGCCATCGGCAACGTGCTCACCGATGCCAAGGGCATGACGCTCTATACCTTCGACCGCGACGCCACGCCTGGCAAATCGGCCTGCAACGGCCCCTGTGCCACCAACTGGCCGCCGCTGATGGCGGCAGCCGACGCCAAGCCGATGGGCGACTGGAGCATCATCACCCGCGACGATGGCGGCAAGCAGTGGGCCTATAAGGGCAAGCCGCTCTATGCCTGGGCCAAGGATACCAAGCCGGGCGACACCACCGGCGACGGTTTCCTCAACAATGCCTGGCACGTCGCCCGGCCCTGAGGCATGCTGCCGGCCCGGGCGGCGCAATCGAGCCGCGCCCGGGCCGGATTCGCCCGATGCTGTGCTGTTTCTCTGATGCTATTTAGGCGCCAACCGCCGCATCTGCTGGAAGCGGAGATTCCCCGCTTGCGACGCTATGCCCGTTCGCTCTGCCGCGATGCGGCGCAAGCCGATGACCTGGTGCAGGATAGCCTGGCCAAGGCGCTGGCTGCCTGGGGCCAGCGGCGCGACGACGGCGCGTTGCGCCCGTGGCTGTTCGCCATCTTGCACAATACCTGGGCCAATGGCCTGCGCCGCGAAGGCCGGCGCCCGGATGGCGCGGCGCTGGATGACGCCGACGAACCGGCGGTGAGCGGCGGCCAGTTCGAGCGGCTGGAACTGCTGGATATGCAAACCGCCCTGGATAGCCTGAGCGAGGAACAGCGCAGCCTGCTGCTGCTGGTCGCCGTGGAAGGATTGAGCTACGAGGAATGCGCCCGCGTGCAGGGCGTGGCGCTTGGCACCGTGATGTCGCGCCTGACCCGCGCCCGCGACCGGCTGCACCGCCTGCTGCATGGCGAAAGCGATGCCGACCCGAACCGCCCGCGCCAGAAAAGCCCGAGCCTGAGGAGAGTGAAATGAGCGACCGCGACGAGAGCATCGACGACGCGACGCTGCATGCCTATGTCGATGACCGGCTGAACGGCGCCGAACGCAGCCGCGTCGAGGCCTATCTGCTGCGCAACCCGGAAGCCGCCACGCGCATCGCCGCCTGGCAGGAGCAGGCCGATGCCCTGCGCCAGCATTTCGGCGCGCAGCTTGATGATGTCCAATCCAATGATGCAATGCCGGCGATGCTCGGCGCTGCGTTCCTGCGCCCGACTTTCGCCGAGCGTGCACGCAAGGCATTGCCGCGTATCGCCGCGCTGCTGCTGGTGGCTGCCCTGGGCGCCGGCCTCGGCTGGTGGGGCCGCGGCAGTGTTTTGGAACGCCAGCCGCAAGTGGCAGCGGCGCCGCTATCGCGTGAGGCGGCCCGCGCGCATCTGCTCTATACGGCGGAAGTGCTGCATCCGGTGGAAGTGCCGGCGGCGGAAGAAAAGCATCTCGTCGCCTGGCTCTCCAAGCGCCTCGGCACCCAGCTCAAGGCGCCGTATCTGGCGGAAGCCGGCTTCAGCCTGATCGGCGGGCGGCTGCTGCCGGCAGCCAGCAATGGCGCGGCGGCGCAGTTCATGTACGAGAACAAGCGCGGCGAACGGCTGACGCTCTATGTCCGCTCCGGCGAACCCGGCACTGACACCGCCTTCCATTTCAACGAGCAGAACGGCGCCGCCGGCTTCTACTGGATCGATGGCGGCTATGGCTACGCCCTGGTCGGCGCCCTCGAGCGCGACAAGCTGCTGCCGATTGCCCGCGCGGTGTATGCGCAGTTGAATTGATCGCAAATCGTCATCCCCGGGCCTGACCCGGGGATCTCTTGCAATCCGAGACAGATGCCCGGATCAAGTCCGGGCATGACGAATGGGGGGCGATTACCCCAGCAGGAAATGCGCGTGGGCGGCGGCGACCGGCTTGGCCGGATCGTCCTGCCAGGCTTCCGCGCGCACATTGGCGACGCGGCGGCCATGCTTGGTGATGGTGGCGCGGGCGAAGGTTTCCACCGGGCGGGCCGAGCGCAGGTAATCGACGCTCAGGTCGATGATCTTCGGAATCGTGTCGGTCTCGGCGGCAAAGATGAGCTGGATAATCGCTGCCGATTCCAGCAGCGCGCCGATCACGCCGCCATGCAAAGCCGGCAGTTGCGCGTTGCCGATCAGCTTCGGGTCGGCCGGCAGCACGCAGACCGGCCCTTCGGCGCCCTTGCGCACGGACAGGCCCAGGAAGCGCAGGTAAGGCACGGCCTGCACAAAGCGGGCATAATCCTCGGCCTGCCGTGCCTCGCGGACGAAAGTCTCCAGATCGCTACTCATGCCGGCTTCTCCTTGCGGCGCAGGCTTACCGCCGGCTTGTCGGAGGAACCCAGCATGAAGGTGGCGACGCAGGAGGCGATCAGATCGTCCGGCGCATCCTCGTGATAGGCGCGGGCACGCACGAAAGCGATGGTGCGGGTGATCTTGTAGCAATGGGCGGCGGCCAGCAATTCGGCCTGCGCCCGCGCTGGCTTCAGGTAATCTATGCGCAGATCCAGCGTGGCGATGGCCTGCAGCTTGCGCGTGCCAGCCAGCACCGCCATGCCGCACACGGTATCGATCAGCGCTGTCACCGCGCCGCCATGCAGCACGCCGGTGGTGGGGTCACCCACCAGATCCGGGTTATAGGGCAGCGCCATCACGGTATCTTCCGCCGCCATCCGCACCAGCCGCATGCCGGTGGCGCCGCAATGCGGAATGCCCTGGCGGATATAGGCGTCGATCACCTTGGGGTCGACGCCCTCGGGGTTGATGTCGCTCATGTCTCGTTCCGCCCATGGTAATTGCGGTACCATTCGACGAAACGCGGCACGCCGACATCAATCGGCGTGGTGGGCTGGAAACCGAGGTCGTTGCGGATCGCCTCGATATCGGCATAGGTGGACTTCACGTCGCCGGGCTGCAGCGGCAGCAGGCGCTTCTCGGCCTTGCGGCCCAAAGCCTGTTCCAGCACCTCGATCAGGCGCAGCAGCTCTTCCGGCTTGTTGTTGCCGATATTGTAGACCTTGTAGGGCCGCCCCTGCTCGTTCGGCGGCGCCGGATTGTCGAGGCAGGCGATGATGCCGCGCACGATGTCGTCGATATAGGTGAAGTCGCGCTGCATGTCGCCGTGATTGAACACGTCGATCGGCTTGCCTTCCAGGATCGCCTTGGTGAACAGGTACATCGCCATGTCCGGCCGGCCCCAGGGACCATAGACGGTGAAGAAGCGCAGGCCGGTCTGCGGAATCTGGAACAGATGCGAATAGGCGTGGCTGATCAGTTCGTCGGCCTTCTTGGTGGCGGCATAGAGCGACACCGGCTGGTCAACGCGGTCCTCCACCGCAAACGGCAGCTTGGTGTTGCCGCCATAGACCGAGGAGGACGAGGCATAGACCAGGTGCTTAAGCTTCGGCCATTGCCGGCACAGCTCCAGGATCGTGGTATGGCCCATCAGGTTGGCACGGATATAGGCGAAGGGATTGATCAGCGAATAGCGCACGCCGGCCTGGGCGGCGAGGTGCACTACGCGGGTGACCGGCTCATGCGCCAGCGCCTCGCGCATGGCATCCCAATCGGAGATATCCAGTTTCAGGAAGCGGAAGCCCTTGCGACCCTGCAGCCGGGCCAGGCGGGCCTGCTTCAGGGCGGGATCGTAATAGTCGTTCAGATTGTCGACGCCGATGACCTCTTCCCCGCGCCCCAGCAGCACCTCGGCGACATGGTATCCGATGAAACCGGCGGCACCGGTGAGCAGAACGGTCATGTACAGGTCCTTATGCGGGCCGGAAAACCGCCCCGGAACGCTCGACTGGAACGCTTAGGCGGTGCCTCTCATTGACTATGGCCGGCTATCTACCAGAATCAAAGCAAAGAGCAACCAGCCCGGATAGCGCCTGCCCGGCGATAATAAGACTATCGACTCAGGCGCGGGCTGGTTTATAATTAGGTCAGTATTGCTTACCTATTTGGTCCAGACCCCAAGGGCCGGTGGCAATGCGCCAGCAGGAGGAAAAACGGGATGCTGACGAATGTCACGCTCGACGACAAATACACCCTGGAAAAAGGGCGTGTGTTCCTCACCGGCACCCAGGCGCTGGTGCGCCTGCCCATGCTGCAACGTAAGCGCGACCTGCTGGCCGGCCTGAATACCGGCTGCTTCATCTCCGGCTATCGCGGCTCGCCGCTCGGCATGTTCGACCAGCAGCTCTGGAAGGCACGCAAGTTCCTGAAAGAGAATCACATCCATTTCCAGCCCGGCCTGAATGAAGACATGGCCGCCACCTCGGTCTGGGGCAGCCAGCAGGTCGGCATGTTCCCGGGCGCCAATTACGACGGCGTGTTCGGCATCTGGTATGGCAAGGGCCCCGGCGTCGACCGCGCCATGGACGTGTTCAAGCATGCCAATTCCGCCGGCACCTCGCCCAATGGCGGCGTGCTGGCCTTGTGCGGCGACGACCACGGTGCGGCTTCCTCGACGCTGGCGCATCAGTCCGAGCACATGATGATGGCGGCGATGATTCCGATGCTGAATCCCGCCAGCGTGCAGGAATTCCTCGATTACGGCCTGGTCGGCTGGGCGATGTCGCGCTATGCCGGCATCTGGGTCGGCTTCAAATGCCAGACCGAGACGGTGGAAAGCTCGGCCAGTGTTTCCATCGACCCGGAACGCCTGGTGCTGCAATACCCGACCGACTTCGCCATGCCGGAAGGCGGCCTCAATATCCGCTGGCCGGATGGCGTGCTGGAGCAGGAACTGCGCCTGCAGCAGCACAAGGTCTATGCCGCGCTGGCCTTCGCCCGCGCCAACAAGATCGACCGCGTGGTGATCGACAGCCCGCGCGCCAGGCTCGGCATCATCACCACTGGCAAGTCCTATCTCGATGTACGCCAGGCGCTGGATGAACTCGGCATCGACGACAAGCTGGCCGCCGAGATCGGCATCCGGCTCTACAAGGTCGGCATGGTGTGGCCGCTGGAGCGCGAAGGCGCCCGGCATTTCGCGGAAGGGCTCGAGGAAGTCCTGGTCGTGGAAGAAAAGCGCGCCATGATCGAGAACCAGCTCAAGGAACAGCTCTACAATTGGCGCGAGGATGTGCGTCCCCGCGTGGTCGGCAAGTTCGATGAAAACCACGAGTGGATTCTGCCGTCCGCCGGCGAGATCAATCCCGGCATGGTGGCGCGCGCCATCTACCAGCGCATCAAGCGTTTCTATACCAACCCGCTGATGGAAGAGCGCATCGCCTTCCTGGAGCAGAAGGTGCGCGAAAAGAATGCGCTGAAAGTGACCACCCAGCGCACGCCGTATTTCTGCTCCGGCTGCCCGCACAACACCTCCACCCGCGTGCCGGAAGGCAGCCGCGCCGCCGCTGGCATCGGCTGCCATTTCATGGCGCTGTGGATGAACCGCGAGACCGCCACCTTCACCCAGATGGGCGGCGAAGGCGTGCCCTGGGTCGGCCAGGCGCCGTTCACCAACGAGAAGCATATCTTCGCCAATCTCGGCGATGGCACCTATTTCCATTCCGGCCTGCTGGCGGTGCGCCAGTCCATCGCCGCCAAGGTGAACATCACCTACAAGATCCTCTACAACGACGCGGTGGCGATGACCGGCGGCCAGCAGCATGATGGCGTGCTCAACCCCGCCTCGATCACGCAGCAGGTCTATGGCGAGGGCGCCAAGAAGATCGTGGTGGTGACCGACGATCCCGACAAATACCCGGTGGATACGCCCTGGGCGCCGGGCGTGACTATCCGCCACCGCGAAGAACTGGATGCCGTGCAGAAGGAATTGCGCGAGATCGAGGGCTGCACCGTGCTGGTCTACGACCAGACCTGCGCCGCCGAGAAGCGCCGCCGCCGCAAGCGCGGCACCTTCCCCGACCCGCAGAAGCGCGCCTTCATCAATGATGCCGTCTGCGAAGGCTGCGGCGATTGCTCGGTGACATCCAACTGCGTCTCGGTCGAGCCGCTGGAAACCGAACTCGGCCGCAAGCGCAAGATCAACCAATCGGCCTGCAATAAGGACTTCTCCTGCGTCAACGGCTTCTGCCCCTCCTTCGTCACCGTGCATGGCGGCCGCTTGAAGCGCGCCAAGGTGCAGGCGAGCAAGAGCGGCCCCTCGGAAGCCGATATCGCGGCGATGATCGAGAAGCTGCCGAAGCCGGAAGTGCCGGGCCTGGAACAGCCTTACAACATCCTGATCACCGGTATCGGCGGCACTGGCGTTGTCACCATCGGGCAGATCCTCGGCATGGCAGCGCATCTGGAAGGCTACGGCACCAGCGTACTGGATTTCACCGGCCTGGCGCAGAAGAACGGCGCCGTGCTGAGCCATGTGCGCATTGCGCGCGAGCCGGAAAATATCCACGCCGTGCGCGTTGCCGCTGGCGGCGCCGACCTGGTGCTGGGCTGCGACATGGTGGTGGCGGCCAGCCCCGATGCGCTGGACAAGATGCATAGCGGCGCTACCCGCGTGGTGATCAACAGCCACCGCACGCCAACCGCCGCCTTCACGCTCAACCCGAATATCCAGTTCGACGAGAGCAGCATGGTGCAGGCAATCCGCAAGGCAGCCGGCGACAATCTGAGCGAATTCCTCGAAGGCACCCGCATCGCCACGGCGTTGATGGGCGATGCCATCGCCACCAACATGTTCATGCTCGGCTATGCCGTGCAGCGCGGCCTGATCCCACTCAAGCTCGATGCCGTGCTCAAGGCCATTGAACTCAACGGCGCCGCCGTGGAAGGCAATATCCGCGCACTGAACTGGGGCCGGCTCTATGCCCAGGACCCGAAGATGGTGGAAGCAATAGCCCGCCCGGCGATCCCGCCGGCGGAATTGCAGGTCTTCGCCACCAGCCTGGAGGACATTGTCGCCAAGCGGTATGACCTGCTTGTCGCCTACCAGGACAAGGCCTATGCCGAGAAGTACAAGGCGCTGGTGGAAGGCGTGCGCCAGGCGGAAACCGCCAAGGCCAAGGGTTTCACCGGCCTCGCCGAAACCGTGGCCCGCTATGCCTACAAGCTGATGGCCTACAAGGACGAGTATGAAGTGGCGCGGCTCTATACCGATGGCGACTTCAAGGCCAAGCTGAACGCGCAGTTCGAGGGCGACTTCACGCTGGAATTCCACCTCGCGCCGCCGCTGCTGACCAAGGAAGACCCGCAGACCGGCCTGCCGAAGAAGATGCAGTTCGGCCCCTGGATGCTGAAGGCGTTCGGCGTGCTCGCCAGGTTCAAGTCGCTGCGCGGCACGGCGCTGGATATCTTCGGCTACACCGAGGAGCGCAAGACCGAGCGGCAGTTGATCAAGGATTACGAAAAGCTGCTCACCGAACTCTGTGCCAACCTCACCCCGGCCAATCACGCATTGGCGGTGGAACTGGCGGCGATCCCGGAGGAAATCCGTGGCTACGGCCATGTGAAGCTGAAGCACCTGCAGGCGGCGAAGGAAAAGGAAGCTGCCCTGCTCGCCAGCTTCCGCAACCCGGCCCCGCTGGCGACGGCGGCGGAGTAATCGTCCCGCCCCAACCACTCGTCATGCGCGCCAAGGCCCTTCGGGCCTGTGCGCCCACGAGCGCCGCCGGCGCTCGCGCGCTTACAGTGATCCGCGCATCTCAGGCCAATTACGAGAAGATGCCCGGGTCAAGCCCGGGCATGACGATGCTTATAGTTTAGAATACTGGCATTTCCCTCGCGGCATGCCGCTGCGTCATTACCAGAAAGGTAATTGCCAAGCAGCTTCGCTCATGGCCTGATTGCGGCATGAGCGAACAAGTCACCCTCACGCGGAACAATGGCACGCGCTTCACGCTGACGCTGCTTCAGCATGAACGGGCCGACGCACCCGCCATCCTGATCCAGCCGGCGATGGGCGTGCAGGCCGGCTATTACAGCCTGCTGGCGGAAGCCCTGCATGCCGCCGGCTGCCATGTCGGCGTTTCCGAACTGCGCGGCCATGAAGCCGCCGAGGATGCGAAGCGACCTGGCTGGGATTACGATTTCAGCTACCACGACATGCTGCATGAGGACTGGCCACTGGCGGTGCAGGCGATGCAGGCGCGTTTCCCGGCATCGAAATTCTATTTGCTCGGCCACAGCCTCGGCGGCCAGATCAGCAACCTCTATGCCAGCACTCAGCCAGCGAAGCTGGATGGCCTGATCATCATCGCGGCCTGCTCGGTGCATTGGAAGCTCTGGGGCTTTCCCTTCCTGCTCTACAGCCAGGTGGCCGGCCAGATCGGGCGGCTGCTGGGCCATTTTCCCGGCAAGCGTTTCCGCTTCGCCGGCCGCGAGGCGCGCGGCGTGATGCGCGACTGGGCACGCCAGGCACGCACCGGCCGCTTCATGCTCGGCCAGCCGCGCGTCGATTACGAGCCGAAACTCGCCGAGGTGACGCTGCCGGTGCTGGCGATCTCATTGCAGGGTGATTTTTTCGCGCCGCGCCACACCATGGATGCGCTGATCGGCAAGATGTCCAAGGCCGCGCTGACCCGCATCCATCTCGATCCGAAGGCGCTGGGTTTCGAGAAGATCGACCATTTCCGCTGGGTGCGGCAGCCGGCCCTGGTGATGCCGGAGGTGACGAAATGGCTGGAGGCGCAGCGCGCTTAGCTCAGCGCCCCTCGTAGCATTTGATGCGGGTGACTTCGCCGCTATCGGTCTCGGTGCTGGGTTCGCGGAAGATTTCCATGGTGCCGCGATTGCGCAGCTTGCATTCGCCGAGCGGCAGCCAGGACGACAGCAGGATCACATAGATGAATTCGCCGGAGCCAAGGCGGTCCGGCGCGCAATAGCGCGTCACTTCACGCGGCTTGGAATTCACCGTGGAATGCACGCGGCCTTCGCGCTTGATGCGTATCGGCCAGTTATATTGCGTCAGGTTGGCGACGGTGACGCATGCCTGGGCGTCGTCTGTGACGATCGGCGGACGGCCCTGGGCAACGGCTGGAAGGGCCGGCAGCAAAGCGGCGGCGACGCTAAGGACTAGCGCGGCGCCGCGTTGCATCTCACTCCGCCGCCTCTTGCATGCCGAGCGCGCCCATATAGAGGTCGAGCAATTCGGTCTGCTCGTCCAGGTCGGCCTTGTCCATTTTGCGCAGGCGGATCACCTGGCGAAGGATCTTGATGTCGAAGCCATGGCCCTTGGCCTCGGCATAGACTTCCTTCACATCGTCGGCCAGGGCCTTCTTCTCTTCTTCCAGGCGCTCGATGCGCATGACGAGCTGCTGGAGCTGGTCGGCGGCGAAATTGCCGGTCTTCAACTTGGTGGCCATGACAATCCTCAGGCTAGGCGGAATTCCAGGGGCCGGATTATAGCCGAGGCGGGCCGGCGCGGAACCGCCGCGCCTTAGTTATCCACAAGCAACATGACAGCTTGTGGGCAAACTCAATAGGTCGCCCCTGGGGTCAACTCAGTGGTTATGCGCCTTCTGGGCATCGGCGAATTTCGCCTTCTGCTCGGCCGAGGCTTCCTTCTGGTATTTCGCCTGCCATTCCGGGTAGGGCATGCCGTAGACAATCTCGCGCGCCGCCATCTTGTCCAGCGCAATGCCCTTCTGCTCGGCGGCGGCCTGATACCAGTTGGACAGGCAATTGCGGCAGAAACCAGCCAGGTTCATCAGGTCGATATTCTGCACATCGGTACGCTCGCCGAGATGCTGCAGCAGGCGGCGGAAAGCGGCAGCTTCCAGCTCGGTGCGGGTCTTATCGTCGATGGCCTGGGTCATCGCCCTCTCCTTCAATCGAAATTCAGTGTTTCCTGGCACAGCCAGTCTACCACGGCCCGGAGCGCCGCGGCATGGTCCAATCCGTTATCTAGGGCGGCGCGGTAGACCTGCAACTGGCGTTGCGCCGAAGTGCCCCGCGCCAGGATATCCCGGGCGCCCAGCACTTCCGCCCAGTAGCCGCCGGCCTGGGCTTCCTCGCGCACCAGTTCAATCAGTTCCTCCAGCAGCAGGGCATAGTCCACCGCCTCGCCCTTGCCGAAATCCACCAGCCGGCCCTCGACGCCATAGCGCGCGGCGCGCCAGCGGTTCTCGTCGATCAGGGCATTGGCATAAAGCCGCCAGCGCTGGTTGCGCTGCTTCAACCGCAACAGCGCGGCGAGCAGGCCGCGATAGAGCGCCGCGATGCTGATGGCATCATCCAGCCGCGTGCAGACATCGGTGACACGCAGTTCCAGGGTCGGGAAACGCGCCGAAGGGCGGATATCCCACCACAGCTTGGTGCCATCGTCGATCAGGCCCGCCGCCGCCATGCGGCCGACCAGCCGCTGATATTCGCCCCAGCTCTCGAACCGCTCCGGCAGGCCGGTACGCGGCAGGCTGTCGAAGATCGAGACACGGTAGCTCTGCAAGCCGGTCACCTCGCCCTGCCAGAATGGCGACGATGTGGACAAAGCCAGCAGATGCGGCAGGAAGTAGCTGACCTGGTTCATCAGGTCGATGCGCAGATCTTCGTCAGCGATGCCGACATGCACATGCAGGCCGCAGATCACCAGGCGGCGGGCGACGCCGGCTAGGTCGCTGGCCAGGGCATCATAGCGCGGCCGGTCGGTATGCCGCTGTTCGGCCCAGCGCGCGAAGGGATGCGTGCCGGCGGCAATCGGCGCCAGGCCGTGGCGCGCGGCAACCTCTGCCACGGCACGGCGCAGCCGCACCAGATCGGCCCGCGCTTCACCCAGGCTGCCACAGACCCCGGTGGCAACCTCGATCTGGCATTTGAGGAATTCCGGGTTGACCTGGCCGCCGGCCACCTGCTGTGCCTCGGCCAGCATGGCATCGGGCGGCTCCACGGCCAGGACGCCGCTGGCGCGCTGCACCAGCAGATATTCCTCCTCGATGCCGATGGTGAAATCGGCCATGGCTTATGCAGCGAGGATCGCGGTGCCGTTTTCGGCCAGGATGCGGCGGAAGCAGCGGTCCAGCCGTGCCGCCCATTCGGCGACGCCGGCCTCATCCGCGATCAGGTCCTGGCGGATTTCCACCAGCACATGCGGCAGGCCACGGCGCTCGCCATGTTCGCGGATGCTGTAGCCGGCCTGGCTGCGACCGCTATAGGGCTCGTTATCGCCCACCACCAGTTCGCCCTCCTCGCGCAGGGCCTGCATCAGCGGAATCGCCAGGCGGCCATCCTGGTTCCACAGGATGCCGACATGCCAGGGCCGGTCGCGGCCCTTCATACGCGGGGTAAAGGAATGGATCGAAAGCACAGCCGGGCTTGCGCAACGCTGCAATGCGCTGTCGATCTGCGCCGCCACCGCGGAATGGTAGGGGGTGAAATAGGCGCTGATGCGGCGCTGGCGTTCGGCGTCGTCGAGGGCGCGGTTGCCCGGCACGATCACGCCATCGCTGATCTCGCAGATCAGAGTAGGATCATCCGGCGCGCGGTTGATATCGATCACTAGGCGGGAATAGCCGCTGAACAAAGCCGGCGCATCCAGGCTCTGGCTCAGCTTTTCCGCGACCAGGGCAGCGCCGGGGTCCCAACCGATATGACGGGTGATCTGCTCATGGCTCAGGCCCAGATCGCCGAGTTCCGCCGGCACGGCATGGCTGGCATGGTCGCAAAGCAGCACGGCCGGTGCGCGACCGGAACCGTTGAGGATGCGAAAAGAGACAGGCTCGTTCATGGGCAGGCTACCCTTCGTTGATAGGCCCGGCCCCGGTTAATTGCAAGGCCACCCCGGCCCGCATAAACTGACCGTGAAGAAAAAAGCCATAGGTATCCCAGTGTTGCAGCATGTCGCCATTGTCGGCAGCGGCCCCTCCGGTCTGTTTTGCGCCGATGCCCTGATCCGCCAGAATCCCGCTCTGAAGATCGATGTGATCGACCGTCTGCCCACCCCCTATGGCCTGGTGCGTTTCGGCGTGGCGCCGGACCACCAGGGAACCAAGGCGGTGACGCGGCAATTCGACCGCCTGTTCACCAACCCGAATATCCGTTTCCTTGGCCGGCTGGAGGTCGGCACCGACCTGCCGCTCGGCGTGCTGCAGGCGCATTACGATGCCGTGGTGCTGGCGGTCGGCGCGCACCAGGACCGCCCGCTCGGTATCCCGGGGGCAGACCTTGCCGGCGTCTATGGTTCGATGGCTTTCGTCGGCTGGTATAACGGCCATCCCGATTTCGCCGACCTGAACCCGCAGCTCAGCAACAGTATCGCCATCATCGGCCAGGGTAATGTGGCCGTCGACATCGCCCGCCTGCTGGCCAAGACGCCAGCGGAACTGGCAGCAAGCGATCTCTGTGCCCATGCGGCAGCAGCGATCCAGGCCGCCGGCATCACCGATATCTACATGATCGGTCGCCGCGGCCCGATAGAGGCCAGCTTCACCAGTGCCGAACTCGCCGAACTCGGCAAGCTCGAACGCCTGCGCCCGGTGCTGCGCAAGAGCGACCTGCCCGACAGCATTCCCGCCGGCCTTGATCCGAATGAGGCCAAGGTGAAGGAGCGCAACCTGCAGCTCCTGCATGAATATGCAGGCCGCACCGACGAAAAGCCGGTGATGCTGCATTTCCTGTTTCACAGCGCGCCGCTCGAACTGGTCGGCAACGGCCGCGTCGAGGGCCTGCATGTTGCCGGCGGCACCAAGCCGCTGACCGTCGGCACTGTGATCAGCGCCATCGGCTATCACACGGCGCCGAAGGGCGACCTGCCGGCAGCGGCATCGAACGGCAGGCTGCCGAACAGCGACGGCCTGATCGCGCCGGGCCTCTATGTGGTCGGCTGGGCCAAGCGCGGCCCCAGCGGCACCATCCCGACCAATCGTTCCGAAGCCAAAGCGGTCGCCGACCGGCTGCTGGCCGATTTCGCCAGTGATGCCGCCCCGGCCAAGCCGGGCAGTGCCGGCCTGGATGCCTGGCTCAAGCAGCAGGGTATTGCCGTGCTGGATTTCGCCGCCTGGAAGCATATTGAAGCCGCCGAGATCGCCGCCGCCCGCCCTGGCGCTCCACGCGAGAAGCTGGCGCGCTGGGCCGATCTGCTGGCGATCCAGGCGCAACAGCAGGCGCAGCAGTGAGCGCCAGTACGGAAACGCAGCAAACTCAAGCCCTGCCGGTATGGCCGGTACTGGCGGCCACAACCGGCACGCAATCGCTCACCACGCTCTGCGCGCTCGGCCTTTCCGCCGTGGCGCCGCGGGCCGCCGAATCCCTTGGCGTCGGCCCGGCCATGGTCGGCTACCAGGTCGCCATCGTCTATTTTGGTGCCATGCTGACCTCGCTGATCGGCGGCAGCGTGGTGCGCCGCTTCGGCCCGACACGGGCAAGCCAGATCGCGCTCTGGGTTTCCGTGGTGGGCTGCGCCCTCACCGCCTATGGCAGCCTGTGGAGCATGGCGCTGGGTGCCTGGGTGATGGGCTCGGGCTACGGCTTCACCAACCCGGCGGCGTCGCTGCTGCTCAGCCGGCTGCCGGCCAGCGGACGGATGAACCTGATCTTCTCGATCAAGCAATGCGGCGTGCCGGTTGGCGGCATGCTGGCCGGTCTGCTGCTGCCGCCGATGACCCTGGCCTTCGATTGGCAGGCGGCGATGCTGCTCTGCGCCTTGCTGGCGCTGGGCCTCAGCCTGCTGTTGCAGCGGGTGCGGCAGCAATGGGATGCCGAGCGCGAGACCGAGACGCGGATTTTCAGCCGGCCGCTCGATGGCCTGATCATGATCTGGCGCCACCCGATCCTGCGCTGGCTTGGCCTCGCCTCGCTGGCCTATTCCGCTGTGCAGTTGAGCGTCACCGGCTTCCTTGTCACGTATCTGGTGGCGGAAATCGAATTCAGCCTGCTTGCCGCCGGCAGCCTGCTGGCGCTGGTGCAGGTGGCCGGCGCCGCAGGCCGCCTCTCCTGGGGCTGGCTTGCAGACCGGCTGCGTTCCGGCCTGCTGGTGCTGATCATCAATGGCGCCATCGCCGTGCTCGCCGCCTTTGCCACCGCCGCCATCACGCCGCATTGGCCCTGGTTGGCCATTGCCGCCGCCACCATGCTGTTCGGCTTCTGCGCCATCGGCTGGAACGGCGTGTTCATTGCGGTGATCGCCCGTCAGGCACCGCCGGGCCAGATCGGCAACGCCACCGGCGGCACCCTCAGCATCACCTATGCCGGCGTGCTGGCCGGTCCGTCGCTGTTCGCCGCCCTGCATGACAAGGCCGGCATGAGCTATGGCGCCGCTTACGCGCTGATGGCAGTGGCCACGCTGATCGGCATCGCCTTGCTGCTGCAGGGCCGGCGCGGCATCAAGCGCTGACCCTGGTCAGGGAATATCACGCACGCGGAAATTCAGCGTCATGCGCTTTGGCTTGTCGCCAAAATCCGGCGGCAGGTCGAAAGGCTGGGCACGACGCATGGCAATCACAAAAGTGCGGATCGCCGTGGCGAAGGATTCCAGATCCGGGCGCCGGCTGATCACATCCCAATCCTTGATCATCAGGCGAAAGTCTTCCGGATCATTGGCGTTGAAGGGCGGCCCCAGCATGCCATTGGGCAGCACCAGATAAGCGCCGCCGATCTGGACCTCCTCGAATTGCGGCGCCTCCCGCTTCAGCAGCCAATGGTCGACAATCTGCGACAGGAAAAAATCCTGTTCAGACTGCTTCATCTCCGGCGCAACCTTCAAAGCCTGCATCGTTTCCGCTGCCGTTTTTGGCAACGGTACGGATGATGCCTCGGTCCGGCGTTGCACCGGGCGCGGCGGCGGCGGGGCGGCCTCGGTGGTGCGGGGCGCCGGCTGTGTCGGCGGCGCTGGCGGCGGCGCCGGTGGCTTTGGCGCCTCGGCCTGGGCCTTGGGTGGCGGCGCGGTGGATTTTTCGGCCTGCGGCGCACGCTGCAATTGCGGCACTTCCGGCGGGGGCAAGGGCGCTGTCGGCGGCGGCGGCTCGGCAGCCCGCTGCGGCGGCGGCGGCGGGGGCGGTGCTGGCGGCGGGATCACCACTTCAACTTCCAGCGGCGCCTCGGCGATCTTCAGGCCCTGACTCCAGGGCTGCAGGTAGAGCAGCCAAGCCAGGCCCAGATGCAGCAGCAGCGACAATATCAGGGCAAGCATCACCCAGCGCCGGTTGGCCGGTCGGCTGCTTAAGTGATGGAAATCTGCTGCGGCTGCGAACATAGGGTACAGGTAGCTCTTCGCCCTGGCTTCGCCAAGGCCCGGGCCTTTAGGCGCCCGGTTTCCTGGGCTATAATTTGTCCGACAAAGTCCAGAAACCTATGAAAAGCTTGGGAGAGAAACCGTGACCGAGGCCGTGCTCTACAGCCTTTCCGGCAATGTTGCCGTACTGACCGTAAACAACCCACCGGTGAATGCGCTCGGCCAGGCCGTGCGCCAGGGCCTGATCGAAGGCCTCACCCGCGCCAATGCCGATACCGCCGCCCAGGCCATCGTGATCGTCGGCGGTGGCCGCACGTTCATCGCCGGCGCCGATATCCGTGAATTCGGCAAGCCGCCGCAGGCGCCAGACCTCAATTCGGTGCTGTCTGCCATTGAGGCCAGCGCCAAGCCGGTGGTGGCGGCGATCCATGGCACTGCCCTTGGCGGCGGCCTGGAAGTGGCGCTTGCCTGCCATTGGCGCGCGGCCGTCCCCAGCGCCCAGGTCGGCCTGCCGGAAGTGAAACTCGGCATCCTGCCGGGTGCCGGCGGCACCCAGCGCCTGCCGCGCCTGGTCGGGCCGCAGATGGCGCTTGAGATGATCACCTCCGGCAATCCGATTCCGGCCAAGAAGGCGCTGGATGTCGGCGTCGTCGATCATGTGGCGGATGGCGATGTCACCGCTGTCGGCGTCGCCTTCGCCGCCCAGGTGGTGGCCGAGAAGCGCCCGGTTTCATTGGTCAGCCAGCGCAACGAGAAGGTCAGCAATGTCGACCCGGCATTGTTCGAAGCCTTCCGCAAAGGCATGGAGAAGAAGGCCAAGGGTTTCTTCTCACCCTGGCGCTGCGTCGATGCCGTGGAAGCCGCCTGCACGCTGCCATTTGCCGAAGGCCTGCAGCGCGAGCGCGAGCTGTTCATGCAATGCATGCAGAGTCCGCAGCGCGCGGCGCAGATCCATGCCTTCTTCGCCGAGCGCGAAGCCGGCAAGATTCCCGGCCTGCCGGCGGACGTGAAGCCCAAGGCGATCAAGTCCGCCGCCGTGCTCGGCGCCGGCACCATGGGCGGCGGCATCGCGATGAATTTCGCCAATGCCGGCATCCCGGTGAAAATCCTGGAAGTGTCGCAGGAAGCCCTGGCCCGCGGCCTCGGCGTGATCGAGAAGAACTACGCCACCAGCGTGCAGCGCGGCTCGATGAAGCAGGAAGCCATGGACCGCGCCATGAAGCTGATCAGCGGCACCCAGCGCTACGAGGATATCGGCGATGCCGATATCGTGGTGGAAGCGGTGTTCGAGGAAATGGGCGTAAAGAAGGAGGTGTTCAAGAAGCTGGACACCATCATGAAGCCCGGCGCGGTTCTGGCGACAAATACCTCCACTCTGGATATCGACGAGATCGCGGCATCCACCAAGCGGCCGCAGGATGTGATCGGCACGCATTTCTTCAGTCCGGCGAATGTGATGAAGCTGCTGGAGAATGTACGCGGCAAGGCTTCCTCGCCGGAAACCATCGCCACCGTGATGCAGCTCGGCAAGACCCTGCGCAAGGTGCCGGTGCTGGCCGGCAATTGCGATGGCTTCATCGGCAACCGCATGCTGGCCGGTTATCTGCGCGAGGCCAATTTCCTGCTTGAGGAAGGCGCCAGCCCGGCCCAGGTGGACAATGCCCTGGAAGCCTTCGGCCTGGCCATGGGCCCGTTCCGCATGAGCGATCTTGCCGGCCTGGATGTCGGCTGGCGCATCCGCAAGGGCAAGGCGCATCTGCGGCCCAAGGACGAGCGCTACTCGCCGGTGGCCGACCGGCTCTGCGAACAGGGCCGTTTCGGGCAGAAAACCGGCGCCGGTTTCTACAAATACGAGGGCCGCAACGCCACGCCCGACCCGGTGGTTGAGGAAATCATCCTGGCCTCAGCCAAGGAACAGGGCATCCAGCGCCGCAGCATCTCGGACGAGGAAATCGTGCAGCGCTGCATGTATCCGCTGGTCAATGAGGGCGCCCTGATCCTGGAGGAAGGCATCGCGATCCGCTCCAGCGATATCGACATCACCTACCTTTTCGGCTATGGCTTCCCCGTTTACCGGGGCGGGCCGATGTTCTGGGCCGAGCAGATCGGGCTCGACAAGGTGCTCGCCACGATCCGGGAATTCCACAAGGTGCATGGCAAGGCCTGGACCCCTGCTCCGCTTCTGGTGCGTTGCGCCGAAGCCGGCACGGGCTGGCCGAAGGGCTAAGACCTTTCAGCCGCTGCACCGCGCGTAGAGGTTATCAGCGGCCGTCATGTCCGAAGCCATTGCCCAATCCCATCCGGGCGCCGACCCCATCGGCGCCCGGCGCACTTTCGCCATTATCGCTCATCCCGACGCCGGCAAGACCACGCTGACCGAAAAGCTGCTGCTGTTCGGCGGCGCTATCCATCTGGCCGGCGCGGTGAAGGCGCGTGGCGAAAGCCGGCGCGCGCGCTCCGACTGGCTGAAGATCGAGCAGCAGCGCGGCATCTCGGTTTCCACCTCGGTGATGAATTTCGAGTATGAAGCCTGGACCTTCAATCTGCTCGATACGCCAGGCCACGAGGATTTCTCGGAAGACACCTACCGTACGCTGACCGCTGTCGACTCCGCCGTGATGGTGCTCGACGCCGCCAAGGGTATCGAAACCCAGACGCGCAAGCTGTTCGAGGTCTGCCGCCTGCGCGACGTGCCGATTGCCACCTTCGTCAACAAGATCGACCGCGAAAGCCGCGATCCGTTCGAACTGCTGGACGAAGTGGCTTCCACGCTCGCATTGGAGTGCGTCCCCGCCAATTGGCCCGTCGGCATGGGCCACGATTTCCGCGGCTGCTACGATCTGTTCGGCAAGCGGCTGCTGCTGGTGGGCAAGGAAAACAAGAATCTCGAGCCCGAGGTGATCGTGCTCGAAGCTGGCCTGGACGATCCGCGTGCCGCCGAGATGATCCCCGCGGCGCAGCTTGCGAAGCTGCGCGAGGATATCGAGCTGATCCAGGGCGCCTGCCCGGCATTCGATGTCGAGAGCTATCGACAGGGCCATATGACGCCGGTCTATTTCGGCTCGGCGTTGAAGAATTTCGGCGTCGATGAACTGCTCAAAGGGTTGGGAAAATTCGCGCCGCCGCCGCGTCCGCAGCCATCCGACAAGCGCATGATCCTGCCGACCGACAAGGCGGTGAGCGGCTTCGTGTTCAAAGTCCAGGCCAACATGGACAAGAACCACCGCGACCGCGTTGCCTTCTTCCGGCTCTGCTCGGGCCATTTCAAGCGCGGCATGAAGCTGCGCCAGGTGCGCAGCGGCAAGCCGATCACGGTGTCGAACCCGACCCTGTTCTTCGCCCGCGACCGTTCGCTGGCGGACGAAGCCTGGCCCGGCGACATCATCGGTATCCCGAACCACGGCACGCTGCGCGTCGGCGACACACTGACCGAGAACGAGGATCTGCGCTTCACCGGCATTCCGAATTTCGCGCCGGAAATCCTGCGCCGCGTGCGGCTTTCCGATCCGATGAAGGCCAAGCATCTGCAACGTGCGTTGGAGGATCTGGCCGAGGAAGGCGTCACCCAGGTATTCCGCCCCCGGCTGGGTTCCGATTGGATCGTCGGCCTGGTCGGCCCGCTGCAGCTCGATGTGCTCTCCGCCCGCCTGGCTGACGAATACAATCTGGAAGTCGGCTTCGAGCAGGCGCCCTACGATACGGCCCGCTGGATCAGCGCGGAAAACCCGAAAGATGTCGATCAGTTCATCGACCAGAACCGCGCCGCCATCGGCGACGACCGCGATGGCGCGCCGGTCTTTCTGGCCCGCAACGCATGGGAACTCTCTTACACAGAGAAAAAATGGGATAAGATACGTTTCCATGCGACACGGGAACGCGCCTGATCCGAGCCTCCGCCCGCGCCGCCGGCATCTGCTGGCAGCGCTGGCGGCCCTGTTGCTGCTGCCCGGCATCTCGCTTGCTGCCGACGACAAGAAGAAGAAGGGCGATCCGAACAAGATACCGGAACGCCCGCCGGTCAACTCGCCACTCCTGACCATCGAAGCCGTGACAGCACCGGTATCCGGCAATCCGCCGGGCACCATCATCATGACCTTCACGCTCGATTGCGGCACGGTGGAGAATGCACAGCAGGTCGATAACCTGCTGCCGCGCGCCTACAATGCCGTGATCCTGGAACTCAACCGCGAGCCGCTTGGCCGCGATGGCCGCGTCACCGACCAGGACCTGGAAGGCATGAAGCGCCGCCTGCTGTATCAGGTGAACCGCGCCCTCAGGGGCCCGGAGATAAAGGCCGTGCTGATCCGCAGCCTGCAGGAAGTGCCGCGCCGCACTTCCTGATTCAGTCCGTTATTTTGCCGCCTGCGACCGGATCATGCTGGCATAGATGCGGGTCAACGCCTGCAGGATCGGAGGTGCTTCGCCCATAAGCTGGTTGAAGTGATCCGCACGGATCACCTCGAGCGTGGCATTTGTTGCCGCCTTGGCGGTGGCATAGCGCGGCAGCGAATGCAGCAGGGCCATTTCGCCGAACACCTCGCCAGGCCCGAGCTGACGGATCAGCTTGGGCTGGCCGCCGGGTTCGGTGCGGATCAGATGCACTTCGCCGGTCTGGATCAGATAGGCCGTGGTGCCGCCGGAATCCTGATGAAACACCGTGTCGCCGGCGGCATACGACTTGCGGGTCAGGATGCGATGCGGCTGGCGTTCCGACAGGATGTTACCGCTATCCGATAACACGCCGCTCAGGGTCGCCGGCTTGCCGGCCGCGGTGCGGATGTTGCGGATGAAGCTTTGCAGCAGGTAGCGCGCCAGGGCCGGCGCCTGCTCCATGGCGCGCTGCAATGCCGGACGATTGACCACATGGCAGCGGCAGATTTCCACCGCCACCGCACTGGCCATGCGCGGCGCCGGATCGATCAGCGCCATTTCGCCGAAAACGCCGCCGCGCGTCACATATCCCAGCAGCTTGCGGTCCGGCCCGTTGCCCTGGAATACCTCTACCTTGCCATCCACCAGCAGATAGGCATCCATGCCGACATCGCCTTCGCGCAGGATCACTTCACCGCGCTGAAATGTCTTCACTGGCTGGTTCATGATGCCTCGTCATCATCACGAGCGAACAGGATCGCCTTGGCGCGAATATCATCAATGCTCGACATCAGATCGTCGATCTTGCCTTCCAGCAGATTCGCCGCCTGCCGTGCCAGGGAAAGTTCTTCCTCCACGGCCTGCAGCATAGCCTGACGCGCAGCGCCGATCACGGCGCCATTGGGCTGGGCCGGAAAGCTGACGCATTTCTGCGCGAAGCGGCGCACCGCAGACGCGCTCGGCAAGCGTCCGAGCAGCATATCGGCGGGCAACGCCACCACCTCCCAGCCGGCCGGACCGGCATAGGCGGCGAAATCGCCATGCTGGAAAGCTTCCACCGCGCGCTTGCCGTGGCCGGTATCAGGCGCGGTGATCTGACTGCGCTGCCAGCCGAAGGCGAGGAACTCTTCCTCAGCCGCCTGCCGCGCCGCCTGCTCCTCTTCGCCGTTCATACAAACCCTTCTGCTCAGCTTACCGCACAGGCCGCCACATTGGCGCGCAGATGCGCGGGAGAAATCGTGCCCACCACCACCGAACTCACGCCCCGCAGCGCCGCCACTGCCGCCAGCGCCGCATTGGGATCGCTGCTATGGCCGCTGGCCAGCGCCTTCTTGATCAATACGCCACGGCCTTTGGCGGCCGCCGCTTCGATCACCGGCAATTGCTCGGTCTCGCGTTCATTATACGTCACCATCACTATGTCTGTGCAATCCACCATCTGCAGTCCGCCCGCAATACTCTTGCCGGAGAAACCGGTCTGGCGGATCAGGCCCTCGGCCTTGAGTGCATCCAATGCTGCGATGGCCGGCAGGAACCGCTCACCGGCTTCATCGATTCCGTCGGAATGTAACAAAACCGCATCCAGATAGGGCGTACCGAGACGGTGCAGCGAAGCCCGGACCGAGGCATCGATTGCGGCTGCCGAGAAATCGAAACGCGACTCGCCGTCTGCAAAAGTTTCGCCGGCCTTGCTCAACAGCACCCAATCCTCGCGGCGGTAATCCGGCAAGCGCGGCAGCAATTGGCCGAGGCGGGTTTCAGCCAGGCCATAAGCCGGCGCGGTATCCAGCAGATTGATGCCAAGTGCCCGCGCCGCGCTGAGCAGGGCCAATGCAGCAGTATCGTCTGGCAACTCAAAACCCTGAGGGAATTTCACCCCCTGATTGCGCCCCAGTTTCACGGTGCCGAGGCCCAGCACGCTGACCCTGGGGCCGCCCCTGCCGAGTTGCCTCATCTCCATGCCGCGCGCTCCCAGATCGGCGTGGCGATAGGCGGTGCCGGCCAGCCATCGGCCGCGATAGTGCCAACCGCAGGCGGCGGCAGCATCGGCAGCAGCGTATCGGCAAGGCCGGGCGCCAGTGCCAGCTTGGTCGGCCAGGCCAGCAAGGCATTGCCATAGGCCTGGATCACCGGTGCATCCGGTTTGCGACCATCGGGCGTGGCACCTTCGGCACGGTCGACATGCCAGCCGGCAAAGCGGCAGGTGGAAAGGTCGAGGCGCGGCAGCAGCGTGGTGAATTCGCGCTTCGCCGCATCAATCAGCGCTGCATCATCCTGCGTGGCGCCTGCTTCCGCGATCTGGCCGCCGACATACCAGACCAGCTTGCCGGCAGCCGTTCGATGCGTGGTGATCGTGACACGCGGCTTGTCGCTGGTATCGAAGCAATGGGCATAAAGCGGCGATGGCACGCCTTCGATCAGCAGCATGCGCAAGGGCCGCCGCTGTGCCCGGCCGGCCGGCTGGCCGAGCATGGCCAGGGCCTGCTCATTGCCGGCGCCAGCGGCGAATACATAATGCCCGGCCTCGATGCGCCGCTCCTCGCCCATCGGATCACGCAACAGCAAAGCCGCGATGCCATCACCCATGCGCTCAATGCGGAAATCCTCGCCGCACTGCTTGATCCAGGGCGTAAGCCGTGTAGCGAAATGCGCCAGCAGGCTCGGCACATCGAGCACGATTTCATCCAGCCGATACACCGCGCCGACATGCGCCGGGTCGCGCAATGCCAGCGGCCAGTCCGCTTCGGGCAAGGCATCGACGCGGCCGCGCAACAGCTTGGAACCAAAGAAGCCGGTAATGCGGCTGGCAATGCTGCGCCGGGCCCAGAATAGATGATGCAGGGCATTCACCTGCACGCCGGCCAGATCGACATCGCCCTTGCCCTCCAGGCAGGCCCGCCAGCGCGTCGGCATGTCAGCCAACGCATCGGCATCCTGGCCTAGCTTGAGGTCGATGGCATATTTCAGGCCGCCATGGATAATGCCCTGCGAGGCGAGCGTCTGTCCGGCACCGAGCGCCTCGGCCTCGAACAGCATCGCGGCGTAGCCTTGCGCACGCAGACGCGCCAGCAGCCAGAGGCCGGCAATGCCGCCCCCAAGGATAGCGACATCGAGCCGCACGCTCAGCTCCGCAATTTCGCGATGGTCGCGGTGGTGCTCTGGCCTTCGATCAGGCGCGAGACTTTCACTTCGCCGCCATAGGCCCGCACGATATCAGCGCCAACCACCTGATCGACACTGTAATCGCCGCCCTTCACCAGCAGGTCGGGCTTCAACTGTTCGAGCAGCGGGATCGGCGTATCCTCGGCGAAGATCACCACAAGATCGACCAGGCTCAGCGCCGCCAGCAGGCGGGCGCGATGCTGTTCGTTCTGCACCGGCCGCGAGGGCCCTTTCAGGCGTCGCACCGAGGCATCGGCATTGATGGCAACAATCAAACGGTCGCATTGCCCGCGCACTTCGGCCAGCAGCGCGAGATGGCCGGGATGCAGCAGATCGAACACGCCATTGGTGAAGCCGATGCGTTCCCCCCGCGCGCGCCAGGCGGCAACGACATCGCTGGCTCGCGCCGCTGTCGCCACTTTGCCATCCAACCCAAGCGGGTCTGGCAGATGCAGCGCGGCGCGCAATTCCTCTGGCAGCACCACGGCCGTACCAACCTTGGCCACAACGATACCGGCGGCGGCATTGGCGAGGCGGGCCGCCTGTGCCAGCGGCTGGCCGGCAGCCAGGGTCACGGCCAAGGCCGCCACCACGGTATCGCCAGCACCCGACACATCGAATACTTCGCGCGCTTCCGCTGGCAGATGCAGCGCACCGGCCTTGGTGCCAGTCACCAGCGTCATGCCCTGGGCGCCCCGGGTGATCAGGGCCGCATCGATGCCACAGGCTTCGATCAGCTTGCGTCCGGCGGCCTCCGCATCGGCATCGCTGTCGCAGCGCTGGCCGGTGGCAAGCGCTGCTTCCTTCTGGTTCGGCGTCACCAGCGTGGCGCCGCGATAGCGCACGAAATTGGTCCCCTTGGGGTCGACCAGCACAGGCAGGCCGCGCTTGCGCGCCTCGGGCAGCAGGGCGGCAAGCAGCGCATCGCTGACCACGCCCTTGGCATAATCGGAAACCACCACCGCCTGTGCATCGGCCAGCGCCTCAAGCACGGTAGCGATCAAGGTGCCGAGCGCGGCTTCGCCGGGCTCGCCATTGCGCTCGCGGTCAACACGCAGCAATTGCTGCTGGCCACCGATGAAGCGGGTCTTTTCGATGGTCGGGCGGGCTTCATCCACCACCAGCAGCGGCTCGATGCGCGTCTGGGTCAAGGCATCATGCAATTCATCGCCGGCATTGTCGTCGCCAACCAGGCCGATCAGCCGTGCATGGGCGCCAAGCGAGGCGATATTGCGCGCGACGTTGCCGGCACCGCCGGGCATAGCCAGTTCACGCTGCACCTGCATCACCGGGATCGGCGCTTCCGGCGAGATGCGCTGCACACCGCCATAGATGAAGCGGTCGAGCATGACATCGCCAACTACCAGAATGCGGGCGCGGGCGAAGGCGTCGAGATCAAGGGGGGCGTGGCTCATCCGCTATTGCGGCGACCGCTTGGCCAGGATGCGCTGCAGGGTACGGCGGTGCATCTTGAGCCGGCGGGCCGTCTCCGAAACATTGCGGTCGCACAATTCGAACACGCGCTGGATATGCTCCCAGCGCACCCGCTCGGCCGACATCGGCTCATCGGGCGGCGCCGGATGCGCGGCATTGCCGGCGCGCAGCGCGCGGTCGACGTCATCGGCATCGGCGGGCTTCGGCAGGTAATCCACCGCGCCGGCCTTCACGGCGGCGACGGCGGTGGCAATGTTGCCATAGCCGGTGAGCATCACCACGCGGGCATCCTGGCGCACGGCGCGGATCGCGCTCACCACATCCAGGCCATTGCCATCGGCGAGCTTGAGATCGACCACGGCATAAGCCGGCGGACGGCTGCGCGCCATCTGGATGCCGGCAGCTACGCTATCGGCCGCCTGTACCATATAGCCACGTTTCTCCATCGCCCGGGCCAGGCGCAGGCGCAGAGGTTCATCGTCATCGACGATCAGCAGGCTCAAATCCGTACTCATGGCGCCAATGTACCCGAGCCGGACTGGGGCGCAACCCTTGCCGCCTGCCCCGGCACCCGCGCCGAGACCGGCAATGGCAGGGGCCAGTTAACCCGCACCCGGGCGCCGCCACCGGAGCGATTGGAAAAGCCGACGCTGGCACCGCTGCGGCGCAGCAAATTCATCGAGATGAACACGCCCAGGCCCATGCCGCCGGATTCGGGCCGGCTGGTGGTATAGGGCTCGCCGAGAGCCGAAAGGATATCGACATTGATGCCCGGGCCATCATCCAGGATATCGAGACGCAGCGAAGATTGATCCCAATTGACCTCCGCCGTCACCGCGCTGTGGGCGAATTCCATGGCATTCTGGAACAGGTTGCTCAAGCCCTGGATGATCTCCGGCCGACGCGGCAGGCTTGGCGGCACGCCTTCCTGCTTCAGTCGTACACGGAAATCGATACCGGAACGGCGCCAGGGTTCGGCCGCCATGGTAAGCAGGTTGGCGATGCCAAGATCGGCAAAGGCTTCGTCGTCTGCTTCGTCGGATGGGCGCCGCGAGATACGGGCCAGGATATCGCGGCAGCGCTGCGCTTCACTCAGCAGCAGCGCGATATCCTCCGCGATCGGATCGTTTTCCTCTACCTCGCGGCTCAACTCCTTGGCCACCACCGCGATGGTACCGAGCGGGCTGCCGAGTTCATGCGCCGCCGCCGCCGCCAAGCCGCCGAGCGCCGAAACCTGCTGTTCGCGCGCCAGCGCCATCTGTGCTGCCGCCAACGCATCGGACATGCGCCGCGCTTCCTCCGCCACCTGCCAGGCATAGGCGGCGATGAACAGCATGCCGAGCACCAGCGCCACGAACACACCGGCCTGATAGGCATGCGGCAGCACCAGGCGCGGCTCGCTCCAGGGCAGTGGCTGATGCCACACGGCGAGCAAGCCGGCAATGGAGAAGGCGAGCAGCCCGAGCAGCACGGTGGAGCGCAGGCTGAGAATGGTGGCCGAGATCGTGACCGGCACCAGCACCAGCAGCGCGAAGGGATTTTCCACGCCGCCGGTGAGATAGAGCAGCGCGCCAAGCTGTACCAGGTCAAAAGCCAGGTAGCCGGTGGCGCCCTGTTCCGAGAGCCGCTTGGCCGTCGGGTAGATCAGGAACAGCGCGATGTTGAGCAAAGTGCTGACGCCGACCACCAGCAGCGATGGCACCAGCGGCAGGGTGAAGCCAAGCCCGAAATGCACGAACAGCAACGCCAGCAACTGGCCGACAATGGCGATCCAGCGCAGCAATACCAGGGTTTGCAGGCGCACGCGGCCCGGTGCGGTATCGCCCGCCTGCCGGCTCACCATCAGGCGATGCATCATGCGGTCGAGACGTTCATTAAGCGCCGAAGCGAGACTCACGGCATGTCCTCATGCCAAGCGCGGCCATCGCGCTCGATCAGCCCCATGGCGGCGGAAGGGCCCCAACTGCCGGCCATATAGGGCTTCGGTGCATCGCCCAGCGCCGCCCAGCCGGCCAGGATCGGCTCGACCCAATGCCAGGCGGCCTCGACCTCGTCGCGGCGCATGAACAGCATCGGATTGCCACGCACCACATCCATCAGCAGCCGCTCATAGGCTTCCGGCTGGCGGCCACGGAAGGTTTCGGCAAAGCTCAGATTCAGCGGCGCGCGACGCAGGCGCATGCCGCCCGGTCCCGGCACCTTGGTCATCATATGCAGCTCGATGCCTTCATCCGGCTGCAGGCGGATCACCAGGCGGTTTCCCACCACATCACGCTCGGCACCGGGGAAGATCAGATGCGGCACCGGGCGGAACTGTATGACGATTTCAGAGCGCCGCATCGGCAGCCGCTTGCCGGTGCGCAGGAAGAACGGCACGCCGGCCCAGCGCCAGTTGTCGATCTTGGCCTTCAGCACCACGAAGCTTTCGGTGGTGGTATCCGGGTTGCCAACTTCCTCGGCATAACCGGCCACGGCCTGGCCCTGCATGGCACCGGCGCGGTATTGCCCGCGCACTGTCTTGCTCGCCACGGTGTTGGGCCCGATGGGATGCAAGGCCTGCAGCACTTTCAGCTTCTCGTCGCGCACCGCATCGGCCTCGAACGACGCCGGCGGTTCCATCGCCACCAGGCAAAGCAGTTGCAGCAGGTGGTTCTGCACCATGTCGCGCATCGCACCGGACTGGTCGTAATAGCCGCCACGCTTCTCGACGCCGACGGTTTCCGCCACCGTCACCTGCACATGCTCGATATGGCCGCGATGCCATATCGGCTCGAACAGGGCATTGGCGAAGCGCAGCGCCATCAGGTTCTGCACCGTCTCCTTGCCGAGATAATGGTCGATGCGGAAAATCTGTTCCTCGCGGAATACCGCGCCGATGGCATCGTTGATCGCATTCGCCGAGGCGACGTCGTGGCCGATGGGCTTTTCCAGCACCACGCGGGACTGGCCGCGATTGAGCTTCACGGCGCCGAGATGCTGGCAGATCACGCCGAAGAAGCGCGGCGCCACGGCCAGGTAATGCACCCGTACGCGGCTGTCGTCGGGCGGCAGGTCGTCGGCCAGACCGGCAAAGTCGGCAAGCTGTTCGACATCGGCGGCGCGATAGCTCAGCCGGGCGGCGAAGCGCTGCCAGGCGGCATCATTCAGTTCCCCTGGCGGCAGATGCCGCGCCAGCCCGTCATGGGCCAGGCTGCGGAACTCCTCCAGGGTCATCTCGCCCCGAGCCACCCCCAGGATGCGGGTATCGGGGTTGAGCTGGCCGGCGACGTCGCGCAGATAGAGCGCCGGAAGCAGCTTGCGGAGTGCCAGATCGCCGCTGGCACCGAACACAACCATATCGAAGGAGAAACTGCCGCTGGGGTTGCTCATGGCCCTAGCCTGTCATGCTGGCTGCCGGCCTTCAATCGCCCTACTGGCCATTTCATCCCCAGGAATCGGAGGCGACTCGGGCTGCGACTCGGGTTTTTCCTGTGGATAAGCACTTAAGCCGGATTGACCGGAAAGGCGTCCCGGTGCTTACTGCATGTAGCGTGTTGGTCCAAAAACGGGGGCTACATATGGTGTGGACTGACGAAAAAGTTAAAATGCTCGTGCAGCTCTGGGAAACCGGGCAGTCGATCACCCAGATCGGCAAGGCACTGGGGATGACCCGCAATGCCGTGGTCGGCAAGGCGCATCGCATCGGCTTGGCCAAGCGGGCCTCGCCCATTGTGCGCAGCGACAAGCCGGCCCAGCCGCGCCCGGCCAATACCGGCCATCACCATGTCACGCATCATGCGCCGCGCCAGGCTGCCGCCAGCAATGCCGAGCATGCCCCGGAGAGCCGCGCCAGCAGCGACACGCCGCGGCCGCCGGCACCGGATAAGCCGACACAGCAGCTTTCCGCCGCCATGCTGGCCGCCCTCACCCCCTCAACGGGGCCGCGCTGCAAATGGCCGATCGGCGACCCGAAGAGTTCTGAATTCGACTTCTGCTCCAAGGTCGCGTTGCCGGGCAAGCCCTATTGCGCCGAACATTGCGCCCAGGCCTACACCAACTGGAATCCGGAAACCGCCATCGAGGCCGTGAAGGCCGCGAACGCCGCCTGACCGGTTCCGAGCCGCACAAAAAAGCCCCGGCGGGAAACCGCCGGGGCTTTTTTGCATTCAGGCCGGCTTCACCTCTTTGGAACCGCAATTGATCATCCACGGCGTGCCGAAGCGGTCGGTGAACATGCCGAAACGGTCGGCCCAGAAGGTCTCGGTCAGTTCCATCTGCACACTGCCTCCCGCCGAGAGCGCCTTGAACACGCGCTCGGCTTCGGCCACCGTCTGCAACCCGATATTGATCGTGATGCCCACGGGCGGCTGATACATCTCGCCCGGCACATCGCCGGCCATCAGGATGCTGCCGCCGATGCTGACGCTGGCATGCACGATGCGGTGATGCCGCTCCTTGGGTGTATCGGCCGCCATCGGCGTGTCGCCGATGGCAATCATTGCCTGCACCTCGCCACCCAGCACTTCGGCATAGAGCGTCATCGCTTCGCGACAATCGCCGTTGAAGGATAAGTATGGATTGGTCTGCATCACAGTTCCTTTGCTGGAAATTGAAGGCGGTTAGGACAAGGCCCGCAGATCGCTGCGGAAATCCTCCAGGCCGCTGGCCGCAACAAGCGGATCGAGCACGGCATGGGTGCTGGTCCAGATCGGCATCGCCGCCGCCAGCAGGACGCGGCCTGCATCGGTGAGTATCAGACGACGTTGGCGGCGGTCGTCGGCATCCACTTCAACCCGCAGCAGGCCGCGCCGTTCCAGCGGCTTCAGATTCGCGGTCAGTGTGGTGCGGTCCATCGCCAGCAGTTCCGCCACCGGCGCCATGCCCGGCGGTTCCGGCCGGTTCAGCGACATCAGCAAGGAGAATTGCCCATTGGTGAGATCAAGTGGCCGCAAGGCTTCATCGAAACGCCGCGCCACCGCCCGCGCCGCGCGCTGCACATGCAGGCAGAGGCAGGTGTCGCGCACCATGATGGTGGTTTCATAGGGCAGCGGATTCCCGCGCGGTGGTTTCGCCTTTGACATGCAGTGACTATGTTGATATCAACATATATAGTCAAGCGACAACTAGGGCAGCCCGCTTGCTTCACATATAACGAAAACGCCCCATCAAAACGAAAACACCCCGTCAAAACAAAAACACCAAGGAGCAACGCAATGAGTTACGTCGATGGCTTTTTGCTGATCGTGCCGACCAAGAAACTCCCCGCCTACAAGAAGCTGGCGAAGCTCGCCGGCAAGGTGTGGAAGGAATACGGCGCGCTGGATTACCGCGAATGTATCGGCGACGATCTCGCCATACCGTTCGGCCTGCCCTATCCGAAGCTGCTGAAGCTGAAGAAGAACGAGACAGTGGTGTTCTCCTGGATCCTCTACAAATCCAAGGCCGACCGGAAGCGCATCAATGCCAAGGTGATGAAGGACCCGCGCATCGCCAATAGCTGCGATCCCGGCAACATGCCGTTCGACGTCAAGAAGATGAGCTGCGGTGGATTCAAGACCCTGGTCGCAGTGTAAGCTGCGGCCATGAAAAAGCCCCGGCGGTGGCAGCACCGCCGGGGCTTTTGTGTTTAGCGACGATCAAGCCGCTTCGGCGTTGCTGAGCGCGGCGAAACGGCGCTGGTGGTGATCGGCATGGCCGAAAGCCGTGTCGATCTGCATCAGGCGCTTCATGTAATGGCCGACAGTGAGTTCGTCGGTCATGCCCATGCCGCCATGCAGTTGCACTGCCTGCTGCCCGACCCACTTGCCGGACTTACCGACCTGCACCTTGGCGGCGGCGGCGGCCTTGGCGCGTTCATTGGCAGAAAGCCCCAGCGCCAAGGTGGCGTAGAGTGCCAGCGAGCGCGACTGCTCGACATGGATCATCATATCCACCATGCGGTGCTGCAGCACCTGGAACTCACCGATGGCGCGGCCGAACTGCTTGCGCGTCTTGAGGTAGGCCAGCGTCGTTTCGTAGAGATTCTGCATCGCGCCGACCGCTTCGGCGGCGAGATAGGCCAGCGCCTGATCCATCACGCTTTCCACGACCGGCAGCGCATTCTCGGCATCGCCGAGCGCGATGGCCGGGGCATTCTCGAACACGATGTCGGAAGCCCGGCGATTATCCACCGTGCGGTAATCCTGGCGATTGACGCCCTTGGCCTTGTTGTCGACCAGGAACAGGCCGAGGCCCTTGGCATCGGTGCGGCCACCCGCTGTGCGCGCCAGCACGATCAGCAGATCGGCGCTCGGCGCATCCGCCACCACGATCTTCTTGCCCGAAAGCGTGTAGCCGCTGCCGCTCTTCGCCGCCTTGGTCGAGACGTCGTTGAGCGCGAAGCGCGCACCGTGTTCAGCATACGCAAAAGCGAGCTTGACCTTGCCTTCACCAAGCTTGGGCAGGATTTCCGCCTGCTGTGCCTGATTGCCGGCAGCCACCACCAGGCCGCCGCCGAGGATGACACTGGAGTAATACGGCTCGGCGACCATGGCGCCGCCGAACCGCTCGGCGATCACCATGGTTTCCACGGCCGAGCCGCCCAGCCCGCCATGATCTTCCGGCAGCGCCACGCCCAGCCAGCCCATTTCGGCGAAATGCGCCCAGTTGGCTTCCGAATAGCCGAGGTCAGTCTTCACCAGCTTGCGCCAATGCTCGAAGGAATATTCCTTGCGCAGCCAGCCCTCCAGGCTATCGGCCAGCAGCTTCTGTTCGTCGTTGAGCTGAAAATCCATGGTCAGTATTTCCTTCGGTCAGAGGCCCAGCACCATCTTGGCGATGATGTTGCGCTGGATTTCGTTCGAGCCGCCATAGATCGTGGTGGCACGGTAATAGAGGTAGCTTTCCATGCGGCCCTGGGCGTAGTCGGGGCCGACCGGCGGCTGGTTGGTGCCATCGGGGTAATGCTCGTAGGGCGAGGCATAGTAGCCCAGCGCCTCGCAGGCCAGTTCCGTGATGGTCTGCTGGATTTCCGAACCACGGATTTTCAGCATGCTGGCTTCCGGCCCCGGCCCCTTGCCGGCAGTCTCCGCCGCCAGCACGCGCAGATTGGTATATTCCAGCGCCAGCAATTCGATTTCCACCGACGCAACCTTGGCGCTGAAATCCGCATCATCGAGCAGCGCGCCGCCTAGCGTGGCGGATTCGGCGCGGGCGATTTCCTTCAGGCGGCGCAGGCGCTGTTTCGAGGTCGCCACCTCGGCAATGGTGGTACGCTCGTTGCCGAGCAGGAACTTGGCATAGGTCCAGCCCTTGCCCTCCTTGCCGATCAGGTTCTTCTTCGGCACCCGCACATTGTCGAGGAAAACCTCGTTCACGCCATGGCCCTCATCGATCGAGATGATCGGCCGCACCGTGATGCCGGGCGTTTTCATGTCGATCAGCAGGAAGGAAATGCCTTCCTGCGGCTTGGCCGTGGGATCGGTGCGCACCAGGCAGAACATCATGTCCGCATAATGCGCCTGGGTGGTCCAGATCTTGTGGCCGTTGACGATGTAATGGTCGCCATCGCTTTCCGCCTTGGTGCGCAGCGAGGCGAGATCGGAGCCGGAGCCGGGCTCGGAATAGCCCTGGCACCACCAGTCTTCCATGCTCAGGATGCGCGGCAGGTAATAGGCTTTTTGCTCAGGCGTGCCGAAGGTGTAGATCACCGGCCCTACCATGGCGATGCCGAAAGGCAGCAGCGGCGGCGCATCGGCAATGGCGCTTTCCTCATCGAAGATATAGCGCTGCACCGGCGACCAGCCCGGCCCGCCATACTCCACCGGCCAGCCCGGCGCACCCCAACCGCGCTTGTAGAGCGCGCGATGCCATTGCACATAATCATCCTTGGCCAGATGCACCGAGCGGCGATTGCGCTCGGCCAGGTCGGCCGGCAGATTTTCGCGAATGAAGGCCCGCACCTCGTCGCGGAAAGCACGCTCTTCCGGCGTCAGGTCCAAATTCATGGCGCTTGCTCCCCTGTTCTGGCGAAAAGGTTAGTAAGCCCCCGGCGGGTAGGCAAGGCCCGGCAGCCCTTCGCAAGGGGCGTGACGTTGCGGAAAGCTGCCGGCTTGGCGTAAAGAGGGAGTAACCCAAGCAAGACAGACGCGAGCCCCCGATGACTTTCGATCCCGGCCAGCATGGCTGGAAGCCCGAGCGCAACCCGGAAAACCCTGGATATACCGGCCTGGTCGGGCCACTCTGGTCACGGCAGGAAGCGGAGGGGCAATGGGCCTATGCCTTCCTGGCCGAGCCCAAGCATCTCAATGCCCGCAACCTGGTGCATGGCGGCATGCTGATGACCTTCGCCGACCAGTTCATGGGGCGGACGGTGTATCACGCGGTGGACCGTCAGGCCTGCGTCACCGTCGGCCTCAACAGCCAGTTCGTCGCCCCGGCGCGCGAAGGCGATCTGGTGGAGGGGCGCGGCCGCATCGTGCGCCGCACCCGCTCCCTGGTCTTCATCCAGGGCAGCCTGACGGTGGCCGGCGCCGAAGTGATGGTCTGCGACGGAATCTGGAAAATCCTCGGCCAGTAAAACTAATAGCGCCGCCGCTGCACCAGCTTCTTGTTCGGCATCAGATTATCGAATTTCGCCGGGCGCTTTTCCTGGTTGGCCTGGATCTGCTCCAGCAGGTCGCCGGTCAGGAACATGCCCGCCTGCCACACCTGCATGTAATCCAGTGCATCGGCCACGCTGTGGTCGCGGGTGTAGTTCAGCATCTGCTTGGTGCCGTGGATCGCCAGCGGCGACTTCGATGCGATGGTGCGCGCCAGCGCCATCACCTCTTCCAGCATCAGGCCGTGATTGGCAAACGAGGCGTTCACCAGGCCGCATTGCAGCGCCTCGGCGGCCTGGAAACGGCGGCCGCTATAGGCCAGCTCGCGCACCAGGCCCGAGGGCATCAGATGCGGCAGGCGCTGCAGCGTGCCGACATCGGCGGTCATGCCGATATTGATTTCCTGGATGCAGAACCAGGCATCGTCGGTGCAATAGCGCATGTCGCAGGCCGAGATCAGGTCGACGCCACCACCGACGCAACCGCCCTGGATCGCCGCCAGCACCGGCACGCGGCAACGCTCGATCACGGTGAAGCTTTCCTGCATCTCGGCAACCGTGCGGCGGAATTGCTCGCCGAGCCGACCACGGTCGCCCTTCATCAGGTCACCGGCAATGCCGGCGAAGGCGGAAAGGTCGAGTCCACCGGTGAAATGCTTGCCGGTAGAGGAAATCACCACCACGCGGACATCCGGGCGGTCGTCGATCTCGGCAAACACATCCACCATTTCCTGCCAGAAGGGCAGCACCATGGCATTAGCCTTGTCCGGCCGATTGAACACGATATGCGCGACATGATCGGTCACGCTGAAATCGAACGTGCTGTAGCTCATGGCTTCCTCCCTTGACGTTGCGTCAACCCTAGTCAGGTCGACAAGCCGCCTTTACACTTGCCGTTAAATAAGGAGGAAACATGACGATTGTCTACGATCAATTGCTCGGCCTCGAGCTGCCGGAACTGGAAGCCTCCTACTCCACGCGCGACAGCATGCTCTATGCCTTAAGCGTCGGCATGGGCGTCGATCCGATGGACGAAAACGAACTCCCCTTCGTGGTGGAGAACGGCGCCTATACGGCCAAGCTGAAGGCATTGCCGAGCCAAGCGACGGTGCTGTGCTGGGACGATAGCTGGGGTGCTGCCTCCGGTATCAACATGATGATGGTGGTGCATGGCGAGCAGCGCATCACCCTGCATAAGCCTTTGGCGCCGGAAGGCCGCATCCTCTCCAAGACACGGATCAAGGAGGCCTATGACAAGGGCGCCGGCAAGGGCGCCGTGGTGCTGGTGGAAACCGCGATCCGCGATGCGGCGAGCAAGGAACTGCTGGTCACGCTGATCTCCACCGTGTTCGCGCGCGGCGATGGCGGCTTCGGCGGGCCGGGGAACCAGCCACCGCCGCCCAAGCCGCATGCAGTACCGGACCGCGCACCGGACCTTACCATCAGCGCCAGGACGCAGCCGAACCAGGCGCTGTTCTACCGGCTCTGCGGCGACCGCAACCCGCTGCATGCCGATCCGCATTTCGCCAAGGGCGCCGGCTTCCCGCGTCCGATCCTGCACGGGCTGTGCACCTACGGCCATGCCGTGCGCGCCGTGGTGAAAGGTGCCTGCGACCATGATCCGGCGCGGGTAGCCCATATCGAGGCACGCTTCACCGCCCCGGTCTTCCCCGGCGAGACCATCGCCACCGATATCTGGCGCGACGGCAACACCGTGTCCTTCCGCGCCCGGCTGGAGGAACGCGGCCTGGTCGCCCTGGACCACGGCAAGGTCGAATTACGCTAAATACCCTATTTTAGTGCATATTTCCCTGGACTCACTCGCATAAGTGAGAACATCATGCCCGCATCGGTTATGCATGGGGGCATGGCATGGTCGGGGCAATACGGACATTACATCGCGCCGCAAGGCCGCTCGGCGGCCTGATTGCCGGGACCGTGTTGGCAGCGATCCTCGCCGGCTGCAACGGCCCGGAAAACCGGCTGGTCAAAGAAGAGAAAGTCTACGACGCCGACAGTTTCCTCAGCCGCAACCTGCATCCCACAGTGCATTTCCCGAGCGGCCTGACGCTGAACTTCCCCGGTTATGTCGTCGGTATCGAAAAAATTTCCCGCAGCATCATCGGCCCCGAACCGGCGGTGGTGAACAAATATCTCATCGAACACGCCGCCAACGCGGATGACGAAGATGATCTGCAGAATCTGCGCGGCAAGCTGTTTCGCGAACCGAAGGCAATGGCCGTCACGCATATCCTGCGCTACTCCAGCATCGGCGCCAAATCGCCACAGCCCGATGGCACCTCGGTAATCAGTAGTCTACCCGGCCGCATCGATGCCTGCTTCCTCTATTCGATCTATGAGAAAAGGGGTGATTTGAAACCTGAGGCGACCGGGCCGGCGCCATCGCGCCCCTGCCCTGCTGTCAATGGAAAGGCGATCAACGTAACCGAGAAGGGCAATCCACTGGATGTGCCGGCCCCCGTGAATGCCTGGGAGCATGGCCTGAAAGCCCTCGACCGGCTGGCGGATTACGCCAAGGCCGATATTGCGGAATCAGCCAAGACCGACCGGCCCTATACGCATCTGCTGGTCTTCGCCATGGGCTGGAACACCGACCAGTTCGAGGCGCTGCGCAACTTCAATTCCATTGCCAATGAATTCGCCCGTGCGGTGGAAGGCTGCCCGGTGCCCAGCGACAACTATTGCAAAGCGGCCCACAAAATACGTCCCCTGGTGATCGTTCTCACCTGGCCATCCTTGTGGGACTGGAGCAACCTGCTCGCCGTCGGCGGTTTCGATGCCCTGGCAAAACTGGCCAGCTTTCCGATCAAGGCCAGCGATGCGCGCGAGGTCGGTTTCGGGCCAGCGAATTACCTGATCAACAAGGCGCTGGCCAAAATTGTCACTGACGACGATCTGAAACGGGATCTGAAGGCAAAGGATGTCGAGCTAAAAGTCGTCGGCGTCGGCCATTCCTTCGGCGCCCGGCTGCTGGCGCAATCAGCCCGTAGCGCCCGTTACCTCACCCCGAGCCAAAGGACCGCCGGTCCTGGCGGCCTGGATATCTTCTTCGCCCTGCAAGGTGCCTTTGAGATAGACCGGTTGTTCGATGGCGATGGCCGGCGCCATAGCTGCTTAACGCCGACGCGCCAATTGGCGGCAGGCTTTAATCGTGTCGTGCTGACCGCATCCAAAGGTGACGGGGCGGTGAACTTGGCTTTCTTCGGCACCTATGCCGGCCAGCATGACGGTTATCTTGCCAGCAGCAAGGAAGCCGCCTATTGCGACCTGTTCGCCCAAGGCATAATGGACGAGAACGGCGCCTGTCTTGATAAAGCCGGCAACCGACAAACCTGCGCGGCATTGGCCCCGGCACCAGAAAAAGGCCGGCCACGCGTGCTCTATCTCGATGCCTCGGATTCAATCAAATACAACACCCACCGTACCGGCGGCGGCTCGCATAGCGATATCTATCGCGAGAATGTCGGTCGCGTGCTGGCCAATCTGCTCAACAGCAGCGATAAGCTTGCCAATTGCGAAAGCAAGGACGTGACATTCTCCGCCTTTTGCCAAGGCAAATAAAACGTCACTTCCGCTTCAGGCTGAATTGGCTCGGGTCGCGGTGGTTGCCGCCGGGCGCAGCGGCCTGGATTGCATCCCGGTGCAGCCAGCTTGACGTATCAGGCTCGGGTCGGCCAAACAGCCAGCCCTGGCCGTAATCGATGCCGAAATCCAGCAGCAGGCGGGCCTGGTCCTCGGTTTCGATCATCTCGGCCACGGTGCCGATCTTCAATTCCTTGCACAGCCAGACCATGCCGCGCAGGATGGCGCGGTCGCGCTCCTTCTCGCGCGATTGCAGTGCCTTCACATAGGCGCCATCGATCTTGACGAAATCGACTTCCAGCGCCTGCAGATACGGGAAGGACGCAGCGCCAGCACCGAAATCATCGAGACAGACCGAATGGCCATCCTGGCGTAACTGGCGCACGGCGTTGCCGGCATGCACCAGGTCGGTGATCTGGGTCGATTCCGTGATCTCGAAAATGAGCTGCTTGCGCAAATCCGGGTCCGGCGCCAGCAATTCGCGCAAGGCTGCCATGAACACGGTGCTTTCCAGGCTATGGCCGGAAAGATTCACCGCCACCTCTGGCCGCTGCCCGGTCTTGCGCGCCGTCTGCAACTGATCAATCACCCGCTGCACCACGGCAAGATCGAACTCGCCGATCATGTGCACGCCTTCCGCCAGGCGGATGGTCTCGAACGGCGACTGGTCGTCGCCGAAACGCACCAGCGCCTCGTAATGATGCATGCGGCGATCCGCCAGACTGACAATCGGCTGATACACCATCTGGAAATCGCTCTGGCTCATGGTGGAGCGCAGCGCCCGCACCCGTGCCACGGTTTCCGAAAGCAGCAGCTTGAGGCTTTCCTCGGTGTTGCGGAAAGACAGCCCGGCAGCACCCTGCTGTGCGAAACGCTGCACCGCGAAAGCCATGGCCGACGCCGCATCCTCATCGCTCATGCCCTTGGCATGCAGTTCCAGCGTCGCGCCCTGCACGCCCAAAGCCTGGGCCACCTGGGCCGCCGGATTGGCCTTGGCGACAAGCTGGCGCACCTTGTCGGCGACTGCCGCCTGATCGACGGTGCCGGCATGCAGGATCGAGTATTTCTCGCCGTCGATGCGGCCTGCCGTATCACCGCCAATCGACTTGGAACGCAGATAGGCACCGACATCGCCCATCAGCACCGCCTGGGTTTCTGGCGGCAGGTCCTTGGCCAGATCCTTGAGGCCGACGATCTCCAGCAGCGTGATCTTCACTTCCGAACCGAGTTCGCGGGCCAGTTTCAGCCGGTCGGAGGCGCGCTCCTCGAAATCTTCCGCCGTGAGCAGGCCGGTCTGGTAATCGCGCTTGTTCTGCAAGGCCGCTTCCGCCATCGGCAGGCGGGCGCCGGACAGCGTGAGATAATAGCGGCCTTCCTTGCGCGGCAGGCAGCAGCCGCCCAGCACGCAGAGCACCGGCTCGCGGCCCGGAGAACCGGCCAGCCGGATGGTGACCGGCTCGATGCGGCCGCCGACACCGAGCGAGGCGAGCAGATTGAGCAGGAAATGGCGGTCGCTGTCGTCAACCAGGGGGCCAAGCTGGCGCCCGATCAGGTCGGCAGGCTCGACGCCGATCAGATGCTTGCCGGCGCCGGAGGCATAGGTGATCCGGCCATCCTCGGCCACTTCCAGCATCAGGTCGGCGGCGGAGAAAGCGAAGGCTACGAAGCGATCACGCTCCGCACGCATATCCTTGGCGGCATCGCCGCTCATCCATCGATCCTTCGCTGTTCCTGGGGCGAAATCGCCAAGGCAACTCTGCCAGAGTCGCACCGTGGCGGCAACTCGGATACCCCTACGGCAGGCTCTGGCGCTGTTGAATCCCCTGTTCCAGACCAATAAACTGACGCCAGAAAGAGGTTGGCCAATTCCGAGCCGACGGGAGGGAACGCATGACCGCGCCATTTTGGGAGAAGTCGTATCCTGAGGGAGTGCAGTGGGCGCTGAGCCTGCAGCCGCGTCCGATCTGGTCGCTGCTGGACGAGGCCGTGGCCAAGTTCGCACCGAAGCCCTTCCTGGAATTCATGGGCAAGACCCTGACCTACGCCGCCGTGTCCGACCTCGTCGACCGCGCCGCCAAGGGTTTCCAGCAGCTCGGTGTCGGTCCGGGCGTGCATGTCGGCCTGTTCCTGCCCAACACGCCGCATTACGTGATCTGCTTCTTCGGCATCCTCAAGGCCGGCGGCCGGGTGGTGAACTACTCGCCGCTCGATGCCGAGCGCGAGCTGCGCTACAAGATCGAGGACAGCCAGACCGACATCATCTGCACCCTCGACCTCAACGCGCTGTATCCCAACATCGCCAAGATGCTGGGCAGCACGCGGCTGAAGAAGATCGTGGTCGGCGGCCTGCCCGATGTGCTGCCCTTCCCGAAGAATTTCCTGTTCCCCCTGGTCAAGGGCAAGGAAATCGCCGCCGTGCCGAAGGACGACCGCCATGTCCGCTTCAAGGACCTGGTGGCCAATGACGGCCGCTACACGCCGCATCCGGTGAAAGACCCGACGGATGAAGTGGCGATCCTGCAATATACCGGCGGCACCACCGGCGTGCCGAAGGGCGCCATGCTGACCCACAGCAACGTGGTCGCCACGGTGCAGATGTACCTCACCTGGGCCAATGCGCGGCCCGACCTGTTGAAAGAGGGCGAGGAGCGCGTGCTGATCGTGCTGCCGATGTTCCATATCTATGGCCTGAGCGCGGTGCTGCTGCGCTTCATCGCCATCGGTGCGGAACTGGTGCTGCATCCGCGCTTCGAGCTGAAGGCAGTGGTGGAGGATCTGCACAAGAAGAAAATCACCGTGTTCCCCGGCGTGCCGACCATGTATGCCGCGATCAACAACCTGCAGAACCTGAAGGACTATGATCTGTCGTCGCTGAAATTCTGCGGCTCCGGCGGCGCGCCGCTGCCCGTCGAAGTGCAGGACAAGTTCGAGCAGACCACCGGCTGCAAGATGATCGAAGGCTGGGGCATGACCGAGACAGCACCGGCGGGCACCCAGACGCTGATGGATGGCGAGCGCCGCAAGGGTTCCTGCGGCCTGCCGCTGCCCGGCCTGATCATGGAGATCGTCGATGTCGAGGACCCGCTGAAGGTGCTGGGCGTCAACGAACGCGGCGAGATCTGCATCCGTGGCCCGAATGTGATGAAGGGCTACTGGAACAAGCCGGAGGCGACCGAAGAAGCCTTTGCCGGCGGCCGCTTCCATACCGGCGATGTCGGCTACATGGACGAGGATGGCTTCATCTTCATCGTCGACCGCAAGAAGGACATGATCCTCTCGGGCGGCTTCAACGTCTATCCGCGCAATATCGAGGAAGCCATCTACGAGCATCCGAGCGTGGAGGAATGCACCGTGGTCGGCGTGCCGGACGAGTATCGCGGCCAGTCGGCCAAGGCCTTCATCAAGTTGAAGCCGGGTGCCTCAGCGATCAGCTTCGATGAACTGAAAGACTTCCTCAAGGACAAGCTCGGCAAGCATGAAATGCCGGCCGCCATGGAAATCCGCGAGGCGCTGCCCAAGACGCTGATCGGCAAGCTCTCGAAGAAGGAGCTGGTCGAAGAGGAGAAGAAGAAATACGAAGCGCGACAGGCAGCCAAGACCTGAACCCGGTTCAGGCTACGATGCGCAGCGGCGGCAGGCTGGCGCTTGCCGCCGCCTGCTTTTGTGCGCTGCTTTTCGCGGTCCCGCCGGCCTGGGGCCGCGAACCGGTGGATCAGCGCGATCCGCGCCACCTGCAATCCGGGCCGCTCGACCCGGCGCTCTATGATCTGAAGCCGGCGCAATACCTGCCCGGCCTGCCGCCGATCCCGCCGCGCGGCCCAGCCCAGGCCAAGGGCCTGATCATCTGGAACCATGGCCGCGATGTCGCGGTTGAAGCCATGGCGCTGGCGCCGCCGGTGATCTGGGAACTGGCGCGCCAGGGCTGGGATGTGCAGACCCTGCAGCGCCATGGCACCCATGACGTGCTGGCGGTGGCGTTGCGCATTGTCGGCGCCGGGCTGGATGCCGGCCGCGCGCAGGGCTATCGCCGTATCGTGCTGGCCGGGCAATCGGTCGGGGCCTGGATCGCACTCGGCGAAACCGCGCGACGCGACGCTGCGGCGGTACGTCCCGATGCCGTGCTGGCCCTGGCGCCGGCAGCCTTCGGCACGCCGGCCGGCCCGATGAACTGGCGCCAGAATGACAGCCGCCTGCGACCGATCTGGGAGTATTTCACCGGCCGCCAGACCGCCCTGTTCACCGCCTTCTTCGCCGAGGATCCCTATTTCGAGCAGAGCGAACCGGGCGTGCGCGGCGGCTATGCCAAGCAGCGCCTGGGCGAACTCGGCCTGCCCGCCCTGGTGCTGGACCGCCCGGCGCCCGACGTGCTGCATGGCCATGCCGCCGGCATGACCTTGCCTTTCGCGCGCCGCTTCGCGCCCTGCCTGGTGGTGATGCTGGACCAGGGCAAGCCGCCGCCCTGCGAGGATGGCGACCGCAATGCCATCGCCACCTTCGGCCTCACAGCCCCCGCTGCCTTGCCCTCAAGCCCAAGCGACGCCTTCGCCGGGCTGTGGCAGGGCACCAGCGCCAATGGCCGCTACATGCTGCTGGAGCTGCGCCCGCTGGGCGCGGGTCAGCAGCGCGAGGCGCTCTATGGCCTTGGCCGCAGCATCAACAACGAGGCGGCCTCGAGTCAGCCGGTGCCGCTGCTGAGCGAAGGCCGGCGCCAGCGCTGGAGCCAGGGCAACCTGAGCCTCGACCTCAGCCTTGAAGCCGATGGAAGGCTGAAATTCCGCCGCACCGAAGCTGGCAAGCCACCGCAGGATAGCTGGCTGCGCAAGCTGAATTAGCGTCAGCCGCGCCAGTTCATCAAGACGAGGCCGGCGCCGACCGCTGCCGCCGCGATGATGCGGCGCGGCCCGAAGCCCTCGCCCAGCAGCACGGCGCCGATCACGGCGGCGAAGATCACGCTGGTCTCGCGCAAACTCGCCACATGCGCCGCGCCGCCCTTGGTGAAGGCCCACATGGCGATGCCATAGCCGAGCGTGGCGATGGCGCCGCCGGCCAGGCCGCGCTTCCAGCCGCGTTTCGCCGCCGAGAGGAATTCGGTGCCGCGCGTGGCGAAGGCGAACAACGCCACCCACGGCCCCTCGACGATATTCAGCCAGGCGATATAGGCCATCGGATCGCCAGCAGCGCGCACGCCACGGCCATCGAACACCAGATAGCCGGCGATGGTGCAGCCGGTGAGCACGGCATAAAGCAGCGAATGGCGGCGCTGCTCCGGCGTGCCACGATACGGCCCGAAGGCCAGGCTGGCGATACCGAGCGAAATCACGGCGGCACCGAGCATCTCGCGCGATGAGAGCGTTTCGCCGAACACGAAGCCGGAGAGCAAGGCCACCGCCAGCGGCCCCATGCCGCGGGCGATGGGATAGACCTGACTCAGGTCGCCATGGCGATAGGCCTTGAGCAGGCAGGTATAATAGGCGCAATGGATCAGCGCCGAGCAGGCGAGCCAGCCCCAGGCCTCCCGCCCCATGCCGGCGCCGAACGGATCGTTGGTGAAGGGCAGCAGCACCAGCCCCATGCCGACGCCGGCCAGCATCACCAGGGCCATGCTGGTCTGGCGGTCGGTATCGGATTTCACCACCGCGTTCCAGGTGGCGTGCATCAGGGCGGCGAGCAGCACCAGGGCCGCGACGAAGGGATCCAAAGCCATTTTTTGGGAACTGTTCTGATTGGGAAACCGACCGGCCGGCGGCGCTGCATCAGGGGGCCGGCGGCGGCGTTAACGATTGTTGCGAGACGATGACGATCATGCCACGGTAACGAGACTCAGTCATTACGGATCATCAGGCCGATAGGTCTAGTTTGGCATAGGTCTCGCTGGAGGATCGATTATGGGTGCTTTCACCACGCTTACCGCCGAGGACGGCCACCGCTTCGCCGCCTATTTCGCCGAACCGAAAGGCACCCCCAAAGGCGGCCTGGTGGTGGTGCAGGAGATTTTCGGCGTCAACAGCCATATCCGCGCCGTGGCCGATGGCTATGCCGCCGATGGCTATTACTGCGTCGCCCCCGCCCTGTTCGACCGCACCGAACGCGAGATCGAACTCGGCTATACGGCAGATGACGTGGCGCGTGGCCGCGAGCTGCGCGGCAAATTGAGCTGGGCCGAGGTGCTGAAGGATACCAACACCGCGATTGCCGCCGTTGCCTCGGCCGGCCGCGTCGGCACGGTGGGCTATTGCTTCGGCGGCAGTGTCACCTGGCTCGCCGCCTGCGCCGCCAATGGGCTGGCGGCGGCAAGCTGCTATTACGGCGGCAACTGGGCCGAACTGGCCGAGCGCGCGCCTGCCTGCCCTGCCCTGCTGCATTTCGGCGCCAAGGACAAGATGATCCCGACCAGCATCGCCGACAGCATGAAGGCGCGGCATCCCAGCATCACCACGCATATCTACGATGCCGACCACGGCTTCAACTGCGACCAGCGCGGCACTTACGATGCCTTCTCGGCAGCATTGGCGCGACGCCGCACGCTGGCACTGTTCGAGGCGGTGCTGTAGCAGAAATTCCGTCATGCCCCGCTTCAGGCGGGGCATCCACGCTTTTTGCTTTATAAAAAAAATGAACTCGTGGATGCCCGGATCACTGTAAGCGCGCGAACGCCAAATGGCGTTCGTGGGCGCACAGGCCCGAAGGGCCATGGCGGGCATGACGATGTTTAAAAGACTCAAACCCGGCTGCTGAATTCCAGGAACACGCCATGCGCCGCTTCCGCCGGCACCAGCACGGTGCCGTCGATGGCGCGGACATGGTCGGCGCCGGTGGCCTTGAAATAAGCCGCTGCGGCTTCCGGGTTATGCACGCGGAGCCGCATGCCGGCGACATAAGGTGTCGGGCGGTTTTCGTCGTGATCGAGATCGGGGAACAGGGTGGCGAGATCGGTCGGCGTGACGAACAGCACATGCTCACTGCCGACGCGGGCGGCGATCATGCGGTCGGTGCGCACCGCCGAGCCGGCGCCGAACAGCTTTTCGTAAGCCTCTTCAACACTGAGCGGATCGTCGCAGACCACAACGCAGCCAGCGAGATGGGTGGCGCCATTGGGATGCAGCAGCCAGGCCGGCTGGCGCAGCAATTCCGGCGTCAGATGCTGGCAGATGAACATGGAAACCGGCGGCGTTGCCTCAGGCGGCAGATGCACCAGCGCGAAAGCCGGCAGCACGGTGCCTTCCGGCAACTGCAATTCGCGCTTCAGGCTCTGCACCGGCGTCGGGTTCAGGCCACTCAGGTTGAGCGCGGCGCGGCTTTTCTCGGCATCATCGGAGCCGAGCACGATCTTGTGCAGCCCCTCGCCTTTCGCCGCCAATACGTCTTCGAGCCCGGCGGTGAAGCCGCCCGGTTCGGCGATGCCGAGCAATTCGATGTAATTGCCCTGGAACATGATGCAGTAATTGCCCGTCGCCCAGCCGATATGGCGGCCGCGCGGCGTCAGCGTGAAGCCGAGGCGGGCATAGGTTGCCCGCGCCGCCTCCAGGTCGCTGGCGGCAACGACGGTATGGTCGATGCCGATGAGGTTATGCGCCATCAGTGGCCGTCGAATTCCGTCAGCGCCAGCACCTTGATGCCCAGCGCCTCAAGCCGCTTGCGGCCACCGAGTTCGGGCAGATCGACGATGAAGGAACCGCCGATCACGTTGCCCTTGTAATGCCGGATCAGCTTGATCGCCGCTTCCGCGGTGCCGCCGGTGGCGATCAGATCGTCGACCAGCAGGATATTCTCGCCCTCATTTATGGCATCGACATGAATTTCCATCGAATCGGTGCCGTATTCGAGCTGGTATTCCTGCGCCAGGGTCTTGTGCGGCAGCTTGCCGCGCTTGCGCACCGGCACGAAGCCGATGGAAAGCTGATGCGCGATGGCGCCGCCGAGAATGAAGCCGCGCGCCTCGATGCCCACCACCTTGTCGATGCGGGTGCCGGCGAAGGGCTGCACCATTTCGTCGATGGTCTTGCGGAAGCCGCGCGCATCCTGCAGCAGCGTGGTGATGTCGCGGAACATGATCCCCGGCTTCGGATAATCGGGGATGGTGCGGATCTTTTCCTTGATGCCCTGCATGGGAGACTTGGTCCTTATTCCAGAAATCAGGCGTTGAGCAGACGGCCGGCGACGGCGTCGAGCTTCTTCAGCACCGCCGGGTCGCGCTTTTCCGGCGCAGTGATCAGGGCGTTGTCGAGCGCGCGGTCGCAGCCCTGGTGGCAATGCTCCGGGCGGTCCTTGAGATACTTCACCGCATGCGCCACCAGCGACTGGCCCTTGGAGGCGTTATCCAGCAGCACGCGGATCACCGAGGCGACATCGACATGGTCGTGGTCCGGATGCCAGCAATCGAAATCCGTGACCATGGCGACGCTGGCGTAGCAAAGCTCGGCCTCGCGGGCGAGCTTGGCTTCCGGCGCGTTGGTCATGCCGATCACGTCGCAGCCCCAGCTCTTGTAGAGGAAGCTCTCGGCCTGGGTGGAGAATTGCGGGCCTTCCATGCAGAGATAGGTGCCGCCGCGCTGGGCATTGATGCCGGCGTCTTTCGCCGCCTGTTCCAGCGCATCGCCGAGGCGATGGCAGACCGGATGAGCGGCAGAGACATGCGCCACCATGCCGGTGGAGAAGAAGCTCTTCTGGCGCATGAAGGTGCGGTCGATGAACTGATCGACGATGACGAAGCTGCCCGGCGGCAGATGCTCCTTGAACGAGCCGCAGGCCGAAACCGAGATGACATCGTGGCAGCCGACGCGCTTCAGCGCATCGATATTGGCGCGGTAGTTCACTTCGGACGGCGAGTGGCGATGGCCACGGCCATGCCGGGGCAGGAATACCAGTTCGGCGCCTTCGAGCTTGCCGAACAGCAATTCATCGGAGGGATCGCCCCAGGGCGTCGAAACCTTGCGCCACTGGGTGTTGGTGAGGCCGGCCATGCCATAGAGGCCGCTGCCGCCAAGCACGCCGATGCGCACCGGATCGCCGGGCTTGGCGATATGCGGCTTGGTCCAGGAAAGCTTCGCAGCCGCTTTCTTGACGGGCGCCTTCTTGGCCGCTTTCTTGGCGGGGGCCTTCTTCACCGCAGCCTTCTTCACGGCGGCCTGCTTCACGGCAGCTTTGGCGGCGGATTTCTTCGCCGCCTTCTTGCCCGGCTTGTTGGCCGTCTTCTTGGTCGTCTTCTTGGTCGCCGTCTTGGTCGCCGTCTTGGCTCGGGCCATGGGGTGATCGCTCCCGGAATCAGAGGGGTAAAGTCGGGGCCGACTTAAGCAAAGGCAGCCCCCCGGCGCAATAAAAAAGGCCGCCCCGAAGGCGGCCTTTTCTTAAGCTGTGGATGAAGCTTACTTGACGCTGGCCCAGACGCGCTTCTTGGCGGCGATGAACAGGCCGGTGAGGATCACCAGGAAGATCATGACCTTGAAGCCCAGCCGCTTGCGGTCCTCGAGCTTCGGCTCGGCGGCCCACATCAGGAAGGCGGAAACGTCATGCGCCATCTGCTCCACGGTGGCCTTGGTGCCATCGGCATAGGTCACCTGGTCCGGGTTCAGCGGATTCGGCATGGCGATCTGCTGGCCGGGGAAATACTTGTTGAAGTGCAGGCCTTCGCCAAGCTGGAAGCCGGCCGGCGGTTCGGCATAGCCGGTCAGCAGGGCGCGGATGTAATCCGGACCACCGGTTTCGCCATGGCCGCGCGACTTGGCGACCAGCGACAGATCCACCGGATAGGCACCGCCATTGGCGGCGCGCGCCGCCTTCTCGTTCGGGAACGGCGACGGGAACTTGTCCTGCGGCAGGCCCGGACGCTGGAACATCTCGCCCGAATCATTGGGGCCATCGGTGACCTGGAACGTGGCCGCCAGCGCCTTGACCTCGGCCGCCGTGAAGCCCGGGCTGCCAGGATCGGCGAGGTTGCGGAAGGCCACGAACTTCATGGCGTGGCAGGCGGCACAGACTTCCTTGTAGACCTGATAGCCACGCTGCAGCTCGGCCCGGTCGTAGGTGCCGAACGGACCGCCGAAGGTCCAGTTCTGCTTCGGCGGCGGCAGCTCTTCACCACCAGCCGCGAGGGCCGGAAGGGCAGTCAGGCCCGAAGCCATCGTCAGCGCCAGGGCGGCGAGCAGGGTCTTGATGCTGGTCTTCATTGGCTTTACTCCCCCGCCGCGGCGCTGGCCGGCTTGAGCACCGGTTCGGCAATCGAGGCCGGCAGCTTGTTCGGCTTTTCAAACCAGCCGACCAGCGGCATCACCACCAGGAAGTGGATGAAATAGTAAGCCGTGCAGATACGCGCGATGATCAGGTACATGCCTTCCGCCGGCTTGCCGCCAGCCCAGGTCAGGCCGACGCAGACCAGCAGGAAGATCCAGCTGAACTGCTTGTAGATCGGGCGGAACTTGGCCGAGCGCACCTTGGAGGTATCGAGCCAGGGCAGCAGGAACAGGATGGCGATGGCGCCGAACATCAGCAGCACGCCGCCGAGCTTGTCGGGCACCGAGCGCAGGATGGCGTAGAACGGCAGGAAGTACCATTCCGGCACGATATGCGCCGGCGTCACCAGCGGGTTGGCCGGAATGTAGTTGTCCGGATGGCCCAGCATGTTCGGCTGATAGAACACGAAGAAGGAGAAGACGAGCAGGAACACGCCGACGCCGACCGCGTCCTTCACCGTATAATACGGGTGGAACGGGATGGTGTCCTGCGGGCCCTTAACGTCGATGCCCAGCGGGTTGTTCGAACCATGCTGATGCAGCGCCAGGATATGCAGCAGCACCACGCCGACGATGACGAACGGCAGCAGGTAATGCAGCGAGAAGAAGCGGTTCAGCGTCGGGTTGTCGACGGCGAAGCCGCCCCACAGCCAGGTGACGATCGGCTCGCCCACGCCCGGCAGCGCCGAGAACAGGTTGGTGATCACGGTGGCGCCCCAGAAGGACATCTGGCCCCAGGGCAGCACATAGCCCATGAACGCCGTGGCCATCATCAGCAGCAGGATGATGACGCCGAGGAACCACAGGATTTCGCGCGGGCTCTTGTAGGAACCGAAATACAGGCCGCGGAAGATATGGATATAGACCACGATGAAGAACATCGACGCGCCGTTGGCGTGGATGTAGCGCAGCAGCCAGCCGTAATTCACGTCGCGCATGATGTGCTCGACCGAGTCGAACGCCATCGAGGTATGCGGCGTGTAATGCATCACCAGCACGATGCCGGTGATGATCTGCACCACCAGGCAGAGGCCGGCGAGCGAGCCGAAATTCCACCAGTAGTTCAGGTTCTTCGGCGTCGGGTACTTGGTGCCGACCATGTGGTCGATGGTGGAGAAGACCGGCAGGCGGTATTCAATCCACTTGACGACGGGGTTGGCGAAAAAGCCGGTTTCGTTCGTGGCCATCTTTTTGCTCCTCAGCCGATGCGGATGCGGCTGTCAGAGAGGAAGGTGTATTCCGGGATCGGCAGGTTCGCCGGCGCCGGACCTTTGCGGATGCGGCCCGAGGTGTCGTAGTGCGAACCATGGCAGGGGCAGAACCAGCCGCCGTATTCACCCTTCTGGCCGAGCGGCACGCAACCCAGGTGGGTGCAGACGCCCATCATCACCAGCCATTGCGGCTTCTTGGCGCGATCGGCGTCCTTGGCCGGATCCGGCAGGGCGGCGGTGTCGTCCTTCTTCGCCTGCTCGATCTCGGCGTCCGTGCGGTGGCGCACGAAGACCGGCTTGCCGCGCCACAGCACGGTGACGCTCTGGCCGGCGGCGATCTGGCTCAGGTCCAGCTCGGTGCTGGACAGTGCCAGCACGTCGGCCGAGGGGTTCATCTGGTGGATGAACGGCCAGGCCGCGGCGGCGGCACCAACCGCAGCAAAGGACGAAGCCGCCACGACGATAAAGTCACGACGGGTCGGCTCGGCATTGCCAGCCTGGGAATGGGGCGCAGTCCCTGCCATTGTTCCCTCGGGATAAGTAACGGAAAACGAGCCCGTTATTTCTCATTATCCATCGCTCATGTCCAGTAGTCCGCCGCCCGTGTGCGACAGGTTGCCGCAGGGGCTGGAAGTGCGGAAAACCGCTTGATTACGAAAGCTTAGGCTGCCATTCCGGGGCCATGCGTCTGGCCCTGTTCGAACCCGATATCCCGCCCAATCTGGGCACAATGCTCAGGCTTGGCGCCTGCCTTGGCGTGCCGGTGCATGTCATCGAGCCCTGCGGCTTCCCCTTCTCGGTCGCTGCCGTGCGCCGTTCCGCGATGGATTACCTCGACCAGGCGGAAATCCTCCGCCATGATTCGTGGCCGCATTTTTTGGCCGAGAAACCGCCTGGCCGGCTGCTGCTGCTGACCACCAAGGCGCCGGTGCCCTACACCCGGTTCAGCTTTCAACCTGACGACATCATCCTGATGGGGCGCGAGAGCAAGGGCGCACCGGACTATGTGCATGAAGCCGCCGATGCCCGGCTGATCATTCCGTTGCGCCCCGGATTGCGCTCGATCAATGTGGCGACGGCGGCAGCCATGGTACTCGGTGAAGCATTGCGGCAGACCGGCGGCTTCCCCTCGGCGCCGCAGGCCTGACAGATCACCGAAGCTGACCGGCCGCCCCAAACGGAGACATATATATAATGAGCAGCGTGACCATGGCGGATGCCCCTGTATTGAATAAGACCGAACTCGACGAGCGCAAGGCCAAGGCCGCCGCATGGTTCGTCAACCTCCGCGATCTTATCTGCGCCGCCTTCGAAAAACTGGAAGATGATCTGCAGGGCACGCCGCATGCGTCGCTGCCTGCCGGCCGTTTCGAGCGCAAGGCCTGGGACCGTCCGGGTGGCGGCGGCGGCGTGATGAGCGTGATGCGCGGCCGGGTCTTCGAGAAGGTCGGCGTCAACGTCTCCACCGTACACGGCGAATTCAGCGAGGAATTCCGCAAACAGATTCCCGGTGCGGCGGAAGATGGCCAGTTCTGGGCCAGCGGCATCTCGCTGGTGGCGCATATGCGCTCGCCCAAGGTGCCCGCGGTGCATATGAATACTCGTTTTATCGCCACCAGCCGCGCCTGGTTCGGCGGCGGCGCCGATCTGACGCCGATGCGGCCGAACGAGGAAGACGCCGCCGACTTCCATGCCGCGATGCGCAGTGCCTGCGATCCGTTCAACCCGGATTACTATCCGCGCTTCAAGAAATGGTGCGACGAGTACTTCTTCCTACCGCACCGCAACGAGCCGCGCGGTGCCGGCGGCATCTTCTACGACAACCTCTCCAGCGGTGATTGGAATCAGGATTTCGCCTTCACCAAAGCGGTCGGCGAATCGTTCCTCGCCGCCTACCCAAAAATCGTCCAAAAACGCATGCACGAGACCTGGAGCGACGCCGATCGCGAACATCAGCTCGTCCGCCGCGGCCGCTATGTCGAGTTCAATCTGATCTATGATCGCGGCACAACATTCGGTCTGAAGACCGGCGGCAACACCGAAGCGATCCTGATGTCGATGCCGCCAGAAGTGAAATGGCCATAGCTGAAAAAGCCGCATTCCATGCGGCTTTTTTATATGTCGGAAATTTTGCAGCGACAGAATTTGTGTGCCGCAAACAGCATCGATGAGAAGAAAACAGGACGATGCATTCCGTTCTCGTTCGGCTTCTTTTCGGCGCCTATGGCAAAAAAATCACGCTGTCAAAAAAATTCTGCGCCGACGCAAGATTTAGTGGTTAACAGGCAATCTCTATGCTACAGAAATGATGTTCGAGAAACATTTCTCGAAACTTCGTGCGGTTCAGGTGAACCGCTTAATCCATGGAGGAGAACATGGCTGCTAAGAAGAAGGCTGCTAAGAAGGCCGTCAAGAAGGCCGCTAAGAAGGTCGTGAAGAAGGCCGCCAAGAAGGCCGCGAAGAAGAAGTAATTCTTCGTCTTATGATTATGGCCTCGAGCTCCACATCGACGACCGGGATTACGGCGCCGGCGTGGAGCTCGAGTTCCACCCTCCCCCACTCAAGGGGGTAAAACTGGGTAGGAAGTAAAACATCAGACAAGTTTTCACAGGCGCCAGCGGCGCCTTTTTTATTGCCCATATGGGCCCTTTCTAGTCCATTCGTATAGGGATCGATGCCGGTGGGCTAAGCCTGTGGGGATTGCCCCGCTTTTACCCCTCATCATACGAGCCAAAGCCCTTCGGGCCCGTGCGCCCACGAACGCTTTAAGCGTTCGCGCGCATACAGAGACCTGGGCATCATGCAATTTCACGTCGTCATGCCCGGGCCTGCCCTTCGGGCCTCTGCGCCCACGCCGCCTTCAGCGGCGTGCGCTTAGAGCCCGGGCATCTTTCTCCAATTCACACTGAGATGCGCGGATCAAGTCCGCGCATGACGACGGAGGGGGACGCGGCGGGTTTAGAGCGTCATACCTCAGCCGGCGGCTTTGGCTGCTCTTCTTCCGGCGGCGGTTCATCGCCGGCAAAGCGGATACGCAGCCGCATTTCCGCCAGGCAGGCCTCGCGCCCGGCAGCAAAGCCGCCATCGCGCCACCAGGCTTCCAGTTCTTTCAGGATATAGCTGACGCCCGGCCCGGCCTGCACGCCATGCTTCAGCAGATCGGCGCCGCGCAGCGGAAAGACCGGGCGGCGATAGCGCGCGGCCGCGTCGATCAGGCGCGGCAGAAGATCGAGCCGCGTCACGTCTTCGAGCGCCATCAGGATGGCATGGTCGCGGCAATATTCCGCACCATGGGCATAGAACAGCGACGGCCAGGCGGCTTCATCCGTGAGGGCCGCCCAGTCGAACGGCGCCGGCGCGGTCAGCACCTCCATGCGGTGCTGCTGTGCACGCGAGAGTTTCAGCCGCTCGATCGCCGCCACGGATTGCCCTGGGGATTGACGCGGCAGCAACGCCGCCAGCCGCAGCCAGGCATCATCGCTCAAAGCCACCAGCCGCTCGAACACCATTGGCGCGAATCGGTGGCCCGGCAACAACGCATCGAGCACGCCGCTCTGCTGCATCAGGCTCAATGCCTCCACCACACGCGGCAGGCCGAGGATCTTCACCAGTTCGTCGCGCACCCGTTCAGCCGACAGCCGCTCGAGCGCGCCGGCTTGGGCCGCTGCGCCACAGGCCGCCATTGCCTCCGCATCCGCCGCGCCGCTGGCGAAGCGGGCATGGAAGCGGAAGAAGCGCAACACGCGGAGATAGTCTTCCGCTACCCGCGACGCAGCCGTGCCGATAAAGCGCACGCGGCCCTGCTCCAGATCGGCCAGACCGCCGACCGGATCGTAAAGCACGCCCTCGGCATCGGCGTAGAGCGCATTGATGGTGAAGTCGCGCCGCTCGGCATCGGCCTGCCAGTCGGTGCCGAAGGCAACCTCGGCATGGCGGCCATCGGTGGCGACATCGCGGCGCAGCGTCGTGATCTCAAACTGCGCGGGCAAAAGCAGCGCCGTGACGGTGCCATGCGCGATGCCGGTGGGAATCGCCTTGATGCCGGCTTGGCGGAGCCGCCGCAGCACCTCATCGGGCAGCAGCGGCGTGGCGATATCGATATCGGCCGGTGCTTGGCCCAGCAGGGCATCGCGCACGCAGCCGCCGACGAACAAAGCCGGCTGCGGCCCCAGCACATCGAGCAGGCGCCGCGCCGCTGCCGCATGCATCCAGGGCGCCTGCATCCATTGCTGGGGCTCAAGGCGCCGTGCCGTGGCTGCCGGCAGACTCATCGCTTGATATCGCCGGGCACGATCTGGCCATCCTGCCAGCGCGCCGGCACATAGGAACCATCGCCATGCTCGCCCAGCAGGCCATAGGCAACGAAGCTCAGGATCATCAGCACCAGGCCGGCAACCGAGAGCCAGAACCACGGCGTGGTTTCCGGCCCATCCTTGCCCGCGCGCTTCACCTGCCAGAGATACAGGCCATAGAGCAGGAAAGGCAGAATCAGCACAAAGCCATGCACCAGGACGCGGCCCATGCTTGCCCTCCCTTGGTTATACGTTACGCGCCAGCGCCTGATGCAGATTGCGCAGCATCCCGGCCGTGGCGCCCCAGATATAATAATCATGATAGGGCATCGCCCACCAATGGCGTTGCACGCCATTGAAGATGCCGGAATGGCGCTGGTGGTTGCGTTCGTCCATCAGGAAGCCGAACGGCACCTCGAAGACTTCCGCCACCTCGCCCTGCTCCGGCTTCAGCACGAAGCCCGGCGTCACCTGCGCCACCACCGGCACCACGGCGAAGCCGGTGCCGGTGACATAAGGATCCAGCGCCCCGATCACATCAACATGGCGCCGCGCCAGGCCGATTTCCTCTTCCGCCTCGCGCAGGGCGGCGGCGACCACATCGGCATCAGTGGGATCGACGCGCCCGCCGGGGAAACTGATCTGTCCGGCATGGTTGGACAGGTTTGCCTGTCTTTTGGTCAGGATGACGCGCTCGCCATCACCATAAGACACCACCGGCACCAGCACGGCGGCCGGCATCAGCGGTCCCTTGCGCAAGGGCGCCACGCCTGGATTGAGCTGGAAGTCGCCAAAGCGAGCCGCCTCCGGCCCCTGGGGCAAGCTGGCGAGCGGCGGCGGCGGCGCCAGGCTGTGGCGCAGCTTCTCAAGATAGCCGCCGGCATTCAGCGCCAGCGGAGAGGTCATGGTTTCAATCTGCATCTTGCTCAATCTGCCCCAGCGGGAAGAACCGCCCGGCACTCCAGACGCCCAATTCCGTGCCACCGGCAACAGCGCGTTCTTCAGCCAGGGCCACCAGTTCGTAATAAACCGGGCGGCTGATCAACGCCTCGAGTCGGTCGCGGACGAGGATATAGGGCGATGGTTCCCCCGTCTCGGGATCTTCGGCCACCCGCAGCGGGTGCTCGCCATCCAGTGGCACAACATCGTCGAGATTGGTGCGGAAGGCGAGTTGCCTGCCCTCCTTGCCGCTGCCGCTCACCGCCAGTTCAACGGCCACGAAGGGGGCGTCGTCGACATGGATGCCAACCTTCTCCACCGGCGTTACCAGGACATAGGAGTCATCCGGCTCGCGGCGCAGAATTCCGCTAAAAAGTTTTACCATCGCCGGGCGGTCGATGGTGGTGCCCATATAATACCAGCGGCCATCCCGGGCGATGCGCATGTCGATCACGCCGCAATGCGGCGGGTTCCAGAGATGCACCGGCGGCAGCCGGCGCGGCGCCGCCTCGTCGAGGTTGCCGAAGCGGCTCATCAACTCTTTGAGAAACGCGGGTGAAGGCTGCTGCGTTGGCATTGGTTGTGCTGGGCTTTCAAATCGGAATCCTTATATAGTATGACGCATGCAGAATTTCAGCGACACCGCCGACCAAATCCTCCCCGAAATTGATCGCCTGGGCGGACGCCTGGGCGCGGTACGCGAAGCCGTCGAACGCGTCATCTTTGGCCAGAATGATGTGGTCGAGGAAACGCTGGTGACGCTGCTGGCCGGCGGCCACGGCCTGCTGGTGGGCGTGCCCGGCCTGGCCAAGACCAAGCTGGTCGAGACCTTGGCCAAGGTGCTGGGCCTGGATGCCCGCCGCGTGCAGTTCACGCCAGACCTGATGCCGGCGGATATCGTCGGCTCGGAAGTGCTGGAAGAGAACGAGCAAGGCCGCCGCTCCTTCCGCTTCATCAAGGGGCCGGTGTTCTGCCAGTTGCTGATGGCCGACGAAATCAACCGCGCCAGCCCGCGCACCCAGTCGGCGCTGCTGCAGGCGATGCAGGAACGCCAGGTCAGCGTCGGCGGCCAGCGCCACGACCTGCCGGCGCCGTTCCATGTGCTGGCAACGCAGAATCCGCTGGAGCAGGAAGGCACCTATCCGCTGCCCGAAGCGCAGCTTGACCGCTTCCTGCTGCAGATCGACGTGAAATACCCCGACCGCGAGGCCGAGCGGCGCATGCTGTTCGCCACCACCGGCGCCGCCGAGGAAACCGTGCCGACGGTGCTGAGTGCCGCCGACCTGATCGCCGCGCAGCGCCTGGTGCGCCGCATCCCGGTTGGCGAGAGCGTGGTGGAAGCCATCCTTGGCCTGGTACGCGCCGGCCGCCCGGAAGAAAGCACCGATGCCGAGGTGAAGAACCTGGTTGCCTGGGGCCCCGGCCCGCGCGCCAGCCAGGCGCTGATGCTGGCAGTGCGCGCCCGCGCGCTGCTGCAGGGCCGCCTGGCGCCGTCCATCGAGGACGTGCTGGCGCTGGCCGGTCCGGTACTGCGTCACCGCATGGCGCTGACCTTCGCCGCACGCGCCGAGGGCGTCGGTGTCGGCGATGTCATCAATCGCCTGACTCAGCCGCTGCGGTGATCATGGCGGCAGCGGCCGTGATGCAGCAAAAAACAGCCGCGTCGAATAACGCAGCCAATCCGCGCAATACCGTGACGCGCGCGGAGCATTTCGCCGCCTTCCTGCCGCCTCTGCTACTCGCCGCCGAACGCGTTGCCGCCACCGTCGAGCAGGGCGTGCATGGCCGCCGCCGCACCGGCGCCGGCGATGCCTTCTGGCAATTCCGCCGCTACAGCCCCGGCGACAGTATCGGCCGCATCGACTGGCGCCAGACCGCCAAGCGCATGCAAGCCTTCGTGCGCGAGAATGAATGGGAAGCCGCCGAAAGCGTGTGGCTGTGGCGCGACCCCTCGCCTTCGATGGCCTGGGCCTCGGAACAAGCGCGCGAACGCAAGGACGAGCGCGCCGACCTGCTGCTGCTGGCCTGCGCCAGCCTGCTGCTGCGCGGCGGCGAGCGCGTTGCCCTGCTCGGTGCCCCGGAACGCCCGGCCAATGGCCGCAGCGTGCTGCCGCGCATGGCCGAGCGGCTGGCGATCCAGCGCGGCCTGGAAGCCAGCAAGCGCGCCGAGGCCAGCCTGCCGCCGCTGGTGCCGCTGCCACGCTATGGCCAGACCGTGCTGATCGGCGACTTCCTCTATCCGCTGCCCGAGATCGCGGCGCGGCTGCGCGGCCTGGCCGACCAGGGCGTGAAGGGCTGCGTGGTGCGCATTGTCGATCCGGCGGAAGAAGACTTCCCCTATCGCGGTCGCACGCGTTTTCTGGGCCTGGAAGGCGAAGGCGACATGCTGGCGCCGCGCGCCGAACAGCTTGCCGCCGAATGGCGTCCGGCTTTCGCCGCGCATCAGGAAGGCGTTGCCGAAATCTGCCGCCGGCTCGGCTGGCATCACATCAAGCACCGCACCGACAAGCCGGCTGAATCGGTGCTGATGGCGCTGTATCTGGCGCTGGAAGGCGGCGGCAGCCGCGATGGGAGGCGCCGCTAGTGCTTTCCTTAGGCGCTCTCGCTTTCGCCACACCCTGGGCGCTCGCCGCCCTGGCGTCGCTGCCCGTGCTGTGGTGGCTGCTGCGCATCACGCCGCCACGGCCCAAGCTGGTGGAATTCCCGCCACTGCGCCTGCTGCTGGCGTTGCGGCCCCGGGAAGAAACCCCGGCGCATACGCCCTGGTGGCTGCTGCTGCTGCGCCTGATCGTGGCGGCCTTGGTGATCCTGGCGCTGGCCGAGCCGCTGCTGAACCCGGACCGCGCCCGCATCACCAGCGGCCCGCTGGTGCTGGTGATGGATGATGGCTGGAGCGCCGCGCCGCGCTGGCGCGACAAGATCGAACGCGGCAATGCCTTGCTGGAACGCGCCGAGCGCGAAGGCCGCGCCGCCCTGCTGATAACCACCGCGCCACCTGCCAATGGCGAGCCGATGCAGCCCGGCGCGCTGCTGCCGGCCGGCGACGTGCGGCCGCTGCTGAATGGCCTGCAGCCGAAATCCTGGCCCAGCGATCGCGCGCAGCTTGCCGAAGTGCTGACCAAGGCCAAGCTGCCGGAAAATGCCGAAGTCGTCTGGCTGGCCGATGGCCTGATGGATGATGCCGATGGCAATGGCAGCTATGCGCTGGCCGAGCGGCTGCGCTGGCTCGGCGATGTCAGCGTGCTCAATCCGCGCCGCAGCGACACGGCCTTGGTGCTGCCGCCACCGGTGACGGAAGCCCAGGGCGACCGCGTTATCTTGCGCCGCGCCGAAGCCGGCGCAGCGGTCAGCTACACGTTGCGCGCGGTGAGCGACCAGGGCCGCGTGCTGTCGCGCCAGCCGATGAGCTTCGATGCCAATGCCACCGAGGCCAGCGTGCTCCTGAACCTGCCGACCGAATTGCGCAACATGCTGGCGCGGCTGGAAATCGAGGAACAGCCCGGCGTCGGCGCGGTGCAGTTGCTCGACGACCGCTGGCGCCGCCGCCCGGTGGGGCTCATTTCCGGCGCCGGCCTGGAACAGCGCCAGCCTTTGCTTGCCGACCTGTTCTATCTCGACCGCGCGCTGTCGCCGTTTGCCGAACTGCGCCAGGGCAATATCGCGCAATTGCTGGAACGCGAGATCGCGGTGATCGTGCTGGCCGATGTCGGCAATATTGTCGGCGGCGAAGCGCGCCAGCTTGGCGAATGGCTCGACAAGGGCGGTGTGCTGCTGCGCTTCGCCGGTCCGCGCATGGCCGATACCACCGACAACCTGCTGCCGGTGAAGCTGCGCCAGGGCTCACGCCAGCTGGGCGGTGCGCTGTCCTGGGCGCAGCCGCTGAAACTTGGCCCGATCCCGGATGCCAGCCCGTTGCAGGGACTGACAGTGAGCGGCGAAGTGACCGTGAGCCGTCAGGTACTGGCCGATCCGGAACCCAATCTCGGCGACAAGACCTGGCTGCGGCTGGAAGACGGCACGCCGCTGATCACCGCCGAGAAGCGCGGCAAGGGCTGGCTGATCCTGGTGCATACCACCGCCAATTCACTGTGGACTGACCTGCCACTGTCGGGCTTCTTCGTCGATCTGCTGCGCAAGGTGGTCGATCTCTCCCATGGCGTCGGCGGCGACGCGGCAGCCGATCAGGCGCTGGCGCCCTTGAGCGTGCTGGATGGCTTCGGCCGCGCCAACGAGCCCGGCCCCGCTGTGCAGCCTTTGAAGGCACGTGAGGCGGCGAAGCCCGGCCCACGCACGCCGCCGGGCTATTATGGCCGCTGGGATGCGCGCCAGGCCGTCAATCTTTCCGATGCGCAGAGCAAGCCGCAGCTTATTACGCGCTGGCCCGCAGACGTGCGCCTGGTGGCGCTGGATGAAGCCGGCCAGGAAACCCGCCTGATGCCGTGGCTGATGGCAGGCGCCCTGCTGCTGTTCCTCGCCGACTGGCTGATCGGCCTGTGGCTGCGCGGCCTGCTGCCGAACATCCCGAGGCGCGTTGCCACTGCTGGCCTGTTGCTGGGCCTGATCCTTGTGCCGGCCATTGCCGAGGCACAGCAGCGCCGCCCGGTGCAGCCCTCGCCGGCGGAAGATTTCGTGCTCCGCGCCGCCATGGACCTGCGGCTCGCCTATGTCATCACCGGCGATCCGACCGCCGATGGTTTAAGCCGCGCCGGCCTGCAGGGCCTGACCGATGTGCTCTACCGCCGCACCTCGATCGAGGCTTCCGAACCCATCGGCGTCAACCTGGAGCAGGACGACATTTCGCTGCTGCCCTTCCTCTATTGGCCGATGACCGCGACCCAGGCGCCGCTTTCCGATAGCGCGCTGCGCCGCCTGGATACCTTCACCAAGACCGGCGGCCTGATCCTGTTCGATACCCGCGACCAGGGCATGCCGTTTGCCGGCACGGCGGCGAGTCCCGGCACCGAGAAGCTGCGCCAGTTGCTCGGCCGGCTCGACATTCCGCCGCTGATGCCGGTGCCGGACGACCATGTGCTGACCAAGGCGTTTTATCTGCTGCAGGACTTTCCCGGCCGCTATGTCGGTGGGCCGGTCTGGGTGGAACGCAATCCCGGCGGCGACAAGGATGGCGTCACCTCCATCGTGATCGGCGGCAATGACTGGGCCGCCGCCTGGGCCATTGACAGCCAGGGCCGCCCGATGGCGCCGACGCAGCCGAACACGCCGCGCCAGCGCGAATATGCCTTCCGCTTCGGCGTCAATCTGCTGATGTACACGCTGACTGGCAATTACAAGGCGGACCAGGTGCATATCCCGGCTTTGCTGGAAAGGCTCGGCAACTGATGGATGCCGTGTCCGCCACCACGCTGACGCTTGCGCCGCTGCTGCCGGAGCCGGTCCTGTGGCTGCTGGCGGCGCTCTCGGCCTTGCTGCTCGGCTTCGGCCTGTTCCGCCGCGCGCGTGGCTCGCTGCTGCGCGGCGGCGTGGCCTTGCTGCTGCTGATCACGCTGGCCAATCCCGTGGCACGCAAGGAAGATCGCGCGGCGTTGCCTGATATCGCCGTGGTGGTGGTGGATGAAAGCCCGAGCCAGGGCATCGCCGACCGCAAGCGTCAGACCGAGCAGGCGGCGCGCGACCTGACCGAGAAGCTGAACGCGCTGCCGAATCTGGAACTGCGTGTGGTGAAGGCCGGCGCGGCGGATGCCGAGACGGCGCGGCGCGATGAAGGCACGCGGCTGTTTCAGGCGCTGAACCAGGCGCTGACCGATGTGCCGCGCCACCGCCTCGCCGGCACCTTCCTGGTCACCGATGGTCAGGTGCATGACATTCCCGAGCCGGCGGCTGCCGGCGACTATACGCGCGCGCCGCTGCATGTGCTGCTCACCGGCCAGCCGAACGAGCGCGACCGCCGCCTGGTGGTGAAGAACGCGCCGACCTTCGGCATGCTGAACCAGCAGCTCAGCATGACGCTGCGGGTTGAGGACAGCGCCATCCAGCCCGGCGAGATGGCCGAACTGCGCTTCAAGCAGCAGGATGGCCCGAGCTTCACCCAGAGCGTGCCGGTGGGCCGCGACGTCAACATCCCGTTCAAGCTCGACCGCGCCGGGCGCAGCCTGATCGAACTGGACGTGCCGCCGGTGCCGGGCGAATTGACGCCGCTGAACAACCGCGCCGCCCTTTCAATCAACGGCATTCGCGACCGCCTGCGTGTGCTGCTGGTGACCGGCGAGGCCCATGCCGGCGAGCGCGTGTGGCGCAACCTGCTCAAGGCCGATCCGAATGTCGATCTGGTGCATTTCACCATTCTGCGGCCGCCGGACAAGCAGGACGGCACGCCGATCCGCGAACTCTCGCTCATCGCCTTCCCGATCCGCGAGCTGTTCGAGATCAAGCTGAATGAATTCGACCTGATCATTTTCGACCGTGATCGTCGGCGCGGCATCCTGCCGAATGCGTATTACGAGAATATCGGGCGCTATGTAGCGCGCGGCGGCGCCCTGCTGGAAGCCTCGGGCCCGGCCTATGCCACGCCTTTGTCGCTCTACCGCACGCCGTTGTCGGAAGTGTTTCCGGGCCGCCCGACCGGCCAGGTGCGCAACGAGCCCTTCGTGCCGCAGCTTTCCGAGATCGGCCGCCGCCATCCGGTGACAGCCAACCTGAGCGGTTCCGGCGAGGCCGGCGGCGCACCGAACTGGAGCCGCTGGTTCCGCACCGTGATCGTCGAGCCGAAGCGCGGCGAGACATTGATGCGGACCCCGACCAACGAGCCGCTGCTGCTGCTCGACCGCTACGAGAAGGGCCGCGTGGCGCAGCTCTACTCGGATCACATCTGGCTATGGGCGCGCGGCTTCGAGGGCGGCGGGCCGCAGGCGGAATTGCTGCGCCGGCTGGCGCATTGGCTGATGAAAGAACCGGACCTCGAAGAGGAAGCCCTGCGGGCCGAGGCGCGCGACGGTCGCATCGAGATCGAGCGCCGCAGCCTGAAGCCGAGCGAGGAACCGGTCACGGTTCTGCGCCCCGATGGCACCGAACAGCAATTGAAACTGGATGAGCGCGGCGACGGCTCGGCGGCTGGTGCGCTCGGCGCCACGCTGCCGGGTATCTGGCGCATCCGCGACGGCCAGCGCGAGGCGCTCGCCACGGTCGGCGCCGTCAACCCGCGCGAATTCGCCGATGTGCGCGCCACACCGGACAAGCTGCGCCCCATCGTGACAGCCTCCAATGGCGGCATCGCTTGGCTGCGCGACGGCCTGCCGGATATCCGCCAGCTTGATAAAGGACGCGGCAGCAGTACGCGGGAAGCCGCAGGCCGCGGCTGGCTCGGCCTGATCCGCCAGGAGGATTACGTCATCACCGGCCTGACCCTGACGCCGCTGGCGCCCGCCCTGCTGATGCTGGCGCTCGCCGTCTCCGGCCTGATGCTGATGTGGCGCCGCGAGAGCCGGTAAGGCTCACACGCCATCGCGCCCCTTGCCCTTGAGGTCGCGCAGGAAACCCTCGATGCGGTCGAGGTCGGCGAAGTGGACATCGGTCTGGTTATAGGGAATGGCGATATCGTTGCGCAGGCAGGCCTTGTAGATCTCCTTGCGGATTTCGCTTTCCACCGTCATGCGGCGCTCGACATTGGCGATATGGCCGCGCATGACGAAGTTCAGCGCACTGTCGCCGAAGCTGCGCAGCACCACATAGGGCGGCGGATAGGCGAGAATTTCCTTGTGCTGCTTGAGGCAGCCGAGCAGCACCGTCTCGGCCTTGTCGACATCCGAGCCATAGGCGAGGCCGATTTCGATATCGACGCGGCCGAACTTGTCGCGATGCGTCCAGTTCATCACCGAGGTGGAGATCAGTTCGGAATTCGGCACGATCACCGAGGCGCGCGGAAAGGTCTCGATCTCGGTGGAGCGCACATTGATGCGCCGCACATAGCCTTCCTTGCCGCCGACCACCACCCAGTCGCCGACCTTCACCGGCCGCTCGATCAGCAGGATCAGGCCGGAGACGAAGTTGTTGACGATATTCTGCAGGCCGAAGCCGATACCGACCGAGAGCGCACCAGCGATGATGGCGAGGTTCGACAGGTTGAGGCCGAGCGCGCCCACCGCCAGGATGCCGGACAGCACATAGCCGATATAGGCCACGCCGGTGACGATGGAATTGCGCACCCCGGCATCGATCTGGGTCTGGCCTTCCAGCCGCATGTTCAGGCCGCCGCTGATGAAGCGGGTAAGCCCGACGCCGCCGGCCAGCAGCAGCACCGCCACCAGCACATCGACCAGCGACAGCGTGACCGAGCCGATGGTGACGCCATAGACCAGTTGCAGCGCATAGCCGCCGAGCGTCGACACGCTCATGCCCCAGGCCAGCAGCAGCATGGCGATGAAGCCGCACAGCAGCAGCAGATCGATGGCAAGGCCGGCCATGAAGCGGCCGGTGGAACTGAGCCGGCGCGCGGCCTCGCTGCCCGGCTTCTGGCCGTCGCCGAGTTCGACGCTCGGGCTTTCCGCGGCGGGCTTCAGGGCGTCGCGAAACCCTAAGCGCAGCAGCAGGAAGGTGCCGAAGCTCAGTTGCGTCAGCAGCAGGCCGGCGGCCAGGAAGCGGCCGATGCTGTAATAGCCGAGCAGCAGCGCGAACAGCGCCAGCACCGCTATGCCCAGCACGGAATACCAACTGACCAGCAGGCGGCGTTGTTCGGCGGTGGTGGCACGCCACAGGCGGCGGTCGGCGATCGCCAGGCTGAAGCTGAGGAAATACAGCGTCACCACCAGAGCGACGACATCACGCCCGGCACTACCGGTCTGATGCGCGCCGAACAGCGTCACGAAAGGCGCCCCCAGCAAGGCCAGCAGGCTGAAAACCTTCACGCGGACAAGCAGGCTGTCGCGTTCACCGCTCGGCAGGTCAATCAGCGCCCATTCCGGATGCCGCCGCGCCAGCGCGGCGCCGGCCAGGCCGGTTGCCAGCAGGCCGAGGCTCAAGCCATAGCCCAGCCCGCCAACCAGCAGGCCGAACGGCCCGGCATCGAGCCAGCCATTGGCATTCAACACGGCATAGCAGGCCCACAAGGCCGCGACCGGCACAGCAGCACGGCGCAGCCATTCCACCAGGGCGGCGACCGAGCGGCGCTCCGCGGTCGGCGAGGTAACAAGGCCATTGACCCCTTGGCGGCGGCGCAACAGCGCCGCCAGCGGCAGGCCAAGCAGCAGCATGGCAACCGCCACCAGCGCGGTCTGGATCAGGGTGGTGCGCCCGGGCAGCGCCTCAGGCGCCAAGGCATTCATGGCTTCGTTCCACGCCGTCGGCAGATCGGTTAACGCCTGCCCCCAGAAATCCGGCACAATCGGCGCCGTGCCGCGATAGGCCAGGCGGCGGGTGAACTGCTCACGCGATTCCGTGGTGAGCTTTTCCTGCATCGCGGCCAGACGCACCAGGGCCAGATCGGTTTCCTTCACCGCATCCTGCGCCCGCTGCGCCCGCAAGGTCAGTTGCCGCCGCGTCTCGGCCACCGCGGCGCTTTCGCGCGGCTGGTTGGCCTCCGGCGCCGGGCCAAGCGCCTCCAGCAATGTCTGGGCGGCGGTGGCCTCCTCGCGCTGCGCCGTGCGCTGCTTGGTCACAACATCGCGCTGCTGCTCCAGCTCGCTGCGCAGGCGGTCGATATCACTATCGGAAAGCCGCGGGTCGTTGAGCTGGCGGTCGAGCCGGTCGAGGTCGCGCAGCATGCCGAGCCGCGCCTGGTCATAGGCAGCGGCAGACGCTCCCGGGCCAGTCTGAGCGGCAACCGGCAGGGGGCCAATCGCGGCCAACAGCAGGAACATAAGGATGAACAGGCGACGCATACGGCACTCCCGGAAACAAATCCACCCCGCCGGCGGCCAGTGATCCGGCGCCGGGGAACAAGCGTATCCTGATTGCAAGGGGAATTGGGCAAAATCAAGACCCCGGCACTCACCTGACCGGGAACTGTCCCGTATCAATTACCAGCCTCGATTGCTGGAAAGCCTGACGCGCAAAAGGTAAAATCAACCGGCATGGACGAGGCGCTGCATACCGCCACTGCTTCCGCCCCGGCTACCGGTTCAGGTACCAGCCTGGGTGCGGCAGCCGGCGAGGCCAGGGACAAAGCCGAGGCCGCATCGCGCCAGGCCGCGCCGCCCGCCATTGCGCCCCTGCGTGGCCGCACCAGCCTTTCCGGACGCCTGCTGCTGCTCACCCTGATGTTCGCCATGCTGGCCGAAGTGCTGATCTACCTGCCTTCGGCGGCCCGTTTCCGCATCGACTATTTCACCGCCCGCATCGAACTGGCCAACCAGGCCGCCCTGGCGCTGCTGGCGGCGCCCGATGCCATGCTGAGCGAGGAGCTGGAAGATGAATTGCTGCGCGGCGTCGGCGCCCGGCTGGTGGCGATGCGGCGCGACAACACCCGCGCGCTGATGCTTTCCGACCGCCGCGAATTGCCGATGCTGGGGCCGCCCATCGACCTGCGCAACTGGATGTGGTGGGAAGCGATGAGCGATGCCGCGATGACGTTGATCGGCGAGGTCGATCCGTTCCTGCGCGTCGTCGGCCCCTCGCCGCGCAGCCCGGATGCGCTGATCGAAGTGGTACTGCCATCCGAGCCGCTGATACAGGCGATGCGCGACTTTTCCAGCCGCATCTTCTGGGTGTCGCTGGCCATCTCCGTGTTCACCGCCTCGCTGGTCTATCTCAGCCTGCAATGGCTGCTGGTGCGGCCGATGCGGCGGCTGACCCATTCCATCGTCGGCTTCCGCGCCGCGCCGGAAGATGCGCGCCAGATCATCAAGCCTTCGGCGCGCAGCGACGAACTCGGCCTCGCCGAGCGCGAATTGCAAATGATGCAGCAGGAACTGCGCCAAGCCCTGACCCAGCGCCAGCGCCTGGCACAGCTCGGCATAGCGGTGTCGAAGATCAACCACGATCTGCGCAATATGCTGGCCTCGGCGCAGCTTGTGTCGGACCGCCTGGAAGAATCCGACGACCCGACGGTGCGCCAGGCGGCGCCGCGCCTGGTCGACAGCCTCGACCGCGCCATCGCGCTCTGCACCCAGATCCTGCGCTACGGCAAGGCGGAGGAACCGGCGCCGAAGCCCGAGACCGTGCCGTTGCACGAGTTCTGCGACGACGTGGCGGCGGCCTTGGGCATCAACCACGCGCCCGGCATGCTGTGGAAGAACCGCGTCCCCGAGGGCCTGGTGATTCGCGCCGATCCGGCGCAGTTCTATCGGTTGATGAGCAACCTGATGCGCAATGCCGTGCAGGCGATGCCGCAGGGCGGCGAAATCCGCGTCAATGCCGCCGTGCTGGAAAACCAGGTGGCGATCGAGATCGCCGATACCGGCAGCGGCTTGAGCGATGCGGCACGGACGCATCTGTTCGAGGCTTTCCGGGGCGGCGCGCGGCGCGGCGGCACCGGGCTGGGCCTGGCCATTGCCCGCGAACTGGTGCGCGGCCATGGCGGCGAACTGGAACTCGCCCGCACCGGCCCGGTCGGCACCACCTTCCGCATCCTGCTGCCCCATAGCGAAGGCGGCGAGGATTGAAAAACCTGGTTAACCAGGGTTAACCACGTCGTTTAACGCAAAGTTCAATCCATTTGCTCTAGGCTGCATCATGCCAAAAAGGCTGTGGCCCGCATCAGCGCGCCACCGATGGAGAAACGACCATGCTGCCCACCCTCCTCCCGCTACGCCGCCTGCTCTCATTGCTTGCCCTGCCCCTGCTGCTGGGCCTTGCCGCCTGTTCTTCGCCGCTGCCTTCCGCCGGCACCACCGGCGCGCTCGGCCTCGGCGTCGATTACACGGTCAAGAAGGTGGAGAAGCGCTACGACGTGGAATGCAGCGTCTTCAATATCCTTGAGCAGGGCGAATACTGCGTCCACAAATACAAGCCGACCGACCGCCAGGAAGTTTTCTGCTTCAAGACACTCGGCGGCGTCGACTGCTACGCTGAGCGTGACCCCTACATGCTCGCCGGCCGTTCGCTGCCGACCGCGCCGCGCCAGCTTGCCGATCCGCGCATGCCAATGGAACCGCGGCCCAACGACCTGCAGAAGGTGGTGGAGAACCTGGACCAGGACATGCAGAATCAGCGCAGGGAAGCCATGGCCCGCGAGGCCGCTGCCAAGGCCGAATTCGAGCGCCAGAACAGTGCCAAGGTGCCGATGGCGCCCTCCGCCGCCGGTTTGCCCCAGGAACAACCCCTGCAACAGCAGCAGGCGCAGTAAACCAACAACGGGTTCCCATTCAAAACCGCCGACCTCCGTTCAAAACCGCTTGAGGCGGCGGGCAATCCCGCCGCCTTCATGCTACATATGAGCTATGACTGCCGACGCCCTCGCTGGCGGCCAGACTAAAACCTGGGTCTGGCATCTGCCGGCATCGCCCGATGCCCTGTGGCCGCTGATCTCGGATACCGCCCGCTTCAATGAAGCCGCCGGCACGCCGCGCTACAGCGTGAGCGAAACCCCGCGCCCCGATGGCTCGGTGCAGCGACAGGCGGAAGCCGACTACAAAGGCATCAAGGTTCGCTGGGAGGAACGCCCCTATGAATGGGTGGCGGGACGGCATTTCCGGCATCGCCGGGATTTCGACAACGGACCGCTGCACCAGCTCGGCGTCGATGTCTCGCTTGAGCCGGAGGATAACGGCAGCCGTATCACCTACCGCCTGCATGCGGTGCCGCGCGGTTTTCTTGGCCGCCTGCTGCTGCTCACCGGCTTCATCCGGAAATCCGGTGTCTCCATTGAAGCGATGCTGCGCCAGGCCGCCGAGCATGCCCTGGGCCACCGCCCGCTGCCTTTCGACTATACCTCGCCGTCACCGCCTGCGGGTGCTGCCGAACGACTGCAGGGCCTGATCCTGGCGCTGAATGGCGGCGGCTATGCCCATGGCCTGGCGGAAAGGCTGGCGGCAGAAATCACCACCGCACAGGAAGTCGACCTGGTGCGGATGCGGCCGCGCCAGCTGGCCGCCGCCTGGAACGCGCCGCTGCGCCATGTGCTTGAGCTTTGCCTCGATGCCACCAAGCGCGGCATGCTGACCATGAGCTGGAATCTGCTCTGCCCGCGCTGCGGCGGCGCCAAGAGCCAGGTCTCGTCGCTCGCCGACCTGCCCGGCCAGGCGCATTGCCCCTCCTGCAACATTGTCTATGACGGCGATTTCGCCCGCAATGTCGAGATCGCGTTTCAGCCCGCCGCCAATCTGCGTCCACTGTCGCTGGGCGAGTTCTGCATGGGCGGGCCGCATGTCTCGCGCCATATCCTGGTGCAGCAGATCCTGGCACCCGGCGAAAGCCGCGACGTGGCCGCCGAACTGCCGCCCGGCGAATACCGCCTGCGCGCGCTGGAGCCGGGCGGCGAATGTATCGTGACCCTGGCCGGCGGCGGCGCCGCGATGATCGCCGAACCGGCCGAGGGCGGCAGCTTCAGCATCCGACCTGGCCTCGACCCGGCACGTGGCATCGCCCGCTTCGAGAATCGCACGCAGCGGACATTGACCCTGGTGATGGAATCGCGGCACTGGCGCCAGGAAGCGGTGACGGCGCATGAAGTGACGACCTTGCAGGCCTTCCGCGACCTGCTGCCGACCCAGGTGCTGCGGCCGGGGGAAACCGTCGCCATCGAGCATGTGACGCTGCTGTTCACCGACCTGGAAGGCTCAACCGCGCTGTATGAACGCATCGGCGATGGGGCCGCCTACCGCATGGTGCGGCGGCATTTCGCCTATCTCGCCGAAGAAGTGCGCGCCTTCGACGGCACCCTGGTAAAAACCATCGGCGATGCCGTGATGGCTGCTTTCGCCGATCCGGCGCAGGCCTTGCGCGCGGCATTGGCGGCACAGCGCGGCATCGAACGCTTCAATGCCAAGTTTCACGCCAAGACGGCAGGCGAAGGCCGGCAGATCGCCGAGGCCGTGACCTTGAAGATGGGCCTGCATGGCGGCCGCTGCATCGCCGTGAACCTGAATGACCGGCTCGACTATTTCGGCTCCAGCGTCAACCTCGCCGCCCGCCTGCAGGGCCGCAGCCGTGGCGGCGAGATCGTGCTGTCGCAGGCGCTCGCCGCCGATCCGGCCGTGGCGCCGCTGCTCGACGGCCTGCCCGCCAGCCGCGAGATGGCGGAACTGAAAGGCTTCACTGAGCCAGTGCCGTTCCTGCGGCTGCGGGTTTAGGGAATAATAATCATCGTCATGCCCGGGCTTGACCCGGGCATCTCACCCCGTTCCCAAAGAGATGCGCGGATCACTGTAAGTGCGCGAACGCCTTACGGCGTTCGTGGGCGCACAGGCCCGAAGGGCCCGGCGCGCATGACGACAGAGACTGAGTTGTCACCCTCGCGAAAGCGAGGGTCCCATTTGGTTGACAGAAAATGGGATTCCCGCGTGCGCGGGAATGACGGCTGATTTTACCTTAATCCTCAGTCAGCGCCGAAAGGCCGAGCAGCGCGCGGCGGCGCAGCCACAGGCTGGGGCGGTAGCGGTCATCGCCGGTGATCGCCTGCAACTGGGTGAGGATATTCAGCACCGTCTGCGGCCCGAGATGATCGGCGAGCGCAAGCGGCCCGAGCGGATAATTCAGGCCGAGTGTCATTGCCTTGTCGATATCGGCCGGTCCGGCGACGCGGATCTGCGCCATCTCGCAACCGAGATTGGCCACCATGGCGGCAACACGCTGGCCGATGAAGCCGGCGCTGTCGCGGATCGCCGTCACCTTGCGCCCAGCCTTGTTGAATTGCGCCACCAGGCCATCGCGCAAGGCATGCACCGCACCGGGCGCCTGCATCAGGGTCAGGCGCTTGTCCAGCCGGCCGGTGAGGTCGAGGGCGAACAGGCGGCGGTGATCGAAGCCGCGCCGCGCCGCGTAGCCCGACACATCCTCGCCCAGCAGCGCGCAGAGGATAGGGCTCTGGCCATCGTCGAAATTCGACACCGAGAAGCCAAGCTCGCGCAGCAATTCGGCCAAGGCATCATCATCCTCGGCGAGCGCCACCTTCTCGATCGGCGCCGACTCGGATGCCGCATCGGGCGACGGCGCCAGCATCCGGCCGGCATCGTCATAGGCATAGAAGCCGCGCTTGGTCTTGCGGCCCAATTGGCCGCTTTCCGCCATCGCCTGATGCAGCGGCGCGGTGGCCAGCCGGCGGTCATGGAAATAACCCGCCGAGATGATCTGGCTGACCGGGAAATTCACGTCGATGCCGGTGAGGTCCATCAGCTCGAACGGGCCCATGCGGAAGCCCCAGCAATCGCGCATCACGGCATCGACCTGGGACGGCGTGGCAACGCCTTCCGAAACGATGCGCAGGCCTTCCTGGGTGAAACAGCGGCCACCGAGATTGACCAGGAAGCCGGGGCTGTCCTGCACCACCACCGGGCTGCGGCCCATGCGCTCGCCGACCTTGACCAGGGCGGCGACGGTTTCGTCGCTGGTGGCCGGCGCGCGGATCACTTCCACCAGCTTCATCAGCTGCACCGGATTGAAGAAATGCAGGCCGCCGACGCGCTCGCGATACTGGCAGCTCCGTGCGATGGCGGCGATGCGCAACGACGAGGTGTTGGAAGCCAGCAGGCAATCCGGGCGCACGATGGTCTCGAGCTGGGTGAAAAGCTGCTGCTTCACTTCCAGATTCTCGATGATCGCCTCGACCACCAGATCGACCTCCTTGATCTGCTCCAGGGCATCGGCGACGCGGAGCTGTGCCTTGGCGGCAGCGGCCTCGTCGGCCGGCAGGCGGCCCTTGGCGACCAGCGAATCAAGCTGGGCGGCAATCGCCTCGGCGGCCTTGGCGGCGGCGCCCGGCGCGGCATCGAACAGCCATACCTGCATGCCACCCTGGATGCCGACCTGCGCGATGCCCCGGCCCATGGCGCCAGCGCCGATCACGGCAACGCTCCCGATGCTCCGTGCCATGGCCTATCCTCCTTTATTGCTTCATCTTTTCGCCCGCTTGCGGCGGGCCGCCATCCTGCCGTTGCGGCCCTTGAACCGCAAGCCTGTCCGCCCCATCTATTGAGTCAAGCGGGGTGCCGATACCGGGCCCCGTGCAAGGCACTCGCTATTGTTTAGGAGTCCGGCCATGACACGCGTATCGCTTTTTTCCAGCCCGCTGCTGCTCGGCTTCGATCACATGGAACGGATGATCGAGCGCGCCGCCAAGTCGGGTGCGGAAGGCTACCCCCCCTACAATATCGAACAGATCGGCGAAGACGGCCTGCGCATCACGCTCGCGGTCGCCGGCTTCAGCATGGCTGACCTGGCGATCACCCTGGAGGACAACCAGTTGGTGATCCGGGGCCGCCAGAGCGAGGACAAGGACCGCATCTTCCTGCATCGCGGCATCGCGGCGCGGCAATTCCAGCGCGCCTTCGTGCTGGCGGAAGGCATCCAGGTGACTGGCGCCCAGCTCAGCAACGGCCTGCTGCATATCGACCTGGTGCGGCCGAAGCCGCAGCCACAGGTGCGCACCATCCAGATCAATGCCGGCGACGGCAGCGGCGAGGGCCGTATCGGCCTCGGCGAGTAGAGCAGCCTTCAGTCTTTCCAGTAGCGCGTACCATGAAAGGAGTTCGTCATGGCTATCCCCAGCAACAACGATAACAACATCCCGGCCGCGAAGCCGGCGAGTCTGGCAATGACGCCGGAAGCCTTCGCCAATCTCGGCGCACCGCAGCTTGCCTATATCCGTCCGGTGCAGGGCCCCGATGGCGCCGAAATCTTCGGCATCTTCTCGGCCAGCGGGCAGCAGCTCGGCTACGCGCCGGAACGCGACCTCGCTTTCGCCGCCGCGCGCCAGCACGAGTTGGAGCCGGTCAGCCTGCAGTAATTCAGACTGCAGTAATGTAGTGCCAGGTCAGCCGCCGCAGGTGATCGCCTGCGGCTGGCGGCCCTGCAATTCGGCCGCCCCCGAAGCCGCGTCCACCACGGCGACGCGGCCCTGGCGGGTAAGGCCGTTGATGCCGGTATCGAGGCGGAAATACGCCGCCTGGCCGGCGGTGAGATCGACCAGCAATTCGCCGCCATTCTCCATATCCGTGACCCGGTGCCGGCCCGGCGGCAGATCGCAATAGGCGCTGCCGCCATTGCCGAGCGCCGTCACACGCCGGCCATCCACCGCCAGCGGCTTTTCCGCCGCGCCGCCGATCAGGCCGCCAGCCGCGCCGAGGCTGAAGGTGGTGCGATAGAGATAAAGCCGCGCCATGCCATCGGCCGGCAGCGCCTGGACGACAGACGACGTGGCGCCGGGCGGCGTGGCGGCAGCACAGCCAGCCAGTGCGGCCAGGATGAGGATTGAGAATGAGCGATGCAACACCATGACAAATCTCCCTGCGGCGAATGCGCCGGCAAGGCCGAGGTTATGTCATTTTGGTGTGGCCGCCGCCTGCGGCACGATGCCTCGGTGCGAGATTAAGTCTTAGCTGCGATTTATGCAGGTTTTATAACCCTTACGCGGCGTGGCGGTCTTTTCGCTCAAGCCGCGTGGCAGCTTTTCGCTCAAGCCGCGTGGCTGGCCGGGGTATCGGTGAGCAGCGCGTAGATGGCATCGGCGCTGTCGGCGCCGCGCAGCTTCTCGCAGATGCCCTTGTCGCGCAGCAGGCGCGAGACGCGAGCCAGTGCCTTGAGATGGTCCGCGCCCGCCGATTCCGGCGCCAGCAGCAGGAACACCAGATCCACCGGCATCTCGTCGATCGAGTCGAAGTCGATCGGCCGCTCGACGCGGGCGAACAGGCCGTAGAGCTTCGGCAGGCCGGCGATGCGGCCATGGGGAATGGCGATGCCATTGCCCACGCCCGTGGTGCCGAGCCGCTCGCGCTCGAGCAGGGTTTCGAAAATCTGCCGCTCATGCAGGCCGGTCAGCCGCGCAGCGCGCGATGCCAGTTCCTGCAAGGCCTGCTTCTTGCTGTTGGCCTTCAGATTGGCGACAACGCCATCGGGGCTCAAAAGCTCGTGTATTTCCATGACGCGTCTTTATCCATGAATCCTGTTGCCGCGCGGCTTCGCTCGATCTGCCATGCCGTCATCAGACGGTGGCATCGAGATCCGGCTTGCGGGCGTGATGATTGCGGCGCTTGCGCTTGTCGCGCCGCACCTGCTTGGCCAGCTTGTCCAGCGCCTGGTCGAAACTGGCATAGATCTCCGGGTCGCTGGCATCGGCCTGCATGTCGATACTGGTGCCGACATGCACGGCGCAGGCACAGCGGAACATGCTGCCTTCACGGCTGAACACCACATTCGCCTCGATGGCATTTTCCATGTACTTCGAGACAGCGGCGATGAGCTTCATCTCGACATGACCACGCAGGGCCTCGCCGAGATCGACTTGCTTACCCGAGATGAGGATTTTCATGGTGTCTCACGATCCGAATGACGGTCGGTTACGGCATGATCCACAATTCGCCGCCGAGATACAAACTATTCTTGCCGGCTTTGCCGGCAGGGTTGCAACGGCGGTCGATACGGGCGACCAGCGGGGGCGGACCATAGAGAAGCGCCCCAGGACTGTCAACCGCACCTATGTATTTGATCTGGTTATGAATCCTTGAGATTCAAGATGCCTTAAGGGGTTTTCGGCGGCGCCGTGCGATGAATCGGCGAGAGATGGTCAGGGCTGCTGACCGTGACACCAAGGTCGCGCACCAGGCCATTGGAAATGCCGTAGACCCAGCCATGCAGGCTCAAGGGCTGGCCGCTGGCCCAGGCATTCTGAACAATCGTCGTCTTGGCCAGATTGAGCACTTGTTCGCGTACATTCATTTCGCAGAGCGCGTTGACGCGCTTGTACTCATCCACAATGGCATCGAGTTCGGCGGCATTGCGTTCGCGGGTATCGCGGATCGGCCGCAGCCAATGATCGATCAGGCCGAGCTGTTCCTGGAACAACGCCGTACGCACACCGCCGCAGCCGTAATGGCCGGTGACGATGACATGCTTCACCTTCAGGAACTCGATGGCGTACTGCAATACCGCCAGGCAGTTCATATCCGACGGCTGCACCAGGTTGGCGACATTGCGGTGCACGAACAATTCGCCCGGATCGAGGCCGACGATTTCATTCGCCGGCACGCGGCTGTCGGCGCAGCCGATCCACAGATAGGCCGGATTCTGCTGATGCGACAGGCGGTCGAAGAAGCCGGGATCGACCGAAAGCTTGCCGATGGCCCAGGCGCGGTTGTTGTCAAAAAGCTTTTCGATATCGGACATGGGTCCTCGTGCTCAACTTAGCCAACGGGAAGCAGGCCAGCTTTCTTCAAGCGACGCCGCTCCACCGAGGACGGAATGTTCATTGCCTCGCGGTATTTCGCCACGGTGCGGCGGGCGATGTCCACCCCTTTGCCGGCGAGAATTTCCACGATCTTGTCGTCGGACAGCACATCGTCGGCGCTTTCGGCGTCGATCAGATCCTTGATGCGGTGGCGGATTGCCTCGGCCGAGAAACTGTCGCCGCCATCGGTAGCGCCGATCGAGGCGGTGAAGAAATACTTCATCTCGAAAATGCCGCGCGGCGTCGCCATGGTCTTGTTCGAGGTGACGCGGCTGACCGTGCTTTCATGCATCTCGATGGCTTCCGCCACCGCCTTGAGGTTCAGCGGCTTCAAATGATCGATGCCGAGGCGCAGGAAAGCCTCCTGCTGGCGCACGATCTCGCTCGCCACCTTGAGGATGGTCTGCGCCCGCTGGTCGAGCGACTTCACCAGCCAGTTGGCCGAGTTGAGGCATTCCGAAAGATAGCTCTTGGTCGCCTTCTCGCGCTCGCCCTTGCCCTCACCGCCACGGCCCTCGCCTTTGGCCTCCGGCTTGCTGCGCGCGACGCGGGCATAATAGCGCGTGTTGACCAGCACGCGCGGCAGCGTGTCGTTGTTCAGTTCCACCAGCCAGCCGCCATCCGGGCCGCGGCGCACGAACACATCCGGGATCAGCGTCTGCACCGGCTCGCCGCCGAACACCAGGCCCGGCTTCGGGTTCAGCGCGCGGATTTCCTTGATCATGTCGGTCAGGTCTTCCTGATCGACGCCGCAGACCTTGAGCAGGCCCGGTATGTCGCGCTTGGCAAGCAATTCGAGATTATCGAGCAACGCCTGGATCGCCGGATCGAGGCGGTTGCGCTCGCGCAACTGCAGCGCCAGACATTCCTTCAGGCTGCGGGCGAACAGACCCGCCGGGTCGATCTGCTGCAGCTTGTCCAGCACCGCCTCGGCAACACTCAGCGGCGCCCCCAGGCGATCCGCCAGATCCGCCAACGGCTCGGTGATGTAGCCGGCTTCATCCAGGCTGTCGATCAGCGCCTGGCCGATCAGCCGTTCCGCCGGACTGGCCGGCACCAGGCGCCATTGTTCCTCGACATGGGCGCGCAGGGAGAGGTCTTCCGACAGCGTCTGCTCGAGCGAACTCTCGCCATCCTCGAAGCGCATGTCGCCGCCACGGCCCGAGATATAGGAATCGGATGGCCCCAGGCCACCGCCCTCGCCGCCATAGCCATAGGCATCGGCGCCGCTATCGGGGCCATCGGCCTCCACATCCATCGCCTCGCGCGCCGAGACGACGCTGGCGTCGCCATCGAGATCGAGGCGGGCAGGATCGCCGCCACCTTCCGCAACCTCGAAGGAATCGCGGGCATCTTCGGCACTGCCCTCGCCATCCTGGCGCTCCAGCAGCGGGTTGCGCTCCAACTCCTGCTCGACATAGGCGGTGAGTTCGATATTGGAAAGCTGCAACAGCTTGATCGCCTGCTGCAACTGCGGCGTCATCACCAGGGCTTGGCCCTGCCGCAGCTCCAGACGCGGGCCGATTGCCATGCTAATGGGTCACCAGCTAAAACGCTCGCCGAGATAGACCCGGCGAACGTTCTCGTCGGCGACGATCTCGTTCGGCGACCCCTCCATCAGCACCTTGCCGTCATGCAGGATGTAGGCACGGTCGATGATATCCAGGGTCTCGCGCACATTATGATCGGTGATCAGCACGCCGATGCCGCGATGCTTGAGATGCGACACCAGCTCGCGGATTTCACCCACGGCAATCGGATCAATGCCGGCCAGCGGCTCGTCCATCAGCATGAAGCTTGGCCGTGTTGCCAGGGCGCGGGCGATTTCGCAGCGCCGCCGCTCGCCGCCAGACAAGGCCAGCGCCGGGGTGCGGCGCAGATGGCTGATGGAGAATTCGGCGAGCAGATCTTCCAGCATCGCCTCGCGCTTGTCGGTCTCGGCTTCCACCAGTTCCAGCACGGCGCGGATATTCTGCTCCACCGTGAGGCCACGGAAGATCGAGGCTTCCTGCGGCAGGTAGCCCATGCCGAGGCGGGCGCGGCGATACATCGGCAGGCCGGTGATATCGACGCCATCGAGCATGATCGAGCCGTGATCGGCGGAGATCAGCCCGGTGATGATGTAGAAACAGGTGGTCTTGCCGGCGCCATTGGGGCCAAGCAGGCCGACCGCCTCGCCGCGCTGCACGCTGAGCGAAACATCGCGCAGCACCGGCCGCTTCTTGAAGCTTTTGCCCAGGCGATGCGCGGACAATCCCGGATGCGGGTTGTCTGCCACCAGGCGCGGGCCGTTGATCACGCTATCGTCGTTCTGCGGCGTCATCAGCCCCCCTGGCGGAACACGCCGATTACGCGCTGGCCCGGCAGCGGATCGCAGACCGAACGGCCGATATCCTGCTGCATCGTCACCTTGGCGCAACGCAGCACGCTTTCCTTCTGCGTCAATACCACATTGCCCTGCAGCACGATCAGCTTCTTATCCACATTGTAATCGGCGTAATCGCCCTGCGCCTTCTCGTCGGCGGACGAGATGAACACCTTGCCCTTGGCCTCGATACGGCTGATCGCGCCCATATCGGGACCGCCGGCAGACGGCACCGGCGCCGCCGGGCGGGACTGCTGCTGCGCCGGACGCTGACCTTGCGGCGCGCTGTTGTTGCGGTCGCGGTAATACACCACCAGTTCATCGGCGCGCAGCCGCATGTCGCCCTGGGCGACATCGACATTGCCGCGGAAGATGGCCTGCTGGCGCTCCTGCAGCACCTCGAGATTATCGGCGGCAATCTCGATCGGCAGGTTGGAATTGTTCGAGTTGTTGCCGCGCCGCTGGCCGGGCAAGCCTTGGGCAAAAGCCTGGGCGGCCAGCAGCAAGGCAAGGCCGGCGACAACAACAGAGGGGGCGGTAATTCTGCGCATGCTGGTCATCCTGCGCCGCGGGGATTGAGCGTGGTTTTCACGCCGTTGATGAACACGATGGTCTTGCCGCGATCATAGACCCGCATGCCGTTGGCGCGGATGCTGCCGAGCGATGCATGGCCCCAGACCTTGTCGTCGCTGGCAAGCACGCCGGTATTGAGGTCGATCTCGGCATTGACGCCGTGAAACTCATAGCCCCGGTCGCTGTAGACGTTGATATCGCCATGCAGCGTCAGCATCCGGGTGGTGTTGTTGTACACGCCGGTATTGGAGGTGAGCGAGATCCAGGCGCCATCATTCATGGTGATGTCGGCGGCGATCTTGTCCAGCGTCACCAGCTTGGAATCGTTCGGGTCCTGCAAGGCGCGGTCGGCGGTGACGATATAGGGCTGGCCGTTGCTGTCGTTGCCACGGAAGCGCGGGTTGTTCATCACCAGCGCCATCTCCTGAGTCTCGATATTGGAGAAAGAGAGCCGGAAGCCGGTATCGCGCTTGGTCAATTGCGGCCAGGCGGCAATCAGGCCCACCAGGGCCACGGCGCCCATCGGCAGCACGAATTTCATAAAGCGCACGAAGCCGCGCCGCCGCTGCACCACCTGGCCGGCAGTACCCTGCTCGCTGCGCGGCGCGAAATCATCGCGCAGGCGGCGGTTGGGGCTGGGAGCAGTATCCTGCGGCGCGTCGGTCATCGTTGCCTCAGGTGATCCCGGCGCGCACGCAATCGTGCATGTGCAGGATGCCGATCGGGCGGCCGGCGTCGATCACGAAGAGCGCCGTGATGCGGCGCTGGTTCATCTCGCGCAGGGCTTCCACCGCCAGCATGTCCTGGCGGATGGTGAGCGGCGACTTGGTCATCACCGTTTCCACCTTGCGCGCCAGGATATCGCCATCGATATGGCGGCGCAGGTCGCCGTCGGTGACGATGCCGATCAGGCGGCCCTTGTCGCGGCCCTGGCGGCCGGTGATGCCGATGCAGCCGAAGCTGCGCCCGGCCATCGTTACCAGCGCCTCACGCATCGCCGTGCCGGCAGGCACCAGCGGTATCGCCTGGCCGGCATGCATCAGGTCCTTCACCTTGATGAGCTGCTTGCCGAGCCGGCCGCCGGGATGGAACACGCGGTAATGGTCGCGGTTGAAGCCCTTACGCTCCATCAGCGCCACCGCGAGCGCATCGCCCAGCGCCAGCATCATGGTGGTGGAGGTGGTGGGCGCCAGGCCCATCGGGCAGGCTTCCTCCACCGGCGGCAGGATCAGCGCGATATCGGCGGCCTGGCCCAGCGCCGATTTCGGCTTCGAGGTCATGCCGATCAGTGGCAGGCCGAACCGCTTGGCATGGGCGATGAGGTCAGCCATCTCCGGCACGTCGCCGGAATTCGACAGGCAGAGCAGCACGTCGCTGGTGGTGACCATGCCGAGATCGCCATGGCTGGCCTCGGCCGGATGCACGAACAGCGCCGGCGTACCGGTGGAAGCCATGGTCGCCGCGATCTTGCGCGCCACATGGCCGGACTTGCCCATGCCGGAAACGATGACACGGCCCTGGCTGCCATCGCCGCTGATGCGGTTCAGCACGTCGATGGCCTGGGTGAACTGGGTGTTCAGGTTGGCGGCCAGCGCGGCAAGGCCATTGGCCTCGGTGAGCAGTACGCGGCGCGCGACAGCGATATCGCCAGCAGGCTGGCCAAATGGCGGTTGCCCAAATGGCGATTGCCCAGGGGCGCTGGGCAGACGCGTCACCACGGCCCCGGCACGAGCCTTGGGCTTAGCCACAGCCTTAGCCCCAGACGGCGCTTTGGCCGGGCGCGTTTTGGTACGGGAGCCGGCGGCCTTGCGGGGCGCTGCCGACGACAGGGCGGTTTTGGACATACGCAGCGAGACCCACCTGCAGGAAACCGTCTAACAAGATTCGTGCCAAGTATGGGGAATGCCCAGGAAAAAAGCAAACAGCCCGGCGGGTTAGCCCTCAATCTAGTTGTGGGCGAAAATATCTTCTTCCGGCCAGCCGGCGAGGTCCAGGGCGGCACGGGCGGGGAGGAAATCGAAGCAGGCCTGGGCCAGGGCGGTGCGGCCTTCGCGGGCCAGCATGCCATCCAGCACGGTCTTGAGCTGGTGCAGGTAGAGCACGTCGGAGGCGGCGTATTTCTGCTGCGCCTCGGTGAGCGCCGGGGCGCCCCAGTCGGAACTCTGCTCCTGCTTGGAAATCTCCACCCCGATGAGGTCGCGGCAGAGATCCTTCAGGCCATGGCGGTCGGTGAAGGTGCGGACCAGGCGCGAAGCGGTGCGGGTGCAGTAGACCGGCGTGCAGGCAACCCCCAGGTAATGCTGGATCGCAGCCAGGTCGAAACGCGCGAAATGGAACAGTTTCAACACCTTGGGATCGCCCAGCAGGCGCTTCAGGTTGGGCGCGTCATAGCCCTTGCCGGCGCCGAAGCGGACCAGGTGGGCATTGCCATCGCCGCTTGAAAGCTGCACCAGGCAGAGGCGGTCGCGGGCCGTGCGCAGGCCCATGGTTTCGGTATCCACGGCCACGCTGGCGCCGAGGTCGAGGCCATCGGGCAGGTCGCCTTGATGCAGGGTGATAGCCATGCGCGCCGCTTGCTCTGATTCGCTGATTTTCGGAGGGGGATTATGCGCTGCCGCGCCGGGTGGCGAAAGAGCAACGAAAAGAATTGGTGCCCAGAATAAGACTCGAACTTACACGACCTTTCGGTCACTAGCACCTGAAGCTAGCGCGTCTACCAATTCCGCCATCTGGGCATCGCGTGACCCGGGGGTCCCGTCGAGGGCGGTGTGATACGGGAAAGCGCCTGCCCCGTCAAGCCCTGCCCGTAACATTCCATGCCCGGGTGATGCCCCGGCTTGAAACCGCCCCGGCCTCCGAGGGATAACCAACGCGGCGAGTGTTCACAGAGGCCTGGAGCGGCAATGGATTCGGTGGAATGCCTGGTGATCGGCGCCGGCGTGGTGGGCCTGGCGGTGGCGCGCGAACTGGCGCGGCGCGGCCGCGAAGTGGTGATTCTGGAAGCCGCCGATGCCTTCGGCACCGAAACCAGTTCGCGCAATTCGGAAGTGATCCATGCCGGCATCTATTATCCGCAGGGCAGCCTGAAGGCGCGGCTCTGCGTCGCGGGCCGCGACCGCCTCTATGCCTATTGCCAGGAACGCGGCGTCGATGCGCGCCGCATCGGCAAACTGATCGTCGCCACCGATGCGGCGCAGAATGACGAACTGAAAGCCTTGCAGGCCAAGGCGGCGGCGAATGGCGTGCATGATCTGCGCATGCTGAGCGCCGAGGAAGCCCGGGCGCTGGAACCGGACCTCTATTGCACCGCCGCCCTGCTCTCGCCGTCCACCGGCATTATCGACAGCCACGGCCTGATGCTGGCCTATCTCGGCGAAGCCGAGGAACACGGCGCCATGCTGGCGCTGAACGCGCCGCTGCAAAGCGCCGTCTGGCGCCATGGCCGTTTCGAGATCGAGACCGGCGGGCCCGATGCGATGCAGCTTGCCGCGCGCTTTGTGGTGAATGCCGCCGGCCTGCATGCCCAGGCGGTGGCGAAAGCCATTGCCGGCACGCGCCACGACCTGATTCCCGGCACCTATTATGCCAAGGGCAATTACTTCGTGCTCTCAGGGATCAAGCCGCCCTTCTCGCGCCTGATCTACCCGGTGCCGGAACCGGGCGGGCTTGGCACCCATGTCACCATCGACCTCGGCGGTCAGATGCGCTTCGGCCCCGATGTCGAATGGATCGACGCCATCGACTACCAGGTCGATCCGGCGCGCGGCGACAAGTTCTATGCCGCCGTGCGGCGCTACTGGCCCAGCCTGCCCGATGGCGCGATCCAGCCGGGCTATGCCGGTATCCGCCCCAAGCTGTCGCCGGGCGGCGGCAAGGCCGACGACTTCGTGATCCATGGCGCCGCCGAGCATGGCGCGCCCGGCCTGCTGCATCTCTTCGGCATCGAAAGCCCCGGCCTCACCGCCTCGCTCGCCATCGCCACCTTGGTCGCCGATCAACTCGACGCGGAAACCGCCTAGCCTGATTTACCTGCCTTCGCATCGCCGCGCGCGAAATCGACGAAGGCTTTCAGCGCCGCCGGCATCTGGCGGCGGCTCGGATAGTAGAGAAAGAAGCCGGGATCGTAGGGCGACCAATCGCCGAGCAGCACTTCCAGCCGTCCGGCATCGAGATGCGGCTGCACCATCGCCTTGATCACATAGGCAACGCCGAGGCCAGCCAGGGCGGCGTCGATCATGGCATCCATGTCGTTCAGGGTGAGCGCGCCAGTCACCCTGACTTCCTGGGCGATGCCGCCGCGCTCGAATTCCCAGTTGTAGAGCATGCCGCTGGCGAGGCGGAAACGGATGCAGGGTAGTTCGTGCAGATCCTGCGGCATGGCCGGGCGGCGATGCTGCTTGAGCAGTTCGGGCGCTGCCACGGCAACGAAGCGCTGGCGTGGGCCGATGGCGGTGGCGATCATGTCGGCGGACAGGCTTTCGCCCAGCCGCACGCCGGCATCGAAGCCCTCGCCCACCACATCGGCGAAGGCATCATCGGCCACCAGGTCCACCTCGATATCGGGATAGGCGGGCAGGAAGCGGCGCAGCACCGGCAGCAGCACCAGCCGCACCGCCACCTGCGAGGCGTTGATGCGCAGGCGCCCGCTTGGTTTGCCGCGCAGCGTGTTGAGGTCTTCCAGCGCATCGTCGATATCGCGGAAGGCCGGCAGCAGCCGCGCCTGTAGCCGCTCGCCGGCCTCGGTCAGCGCCACCGACCGCGTGGTGCGGTTCACCAGCCGCAGGTCCAACCGCTCCTCGATGGCGCGCAGGCTGTGGCTCAGGGCCGAGGGCGTCACGCCCAGTTCGACGGCTGCCTTGCGGAAGCTGCGATGCCGGGCGATGGCGAGGAAGACCGTCAGGTCGGCCGGGTCGATCCGTTTCATTGATGAATTTATCTCAGTAGTCTTACGAATTATTACTGGATTAATTCATCGAAAGCCAGGGGGTAAACCTCTCTCAATCAGGCCCGGATGGTCCGGCGCCAGAAACGAACGAAGGAGAGAGTGCCATGCGTGTTTGGTTGATCACTGGGGCGTCGCGCGGTTTCGGTGCCCTGATTGCCCAGGAAGCCCTCAATGCCGGCGACGCCGTGGTCGCCACCGCCCGCGACCCCAGGACCGTGATCGAGCGGCTGGGCAGCCATCCCCGCCTGCTGCCGGTGCGGCTGGATGTCACCGACGAGGCCCAGGCCCATGCCGCCGCCGACCAGGCGGTCGCCAAATTCGGCCGCCTCGACATCCTGGTGAACAATGCCGGCTATGGTGTGCTCGGCGCCGTGGAGGAAACCAGCGCCCAGGAAGTGGAAGGCGTGTTCCGCACCAACGTGTTCGGCCTGCTCAACGTCACCCGCGCCGTGCTGCCGCATATGCGCCGCCAGCAGAGCGGCCATGTCATCAATATCTCCTCGATCGGCGGCTATGGCGGCTATCACGGCTGGGGCGTCTACGGCGCCACCAAATTCGCCGTGGAGGGCATCTCGGAAGCGATGCATGCGGAACTGAAGCCGCTCGGCATCCAGGTGACGGTGGTGGAGCCCGGTTTCTTCCGCACCGACTTCCTCGATGAGCAGTCGCTGGTGAAGACCCGCACCGAGATTGCCGATTACCATGAGACCGTCGGCGCCATGCGTAGCTTCGCCGCCCAGGTCAACCATGCTCAGCCGGGCGACCCGGCGAAGCTGGCCAAGGCGATCCTGCTGCTGACGCAAAGCGGCCTGCCGCCGCTGCGCCTGGCGCTGGGCAGCGACACCTACCAGCGCATCAAGGGCAAGCATGCCTTTGTCGAGGGCGAACTGGAGGCGTGGAAGACGCTGACGCTCTCCACCGACTTCCAGCAGAACAAGGTGGCGTAAGCAGCCGCAACAAACACGGCGGCCCAGGCACCAGCAATGGCGCCTGGGCCGCAGGCGTTGCTACATGCGGCCGAGATTCTGGATGCCGTCCAGCACCATGCCGGTGCCGATGGCGATCATAAGGATGTCGCTGTCGACGCGGACATAGCGATGGCGCGGTGGCGGCGGCGGCAGCACCACGATCAGGTCGCGCGGCACCTCATAGAAGATCACGTCGGGCGGCAGTGGACGACCCACCGCCCAGCGCTTGGCATGGCCGGGCGGCACGCAGCCCTTGCCCTTCTTGGCCAGGCCCGGCGGGCAATGCACGGCATAGCGCGGCGCGGTGTAGTAATCGTAGACCGCGCGGCGGTCGCTGTCGCCGAACTGGAAATTGATCTGGATGTTGGTGTCGCCGCCGCGTGGCCCATGGTCATGGCGGTGCGGTGGACCCCGGCGGTCATCGTCGTCATGGCGGCCACGGCCCTTGCCATCGGCCCAGGCCGTGCTGCCGAAGGCGACGGCACCGATAGCGGCGGCGAGAATAACCTTGGAAACAAAACCCGTGCTGCGATGCATGGCATCCTTCCTGTTCCACCGGCTGCCTGATTGTGGGGCATGGGGGCTGCCGGCAGTGAGCAGGATAAGCCGCGCGATGGCAGCATCATGGCGAAGGCGGGGAATTATGGCGGCAGCATGTGACGAAGATACTTGTTGCGACCTGCGCCGGCTGAATCAAATATCAAAGATGAAATTGGGGGGCCGACAATGCGCGTGACATTTGGTGCGACTACTTTATCCCGGCGCAGCGGCATAGGGGCGCTGGCACTGATCCTGCTGGCCCTGGGCGGCTGCCGCGAAACCGAACTCACGCGCATGGCCGCCGCCAATGACAGCGGCGCCTTGAATATCGAAGCGGTGCGGGTGGCGGGCAATATCGGCGTTGCCCTGGATGACGGCTTCTCTGCTGCGCTGCGCGATGCGGTATTGGCGGCGGTGCCGCGCAACACGGCACAGCCAAGCAATGCACTGATCGAGATCACCGTCACCCGGCTCGGCGATTCCGCCAGCGGCACCGAGCTTGAAGGCCTGGCGCGGCTGCGCAGCCTGCGCGGCTTCACCCGCGCCGAACTGGACCTGCGGGTGGCGAGCACGGCGGCGGACATGACGGCACGGCGCCAGGAGGTTGCCGCCACCGTGGCCCGCCTGGTGCGGGAAGAAATCGCCGCGCGCGGGCTTTAGCTCTGACCGAGCAGCCGTAGCGCCGCCTGGCGCACGCTCATGCCGGCGGCGATGCCACGCGCGGCGGCAAGCGCGTTGACATGAGTGAGGATGCCGCTGGCCCAGGCATCCGACGCATCGCCGATGCGGGCGCTGTCATGGCTGTAGGTGGCGGCGATGATGCCGTGATCATTGAGCGGCCCGAGGCCGGAAATGCCGGCGGCATCCTTGCCCACGCCGGCATCGTTGAAGAAGCAGGCCAGCGGCTGGTTGTTGAAGGCGTAGCTCACCGCCGAGACGCCGGCATGGGAGGCGGCGACGATGACGCGGCCCCGATCCTCCGGCTTGATCTCGGTGATACTGTCGAGCAACTGAACGCGCGGATCATGCACATCCGGCGCCGCCCGCCGCATGGTTCAGGCGGCCGACTTGCGGCTGCGCGGCATTTTCGGCTTGGCCACCATGCCGCTGACGCCTTCCAGCGCGCCCGGCACCAGCTCCATGATCTGGAACCGCTCCAGCTCCACCCAGCCCGGCATCTCGAGGCCGCGCTCGGCGGCACTGACAAAGCCGAACGGCTCGTAATAGGCCTTGTCGCCCACCAGCATGCAGAGCTTGTGGCCCTGGCGCGTGGCGGCATAGAGGCTGTGCCGGATCAGCGCCCGGCCGATGCCCTGGCCCTGGAAATCCGGATGCACCGCGACGGGGCCGAGCATCACGGCCGGCACTGCTGCCTCGCCAATCGAGATCGGCCAATAGCGGATCGAGCCGAGCAGCCGGCTGCCCTGGCGCACCGAGAAGCTCAGCGCCTTGATCGGCGCCACGCCTTCCCGCAGCCGGTAGACGGTCTTGGCGGTGCGGCCGGAGCCGAAAGTCAGGTCGAGGAGATTTTCAATCTGGGCGGCGTCCGAGGGCCGCTCTGGGGAAATCGGGAACATCAGCTTGCTTCCTGGCACAAGATCCGAGACCAACGTAAGCGGAGGGGCGGCTTTCGCCTTCCGTCCGACCGGCCGGTTGTTCGGGTGCATTGGAAGTGCTGGGTGTCTGCTGGGAGACGATCAGGCTGTCAGGTCTGATCCAGGCCTCAATGCACGCGAACAACGGCCGCGCAGCGCTTTCGTTGCGCTACGCGTCGGTTAGCTCGTCGGTGCATCATGGGGCGAATCATCTGACTTTCCCGTTTTCGGACGGCCTGTTTAGCATGGCGACTCCGGGCCGTAAACGGTTATCTGCGGCAGGCTGCCGCAGGCTCTTCACTTTTGCCGCAGGCCGATCCAGGCGCAATCCCAGGGCGGCTCGGGCCCGAATTTGTCGGCCAGGAAGTCGATGAAGGCGCGCAGCTTGGGCGTCAGGTGGCGCTGCGCCGGATAGACTGCGTAGATGCCCAGATCTGCCACACGGTATTCCTCTAGGATCGGCACCAGCCGGCCAGCGGCGATATCCGGGCCAATCACAAAACTGGGCAGCCGGGCGATGCCGGTGCCGGCGAGTGCCGCCAGCCTCAGCGCGTCGCCGTTATTGGCGGTGAGCGGCCCCTGCACCCGCACGGCAATATCGGACTCGCCGCCGGGCTCTGAGGCGAAACGCCAGAGCAGCGGATCGGCGAGATAGCTGTAGATCAGGCAATGGTGCCATTTCAGTTCATCCGGGTGCTTCGGCGTGCCGAATTTCTCGATATAGCTGGGCGCCGCCGCATAGACGACGCGGGCCGGCCCGAGACGCCGCGCATTCAGCGTCGAATCCGCCAGGTCGCCGATGCGTATCGCCGCATCCACATCCTCTTCCAGCAGATCGACGCGGCGGTCGTTGTAGCTCGCCTCGATGCGCAGGTCCGGGCATTGCGCCAGCAATTCCGGCAGCAGCGGCGCCACATGGCTCAAGCCGAAACTCATCGGCAGATTGACTTTGAGCAACCCGCGCGGCGCCTCCTGCAGGTTCTGCACTGCTGCTTCGGCGGCCTGGGCCTCGGCCATCACCCGCTCGGCATGGGCCTGCACGATGCGGCCGGTTTCGGTGAGTTGCAGCCGCCGCGTGGTCCGCTGCAGCAACTGGCTGCCGAGGCGCTGTTCCAGCCGGGCGATCTGCTTGGAAACGGCGGATTTCGACAGGCCGAGCGACTGGGCGGCGGCGGTGAAACTCATCTGCTCGGCCACCCGGGCGAAAACCGCCAGGTCGGATAGATAGTCCATGGGGATTATCCTCTACAGGAAACAATCATGTTCCAAATATAATATTGTTTCCATAAATAGGAAGCTTAGATTGCTCTCATCCGACGCCGCTGGGGCGGCGGCAGGATTTAAGGAGAGACTTCGATGACCAAGGTTCTGGTTCTCTATCATTCGATGTACGGCCATATCGAGAGCATGGCCCAGGCCGTCGCCGAGGGCGCCCGCGAGGCCGGCGCCGAGGTGGTGGTGAAGCGCGTGCCGGAAACCATGCCGGAAGCCGCCTTCAAGGCCGCCCATGGCAAGTGGGACCAGGCCGCGCCGGTCGCCACCATCGACGAACTGCCGAACTATGACGCCATCATCTTCGGCACGCCGACCCGCTTCGGCATGATGAGCGGCCAGATGCGCACCTTCCTGGATCAGACCGGCGGCCTGTGGATGAAGGGCGCCCTGGTCGGCAAGGTCGGCAGCGTGTTCACCTCGACGGGCACCGGCGGCGGCAACGAGACCACGATCACCAGCTTCCAGGTGACGCTGCAGCATCATGGCATGGTGGTGGTGGGCGTGCCCTACGCCATCCCGGAGACCATGGATGTGTCGGCCCCGCGCGGCGGCTCGCCCTATGGCGCCGGCACCATCGCCGGCCCGGATGGTTCGCGCCAGCCGAGCGAGACCGAACTGAAGATCGCCCGCTTCCAGGGCAAGCATGTGGCGGGTATCGCCGCCAAGCTCGCCAAGTAACGAGCAGCCATAGAGTAACCAACACGCCGCCTCAGCGACGGTCCCGGGCCAGGCGCCCGGGACCAACGAGGCAAGGAGACGTATCATGACCGTTGCCATTCCCTTCGACCGTCTTGGCCGCTTCGGCAATGACTGGCTCGACAGCCGCTTCCACTTCAACTTCTCGGGCGTTGCCGCGCCGATGGGTTTCGGCTTCGGCCCGCTGCGGGTGTGGAACGACGATCATATCAAGCCGCATTCCGGCTTCCCGATGCATGGCCACCGCGACATGGAGATCATCACCTATGTGCGGCGCGGCGCCATCACCCATGAAGACTCGCTCGGCAATCGCGGCCGGACGCCGGCCGGCGACGTGCAGGTGATGTCTGCGGGCACCGGCATCATGCATGCCGAGTGGAACGAGGAGAACGAGGCGACGCATCTGTTCCAGATCTGGGTTGAGCCGCGCCAGCGCGGCCTCAAGCCCCGCTGGGCGCAGGCGCAGTTCCCCAAGGATGACCGCGCCGGCAAGCTTGTGCCCCTCGCCTCGGGTGAGGAAGCTGTGCGCGCGGCCAACCCGGAAACCCTGCTGATCCACCAGGACGCCACGCTCTACGGCGCGCTGCTGGGCAAGGGCGACAGCGTCACCCATACGCTGCCCTGGGACGACAAGGCCCAGCGCATCGCCTATGTGGTGGTGGCCGATGGCACCGCCATCGTCAACGGCAACAAGCTCTCGACCCGCGACGGCATGGCGGTGTTCGAAGCCAAGTCGGTGGAGATCACCGCGCCGGAAGGCGCCGAGGTGCTGCTGTTCGACCTGCCGGTGCCGCCGCAGAAGCAGAACTAGCTTCTACTAAAACACATCGTCACCGCCGGGCTTGACCCGGCGGTCTTTTCCCGAATTGCGTGAGATGCCCGGCTCAAGGCCGGGCATGTCGCTTGTTTTTTATCCGTCTCCCTCGCGAAAGCGAGGGTCCCATTATTACTGACGGGAAATGGGATGCTCGCCTATGCGAGCATGACAAAGAAAAAGCACTCGTCATGCCCGGGCTCGACCCGGGCATTTTTATCAGGTGGCACAAGATGCCCGGCTCAAGGCCGGGCATGACGGCTGGTAATCACAAAGGCCATCACCCCTGGCGCAGTACGCGGTTGCGCAGCACACCGATCTTCTCGATTTCCAGCTCCACCACATCGCCATGTTTGAGGAAGCGGCCATGTTCCAGGCCGCTTCCGTCGCCGACCGTGCCAGAGCCGAAGAACTCGCCCGGGTGCAGCGTCTCGTCAGCCGAGATGCGTTCGAGCAACGCCTCGAAGGTATGGTGGATGGTGGAGGAATTGCTGTCGCACCAGGTCTTGCCGTTGACGCGGGCCTGCATGCGCAGCGCGTAGGGGTCGTCGATCTCGTCGGCGGTGACCAGATACGGCCCCATCGCGTTGCCGGTATCGAAATCCTTGCCCTTGCAGGGGCCGAGCATCGACTGCATCTCGGCGCTTTGCGCATCGCGGGCGGAGAAATCGTTGAAGATGGTGTAGCCGAAGATATGCCGGCGGGCATCCTTGGCCTTGATATTCTTGCCGCCCTTGCCAAGCACGAAGCCCATTTCGAGTTCGAAATCCATAACCTGGCTGTAGCGCGGCCAGAGCACATCCTCGCCGGTGCCAATCACGGAAAAGCGGTTTGCCTTGTAGTAGACCGGCATCGCGTACCAGCTTGCCGGCACTTTCACGAAGCCAGCCTTGACCAGCCAGGGCCCGAGGATCGGCTTGCGCATCACCGCGATGCGCTGCATCGCCTGGCGCACATGCTTCTCGAACAGCATGCAGTCGCGGATCTGCTCCGGCACCGGCAGCGGCGCATGTAGCGTCGCATCCAGTGCCGGCACGCGTATTTCGCCGTCATCGAGATGGCTGCGGGCCGCCGCCAAGCCTTCATCGCCGGCCTTGATCAGCGCCAGAATATCCGGAAACCGCGCCGAAAGATCGACGATCATGGCGCCGTCCGAGGTCAAGGCGCCGGGCCGCATCCTGCCGGTGCCGGGATGGCTGTAAGTGCAAAGCTTCATCGATTGCCCGTTCCCTGTGATCGCCACGCCAGAGGCTCATGCTGCAGTTTACTACTCCCTGGGCGCCAAGCCCAGTTGCTGCCCCGGCGCCGGCCGGGGTAAAAGGGCCGAAAGCTTCCCCGGAGGAATCGCAATGACCGTGAGCGAAAAGCCGCTCTGGACCCCGACGCCCGACCGCATCCGCCGCAGCCAGCTCTACCGCTACATGACCTGGCTGAAGGAAAAGCGCGGCCTCGATTTCAAGGACTATGACTCGCTCTATCGCTGGTCGGTGACCGAGACCGAGCCGTTCTGGGACAGCCTGTGGCATTTCTACGATATCAAGACGCACAAGCCCTACACCAAGGTGCTGGCCGATGCGTCGATGCCCGGCGCCAAGTGGTTCACCGGCGCCGAGGTGAATTATGTCGATCAGGTGATGCGCCATGTCACCGACAGCCGCCCGGCGATCCTCTATGCCTCCGAGACCGAACCGCTCAAGGCGATGGGCTGGCATGAACTGCGCGACCGCGTCGCTGCCGTTGCCGCCCATCTGCGCCAGCGCGGCATCAAGCCGGGCGACCGCGTGGTGGCCTATGCGCCGAACACGCCGGAAACCCTGATCGCCTTCCTCGCTACCGTCTCCATCGGCGCCGTGTGGTCGGTCTGCGCCCCCGATATGGGCCTGCAGGCCGTGCTCGACCGCTTCAAGCAGATCGAGCCGGTGGCTTTGTTCGCCGTGGAAGGCGTGCATTACAATGGCAAGGCCATCGACCGGCGCGACATGGTGGGCGAGATCGTCGCCGCCTTGCCGAGCTTGCGCGACGTGATCCTGCAGCCGAGCCAGGCCGAGGCGGTGAGCCTGCCCGAACGCATCGCCGTGGCGCGCTGGGCCGATATCGCCTTCCAGCCGGCGGAACTTGAAGTGCTGCCGGTGCCTTACGACCATCCGATCTGGGTGGTGTATTCCTCGGGCACGACCGGTCTGCCCAAGCCCATCGTGCATGGCCATGGCGGCATCATTCTCGAATTGATGAAGATGATGCAGTTGCATAACGACCTCGGCCCCGATGATGTGTTCCACTGGTATTCCAGCACCGGCTGGATCATGTGGAACGCGCAGGTCGCCGGCCTGTGTACCGGCGCGACGATTGCGATTTACGACGGCAGCCCGGCCTGGCCGGATTGGGGCCGGCTGTGGCGCTTCATCGGCGAGGCCAAGGCGACCTTCTTCGGTGCCGGCGCGGCGTTTTTCGCTTCCTGCCTGAAAGCCGAGATCAAGCCACGCCAGATCGCCGATCTTTCCGCCCTGCGCTCGGTCGGTTCCACCGGCTCGCCGCTTTCGGAAGATGCCTATGCCTGGATCTATCGCGAACTGGGCGACGAGGTGTGGCTGACCTCGATTTCCGGCGGCACCGATTTCGCCGGCGCCTTTGTCGGCGGCTGCGTCATGCTGCCGGTCCATGCCGGCGAGATGCAGGTGCGTTGCCTCGGCGCCGACATTCAGGCCTTCGATGAAGGCGGCAATCCGGTGATCGACCAAGTGGGCGAACTGGTCTGCGTCAAGCCGCTGCCTTCGATGCCGCTCTATCTCTGGAACGATCCCGATGGTGCGCGCTACAAGGGCAGCTATTTCGATGTCTACCCCGGCATCTGGCGCCATGGCGACTGGATCCGCATCACGCCACGCGGCGGCTCGATCATCTATGGCCGTTCGGATGCCACCATCAACCGCCATGGCCTGCGCCTCGGCACGGCGGAAATCTACCGCGCCGTCGAGGAATTGCCGGAAGTGCTGGATAGCCTGGTGATCGACCTGGAATACCTCGGCCGCGAGAGCTTCATGCCGCTCTTCGTGGTGCTGCGCGAGGGCCTGGTGCTGGACGACGCGCTGAAGCAGAAGATCAATGGCGCTATCCGCCAGGCGGTGTCGGCGCGGTTCATCCCCAACGACATGGTGCAGGTGGCGGAAGTGCCGCGCACGCTTTCCGGCAAGAAGCTGGAAGTGCCGGTGAAGAAAATCCTGCTCGGCCAACCGATGGAGAAGGTCGCCAATCCCGGCGCCATGAGCAATCCGCACAGCCTGAAATGGTACGCGGATTACGCCCGCAAGCTGAACCCGTAGGGTTTTCCTGATCCGGCCTGAGATGCGCGGATCAAGTCCGCGCATGATGACCTGTTTTTGTTTGTCACTCTCGCGGAAGCGAGAGTCCCATTTCAATGGTAAAAATGGGATGCCGGCTTTCGCCGGCATGACGACCTGTTGTTGTTTACTCGTCATCCTCGGGCTTGACCCGAGGATCTCAGGCCGCGCTGAGAGAGATGCGCGGATCCAGTCCGCGCATGACGACTTGTTTTTGTTTCAGCCGTCATCCTCGGGCATGGCCGACGCAGGTTTCACTTAAGCTGTGCCCTGCGGGCCAGGTAGATGCCGAACAGCACCACCAGGCCGCCGCCGATCTGCAGGCCGCTCAGGCTTTCGCCGAGCCACAGCCAGCCGAAGAAGGCGGCCGCCACCGGCTGCAGCAGCACCACCAGCGAGGAAAATGACGCCGGCAAATGGCCGAGCGCATAGGCGATCAATCCCTGGCCCAGCGCATGGCTGACCCAGGCGAGGCCGAACAGCGTCAGCCAGCCCTGCCCCGTCGCCGGCAGCAGCCCCTCGCCCATCAGCAAGGTCGCCGGCAGCAAGGCCAGCGCCGTCACCAGGCTGGACCACAGCATCAGCGACTGCGTGCCATGGCGGCCGCGCAGCTTGGCCACGGCGATCATGTAGAGGCCATAGAAGCCGGCGGTGGCGAAGGCCAGCATGTCGCCGAACACATTGGTGCCGCCAAGCTGGAAGCTGGAACCGACCAGCATCAGGGCGCCGCAGATCGACACCGCCATCGCCAGCATGAACAGCCTGTTGATGCGCTCGCGCAGTATCAGCCAGGCGCCGAGCGTGACGATGACGGGGGCGAAGTTGCTGAGCAAGGTGGCATTCGCGACCGACGTGTATTTGATCGCCAGATGCCAGAAGAACAGGTCGCCGGCGAACAGCAGGCCGGGCAGCAGGATCAGGCTGAGCGGCGGCAGGGTGGCGCGCTCTGGTGCCGGCGCGCGCACCATCCACCACAGCCATAGCGGCGGGATCGCGAGTGCAGTGCGGTAGAAGCCGGTGGCGGTGGGGCCGACCTCGGACAGCCGCACGAAGATCGGTGAGAAGGCGATGGCCAGCGCGCCGATGATCAAGGCCGCCAGGGCCCAGTTCTGGGGCTTATGCGCAAGTGGGGGTGTGGCCGGGTTCGGGGTCTCGGCGGGCGTTTCCATGCCGGATCGTTACGCCCGGACGGAGCCACGCTCAAGCCACGCGGGAGATAAATTTGTTCGCCCCAACCGGGCAGTTACCTTAAACTTAGGGTTCTGATAAATACACCGGATCGAATTTTCGGGAGGAACAACAACCATGCGTCTCGTCGCGCTCAGTGTTACCGCTATTGCCGCCCTCGCCGCCGGCTCGTTGATGGCCGGCGCCGCCCAGGCCCAGACCGTGATGCGCATCAGCCATCCGGTGCCGACCGCGCACCACGTGCACAAGGCCGTGGAAGCCTTCAAGGCCGATCTCGAAGCCCGCACCAAGGGCACCATGCGGGTGGAAATCTTCCCCGCCGAACAGCTCGCCAAGCAGAGCGAGACCCATGCCAGCGTGGCGCGCGGCGCCTTCGAAGCCGGCGTGCTGACCAACTTCACCTGGGGCAACACCGTCCCTGAGATGAACGTGCTGACCATCCCCTACCTGCTGACCGACCTGGAGAAGATCAAGAAGTTTCCGGGCTCGCCGGCGGCGCTGATCCTGGAGCAGGCCTTGCTGGCCAAGGGCGTGCGCAACATCACCTGGTTCTACACCACGCGGCAATCGATCTTCACCTCGGCGAAGAAGCCGCTGGTGCAGCTTGAAGACCTCAAGGGCCTGAAGATCCGCGGCCTCTCGGCGCTTTCCGATACCGGCCTGGCCGCCATCGGCGCCTCGCCGACCCCGACGCCGGCACCGGAAGTCTATCAGGCGCTGCAATCTGGCGTGCTCGATGCCGGCCTCACCGACGTGTCGGCCGCCGTCAGCCGCCGCTTCTATGAAGTGCAGAAGTTCGGCACCGTGGCGCCGTATTTCTCGGTCTACTTCCACATGTTCGCCAACCCGGCCTGGTATAACCGCCTCACCACGGGCGAGAAGGACGCGCTGGCGGCCGCCGCCAAGAAGGCCGAGGCCGACATGATCGGCCTGACCGAAGCGACCGCCGAAGCCGCGATCAAGGAACTGCCGCAGAAGGGCATGACCATCCACATGCAGACCCCGGCCGAGGCCGCCACCTGGAAGGCGGCGCTGCAGAAGCCGGTGATCGATGCCTTCGTGAAGGCGGTGCCGGAAAACGGCCCGAAGCTGATCGACGCGCTCAACAAGCTCTGAGATGGCTTTGATCACACGCTTCATCGCGTTGCTGTCGGGCCTCGCCGCGCAAGTGGCGGGGCTCGCGGCTTTGGTCTGCCTGGCGCTGGTGGGTGCCGGCGTGGTGGCGCGCTATTTCTTCCATGCGGCGCAAAGCTGGATCGATGAAAGCGCCACCTGGCTGGTGATCATCATGGTGCTGCTGGCGATGCCGGAAGCACAACGGCTGAACGCCAATATCGGCGTCGATGCCCTGGTGACGAAGTTCAACCGCACCGGCCAGCGCCTGCTGGCGGTGTTTTCCGCCGCATCCGTGGCGGTGGTCGGCGGCCTGATGCTGTGGGCCGGCATCGATACCGTCAGCTTCTCGCAGATGATCGGCGTGAAGGCCAACACGCTGGCCTGGGTGCCGATGTGGTGGATTCATATTTTCCTGCCCATCGGCGGCACCTTGCTGCTGCTGGTCGCCCTGGTGCAGTTGGCCGAAGCCCTGAGCCGGCAATGGCAACCGCCGGTCGCCGATGATCCGATCCACGGCACCCGCAGCCACGAGTAACGCAGCGCCATGTCCTTCATCATCATCCTCACGCTGCTGATCGCCCTGCTCTATACCGGCCTGCCGATGTTCGCCGGCATGTTCCTGTTCTCTGCCGCCGTGCTGTTCTACGTCGAGGGCAGCATCCCGACGCTGGGCGAATTCATCATCGGGCAACTGGATGGCTACCTGCTGGTGGCGATCCCGCTATTCATGCTGATGTCGCATTTCATGGTGCGCGGCAAAGTGGTGGATGACCTCTACGGCGCCGCCTATACCTTCATGCGCCATATCCCCGGCGGCCTCGGCATCGCCACCGTGTTCGCCTGCGCGGTCTTTGCCGCGATTTCCGGCTCCTCGGTGGCCACCGCGCTGACCATCGGCGCCGTCGCCATTCCGCAGATGCTGAAATACGGCTACACGCCGCGCGGCGCCTATGGCGTGGTGGCCGGCGGCGGCACCCTCGGCATCCTGATTCCGCCCTCGGCGCCGATGGTGCTTTACGGCGTCGCGTCCGATACCTCGGTCGGCGCGCTGTTCATGGCCGGCGTGTTCCCCGGCATCCTGATGGCGGTGATCTTCGCCGCCTATTGCTGGTTCACCGAAGGCCGCATGGAGCAGAAGCGCATCAATGCCGGCGGCTATATCCGCCCGGCCCGCGCCTCGCCGGCCGAGATGGGCGCCGCGCTGAAGCGTTCCTTCTGGGCCTTCACGCTGCCGCCCTTCGTGCTCGGCGGCATGTATCTCGGCATCTTCACCGCCACCGAGGCCGCCGCCACCGGCGCGCTCTGGGCCTTGTTCATCGCCACCTTCATCTACCGCAAATTCGGCCTCAAGGATCTCTGGCAGGGCGGCCAGGAAGCGGCACGCACCTCGGCGGTGCTGTTCCTGATCATTGTCTCCGCCGGCCTGTTCGGCCATATGCTGACCAAGCTGCATATCCCGGACCAGCTCGTTGCCATCGTGGTCGAGAATAACCTGACCAAGTACCAGTTCCTCGCCATTCTAATGGTGGTGATCTTCATCCTGGGCCTGATCCTGGAAAGCTTCTCGATCATCCTGATCACCACGCCGGTGATCCTGCCGGTGATGGCGGCGCTCGGCATCGACAAGGTATGGTATGGCGTGCTGCTCACCATCAACCTGGAACTGGCGCTGATCTCGCCGCCGGTCGGCATGAACCTGATTGTCATCCGTTCCATCACCGGCGCGCCGCTGGTCGAGGTGGACAAGGCCGCCATCCCCTATATGCTGATGCTCGGGTTGGGTATTGCCCTGATCATGCTGTTTCCGGAAGTGGCGCTATGGCTTCCCTCCACGATGAAACTCGGTCAGTAAGCCGCCGCGACCTGCTGAAAGGCATCGCGGCGACAGGTTTGCTGGTGGGCATGCCGCTTCCCTTCGAGGCTCAAGCCCAGGGACAGCAACGCGTGCGCAGCGTGCAGAGCTTCCAGCTTGGCATCTGGCTGCATATCGGCGCCGACGACCGCGCCACCGTGCTGCTGTGCCAGTCGGAGATGGGCCAGGGCGTGCATACCGTGCTGCCGACCCTGGTGGCCGAGGAACTGGACATGCCGCTGGAGCGCATCGACGTGCGCAATGCCCCGGCGGATGCGATCTACCGCAATACCTATCTGGTGAAGGCGATGCTGGCCGGCGGCAGCCCTGAGAAGCTCGGATCCACCGCCGACTGGCTGCTGGAACGCATGGGCCGTATCGCCGGGCAGCAGATCACCGGCGGCTCCAGTTCGGTGCGCTGGCTGTTCCAGCCCTTGCGCCGCGCCGGCGCCGTGGCGCGGCTGCAACTGGTGCAGGCCGCAGCCTCGGCCTGGGGCGTGGCCGTGCAGGAATGCCGCGCCGAGGCCGGCCGTGTGCTGCATCCGGCTTCAGGCCGCAGCCTCGGCTATGGCGAACTGGCGGAAGCCGCAGCATCACTGCCCGCGCCCGCCGATGTGGTGCTGAAAGATCCTGAGCAATGGACCCTGCTCGGCAGGCCGCAGCAGCGCCTCGATACGCCGACCAAGATCGACGGCTCAGCGCGCTTCGGCATTGATGTGCGCGAACCGGGGCAGCTTTTCGCCGTGGTGCGCTTCGCGCCGCAACTGGGCGCCAAGCTGAAAAGCCTGGATGGCACCAAGGCATTGGCGCTGCCCGGCGTGAAGGCCGTGGTGGCGCTGGACAATGGCTTCGCTGTGGTCGCCGACAGCACTTGGCGGGCGCTGAGCGCGCGCGACGCCGTAAACGCTCAATGGGGCCCGGGCGCGCAGGACCTGCTGGATAGCGCCACGCTATGGCGCATGTATGAGCAAAGCTTCGTCACCGGCAAGCCGGACAAGGCGGTGAGCCATGGCGATGCCGACAAGGCACTGGCTTCCGCCGCGACAACCCTTGATGCCGAATACCGCCTGCCGCTGCTGGCCCATGCTGCACTCGAGCCGATGAATGCCACGGTACGGCTCGGCCGCGATGGCTTTGTCGATGTCTGGGCGCCGACCCAGGGCCAGGACCTCGCGCGCAAGGCCGCCGCCGATGGCACCGGCATTGATGCCGACAAGGTGCGGGTGCATACCACCTTCCTTGGTGGCGGTTTCGGGCGCCGCGCGGAAGGCGATTTCGTGGCGGTAGCGGCGCGCGTCGCCAAGGCGGTACCCGGCCTGCCGATCCAGGTGCTGTGGCCGCGCGAAGAGGATATGCGCAACGATTTCTACCGCCCGGCCAGCCTGCATCGCCTGCGTGTAGGCCTGGATGCACAGGGCAGCATCACCGCCTGGAAACAGGTCATCGCCTGCCCCTCGATCATGCGCCGGGTGTTTCCGCCCTCGCGCTTCCTCGGGCCGGACGAAACCGCCTTCGAGGGCGCCCATGAAGCGGCCTATGCGATACCGGACCTGCGATTGGACTGGCTGCCGGTGGAAACCCCGGTGCCGGTCGGTTTCTGGCGCTCGGTTGGCCATTCGCATACCGCCTTTGTGAAGGAAACCATGATCGACCAGGCGGCGTTGCAGGCCGGCATCGATCCGCTGGCCTACCGCATGAAGCTGCTGGCCAATGCGCCACGCCATCAGGCTGTGCTGGAACTGGTGGCCGCCAAGGCCGGCTGGGACGCGCCTTTGCTGCCCGGCCAGGGCCGTGGCCTGGCGTTGCACACCTCCTTCGGCGCTATCGTCGCGCAAGTCGTGGAACTGGAACTCGATAAGGGTCAGCCGCGCCTGAGCCGCATCACGGTGGCCGCCGATATCGGTCGCGTGCTGAACCCGAATATCGCCGAGGCGCAATTCTCCGGCGCCGTGGTCTTCGCGCTGGCCGCCGCGCTGCATGGCGAAGTGACGCTGAAGAACGGTGGCGTGGTGGAAGAGAATTTCGACAGCTACCAGATGCCGCGCCTGGCCGACACGCCGCCGATTGCGGTGCATTTCATCGCCAGCAGCGCGCCCCCCGGCGGTGCCGGCGAGCCTGGCGTGCCGCCGCTGGCGCCGGCTTTAGCCAACGCCATCCAGCGTGCCGGCGGGCCACGCCTGACCCGCCTGCCGATCCTTAGGCAGATGGCTTAAGCCGCCGCCGACTTACTTCTTCCCATCCATTGCACGCCGCACAGCACGGCGGTGAGCAGGATGCCGGCGATCTTGATCGGCTCGATATGCTGCACCTCGATGAAGCCGAACAGGGCATCCATGATCGAGGGGAACAGCAGCATCGTGCCGGCCAGGATGAAGGCAAGCTGCAGCGCCAGGCCGGTGCGCTTCATGAAGAAGCCTTGCGTGGCGATGCCATAGGCGAAGATGCCGACGCAGGTGGAGAAGCTGACCCAGACGATGTGCAGCCATGAGCCATCCTTGGGCATTTCCAGCAGCAGGCCGATGCCGAGCGGATCGAGCACGAACACGAACGGCACCAGGAAGGCCGGCATGGTGTATTTCCAGCTTTGCAGCGTCGTGGTGTAGGGGCTGGCGCCAGTGATCGCTGCCGCTGCGAAAGGCGACAAGGCGGTCGGCGGCGACACTTCGGAGAGCACCGCGTAGTAGAAGATGAACATATGCGCGGCGTAATCCTTCACGCCAAGCTGGATCAGCGCCGGCGCCGCGATCACCGCGCAGATGATGTAGGACGCCGTGACCGGCACGGCGAGGCCGACGATCCACACGATCAGCGCGGTGTAGACCGCTGTCAGCACCAGGCTGCCGCCGGCATAGGCGATGGCGATGGAACTGAACTTCAAGCCCAGACCCGTGAGCGTGACGACGCCGACGATGATGCCAGCGGCGGCGCAGGTCGCCGCCGTGCCAAGCACGCCGACCGAGCCCGATGCCAGCGCCTCGATCAGCTTCTTTGGCACCAGGGCGGTATCGCGGCGGCAATAGCTCACGGCGACAGCCAGGATAGTGGCCCAGAACACGCTCAACACCGGCGAGAAGCCGAGCAGCATCAGCACCACGATCGAGATCAGCGAGGTGAAGTGATAGCCATACTGCTTGGTCAGCGCCCACAGGCTCTGGCGCTCGCCCATATCGACATTGGCGATGGCGTATTTGCCGGTATCCAGCTCCACCATCACCAGCAGGCTGAAGTAGTAGAGCAGCGTCGGGATCGCCGCCATGCGGATGACGTCGAGATAGGAAATCTTGAGGAACTCGGCGATCAGGAAGGCCGCCGCGCCCAGCACCGGCGGTGAGATGATGGCGCCGAGGCCGCCCGCCGCCAGCAAGCCGCCTGCGGCTGCCGGCAGATAGCCGGCGCGCTTCAGCATCGGCCAGGCCACCGAACCGATGGTGACGGTGGTGGCGACGCCGGAGCCCGAGGGACCGCCGAGCAGGAAGGAGGACAGCACGATGGCGCGGCCAGTCGAGTTGGTCTTGCCGCCTAGCGCCGAGAAAGAGAAATCGATGAAGAATTTGCCGGCGCCGGAGAATTGCAGCACGGCACCGAAGATGGTGAACAGGATGATCAGGCTGGAGGACACATCGACCGCGGTGCCGAAGATGCCTTCCAGCGTCATGTAGAGATGACCGACCAGCCGGTCGAGATCATAGCCCTTGTGAGTCCAGGGCGCCGGCAGGTAGGGCCCGAACAGCGCATACAGGATGAAAAGGATCGCCACCACCGGCATGATCCAGCCGGTGGTGCGGCGCGTTGCCTCCAGCACCAGCAGGATAAACACGGCGCCGACCATCATGTCGGTCTGGTTCGGCAAGGTGGCGCGGTCGGTGAGGTCCTCTCCGCCCTGGAGCAGATACCAGATGGTGCCGATGCCGATCAGCGCGGTGAGCACATCCCACCAACGGATACGGTCGCGGAAACGGGCGGCGATGGGAAACAGCAGGAAGGTGAGCAGCAGCACGAAGCCGACATGGATCGGGCGCAATTCCTGGGTCGGCACGATGTCGTAGGCGGCATAGAGATGGAACAGCGTCATGATCACCGCCAAAGCCGTGATCAGATGGCCGCTCCAGCCAGAAAGCCGGTTGGCCGCGCCCTCTTCCTGCTCGATATATTCCTCGACCTTGCGCTGAGTGTCAGCGTCCAGGCCCTGCGTGATCTTGCCGCTGTCGTCGCTCATCCCACTCCCCCTTACGCTACGTTTATCTGAATCCCTGCTTATCTTATGTAGAGTTTACGCACCCCACTTAAAACAAACCCTGCTCCAGCCTCCGCTGGAGCAGGGTTCGGCCTGAACGCTGACGCTCAGGCTTACTCGGTCTTGATGCCCTTTTCGTTGAAGTACTTCAGCGCGCCGGGATGGAAGGCCACTGGCGTGTTGGTCTTCTTCTGGGTCTCGGCCTTGATGTTCTTGGCCTCGGCATGCACCTGGGCCAATTCATCGCGCTTCTCGAAGATGGTCTTGACGATGTTGTAGGCAACGTCGTCCGGCATCGAGTCATGCGCCAGCAGGATGTTCCACACGCTGGAAATGGCGTTCGGCTTGTCCTGGCCCGGATAGGTGCCGGCCGGGATGGTGCCGGCGGCATAGAGCGGGCCGTACTTGGCGTTCATCTTCGCCACCAGATCGGAATGATCGATCAGCTTCAGCTTGGTGCCCGGCGTGGCGCCGAGATCGGTCACCGCCGCGGTCGGCAGGCCGCCAACCCAGAAATAGGCGTCGATCTTCTTGTCCTTCATCGCGTTGGTGGACTCGGCCGCACCCAGGCGCTCGCGCTTGAGGTCCTTGTCCTTGTCGATGCCGGCGGCTTCGAGCACGCGGAAGGCCATCACTTCGGTGGCCGAACCCGGCGAGCCGGTGGAGACGCGCTTGCCCTTGAGGTCCGCCATGCTGTTGACGCCCGAGCCATCCACCGACACCACATGCATGATGTTTGGATACAGCACGGCCAGCGCCTTATGCGCCACCGGGGCGCCCTTGAACTTGTCCTCGCCGCGCGAGGCATCGAGCGAGGCATCGGCCATCGAGAAGCCGATATCCGCCTTCTTGGCGCCAACCAGCTTCAGATTGTCGACCGAACCGCCGGTGACTTCGGCAGTCGCCTGCCAGCCCGGCACATACTTGGTGAGCAGATTGGCGAGGCCGCCGCCCATCGGATAATAGACGCCGCCGGTACCGCCGGTGGCGATCGACAGGTTGCGCGACTGCGCCTCGGCGCTGCCCGCCATCGCAACCGCGCCGATCAGCGCCATGCTAAACAGAATCCGCTTCATCGTTCGTTCCTCCGTTTATGGGATCTTGACGGGAACTATTGGCTGTCCCTCGCCCCAACTATAAGTGGTCAGCGCGCCGCTGCCAACCGGGCAATGCCATCCCGGGCCAGAAGCCGCAGATTGCCCAGCAGCGGCAGCGCATACGCCGCGGAAATCAGCGCCCAGGCGAGGCCTTCGCGATTGCTCGGGCGCTCGATCAGCACCACCATCACCGCCGAACAGAGCAGCAGCCAGGCGAGAATCGCTTCGCAGCGCAAGGTGATCGGCGATTCTGCCGTTTTATCGGGCAAAGCAAAGCCGGTGGCGAGAGAACTGCCGCGCGAGGCGGCACCGAAAACCGCCAGCAGCAGGAATCCGGCAATCGGCAGCAAAGCGTAATCGATGGGAAAATCGCGATAGCGGCCGGCGATGGCGAGCATCAGATTCTGGTACAGCGCATAGAGCGCGAAGGCAGCGAACAGCCACTCGCCGAGCCGCACGCGATAAAGCCGGCGGTATTCCGCCAGCTTGGCTTCGCTGACGGTGTGATTGCCGAGCGGCAGATAGAGCGGCGCGAAGGATTTCAGTTCGCGCAGCCGCTGGCCCAGGCCGATGAAAGCGGCACGCGGCGCCTCCTTGCCGGAGAGGCGGTCGAGCACTTCCGAGAACAGCAGCAGCGCGAAGATCGATTGCAGCCCCAGCATGATGAGGAATTCGCTGAAACGCAGCGTGCTGAAATTGTAGCTGACGCCGTGCTCGACGCAGGCGGCCAGCGCTGCACCGGCGACCTGGATCAACAGCACGGCACCGAGCATGCGCCAGGGCTGCAGGCTGATCAGGCGCGAGACCTGCAGCACCGCCAGAATCAGGCCGATCAGGCTGGCGAGGGCTGCATAGATCGACCAGTTCGGCAATTCGGACAGCCGGCCATCGGCGTCGTATTTCGGATGGCGCAATTCATCGAGCAGGCCCCAGGCACCGCCGACGGTGCCTTCCAGCGCCACCTTCCAGGGCTGATCGAACGCTTCGACCAGGTTGTAGTCGAGCTTCTTCTCTTCGGCGAGGCGGATGAAATCGCTGATGAAGCTGGCGGCCTCATGGCGCGTCGGCACGGCTTCACGGCGCGAGCGGCCAAGCGATGGCCAGCCCACTTCGCCGATCAGGATCGGCTTGCCCGGCAGCTTGGCCTGCACGATGTTGTAGACATCCAGGATATGCGGCATCGAGTGATCGACCGCGATCGGCACATCCTCCCAATAGGGCAGGAAATGCACCGTGACGAAATCGACCTCGTCGAGCAGTTGCGGATTGCGCAGCCAGAATTCCCACACATCGGCATAGGAAACCGGCTGCTTCACCGCCGCCTTGACGCGGCGGATATAGCTGATGAGCTGGTCGACCGTGAGGTCCTTGCGCAGCAGGACCTCGTTGCCGACGATGACGCGCTTGATAGTATCGGGATAGCGGTTGGCCTGATCGATCAGCGCCTCAACCTCTTCCTCGTTGACATTCGGCAGTTGGCCGAGCCAGGCCGAATGCGTCACCTCGAGGCCGTAGCGGCCGGCCAGTTCAGGCACCGCCTCCAGGCCTTCGCGCGAGGTGTAGGTGCGCACGCCGCGCGCCACGGCACGCACGGCATTGAGGTCCTCGGCGATTTCCTCGCGTGTCGGATAGACCTTGGTGAGCGGACTCTGGCCGCGCTTGAACGGCGCGAAGGACACGCTTTTCACCTGTCCGATGGGTTGGCCGACGGCGGTGTTGCCATAGGGCAGCGGCCGGTTCGGATACCACCAGGCGGCGGCGTTGAGCAAAGCCGCCAGGGCCAGGAAGCACAGCAGATACAGGAAGCGGCGGGCCGGCGCGGTCATCGTCGGTCTCTACTCGGATCGTTATGCGGCGGCGCCTAGTCGGCACCGGCGCTGGGGTTGGGGGAGCCGGCTTTCGGCAGCGCGAACAGGCTGGGCACCGGGGCATTCTTCGCCACGTCGCCGGGCTTGCGGAAGCGGCCCTTGGCGGTCGAGATCATCGCCAGCGCCAGCGTGGCATAATAAGGCAAAGCCTGCGCCAGCATCACCACGCCCCAGAGCCGGGCTTCGGGGTCCTGGCCGCCCTGGAAATTCCACATCGCGATGCCGGCGGCGGTGAGCAGCGCACCGAGCAGCGATTCCTCGCGGGCAATGATCATCGCCTGCACCAGGGCGGGTTGGTTCTCATGCTTCGGCGTGCGGATGAAGGGCAGTTTCGAGGTGAACAGGCCGGCCAGCATCGCCTTGGCGATAGTGTAGGTGAGCGCCAGGCCGGCAAGGCCGGCGCCAAGGCGCTGGCGGAAGCTGCATTGCACGCGGATCTTATAGAGCCACAGGAACTGCGCCACCTTGGCGATGAACACCGCCACCACCGGCAGCAGGAACAGGCCGAGCGGCAATTCGAAATATTTCGGCATCACCAGCACGCCGACGGTCCAGGCCAGCGACGAGATGGCGAAGACCAGGCCGAGCGCATCGGCGAACCAGGGCAGCCAGCCGGCGACGAAATGATAGCGCTGCATCGGATCGAGCTTGCGCGTGTCGCCGGGCAGCATGTCGCGCCAGTGGCGCTTGAGGATCTGCACCGCGCCATAGGCCCAGCGATAGCGCTGGGTCTTGTAGGCGCCAAAGCTGTCCGGCGTCAGGCCATAGCCGAAGCGGCGGTCGGTGTAGATCGACTTCCAGCCGCCGGCCAGCAGCCGCAGGCCCATCTCGCTATCCTCGCAGATGCACCATTCCGCCCAGGGACCGACATGGTCGATGGCGGCGCGGCGCACCAGGGTCATGGTGCCATGCTGGATGATGGCGTCGCGTTCGTTCCGCTGCACCATGCCGATCTGGAAGAAACCGGCATATTCCCAGTTGATGTATTCCTTGAACGCATCTTCCTTCCAGTCGTAGTGGTCCTGCGGCGCCTGCACGAAGCCCACTTCCGGCTGGTCGAAATGCGGCACCAGCGCGCTGAGCCAATCCGGCTCCACCAGATAGTCGGCGTCGATCACGCCCACCACCTCGGTATCGGGCGCCATGTTGCGCAGCGCGAAATTCAGCGCGCCGGCCTTGAAGCCCTTCAGCGGCGAGACGTGGAAGAAGCGGAAACGCGGCCCCAGCTTGGCGCAATGCGCCTCCACCGGGCGCCACACCGCCTCGTCCTTGGTGTTGTTGTCGATCACCAGCACTTCGAAATTCGGGTAATCCATCGCCGCCAGCGCATCCAGCGTCTGCTTCAGCATTTCCGGCGGCTCGTTATAGGCCGGCACATGGATCGAGACTTTCGGCCAGTGCTGGCGCGACAGGTCCGCCTTGTGCGGCAGGAACAGGCGCTTGCGCCGGTTCGACCAGATCACTTCCGACATTTCGAGGCCTTCCGCCAGCACCATGATGAACAGCATCACCAAGAGCGGCAGCAGCATCGCCCACATCAGCGCCACGCCGGGACTCATGTAGGTGCGGAATCCGGTATCGACGACCCAGACGATGGCGGCGGCAACCACCTGGATCAGCGCACCGAAGAACAGCCGCCCGGAAAAACGCAGGTCGCTCCAGCGCGCCAGGAACCAGACCATCAGCGGCAGCGCGATCAGGATCGAGCCGGCGGCAAGCTGCGGCCAGTGCGGGCGATCCTCCACCGGGCCGATCATCGGGAATTTTGGCGTGCGGTCGGCGTTGTAGATGCCCCAATAGGCGCCGACAGAGCCTTCGATATTGCGTTTCCAGGGCTGATCGAAGGCTTCCATGATGAAGTAATCGAGGCCACGGGTATTGGCGATATTGAGGAAGTGGCGCAGGAAGGTGGCCTGCGAAGTCGGGCTCGGCACGGCTTCGCGGCGCGTGCGGCCTTCCGATGGCCAGCCGATCTCGGTGATCACCACCTTCTTGGTCGGATGCGCGTCCTTCACCTGCTGATAGCGGCCGAGCGCATATTCCACCGCCTTGTCCGGCGCCTGCCCTTCCCAATAGGGCAGCAGATGGATGGCGATGAAATCGACCTCGCGGCCCAGCTGCGGATAGCGCAGCCAGATATCCCAGGTCTCGGCGGTGGAGATTTCGACGCCAGTGCCGGCAAGTTCGGTGCGCACGCGGCGGATATACTGGATCAGGTCGGAAATCGGCATGTCGAGCCGCAACATGGTTTCGTTGCCGACCAGCACGCGACGCACATTCTTGTTCTGCTTGACGATGCGCACGAGGTTGGCGATCTCTTCCTCGTTGCGCTCCAGCCGGCCATCGAGCCAGATGCCCTGCAGCACTTCCATGCCATAGCGGCTGGCAATCGGCGCGATCTCGCCCTGGCCATCCAGCGCCGAGTAGGTGCGCAGATACTTCACCTTGCTCGAGAGCAATTGCAGATCGCGGTCGATCTCGTCGGCGCTCGGATACTTTTTCTGCTGCGGCCCCTGGTCGGCCTGGAACGGCGAATAGTCGACGCCGTTGATCAGCTCACCCCAGGGACGCGGCTCGACCGGTGGATTGAGATAAATCCACCCGGCGATATTGGCGGCGATGACGAGAAGAAGGACGAACAGTCCCGAATAGCGCATGGATGCCTGCGAAGCTGATACTGATGGGGCCTGATACTGGTGATGAGACAGGCTGGTGATGAGACGGGCCGTTGCTGTCTGCGCCGGCTCCGCCCGCCACGCTTTTCCCGCCACGCGATCCGCCGCGTGGCATTGGGAAATAGCTGTGGAATATGGCGGCTTTACGGCGCTGGCGGACTATACCGCCGGCCCCGCCCAAGAGTCGAGGGCAGAGCTGGTTTCCGGCGATTAATCCCAGGCGGTGAAACGCCCGGTATAGCCCCCCTGCCCGGCCAGGGCCATGCAGGAGCGGACGCCGATATTGTACTGGCTGAAGTCATAGATGGGTTCCCAGCGGGTGGCGCAGGTTTCGGTATAGGTGGCGGTGTAGCAGCGCCGCTTGCCGTCGCGGCCGCGCGAGCAATGCTGGATCGGATCGCGGCGGCAGGTGGTGACCGGCTGTTCGCCAATCCGCCGGATCAGTGGCGCATGGGCGGTCTTGCAGCCCTCGTAGGTGTCATAGGCGGCATAGCAGGCGTTGCGGTCCGGGGCCGTCATGCAGCTCACCTCGGCACAGCCGCCCAAGGCCAGCAGCAGCCCGCCCAATACCCATCCCCCGACCCTGGTCATGTCCGCCTCCGAAGGGAGCGGCGCCTGTGTCAGCCCCCTTGGGACAGCAGGTTTATGCTGCCATCGTGCCGCCAGCACGGCGGCATTGCGGCGAATTCACGGCATTTAGGCAGTAGCGGCCGCCAGCGGCAGCGGTGCGGCGGTCTTGATGATGCGAATGGCAAAGTTGGAGCGGATATCCTTCACCATGTCGAGCACCAGCAGGCGCTCGTTCAGCACCCGCTCATAGGCCTTGAGGTCAGGCACCACCACCTCGACCAGGAAATCCGCCTCGCCCGATACCATATGCGCCGCCACCACTTCCGGGATCGCGGCGAGATGGGCCTGCAAGGCCTGGGAATCGTCGATGCGGTGGCGCGCCGCCTTGATCTCGACGAACACAGTGAGGCCGAGCCCGGTCTTGTCGCGGTCCAGCACCGCGCGGTAGCCGGCAATATAGCCCTCCGCCTCCAGCCGCTTGACCCGCCTGAGGCAGGGCGATGGCGACAGGCCAACCCGCTCGGCGAGTTCGACATTGCTCAGGCGGCCATCTGCCTGCAAAGCGGCCAGAATGGCATGATCGAAGCGGTCGAGGGCGTCACTTGGCATGTTTTATCCCTTAATATGCCTACATTGGCATGATATGCCAAAAATCCCGGATAGGAGGATGAAATTCGCAAGGACATGCCGGGCGGTTTTCGGCGACACTTCCGGCCATGACCAGCCCAACCGCCGCCCTGACCAAGCCTGATGCCGCTGCCCTCCCCGTCCTGGGCGTGGCGGCGGCGCTCACCACCATGCTGCTCTGGGCCGCCGGCCTCGCTATCACCCGCTTCGGCGTCACCCACGCGCTCAGCCTCTGGGACGTGATCTTCCTGCGCCTTACCGCCCCGGCGCTGCTGCTGATCCCGGTCTTGTTCAAGCTCGGCCCCGGCTTCGCGCGCGGCCGCTATGGCTCGGTCAGCCTGGTGGTGCTGTGCGCCGGCCTGCCCTTCGTCTGCGTCAGCAGCGCCGGCACGCTGTTTGCCCCGGCGGCCCATGCCGGCGCGATGATGCCCGGCACCATGCCGCTGTTCACCGCCCTGCTGGCCTGGCTGGTGTTGCGCGAAATGGTGGGCCGCACCCGCCTGATCGGCTTTGCCTGCATCCTCGTCGGCGTGATCGCGCTGGGTGGCTATCACCTGTTTGCCGGCGAGCCGGGCCTGTGGCGCGGCCATCTGCTGTTCCTGCTCGGCGGCTCGCTATGGGCGACCTACACGCTGGCGGTGCGGCAGAGCGGCCTCAGCCCCTGGCATGGCGCGGCAGTGATCTACGTCTATTCCTGGCTGCTCTATCTGCCGATCTATTTCCTCGCCCTGGAGCCAAGGCTGCTGCAGGTGCCGGCCTTCGAGGTCTGGCTCCAGGTGACGCAGTCGATCTTTTCCGGCCTGGTCAGCATGTATACCTATGGCTATGCGGTGCGCAGTTTAGGGCCTGGCCGCGCCGCCGCCTTCGCCGCCCTGGTGCCGGCGCTGGCCGCCCTGCTGGCGATCCCGCTGCTCGGCGAATGGCCGGAGCCGGTGACCTGGGGCGGCATCGCCCTGATCGGTACCGGTGTGGCGCTCGCCTCCGGTGCGGTTGCCTTACGGAGATTTCAGTGATGGATGCCGACTTGCTGGATGACGTGAAACTGCCGCAGCTTTCCGGGCGCAGCGAAATCGAGATTTACCGCATGTGGCGCATCTATAATGCGCTGCTGGAACGCAAGCGGCGCGGCGACGAGGTGGTGAACCTGCTGGTCGGCGAGCCGTATTTCCCGCCGCCGCGCCGCGCCATCGCCGCTGCTGAAGCGGCTTTGCGCGCCGGCCCGATCCCCTACACCGAAGCCCTTGGCCTGCGCCGCCTGCGCCAGGCCATCGCGCGCTATTACGGCCGCCGCTACGGCCTCGACATTGCGCCCGAGCGCATCGCCGTCACGGTTGGTTCGTCGTCGGGCTTCATGCTCAGCTTCCTCGCCGCCTTCGAGGCCGGCCAGCGCGTTGCTGTGGTGGAGCCGAGCTACCCGGCCTATCGCGGCGCGTTGCGCGCGGTGAACCTGGAGCCTTACCGCCTCGGCACCGATGCCGCTTCCGGCTTCCGGCCCAATGCCGCGATGATCGAGGCGCTGCCGGCCGATATCGCCGGCGTGGTGCTGGCCAGCCCGGCCAATCCCACCGGCACCATGCTGCGCCGCGACGACCTGGCCGCGCTCTATGCCGCCTGCCGCCGCCGGGGCCTGTGGCTGATCGTGGATGAGCTGTATCACGGCGTGACTTACGGCGAGGCCGCCGAGACTGTGCTGAGCCAGGGCCCGGAAGCCATCGTGGTGAACGGCTTCTCGAAATACTGGGGCATGACCGGCTGGCGCATTGGCTGGCTGGTGCTGCCCGAGCGCCTGGTGCCGCGCGTCGAGGCGCTGTCCGGCAGTCTGCAGATTTCAGCCCCGACACTGTCGCAGATCGCCGCCGAGGCGGCACTCGATTCCGATGACGAGATGAGCGAGCGCGTCGCGGTCTATGCCCGCAACCGTGCCCGCCTGCTCGAAGCCCTGCCGCGCCTCGGGCTGGATCGCATCGCTCCGGCCGATGGCGCCTTCTACCTGTTCTGCGATGTCAGCGCCTTCACGGACGATGCCGAAGGCTTCTGCCGTCGCATGCTGGATGAAACCGGCGTGGTGGCCGCGCCCGGCGCCGACTTTGACACCGCAAATGGATCACATTTTGTCAGATTCTCATTCTGCGTTGAGCCAGAAGTTGTAGACCAAGCCATCAACAGACTCTCTGAGTGGTTGCCGCGGCAAAACCGCCGTTAATACTGGCCACTACAGCAATCTCTAATTCCCATCCGCTGACGTAATATTGCGTCTGTGGGGCGATTTGTTATGATTCACCGCAAGCTGCCGGGTTTTGGGTGGCGCTTTTGTCGCAACGGTGTTCATGGCTAAGCCGCAATTCATTAATCCGCCGCAAGAGCTGAAGCGCAAAGCCGTCAACTACAAGACTGGCTTCTCGGTCAATTTGACCGATGAGATCACCGAAAAACTGGAAGCCACCATCTCCGCCAACGGCGACGCCTTCGCGATCGAGGTGATGGAGAAACTCAAGACCATGCGCGCCACCATCAACGGCGTCGGGCCGGACAGCATCGCGCGCATGCTGATGCTGCCCTCGGTGGCCGAGATGGCGCTCGACATCAAGGGCATGGGCGGCACCTTCGGCTATCCGCTGCTCACCATGCTGGCGAAGTCGCTGAACGATTTCATCGGCGCGCTGGGTATGCCCACCGATGCCCAGTTCGAGGTCATCCGCATCCATGTCGACGCCATGTATGTGATGCTGGGACAGCATGTTACCGGTGTCGGCGGCGCCAGCGAGAAGGCGATGCTGTCGATGCTGAACCGCGCCGTCGACAAGGTCGGCGAAAAGACCGACTGAATTATTGTCGGCTGAAACGCAAAACGCCCAGGGCAGGATTTGGTCCTGGGCCTGGGCGTGATGTTCGTTCCAAAATTCAGAACAATCAGTTGAGCGGCTGCCCTAATTGAGTTGCTGTTCCGGGTTGGAATTCGCCTCGATGGTGGCGTTCAGCTTGTTCAGGAACACCTCGAACTGGTCCGAGCGCAGCTTCATGCCCGGCTTGTCCATCACATCGGTCTCGAAGATGTAGTTGCAGTGGTCGAGCGCGTTGACGCAGAAGCCCAGCGCCCAGAACCGCTCATTCGCCTTGCTCAGGAAGTCGCGGAACGGCCCCGGATCGTTGCGCTCCATGAACAGCGTGTGGCACTCGCGGTAGCTCTTGAAGATATTGATCGTGCTCCGCGTCAGCCCACGGATCTGCTCGATCGTGGTGCGCTTGTGCATGCTGTAGAGCTCTTTCATATGGCCGACCATCGCCAGGTCATACGGATCGGAATCCGGCGAGGCGAGCCATTTGATGATCTCGGTGGAGCGGCGGATATTTTCCGAATACTTGTATTCGTAATATGCCACGCCCTTCCAGGCGGTGAGGATGCGGTTCGAGAGCGACTTGTCGATCTTGAACGACTCGATGAACAGTTCGGCTTCCGCCGACTGTGCCTTCCACAGCGAATTGATGAAGTCGGAAAGCGAGCGCGAGCGCTTCTCGATATAGCCCGGCGGAAACGCCTTGGTGATGATCGGATAGACATCGCGGGTGACGATGCTCTTGATATTCAGCTCCTCGACCTTGTCCAGCCCGAGGAATTCCGCATCGATGCCGACCCGCGCCTCATCGAACTTCACGCGCATCAGGAACGGATCGAGCGACGGGATATCGTCCAGCAGCGACAGCAATTCGAGATCGCGCGCATTCTCCGGCGAGATCACATCGAGGTCGATGCCGATGAAGTATTTCAGCTTGGCCGAGAAATCCTGTTCGCGCAGATAGACGCCATGGCCGCCATCCTGCGGCACGTTGGTGTCATAGGGGAAATACAGGCAGGTCTCGACCGGGCGCTCTTTCTTGCTGCCGCCGCCATCGATGAATTCATCGATATCGGTTTCGAAATTCGGATACTTGAAGATGATCGCTTTGTTCAGACGCGGATTGTCGAAGAAGTCACGCCCGATCTTCTTCACCTTCTTCGGCACATTGAAAACCACGTTGGAACGATCCGAGAGGATCTTTTCCAGCAGCGGTGACATTGCCTTGCGAGAGGTTTTGCGGGGTTTCTTGGTCATCGCATTCTGCGGGGTGGCGATCCGGTTCACGAGAAAATCAACGCAACTCAATTCTAGGTGACCTTGTGCTTATCAACTATATGGTCAGCGCGGTCAATACGCGAATTATCTATGTTTCACAGGCATTAATGTCAAATTGTGACATCCGCGTCACTGCCTGTTTTGCGGGCGTTTCAAAAACCGGTTACGCATATTTTTCGGTTACTTAGTCGACCTGATAGAGCAACCACTTGAGATACGCGCTCTCGGGCAGATGCGGGTGCACCGGATGATCCGGGCCGGCGCCGCCCTGGGCCAGCAGCCTGCCCTCGCGTCCGGAAGCAGTTAGCCCTGCCGCGACCTCCTTGGCGAACAGCTCGCCCGGCAGCAGATGGGCACAGCAGGCAACGAACCAGAAGCCACCTGGTGTCACGAGTGGAGCCGCCAGCCGTGCCAACTTCCGGTAGGCCCGGCTGCCTGGCCCGAGATCCTTGCGGCTTTTGACGAAGTTGGGCGGATCGGTGACAACAAGGTCGAAGCGCTCGCCGGCAGCATTCAGGCTCTCGAGTTTTTCAAAGGCATCCGCCTTCTCGAAGCGGCAGGTGGCGGCGAGGCCGTTCGCCGCCGCCGCCTGGCCGGCAAGCTGGATCGCAAGCTCGGAGCGGTCGACGCCAAGCACGCTGGCCGCCCCGGCACCGTTCAGGCCCTTGGCCGCACGGAGCGCGAAGGCACCGGTATGGCAGTAGCAGTCGAGCACCCGGGCGCCGGCGGCGAGTTGGGCGATCAGGTCGCGGGCGAAACGCAGATCGAAATACCAGCCGGTCTTCTGCCCCTCCAGCAGATCGAGCGAGAAACGCACGCCGCCCTCCTCCACCTGAGGTGCCGGATCGAGACTGCCATAGGCAAGCGCGATGGTCTCGCCAAGGCCTTCAAGGCGGCGCACCGGACTGTCGTTGCGCAACACCACGGCGCGCGGCTTGAAGGTCGCCTGCAGCGCCTCAAGCAGCAGCGGCGTGAGCAGCTCGGCACCGGCAGTGTTCGCCTGCACGACAAACGAATCGGCGAAGCGATCAATGATGATTCCAGGCAGTCCGTCGCCTTCGGCATGTATCAGCCTGTGAAACGGCTGCGAAAAGAAAGGCCGGCGGCGCGCTTCCGCCGCAGCCAACTTGTCGGACAGGAAACGCGCGTCAATGCGCGTCTCCATATGCCTAACGAACAATCGCACGGCAATTAGGGAATGCAGGTTGAAACTACCGATACCCAAACCGCCGCCGTGAGCGTCGTAGACGCGCACCATCTCGCCCGGCGGTAGCGTTTTGGCTGCAGCGTCGAGAACAAGTTCGTTCGAGTAGATCCAAGGATGGCCGCTACGAATGCGGCGATCTTCGCGTGGTTGCACGCGCAGGACGGGCATACTCGATACAGGCATGGACATTTCCCCCGCAAATGCGTTATCCAGCCCAGGCGATACTCGATAAACAACGATAAAGCGAGAAGTTTGATGTTCCAACTGCATGACCAGCTTCGCCGCGACACATTGCCGATTTGTCGCATGAAGCTCTGTCTGGTCCAGCTAATGAACGACAATCAGTATCCCTGGCTGGTGCTGGTCCCCGCAGTGGAAAACATGATCGAGATCGCCGATCTGAATGAGAAACAGCGCAAGCTGCTGATCAACGAGATCGCCCAGGCACAGCGGGTGCTGAAAAGCGTGTTCGAGCCACAGAAGATGAATGTCGGCGCGCTCGGCAATCAGGTCTCTCAGTTGCACGTGCATGTTATCGGCCGCTTCCACAACGACCCGGCCTGGCCGCAGCCGATCTGGGGCAAGGTGGCGCCAAAGGCCTATGACCCGGCCGCTTTGCGCGGTATCATCGCCAAACTGCAGAACGCCTTCATCTCCCGCATCTGACCTCTTTTCATGCCATCTGCCGAGGCTGCCGCCGCGTGGGTTGAAATTACCAACTGGGTCGAAATCATTGGCCTGGTGGCGGGGTTTCTCACCACGGCCGCCTATCTGCCACAGGTGCTGAAAGTGTGGCGCAGCCGCTCCGCCCGCGATGTCTCGCTCGGCATGTTCAGCCTGATGGTGGTCGGTCTCCTTCTCTGGCTCGCCTATGGCCTGCTGATCGGCTCGCTGGCGCTGATCCTCTCCAACACCGTCACACTGGTTCTGGCCGCATTGATCCTGATCGGCAAATTGCGTTTCGACCGCGCCGCCTGATCCGGCTATAAAGGGGCATGCGCCGCCGCGACCTGCTGCTTTCCCCGCTTGCCCTTGCCGCTTCCAGTCTATCCCTGGCTGGCCCGGCAACCGCGCGCACGGCTGCCGACGACCTGCGCTTTTTCCGCATCCTCACCGGCTCGGCCGCCGCGACAGCGTTTCCCATCGGCACCCTGGTCGCCTCGGCGATTTCCAATCCGGCTGGCAGCCGGCCCTGCGACCGGGGCGGTTCCTGCGGCGTGCCCGGCCTGATCGCCGTGGCGCTGACCAGCGCCGGCTCGGTGGCCAACCTTGCAGCCATCGCCAATGAAACGATCGAAAGCGGCTTCGCCCAGGCCGACTTGGTCTATTCCGCCTATAATGGCGAAGGCTTCTATTTCCGCCGCACCCGTTTCCCCAACCTGCGGGTGATCGCCAACCTCTACCCTGAGACCGTGCATCTGGTGGCGCGGCGCGGCAGCGGCATCCAGGATATCCGCGACCTGGTGGGCAAGACGGTTTCCATCGACCGCGCCGGCTCCGGCACGCGGTTCAACGCCGAGATCATCCTCAATGCCTATGGCGTGCGGCTGAGCCAGATCAAGGTCGCCGAACTCGATCCTGGCGAAGCCAGCGACCGGCTGACGCGCGGCGAGATCGACGCCTTCTTCGTCATCGCCGCCTATCCGGCGCAAATTGTCGCCGATCTCACCGAGAAGCAGGGCGCCACCGTGGTCCCGCTGGCCGCCCGCGCCATCGAGGCGGCATTGAAACGGCACCGCTTTTTCAGCCGCGAGGTGATCCCGGCCAATTCCTATGCCGGCGTGCCGGAAACCGAAACGCTGAGCATCGGCATGCAATGGGTGGTGGCGGAATCCGCCGATGCCGGGCTGGTCTACGATATCGTCTCGGCATTGTGGCAACCGGCCAGCCGCAAGATCCTGGATGGCGGCCATGTGAAGGCGCAGCAGATCCGCCGCGACAGCGCGTTAAGCGGCCTCTCGACACCGCTCCATTTCGGCGCCGAGCGGTATTACCGCGAAGCCGGCCTGCTCAGTTAGATTAGTTCGTATTCTCGAGCGGCGTTTCCTGTTCCGCCGCCTGGCACCATTCGCGCATCGCCGGATGCGCCATCACCGCATCGCAATAGGCCTGGCTCACCGGATCGAGCGCGAGGCCATAGGTGCGGAACCGCGTCACCACCGGCGCATACATGCAATCGGCGATGCCGAAGCCGCCGAACAGGAAGTCGCCCCGGCTCTGGCCGAAGCGGGCGCGGCAGTCGCGCCAGATTTCCTGCACCCGCTGCGCATCGGCCTTGGCTTCCGGCGAACCCTGGTCGGGAAAGCGGCGCGATATATCCATGCTGTAATCGCGCCGCAGCGGCATGAAGCCGGAATGCATTTCCGCCGCCACCGCGCGGGCCACGGCGCGGGCATCGGCGGCCTCTGGCCACAGCCCGGCCTGCGGCGCGCGCTCGGCGACATATTCGCAGATCGCCAGCGAGTCCCAGACGCTCAAGGCGCCGTCAATCAGCAGCGGCAGCTTGCCTGACGGCGAATAGCGCAGGATCTCCGCCTTGGTTTCCGGCCGGCGCAGGCCGATCAGGCGTTCCTCGAAGGCCAGGCCGGCCGCCTTCAGCGCGAGCCAGGGCCGCAGGCTCCAGGAAGAGTGGTTCTTGTTGCCGATCACCAGGATGAGGCTGGTCATTGTGCTGCGTCTCCGCCTTTTGCCGCGTTCCCGCCCGGCTTATAAAACGCTTGTACCCCCGCTGCCAACCTGGAGCCTGCCGTGAAGCTGTCCGCCTTGAAGCTGCCCTTTGCCGAGACCAGCGCCAAAGCGCTGCCGATCCGTGGCTTCACCGCCGCCGCCTGGAGCAAGGACAGCCGCCGCGAACCCGCTGCCACCCGAAGCTGGGCCGAAGCCCAGGGCTTTGCCGCCAAGCCCGGCCAGGTGCTGCTGCTGCCCGATGCCGCCGGCCAGCCGCGCGCCGTGCTCGCCGGCCTGCCGGAGCAGCCGGACCTGTGGAGCTATGCCGCCCTTGCAGCCGCCCTGCCGGAAGGCGATTACCGCCTGGATTTCCAGCCCCACGATGCCAACGATGCGGCGCTCGGCTGGGCATTGGCCGGCTACCGCTTCGACCGCTACCGCAAGCCTTCAGCCAAGCCGCTGGCGCGGCTGGCCTTGCCCAGGGCCGCGAACAAGGCCCGGGTGCAGGCGATCTATGAAGCCATCGCGCTGGCGCGCGACCTGATCACTACGCCGAGCAACGATCTCGGGCCCGCTGAACTCGCCGCCGCCGCGCAGGCCGTGGCCAAGCGCTTCAAGGCGCAATGCCGCGTCATCGTCGGCGAGCAGTTGCTGAAGCAGAATTATCCACTGGTGCATATGGTGGGCCGTGCCGCAGCCGCGCATCGCCAGCCGCGGCTGATCGACATCACCTGGGGCAATCCGAAGGCGCCGAAGGTGACTCTGGTCGGCAAGGGCGTGTGCTTCGATAGCGGTGGCCTGGATATCAAGCCGCCATCGGGCATGCTGATGATGAAGAAGGATATGGGCGGCGCCGCGATCATGCTTGGCCTCGCCCAGGCGATCATGGCGTTGAAACTGCCGATCCGGCTGCGGCTGCTGATCCCGGCGGTGGAGAATGCGATTTCCGCCGATGCCTTCCGCCCCGGCGATGTCTGCAAGAGCCGCAAGGGCCTCACTGTCGAGATCGGCAACACCGATGCCGAAGGCCGCCTGATCCTGGCCGATGCCCTGGCCGAAGCCGACAGCGAGAAGCCGGCCTTGCTGCTGGATGCGGCGACGCTTACCGGTGCCGCACGTGTGGCGCTGGGCCCCGACCTGCCGGCCCTGTTCAGCCCCGATGACGCGCTGGCCGATGCGCTGCTGGCGGCAGGCCGCGTCACCAATGATCCGTTCTGGCGTCTGCCATTGCACAGCCCGTATCGCGACTATCTCGACAGCAAGGTGGCCGACATCAACAATGCCGGCGACACGCCCTTCGCCGGCTCGATCACCGCCGCGCTATTCCTGCGGGATTTCATCAGCAACACCAAGGCCTGGGCGCATCTCGACGTCTATGCCTGGACAGCGCGTCCGCGCCCTGGCCGGCCGGTTGGTGGCGAGGCCATGGGGCTGCGTGCCTTGTTGCACATACTGGAACACCGCTACCGCTGATTCGTCTCGGTTTTTTGCTCGTTCAGTGCCCGGCAAAAGCCACAGGGCATGTTAAATCATACCCTTACGGCAACATATCCAAAAAGGATATATAAGTATTTAATATGTATTTTAAGGAAATATTAGCCTGGAAAAGTTTGTTCTAGTTGAGCAATACGACTTGCATTCTAAGCAAACCGAGATAAACGTGATTAATACTTATCAATAGTAAGTATATCGCGACACTCAACTATCACCGGGAGAGGAAGTTTCCCCAAATGTGCCCCACACTTCGTGGGAAAGTTCCGTGAAGGTCGCGATGATTAGCGTCGTATGCCCGCGCGGCTTGCCAGCCGGGCCAGTCGGACAAGGAAGAAGCCCGCATGAAACGTAAGTCTTCTGGCGTGCCGCACCCGATGGATGTCCATGTTGGCAAACGTCTGCGCGCCGCCCGGCTGCTCGCCGGTTTCAGTCAGAGCCGGCTCGGCAACCATGTCGGCCTCACCTTCCAGCAGATCCAGAAATACGAGAAGGGCATGAACCGCATCGGTGCCAGCCGGTTGCAGCAATTCGCCCAACTGCTGAATGTACCGCCGGGCTATTTCTTCGAGCAGTTGAATGACGGCCAGGCCGCCAATGCCGTACTTGGCAGCAATGGCGCGGCTTTCCCGCTGCGGACGCCCGAACCGCTGGCGCCGACCAGCGTGCCCGGCTTCGCCGAAGTGGCGGCGATGCTGGATGGCCGTCAGGATGATGCCGGCAACAGCCACCGCCAGGCGGTGGAACTGCTGCAGCATTTCGGCCGCATCCGGGATGGCGCGCTCCGCGCCAGCATCCTGCATCTCGTCAGAACCGCAGCCAGCGCCTGCAACAACATCCCTGGATAGGATTGGGGAAATTTTTTTCTGCCAGTCGTTGGCAGAAAAAAAATTGATGGCGAGATAACTACCTGCTGGCATACACCCCCAGATTGCGGTTAACTATAAAACGCTGAAGGGGGACAGAATGCTCCCCGAGACAGAATGGGCCGACAAGCATGCGCAAAATCGTCGCAGAGAAACTGCGAACAGGAGTTCAGGGGCGTTGTAACCTCTTGAGCCTGTCACTCGCCAACCTGGCCCAATCCATCAACCGTGACCCTACAACCGTGCGTGCCTGGCTGCGCGGGGTGAACCGCGTCACGCTTGAGGATGCGGTGATCCTGGACAGTTTCTTCGCCCGCCAGGGCCTGCCCGGCCTGCTGGATGAGATGCGCACGGATTCCAGCAGCGCCGCCTGGCAGGCGGAAGAATTGCCGCTGCAATCGCTGCCGGCGCAATACACCGAGATCGCCCAGGCCCTGCGGGCCGAAATACGCCAGCCGGCGGTGCTGCTGGCCGCGCAGGGCCTGCTGGAAAACTGCAGCATCCTGCTGCGCGCCGATGATGCGGTGATGCCGGTGCATGTCGGCGCCAAGCTGCCGATGCGGCTGGGGCCGGATGTGTTCGGCCGCGATGTGCGGCATCTGAGCGATCAGGCCTATGGCGCGCTGCTGCATCGCCAGGCGCGCGAACTGCTGCAGCGCGACCGCCCGATGCTGCACCGGATCAGCTCCGCCATCACCACCTATCGCCGCCTCACCGTGCCGGTGAACGGCCGCTTCGTGATCTCGATCCCGTTCGATATCAACGCCAAGAGCGAGCTGGTGCTCGACTAATCCGCCAGCCGCACCACGCCCTGCGCCGCCAGCGCCGCGATCTCCTCGCGGCTATAACCGAGTTCGGCAAGCAGCGCCGCCCCATCCTCGCCGATCTGCGGCGGCGACCGGCGCAAAGGCAGGCGCCCGCTGCCCATCTCCCCATTACCAAATTCTATGGGTAGCCCCGGCAGTTTGGTGGTGCGGCCATCGGGCAATGTCATCTCCAGCAGGCCACCGGACTGGTTGAGATGCGGGTCGTCGAACAATTCCTCCGGCCGCGTCACCGGCGCGAAAGGCAGGCCATGGCGCTCCAGCTTGGCGGATAGCTCAGCCTTGCTGTAGGCGGCGAAGGTTTCCGCCAGGCGCGGAATCAGGCGGTCGCGCCCGGCCACGCGCTGGCTGTTGGTGGCAAGCGTCTTGTCGGCAAAGAGATCCGGCAGATCGAAGGCGTCGCAGAAAATCTTCCACTGCGTATCAGACACCACCGCGACGAAAACCTGTTCATCATTCTTCACGGTGAAGAGATCATAGATGCCCCAGGCCGAGATGCGGTTCGGCATCGGCGCCGGCGCCTTGCCGGTGACAGCGAACTGCGCCATGTGCTGCGCCACCAGGAAGATGTTGTTCTCGAACAGGCCGCTTTTCACATACTGGCCCAAGCCGGTGGCATCGCGCTGGCGCAGGGCGGCCAGAATCGCGATGGCCGCGAACATGCCGCCCATGATGTCGTTCACCGACGAGCCGGCGCGCAACGGCCGCCCGGGCGGGCCGGTCATATAGGCCAGGCCACCCATCATCTGCACCACTTCATCAAGCGCCGTGCGGTGTTCATACGGCCCGGCGAGGAAGCCTTTCAGCGAACAATAGATCAGCCGTGGATTGCGCAGCCGCAGCGCCTCGTAGCCGAAGCCTTGAGCTTCCAGCGCGCCGGGGCGGAAATTCTCCGTCACCACATCGGCGCTGTCGGTCAGCTTGAGCAAGGCGGCGCGGCCCTGCTCGCTTTTGCTGTCGATGGCGAAGCTGCGCTTGTTGCGGTTGAACATGACGAAGAAACCGGCGCCAGCGCCAACCAGGCGGCGGGTGCCATCGCCTTCCGGCACCGGCTCAATCTTGATCACCTCGGCGCCGAGATCGGCCAGCACCAGGCCGCAGGTCGGCCCCATCACCATGTGGGAGAATTCCACGACACGCAGGCCGGCGAGCGGCAAGGATGCGGCCTCGTTACTCATGCTTCCCGGCTCCCGGACTGGTGCTTCAAGCGCGCGCTGCGCGCCGTGCGAGTTTATGGCTGTACATCATCTGGTCGGCGGCGGCCAGGGCGCTGCCAGGATCCTCGCCGGCTTTCAGCGGATAGACGCCATAGGCGGCATCCAGCGGCAGCACCTTGCCTTCCCAATGCAATGGCCGGCGCTGGATCGCGGCCGCCAACTGATCCGCCTTCTCGCGCCCCTGCTGCGCATCGGTCTCGGCCAGGATGACGCCGTATTCATCGCCACCCAGCCGCGCCACCACATCGGTATCCCGGGTGGCGTCGATCAGGATCTGGCCGACCTGGATCAGCGCCGCGTCGCCGGCGGCATGGCCGTATTTGTCGTTGATCTCCTTCAGGCCGTTGAGGTCGAAGTAGATCAGGCAGGAAGGCCGGTTGTAGCGTTCGACATGCGCCATGGCGCGGCTCAGCTCGCGCACGAAGGCGCGGCGGTTGTAGAGCGGCGTCAGCGTGTCGCGGTCGGCCAGACGCTCCAGGTCGGCCAGCCGCAGCTTGGTGCGGTTGAGTTCATTGCGCAGGTGATCGACCTCGCGCATCAGCGCCATCACCGCATCGCGCACCCGGGGCGTCAGCTCGGTTTCCGGAATACCCATCACCGTGGCGGTGGCCGCCGGATTGACATTGCCGCCCGCAGCCGCGCCATAGGCGCTGGCCGCCGCCGAGGGAGCGGGCCGCGACGCAGCCGCACCCGAGCCCACCGCGCCAATTTGCGGTGTCCCTGTGGGCGCCGGCCCCAGCGGCCTGCGGTCGTCGATCCTGGTCATGCGCGCGCCACCATGCGCAGAAGGTCCTGGCCTAGTTTAGAACAATCCGCACTATAGCATCCGAGTTTGTTAATAAAGCCTAGCGATGCCGAGCTTTACAGGCGTTCCCCCATCCCTATAATCCCCCGCTTTCCAGCACCCGCCCGGAAGGAACCGGCATGGCGAGCCCGCGTAAGACTTCTGTAACCAAGACCCGCACCAGCACAACCGCCGCAACCCGCGCGCCGCTGGTCGGCATCATCATGGGCAGCCAGTCTGACTGGGCCACCATGGTGCATGCCGCCGATATCCTGCGCGAGCTCAAGGTTCCCGCCGAACACCGCATCGTTTCCGCGCATCGCACGCCGGACCGCCTCTATGCCTATGCCGCCTCGGCGGCGGAACGCGGCCTGCAGGTGATCATCGCCGGCGCCGGCGGCGCCGCCCATCTGCCCGGCATGGCCGCGGCGATGACGCATCTGCCGGTGCTGGGCGTGCCGGTGGAAAGCAAGACGCTGAAGGGTCTGGACAGCCTGCTCTCGATCCAGCAGATGCCGGCCGGCATTCCGGTCGGTTGCCTGGCCATCGGCCGCGCCGGCTCGATCAATGCCGGCCTGATGGCGGCGGCGATCCTCAGCCTGCAGGACGAGGCCCTCGCCGCCCGCCTCAAGGCCTGGCGGGCCAAGCAGACCAAGGCGGTGAAGCTGCAACCGCGCGACGAGGCCTGAGCGTGACGGCGCTACCGCCCGGCAGCACCATCGGCATCCTGGGCGGTGGCCAGCTTGGCCGCATGATCGCGCTCGCTGCCGCACCGCTGGGCTACCGCTGCCATATCCTTGCCCCGGAAGCCGATCTGCCGGCGGCCCAGGTGGCGGCGCAAGTCACCCGCGCCGACTATACCGACAGCACCGCGCTGGAACGCTTCGCCGGCGCCGTCGATGTCGTGACCTATGAATTCGAGAATATCCCGGTGGAGCCGGTGGCGATGCTGGCCGATCTGGTGCCGGTGCGCCCCGGCGTTGCCGCCCTGCGCATCACCCAGGACCGCCTGTTCGAGAAGGATTTCTCCAACAAGCATGGTGCGCCCACCGCGCCCTTTCACGCCGTCAGCAGCCTTGCCGACCTCAATGCCGCGATTGACGCGCTGGGCCTGCCGCTGATCCTGAAAACCCGCCGCATGGGCTATGACGGCAAAGGCCAGCGCCGCATTGATACGCGCGAACAGGCCGCAGCCGCCTATAACGACCTGCGCTCGGATATGCTGATCGCCGAAGGCTTCGTGCCGTTCGAGAAGGAAATCTCGATGGTGCTGGCGCGCGGCCTGGATGGCGCCGTCGCAAGCTTCGGCCCGGTGGAGAATATTCACCGCCATCACATCCTGTGGCGCAGCTATGCGCCGGCCGGCATCGATGCGGCACTCGCCGCCGAGGCTGAAGCCATGGCGCGCCGTCTGGCCGTCGGCCTCGATTATGTCGGCGTGCTGGCGGTTGAGATGTTCGTGGTTGGCGGCCGCGTGGTGGTCAACGAGATGGCGCCGCGCGTGCATAATTCCGGCCATTGGACCATGGATGCCGCCGTCACATCGCAATTCGAGCAGCATGTGCGCGCGGTCGCCGGGCTGCCGCTGGGCAATCCGGCGCGGCTCTGCGATGCGGTGATGCAGAACCTGATCGGCGACGAAGTACATGCCTGGCCGGACCTGCTGAAAGAGCCGATGGCCAAGCTGCATCTCTACGGCAAGGCCGAAGCCCGACCCGGCCGCAAGATGGGCCATGTCAACCGCCTCTACCCCCTCGGCCAGCGGCCGCCGGCCTCAGAGAATTAAGCGAATCAAGGCTTTAGCAGCCAGTTCGGCTTGGCTTGGACTCTTCCCGTTCAACGCGCTATAATTCTGGCGAAATTACACGTTAGGCGACCCAGAATGGTTGCCGGCAGCGCCCTCCCGCCAGAAGGCATGGAGGCAGCGCGCCATTAGGGCCCACCATGGCAACCATTGATACTTCGTCTTCGACCACCACGCTGCAGCAATCGCTGCTGCAGCGTTCCCAGCCTGCCGCTGAGCAATCCTCGGGCAGCGACAACCGCACGGTTGGCGCGCAGACCGGCTCTGCCGTCAATCAGGGTTCGGTGAATGCCGCCACTGAAGCGGCGCAGCGTCCGACCATTGTCGACCAGACCCGACAGCAGGAACGCGGCGGCGATACCCGCGACAACCGGGTGCAGCAGGAAAACGGCGGCTTCGATCAGGCCTTCCGCCTCGACATCCGTTCGCCCCAGGGTAACCAGGCGGCACAGGGCGCCGCAAATGATCGCCAGCAGCCGGCCGGTGGCCGCGCCCAGGAAGAGCAGAATCAGAATGGCGTGCCGTTCAGCTTCAGCGCCAATGGCGCGGTGAACACGTCGAGCAACCCGAACCAGGCCGGTCAACGGCTGAGCCTTTCGGTGTGATTGCCTGAGACCCCCGGGTCGAGCCCGGGGGTGACGCAATACCTAATCTAAGATCGTCATGCCCGGCCTTGAGCCGGGCATCTCTTTATGCAGGCGTGCTTTACGCCCGCTTGAACAGGCGCAATGGATTCGGCAGGCGCTCGGCCAGGGTTTCGAGCTTGCCGCGTGCCTTCTGGATCTGCATCACGTTGTCGATGCGGCGCAGCAGGAAGGCGCGCGTGACGCTGAAATCCTCGCTCTTGTCGTCGAGCCATACCAGCAGCGTCGAGGAATACACGCCCGCCAGCAAGGCGCGCTTGGTGTAGAAGTTGAAATCCGTCGACCTGTCGCCAGCGGCATACCAGATCGCATCCACGGTGCGGTAAAGCTGGCCTAAAAAACGCGGCGCCAGATGCGGCTGCATCGCCAGCGTCATGGCGCGGCGCACCGCCTCGCGATGCGGCGCCACCAGCTCGAAACGCAGCATCACCGCCAGCGCCACGCGCTCGCGGATCTTGAGCGCGCCGCCCTCGCGCGCCTCGTAGGCTTCGATCATGGCGCGGTCGGTTTCGCGCACCCAGAAATCCAGGGCTTCCAGCGCGCCGCCGGGAAAGGCACGGCTGACCAGGCCGGCATCCATGCCGATGGCATCGGCGCCGGCCTTCAGCGCTGCCATGCTCCAGCCATCGAAGGCGACATTGGGCAGCATCGCGTCGAGCAGGGCTCGCTTCTCGGTTTCCAGATGCTCGCTCATTCCTCTTGCTCCTCGGGCTTCAGCGCCTGACGGTGGCGCAATTCGCTCTCGAATACCAGATCGCGCAGATCCTGCATGCGCTGCGGATAGAGTATGCCATCGAGATGGTCAAATTCATGCTGCACGACACGGGCGTGCCAGCCCTCCACTTCGCGCTCCAGCCGCCCGCCATCGGGCAGGATGCCGGCATAGCGGATGCGGGTGTAACGCGGTACCAGACCGCGCAGGCCTGGCACCGAGAGGCAGCCTTCCCAGGCCATGTCCTGCGCGTCGCCCAGCTTCTCCCAGGTCGGGTTGATCAGCCGCACCAGTTCGCGCTTGCCCGCAGCATCGGGCGGGGTGATGAACACCGCCACGCGCAGCCCGACATGCACCTGCGGCGCCGCCAGGCCCTGTCCTGGCGCGTCGAACATGGTTTCCACCATGTCGTCCACCAGTTGCAGCACCTCGGGCGCCCGGGGATCGGGAACCTCGGCGGCCGGCTGGGCCAGAATCGGATGCCCCATGCGGGCGATTTTCAGGATGGCCATGGCCGGAATCTAGGGCAAAGCCGGCCAAGGAGCGAGGGACAGGCTGCCGCAGAAGCCGGCATTAGCCGGTAAACCGCGAAAAAACCTCATAAAAAAGCGACTATCCGGGGGTAAAACCCGCTTCACAAGGCAAATCGGGCATGGTACAAGCCCAACCTCGCTGGCGTGCCCCCGGCCCCGGCCACGGAATTTGATAGCTACAGTTTCTGCCTTGGACGGCGGAAAACGACTGAAAGGAAATACCAGACGTGCAAGTGCTCGTTCGTGACAACAATGTCGACCAGGCTCTGAAGGCGCTGAAGAAGAAGATGCAGCGCGAAGGTATTTTCCGTGAGATGAAGCTGCGCGGCCATTACGAGAAGCCCTCGGAGCGCCGCGCTCGCGAGAAGGCCGAGGCGATCCGCCGCGCCCGCAAGCTGGCCCGCAAGCGCGCCCAGCGCGAAGGCACCGCTGCCTAAGGCAGCCGCTCCTAGTACATCAGTATTGCGCGCATAGCTGCGCTGCAGGAAAAGCCGCCCAACCGGGCGGCTTTTTTCGTTTAAGCTTGCCGCATGGTTCCTGCCCTTACCCTGTTGCTCGGTTGCCAGCTTGTCGGCGAACTCATCGTGCGCGCCCTCGGCCTGCCGATACCGGGGCCGGTGCTCGGCATGGCGCTGCTGTTCGCCCTGCTGCTGTGGCGCGGCACTATCTGGGCACCGCTCGGTCAGGCAGCGGATTTCCTGCTCAAGCATCTTTCGCTGCTGTTCGTGCCGGCCGGCGTCGGCGTGGTGCAGCATTGGGAATTGTTGCAGGCCCGGCTGCTGCCGCTGGCCGTGACCCTGGTGGCTTCCACCCTGCTCGCCATACTCGCCGCCGCCGGTGCGTTCGTGCTGGTGCAGCGCTGGCTACGCAAATGAGCAGTGTTGGGTCGATGAGCCGCGTCGGCGATATCTGGGTCTATCTCTCGGCCCAGCCGCTGCTGTGGCTAACCCTGACGCTCGCCGCCTATGCCTTCGCAAGCCGGTTCGCCGAACGCTGCAACCATGCGCCGCTGGCCAACCCGGTGGGCTTGAGCGTGGCGCTGCTGATCCCGGTGCTGCTGCTCACCGGCACGCCTTACAGCCGCTATTTCGAAGGCGCGCAGTTCGTGCATTTCCTGCTCGGGCCAACCACGGTGGCCCTGGCCGTGCCGCTCTATCGCCATCGCGACATGGTGCGCCGCGCCGCCGCACCGATGGCGGCGGCATTGCTGGTCGGTGCCGTGGTTGCCGCCGGCTCGGCGATCCTGATCGGCCGTGCCTTCGGGCTGGATGCGGGCCTGCTCGCCGCGCTGGCGCCGAAATCGGCCACCGCGCCGATTGCCATGGGCATCGCCGAAAGCCTGGGCGGCCTGCCATCGCTGACCGCCGCCATGGTAATCCTCACCGGGCTGTGCGGCGCCCTGCTCGGACCGCTGCTGCTGCGCCGAATCGCACGTGGCAACGATGCCGCCTTCGGTCTGGCGCTGGGGCTTTCCGCCCATGGCATCGGCACCGCACGCGCCTTCCAGCACAGCGACGCCGCCGGCAGTTTCGCCGGCATTGCGCTCGGCCTCACCGGCCTGCTCACCGCTTTGCTCGTACCGCTGCTGTGGGGAATACTGGCGCCCTGAACGGCGCTGGCATAGACTCTGGTGAATCGTCTCGGGAGGATGCCGGTGGGGCACGCCGACCTATTGTTGCAGGGCCTGGATTACCTGAACCAGGGGATTAGCGTTTTCGACCGCGACCTGCGGCTGGTCGCCTGCAACCGACGCTATGCCGAACTCTACGACTTCCCGGATGAACTCTGCCGCCCCGGTACACCCGTAGATGCGATCTACCGCTTCAATGCCGAACGCGGCGAATATGGCCCCGGCGATGTGGAACAGATGGTTCAGGAGCGTGTCGCACTGGCGTTGCGTTTCCTGCCGCACCGGCTGGAACGCGCGCGCACCAACGGCACCGTGCTGGATATCCGCGGCACGCCGCTGCCCGGCGGCGGCTGGGTTACCACCTATACCGACATTACCGAGCGCCGCCGCGCCGAGGATGCGCTGCGCCAGGCCCGCGACGAACTGGAAAACACGGTCGTCCGCCGCACCCAGGATCTGGCGTTGCGCGAGGCCGAATTGCTGCGCAAGAACCGCATGCTGGACGTCATCGTCAGCAATATGAGCCACGGTATCTCCCTGTTCGACCAGAACCTGGATCTGGTGCTGTGCAACAAGCGGATGATGGACATTCTCGATCTGCCGGAAGATCTGATGCGCCCCGGCACGCCGATCGCGGCGCAATACCGCTTCAATGCCGAGCGCGGCGAATACGGCCCCGGCGATATCGATGAACTTGTGGCGCAGCGGATGCAACTGGCACAGCGTTTCGAGGCGCATCGGCTGCAGCGCGTGCGGCCCGATGGCCGCGTCGTCGAGGTAATCGGCACGCCGGTACCGGGCATCGGCTTCGTCACCACCTATTCCGATATCACCGAACTGCGCCGCGCCCAGGACCAGTTGCGCGATGTGGCGGAAAGCCTGGAGCGCCGCGTGGGCGAGCGCACCGAAGCCTTGACCCGCGAAGTGGACGAGCGCCGCCGCGCCGAGCGCGAACTGCGTCGCGCCAAGGAAATGGCGGAAGTGGCGAACCGCGCCAAGAGTACCTTCCTGGCCAATATGAGCCACGAATTCCGCACGCCGCTGAATGCCATCATCGGCTTTTCCGAAATGCTGGCGGCGCGCTATTTCGGCGAGCTGAACGAGAAGCAGCAATCCTATGTCGAGGATATCCACAAATCCGGCCGGCATCTGCTGCAACTCATCAACGATGTGCTCGACCTCGCCAAGATCGAAGCCGGCAAGATGGAGCCGCATCCCTCGCCGCTCGAAATCGACAATGCCGTGGCCGATTGCCTTGATCTGATCCGTCCTGATGCAGCCAAGGCCGGCGTTACCTTGAGTTCGGAAGTGCCGCAGACCCTGCCGCTGCTGCTGGCGGATGAGCGCATGCTGCGCCAGATGCTGCTCAACCTGCTGAGCAACGCGGTGAAATTCACCCCCTCCGGCGGCCGCATCCATCTCGCCGCCCAGGCGCAGCCGGGACAGATCCGCATCAGTGTTGCCGATAGCGGCATCGGCATGGCGCCGGGCGATATCAAGATCGCGCTCGAACCTTTCGGCCAAGTATATGACGGTGCTCGCAGCGGCCCGCTCAGCCGTGGCCAGGCCGGCACCGGGCTTGGCCTGCCGCTGGTGAAATCGCTGATCGAACTGCATGGCGGGCGGCTCGAAATCGAAAGCCGCAAGGGCGAGGGCACCACCGCCACACTGGTTTTCCCCATGGCTACGGTGCGCTGACGGCCATGCTTGATTACACGCTGACCATGCTGCGGCGCAGCCGCCGGCTGTTCCTCGATCTGGTGAAGGTGATGCTGCCGGTGATGCTGGCCGTCAAAGTCGCCGAGGAACTGGGCCTGATCGAGCGCGCGGCGCAGAGCCTGGACCCGATCACCCGCGCGGTCGGCCTGCCGGTGGAAGCCGGCATCGTCTGGGTGACAACCGCGCTGGTCGGCATGTATGGCGGTGTCGGTGCCCTGGTCGGCCTTGCCGGTCATATGCAGGTAAGCGTGGCGCAGCTCTCCGCCCTCGCCGCCATGATGCTGTTCGCCCATTCGCTGCCCGTCGAGCAGGCCATCGTGCGCCGCGCTGGTGCCAGCTTCTGGCTCACGACGTTGCTGCGGATCGGCACGGGCCTCGCCTATGGCTGGGCGATTGTCGCGGTCTCAAACGCCACCGGCTGGCTCGCCGAGCCCGCCGATCTCTCGCGCATCGCCAGCAGCGGCGGCGATGGAGAGGCCGGCTGGCTCGCCTGGACCTGGGGCACATTGCAGAGCTTCGCGCTGATCTTCGCCATCATCCTGCTGTTGCTGCTGCTGCTCGACCTGCTCGACCGTAGCGGTATTACCCAACGCATCACCCGCATGCTGGAGCCGCTGCTGCGCGTCTCCGGCCTCGATGCCCAGGTGGCGCCGGTCACCACCGTCGGCGTGCTGCTGGGCCTAACCTATGGCGGCGGCCTGATCATCGAACAGGCGCGCGAGCAGAATATTCCGCCGCGCCCGCGCTTCCTGGCATTGGCCTGGCTGTCGCTGAGCCATGGCCTGATCGAGGACACGTTGCTGATGCTGGCGATGGGCGGCGACCTGATGGTGATCCTGGTCGGCCGCCTGCTGCTTACGCTGCTGATCGTGGCTGCGCTGGCGAAGCTGCTGGCTGTGCTGCCGGATCGGCAGGTAACGCGCTGGTTCGCGCCCTCTTGAATACCGCGCCAATGCCGAGCAGCAGCGGCGCGCCATCGTTCATGTCCAAGCCCTGATGCAGATCGTCCAGGCGGCCGCACCAGCGGCGCGCATTGGGGCGCGACACATTGCTGAGCGCCACCACCGGCAGGTCCGTCGGCATACCTTCGGCGATCAGCTTTGCCGCGATCTCCGGTGCGGTGCGACCGCCCATGTAGAAGATCAGCGTGGTTTCCGGGTCGGCGAGGCCGCGCCAGTCGAGGCCTTCAGGCAGGCTGCCCTGGCGCGAATGGCCGGTGACGAAACGCACCGAATGCGCCGCCTGCCGATGGGTCAGCGACACGCCAAGCTCGGACGCCGCCGCCAGTGCCGTGGTGATGCCCGGCACCACGCGCACGCTGATGCCGGCAGCCTGCAATGCCTCGATCTCCTCGCCGGCGCGGCCGAAAATCATCGGGTCGCCGGATTTCAGCCGCACCACGCGTTTGCCCTGGCGGGCCAGCTTGATCATCAGCGCGTTGATATCGTCCTGCTTGCAGGAGGCCCGCTTGCCGCGCTTTCCCACCATCATCCGCTTCGCTTCGCGCCGCGCCAGCTCCAGCACATCGTCGGAAACCAGATCGTCGAACAGGATCACATCGGCGGATTGCAGCGCGCGCATTGCCTTGAGCGTGAGCAATTCGGCATCGCCCGGCCCGGCACCAACCAGGGCGACCTCGCCCATGACGCCGCCAGCCGGATCGGCCAAGGCCAGCAGGCTTTCCGCCCGCGCTTCCTCGGCGGGGCGCGTGAAGGCGTGATCGGCGAAGCGTTCCCAGAAGCCGCGCCGCGCCGCCTTGTCGGGCAGCAGCGCCGCCAGCCGGCCTCGGATCGCCTTGGCCGCCGCTGCCCAAGCGCCGAGCGCCAGCGGCAAGGCGGTTTCGATACGGCGGCGGATCGCCTGCGCCAGCACCGGCGCGGCGCCATCGGTGGAAATGCCGATCACCACCGGCGAACGGTTGACGATGGCGCCGAACTGCACATCGCAGAAAGCTGGCTTGTCGATGATGCAGCAAAGCGCGCCAGCCGCGCGGCAGGCAGCTTGCAGGGCGGCGGCTTCGTCGAGATCATCGATATCCGCGACCACGAGAACGGCATTGGCGAAATCCGCTGCGTGCCAGCTCTCCAGTCGCAGCAGGTCGGCACCGGCGGCCTGCAGCAATTCCGCTTTCCAGTCCGCCGCCTCGCTCATCCCCACCACCACGGCACGGCGGTCTCGCAGGTCGAAGAACAGCGGCAGGCGGGCCAGCGGCGCGATACGCGCCGGTTCGGCCTCAGCCGGCTTTCTGGATACGGGTGCCATCGATCAGCCTCCGGATTTCGCTGCGGCAGGAACCGCAATTGGTGCCGGCCTTGAGCGCGGCGCCGACCGCCTCGACATCGGCACAGCCTTGCCCGATAGCCGCGACGATCTGGTTGACGCCGATTTCAAAACAGGCGCAGACGATGGCGCCACGCTCTGGCCGGTCGACACCGGCGCGGCCAGCCAGCAGGCGCAGCCGCGCGGCGGCGTCCTGCGCTTCCTCTTCCAGCCTTTCAGCGGCCCAGGCGCGCGATACCGCCACCGGTTCCGGCGCCACGAACAGCGCACCAAGCAACTTTCCAGCCTGGAAGGCCGCGAAACGATGCCGGCCACCGGCAACATCGCGATAGGCCAGCATTTCAACATCATCGCCGGCACCAAACAGGCGACGCACATAGGCATCCCAATCATCCGGCAGGGCGGCATCGGCGAGTTCGACGCGCCAGCCGGCCTTGGCCGGCGCCAGCGCCCAGTATTCTGCCTCCAGCACCGCAGGCCGTTCGGCCAGCACGGCGAAGCCATACCAGGCGGCGCCATAAGGCTTGGCTTCGGCGATGGTGTATTTCAGTTCCGGCTGGCCGGACAGCGCATCGCGATGCGGCGCGATCAGGGCATCGACGCGGCCGCGCGACGCCAACTGATCGGTCCAGTGCAGCGGCACGAAGACCGAGCCGCGCTGCTGCTCCGGCGTCACCAGGGCACGGGCGATGACATGGCCGCGTTCGCTTTCCAGCCGCACCAGCGAAGCCGGGGCGATGCCGCGCGCCGCCGCGTCGTCAGGATGCAGCTCGACAAATGGCTCGGCGATGTGGCTCATCAGCCGCGCCGTCTTGGCGGTGCGGGTCATGGTATGCCACTGGTCGCGCACCCGGCCAGTATTGAGGATCAGCGGATAGCGGTCGTCCGGCTGGCTGGCCGGCGGCACATAGACCGTGGGCAGCAGCCGCGCGCGGCCATCCGGCGTGTAGAAGCGGCCATCGCCGAAAAACCGCGCCGGCCCCCATTGCAGCGGCGCCAGGGCGTCATAGGCTTCCGGCGTGATGCCGCTTAAATGCGACAGGTCGAAATCGCGGCTGCCGGCATTATTATGGCCAGAGAGCGCGGCATGTTCGGCGAAGATGCTGGCGGTATTCTCATAGGCGAAAGCCGCGCCCCAGCCCATGCGGCGTGCCACCTCGGCGAAGATCCACCAGTCCGGCTTCGCCTCTCCCGGCAGCGGCAGGAAGCCGCGCTGGCGCGAAACCCGGCGTTCGGAATTGGTGACAGTGCCGTCCTTTTCGCCCCAGGCGGCGGCCGGCAGCAGCAGATGCGCCAGCGCCGCCGTGTCGGTGTGCCGCGTGACATCGGAGACCACGACGAAATCGCAAGCTTTAAGGGCATCGCGCACCGCATCGGCATCCGGCATGGAATCGACCGGATTGGTGCCGGCGATCCATACCGCCCGCACCTTGCCCTCGCGCACCGCCTGGAACAGATCGACTGCCTTCAAGCCCTGTTTCGCGGCAATCGCCGGCGACTGCCAGAAACCCTGCACCAGCGCGCGATGCGCCGGGTTGTCTATATCCATATGCGCGGCAAGCTGGTTGGCGAGACCGCCGACCTCGCGCCCGCCCATGGCATTGGGCTGGCCGGTGATCGAGAATGGCCCCTGCCCCGGCTTGCCGATGCGGCCGGTATAGAGATGGCAATTCAGGATCGCATTGACCTTGTCGACGCCATGGCTGGACTGGTTGACGCCCTGGCTGAAGCCAGTGACCACCTTTTCGGTGCGCGCGAACAGCGCATAGAAATCCAGCAACGTGGCGCGGCTCAAGCCCGTGGCGCTGACCGCCGCATCAATGCCGGCCTCGCGCGCGACTTTCAGGGCCGCCTCGGCGCCGCTGGTATGATCGCCAAGAAAGCCGGCATCGGCCCGGCTATCGGCTTCCAGATAGGCCAGCAGGCCATTGAACAGCGCGACATCCGAACCCGGCGCCAGCGGCAAATGCAGGTCGGCGAATTGCGCCGTCATGGTGCGGCGCGGGTCGATCACCACCACGCGCAACTGCGGCCGTTCCGCCTTGGCCGCCGCCAGGCGCTGGAACAGCACCGGATGGCACCAGGCGAGATTGGAGCCGACCAGCACCACCAGATCGGCAAGCTCGAGATCCTCGTAATTCACCGGCACGGTGTCGCTGCCAAAGGCGCGCTTGTGGCCAACCACGGCGGACGCCATGCAGAGCCGCGAATTGGTGTCGATGTTGGCTGAGCCGATATAGCCCTTCATCAGCTTGTTGGCGACGTAATAGTCTTCGGTGAGCAACTGGCCCGAAACATAGAAGGCCACCGCCTCCGGGCCATGTTCATCGATCACCTGGGTGAAGCGCGCGGCAGCATGATCCAGGGCCGCATCCCAGCCGATGCGTTCGCCATGCAGTTCCGGATACAGTAGCCGGTCATCCAGGCTGAGCGTTTCGGCCAGCGCCGAGCCTTTGGAGCAGAGGCGACCGAAATTGGCCGGATGCTGCAGGTCGCCACGCAGCGACACCGCGCCGTTTGTGTCGTCCCGCGTGGCGATGACGCCGCACCCGACGCCGCAATAGGGGCAGGTGGTGCGGGTTTCCGTCATCTCAGGCGGCGCGGGAGATAAGCGCGGAAAGGCCAAGCAGGATACGGCCACCCTGCAGCTTCACCGGCACGGTGCGGGCACAGCCCTCATCGGCACCCTGGGCCTTGCCGGTTTCCAGGCTGATCAGCCAATTGTGCAGCGGGCAGTTAACCGCATGGCCCTGCACAATGCCCTGGCTCAGCGGGCCGCCCTTATGCGGGCAGCGGTCCTCCAGCGCGAAGATGCTGTCATCCATGGCGCGGAACACCGCGATATCGCCCACCGGCGATTTGACCACGCGAGCGCCGCGGCGCGGAATTTCCTCGATGCCGCCGATTTCAACCCATTCATCCTGCATCATCGTCATCACGCCACCTCGCGCACGGTGAGATCGGCCATCGGCTTGAATTCATGGGCCTGGGCGCCGGCAACGCGCTCGGCCCAGGGATCGATCTGCGCGAAGGTCTGGGAGTACACAAAACGGGCATTCAGTTCGCGCCGCCGCGCCGCATCCTCGATGATCTGCTGCTTGATGCTCTCCAGCCCGACGCGATGCACCCATTTATGGATACGGTCGAGATAATGCGCCTGCTCGCGATAGAGCTGCATCAGGGCGCCGGTATATTCCAGCACCTCCGCCTCGCTCTCCAGCTTGCAGAACAGGATGGTCTGCTTCACTTCCAGGCCGGCGGCACCGGCAATGTGCAGCTCGTAGCCGGAATCGACGCAGATGATGCCGATATCCTTAACCGTCGCTTCCGAGCAATTGCGCGGGCAGCCGGAGACACCCATCTTCACCTTATGCGGGGTCCAGGAGCCCCAGGTGTATTTCTCCAGCTTGATGCCAAGGCCGGTGGAATCCTGGGTGCCGAAGCGGCACCACTCGGTGCCGACGCAGGTTTTCACCGTGCGCAGGCCCTTGGCATAGGCATGGCCGGAAACCATGCCGGCGGCATTGAGATCGGCCCACACACCAGGCAGGTCCTGCTTCTTCACGCCGAGCAGGTCGATACGCTGGCCGCCCGTCACCTTCACCGTCGGGATATTGTACTTCTCGGCGACATCGGCAATGGCGCGGAGTTCCTTGGCCGAGGTGACGCCGCCCCACATGCGCGGCACCACCGAATAGGTGCCATCCTTCTGGATATTGGCATGGGCGCGTTCGTTGATGAAACGCGACTGGCTGTCATCGGCATATTCGCCGGGCCAGGTGGCGAGCAGGTAGAAATTCAGCGCAGGACGGCATTTCGAGCAGCCGCAGGAGGTTTTCCATTCCAGTTCCTGCATCACCGCCGGCATCGACTTGAGGCCCTTGGCGACGATCAGGCGGCGCACATCGTCATGGCCCAGATCGGTGCAGCCGCACATCGCCTTCACGGTGGCGGGCTGGTAGCCATCGCCGAGCGTGAAGCCGATCAGCTTTTCCACCAGACCGGTGCAGGAGCCGCAGGAGGCCGATGCCTTGGTATGGGCCCGCACCTGATCCAGGCTGGTCAGGTTCTTTTCCGTGATCGCTGCGACGATCTTGCCCTTGCATACGCCGTTACAGCCGCAGATCTCTGCCTCATCCGGCAAGACTGCAACGGCCGCCATAGGGTCCAGCGGGCTGCCTCCCGCATAGCCCTGGCCGAAGATCAACGTCTCGCGCAGATCGGCAATATCCTTGCCCTCGCGCAGCAACTGGAAGAACCAGGCGCCATCCTCGGTATCGCCGTAGAGCACGGCGCCGATGATGCGGCTGTCCTTCAGCACCAGCCGCTTGTAGACGCCACGGCTGGCATCGCGCAGCACGATTTCCTCGCGGTCCTTGGCCTCGGCGAAATCGCCGGCGGAATAGAGGCTGATGCCGGTGACTTTCAGCTTGGTGGCGGTGACCGAGCCGGTATAGGCGGCTTCCTCGCCGATCAGCGTGCGGGCCAGCACGCCGGCCATCTCATAGAGCGGCGCGACCAGGCCATAGGTGGCGCCGCGATGCTCGACGCATTCGCCAAGCGCAAAGATATGCGGATCCGACGTGCGCATCTGGTCGTCCACCACGATGCCGCGATTGACCGTCAGCCCGGCTTCCTTGGCCAGGGTGCCATTCGGTCGGATGCCCACCGCCATCACCACCAGATCGGCCGGCAACACCGTGCCGTCTTCCAGTTCCACGCCCTCGACCTTCTTTTCGCCGAGAATGGCCTTGGTATTGGCGCCGGTATGCACGGTGATGCCGCGCGCCTCGATGGCTTTCTTCAGCAGGTAGCCGGCGGATTGATCGAGTTGCCGCTCCATCAGCGTCGGCATCAGATGCACCACGCTGACCTGCATGCCCTGCTCGGCGAGACCCGCCGCAGCTTCCAGGCCCAGCAGGCCGCCGCCGATCACCACGGCCTTGCCGCGCGCCTTGGCAGCCAGGATCATGGCATCGACATCGTCGAGATCGCGGTAGCTCAGCACGCCGGGCAGCTTGTGGCCCGGCACCGGAATGATGAACGGCACCGAACCGGTGGCGATCACCAGCTTGTCATAGGATTCGACCAGGCCGTTATCGGTGGTGATCGTCTTGGCCACCGGATCAATACTGGTAACGCGCGTGCCCTTGTGCAGGGTGACGCCGTTCTGGATATACCAGCCATCGCCATGAATCACGATCTGCTCGTAGGTCTTCTCGCCCGAGAGCACCGGCGACAGCATGATGCGGTCGTAATTCACGCGCGGTTCGGCGTTGAAAATGGTGACCGCGTAGCGGCCCGGCGCCTTCTCGAACAGATTCTCCAGCATGCGGCCCGGCGCCATGCCGTTGCCGATGATGACCAGCCGCTCCGGTTTTGAATTCCCCGTCATCGCCCTGGCCTCAGGCCGCATGCGTGGCCGGCGCACGGTGCCGGGCATAGAGGAAGTTCATGATCTCCTTGCGGCAACGGTTATATTCCGGGTCGCTGACCATGGCGAGGCGATTGCGCGGGCGCGGCAGGTTGACATTCAGCACCTCGCCGATGGTTGCCGCCGGGCCGTTGGTCATCATCACCACGCGGTCAGACAGCAGCACAGCTTCATCCACATCATGGGTGATCATGATCACGGTGTTCTGCAGCTTTGCCTGCAACTCCATGACCGTATCTTGCAACGTCGCGCGGGTGAGCGCATCAAGCGCGCCAAAGGGTTCGTCCAGCAGCAGCACCTTCGGCTCCATGGCCAGCGCGCGGGCGATGCCGACGCGCTGCTTCATGCCGCCGGAGATTTCATGCGGCCGCTTCTCCAGCGCATGATCCATGCCGACCAGGGCGAGATTATGCTTGGTCCATTCATCGCGCTCCGCCGCCGACTTGGCCTTGCGGTGCACCTTGTCCACTGCCAGGCGGACATTGTCGTAGACCGTCAGCCAGGGCAGCAGCGAATGGTTCTGAAACACCACGGCGCGATCCGGACCGGGATCGTTCACTTCCTTGCCCTGCAGCAGCACGCCGCCCGTGGTGGCGCGCAACAGGCCGGCAACGATATTGAGCAGGGTCGACTTGCCGCAGCCCGAATGGCCGATCAGCGCAACGAATTCACCCTGCTTGATCTGCAGGTTGATCTCGCGCAATGCCACGAAGGTTCCGTTGGCACCCTTGAAGCTCATGCCGACATCGTCGAAGGCAAGATACGTGGACATGGGGGCAACTCCTGTCAGCGGTTGGCCGGCAAACGGCGGGGAGAGGCATTGGCGGCAGCATCGGCCTCACGGCGCAGGCCGATGGCCTGGGAACGCGCCGAGGAGACATAGCTGCCATCGAAGAAGAGATCCGGCCCCATCGGGATCGGGGCACTGGCCTGAGCGAGCTGCCAGGGGCCGGCATGCAGGCCTTCCGGCTTGCGGTCGATCAGCGGGAAAGGTTTGTCCAGCGCGGCGGCGGCTTCGCGGTAGAGATCGGTGCGGTAGACCTGATCGGCCAGCGCCGCGATATCGGTGGCCGGATCGATCAGATTCCAGCGTCGCATTTCGCTCAAATACCATTCCGCCTGGCTGCGCCAGGGGAAATTCGCCGTGTAGCGGCTGAAGACATGGAAATCCGGCATATGCTCCGGATTGGTATCGAGGCCATAGCGCACGATGCCGAGCATGCCGAGCCGGATAGCTTCCGCCGCATGGCTGCCGACATAGGCATCGCGCGCCATGATATCGACGCCCTCAAGCCGGTTCTCCGGCTTATCCAGCCATTCGCCGGCCTCGATCAGCGCCATCAGCATGGCCTTATGCGCATTGGGATTGCGCTCAACCCAATCGCGGTTGGCGCCAACCACCTTTTCCATGCGGTTGTTCCAGATCTCGTAGCCGGAAATCAGGATGCGGCCGACGCCACGCAGCACGGCCAGGGTGTTCCAGGGATCGCCGACGCAGAAGCCATCGATCTCGCCGGCACCGAGGCGGTCGGTCATCTGCGGCGGCGGCACCACCACCAAGTTGACATCGCGGTCCGGATCGATACCGGCGGCAGCGAGCCAGTAGCGCAATTGGATCTGGTGCGAAGAATACGGCCACACGGTGGCGAAGGTGAGCGGCGGCTTGCCGGCCTTGCGGTCCTGGTTGATCAGGCGGCGCAACGCATTGGCACTTTCGGCCCGGCTATGCTGCAGGCTCGGCTCGATGGCAACGAGGCGATCCCACAGCTTGGCGGAAATGGTGACGGCGTTGCCGTTCAGCGCCAGCACGAACGAGGTGATCTGCGGCTTCTTCCAGCCGCCGGCACCCAGCGTGGCAGCCAGCGGCATCGGCGCCAGCATATGCGCCGCATCCAGCGCACCGAGCGCCACCTTGTCGCGGATATTGGCCCAGGAGGGCTCCCGCACCAGTTCGACTTTCAGGCCGTGCTGGGCGAAGAAGCCTTTTTCCTGGGCAACGAATAGCGCCGCGCTGTCGGAAAGAGCAATGAAGCCGATACGCATCGTGAGGGGAGCCGCCGCATTGGCGACTGCCGCACGCTTGCTCTTCTTCGGACGCGGCGCCATACGTGTTCCCCGTTACTGCTGGGAGTAGCCGCCGACGCGGCTGCCGATGAAGCCGATCAGGCGGTCGAGCATGAAGCCGACCAGACCGACATAGATGAGCGCCAGGATGATCTCGCTGATCAGCGAGGAGTTCCAGGCATCCCAGATGAAGAAGCCGATACCGACGCCGCCAATGAGCATTTCAGCGGCAACGATGGCGAGCCAGGACAGGCCGATGCCGATCTTGAGGCCGGTGAACATGAACGGCACGGTCGCCGGCAGCATCACCTTGAAGAAGAACTCGAAGCCATTGAGTTGCAGCACCTTGGCGACATTGCGGTAATCCTGCGGAATATTGCGGATACCGACGGCGGTGTTGAGGATGATCGGCCAGATCGCGGTGATGGCGATAACGAAGATTGCCGACGGATCGGCATGGCGGAAAGCCGCCAGCGACAGCGGCAGCCAGGCCAGCGGCGGCACCGTGCGCAGCACCTGGAAGATCGGATCGAGGCCGCGGAAAGCCAGGGTCGACTGGCCGATCAGCACACCAAGCGCGATGCCAATCACGGCGGCCAGCGAGAAACCGATGGCGACGCGCTTGAGGCTGGAGGCAATATGCCAGAACAGGCCCTTGTCCAGGTTGCCCTTGTCGAAGAACGGATCGACGATCAGCATCCAGGTTTCGTCCAGCACCTTGGTCGGCGGCGGCAAGGTGGCGCCGGGTGAGGAGCAGGCGATCTGCCAGATGCCGAGCAGCAGCGCGAGGAACAGCACCGGCGGCAACACGCGTGCGGCGATATGCTTGGCGCCTGCCGTCAGTTTCGGCAGCAGGGTGACGCGCCAGTCGCGGCCCTCATACGTGAGGGCCGCTTTGTCGATGCTTTCCATTTTCATGGCCATGCTTTCCTGATCAGGCGACGCGGGAAATGGCGAGGCTCTTGAGATACGCAGCCGGATCGGCCGGATCGAACACCTTGCCATCAAAGAAGGTTTCCTTGCCGCGCGAGGTGGAGGCCGGAATATCAGCCGCCGCCACGCCCAGCGTCTTGGCCGCATCGCGCCACAGATCCTCGCGGTTCACCTGGCCGATCAGCGCCTTGGTGTCGGTATCGGCGGGCAAGTAGCCCCAGCGCATATTCTCGGTGAGGAACCAGAGTTCATGGCTCTGGAACGGATAGGAAGCGTAGTCGCGCCAGAATTTCATCACCAGCGGGCTATCCAGGCCAACCTTTACCTTGCGGCCGCCATCGCCGTAATCGATATCACCGGTCTGACGGTTGAGGATGTCTTCCACCGGCACCTTGAACCAGTCGCGACCGCCGACGATCTTGCACAGCTCGGCCTTGTTCTCCATCTTGTCGGACCACATCTGGGCTTCCATCACCGCCATCAAAATCGCCTTGGCGGCCTTCGGGTTCTTCTCCACCCAATCGGCGCGCAGGCTGAGCGACTTTTCGGGGTGATCCTTCCACAACTCGCCGGTGGTGAGCGCGGTGAAGCCGATCTTCTGGTGCACAAGCTGCGAATTCCACGGCTCGCCGACACAGAAGGCTTCCATGGTGTTCACCTTCATGTTCGCCACCATCTGCGGCGGCGGCACCACGATGGTGGAAACATCCTTCTCCGGATCGATACCGTTGGCGGCCAGCCAATAGCGGATCCACATGTCATGGGTGCCGCCGGGGAAGGTCATGGCGCACTTGATATCCTTGCCTTCCGCCTTGGCCTTCTTGAAGGCAGCGCCGAGTGCCTTGGCATCGGTGGTGACGCCCATATTGGCGTAGGTGTTCGACACCGAGATCGACTGACCGTTGGTGTTGAGCCGCGCCAGCATCGCCATCGGAATCTTGGTCTTGGTGATCTTGCCGACCGTGATCAGGTAGGGCATCGGCGTCAGGATATGCGCGCCGGTGATGCCGCCGCCGGCTTCGCCGAGTTCGATATTGTCACGCGTGGCGCCCCAGGAAGCCTGCTTGTCGATCACCATGTCGGGCACGCCATACTTGGCGAAAAAGCCCTTTTCCTTGGCGATGATCAGCGGCGAGGCATCGGTGAGCGCGATATAGCCGAGCTTGGTGCCCTTCACTTCCGGGCCCGCTGCCTGTGCGAAAGCACCCGCCGGCAAAGCCAGCTTCGCCGACGCGAACAAAGCCGCCGCGCCCGCCGCCCCCTTGAACACCTGACGCCGGTTCACACCCTTCTTGCCAATCGTGCCACGCATGTCGAAGCCTCCTGCTGGTTGTCCGTTGCGTTGCCGCTTGTGCTCACGGCAACAAAAAAGGCGCCCTCCGATGCAGGTGATCCGAAGCCAAAAAGGCCCGGAGCCGCATCGCAGGACGCCATTGTCCGATCATATGAACCTGCTGCGCCGTTGCAGCAGGTGGTCGGGTTTAACAAAGCATGAAGCGTGCCAAGTCGCAGAATTAGCTAAATTGGCGGTTTTCCGCTACACCACGACGAAAGTCGAAGGGGGTGTGACTCTGCTGCACTGCACACAAAACAGGCGAAGCCTGCACGCGCACTATGCAGACGGTCTCAATCCTTCTTCAGCAGATCGGCGAAAGCGAGCAGCGTTTCGGCCACATCGACAAGGCGCTGCTGGCGGTCCATGGCGAGCTTGCGGAGCGCGGCATAGGCCTCCTCCTCGCTGAGCTTCTTCTCGCGCATCAGCATGCCCTTGGCGCGCTCGATCAGCTTGCGCTCATGCAGCGTCGCCTTGGTCTTCTTCAGTTCATCGCGCAGCGCCTGGAATTCCCGGAAGCGCGCGATGGCAACATCGAGGATCGGCTTCACCCGCTTCACGTTCAGACCGTCGATGATATAGGCCGAAACGCCGGCCTGCATGGCCTGTTCGATCATGCCGACATCGGACTGATCGACGAACATGACGATTGGACGCGGCTGGTCGTCGTTGATCTGCCGCATGCTGTCGATGGTGTCGCGGCTGGGCGAATCCATGTCGACGATCACCACATCGGGAGCAATCTCGGCGACGCGGCGCGCACTTAGTTCGCGTGGCGCCATGCGCGCCACCAGTTCATAGCCCTGAGCCCGCAACGCCTCGTTCAATACCGCGGCCCGTTCCGGGTTCTCGTCGATCAGAAGAATACGCAAACCACTCACAATGCTTCACCCAAGTCAGGCTTTATGCCTTACAGACTAGCAATTCGCATACCAAAGCGGCAAAGTCGCACCATTGCCGCTGTTAATTTGCGCTAACCCGTTGACGGTGCTTGGGGGATAATGCCGACCGCAATCGAAATACTGGTGGATGCCGATGCCTGCCCGGTGAAGGCGGAGATATTCAAGGTGGCAGAACGCCATGGCATCGGCGTGCAGGTGGTGGCGAACAGCTTCATCAATCTGCCGCGCGTGCCATGGATCCGCCTGGAGCAGGTGGCAGAAGGCCTGGATGTGGCTGATGACTGGATCGCCGCCCGCGCCAATCCTGCCAGCATCGTGATCACCGCCGACATTCCGCTCGCCGCGCGCTGCGTCAAGACCGGCGCCACCGTGCTGGCCCCCACAGGAAAGGCATTCGACGAAAACAACATCGGCATGGCGCTGGCCACCCGCAACCTGATGACCGACCTGCGTTCGGCCGGCGAAGCCACCCGTGGCCCGCGGCCCTTCTCGGCTAAAGACCGCTCGACCTTCCTTTCCGCGTTGCATGAGGCCATCCTGCGGCTGCACCGGAGATTACCCGCATGATGAAGCCCGTACCGATCCCGCTCGCGAAAATCTACGTGCCGCAGAAATTCAAAGGCACGCTGGAACCGGCCAAGATGGAAGCCCTGGCCGACGATATCGTGCAGAACGGCCTGCAGATACCGATCCAGGTGCGCGTCGACAAGGACCGCTATGTGCTGGTGGCCGGGCTGCACCGGCTGGAAGCCTTCCGCTTCCTTGGCGAAGCGGCGATCCCGGCCCTGGTGGTGGCGGCGCGCAAGTTCTAGAACCTAGTGCTTGCCGCCCAGGAACAGGTCTGGCAGCCAGAGCGAAAAGCCCGGCACATAGGTGACGAGGAACAGCGCGGCGATCAGCGCGCCGTAGAACGGCCAGATCGTGCGCATGACATGGCCGATGCTGACCTCGCCGATGGCGCAGCCGACGAATTGCGTGGTGCCGACCGGCGGCGTGTTGAGGCCGAGTGCGCAGTTGATCAGCATCAGCATACCGAACTGCACCGGCCCCATGCCGTATTGAATGCAGATCGGCAGGAAGATCGGCGTGCAGATCAGGATCGTCGCCGCCATATCCAGGAAAGTGCCGAGCACGAACAGGATGACATTCACCAGCAGGAAGATCACCCAGGGCGAGGTGGAAATGCTGGAGAGTGCCTTGCCGGTAAGCTCGGCGGCTTCGTAGAGGCTGATCAGGTAGCCGAAGGTGTTCGACACGCCGATCAGCAGCAGCACGATGCCGGTGGTTTTCACCGCCTTGGCCGCCGCCTTCACCAGATGCGCCCAGGTGAGCGAGCGGTAGACCAGGCTGGCGAGCAGGATGGCATAGATCACCGCCACCGCCGCCGCTTCCGTGGCGGTGAAGATGCCCTGCAGGATGCCGACCAGGATGATGACAATGATGAACAGGCCAGGAATGGCGGCGGCGGCCGACCGCGCCACCTGGTGCCAGCCGGGAAATGTGCCAGCTGGATAGCCGCGCTTGATCGCCACCAGATAGGCCGCCACCAGCATGCAGAGTGTTAGCAGTGCTGCGGGAATAAGGCCGGCCAGGATCAGCGCCGCAATCGATACCTTGCCACCCGCCGCCAGCGAATAGATGATCATGTTGTGGCTGGTAGGCATCAGCGCGCCGACCAGCGAGGCATGGGTGGTGACGTTGACGGCATAGTCGGCGTCATACCCCTCCTTCTTCATCATCGGGATCATCACCGCGCCCATGGCCGAGACATCGGCCACCGGCGAGCCGGAAACACCGCCGAATAGCGTGCAGGCAACCACATTCGACATGCCCAGCCCGCCACGGATATGGCCGATGGCATCCTTGGCGAAACGCACGATGCGGTCAGCGACGCCACCATAGAGCATCAATTCGCCGGCAAAGATGAAGAACGGAATGGCGAGGAAGGAAAAGATGTTCATTCCTGCTGCCATGCGCTGGAACACCACGGCCAGCGGCAGGCCCTCGTAGAGAATGGTCACCACCGCCGAGAGGCCGATGGAGAAAGCGACCGGGACGCCAAGGACAAGGAAGCCGAAGAAGCTGACAGCGAGAATGGTCAATGCCATGCCGGACGCACCTTCTCGCCCGCCAGGAGCGCCAGGATATGTTCAATCGAGAACAGCACGATCAGCCCGCCGGCGAGGCTCAACGACACATGGTTGATGCCTTCCGGCAGGCCGAGATTGGGAATCTTGTAGGGCATCACGGAAGCCGCCAGTTCGCCAGCATGCCAGGCCATGGCGATGCCGAAACAGGCCACTAGGACATGGATCAGGATTTCGACCCAGATCCGGTGCGCTTCGGGGAGCAGCATGGCGAGGAGCGATTCCAGGCCGATATGGCCCGCATCGCGCACGCCCACTGCCGCGCCAAGCATGGTGACATAGAGGATCAGCACCAGCGCCAGACTTTCCGCCCAGGTCGGCGTGTCGTTCAGCACATAGCGGCCAAAGACCTGCAACGCCACCACGCCGACGATGGCGAACAGGCCGCATACCGCCACGATCATGCACAGGCGCGCAATCGTGGCGTTAAGCGGCGTGATGAAACGCAGCAAACCCAGCATTTGGCTTAGTCGATGGCCTGGATGCGCTTCACCAGATCCTGCAGCTTGGCATCCGCCGCGAACTTGGCATAGACCGGCTGCATGGCAGTGGCGAAAGCCTTCTTGTCGACATCGGTGAGTATCTTGGCGCCGCCGGCGGTGACGGTCTTTTCCGCCGCCGCCTCGCGGTCGTCCCACAATTTCCGCATCACCGGCACAGAATCCTTCGCCGCCTGACGGATGATGTCGCGCTCATTCACCGGCAGGCCATCCCAGACCCGCTTGGAGAAAACCAGCAGTTCCGGCGCCATCGAATGTTCGGTGATCGAATAGGTCTGCGCCACTTCATAATGCCGCGAGGATTCATAGGACGGCCAGTTATTCTCTGCACCATCCACCACGCCGGTTTTCAGCGCGGTATAGACCTCGGCATAGGGCAGCGGCGTGGCATTGGCGCCCAGCGCCTGCATCATCGCCACCCACATATCCGATTGCTGCACGCGGATCTTCATGCCCTTCATGTCTTCCACGGTCTTGATCTGCTTCTTGGTGGTGTAGAAGCTGCGCGAGCCGCTGTCGTAGAAGGCCAGGCCGATGAAGCCCTGGGCTTCCAGCGCCTTGAGGATGTCGTCGCCCACGGCGCCATCCAGCACCTTGCGCATATGCGCCTTCGACTTGAACACGAAGGGCAGCGCCGGCACGTTGGTTTCCGGCACGATGTTGTTGAAGGCGGAAATGTTGACGCGCACCATGTCGAGCGCGCCGATCTTGGTCTGCTCGATCGTGTCCTTCTCCGAACCGAGCACGCTCTGGCCGAACACCTTCACGCTATGCTTGCCGGTGGTGCGCTCGTTGATCAGCTTGCCCATATGCACCACCGCCTGAACGGTGGGGTAATCCATGGGATGAACATCGGATGAGCGGAATTCCTTGGCGGTCGCACCCGTGGCAGCCAGCGCCGCGAGGACCGCGGCGGCAATAAGCTTGTGCATGATTTCCTCCTGTTGCACGCCGGTCTGGTTCTGCTGAGTCGCCGGCATATTGTTGTGTCATCATACAAGTGACCGCCGGCTCGCCGTCAAGAATTTAGTAAAACCAACTAAAACGTATACGATGACTTTACACGCACCCCCACTTGTCATACAGGTTAGCCGGTCATTCGGAGGATATCGTGACGGCTCTGCGCCGACGAGAAACCCTGACCTCGCAGCTCACCCGCACCCTCACCGGGCGGATCGCCCAGGGCATGCTGAAGCCCGGCGACAAGCTGCCGAGCGAGCAGGAACTGATCGGAGAATTCGGCGTCAGCCGAACCGTGGTGCGCGAGGCGATTTCCTCGCTGCGCGCCGCCGGCATGGTCACGACGCAGCAGGGTGTCGGCGCCTTCGTGCAGGCCGATGCCCTCACCCAGCCCTTCCGCATCGATGAAGCCAATCTCGACCTGCTGAAGGAAGTGATCAGTGTGCTGGAACTGCGCATCGCGCTGGAGGCGGAAGCCTGCGCGCTGGCGGCACAAAGGCGCGGCGAGGCGCATCTGGAGGCGATGCGTGTGGCGCTCGACCGCATGGAGGCCGCCATCGCGGCTTCCGAGGATGCCGTGGCGCCGGATCTCGATTTCCACCGCACCATCGCCGAAGCCACCGGCAATGCGCATTTCACGCATCTGTTCAGCTATCTCGGCGCGCTGATGATTCCGCGTACCCGGCTGCAAACCTTCCGCTTCTTCGCCGACGACCGCAGCGAATATCTCCGCCGCGTCAACCGCGAGCATGAAGACATCTATCAGGCGATCCTGCGCCAGGACAGCGACGCCGCCCGCTCGGCGATGCGGCTGCACCTGAGCAACAGCCGCGAGCGGCTGCGCAAGGCGATGGAACAGAGTGCCGCCAGTCCGCCATAGCCTTGGCCCAAGTCAGCCAGGCTGACGCTGCTGGTGGATTGCCCGGAAGAAGACATACTATGCCGCAAGCCCTGATCGAAAAAATGGTGCGGCAATAACTGGGGAGTGAAGACCGATGAAGCGCGTTCTGCTCACAGGCGCCGCCGGCGGCATCGGCAGCCGCCTGCGCCCGTTGCTCAAGCCGCTCTACCCCGAGCTGATCTTAAGCGACATCAAGGCGCCGGCCGACCTTGGGCCAGACGAACGCTTCATCGCCGCCGATCTGGCCGATGCCGCCGCCGTGGAAACAGCCTGCGCGGGCGTGGATGGCATCGTGCATCTGGGCGGCTTTTCCGTGGAAGGGCCGTGGGACACCATCCTCAACGCCAATATCATCGGCTGCTACAACCTGTTTGAAGCCGCGCGGCGCCAGGGTGTGCAGCGCGTGGTCTTCGCCTCCTCCAACCATGTGATGGGCTTCCACCCGCGCCAGCGGAAAATCGGCATCGAGGCCGTGCCATTGCCTGATACGCGCTATGGCCTGTCCAAGCTGTTTGGCGAGGGCCTCGGCTCGCTCTATGCCCACAAGCATGGCCTGGGCGTGCTGAGCATCCGCATCGGCAATTTCGGCGACAAGCCGATCGACGAGCGCCGCCTGGCGATCTGGCTGAAACCCGCCGACCTGGTGCAGCTCATCCGCATCGGCCTGGAAAAGCCCGGCCTGGTCTATGAAGTCGTCTATGGCATGTCGGATAACAAGCGCGCCTGGTGGGACAACAGCCATGCCTTGAGCCTCGGCTATAGGCCGGAAGGCCAGTCCGAGGCTTTCGCGGCGGAAGCGCTGGAAGCGCAGAAAGCCCTCCCCGCCGATCCCATCGGCGATTATTTCCAGGGCGGCAGCCCGTTCTGCTCCCAGGAATTCTCCGGCGATCTCGCCCGTCTGAAGAAGTAGGCGCCTGAAGAAATAGCCGCACACATAGTATCGGGGTTGCGACCATGACCTATACCCGTGTCTTCACCGGCCCGAAGCCGAAGCTTGTGATGCCCAAGGGCGCCTGCGACAGCCATATCCATTTCTATTCCGATAGCTACACGGCTTTGCCGAACACGCCGACGCCGCCGGCAGTGAGCGTGGCCGAATATCGCCAGGTGATGGACTGGCTGGGCATCGAGCGCGTGATCGTGGTGCAGGCCAATGCCTATGGCGATGACAACCGCCTGGCGATGGATTGCACCGCCGAACTGGGCCTGGAGCGCGCCCGCGCCGTGGTGGTGGTGAAACCCGGCGTGAATGATGCCGAACTTGAACGCCTGACCAAGGGTGGTGCGCGCGGGCTGCGCACCATGAACCTCTATGGCGGCATGCTGCGGCTGGACGTGGCCGAGCAAATGGCCAACCGCATCGCACCGTTCGGCTGGAGCATCCTGCTGCAATTGAATGGCCGTGAATTGCCTGAGCATGAAGCGATGATCCGCCGCCTGCCCTGCAAGGTGATCATCGACCATGTCGGCAAGTTCATCGATCCGGTGCCGGTGGACCATCCTTCCTTCCAATGCCTGCTGCGCCTGGTGGATACCGGCAATGTCTGGGTCAAGCTGGCCGGCGTGTATGAAACCTCGAAGGCCGGCAAGCCGCGCTATGAGGATGTCGGCGCCCTTGCCTCTGCCCTGGTGCGGCACGCGCCCGAGCGCATGATCTGGGCCAGCAACTTCCCCCATGCCCAGGCCGACAAGTTCGGCTATCCCGACGAGGCCAAACTGCTCGACCTGATGCTGGAATGGGCGCCGAACGAAGCCGACCGGCGGCGCATCTTCGTCGACAACCCGGCGGAACTATATGGCTTCTAGTTTAGCGTGTTGCTCAAACTACCGCGTCGCTCGCGCCGCGAGCCCGCAACAGAGGAAGCCGCCGCCGAGGCAGAGCCGCGCCAGCGCCTCGGGCGCGATCGGCAGGCCGCCGAGATAGCGGTAGCGGGCCAGTTCAGCCAGCGCCAATAATAATGTGCCCAGCAGCAGCCAGCGAGCGGGGGCCGGACGGTGGCGCAGACCGATCAGCACCGCCAGCATCAGCACGCCCAGCACGATCAGCGGCAACGGCAGCGACCCCAGCGGCAGGCGTTCCGCCGCCACGGCGATCAGCAGCGCGATACCGATGGCAGTGAGCAGCCCGGTGCGTTTGTTGCCCGGCGGCAGCACCAGCCCGAGCAGGGCGCCCAGTGCCAGGGCAAGGCCGCCCAGCGTGAGGCTGTGAAACCGCAGCAGCGGCAACAGGCCGGCGATTCCAGGCAGATCCAGGCGATCCGCCAGTTCCGCCGCGGCCAGCGCCGCCTGCAGGCCGATGCCGATGGCCCAGAAGAAAGCCGCCGGCAGCGGACTGCCGGCTGCCAGCAGCAAGCCGGCGAGGGTGCCGAGCAGGCATAGCGCCTGGGCCACAAGCCCCACATCTGGAAAGGAAAATCCGCCCATGGCGGCACTATGCCCCAGCGCCGCCGAGCCCGGCAAGGCAGCCCCGAGGCCCCGCGCCGATGCGGACCTCAAAGGCGGAAAAATACAGGCCGTCACATGGGGTTGACGGCGGGGGGCATGGGGGCTATAACGCGCCCCTCTGATTTCGCCGCAAGGCACGATCCAAGCAACTGGAATACACTATCCATGGCTCAGCATAAGTCCGCGGAGAAGCGCGCCCGCCAAACCCCGAAGCGCACTGCCGTCAACCGCGCCCGCCGCACCAAGGTGCGCAGCGCCGTGAAGCAGGTCGAGACCGCTATCGCCAGCGGCGACAAGGCCGCCGCGCAGGCCGCCTTCAAGCTGGCGCAGCCGGCTCTCGACAAGAGCGTGAACAAGGGCGTGGTCCACAAGGGCACCGCCTCGCGCAAGCTGTCGCGTCTGAACGCCGCCATCAAGACGATGGGTTGATCGGCGCTGGCGCCGGCCTGGCCGTCGCCGCCCGCATAAAAATTCCGATATCGCCACGCACTTAACCCTAAGTGCGTGGCGATATTTTTTTGTGCTTCTGCCGTGGCTTGGGCGCCGCCTTATCCTTATGAACGAGATGGCGCGTTGCGACTCCGCGCAGCGATGTTCACTGCTGTTTCTTTCGCGCGGCAACAATTCCCTTGCATCGAATGGAACACGCATCAAATGCCGCAAAACCACGCGACAAGTTCTAATGTTGCAACACCGAAAAATTATTTTCCGGAGTCGCGAATAGTCTGCTTGCTTCGCTCCGGCGTTTTTGCCTTTAATGCACCGCTGCCTCGCGGTGGACGCTGACATTACATGACGCGACAGGCGGTACGGTGATTGAGTTTTCTTTGTGCGTTTTCGACTTCTCGAAAGCCCGCGCTCATAAGGAAACGGTCGCCGCGCCGACCGCAACAGACGACATGAATGAAGGCTGAAGCTATTGGGTTTGCGGGGGTGAGTGGTCGCGTTTTTGTTGAGAACGTGTTTTTTGCAAGCAGTGATGGCGACGCAGGCAGCGCGTTACGCACGACAAAAACGAGTTACAAATCACGTGGCGCGAGGTTGGGGATGCAGGCGGCGGCAACGACGGGGGTAGATAGCTATGCAGGCGATATCACACCGAACGATACCTGGTCGAAGCTGCAGGAAGATCCGGCCGCAATTCTGATAGACGTACGTACCAAGCCGGAATGGAGCTATGTCGGCACGCCCGACCTGAACGCTCTGTCCAAGTCTCCTCTTTTGATTTCCTGGCAAGTGTATCCCGAGATGACCGTGAATTCGCATTTCGCTGACGAACTGCGCGCAAAGAATATCGCGCCGGGTCAGCCGCTTTACTTCCTCTGCCGTTCCGGCGCCCGCTCGCGCGCCGCGGCTATCGCCATGACCGCCGCGGGCTTCGGCCCCTGCTACAATATCGCTGGCGGCTTCGAGGGCGACATGGATGCCCAGAAGCAGCGTGGCCACCTCAATGGTTGGAAGGCCGCCGGCCTCGCCTGGTCGCAGAGCTGAGGCCGCGCCATGGTGAAGTCTTCGCAGCCGCAGCCCAAATCCGTCTCCACCAAGGGTCTCATCAGCCCCGAGGATAGCGAGATCCAGATCGACACCACCGCCGAGGCCACTGCCGCGCTGGAGCCGCAATGGCAGCGCGTGCGCAGTCGGCTCCGCGTCGCCTTCGGCGAGGCGGCGTTCAATTCCTGGCTCAAGCCGCTGGCACTGGCCAAGGCGACGCTGGGCGATGGCGACGTGCATCTTTCGGTGCCGACCCGCTTCATGCGCGACTGGGTGGCGAACCACTACAGCGAACGCCTGCGCGAAATCTGGCGGCTGGAAAACCCGGATGTGCGCCGGGTGCTGATCCATGTCCGTGTTGCCGCCACGGCACCGGCCGCCCAGGGTTCGGCCGCAGCCGCCCAGGCGAATGTTCCCGGCCAGGCCCAGGCAGCAGTTCCGGCCAAGCCGGCCTCGCTGCTGCGCCCTGCTGCCAGCTTCGATGGCGCCGACCGCCTCTCCGAGCGCGCTGTGGCCGCCGAACGCGGCGTGGCGATGCCGGCGCGCGACATGGACGATGTCGAGCGCGAGCTTTCCGCGCCGCTCGATCCGCGCTTCACCTTCGACAGCTTCATCACCGGCAAGTCGAATGAACTGGCCCGCGCCGCGGCGCTCCGCGTCGCCGAAAGCCCGCAGGTCGCCTACAATCCGCTGTTCCTCTACAGCGGCGTGGGCTTGGGCAAGACCCATCTGATGCATGCCATCGGCTGGCATATCCGCCAGCGCTTCCCGGAGCGCCGCGTGGTCTATCTCTCGGCCGAGAAGTTCATGTACCAGTTCATCCGGGCGCTGCGCTTCAAGGACACGATGGCGTTCAAGGAGCAGTTCCGCTCGGTTGATGTGCTGATGATCGACGACATCCAGTTCATCGCCGGCAAGGAAAGCACGCAGGAAGAGTTCTTCCACACCTTCAATGCGCTGTGCGACCAGAACCGCCAGATCATCGTTTCGGGCGACCGCTCGCCGTCCGATCTCGAGGGCATCGAGGAGCGCATGCGCTCGCGCCTCGGCTGGGGCCTGGTGGTGGATATCCACCCGACCGATTTCGAACTGCGGCTTTCCATCCTGCAGGCCAAGGCGGAGCGCAGCGGCCTGCGCGGCGTGCCGCCGGAGGTGATGGATTTCCTCGCCCGCCGCATTACGTCCAATATCCGCGAGCTGGAAGGCGCGCTGAACCGCATCTCGGCCTATTCCAGCCTGGTCGGCCGCCCGATCACCGTGCAGTCGGCGCAGGAAGTGCTGTCCGACCTGCTGCGCGCCAATGACCGCAAGGTCACGATCGAGGAAATCCAGAAGCGCGTCGCCGAGCATTTCTCGATCCGCTTCGCCGACATGCATTCGCCGCGCCGCGCCCGCGCCGTGGCCCGCCCGCGCCAGGTGGCGATGTATCTGGCCAAGCAGCTCACCTCGCGCAGCCTGCCCGAGATCGGGCGCAAGTTCGGCGGCCGCGACCACACCACGGTGATGCATGCCGTGCGCAAGATCGAGGAGCTGCGCGAGATCGACAGCGCCTTTGCCGAGGATATCGATTTGCTGCGCCGCAAACTGGAAGGCTGACGGCGTAACATTTCCTTAAGAAATCAACCACTTAAACGGGCCGCCGGATTATCCCCAGCGGCCCGTTTTTGCGTTGCGTTTCAATAGCTTCCGCCGTCTCCGTTTGCTATACTCGCCAGACTCGGCGGAACCGCCGCCGGGGGAGGCAACATTCCCGGTTTTCAGCCATGAAACTCACCATCGAGCGTGCCGTTCTGTTGACCGCCCTGAGCCATGTGCAGAGCGTGGTGGAGCGCCGCAACACCATCCCGATCCTCTCCAACGTGCTGCTCGAGGCCGAGGGCGAAAAGCTGGCGCTGACCGCCACCGACCTCGACATCGCCGTGGTGGAGAAACTCGCCGCCAAGGTGAGCAAACCGGGCGCCACCACCGTTGCCGCCCATACCTTCTACGACATCGTGCGCAAGCTGCCCGATGGCTCGGAAGTGGAACTCACCTACTCCGCCGGCGACCAGCGGCTTGAACTGCGCGCCGGCCGCTCCAGCTTCAAGCTCTCCTGCCTGCCGAAGGAAGATTTCCCGGTGATGGCGCCGGGCGAGCTGCCGAACAGCTTCCCGCTGCCGGCCGACCAGCTCCGCCGCCTGGTGGACAAGACCCGCTTCGCGATCTCCACCGAGGAGACGCGCTATTACCTCAACGGCATCTACCTGCATGCCGCCGCTTCCGCCGGCGTGCCGATGCTGCGTGCCGTCGCCACCGATGGCCACCGCCTCGCCCGCGTCGAGACGCCGCTGCCCACCGGCGCCAGCGGCATGCCCGGCGTGATCGTGCCGCGCAAGACGGTGAACGAGTTGCAGAAGCTGCTGGATGGCAGCGGCGCCGAGGTGCGCATCGAACTCAGCGACACCAAGATCCGCTTCACCTTCGGCGACCTGGTGCTGGTGTCGAAGCTGATCGACGGTTCCTTCCCCGAATACGAGCGCGTGATCCCGCGCGAGAATGACAAGGTGATGGAAGTCGACAGCAAGGCCTTCTCGGCCGCCGTCGACCGCGTCGCCACCATCTCCACCGAGAAGAGCCGCGCCGTGAAGCTGACGCTCAAGCCGGAAGGGCTTGAACTGTCGGCGACCAGCCCGGACCAGGGTTCCGCCACCGAGCAGCTTACCATCGCCTACAGCGCGGCGCCGATCGAGGTCGGCTATAATTCGCGCTATCTGCTGGATATCGCCGGCCAGATCGAAGGCGAGAATGCCCGCTTCCTGCTGGCCGATGCCCTGGCGCCGACCATCGTGCGCGATCCCGCCGATGATGGCGTGCTCTACGTGCTGATGCCGATGCGTGTGTGATGGCCAGCAGCGCCGCGCTATTGGCGGGGGAGCTTGACAGGCAGAATATAAGCCAAGCGGCAGCGCCCCGGGATCTGCGTTCCGGTGCGGCGGTGTTTGGCCTGATGCTGCAGGACTTCCGCAACTACGCGACGCTGAAACTGCCCAGTCAAGGCATGCCCGTGGTGCTCACCGGCCCGAATGGCGCCGGCAAGACCAATATCCTAGAAGCCCTTTCCTTCCTCTCACCGGGCCGTGGCCTGCGCCGCGCCAAGCTGGGCGAGGTGACGCGACAGACAGCCAGCGGTGGCCGCTGGGCTATGCATGCCGAGCTTTCAAGCTGCATCGGCCCGGTCAGCATCGGCACCGGCCTGGTGGAAACCGCCGGCGACGAGGACAGCGAGCGGCGCCATGTGCGCATCAATGGCGAAGCGGCTTCCAGTGCCAATGCGCTGGCCGAGTATCTCGATATCGTGTGGCTGACGCCGCAGATGGATCGCCTGTTCGTCGATGGCCTTTCCACCCGGCGGCGCTTCATGGACCGCCTGGTCTATGGCCTGGATGGCGGCCATGCCCGCCGCGTCGGCGCCTATGAGAAGGCGATGCGCGAGCGCAACAAGCTGCTGAAATCAGGCGGCGCCGATCCAAGCTGGCTCGGGGCGCTGGAAGGCCAGATGGCCGAACATGGCGTGGCCGTCGCCGCCGCGCGGCGAGACGGCCTGACACTGGTGGAAGCTGGCATGGCCTTGAGCGAAGCCTCCGGCGATGGCGCCTTCCCGCGCGGCCGCCTTGCCGCCAAGGGCATCGTGGAAGACTGGCTGGCGGAAATGCCGGCCCTGGCGGCGGAAGAGAAGCTGCGCCGGCTGCTGCAGGAGCGCCGCTTCATCGACCGCGATGCCGGTGCCGCCACCGAAGGACCGCATCGCAGCGATTTCGCGGTGTGGCATTGCGCCAAGGATCAGGCCGCCGCGCATTGCTCCACCGGCGAGCAGAAGGCGCTGCTGATCGCCATCACGCTGGCCAATGCGCGGCTGATCCGCGAGCGCAAGGGCTTCGCGCCGTTGCTGCTGCTGGATGAAGTGTCGGCGCATCTCGATGCCACGCGGCGCGCGGCGCTGTATGGCGAAATCCTGGCGCTCGGCGGCCAAGCCTGGCTGACCGGCACCGACCTGGACCTGTTCAAGGGCCTGCGCGAGCGGGCCGAATTCTTCGCGGTGGCGGATGGGGCGGTGATGCCCCAGGCCGCCCCGGCATGAGGGTGAGACGATGAGTGAAGAGCAATTCCGCAAGGATGAAGCGGCGCGCAACGGCGAGGGCTATGATTCCTCGGCGATCAAGGTGCTGAAGGGCCTGGATGCGGTGCGCAAGCGACCGGGCATGTATATCGGCGACACCGACGACGGTTCGGGCCTGCATCACATGGTCTACGAGGTGGTGGACAACGCCATCGACGAGGCCCTGGCGGGCTATTGCGACCAGGTGACCGTGGTGCTCAATCCCGATGGCTCCTGCACCGTGCGCGACAATGGCCGCGGCATCCCGGTGGACATCCATCCCGAGGAAGGCGTTTCGGCGGCCGAGGTCATCATGACCCAGCTCCATGCCGGCGGTAAGTTCGACCAGAATTCCTACAAGGTTTCCGGCGGCCTGCATGGCGTCGGCGTCTCGGTGGTGAACGCGCTGTCCTCGACGCTGGAACTGCGCATCTGGCGCGCCGGCAAGGCGTATTTCATGCGCTTCCGCCATGGCGATGCCGAAGCGCCGCTGGCCGAAGTCGGCGCGGCCGAGGACGGCAAGCGCGGCACGGAAGTGACCTTCCTGCCCTCGCCCGAGACCTTCACCAAGACCGAGTTCGACTTCGCCACCCTGGAGCGTCGCCTGCGCGAGCTGGCCTTCCTGAACAGCGGCGTGAAGATCGTGCTGCAGGATCTGCGCGGCGTCGAGCCCAAGAGCGTGGAACTGATGTATGAAGGCGGCGTCGAGGCTTTCGTCGCCTATCTCGACCGCAATAAGACGCCGATGCACAAGCCGCCGGTGACCATCCGGGGCGAGCGGGACGGCATCGGCATCGAGATTTCGCTGCAGTGGAACGATGGCTACCACGAAGCCGTGCTCTGCTTCACCAACAACATCCCGCAGCGCGATGGCGGCACCCATCTCGCCGGCTTCCGTGGCGCCCTGACCCGCTGTGTGAACAAATACGCGGAAGAGAGCGGCATCCTGAAGAAGGAGAAGGTGACGCTTTCCGGCGAGGATAGCCGCGAGGGCCTGACCTGCGTGCTCAGCGTGAAGGTGCCGGACCCGAAATTCTCCTCCCAGACCAAGGACAAGCTGGTTTCCTCCGAGGTCCGCCCGGCGGTGGAAAACCTGGTCAATGAGCAGCTTGCCGCCTGGTTCGAGGAGCATCCCTCGGATGCCCGCACCATCGTCGGCAAGGTGGTGGAAGCCGCCGCCGCGCGCGAAGCGGCGCGCAAGGCGCGCGAACTCACCCGCCGCAAGGGCGCGCTGGATGTCTCTTCCCTGCCCGGCAAGCTTGCCGATTGCCAGGAGCGCGATCCGGCCAAGTCCGAACTCTTCCTGGTCGAGGGCGATAGCGCCGGCGGCTCGGCGAAGCAGGGCCGCCACCGCGCCAATCAGGCCGTGCTGCCTTTGCGCGGCAAGATCCTGAACGTGGAGCGCGCGCGGTTCGACAAGATGCTCGGCTCGGCGGAAATTGGCACGCTGATCACCGCGCTCGGCACCGGCATCGGCCATGACGATTTCGACCTCGCCAAGCTGCGCTACCACAAGATCATCATCATGACCGACGCCGACGTGGACGGCGCCCATATCCGCACCCTGCTGCTCACCTTCTTCTTCCGCCAGATGCGGCCGCTGATCGATGCCGGCCACCTCTATATCGCGCAGCCGCCGCTCTACAAGGTGAAGCGCGGCCAGTCGGAGCGTTACCTCAAGGACGAGGCGGCCCTCGAGCAATACCTGATCGGCGAAGGCCTGGAAGGCGCGGTGCTGAACCTGCAGGACGGCAGCCAGCGTGCCGGTGCCGATCTGCGCCGCATGGTGGACCAGGCCCGCCAGGCCCGCGCCATGCTGGATTCCGCCGGCAAACGCTACAATGCCTGGCTGGTGGAACAGGCCGCCGTTCTCGGCCTGCTGCGCAACGATGTGCTGGACGATGCGGCGAAGTCGGTGCCGGCGGCGAAAGCCATGGCGCAGCGGCTGAATGCCCTGGCCTCCGATCTGGAAAAGGGCTGGGAATGCACAGCCCCCGGCGACGGCACCCTGGTGGCCCGCCGCAGCTTGCGCGGCTATACCGAAAGCTACCTGCTCGATGCGCCGCTGTTCCGTTCGGCGGAAGCGCGCAAGCTCAACGAACTGGCGGACGAATTGCAGGCCGCCTATCTGGTGCCGGCGCAGCTTCGCCGCAAGGACGAGACCCACGCCGTACGCGGGCCATCGGAATTGCTTGAAGCCGTGATGACCATCGGCAAGCGCGGCCTGACTATGCAGCGCTACAAGGGCCTCGGCGAGATGAACCCGGAACAGCTCTGGGAAACCACGCTGGACCCGAATGTGCGCAGCCTGCTGCAGGTGAAGGTCGATCACGCCGAGGATGCCGACAACATCTTCGAAACGCTGATGGGCGACGTGGTCGAACCGCGCCGCGACTTCATCCAGAGCAACGCACTGGCGGTCGCCAACCTGGATATTTGATGGCTTACTGTCTCGTGTCGGATAGTTTGTGGGTCGCTGTGACACCATTTCTGTAGGGCAATAAGGTTACTAACCTAGAGCGTCGTAGATTTGTTGTTTCTCGACTTAATAGTCAGGGCTTCTGGGAATTTCCTGGGAAGCCTATTCTTTGATTTTAGTCTCTAACCTCTCAGGAACCCAACCCACCGGCCCACCCGCCTGATGATCGCCCGCCGCTACAAGAAGCATCAAAAACCCAGCGAACCGGAAGCCGATCAGGGCGACTATCCGTTTGAGGCGTTTTTCGGCGAGCATATTGTTGTCTTGCTAGGCGACGCGGGACTTGGGAAGTCAAAATCCTTTGAAATGGCGGCCGCCGTGGAGCCCGGCGCAGAGCTAGTTTCGGTCGCGAAATTTCTGCGAACGGACGTCGAGCGATATCGGGGCAAGGTCCTGTACCTGGACGGCCTAGACGAACAACGGGCCCGTTCTGAAGGTCAGCTAGTCCTTGACACAATTGTGAGCCGCCTTGATGTGCTGGGCAGCCCGAAGGTCCGGGTTTCCTGTCGGACAACGGATTGGCTCGATGGGTCGGACATCCAGATGCTTAAGGATGTATGCCCTAGCGGAGAAATCCGGCAGCTCAGCCTGCAGCCGCTCAACGATCTGGAGATCGCCAAGCTGGTCTCCCTGCGTGTAGGCGAGCCTCAGGGTTTTATCGACTCTGCTCGCCAGCATGGCGTCTATGAGCTGCTTCAAAATCCGGAGACCCTGAATCTGGTGGCGGATGCTGTGTCGGGCGGCCGGGGATGGCCGAAGACGCGGCGAGAGGTTTTCGAGCAGGCATATGAATTCCTGGTTCATGAGCAAAATACGGACCATCAGCTGACCGAAGAAAGCATAGCCGAAGAGGAATTGAAGGAGGCTGCCGAGTATCTGGCGGCAGTCTGTCTGCTCTCGGGTTCGGAAGGCATTGCGCTTCTGAAGCGGCACGAGGTGCCGAACTTCCCCGCGATCCAGAGGCTGGGGCGCAATCCGAAGGTTCTGCTGACAGCAGCCAAGCGGCGGGTCTTCCGGTCTATTGAAGGCGGAAAGATCACGTATAGGCACCGTATGGTCGGTGAATTCCTGACTGCAAAGTACCTGGCTCGGCGCATTGCGGTGGGCCATCCGGTCAGTCGTGTGCTTGCGCTTATCACTGGAGCTGATGGCGGCACGCTATCGGACCTGCGTGGCATCTATGGCTGGTTAGTAACATTGGCACCCGGCTTCGCGGCCGATATTGTGCCGAGGGACCCATACGGCGCTATCCTATATGGCGACCCAGCAAGCTGGAATTTGGGTACGTGCCGTGCGGCGTTAAAGGCTCTGGGAAATTTGGCGGACGTAAATCCGTGGTTCCGCGGGCGCGGCTGGGGTAGTCGCCCGCTAGCTGGCTTCGGTCGACGGGGACTGGCGGAAGACTTCAAGGCGCTGCTGGACCGCCGCAGCCAGTCCCACCTTGGGATTACCATTCTGAGCATTCTGAGCGCTGCGGGGCCGTTCCCGGAAATGAAGGAGTTCCTGCTGAACTTCATCCAGAATGCCAATCAGATCTCGCACCTTCGCGATGATGCCGTACGCGCCTTCATGAGTTGCTGTCCGGAAAGCAGCGGAGAGCTGGTTGCGGTGCTTGATGGCATACAGGCTGGAACGATAACCGACCCGGACAATCTCATTGAAATTGAGATTATCCGGTCCTTGTATCCCGAGCATCTCACGGTACGGCAGGTGGCGCCCCGGCTCTTGGGCCTGCGGAACGGCAAGGCCGATGCATCATACTATCTAACGCACAATTTTATGAAGCTCACGCCTGCCCAAGACCTAATGGTGCTTGCCGACATTCTGGGCGAAGCACGCAGTGGCGAACAGCATTGGTCGTTCGCCTGGCAGAGGTTTGTAGAAGAGCTATTATGGCGTGTTCTCAATGACAATATAGACACAGAAACTCCCGAGCGAATATACCACTGGCTCGGCATGGCGCTAGGAGGCGCAGACTACAATATCGTCCAGGGGAATCGCACGCAGCGCATTCCCGAACTGATAGGTGCACGTCCTGAGCTGTACCGGGCGATGTTCGAAATCATGCTGGCCCAGCCGTTTGTGGACATCGCGAAATTTCGGCGACGTCAGTACCAGTTTGTCAACCGAACGTTCCGGATGCTTCCGCCTGCCGGATTTAGACGTTACCTCCTAGAGCGCGTTGCGACCATCGAGAATGATGAGGCTGCGATTGATCTGTTTGGGACGGCAATTCTCCCGGTGTTCAATCCGAGCGGCCCACAAGAGCTAACTATCGAGGAGGTTTTTACGTTTGTCGAACAACATCCCCGGTTCCAAGAGGAACTAGAGCGGCATGCTTTTTGTTCGATGAATTCGTGGCAGATGGAGGAGGCAAAGCGCAAGCGAAAGTCAGCACGGCGCAAGTGTGTGACACGCCTAAAGCACAAACGGGACTTCGAGTATCGCGTGGAAGGGATACGGAATGGCATCGACGTTGCGGCGCTGCGTTATTTTGCTGAGGTTCGTGCCGGTCGGTCGAATATAGTTGACCAGGAATTGTCGCCTGATGAACGGATAGTCGACCTTGTCGGCCCAGATATTGCTGCTGCCGTAATGGAAGGTTTTGTCGCGGCGGTCGATCGTTTCGAGAACTCCCCAACACCACGCGATATTTTTGCATTGCGAGCGGATAACAAGTCTTTCCATATGCAGGAAGTAATGCCGGAGGGCTTGCTAATAATTCGACAGGTTGGGCGGAACATTTCGGCGCTCGACCACAGGATCTTAAAAGCAGCGATCGCATTCCACTTACTCCGCGGTAGCGAGGAAGAACAAGAGCTGATTGCGGAGATTTTAGCTGCTCAGCCGCATCTCGGCATCGAAGTGCTTCGGGACCATTGGTGGTATCACCTTGAGAAAGGAAATGGTGCCGCAGTTGAAAGCTACTACCTGCTTGGGTCAAAAAGCATATTTACTGAGGCGGCACGCAGTTTAGCACTTGATGTGTTGCGTGATTTTCCAGGTGCTGACATTGGGCTTATTGAGCCGTGTTTGGTGGTTGGCCTAGCGGATAATCGGACAGAGTTGCTGCGGTTGTTGCCTGATATCTCGACAACTGGTTTGCCGCCGAAGAATCAATTTTTGTTCGCAATAGCTGCCTATGTCCTACGACCTGACGATTTCGCCACCCGTATCGAGCCATTAGTGGATTCGGTTGGCGCGGCCATGGCGCTGGTACAGTTTATTTTCAAGTTTGAAGATGAGGTGAAGTCACGTAACTGGGCGCCACCGCTTGAACGGGTCGCGATTATGCGAGCTGCCACCCGGCATCTCGGTGTTGTCTATCCTTCGGCGGACTACCAGAGTGGCGACGGGCTACTGAGGAGCGCATCAAGCTACCTCAGGGATATGTTGTCATCGATTTCAAACGAACCAGCCCCCGAGGTAACGGATGCGCTGGAGAAGATGGTGGTAGCGGAGCCAGAAACCGGCTGGCGAAGTGAGTTTGTTCAGGCTCTAGCGGATCAGCGGAAAAACCGCCGAGAGTTCGAGTTCAAGTATTCGACGGTCGAGCAGTTGGTGAGGGCCCTTACCACGGACAGGCCTGCTAATGTCGCCGATATGCGAGAGATAGTCGTGCATGCGCTGGATGACATCGCTGAGGCGGCACGGAATGGTGCGACCGACGACTGGAAGTCTTTCTGGAATTTGGATAGGTATGGCCGGCCGGGCAAACCCCGGGTAGAGAATATCTGTCGCGACGAGATTATGAGGCACCTGAAAGTAGCGCTTCGCCACCTGGGCATCGCGTTTGCTTCCGAGGGTAGGTATGCCGAGGAAAACCGCTCCGACATCGATTGTCGATATGAGTTGGGCAGAGTACCGATTGAACTGAAGCGCAGCCAACATCCTGAGGTCTGGAAAGCAGCTGAGAATCAGCTTGTCACCGAGTACTGCCGGGATCCAGAAACCGCAGGCCTTGGCATTTATCTTGTGTTGTGGTTCGGGGCAGAATGCACGACTAAAAAGATTGACGGTACAGCAAAACCAACTTCAGCAACTGAAATGCAAGTCCAACTTCAAAACGCGCTACCAAGCCAACTCCAATATCGAGTCGTTGTACGATGCCTTGATGTATCAAGACCTGCTGGACAGTCTGTGAAACGCCCCAAGGCTGGCAAGAAAACATCTGTGGCCAAGAGCCGAAAAGCTATCAAACCGAAAACCAAAGCCACTTCAGTTGCCAAGCGCATCAGTTCGGCTAGACAAAAATGATGCGATACAGCCATCAAGTCACTTCCAGCCAGGCTAGTCTCGCTGCTGCCGTCATTGGTGCCGGCACTCCGGTAGTGTTTCTGCATGCCGCTATCTGCGACAGCCGCATGTGGCAGCAGCAATGGCAGGCGGTCGGCCAGCGCCATAAAGCCATCGCCTATGACCGGCGCGGCTTTGGCGCCAGCCATGCTGAAAAGCAGGATCATTCGGCGGTCGGCGACCTGCTGGCGGTGATCGACGCCCTGGCCGATGGCAAACCGGCCATCCTGGTTGCCTGCTCGCAGGGCGGCCGCATCGCGCTGGATGCGGCGATCCTGCACACTGAGCGCATCCGTGGCCTGTTCCTGATCTCGCCGTCGCTGATCGGCGCGCCGGAACCGGATCATGCGCCGGAGATTGCCGCCCTGCTGGCGCAGCAGAAGCAGGCCGAGGCGGCTGGCGATGCGGCGGCGCTGAACCAACTCAAAGCGCGGCTGTGGCTCGATGGCCCGTTGCAGCCGGAAGGCCGCGTGGCTGGCGCGGCGCGCGAGTTGTTTCTGGAGATGAATGGCATCGCGCTGCGCGCGCCGCCTGTTGGCGCGAATACCGATGCTGTTGCCAATTACCCGCGCCTTGGCGAAATAGCGGCGCCGGCGATGATCCTCTGCGGCGCTTACGATTTCCCCTATATCCAGGAGCGTGGCCGGCAGATTGCGCGGATGATGCCGCGCGCATCGCTCCGGTCGCTGCCCGGCGCCGCGCATCTGCCAAGCCTGGAACAGCCGGCGCTCATCACGGAGATGCTGCTGTCTTTCCTGAAGCAGTTGAATACGCCATGCTGATCGCCCAGCTCTCCGATCCGCATATCCGGCCGCGCGGCGTGCTGTATCAGGGCGTGGTCGATTCCAACGCCATGTTTGCCGCTGCCATCGCCCAGGTGAATGCTTTCAGCCCGGCCATCAACCTGGTGCTGCTGAGCGGCGACATCGTGGATGAAGGCCAGCCGGCGGAATACGAAATGGCGCGCGCGTTGCTGAGCGAACTGCGCGTACCCTACCTTGTGATCCCCGGCAACCATGACGGCGGCTTCTCGGCGGGCCATGCCGCTTTCCGCGCTGCTTTCCAGGATCACGCCTATCTGCCGGCGGCGCATCCCTTCCACTATGTAGTGGAAGCCGGGCCCCTGCGCATCCTGGCGCTGGATGTCACCCTGCCCGGCCTGCATCACGGCCTCATCGACTCAGCGCGGCTAGCCTGGCTGGAACAGGCGCTCGCCCAAGAGCCGCAACGGCCCTCGATTGTCATGCTGCACCAGCCACCCTTTGCCTGCGGCATTCCCTATCTGGATAAATACTGGTGCGAGGGCGGCGATGGCCTGGCCGAACTGCTGGCGCGCTATCGATCCGTGGAGCGCGTGCTCTGCGGCCATGTGCACCGCTTCATGCAATTACGCTTCGGCGGCACTTTGCTGTGTACGGCACCCAGCACCACCACGGCCATCGCCCTGCAGCTCGATCCTGCCGCCAAGCCGCGCTCGTATATCGAGCCGCCGGCTTTCCTGCTGCATCACTGGCGGTCGGAAACCGGCCTGATCACGCATTTCGTCCCGGTCGGCGACTTTCCCGGGCCGTATCCTTTCGCCTGACGCATTACGGCGACGGCGGACGATCCTGATAGCTCGAGGTGACGGTGACGGCACTCTGGCCGCTATTGCGCACCAGCAGGCTGCCGCGCGTGCGGATCGAGCCGTAAAACTCGTTGCGCTGGCCCGGCGCCACTTCAACGCGACGATTGAGCGGCGCATCGAATTCGACCACGGCTGGCGCCGAACCGGTATTGACCACGGTGATGGTGGTGTAGCTGCCTTGCGTGCTGACATCAATATAAGTCTGCGCGCCCGGCGCCAGGGTGTATTGACCGGCATGGGCGGCATAGGCGAACAGGATCAGCGCGAAGGTAAGCGCACTGGCGAAAAGCGTACTGCGGATGGACATGGCACAAGCCTTTCCGGGTGATGTTGGCTGCCGCAGAAGATGATCCGAGTTGCGGGGAAGTAAACCGCCCGCGCCGCGCCATCCGCCGCGCCTGTGCCTGCCATCACACCGCAGGCCCCGGCTGGTGTCCATTCACCAGCCGGTTACCGTGATGATACTTAGGTGTTAGTGCTCCTGACGCGTGACGGCGATCACTCAAGCTTGATGCCGCCGCCCTGGATGAGCTGGCCCCAGATAGCAGAATCGCGCTTCATCGCGGCGGCCAGTTCTTCGCTGGAGCCGCCGACCGGCACCAGGCCAAGTTCGATCAGCTTGGCGCTGATTTCCGGCTTCTTCACGATGGCCGAGACTTCGCGCGACAGCTTGTCGACGATCTCCTTCGGCGTGCCCGCCTTCACGAACACGGCGAACCAGCCATAGGGCTCGAAGCCCTTGTAGCCACGTTCTTGCATGGTCGGCGCATTCGGCAGGAAGGGCAGCCTTTGCGTGCCGCTCACTGCCAGCACCTTGAACTTGCCGCTGTTGAGATGGCCATAGGCCGAGCCGACATCGACGAAGGCAATCGGCAGATGGCCGCCCATCAGATCGGCCAGCATCGGTGCGCTGCCGCGATAGGGCACATGGGTCATGTCGATCTTGGCTTCGCGGTTCAGCGTCTCGCCACGGATATGCGACGAGGTGGCATTGCCATAGGAGCCGTAGCTGTATTTCTTCGGGTTGGCCTTCACCAGTGCGATCAGCTCTTCCAGCGTATTGACCGGCAGGTTGTTGCTCACCGCCAGCAGGTCGGTGGAGAGCGCCACCTGGGAAATCGGCGTCAGGTCGCGCAAGGCATCGTAGGGCAGATCGTTCTTCAGATGCGGCATCTGGATCAGCACCGTGATGCCCATCAGCAGATTGTAGCCATCCGCCGGGGCGGCAATCACCGCGCTGGTGCCGATGGCGCCCGAAGCGCCGGTGCGGTTTTCCACCACCACCGGCTGTTTCCAGTTATCGGAAAGATTCTGCCCGATCAGGCGGCCGATGATGTCGGTGCTGCCGCCGGCCGGATAGGGCACGATGAATTTCACCGGGCCGTTTGGGTAAGTGGCCTGCGCATAAGAATTGGCGAAGGGTAAGACGGCCAGCAGGCCGGCGGCACACAGAGTGGCCAGGCGATTCATGCGTTGCTCCCGGTTATAGCTTTTGTCGTTATCGGCTTTGCGCCTGATAGGGGAGTGTAGAGACAGCCCCCAACACTTTGAAGTGCTATTTCACGGCTGCCTCGCCATTCGCGCACATATAATCATTGCGACTCAACGGCGGCCTGGATGACAATGGCCTGAAAGGGACGGCGGACAGCGCCGCCCGGCAGGACCAGATAACGAGGGGAACGACAATGAAATCAGTCACTTGGCGTAAAAGCCTGATGGCAGCGGCGGCCCTGGCGGTCTGCCTTTCCGGTCCCGCGATGGCCGACAAGCGCAGCAATACGCTGCGCTTCGTCTACGATCAGGTGCCGGAGAATGTCGATCCCTTCTTCAACAACGTGCGCATCGGCGTGATCATCGGCCAGCATGTCTGGGACACGCTGGTCTACCGCGACCCGAATACCAACGAATACAAGGGCCAACTCGCCTCCGGCTGGCGCCAGATCGATGAGCGCACCACTGAATTCGACCTGCGCCAGGGCATCAAATTCCACAACGGCGAGGAATTCGACGCCGATGACGTGGTCTACACCCTGAATTTCGTTGGCAAGGCGGAAAACAAGGTTACGACCCAGAGCAACGTCAACTGGATCGAAAAGGCCGAGAAGGTCGACAAGTACAAGGTGCGTGTCACCACCAAGGGCATCTTCCCGCCGATCCTGGAATACCTGTCCGGCCCGGTGGTGATCCATCCGAATGAGTATTACGAGAAGGTCGGGCCCAAGGGGCAGAACGAAAAGCCGGTCGGCTCCGGCCCCTATCGCGTGGTGCAGCATATCGCCGGCAAGTCGATCTCGCTGGAGCGCAACCCGGATTACTTCAAGGCCTCGCCCAAGGGCGTGCCGAAGATCGAGAAGATCGAGATCCGCTTCATCCCGGATCGCCAGACCCAGCTTGCCGAGCTGATGAGCCGGGGCGCCGACTTCCTGATGCATGTGCCGAAGGATCAGGCCGACCAACTGAAAGGTCAGCCCGGCCTGCAGGTGGTAAGCGGCGAGACCATGCGCATCGTGTTCATGCAGATGAACAGCCAGGCCGAAAGCGCCTTCCCGGCGCTGAAGGATATCCGCGTGCGCCAGGCGGTGAACCATGCCATCGACCGCGAAGCAATGGTCAAGGCGCTGGTCGGCGAAGGCTCGCGCGTGCTGCACACCATCTGCTTCCCGAGCCAGTTCGGCTGCACTGATGAAGGCGCCAAGCGGTATGAGTATAATCCGGCCAAGGCCAAGCAGCTTCTCGCCGAAGCCGGCTTCCCCAATGGCCTGGAACTGCCCTTCGTCGCCTACCGCGAACGGCCGCAATCGGAAGCCATCATCGGCTACCTCAAGGCCGTCGGCATCACCGCCAACCTGAACTTCCTGCAATACGCGGCGATGCGCGAGCAGATCCGCTCCAACAAGGCGGCACTGACGCACCAGACCTGGGGCTCCTTCTCGGTCAATGACGTGTCGGCTTCGACGCCGAACTATTATGCCTTCGAGGGCGAGGACATCACCCGTGACCCCGAGGTGCGCGACCTGCTGAAGCAGGGCAACAACACCGTGGACCCGGCGGCGCGCAAGGATGCCTACCGCAAGGCGCTGGCGCTGATCGCCGAACGCGCCTATGCGGTGCCGCTCTATTCGCTTCCCGTGTTCTACGCCGCAACATCCGACCTGGTATTCAAGGCCTATCCGGATGAACTGCCGCGCTTCTGGGAAATGACCTGGAAGTGAGGCCAAGCGATAGCGCCGGGCCGCTGGCATGCTGATGTTCATTGCCAAGCGGCTCGGCCTTGCGCTGCTCGTGGCGCTTGCCGTCTCCGTTGTCTGTTTCCTGCTGGTACGGCTTTCCGGCGATGTTGCCGCCGCCCTGGCCGGCGAAGGCGCGCGCCAGGTGGATATCGATGCCGTGCGCAAGAATTACGGCCTCGATCGACCGCTGATCGTGCAGTATCTCGACTGGCTGTGGCGCACATTGCAGGGCGATTTTGGCACCTCGCTGTATTTCAAGACCGACGTCACCGCCCTGATCTTCGCCAAACTGCCCACCACCCTGATGCTCGGCCTCTGCTCGCTGCTATTCGCCCTGGCCATCTCGATCCCGCTCGGCGTCGCGGCGGCGATCTTCGCCAATAGCTGGATCGACCGCCTGGCGCTCGGCATCGCCGTGCTCGGCCAGGCGTTGCCGAATTTCTTCTTCGCCCTGCTGCTGATCATGCTGTTCGCCATCCAGCTGCGCTGGCTGCCGGTCTCGGGCAGCGATTCCTGGGCGCATTTCGTGATGCCGACCATCGCGCTCGGCTATTATATCGCGCCGGCCTTCATGCGCCTGGTGCGCGCCGGCATGGTGGAAGTGCTGTCCGCCGATTATATCCGCACCGCGCGGGCCAAGGGGCTGAACGAGGGCATGGTGGTGTTCAAGCATGGCCTGCGCAATGCCGCCATTCCCGTGGTGGCGCTGGCCGCCGTGCAACTCGGCTTCCTGCTCGGCGGCTCGGTGGTGATCGAGGCGATCTTCGCCCTCGATGGCCTTGGCTACCTCGCCTACCAGAGCATCACGCACAAGGATTTTCCCGTCACCCAGGCTGTGGTGATGCTGCTCTCGGTATTCTATGTGCTGCTCACCCTGCTCGCCGATCTGGCCAATGCCTGGCTCGATCCGCGCATCCGGGTATCGTGACATGACCGACGCCGTACTCGCCGAAATCTCGCCGCGCGCCAAAATGCTGCGCCGCTTGCGCGGCAATCCCAGCCTGCTCTGGGGCGGCGGCCTGCTGCTGCTGATCATCATCATGGCAATCCTGGCGCCTTTGCTGGCGCCGCATGATCCCTATGCCCAGGACCTGACGCGCCGGCTGATCCCACCGATCTGGCATGAGAAGGGCCAATGGCTCTATCCGCTCGGCACCGACAATCTCGGCCGTGACTATTTCTCGCGCACTATTTATGGCGCCCGCATCTCGCTGCTGATCGGCCTCTCGGTGGTGGCGATTTCGGGCGCCATCGGCACCGCCATCGGGCTGTGTGCCGGCTATTTCGGCGGCCGCATCGACATGATCGTCACCTTCATCACCACCACCCGGCTGGCGATGCCGGTGATCCTGGTGGCGCTGGCAGTGGTGGCGATCCTCGGCTCCTCGCTCGTTGTCGTGATCCTCACCCTTGGCCTGCTGAAATGGGACCGCTTCGCCGTGGTGATGCGCAGCGCTACGCAGCAGACCCGTGCGCTCGACTATATCGCGGCCGCCGAAGCGGCAGGCGCCTCGACACCGCGCATCATCCTTGGCGAAGTGCTGCCCAACGTGGCGCCGCATCTGATCGTGATTGCCACGCTGGAAGCCGCCAGCGCCATCCTGCTTGAGGCCGCATTGTCCTTCCTCGGCCTTGGCGTGCAGCCGCCACTGCCCTCCTGGGGCCTGATGATCGCCGAAGCCAAGACCTACATGTTCTTCAGCTTCTGGCTGATTGCCATTCCCGGCACCATGCTGGCTTTGCTGGTTTTCTGCATCAATCTGGCCGGCGATGGCCTGCGCGATTTCCTCTCGCCGGATGGGCGGGGCTGAGATGACCGCACCTTTGCTGGACTTATCCAACCTGCGCGTGACCCTGCCGACCGGCGACGGGCCACTGGAGGCAGTGCGCGGCATCAGCTTTTCCATCATGCGCGGCGAGACGCTCTGCCTGGTGGGCGAAAGCGGCTGCGGCAAGTCGATGACAGCACTTTCCATCATGGGCCTGCTGCCGCGCCGGGCGAAGCGCCAGGCCGACCGCCTGGTGTTCGATGGCATCGACCTGACCAAGCGCGGCGCCATCGAAAGCCTGCGCGGCAACCGCATCGGCATGATTTTCCAGGAACCGATGACGGCGCTGAATCCCGCCTACACCATCGGCGATCAGCTCACCGAGGCCTTCATCAAGCACAAGAAGGCGACCGCTGCGGCAGCGCGCGAGCGCGCCAGCTATCTGCTCGGCAAGGTCGGCATCGCCTCGGCCGGTGAACGCCTGGGCCAATACCCGCACCAGCTTTCCGGTGGCCTGCGCCAGCGCGTGATGATCGCCATGGCGCTGATGTGCGAGCCGGACCTGCTGATCGCCGATGAGCCGACCACAGCATTGGACGTGACCATCCAGGCGCAGATTCTGCGCCTGCTGTTCGAGCTGCAGAAGGAATTCGGCATTGCATTGCTGTTGATCACCCATGACATGGGCGTGGTGGCGCATGTGGCGCACCGGGTCGGCGTCATGTATGCCGGCGAAGTGATCGAGAGCGGCACTACTGACGCCATCCTGCGCCAGCCGCGTCACCCCTACACGCAAGGCCTGCTGAGCTGTATCCCGGTGCCAGGTCGCACGCTGCCGGGTGAACGATTGGGCGTGGTGCCGGGCGTGGTGCCGAACCTGGTCGGCGGCCTCAAGGGCTGCGGCTTCAGAAGCCGCTGCGGCTTCGCCGAAGCCATCTGCGCCGATACGCCGCCGCGTCACGACGATCACGGCCATGCCTGGGCCTGCATCCGGGGAGCGGCATGAGCGACATGGCATCGACTGCGCCGCTGCTCGCCATCAAGGGCGTGACCAAGAGCTTCACGGTCGGCCAGGGCATGTTCAAGCCGAAGCGGCTGCTGCATGCGGTGAACGGCGTGGAGCTGGAAATCCAACGCGGCGACGTGCTCGGCATTGTCGGCGAGAGCGGCTGTGGCAAATCCACGCTGGCCCGCATCCTGCTCGGTCTGCTGCCGCCCAATGCCGGCGAGATCACCCTGGACGGCCAGCCACTGGCGGCTTTGGGCCGCCGTGCCGTGGCCCGCCGGGTGCAGCCGATTTTCCAGGATCCATATTCCTCGCTCAATCCGCGCCGCAGCCTGGCCTCCCTGGTGGCCTTGCCGCTGGAAGTGCATGGCATCGGCGATGCCGCCTCGCGCCGCCGCCAGGCCATCGAAATGCTGGAACGGGTGGGCCTGAGCAGCCGCTACGCCGACCGCTATGCGCGCGAACTTTCCGGCGGCCAGCGCCAGCGCGTCGCCATCGCCCGTGCCCTGGTGATGCGGCCCGATATCGTGGTCTGCGACGAGCCGACCTCGGCGCTCGATGTATCGGTGCAGTCGCAGATCATCAACCTGCTGCTCGACCTGCGCCGCGACTTCTCGCTCACCTATGTCTTCATCAGCCATAACCTGGCCGTGGTGGAGCATATCGCCACCCGCGTGGCGGTGATGTATCTGGGCCGTGTTGTCGAACAGGCGGAGACGCGGCAACTTTTTGCAAACCCGCGCCACCCCTATACCAGGGCGCTGCTGGCCTCGGTGCTGACGCCGGAGCCGCAGCTCGGCGTGCCCGATACCGGCCTCGGCCTCGCCTTCCCCGATCCGCTCAATCCGCCCCCCGGCTGCCCGTTCCATCCCCGCTGCGGCGATGCCATAAATACCTGCCGCACGGCCATGCCCGCGCTCGTGGGCGGCGTCGCCTGCCATGTTCATTCCGGAGTTCCCCATCATGCGTGACCTGCACCTGCCCGGCCGTTCCGTCGCCATGGGCCGCCACGGCGCCGCCGCCACTTCGCATTCGCTCGCCACCATTACCGCGCTCGATATACTGAAGCGCGGCGGCAATGCCACCGATGCCGCCATTGCCGCCTGCGCCGTGCAATGTATCGTCGAACCGGAATCCACCGGCATCGGCGGCGACAATTTCGTGCTCTATGCTCCGGCGGGCACCGATACCCGCAAGGGCGGCAAGGTCTACGGCCTGAACGGCTCCGGCCGTGCGCCCGCCGGCCTGTCCTCAGATTTCCTGCTCGAAAAGGGCTTCAAGGAAATCGGCCTCAACAGCGTGCATGCCGTCACCATTCCCGGCGCCGTCGATGCCTGGGCGAAGCTGAACCAGCGTTTCGGCAAGCTGCCGCTGGCCGACCTGCTGCAGCCGGCGATTAAATTCGCGGAAGAAGGCTTTCCGATCACGGAACGCGTCAGCGTCGATTTCGGCCGTCAGATCAATATCGACAAGCTGAGCGCCGACAAGAATTCCGCCGCCGTCTACCTGCCCGGCGGCAAGCCACCAAAGGCCGGCGACCTGATGCAGCTCGAAGCCTATGCCAAGGTGTTGCGCGAAATCGCCGCCAAGGGCCGCGACGGCTTCTATACCGGCTGGGTGGCGGAAGATATCGTCAGCTATTGCCAGAGCCTCGGCGGCACCCACAGCCTGGAGGATTTCGCCACCCAGGAGGCTTTCTGGGTGGAGCCGATCGCGACGCAGTATCGCGGCGTCGAGCTGCTGGAAATCCCGCCCTCGGGCCAGGGCATCACCACGCTGATCATGCTCAACATCCTGGCTGGCCTGGATTTGGGCAAATACGCGCCGCACAGCATCGAGCGTTTTCACCTTGAGGCGGAAGCGACACGGCTGGCCTTCCAGGCCCGCGACACCTATGTCGCCGATCCAGCCTTCGCCGATGTGCCGGTGGAAAAGCTGCTCTCCGCCGCCTTCGCCGATGAATTGCGCAGCCGCATTGACCTTAAGCGCGCCATGGCCTCGCCCGGTCCGGCCGGCAATGGCGCCGTCTACCGCGACACGGTGTATATCTCGGTGGTGGATGGCGAGGGCAATTGCTGCTCCTTCATCAATTCGCTGTTCTGGCCCTTCGGCACCGGCTTGAGCAGCCCGAAGACAGGCCTGCTGCTGCAGAACCGCGGCGCCGGCTTCCGCGTCGATCCGAAGCATCCGAACAACGTGGCACCGGGCAAGCGCCCGATGCACACCATCATCCCGGCGATGGCGCTCAAAGACGGCAAGCCCTGGCTCTGCTATGGCGTGATGGGCGGCGGCTTCCAGCCGGTAGGCCAGACCCATGTGCTGACCAACATCGTCGATTTCGGCATGGATGTGCAGGAAGCCATCGACAGCCCGCGCGGCTTCCACGTTGCCGGCAAGTTCGAGGCTGAGCGCGGCATCCCAAGGGAAGTGCTGACCGGCCTCGCCGCTTTGGGCCACGAGATCAAGATGGCGGAAATGCCCCATGGCGGCGGCCAGGCCATCATGCTCAACGCCAATGGCGTGCTGATGGCCGGCTCCGATCCGCGCAAGGACGGCTGCGCGCTCGCTTATTGAGCCTGGATCACTGCGGGAAACACGGCGCACCCGGCTCCAGCGGGGTGCGCAGTGTGTTCACGGTGAAGGATACGGTGTGATAGAAGCCGACAAGGCTGAGGATTTCCACCAACTGCGCCGGTGAGAAGACCGCGCTGGCCTCTTTCCATAGTGCATCATCCAGACCCTTGGCATCGATCAACGTATCGACGATGCGCAGCAGCAGTTTGTCCGCATCTGCCGCGAAGCCGCCACCCAGCCGGGTGCCGGCGATTTCGGCTGGCGTGAAACCGGCCTTGGCGGCGAAGAAGGCGACATGCACGCCCCATTCATATTCGGCACCAAGCCGCGCGGTGACGCGCAGGATCACGATTTCCCGTTGCCGCAGGCTGATCGAACCGGGATCAAGCAAGCTACCGCCGCGCCAGCGGCCAAGCACGCGCGGGTTATGTGCCACCTGGCGGAACAGGGTGATCGGCGGCACGCCCGGCGGCATGATGCGGGCGAATTCGGCGGCCACCGCTTCGTCATAGGGTGGCTGCAATGGCGCAAGGCGTGGTTCGGTCATGGCAAGGCCCCTTCCTTTATGCTACTTTTTCCGTAGCAATCAAACCATACCGCTACTTTTTTAGTAGCGCAAGAGGCCGGCATGGCAAAAACGACGACCAAAACAGCAAAGCGTGTGCGTGGCTCCAGCACCGGCCGCCCGATCATGGTGGCGCTGGATCTGCTGGGGCGGCGCTGGAGCCTACGGATCTTGTGGGAATTGCGCGGTGGACCGCTGAGCTTCCGCGCCCTGCAGGCGGCCTGCGGTCAGCTATCGCCCAGCGTGCTGCAACAGCGGCTGAACGATCTGCGCGAGGCACGGCTGGTGGGGCATGACGGCGAAAGCGGCTACGCGCTCACCGACCAGGCCATGAAGCTGCAACCGCTGCTGTTGGCGCTGGACCGCTGGGCCACCGACTGGGCGGCAGAAGCAAGTTAGAAGCCGCGCTGCTTGCGGTTGAAGTCGAGCTGCTCGTTATCGAGCTGCAGGCCGATCAGGATTTCGATATCCCGCGTGCTGCGACCGGCGGGCAGCGGAATGCGCTGCTCCAGTTCGTCGCCCACAGCGACGCGGCGGCGGCCCGGCGGCAACGGTATCCGCGCCGAGAAGGCATCGCGCGAGAGAATATTCTGCTGCTTGTCGACCACGGCGATGAAATACGGCACCACCGACTCGCGGCTGTCGCCGGCTGCGGGGCCGCGCGTGGCGGCGATCTGCAAGGTGAAGGTCACCGTGACGGCAACATTCTTGACCTTGTCCTTGTCCTCGAATTTGCAGCCGCCGTTATAGTCCAGCAGCTCGACCTCATAGGCGACATCGGTCAGGTCGCGGCCCGGGCCGGGGCGGAACTGCACGGCCTTGCGCGCATCGCCCAGGATGCCGATACGCGGGCAGGGCAATGGCGGTTCGACCTCCTTCTTGCCAAACCAGCCGCCCGAACCGCAGCTCGCCAGCAGCACCAGGGGCAGCAGCAGGGCAGCCGGACGCAGGCGGCGGACAAGGCTTCCGGAACCGGCCGGACTGGTCATGGCGCACTTTCCTTCCCGCGTCAGGTACGATAGCTTGCCCGGCAGTTTGGCGGGCCGAATTCCTGTATAGAAGAGGCCCCGCCCCCTTACAAGCGACAGCCCCCAAGGCCCGGATGGACAGCCCGCTTAGCCCCCCGCAACACGAGACCAGGACGGCCGAATCGCCACTTCCGGCAGTGGAAATCGTGCTGGCAGCGCCGCGCGGCTTCTGCGCCGGGGTGGACCGCGCCATCCAGATCGTGGAACGCGCCATCGAGAAATATGGCGCCCCGGTCTATGTCCGCCATGAGATCGTGCATAACCGCTTCGTGGTCGAAAGCCTGGCCGCCAAGGGCGCGGTTTTCGTCGATGAACTGGACCAGGTGCCGGCCGGCGTGCCGGTGGTCTTCTCCGCCCATGGCGTGCCGAAATCGGTGCCGGCGGCGGCCAAGGCGCGCGCCCTGTTCTATCTCGATGCCACCTGCCCGCTGGTCAGCAAGGTGCATCGCGAAGCCGAGCGGCATCACCGCGAGGGCCACCATATCCTGCTGATCGGCCATGCCGGCCATCCGGAAGTGATCGGCACCATGGGCCAGTTGCCCGATGGCGCCGTCAGCCTGGTGGAGACCGTGGCGGATGTCGCCAAGCTGCCCGAGCGACCGGACCTGCCGCTCGCCTATATCACCCAGACCACGCTTTCGGTGGACGATACCGCCGAGATCATTGCCGCCTTGCAGCAGCGCTTCCCCGGCATCGAAGGCCCGAAAAAGGAAGACATCTGCTACGCCACCACCAACCGCCAGGCCGCGGTGAAGGCCATCGCCGCGGAATGCGATGCCCTGCTGGTGATCGGTGCGCCGAATTCCTCGAATTCTCTGCGGCTGGTGGAAGTGGCGCAGCGCAGCGGCTGCCGCGTCGCCTTGCTGGTGCAGCGCGCCAGCGAGATCGACTGGGCGGCGCTCGGCCAGCCGCAGCGCATTGGTATTACCGCTGGCGCCAGCGCGCCGGAATTGCTGGTGGAAGAAGTTATCGACGCGATCCGCGCCCGCTTCCGCGTCACCTTGCGCGAAGTCACCACCGCCACCGAGGCCGTGCAGTTCAAGCTGCCTTCGGCCCTGGAAAGCAGCGCCGCATAACAGCCATGGCCGTTTACACCGAAATCAACGAAGACCAGCTCTGCACCCTGCTTGCCGAATACGATCTCGGCATGCTGCTGTCCTGCAAGGGCATCGCCGAAGGCGTCGAGAATTCCAACTACATGCTCGGCACCGATAAGGGCAATTACTTCCTCACGCTGTATGAGAAGCGCGTGAACCGCGAGGAATTGCCGTATTTCCTCGGCCTGATGGATCATCTGGCCCAGAAGGGCCTGCCCTGCCCGGTGCCGGTGCATGGCCGCGACGGCAAGATCCTGCGCGAAGTGGCCGGCCGGCCCTGCGCCATCATCAGCTTCCTCAATGGTGTGTCGCCGAAACGGCTGACCCCGAAACATTGCTTCGAGGTGGGCGCCGCCACCGCCCGGCTGCATATCGCCGGCGCCGATTTCCCCGGCCAGCGCGCCAATGCACTGAGCATCGATGGCTGGAAAAGCCTGATCGATGCCTGCGGCCCGCGTGCCAGCAAGGTGCGCGCCGGCCTGGAAGTGGAACTGGCGCGCGAATGGGACAGCCTGCGCGCCACATGGCCCGAACAGCCGGGCCGCCAGGGTGAGCGCCCGCTGCCGCATGGCGTGATCCATGCCGACCTGTTCCCCGACAACATCTTTTTCATCGGCGACAGCTTCAGCGGCATGTTCGATTTCTACTTCGCCTGCAACGATTACTATGCCTATGACCTGGCGGTGCTGCTGAATGCCTGGTGCTTCGAGGCCGATGGCGCCTTCAATGTCACCAAGGGCCGGGCCTTGATCAGCGGCTATGAAAGTGTGCGGGTGCTGACCGATGGCGAAGTGCATAGCCTGCCGCTGTTTGCGCGCGGTGCCGCTTTGCGTTTCCTGCTGACCCGGCTGTATGACTGGCTGAACCAGGTGCCCGGCGCCCTGGTGCGGCCGAAAGACCCGATGGAATACTGGCAGAAGCTGAATTTCCATCGCCTGGTGCTTGGCCCCAGCGCCTATGGCATCGAACGCTCGTCATGAGCGTGGATGAACTCACCCGCGTCGAAGCCTTCACCGATGGCGCCTGTTTGGGAAATCCCGGCCCCGGCGGCTGGGGCGTGCTGCTGCGCTTTGGCAGCAATGAGCGCGAATTATCCGGCGCCGAAGGCCCGACCACGACCAATAACCGCATGGAGCTGATGGCGGCGATCTCGGCGCTCGAGGCACTGAAACGCCCCTGCGCGGTGCATCTGTTCACCGACAGCCGCTATGTGATCGATGGCGTGACCAAGTGGCTGCGGCCCTGGAAGGCGCGTGGCTGGAAAACCGCCGACCGCCAGCCGGTGAAGAATGTGGATTTATGGCAGCGGCTGGAAGCGGCCATGGCGCCGCATAAAGTGGAATGGGAATGGGTGCGCGGCCATAGCGGCCATGCCGAGAATGAACGCGTCGATGTGCTGGCCAGAACCGCCGCCACCGCCCAGCGCGATGGCAGCGGCTAGCCTTTTACTTAAGCCTGACCGAGCAAAGTGGCGGCATCCGAGACTTCGAAGGCACCCGGCTTTTCCAGATTCAGGCTGGTAACCTTGCCGTTATCGACAATCATCGAATAACGCTGCGAGCGCACGCCGAGGCCGCGCGCGGTGAGGTCGAATTCCATGCCGATGGCCTTGGTGAATTCGCCGCTGCCATCGGCCAGCATCATCACCTTTTCGCCGGCTTCCTGCTGCTTGCCCCAGGCGCCCATGACGAAGGCATCGTTGACCGACAGGCAGGCGATCAGGTCGAAGCCCTTGCCCTTGAATTCCGCCGCCTTCTCGATATAGCCCGGCAGGTGCTTGGCCGAGCAGGTGGGGGTGAAAGCACCCGGCAGGGCGAACAACGCCACCTTCTTGCCCTTGAACAGCTCACCGGTCTTCACCGCTTCCGGGCCATTGGCGCCCTGGGTGAAAATGGTCACGTCAGGGATGCTGTCGCCGACCTTGATCGTCATGATGTCCTCGTTCTGCTTATGGTTCGTGGGGCAGCCGCATGGCGGTGCCAAGGCGCCCATAACATGGGTCGGGAATGAGCCGGAAACAAGCCGCTCACGGTGTGAATTCGGCGCTGCGGCGGCCATCCACCAGGGTGAAACGCAAGCCGCCGAGAACCGGCGGCTGGGCAGCCGGCGTATAGGGCAAGGCCAGTTCCAGGCCGCCATCGCCCTGCGGCAGCAGTTTCGGCTTGCCAAACCAGTATTCCGCCGGACCTTCAACAAAGATATCCGGCGCCTGCAGGCCAGCCTGCGGGCCGAAGCGCAGCAGCAGCTTCCCTTCCTTCAGCCGCAGCGCCGGCGGCTCCAGGCCGGCGGCGGCGAGATTGCCCGGCACGTCGGCACGGAACCGCTCGATCAGCGCCGCCGCCGGGCCCTCGCCCGGGTTGATGGTCAGCGTCAGGCGTTCCTCGCGCAGCACACAGATTTCCTTGCAGACGCCGAATTCGGCCAGCAGCTTCAATGTCACCGGCTTGCCCGCCTTATGCGCCTGATAGCGCAGCGGCAGCACCACCTCGCCCTTGTAGCCGATCAGATCGACACCGCCGATGGACATGCGCCGAGGTGCTGGCCATTCCACATCGACGCCGGCGAGATTGCGCGAGCCCGACCAGTCGAAACGCGGCGGCACTCCGCCCTCGCCCGGCTGGCGCCAGTAGAATTTCCAGCCCGGCTCCAACTGAAAATGCAATCCGGCAGAACCCGCCGTGCCCTGCACCAGACGCGCGCGCACCGGCTCGGCTGCCAGGCTGCCGCCAGCATCCAGCAATAACAGGCCCAAAGCCGCCACAACTGCCCATATCCCGATTCGCATGGTCCCTTTTTAGGCAAGATCAACCGGCGCCGCCATATGGACATTGCCGCCCAAGGGGGTAACATTCGGGTGAGACTCGCAAGTCCGGAGATCGGTATGAAACGATCGGCCAAAGGCAAGAAAATGTCTGGCTACCTGGAGCGTCAGCTTCTGGTGGCGATGCCCGGGATGGGCGATCCGCGTTTCGCCCGCACCGTCATCTATATGTGTTCGCATAACGCCGAGGGCGCGATGGGCCTGGTGATCAACAAGCCCTATCCCGGCCTCACCTTCCCGAACCTGCTGCGCCAGCTCAGCATCGAAACCACGGTGGAATCAAACATCACCGTGCGGCTCGGCGGTCCCGTCGAAACCGGCCGCGGCTTCGTGCTGCATTCCACCGATTACATGCAGCCCGGCAGCGTGCCGATAGATGAGCGCAGCGGCATCGGCCTCACCGCCACACTGGATGTGCTGCGCGCCATCGCCAGCGGCACCGGGCCGCAGCATCGCCTGTTCGCGCTCGGCTATGCCGGCTGGAGTGCCGGACAGCTCGATACCGAGTTGCAGCAGAATGGCTGGCTGACCGTGCCGGCGGATTTTGATCTGGTATTCGATCCCGATCTTGACTCGCTGTGGGAACGCTCGATTGCCACGCTCGGCATCAACCTGAGCCATCTCTCAGGCGTCGCCGGACATGCCTAGAGCCTGGGGTCACGCCTAAAGCCTGAAATACGCCACCAGTTCGTTGAGCTGATCGGCCTGGGTCGACATCGCCTGGGCCGAGGCTGTGGTCTGCTCCACCAGGGCGCCATTGCGCTGGGTCATCTCATCCATGTTCGATACGGCGGTGTTGACCTCATCAAGCCCCGTCGCCTGCTCCTGGCTCGCCGAAGCGATCTCGGCGACGATATCCGCCACCTTTTTCACCGATGTCACGATCTCGGTCAGCGCCTCGCCGGCGCGTTTCACCAGATCGGCACCCTGACGCACCTGCACATTGGACTCGTTGATCAGCGCCTTGATGTCCTTTGAGGCATTGGCCGAGCGCTGAGCAAGTGCACGCACCTCCTGCGCCACAACGGCAAAGCCTTTGCCGGCCTCGCCGGCGCGCGCGGCTTCCACGGAAGCATTCAGCGCCAGCAGATTGGTCTGGAAGGCGATCTCGTCGATCAGGCCGACGATATCGACAATCTTGCCGGCGCTGGCCTCAATGCCGGCCATGGCGACCACCGCTTTCTCCACCACATCACCGCCGGTATTGGCGGTGTTGCGCGCCACCTGGCTGAGCCGGTTGGCGGCTTCCGCGCTCTCGGCATTCTGCTTCACCGTGGAAGTGATCTCATGCATCGAGGCCGCTGTCTGCTCCAGGCTCGCTGCCTGCTGTTCGGTGCGCCCGGCAAGATCGGTGGAACCGGCGGAGATTTCAGCCGCCGCCTCGCGCACTGCCTGGGCGGTTTGGCTGATACGCTGCACCACGCCGGCAAGCCGCTCTGCGGTCTGATTCACATTGCCTTGCAAAGCCGCGAACACGCCCTTGAACTCGCCCTGCACACGGCCCGTCATGTCGCCATGGGCCATCTGGTCAAGCGTGCGGTTCACCGCCTCGATGGCACCGGCGAAACTATCCAGCAGCGTGTTCACGCCTTCCGCCAGACGCTGCATCACGCCATCCAGGGCCGAGGCATCAATGCGCTGGGTCAAATCACCGGCCGCCGCCGCCGAGACAATCTGGCCGACCGAGCGGTCGATCAGCTCCTCCTGCGCTTCGCGTTCGCGCTCGAAACGCTGGCGGTTATCCTCGACCTGCCGCTGCAATTGCTCATTCTCGATGCCGTTCTCCTTGAACACCTGCACCGCACGCGCCATGTCGCCGATTTCATCCAGCCGCGTGCGGTCCGGCACCTCGGTGCTCCAGTCGCGATGCGCCAGGCGGTCCATCACGCCGGTCAGGCCGACCATGGTGTCGACCACACGACGGCCGACATAAAGCCAGCCGATCAGCGCCGCTGCCAGCAGGCTCAGGCCAGTCAGCACCGCCAGCACAGCAATGCCGGTTTTCACCGTGGCATAAGAGGCATCCGCCGCCTCGCCGGCACCTTGCTGTGCGATGGCGACAATCGCCTCGGTCTGCTGGGCGAGTGTCGACGCCGCCTGGCGTGCCGAGGCCAGCGCATTGTCGACCTGGGTCTGGGCCTGCAGCTCGCGGCGGCGCAACGCGATGATGCCATCACGTGCTGTGCCAAAGCTGATCATGTCATCCACGGCCTTGCGGATCGCCTCGTCGTTATAGGCATCACTCACCCTTTTCAGCGCACCACGCATACGCGTCTCGGTGCTCTGGAAACGGTCCACCAGGCCGTTCAATGCCGCCTCACCCGGCGCATTCGCCATGGCTTCCAGCAGGCTTGCCGCCTGGTTCATGCCGGCGGTCAGTTCCGAGAGGCCATCGACCAGGGCGAATTCGAACTCGGACACGCCTTTCATATAGTCGGCCACATCCTTCAGATTGCGGCCACTCTGGGCAACGCCTTCGAGCGTCATAACGACGGAGAATACCGTGTCGTCCGACAGCTTGGCGGTGGAAGCGGTATAGGCATCGAGCGTGCGATTGACATTGCGGATGATATCGCCGCGCTGCTCGGCCAGCCGTAGCCGCAAGGCGGTGCGCTCGCCGATGGTGTTGATCTGGCGATCCATGGTGGAAATCGCCGCCTCGATCCGACCGGTATCGCTGGTGGCGCCGCTCTGCTTGATCCGGGTCAGCGCATTGGCAATGGCGTCGATGCGCTTGTGAATCTGCTGCTCCTGATCGTTGCGATCCGCCTCGCTGCGCGCGGCGCCAAGGGCCGGCGCAGCGGCGGCGAGCTGGGAAGACAACGCCGCCAGATTCAGCGATGCAGTCACCGCCGGCAGACTATCCTTCATCACATGATCCAGCGTGTCATTGATCCGGTTCATGAACAGGCCGGCGCTGAGCGCGCAGACCACGGTAAGCGCGGCAATGGCGCCGAAGGCCAGGAAAAGCTTCTGGCGGATGCCCATGCCCCGGGCGTGGCGCCGGGCGGCGGGACGGTTTGCGGCTACCGGAGCGGTCACGGCATGATCCATATCGGCCTCCACCGGCTGAGTCTCGGTCATCGTGGTCATTGCAGGGCCTTGATCGCTTTGAAGCTGCCATCGGCACCAATCACGGTGAGGAACACCGCGTCCGAGCCCTGGTTGTCATTTTCCCCGAAGGTCAGCGTGACACCGCCGAGGTCATAGCTGCCTGCATTCAGCGCCTTCAGCAGATTGGCCCGCGTCGGTTCGCCGTCCAGCTTCTGCAACGCCATGATCACCAGCTTGCCGACCATGTAGCCTTCCAGCGAGATGAAGCCGCCCCAGGCCTTCGGCACATGTTCGGCCAGGGCTTTCTGGTAGGCCGCGACCAGCGGAATGCTGGTATCGCGCGGGAACGGCACCACCTGCGTCACCACCACGCCGGCACCATCCGTGCCAAGATCGGCGGCCAGCGCATCGGAGCCGACGAAGGAGATGTTCACGAACACCGCCTTGAGATTGATCTTCTTGGCGGCGCGAATGAATTCGCCGGAGGGCGCATAGGGGCCGATGATGATGATGGCCTGCGGATTGCCCTTGCGCAGTTCCAGCAGCGCCCGCTTCACGGCGGTGGTGTTGCGCTCGAAAGTCGCCTCGCCGGCTAGTTCCATCTTGCGCTTGGCCAGCGCGCGCTGGATGCCGGCAAGGCCGGCACGGCCGAAGGAATCATTCTGATACAGAATAGCGATGCGCTCATGCTTCAGATCGGTGGTGAGGCGCTCCACCATTTCCTCGGTTTCCTGAAAATACGAGGCACGCACATTCACCACATGCGGCTTGTAGGGATTGCGCAGGAATTCAGCCCCCGTAAACGGCCCGATGAACGGCACCTTCTCGGCGGCGACAATCGGCTCCATGGCGGCCGAGGTCGGTGTGCCGACCGGGCCGATCAGGGCAAAGACCTTGTCTTCATTGAGCAACTGGCGTGCCGCTACTGCCGCCTTGCTGGGCTCGTAGCCATCATCGCGCACCACAAGCTGCAGCTTGCGGCCCTTCACGCCGCCGGCGGCATTGGCTTCGCCGAAAGCCGCCAAGATGCCATCGCGCATGCCGGTGCCGAGCGCCGAGGCCGGCCCTTCCATCACCGCCGCCTGGCCGAAAACGATCCGGTCGGAAAATACGCCGGGATCAGACGCCTGCGCCGCCGTGGCGAAGCCAAGGCCCGCCATCATGCCTGCCGCGATCAGGCGCAAGCGCGCAATTCTGCTGCCAGCCATCACACCCTCCCCACTTCTGCGCACCACGGTCTGTGCCGAGTTTCACACAACCTTAAAACGGCAACGTGCGCAAAGCAAACAAGAGGATGTTGGTAGTCAAATTAGTCCGTGACGAGGCGCGCATAGAGGCGATGATCGCGCCACACGCCATCGATCTTGAGGTATTCACGCATCAGCCCTTCCGGCTTGAAACCGGCGCGCAGCAGCAGGCGCTGGCTGGGCTGATTCTCGGGCAAGGTGGCGGCCTCCAGCCGATGCAGCTTCAGTTCGGCAAAACTCCACGCCACCATCATGGTGATGGCCTCGCTCATATGGCCCTGTCCGGCATAGGGCTTGCCGATCCAATAGCCGAATTCACCACACTGCGCTGCGCCACGGCGAAGATTGGACAGGGTAATTCCACCCAGCAGTGCGTTGTTCTGGCGGGCGAAGATGAAAAAGGCGGCGCCGGTATCGGTGCGACGCAGGCGGTCGAACCAGATCAGGCGGCGGCGAAAGCCATCGCGGGTCAGCGCATCCTCGGCCCAGCTCGGCTCCCAGGGCTGCAGATGCTCGCGGCTGACCGCGCGCAAGGCCGCCCAGGCTTCGAAGTCACCGGCATCGGGGCTGCGCAGATACAGCCGGTCGGTCGTCATCGCGGGCGCTGGCTGCGAGAGGAAGCGCCCGAAGATCATCGGTCCGCCTCAGCCGAACCGCGCCGCGAAGCGGTCATAGGCTTCGAGCTGCTGTATCGGCCCCAGGGCGGCCACCGCCGGCTTGCCGGCGCGCATGATGCGTTCGGCCACCCGCTTCACCGCCGCTTCGTCGACGCGTTCGACAGCGGCGAGTATCTCGTCGGTATCCAGCGTCCGGCCATAGACCAGCATCTGGCGGCCCAATTGCTCCAGGCGGGAGCCGGAGCTTTCCAGCGACATCACCAGGCCGACCTTGAGCTGGTTGCGCGCCCGCATCACTTCATCAGCGCCGACAGACTGGGTCAGCGCCGCCATTTCATCGGCCAGCACCGGCGTCAGTTCGCCGAGCTTGTCGCCACCAGTGCCGGCATAGATGGTGAGCAGGCCGGTATCGCGGTAGCTGGTGGGATAGGCATAGACCGAATAGGCCAGGCCGCGCTTCTCGCGCACTTCCTGGAACAGCCGCGAGGACATGCCGCCGCCGAGCACCGTGGCATAGACCTGCAGGGCATAGAAATCCGGATCGCCGAAGGCAAAGGCCGGCACCGAGAAGGCGATATGCGCCTGCTCGAGATCGCGCTCCTCACGCCGCTCGCCACCGCTATAGCTGGCGGCTTCGTTCGGCCGCCGCCGCGTGGTCGGCAGGCCGGCGAAATGCTTCGCTGCCATGTCCACCAGGGCGTCATGATCCACCGCACCCGCCGCCGCGACCACAAGATTGGGCGCATGATAATGGCGATCCAGGAAGCCCTGCAGGTCCTCGCGGCGCATGCCCTCGACGCGCTCGACGGTGCCGAGAATGGCACGGCCCAAGGCCTGGTCGGGGAAAGCCTGCTCCTGCAGATGGTCGAAGATGATGTCGTCCGGCGTGTCTTCCGACTGGCCGATTTCCTGGATGATAACCTCGCGCTCGCGCTCCAGTTCCTCCGGATCAAAGGTCGAGTGCTGCAGGATATCGGCCAGCATATCCAGCGCCAGCGGCATATCGGGCTGCATCACGCGGGCGTAATAGGCGGTCTGCTCGCGCGAGGTGAAAGCATTGAGATGCCCGCCCACCGCCTCGATCTCCTCGGCAATGGCGCGCGCATTGCGCCGCTCGGTGCCCTTGAAGGCCATATGCTCCAGCATATGCGCCACGCCATTGATTTCCGGCGTCTCGTCGCGCGCACCGGCATCGACCCAGACGCCGACGGAGGCGGTTTTCACATGCGGCATGGTCTCGCTGACAATGCGCAGGCCGCTGGGCAGCGTGGTAAGGCGCGGGCTCATGCGATCACGCTGTCGATAAAGCGGCGTACCGCGTTGGCATCATTGGGCAGGATGGTCATGCGCTCCGGGCGTTCGAACAGATCGGCCATGCGGGCCGGCAGCGGCGGATGCTGGCCGGTGGCCTGCTGCACGGCTGCGGGGAATTTCGCGGCATCGGCGGTGGCCAGCGTCACCAGCGGGATATCCGCCGGCACCACGCCCTTGGCGCGCGCCTCGGCCGCCACATGCAGGCCGACCGCGGTATGCGGGTCGATCAGCCGGCCGGTATCACGGAAGCCCTGGGTGATGGCGGCTTTCGTCGCCGCTTCATCGGCGCGGCCGGCGGCGAAAAGCTGCCGCGTTTCGGCCAGGGCATTGGACGAGACGCTGAAGCCACCGCTGCCATCCAGCGCCGCCATCATGTCGCGCAGCACGGCGCCGTCACGGCCATGCAGATCGAACAGCAGGCGCTCGAAATTGCTCGCCACCTGGATGTCCATGCTCGGGCTGATGGTGGGGGCGACGCCGCCCTTGCGGTAATCGCCGGTCTCGAAGAAGCGGGTGAGAATGTCGTTGCGGTTGGTGGCGACGATCAGCTTGTGGATCGGCAGGCCCATGCGCTGGGCGCAATAGCCGGCGAAAATATCGCCGAAATTGCCGGTCGGTACGCAGAACGACACCGGGCGATCAGGCGCACCGAGGCTGAGGGCAGCCGCCGCGTAATACACGATCTGCGCCATCACGCGCGCCCAGTTGATCGAGTTCACCGCCGTGAGGCCGGCACGGTCGCGGAAGCCTGCATCGCCGAACAGCGCCTTCACCATCGCCTGGGCATCATCGAAGGTGCCTTCCAGCGCAATGGCATGCACATTGGCATCCGGCACCGTGGTCATCTGCCGGCGCTGCACATCGGATACCCGGCCATGCGGGAAGAGAATGAAAATCTCCAGCGCCTTGCGGCCACGACAACCCTCGATCGCCGCCGAGCCGGTATCGCCCGAGGTGGCGCCGAGAATGGTCGCCTTCTTGCCTGAACGTGCCAAGGCCCAGTCGAACAGCCGGCCGAGCAACTGCAGCGCGACGTCCTTAAAGGCGATGGTCGGGCCGTGATACAGCTCGAGCAGCCAGTCATTGGCATCGAGCTGGCTTAAAGGTGTCACCGCCTTGTGGCCGAAGGTGCCATAGGCCTCGGCAATCATGCGGCGGAAATCGGCATCCGGAATCAGCCCGCCGAGGAATGGCCGCATCAGGCGGAAGGCCAGCTCGTTATAGGACAGCCCGCGCATGGCCCGCCATTCGGCCGCCGAGAATTGCGGCCAGCTTTCCGGCAGGTAGAGGCCGCCATCGCTGGCAAGGCCCGCCAGCAGCACGCCTTCGAAGTCGAGAACCGGGGCCAGGCCCCGTGTGGAAACATATCGCATGGTCATACTCAATTCAGGTAGCGCGCCTTGAGATGCGCCTTGAAGGCATCGGTGCCGAGCGGCTTGCCGGTGGCATGGCGCAGGAGGTCGTCGGTGGACAGCAGCGAACCCTGGCCGTGCACATTGGCGCGCAGCCAGCGCAGCAGTGGCTTGAAATCGCCCCGGGCAATGCCGGGCGCGATACCCGGATCGGCCTCGCGCGCGGCGGCATAAAGCTGCGCCGCCGCCAGGGCGCCAAGGGTGTAGGTGGGGAAATAGCCGATTGAGCCTGCCGGCCAATGGATATCCTGCAGGCAGCCATGGGCGTGGTCGGGCACATCGACACCCAGCAAAGTCTGCATGCCATCGGCCCAGGCATCGGGCAGGTCGTTGATGGCGAGGTCGCCGGCCAGCATCGCCTGCTCCAGCCGGTAGCGCAGGATGACATGCGCCGGATAAGTCACTTCATCGGCATCGACACGGATCAAATCCGGCTTCACCCGGGCATAGAGGCTCTGCAGATTATCCAATTCCCAGGCCGGACCCTTGCCGCCGAAGACGCGACGCAGCAGCGGCGCGGCGAAGGTGAGAAAGTCGCGGCCGCGGCAGACCTGCATTTCCACCAGCAGGCTCTGGCTTTCATGCAGCACCATGCCGCGCGCCTCGCCCACCGGCTGGTCGGCCCATTTGCGCGGCAAGCCCAGCTCGTAGAGCGCATGGCCGGTCTCATGCAGCACGCCCATCAGCGCCTTGGTGAAATCGCCCTCGGCATAGCGCGTGGTGATGCGCACATCCTGCGGCACGCCGCCGGTGAAAGGATGCGCCGAGACATCCAGGCGGCCATGCTTGAAATCGAAGCCGAGCGCCTTCATCAGCGCCAGGCCGGCCTCGCGCTGCTTGTCCACCGCGAACGGGCCTTCCAGCGGCAGCGGTTCGGGCCGCTTGGCCTGGCGGGCCAGCGCCTTGTCGATGAAGCCGGGCAGGAATTTGCCGAGATCGGCGAACAGCTTGTCGATCCGCGCCGCCGAGCCGCCGGGCTCATACTCATCAAGCAGCGCATCATAGGGCGAGCAGCCGAAAGCCTCGGCCTTGGCGGCAGCGGCCTCGCGGGTGAGGTCCAGCACCGGCGCGAAGGCCTTGGCAAAAGCCTTGAAGTCATTCGCCGGCTTGGCCTTGCGCCACACCATCTCGCAGGCATTGGCGGCCTTGCTCAAAGCCTCCACCAGATCGGCGTTCAGCGCCGTAGCATGGCGCCATTTGCGGCTGATCTCGCGCAGATTGGCCTGCTGCCAGTCGCTTAAGCCCGCTTGCGCCTCGGCGCCCTGGATCAGGTCGCCCAAGGCCGGGTCGGTGAGCCATTCATGGCGGATCACGCTGAGCGTGGCGAGCTGTTCGGCCCGCGCCCCGGCGCCGCCCTCCGGCATCATCGCCGACTGATCCCAGCCGAGCATGGCCAGCGCGCCGTTCAGCGCCGAGAGGCGGCGGAATCGCTGTTCAAGGGCAGCATAGGGTTTCATAGCTCAGGGGGTTTCATCGTTCAGGTATCCCGGGGCGACCTGTCACAGCAGGTTGCGCTGCCGCCGACGATGCCACAACACGTAGATCACAGCCAGCACCACGGCGGCGCTGTACCAGGTGAAGGCATAGGCCAGGTGGTTATTCGGGATATTCAGCCGGGCATGGCCACCACGCGGCCAGCCACCCGGGACCGGGGGCGTGGCATCGGCATCGACGAACAGCAGCGGCGCATCCTGGATGCCGGCCTTGGCCAGCATCGTCTGGGCATCGGCATAATACCACAGGTTGGCCTTGAGGTCGGTATCGGGGATCATCCAGCCGCGGATGCCGGGCACATGCACCACGCCGGTAACCGTGACCTCGCCCGCCACCTGGCCGGCGGCGCGGGTTTCCGGCGCCTTGAATTCCGGCGGCACCCAGCCACGGCGCACCAGCACATGGCCCTGGCCATCGGCCCGCCGCATCGGCACGATAATCAGGTAGCCGAAATTACCGCGCTCGGAATGCGCCAGCATGTGGAATTCGTTGGCATAGTCGAAGGTGCCGCGCAGCGTGACGCGGCGGTACATCCATTCATGCGGGTCGAGCTTGCCCGGCGGCAAGGCCACCGGCTCAGCGGCCAGGCCGCGTTCCATATGCTCGATCAGGTCCAGCTTCCAGAACAGGCGCTGCACCTGCCAGGTGCCGAGACAGAGCAGCAGCACCAGGGCCGGCACAGTGATCAGGGTGGGCCAGAAGGCCGGGCGGAAACCGAAAATGGTCACGGCATTACTCGTCGAGCAACTCGATGTCGGAGGAAGCCTTATGGCGGAACTGCAGCGCGATCAGGATCGCCTTGAAGGGCCGCAGCATGGCGATTGAACCGCCCAGGATCAGCGGCACCCAGAGCACCATATGCACCCACATAGGGGGCTCGTATTTCAATTCAAGCCACAGCGCCAGGCCGACGACGATGAAACCGAGGATCAGGATGACAAAGACCGCCGGGCCATCGCCGGAATCGACCTTGGCGTAATCCAGGCCGCAGGCCGGGCAGGTCGGCCGCACGGTCAGCAGGCCGGAAAAGAGCGGGGCTTCGCCGCAGCGGGGGCAGCGGCAGCGAAGCCCCGTGGAAACCGGCGATAGCGGCGGATACAGCACCGCTATCGCGCCTTTTGGATCATCAATGGGCTACCGACGGAGCCGAACCCCACCAGTAGATGCAGGCGAACAGGAACAGCCACACCACGTCGACGAAATGCCAGTACCAGGCAGCCGCCTCGAAGCCGAAATGGTGATCCGGCTTGAAGTGGCCCTTCAGCGCACGGCCCAGGCAGACGGCGAGGAAGATGGTGCCGACCAGCACATGGAAGCCGTGGAACCCGGTGGCCATGTAGAAGGTCGAAGCGTAGATGCCATCCTTGAAGCCGAAAGCGGCATGGCTGTATTCGAACGCCTGGCAGGCGGTGAACAGCACGCCCAGGATCACGGTAACCGTCAGGCCCTGGATCAGGCCCTTGCGGTCGCCATGCAGCAACGCATGGTGCGCCCAGGTGACCGTGGTGCCCGAGAGCAGCAAGATCAGGGTGTTGATGAACGGCAGTTCCCAGGGATTGAAGGTCTCGATCGAAGCCGGCGGCCACTGGTGGCCGATAGCCTCGGTGGGATACAGCGCGGCGCCGAAATAGGCCCAGAACCAGGCAACGAAGAACATCACCTCGGAGGCGATGAACATCACCATGCCGTAGCGCATGTGAAGCTGCACCACCGGGGTATGGTGGCCGTCATGCTCGGCCTCGCGCACCACATCCGACCACCAGGCGATCATGGTGTAGATCACGATGGCGAAGCCCGGCGCGGTCCACCACAGGCTGGCGCCATGGAAATAGGCGACCGAACCGATGGCCAGGATGAAGGCGCCCATGGAACCGATGAACGGCCACGGGCTCGGGTCTACGAGATGGTAGTCGTGGTTGCGTGCGCTGCCAGCGGACATGGCTTTTACCCCCTCAGTACTTCACGAGTTAACATCAGTTCACCGCCTTCGCCGGCTGAGTGCCAGCGCCACGGTCGGATACGCGGGTTTCCGGCTTGCGGAAGAACGTATAGCTGAGCGTGATGGTCTTCACGTCGCGCGCCTTCGGATCCTTCAGCATCTGCGGATCAACGAAGAACGACACCGGCATGTCGACGCTTTCGCCCGGCTGCAACACCTGCTCGCTGAAACAGAAGCAGGCGATCTTGTCGAAATACGGCCCGGCCTTTTCCGGCACCACGTTGAAGGTGGCGGTGCCGACGATGGGCTTATCGGTGGGGTTGGTTGCGCGGTAGAAGATCAGTGTCTCCTCGCCCGGCACCACCTTCACTTCGCGCTGCACCGGCTGGAAACGCCAGGGCATGTCAGGCGCGGTATCGGAATTGAAGCGCACGGTGACGAGCTGGCCCGGCATCACACCCTGGCTGCCTGGCGCTGCCGCCGAACGCTGCGGCGTGCCGGCAAAGCCAGTGACGCGGCAGAACAGGTCATAGAGCGGCGCCGAGGCGAAGGCACCGGCGGTCATGAAGGCGACCACGCCGACGCAGATCATGGCGACGCGGCGGTTTGCGTTACCAGAGTTGGCGCGGCTATTCTCGGCGTGGCTCATCCGGCGCCCCCCTTCAGCATCGGCCCGGTCATCTTGGCGATGGTGATCAGGTAGAACAGGATCGCCAGGCCACCGAGGACGAGCGCCAGCGCGATATTGCGGCCACGGCGCGGGGGCTGGCTCGGCTTCTTCTCCTGGCTCATGGCGTCACCACAAAGCCTGGAAAGCCCGGCGCGACACCAAGGCCGCGTTCAGCCAGCAGCAGCGCGAACAGCAGGAACAGGAAGAGGATCGAATAGCCAAACATCTGCTTCGGCGCCCGCATGTCCTGGCCGCGCCAGATGCGGAAGGCGAGCAGCAGCAGACCGCCACCGAGCAAAGTTGTGCCGATGCCATAGACCGGGCCGACCAGGCCGAGCAGCCACGGCGCGAGCGTGAGCGGTACCAGCAGCAGCGAATAGATCAGGATCTGGCGGCGCGTCTCGGCCTCGCCCGCCACCACCGGCAGCATCGGCACGCCGGCGCGCTGATAGTCTTCCGAGCGGTACAGCGCCAGGGCCCAGAAATGCGGCGGTGTCCACATGAAGATGATGCCGAACAGCAAGGCCGGCAGCAGGCCGATATCGCCGGTGACGGCGGCCCAGCCGATCATCGGCGGGAAGGCACCGGCGGCACCGCCAATGACGATATTCTGCGGCGTGCGGCGCTTCAGCCACATGGTGTAGATGAAAACGTAGAAACCGATGGTGAGCGCCAGCAGCGCGGCGGCCGACCAGTTCAGCGCCAGGCCCATCACGGCGATGGAAGCCACCGACAGCACCACGCCGAAGCCGAGCGCCTCATTGGCGCCGATACGCCCTTGAGGAATCGGACGGCCACGGGTGCGCGACATCACCGCATCGATATCGGCATCGTACCACATGTTGATCGCGCCCGAGGCACCGGCGCCGATGGCGATGCAAAGCAGCGCCGTGAAGGCCAGCACCGGATGCAGCGAACCCGGCGCCAGCACCATGCCGACCAGACCGGTGAACACCACCAGCGACATCACGCGCGGCTTGAGCAGCGCGATGTAATCGGAAGCGCGCGCGTCTCCCTCGCCAGCGAAATTGCCGGCGCCATAAGCGACGCCGAGGCCGGTTTGGCCGGCCTCGGGGCTTTTGCTGGTATAGCTCGCGTCAGTCACGGGACTTCATTCACTCCAGAACCTGACCGGCGGCGACCGATGACGGCCACCGCCAGCCGGGACTTCTTACTTGATGCCAGAACCTACTTGATAACAGGCAGCTTTTCGTACTGGTGGAACGGCGGCGGCGAAGACAGCGTCCATTCCAGCGTGTTGGCACCCTCGCCCCACGGATTGGCCGGCACCGGCTTCTTGCGCGCGAAGGCGTAGATCACCGAGGCAACGAAGAACAGGGTCGAGGCGAAGGCGATATAGGAGCCGATCGAGGCGACGAAGTTCCAGCCATGGAAGGCATCCGGATAATCCGGGATGCGGCGCGGCATGCCCTGCAAGCCGAGGAAGTGCATCGGGAAGAACAGCAGATTCACGCCGATGAACGTGGTCCAGAAGTGGATCTTGCCCGCCGTCTCGCTCAGCTCGTAGCCCGACATCTTGCCGAACCAGTAGTAGAAGCCGGCGAAGATGGCGAACACGGCGCCCAAGCTCAGCACGTAGTGGAAATGCGCCACCACATAGTAGGTGTCATGCAGCGCCATGTCGATACCGGCATTGGCCAGCACCACGCCGGTAACGCCGCCGACGGTGAACAGGAAGATGAAGCCGATGGCGAACAGCATCGGCACCTTGAACTCGATGGAGCCACCCCACATCGTGGCGATCCAGGAAAAGATCTTCACGCCGGTGGGCACCGCGATCACCATGGTGGCGGCGGTGAAGTAGGCGCGGGTGTCGACGTCCAGGCCCACGGTGTACATGTGGTGCGCCCACACGACGAAGCCGACGAAGCCGATCGCGACCATGGCATAGGCCATGCCGAGATAGCCGAACACCGGCTTGCGCGAGAAGGTGGACACGATCTGGCTGATGATGCCGAAGCCGGGCAGGATCAGGATGTACACTTCGGGGTGACCGAAGAACCAGAACAGATGCTGGAACAGGATCGGGTCGCCGCCGCCTTCCGGCTTGAAGAAGGCGGTACCGAAGTAGCGGTCAGTCAGCAGCATGGTGATGCCGCCGGCAAGCACCGGCAGCGACAGCAGCAGCAGGAACGCGGTGATCAGCACCGACCACACGAACAGCGGCATCTTGTGCAGGGTCATGCCCGGCGCGCGCATGTTGAAGATGGTGGTGATGAAGTTGATGGCGCCGAGGATCGACGAGGCACCGGCGATATGCAGGCTGAGGATGGCGAAGCCGACCGCCGGGCCGGGATGGCCGACATCGGAGGAGAGCGGCGGATAGATCGTCCAACCGCCGCCGACGCCGTTGCCGCCGGCCGGGCCGGGCACGAAGATCGAGATCACCAGCAGGCCGATGGCCGGGATCAGCAGCCAGAAGGAAATGTTGTTCATGCGCGGGAAGGCCATGTCCGGCGCGCCGATCATCAGCGGCACGAACCAGTTGCCGAAGCCGCCGATCATGGCGGGCATGACCATGAAGAAGATCATGATCAGGCCGTGGCCGGTCACCAGCACGTTGAACAGGTGATGGTTGTCGCCAAGGATGCCGTTGCCCGGGTTCATCAGTTCGGCGCGCATCAGCACCGACATCAGACCGCCGATCAGACCCGCGCAGACCGCGAAGATCAGATACAGCGTGCCGATATCCTTGTGATTGGTCGAGAACACCCAGCGGCGGAAGCCGGTGGGCAGATCGTGGTGATCATCGTGATGATCGTGGGCGGCGTTAGCGTGAGCCTGGGCCATGTTGTTCCCCTTGACGCTTAATGCGGTCGATTACTGCGCGGCAGCGTCGGCGGCGGCGAGCCGCGGCGACGGACCGTCGACGGAAGCGAATTTCTGCTTGGCTTCCTCCGCCCACTTGGCGAAGGCCTCCTTCGAGACAACCTGCAGCTTGATCGGCATATAACCGTGATAGGCGCCGCAGATTTCCGAGCACTGGCCGTAGAACAGACCTTCGCGCTCAGCGCGGAACCAGGTCTCGTTCAGGCGGCCGGGCACCGCGTCCTTCTTCACGCCGAAGGCCGGCATGGCCCAGGCATGGATCACGTCGGCGGCCGTCACCAGCAGGCGGATATTGGTGTCCACCGGCACCACCACGGTGTTGTCGGTCTCAAGCAGGCGCGGCTGGCCCGGCTTGAGATCCTTCTCCGCCACCATGATGGCGTCGAAGGTGAAGTTGCCGTTATCCGGATATTCGTAGCTCCAGAACCACTGCTTGCCGATCGCCTTGATGGTCAGGCCGGCTTCCTTGGTCTTGTCGCCGAAATACAGCAGCTTGAACGACGGCACCGCGATCACGATCAGGATCAGGATCGGCACCACGGTCCAGGCGACCTCGACCAGGGTGTTGTGCGAGGTCTTGGACGGCACCGGATTCGCCGAGGCGCGGAAGCGCACCATGACGTAAACCAGCAGCGCCAGCACGAAGATGGTGATCAGGGTGATGACCCACATCAGCATGTGGTGGAAGTTATGCACTTCGCGCATCACCGGGCTGGCGGCATCCTGGAAGTTCAGGCCCCAGGCATGCGGCAATTGCTGCGGCACCTGCTGCGCCAGGGCTTGCGCCACATTGCCGAACATAACCGTCAGCATGGCCACAAAAGCCGCCGCGCCCATGCCCAGCCGGGCCACCAGGCCAACCTGATCAAGCCGGGTCCGCCGATCCAAAATCCGCCGCATTGTCCAATTCCTCGCTACTGCTCGGGCAGGGTTCGTGTTTTTCAAGGGCGGAACATACACCGAAGCCTATTTCACGGACAGTCCCGGCCCTTTGTGCGACGATTTGTCGCGACCGTTCGGCGGCACGGTTTTCACCTGCTTACGCTTTGATTTTGCTCATGCTTGCGCCAGGGCCGGGCTACCCGTAAGCTGCGGGAACCGAGGGGGCTGCCGATGCTCGATCCGGCGCAGAAAAAGCTGACGCAAGACGTGCTGGAATGGCTCGACCGGCCGGGCTTCGCCGTCGAATGTCGCACCCCCGGCAGCTTCACCTACCTCGCCTGCAACAATGCCTATGCCGCCATCGCCGGCCTGCCCGTGGCAGGCCTGGTGGGACAGGATTTTTCCATCGGCTTCGCCCTCGGCGAGGCGGAAAAGCTGCGCGGCGCCCTGGAACTGGTCTGCGACTCGGGCAGTCGCCAGGTGGTCAACGAATTGCTGCGCTGGGCCAACGGCTGGTTGTGTCAGACCGTTACCATCGCTCCGATCCGCGACGAGGATGGCGGCATCGCGGCGCTGATCGTGATCGCCGAGGCGACCCAGCCGGAAGCGGTGCACCATGCCGCCCTGCAGGTTGCCGAGCACAAGATCCGGGATTTCGCCGAACTGGCCTCAGACTGGTTCTGGGAAACCGACTCAGAGCATCGTTTTTCCTGGATTTCCGAGAGCGCCAGCATCATTACCAACGAATTCCGGCCACGCCTGCTGGGCCGCCGGCGCTGGGAGGTCGGTGTTGTCTCCAGCGAGGAGGAAGAGGCCTTCTGGCAGGAGCATCGGCGCCAGCTTGAGCGCAAGGAGCCGTTCCGGGGTTTCCGCTACTGCTCGGTATTCAACAACCAGGAAATGTGGATTGAGATCAACGGCAAGCCGATCTTCGATGCCTCCGGCCGCTTCATGGGCTATCGCGGTTCGGGCCGTGACATCACCGAGCAATACCGCCAGCAGCGCCGCATCGAAGCCGCCCTGCGCCGGGCCGAGGAAGCCAGCCGGGCCAAGAGCCAGTTCCTGGCCAATATGAGCCATGAGCTGCGCACGCCGCTGAACGCCATCATCGGCTTCTCGGAAATCATCCGTGACCAGATGTTCGGCTCGGTCGGCATCCCGCGCTATGTCGACTATGCCCGCGACATCAATGCCTCGGGCAGCCATCTGCTGGCGGTGATCGGCGACATCCTGGACATGTCGCGCATCGAGGCGGGCTATTATGCCCTGGACGAGAAGTCGGTCGATCTCGGTGCCGTGATCGGCTCGGCCCTGACCATGGTGCGGCCCCAGGCCGAGCGCGCCGGCGCGATGCTGCGCAACCTCTGCCCCGAGGCCCTGCCGAAGCTGCGTGCCGACGAGCGCGTGCTGAAACAGGTGTTGATCAACCTGCTCGGCAATGCGGTGAAATTCACCCCGTCAGGCGGCACCATCGATGTGATCTACCGCCTGGACCATGACGGCGGGCTGGTGCTGGGCGTGGTCGATACCGGCATCGGCATCCCGCCGGACCGGCTGGAACATATCTTCGAGCCGTTCCAGCTCGCCAAGGCCGAGGTGGCACGCCAGCATGGCGGCACCGGCCTGGGCTTGAGCATTTCCAAGCGGCTGATGGAGCTGCATGGCGGCACCCTGATCCTGAGCAGCACGGTGGGTGTCGGCACCGAGGCACGTCTCAATTTTCCGGCCTGGCGCCTGATCGACGATATGGATGATAGCTGGGTGGCGCCGCGCGAGCATGTGCCTCCGCCCCCTGCCCCCGCGCCGCGCGCGGCCCAGACCCGCCCGGCCAGCACCAGCCAGGAGCCCGAGCGCCAGCCCGGCCAGCTTGATGCCTCGGCCGGCGAAACCCTGCGCGTGCTGCTCGACACCATGGGCGAAGGCGTCATCGTCATCGACCGGCAGGGCACCATTGTTTCAATGAGCGCCATCGGCGCCGGCCTGTTCGGCTACGACCCGCTCGACATCGTGGGCCAGAATGTGCGCGTGCTGATGCCCGAGCCGTTCCGCTCCGGCCATGACAGCTATATCCGCAATTACCTCAACACCAAGCGCGCCAAGATTCTGGGCCTGGGCCGCGACACGCTGGGGCGGCGCAAGAACGGCGAGATCTTCCCGATCCATATCAGCGTCGGCGAATTCGACGACAACGGCGAGCCGGCCTTCATCGGCGTGATCCGCGATATCTCCGACCGCCGCGACGTGGAACTGCGGGCCGAATTCGCCAGCCGCAACGATCCACTCACCGGCGTGCTCAACCGCGCCAGCTTCATCGCCGAGGCCGAACGCATGCTCGGTGCCCAGCATCGCGTCGATCCCGGCCTGTGGGTGCTGCTCGACCTCGACGTCGACTCCTTCCGCGATATCAACGAAGGCTTCGGCTACCATATCGGCGATACGGTGCTGAAGACGGTGGCCGAGCGGCTCGGCGAGGGCTTGCCGCGTGAGGCGCTGGTCGGCCGCATCGCCGCCGACCAGTTCGCGGCGTTGGCCGCCGTGAACGACCTCAACAATGCGCTGAACCTGGCGCAATCGCTGCATGCCCATCTCACCCGGCCGGTATCGGCCGAGAGCCGCGTGCTGACGATGAAGATTTCCATGGGCGCGGCGATCATCGACGATCCCGCCGAGAAGGTGAACGAAGCCCTGGCAAAAGCCGAGCTGGCGCAGAAGCTGGTGCGTTCCTCGGGCGGCGACTCCACCCGCTTCTACAGCCCGGAAATGACCCGTGCCGCCGAGCGCCGCCTGCGCCTGACGCTCAATCTCGATGCTGCCATCGAGAACCAGGAGTTCAGCCTCGTCTACCAGCCGGTGGTGGAAGCTGGCAGCAACGCCATCGCCGCGCTGGAAGCCCTGCTGCGCTGGAACCATCCCGAACTCGGTGCCGTGTCGCCAGCGGAATTCATCCCGCTGGCGGAAGAAAGCGGCGCCATCGTGCCGATCACCCGCTGGGTCATCGGCCATGTCGCCGAGCAGATACGGCAATGGCGGGCGCAAGAGATCGAGCCACGCCGCGTGTTCGTCAACGTCTCCGGCCAGCAATTCGTGCGCGACGACCTGCCCGGCTTCTTCCGCCGCATGGCGCACCAGGAACCCGACCTGATCCCCTATCTCGGCATCGAACTGACCGAACAGGCGGCGATCGAGAATATGGAAGAGACCGTGCGCGCCATTCAGGAACTGGCGGATATCGGCATCGATGCGGCGCTGGACGATTTCGGCACCGGCTATTCAAGCTTGAGCTACATCCAGCGACTGCCAATCCGCAAGATCAAGCTCGACCGCGCCTTCATCGCCGACCTGCCGACCAATGAGAAGGATGTCGCCTTGGTCCGCGCCATGGTCGGTATGGCCAAAGGTCTCGATCTGCCCGTCGTCGCCGAGGGCGTCGAGACCACGGCGCAGCGCGACTTCCTGCGCGGCGTCGGCTGTAGCGAGTTGCAGGGCTACCTGATCAGCCGGCCGATGCCGGCCGAGGCCATGGCCGACATGCTGCGCCAGGCCGACCGACGCCGCCACTGAGCCGACAGGTTCCCTGAAGCACGCTTCGGGCCTGTTCTTTCCCCTGCCGTGCCCCATATAATCCGTTAAGACCGTTCGTTTTTCCGAGGAAACCGCCATGAGTGGTATCGACACCGCCCAGCAGCTCTTTTTCACCCGCGCCGGCCTCGACCGCGCCCGGCTGGACCGGCTTGTGGGCGACGCATTGCATGGCGCCGATGACGGCGAGCTGTATCTCGAATATGCCCAGTCGGAATCCTTGAGCTTTGACGATGGCCGCCTGAAATCGGCCAGCTACGACACCAGCCAGGGCTTCGGCCTGCGCGCCGTCTCCGGCGAGCAGACCGGCTATGCCCATGCATCCGAATTGAGCGAGGAAGCCATCCGCCGTGCCGCCAGCACCGTGCGTGCGGTGCGCGCCGGCCATGGCGGCGAGATGAGCGCGCCGCCGCTGGCGACCAACCGCCACCTCTATGGCGACGACAATCCGCTGGCCGAGATTTCCTTCGACCGCAAGGTGAAGCTGCTGCAGGACATCGACGCCTATGCGCGCGGCAAGGACAGCCGCGTGCGGCAGGTCAGTGCCAGCCTCGCGGGTTCATGGCAGGCGGTGGCGATCCTGCGTGCCGACGGTACCCTGGTGGAAGACATCCGCCCGCTGGTGCGGCTGAACATTGCCGTCGTTGCCGGCCAGGGCGACCGCCAGGAAAGCGGCAGCCGGGGCGCCGGCGGCCGCGTCAGCTTCGCCAAGTATTTCGATCCGAGCCATTGGCAGGCGGAAGTGGATGAGGCCCTCCGCATGGCACTGACCAATCTGGAATCGGTGCCTGCACCCGCTGGCGAAATGCCGGTGGTGCTTGGCCCCGGCTGGCCCGGCATCCTGCTGCACGAAGCCATCGGCCATGGCCTGGAAGGCGACTTCAACCGCAAGAAGACATCCGTGTTCGCCGGCCTGATGGGCCAGCGCGTTGCCGCCCCCGGCGTCACCATCGTCGATGACGGCACGCTCGACCGCCGCCGCGGCTCGCTCAGCGTCGATGACGAAGGCACGCCGACCGAGAATACCGTGCTGATCGAGGATGGCATCCTCAAGGGCTACATGCAGGACCGCCTCAATGCGCGGCTGATGGGCATGAAGCCGACCGGCAATGGCCGGCGCCAGAGCTTCGCCCATAGCCCGATGCCGCGCATGACCAACACCTACATGCTGGGCGGCGACCGCGATCCGGCGGAGATTCTCTCCGGCGTGAAGAAGGGCGTCTATGCGGTGAATTTCGGCGGCGGCCAGGTCGATATCACCTCGGGCAAATTCGTATTCTCGTGTACCGAGGCCTACCTGATCGAGAACGGCAAGGTCGGCGCCCCGATCAAGGGCGCGACGCTGATCGGCGCCGGTGCCGACGTGCTGACCAAGGTGCGCGCGGTGGGCAACGATCTGAAGCTGGATGACGGCATCGGCACCTGTGGCAAGAACGGCCAGGGCGTGCCGGTCGGCGTCGGCCAGCCGACCTTGCTGATCGAAGGCCTCACGGTTGGCGGCACCGCCGCCGCCTGAACCAAACAATCATGGGCGGTTAACCCGCCCGGTGTTATAATTTTAGCGCATGCCAAGCAGGGGGAGCCCCACATGCCTGCCAGTGTAACCAAGATTGCCACCCACGATCCGGTGTGGACCCGCATCCGCACTGAAGCGGCGGAAGCCGTGACCCAGGAACCGCTGCTCGCCAGCCTGGTGCATGCCTCCGTGCTGCATCACCAGCGGCTGGAAGATGCGCTGAGCTATCAGCTCGCGCAGCGGCTCGGCAACACCGACGTGTCCGCGCTGGTGATGCGCGAAGTGATCAACGAGGCGCTGACCGCCGATCCGGATATCGGCAATGCCGTGCGCGCCGATCTGGTGGCGGTGAACGAGCGCGACCCGGCCTGCCGCAGCTACATGAAGCCGCTGCTGTTCTTCAAGGGCTTCCTTGCCATCCAGAGCCACCGCGTGGCGCATTGGCTGTGGCATCAGGGCCGCGAGACCATGGCCTTCCTGATCCAGAGCCGCTGCTCGGAAGTGTTCGGCGTCGACATTCATCCGGCGACCAAGTTCGGTCGCGGCATCCTGATCGACCATGGCACCGGCGTGGTGATCGGCGAGACCGCCGTGATCGAGGATAACGTGTCGCTGCTGCAGAATGTGACGCTGGGCGGCACCGGCAAGGAAACCGGCGACCGCCATCCGAAGATCCGGCGCGGCGTGCTGATCGGCGCCGGCGCCAACATCCTCGGCAATATCGAGATCGGCGAAGGCGCCAAGATCGGCGCCGGCAGCGTGGTGCTGATCCCGGTGCCGTCGCATTGCACGGCAGCCGGCGTGCCGGCCAAGCTGATGGGCGATTGCGAATGCGAGCAGCCGGCGCGCGAGATGAACCATAATCTGCCGGATGCGCCGGGCTGAGGCTTTCCTGATCAGACATTGCGGGCCAGCGGCTTTGCTGCTGGCCCTTTGCTTGTTTGCCCAAGGCTTATTGATTCAGGGCTTATTTGTTCAGGCGGCAGCGGCGCAATCCCTGCGCGGCGCGCTCGACTGGCTGCCGCCGGGTTCGCTCAATCTCGAGGAACTGACCCGGCGACCGCAGGAAATCCAGACCGGCGGCACGCAGCAGAGCTTCTTTGCCGAATATGGCCGGCTCGCCTTCCGAAGCCCCGATGTGCTGGGCGGCAACGCGCGCAAGGCCGGCCTCTCATGCCACGCCTGCCATCCCAATGGCGACGCCAACCGGCATTTCTTCATTCCCGGCCTGTCAGACCGCCCCGGCCATATCGATGTCACTCATTCGCTGTGGTCGGCGAAGGCCGAGGATGGCCGCGCCAATCCGCTGCAGATTCCGTCGCTGCGCGGCGTCAAGGACAAGCCGCGCCTCGGCTTCGACCGCCGCCTCGGTTCACTGCGCGAATTCACCCGCAATGTCATTGTGCTGGAATTCGATGGCGCCGAGCCGGATCCGCTGCTGCTCGATGCCCTGGTGGCCTATCAGCAGACCCTTGCCCCCGGTCAGGCGCCGGAGCAGCCCTTGCGTTTCGAAGATGATCTCGGCGATTTCGCCCGCGCGCTCGGCGTATTGCGCCTGCCGCTGGCGGAAGAGAACGCACCGCTCACCGAGCGCATCGCCACCATGCTGCGCAGCCAGGTCGGCTTCATTCATGAACGCTTCGAGGCAGCGGCGCCGCAACAGATTCTGGAAAGCTGGTCGCAGGAATTACGCGGCGTCGTGGCTCTGGCCGATACGGGCCGCTGGCCCGAAGCACGCGAGAAGCACAATGCCCTACAGCGCCAGGCCGGGCAGCCGCCCGCCGCCCTGACGGCAGCGGCGGCGCGCTCGCTCTATGATCCTGAAAGACTCCGTACTTGGCTTAGTAAGCCAGTTCGGTAAAGACCGGATCGACCGAACGATTCCAGCGACCGTTGTAGAGCTTGAGCAAAGCTTCCGCCGGCGTCTCGCCGCTTTCCACGATGGCTTGCAGCGGCGCCAGGAAATGCGTCTCGTCCTCACCAGCCGGCGAGATGCGCTTGCGGGCGCGCAGACCGGCCTGGGCAATCTTCACCACTTCGCGCGCCACATCCTGGAGCGTACCGTTGCGGAACGGCGTATGCAGGCCGTATTTCGGCGCCTCGACACGCAGGCGGGCGCGTTCTTCGTGCGTCCAGTCCTTGCAGAGATCCCAGGCCGCATCCAGCGCGGTCTGGTCATAGAGCAGGCCGACCCAGAGAGCGGGCAGTGCGCAAAGCCTGGACCACGGGCCGCCATCGGCGCCGCGCATTTCCAGAAAACGCTTCATGCGCACTTCCGGGAACAACGTGGTGAGATGATCCGCCCAGTGCCGCAGCGTGGGGATTTCACCGGGCGCGGCGGGCAGCCTGCCGGCCAGGAAATCGCGGAAACTCTGGCCGGTGGCATCAATATACTGGCCATCGCGGTAGACGAAATACATCGGCACATCGAGCGCGTGCTGCACATAGCGCTCGAAGCCCATGCCGTCCTCGAACACGAAAGGCAGCATGCCGCTGCGGTCGGGGTCGGTGTCGGTCCAGATATGGCTGCGGAAGCTCAAGAAGCCGTTCGGCTTGCCTTCGGTGAACGGCGAATTGGCGAACATCGCCGTCGCTGCCGGCTGCAGGGCCAGGCCGACGCGGAATTTCTTCACCATGTCGGCTTCGGAGGCGTAGTCCAGATTCACCTGCACGGTACAGGTGCGATACATCATGTCGAGGCCGAGATTGCCCTTCTTCGGCATATACTCGGTCATGATCTTGTAGCGGCCCTTCGGCATCATCGGGATGTCGGCGCGGCGCCATTTCGGCTGCATGCCAAGGCCGGCCATGGCGATGCCAAGCTCCTGCCCCACTTCGCGCACCTGGCGCAGATGGGTGCTGACCTCGATACAGGTCTGATGAATCGTCTCCAGCGGCGCGCCGGAAAGTTCGAACTGGCCGCCCGGCTCCAGCGTGATCGACTGGTTGTCCAGGGTCAGGGCAATGACCTTGCCGGCCTCTTCCACCGGCTGCCAGCCGAAACGCTGCAATTCGGTGAGCAGCCGCTGGATGCCGGCGGGGCCCTCATAGGGCAGCGGGCGGAAATCCTGGGTGTTGTAGCCAAGCTTTTCGTGTTCGGTGCCAATCCGCCACACCTCTTTCGGCTTCGAGCCCTCGGCAACATAGGCAACGAGCTGGGAAATATCGGTAACCGGGGTCTCGGGGGCTTGTGCCGGTCCGGACATAAATACCTCGTTGCTTCTTGTTCTCGTTCCAAACTTCGCCAGAAATCGCGGCTTCCACCAGGACATTCATTGGGCTTCCCGGAGGACGCCTGGGGCTTTGCGCATATGGCGCAGAAATCCCGGAAAGTCCAGGGGCCGCCCTTAGAGGGCCGCCGCCACCGCAAGGGCAGCCAGGGCCGCAGTTTCCGCCCGCAATATACCCGCCCCAAGCGACACCGGCGTGACGAAGGCCCGGGCCTTCAGCAAGGCGGCTTCCTCCGGTGCGAAGCCACCTTCCGGCCCCACCAGCATCGCCAATGGCGCACCGGTCGGCAAGGCCTGCAAGGCGACAAGCAAGGGCGTTGCCGCCTCGCGCTCCAGGCAGGCGAATAATCGCCGTTCCTGCGGCCAAGCGGCAAGCAACGCCTCCAGGCTTTGCAAAGGCGAGAGCGGCGGCACATCCAGCCGTTCGCATTGCTCGGCGGCTTCGCGCGCATGCGCCTGGAGGCGTTGTGCGTTGATCTGCCGCACCTGGCAGCGCTTGGTCAGCACCGGCAGTAGCCGGGCGGCGCCAAGTTCGGTCGCCTTCTCGATGATGAATTCGATACGGCCCTGGCGGATCGGCGCGAAGCAGAGCCAGATATCGCGCGGTGCCTGGAATGGCCGCAGGCACTCTCCCACCGTAACGCGCGTCTCGCGCTTGGCAGCAATGGTGAGTTCGGCAGCGAATTCGCCATCGCGGCCATTGAACAATGTGAGACCCGCGCCGGGTTCCAGCCGCAGCACATGGCGCAGGTAATGCGCCGCCGCCTCATCCAGCGCCAGATCGGCGCCGGCCTTGAGATCGGCGGTAACGTAAAGTCGGGCCACACTGGCCATGGCGCTTGTGCCGCCTCGCGGTTTTGGACTATCGGAGAAGCGTTATGGCAAAGCCCGACCCGGAAGTCACGTCTGCCGCCCCTGATACGGCCCCTGCCGATGCCCTCGACAATCATTGGGTCGGGCGCTGGCTGCCGGCGTCCTGGCGGCCCTATGCCCGGCTTTCGCGCCTCGACCGCCCAATCGGCACCTGGCTGCTGCTGCTGCCGGGCTGGTGGTCCATCGCCCTGGCCCGCCCGCCAGGGAGCAGCCTGGATATCGGGCTGATCCTGCTGTTCGGCATCGGCGCCCTGACCATGCGCGGCGCCGGCTGCACCTTCAACGATATCGTCGACCGCGATTTCGATGCACGGGTTGAGCGCACCCGCAACCGCCCACTGCCATCGGGCCAGGTGAAGCCATGGCAGGCCTGGGCCTGGCTGGTGGCGCAGTCGCTGCTCGGCTTTGCCATCCTGGTCAGCATGAACCGGCTGGCCATCGGCCTCGGCGTCGCCTCGCTGCTGCTGGTGGCGATCTACCCGTTCATGAAGCGCGTCACCTGGTGGCCGCAATTCTTCCTTGGCCTCGCCTTCAACTGGGGCGCGGTGCTGGGCTATGCGGCGGTGGCCGGCCGGCTCGACCTTGCGCCGCTGGTGCTCTATGCCGCCGGCATCATCTGGACGCTCGGCTACGACACGATCTATGCGCTGCAGGACAAGGAAGATGACGCGCTGATCGGTGTGAAATCCACCGCGCGGCTGTTCGGGCAGCAATCAAGGCAATGGATCGCCGGTTTCTTTGCCCTCGCCTGGCTCGGCATCGGGCTGTGCGGCGCCCTTGCCGGCATGGGCATTGGCTTCTGGCTCTGCCTTGCCGCCCTGGCTGGCCATATGGCGTGGCAGGTACTGACCTTACAACCTGACGATCCCGCCGATTGCCTGATCAAATTCAGGGCAAACCGCGATGCCGGCCTGATCGTGTTTCTCGGTTTCCTGATCGGCTGATTGTTCTTTATAGTACGGGCATGACCAAGACCCGAATCACGCCGGAGCATTTCGGCGACGTCTACAAGCAATTCAACGCCTCGATCTCGAAATACGATTGCGGTCGAAAATGCGCCCCGCTGAATGGCGGCCAGCCGGTCTGCTGCACCACCGGCAATGCCATTCCGGTGGTACACAAGGCGGAATTCGCCTTGCTGAAAAGCCGCACCGATCTCTGGTCCAGCTTCAAGGCCAAGGACGCCACCTCGCGCAAGATCGTGAAGGAACTGCCGGCTTCGACCTGCGCCATCGAATGCAAGGGCGCCGCCTTCTGCGAACGCGACAACCGCACCATCGCCTGCCGCGCCTTCCCGTTCTTCCCCTACATCACCGCCAAGGGCGAATTCATCGGGCTTTCGGTCTACTGGATCTTCGAGGACCGCTGCTGGATGATCGCCCGCATGGACCTGGCGGAGCAGGCCTTCATCAAGGAGATGGTGGCCTCGTTTGAGAAGATTTTCGCCTTCGATCCCGAGGAATGGGAAAGCATGAAGAGTCATGGCGCCTCGACGCGCCGGGTCTATTCGCGCTGGAACCGCCCGATCCCGATCCTGGGCCGCGATGGTGGCATCTTCAAGGTGATGCCGCGCACCCATGAACTGCGCCCGGCCACCATGGCGGATTTCAAGCCGCGTGGCGCCTACAAGTCCGAAGCCGCCTATAAGAAGGCCGTGAAGGAAGCCGGCGGCAGCTTGGGGCCGAAACCCAAGGGTGGATACTTGGCGCCGTAATTATTTTCCGTACAAAAACGTGCCGAGCAGGATCCAGCGCTGGGCGGTTTCCGTCTGGCCGCGTTTTGCAAGCAATGGCGTGGTGTAATGCCAGAACGGCAGCCGGTAGGCATTCACCAGCCCGTTGCCGACCACTTCCACGGCTTCGCTGAAATGCCCGGCCTTGGCATAGACCAATAGCTGGCTTTTGGCGCCGGGCGTGCAGAAGCCGATATGCATATCGACATAGCCCTGGCGGGCCAGTGGCTCCTCAGGGTGGTGGTCGTTATGCGGCCCGGCATAATCGCCAGGATGATAGGCGATGGCCTGCAGGCCATATTTGCGCCGCAAGGGCCGGCCCGCCAGCGCCTCGACGAAGGCGCGGTAGCTGGCCGAGCGCAGCATGGTGATGAGGCCGATATCAGCCGCCGCCTTGAGGCCGACGCCCTTGCCGCCATCCAGGTGCAGCGTACGCTGGCGCATCACCTTGGGCAGTTGCTCGGCGTAGTTCTCGCGCATCTCCCAGATGCTCTCCGGCGGGATCGGTTGCGCCATCAGCCGCAGATGCGGCGCCAGCGCGGTCTCCAGCAAAGCGGCGGCACCCTTGGCCTGGCGGGCATCGATCAGGCCGGCCAGGGCCAGGAACCGGGTGCGCGGCTCGGCGAGCTTGCCGGCAGCCGCATGGCGGCCCAGCAGCAGGGCCTGGCCCTGGCGGCTCAGCAGATCGGCGAATTCGGCGGGAAAGCGGCGCATGGCGTTGTCCTAGCAGCCCGGCGCGGCCCTGGAAAGCACCCGCCACCCGGCCTATTCTCCGCCGCCATGACCCCTCCCCCGGCTGCCACCGCCCGCGAACAGCAACTGGCGCAGATTCTGCTGTTCATTACGCCCGCCATGTTCACCACCAACATGGTGATGGCGCGCGCCACCGCCGATTTCATCCCGCCGGTGGCGCTGGCCTTCTGGCGCTGGAGCGGCGTGTTCCTGGTCCTCGCCCTACTCTATGGCCGCGAATTGTGGCGCCTGCGCAGTGCCATCCGTGCCGAGGCCGGGCAATGCCTGATGCTCGGCTTCCTCGGCATGGTGATCTGTGGTGCCGGCGTCTACTGGGGCGCGGCCAGCACCACGGCCACCAATATCGGCCTGATCTATGCCACCTCGCCGGTGATCATCATTCTCCTCTCGCGCATCTGGTTCGGCGAGGCGATGAGCCTGCGCCAGGGGCTCGGCACGGCACTGGCGCTGATCGGCGTGCTGGTGATCGTGCTGCGCGGTGATATCGGCCTGCTGCTGAGCCTCACTTTCTCGCTTGGCGACCTGCTGATTCTCATCGCCTCCGTCGCCTGGGCGGTATATGCCGTGCTGCTCAAGCGCTGGCCCAGCCGCTTGAGCATCAATGCCCGGCTGGCCTGCATCACCGGTGCCGGCGCCTTGCTGCTGCTGCCGCTGCTGGCAGCGGAAACCGCCCTGGCCGGGCCACCGGCGCTGGATGGCCGCACCCTGCTGGCGATCATCACCCTGGTGATCGTGCCCGGCATCGGCGCCTACGGCACCTATGGCTACATGACCAAGCATCTCGGCCCCAGCAAGACCGGGCTGATGCTCTACCTGTCGCCGATCTACACGGCTTTGATGGCCTGGGCCTTGCTCGGCGAGAGTTTTGCCTTCTATCACTGGATCGGCAGCGCCCTGGTGCTGCCTGGCTTGTATCTCGCCACCCACAAGCCGCAACAGGAGACTGCCTGATGGCCTATGCCTCGCTGCGCGACTTCATTTCCCAGCTCGAAGCCAAGGGCCGCCTGGTGCGCGTCACCGAGCCGGTCTCCACTGTGCTGGAAATGACCGAGATCCAGACCCGCTTGCTGGCCGAGAATGGCCCGGCGGTGCTGTTCGAGAAGCCGCTGAAGGCCGATGGCTCGTTGAGCGACATTCCCGTCCTGGTGAACCTGTTCGGCACCGTCGAGCGCGTCGCCTGGGGCATGGACCGTGAGCCGGGGCAGCTGCGCGAGATCGGCGAGACCCTGGCCTTCCTGCGTCAGCCGGAGCCGCCAGCGGGCCTGCGCGAGGCTTTCGGCCTGCTGCCGCTGGTGAAGAACGTGCTGGCCATGGCGCCCAAGACCGTGAGCAGCGGCCCGGTGCATGAAGTGGTGCTGCAGGGCGACGACATTGACCTTACGGCATTCCCGATCCAGACCTGCTGGCCGGGTGAACCGGCACCGCTGATCACCTGGCCGCTGGTGGTCACCAAAGGCCCGAGCGACGCGCGCGAGGACAGCTTCAATCTCGGCATCTACCGCATGCAGGTGCTGAACAAGAAGCAGACCCTGATGCGCTGGCTGAAGCATCGCGGCGGCGCGCAGCAGCACCAGCGCTGGAAACAGGCCGGCAAGCGCGAACCCTTCCCCGCTGCCGTGGTGATCGGCGCCGATCCCGGCGTGATCCTGGCCGCCGTGACGCCGGTGCCGGAAACGCTGTCGGAATACCAGTTCGCCGGCCTGTTGCGCGGCAAGAAGGTGGAACTGGTGAATTGCCGCACTGTGCCGCTGAAGGTGCCGGCGGAAGCCGAGGTCGTGCTGGAAGGCTATGTGTCGCTGGATGAATATGGCGACGAAGGCCCCTATGGCGACCATACCGGCTATTACAATTCGGTGGAGCAATTCCCGGTCTTCACCGTCACGGCGATCACCAGGCGGCGGAAGCCCATATATCTGAGCACCTTCACCGGCCGCCCGCCGGATGAGCCGAGCGTGCTGGGCGAGGCGCTGAACGATGTGTTCGTGCCGCTGATCCGCCAGCAATTCCCCGAGATCGTCGATTTCTGGTTGCCACCGGAAGGCTGCTCCTACCGCGTCGCGGTGGTCAGCATCAAGAAGGCGTATCCCGGCCATGCCAAGCGCGTGATGATGGCGGTGTGGTCCTATCTGCGCCAGTTCATGTACACCAAATGGGTGATCGTGGTGGACGACGACATCGACGCCCGGAACTGGAAGGACGTGGTCTGGGCCATGTCCACCCGCATGGACCCGGCGCGCGACATCACCCTGATCGAGAATACCCCGATTGATTACCTGGATTTCGCCTCGCCGGAGTCAGGCCTGGGCAGCAAGATCGGCCTGGATGCCACCAATAAATGGCCGCCCGAGACCAAGCGGGAATGGGGCGAGAAACTGGCCATGGATGCCGATGTGGTGCGCACCGTCACAGAGAAATGGCCGAAACTCGGGCTTCCTGGTTCCGGCAAGCCGATCTGGAAATAGCCCCTCGCGCCCGTTGACCCGGAAGAGTATCCTGGCTTTTGCCGGTTTTTGGAGGCCGGTTACGATGAAATCCACCCTCTGGCAGCGCATGCATGATGCGATCTGCGGCCAAGGCTGCGATCAGCTCGTTGATGCCGAACAGCGCCGCCTGGGGCAGGCTTTCCAGGCCGAAGAATACGAAGGCCTGAAGCTCGCCATCAACCTGCGCTTCGTTGCGCTCGCCATTGTTGCCACGCTGCTCACCACCGAGATGCGCTGGCCGTTGGCGCTGAACTATTACCCCTGGCTGCTGGCGCTGGCGCTTTCCGCCTATATCCAGCTTCTGGTGCGCAAGCCCGGCATCGACCGCCCCTGGATGCACTGGCTGTTCCCGTTCATCGACATGGCCTTCATCGGCGCCGCCATTGCGCTGCCGAACCCGTTCGATCCGAACCCGCTGCCGCCGCCGATGATGCTCAGCTTCGATACCGTGCTGTATCTGCCGCTGTTCCTTGCGCTGGCGGCGCTGGGCCAATCGGCGCGCACGGTGTTGTTCACCACGATAGCGGCAATGATCACCTGGGCCGTGGTCACCGTCAGCATCGCGATGCAGCCGGGCGTCGACACCATGCTGCTGCCGATGAATGTCGCCAATATCTCGGCCCTGGACCGCCTCGCCTTCCTGCTTGATCCCTGGCGGGTTTCCTATGGCGACATGATCCGCCGCATCGTGCTGATCGGGCTGATCGGCGTGATCCTGATGGTGGCGGCTGTGCGCGCCCGCCATCTGGTGGCGCGCCAAATCGAGAGCGAACGCGGCCGGCGCAATCTGGCACGTCATTTCTCGCCGCATATCGCCGAGGAATTGCAGCGCATGGATGATCCGCTCGGTGCCGTGACCCAGATCGATGCCGCCGTGCTGTTCGCTGACCTGGTCGGTTTCACCCGGCTTTCCGATGACATGTCGCCGGCCCAGACCATCGCCCTGCTGCGCGAGGTGCACCGCCGTCTGGCCCATGCCGTGGCCGAGCAGCAGGGCACGCTCGACAAGTATCTCGGCGATGGCATCATGGCCTCCTTCGGCACGCCGCGCGCCGGCCTGCGCGATGCTTCCTCCGCCCTGCTCGCCGCCCGCGCCATGCAACAGGCCATCGAGCAACTGAACCGCCAGCGCGCACCCTTGCGCCAGCCGCCGCTGCAGCTTGCTGTCGGCCTGCATTTCGGACCGCTGACGCTTGGCAATATCGGCGACGAGCACCGCGTCGAATACGCGCTGGTTGGCGAAACCGTGAATGTGGCGCACCGCCTGGAGCAGATGACGCGCAGCATCAGCGCCTCACTCTGCATCAGCGAGGCCTTCGTGGAACGGCTGAAGCAGGAGACGCGCGGCGATCTCGCCCCCTTGCGCGATCTCACCGAGATGCGGCCACAGGCGATCCGTGGCCTGCGCGAGCGCATGGTGGTGTGGATGCTGCCGCGCGAGGGCGCCGTGCCCCCCGGCACGCCAACGCATGAGGCCGGCACCACGCCGCAGCCCGAAACCCCGCCGACGATCCATTAACGCCATGCCGTTGTTCAAGCTCCGCCGCGCGGATGAGCGCGACCTGCTGCCCTGGTGGCATCCTTGGGCACTGATGCGCGGCGCCTGGAACCTGGCCTTTTCCGCCGCGCTTGGCGCCGGCATCGGTTTCTTGAGCGTCGAATTCCTGGCCCAGATCCTGGCTCATTTCAGCAGCGAAGACTGGCGCTATTGGAGCGACCAACTGCACTGGCTTGGCTGGGTTGTGGGTTGTTTTGTCGCCTTCGTCAGCTATATGGCTTATCGTATGGAAGACGCACCAGAGTAAGTGGATAATCATGACTGATTTCAATGCACGCGCTAATGAAGCCAAGTCCCTGCTGGGCGACCTGATCGCCGCTGCACGCAAGGCTGGCGCCGATGCCGCCGATGCCGTCTACCATGAAAGCCGTTCGCTTTCCGCCGGCGTCAGGCTGGGCCAGCCCGAGGATGTGGAAAGCTCGGAGAGCCGCGAGATCGGCCTGCGGGTGCTGATCGGTCAGCGCCAGGCCTGCGTCTCCACCACCGATTTCGGCAAGGACGCCGTGGCGGCCCTGATCGAGCGCGGCGTGGCGATGGCCAAACTGGCGCCGGAAGACAAGTTCTGCGGCCTTGCCGATCCGTCTGAACTCGCCACCACCGCTGTTGACCTCGACCAGCTCGATGGCGTCGAACTCGACATGGCGCAGTTGCTGGAGCGCGCCAAGACCTGTGAGGCCGCCGCCCTTGCCGTCAGCGGCGTGACCAATTCCGAAGGCGCCTCGGCCTCGCGCAGCCTGGGCCTCACGGCCTATGCCGCCTCCAACGGCTTCAGCGGCGCCGGTTTCAGCGGCTCGCACAGCCTTTCAGCCGTCGCCATTGCCGGCAAGGATACCGGCATGGAGCAGGACTATGATTACAGCGCCGCGCTGCATTTCGCCGATCTCGCCGCGCCCGAAGCGATCGGCCGCTCAGCCGGCGCGCGCGCCGTGCGCCGGCTCAATCCGCGCAAGATCGAGAGCCAGGCATTGCCGGTGGTTTACGATAACCGTGTCGCCAACAGCCTGATCGGCCATCTTTCCGGCGCCATCAATGGCGCGGCGGTGGCGCGCGGCACGTCCTTCCTGAAAGACAAGATGGGCGAGGAAATCTTCGCCCCCGGGCTCGACGTGATCGACGATCCGCTCAGGCCGCGCGGCTTCCGTTCGCGCTGGTTCGACATGGAAGGCGTGGCGCGCCAGCGCCGCAAGCTGATCGACCAGGGCCGCCTCACCACCTGGCTGATGGATTGCGCCACGGCGCGGCAGCTTGGCCTCAAGAGCACCGGCCATGCCTCGCGCGGCACATCCTCGCCGCCTTCGCCCGGCGCCACCAATCTCTATCTCGCCGCCGGCAAGCAGAGCGTCGAGGAACTGCTCGGCGGCATCGCGCGCGGGCTGTATGTGATCGAAATGATGGGTTCGTCGGTCAATCCGCTGACTGGTGATTACAGCCGTGGCGCCGCCGGCTTCCTGATCGAGAACGGCAAGCTGACCGATCCGGTTTCCGAGATCACCATTGCCGGCAATCTCAAGGAGATGTTCAAGCGCATCACTCCGGCCAGCGATCTGGTATTCCGCTATGGCACCGATGCCCCCACCGTGCTGGTGGAAGGCATGACCATCGCCGGGCGCTGATCATGCGCCATCTGGAAGACCGCCCGCTGCTGCTCGATGCCGTGCGCGAAGCCGGTGCGGTGGCGTTGAAGTATTTCCGCGATGGCGTGAAATCCTGGAACAAGCAGCCGAACGATCCGGTCTCGGAAGCCGATATCGCTATCGACAAGCTGCTGCGCGCGCGGCTGGTGGATACCCGGCCGGGCTATGGTTGGCTGTCGGAAGAAAGCGCCTCGGCGGCTGCCGTGGGCGATGCCGCCACCTGGGTGGTGGATCCGATCGACGGCACCCGCGCCTTCATTGCCGCCAAGCCGGAATTCGCCGTCAGTGTTGCGCTGATGGCGGAAGGCCAGCCGGTGCTGGCGGCGATCTTCAATCCCGCCACCGATGAATTCTATGAGGCCGCCACCGGCGATGGCGCCAAGCTGAACGGCAAGCCGATCCGCGCCTCCGGCCATGGCACGCTGGCGGAAGCCCGCCTGCTGGCCAGTCGCCGCACCTTCGACCGCCATGGCTGGCTCGCCCGCACTGGCAAGGCGGAGTTCGAGCACCGCAATTCCATCGCCTATCGCATGGCTTTGGTGGCAGCCGGCCGCTTCGATGCCGCGATCTCTTTAAGCGAGAAGAGCGACTGGGATATCGCCGCCGCCGACCTGGTGGTGCGCGAGGCCGGGGGCCGCATCAGCACCGCCGATGGCGCGCCCCTGCGCTACGACGCCCCGCGCCACCGCCATCCCAGCGTGATCGCCACCGGCCCATGGCTGCATGATGAACTGGTCGATCTGCTGAAAACGCGCAAGCGCGACTAAACAACGTCGTCACCCTCGGGCTTGACCCGAGGGTCTCTTGCCGGAACAAGAAGATGCCCGGATCAAGTCCGGGCATGACGAAGCTTTATTTATGTCCGCGCCCCAACACCTAATTCATGCCTTCCGTATCCACACCGCCGTGTCATGGAACGCGGCGCCGCCATTGGGCGGGGCGGCATCGGCGCCGACCAGCAGGTTGATGCCGATGCCTTCGATGAAAGTGTGGCTCGGCCAGATGCCTTCCACGATCACCACGCCGGGCTGCGCGCCATCGAACAGCTTAACGTGGATGGCGAGGTCGCCGCGCGCATTGCCGAGCCGCACCACATCGCCTTCGGCAACGCCGAGTGCAGCCGCATCCTGGCTGTGCAGCATCACACTGGGGCGACCCTCGCGCTTGGCCGAGGTCGGTGTTTCGGTGAAGCTGGAATTGAGGAAGTTGCGGGCCGGCGCCGTCACCATGCGGAACGGCGTCTCCGATGTCGCTTCCTCGATCAGCGCCGCATGGTCCGGCAGACGCGGCAGCTTATGGCCATCCGGCCCCATTGCCGACCAATCCGGCGCGAAGCGGAATTTACCATCGGGATGGCCAAAGCCATCAAGGAAATGACTGCTGCGGAAATCCGGCTGGCAATCGATCCAGAATTCGCGCTCCAGCGTCTCGACATCGGACCAGCCGGAAGCCGTGAGCGTCCAATCAGCAATCTCGCGCGCTGTCATCTGGAAGCCGCGATGCTCGGCGCCGAGCCGCTTGGCCAATTCGCAGATCACGTAATGATTCTCGCGCGCCTCGCCCGGCGCCTCGACGATCTTCGGCCCAAGCAGGATATGCTGCTGGCCGCCGGCCTGGTAGATGTCGTCATGCTCGGTGAACATGGTGGCCGGCAGCACGATATCCGCCATCCTGGCGGTATTGGTCATGAACTGCTCATGCACGCAGGTGAACAGATCCTCGCGCGCGAAGCCCTTATGCACCTTGGCCAGTTCCGGCGCCACATCCACCGGATTGGTATTCTGGATCAGCAGCGCCGTCACCGGCGGGCCATTCTTCAAGGCTTCCGCCTCGCCCACCAGCACCGGGCCGATGCGTGACTGATCCAGCATGCGGATCGCCGGATCGCGCAGGTCATGGCCTTCGATCAGCGACTTGTCCCAGTGGAAAATCGCGCCGTTATTGTGGAAGGCGCCACCGCCTTCGAGTTGCCAGGCCCCGGTGACAGCGGCAATGCTGGCCGCCGCATGCATGTTGGACGAGCCATTGCGGCTGCGCGAGAAGCCATAGCCAAGCCGCAGGTAATGCCGCTTGCGTTCGCCCAGCAGATGCGCGAAAGCCTCGATCTCCGCGATGCTCAAGCCGGTGATCGCCGCCGCCCAGGCCGGATCGCGCGATTGCAGGTGCGCTTCGAGTTCAGCCGGCACATCGGTGTAGCGCGCCAGGTAGTCACGATCCGCAAAGCCATCGCGGAACAGCACATGCATCACCGCGCAGGCGAGCGCACCATCGGTGCCGGGCCGCAGCATCAGGTGCATGTCCGCCTGCTCGGCGGTGGCATTGCGGTAGGGATCGATCACCACGATCTTGGCGCCGCGCTCCTTGCGTGCCCGCACCGCATGGGTCATCACGTTGACTTGCGTGTGCACCGCATTGGTGCCCCAGATCACCACGCAGTCGCTTTTCGCCATCTCGCGCGGATCGGGGCCGCGCAGATTGCCGGTGCCGGCGATATACCCGCTCCAGGCCAGCGTGACGCAGATGGTGGAATGGAAACCAGAATAGCGCTTGGCATGGCGCAGGCGATGGATGCCGTCGCGCTGCACCAGCCCCATGGTGCCAGCATAGTAATAGGGCCACACGGTTTCGCTGCCGAATTTGCGCTCGGCGGCCAGGAAGGCCTCCGCTGTGCGGTCCAGCGCTTCGGCCCAGGAAATTTCGGTGAACTGGTTCGAACCCTTCGGCCCGGTGCGGCGCAGCGGCTTTAGCAGGCGGTCCGGGTGCTGCGCCCGCTCGGCATAGCGCGCCACCTTGGCGCAGATCACACCGGCGGTGTAGCTGTTGGCCTCGGCGCCGCGCACGCGGCCAATGCGGAACTGATCCAGCTTCTCGATTTCCAGCGCGCAGGTCGAGGGGCAGTCATGCGGGCAGGCGCTGCGCGCAATAATCGGCTTGGCTGGCGAGAGGGCATTCATTGGGGCTAGTTACCTCAGGCGGCTGGGTCCGATATCCGCCGCTGAAAGACCGAGGGCCTGGATATCGCTGGGCAGAGCTTGACCCAAGGCGAGCGCCCCGGCAACCCGGCTCATGGCGCCGGAGGTCTGAATCCCGTAGCCACCCTGCCCGGCCAGCCAGAAAAAGCCGGGCGCTGCGGGATCGAAACCGGCCACGATAGTCCGGTCGGCAACAAAGCTGCGCAGCCCCGCCCATTTCGCCGCCACCCGCCGCACGGTCAGGCTGGTCAGGGTTTCGAAACGGTCGATGGCAATCGCCACATCCATCTCGTCCGGCTGGGCATCGCAGGGCTCGGACGGCGTCTCGTCCGCCGGGCTGATCAGCAGCCGGCCGGCATCGGGCTTGAAGTAGATGTCCTCGTCGGCATCGATCACCATCGGCCAATGCTGGAAATCAGTGCCCGCCGGCATGTCGGCGGTGAGCGCCGTGCGCCGCATCGGTTCCAGGCCGATCGGCTTGATACCCGCCAGCGCGGCAACCGCATCGCACCAGGCACCGGCGGCATTGATAACCACGGCGGCGCGGAAGCTGCCCTGTGTGGTCTCGACCAGCCAATCGCTGCCCGCCCTGCCAATACCGGTGACGCCAGCATCACTGAGGATGCACGCGCCAGCCGCCGCCGCACCACGCAGGAAGCCGCGATGCAGGGCATGCACATCAATATCCATGGCATGCGGCTCGGCCACTGCGCCACCGGCCACCATCTCGGGCCGCAGCACCGGCACCTGGGCCAATACGGCGGCGGCATCCAGCCGCTGCACCGAGGGCACCAGGCGGCGCATCTCCGCATAGGCGGCATCAAGCTGGGCGGCCTTGTCCGCCCCACCAACCTGCAGCACGCCGCGCGGGGTGAGGATCGGCGTATCGCTGAAGCCCCGAGGCGGCTGCATCAGGAAATCGCGGCTCGCCACCGTCAGCGCCCGGATCGGCCCATTGCCATAGGTTTCGGAAAACAACGCCGCCGAACGCCCGGTGGTGTGATAGCCGGGCTGGCTTTCGCGCTCGAGCAGGATGACGCGGCGCTGCGGCGCCAGGGCATAGGCAGCGCCGGCACCGGCCATGCCGCCGCCGATGATGACGATATCGGCTGCTTCGCTGCTCATGCCATCCTCGCCGCTTGCAATGACTCCCCTAGGATTGGAGCCGTCCCTGCTTCAAATAGCGCGGCGCAAAGGTAAAAACGAGCTTCGTATCCGGCTCCAGGTGCTTTCCTTTCCCCGGATAATCCCAACACGAAAGAATGTGTCGGATCAGTGCCAACCGGGCCTGTTTCTTGCGGTCGGCGGCAATGATGTACCAGGGCGCGTGGCGGCTGCTGGTCTTGAGCAACATGGCATCGCGCGCCTTGGTGTAAGCGTCGTAACGCCGCAAAGCCACGTCGTCGATCGGGCTGGTTTTCCATTGCGCCAGCGGATCCTGACGCCGTTCGGCCAGCCGCTGCTTTTGCTCGGCCCTGGAAATATCGAGATAGTATTTGCTCAAGTGGATGCCGCCGCGCAGCAGCAGCTTCTCGAAATCCGGCACGCTGGCGAGGAATTCCTTGTATTCGGCCTTTGAGCAAAAACCCATGACATGCTCGACGCCGGCGCGGTTATACCAGGAGCGATTGAACAGCACGAATTCGCCGGCCGCCGGCAGATGCGATACCCAGCGCTGGAAATACCAGCTTGCCTCGTCGCGCTGGCTTGGCTTGGCCAAAGCCACCACGCGGGTCTCGCGCGGACTCATATGCTCCACCAGGCGCTTGATGCTGCCATCCTTGCCGGCGGCATCGCGGCCCTCCAGCAGGATCAACACTTTCTCGCCACGCGCAATCAGATAGTGCTGCAGCTTCACCAGTTCGATCTGCAGCCGGCGCAGTTCGTCCTCGTAGCTGCCGTTGCCCTGCATGGCGCTCAGCCCGGCGGCAGTGGAATGAACTCGGTTTCGCCTGGCACTTTGGCGAAGCGGCCTTCGCGCCAATCCGCCTTGGCCTGCTCGATCCGCTCCTTCGAACTGGACACGAAATTCCACCACATGAAGCGCGGCGCATCCAGCGGCGCACCGCCCAGCAGCATCAGGCGGCAAGGCGTCGGCGCCTCGATCACCACATCGCCGCCCTCGCGCAGCACCGCCATGCTGCCCTCCTCGAAGGCCTGACCGCCAATCACCGCGCCACCGATCGACATATGCACAGCGCGCTCGGCGTATTCCGGCCGCAGCACGAAACGCGCTCCAGCCGCAAGCTGCAGGTCGATATAGAACATCGGCGACAGGCATTGCGCTGGCGAGGTCACGCCGTCATAGCTGCCGGCGATCAGGCGCCAGGTGACGCCCGGCGCACTGCGTTCCGGCAGGCTCGCCGCCGGATGATGCTGGAAACTCGGATCCACCTCCTCGGCTTCCAGCGGCAAAGCCACCCAGGCCTGCACGCCATGCAGCGACTGGCCGCTGGAGCGCAATTCGTCGCGGGTACGCTCGGAATGCGCGATACCGGAACCGGCGGTCATCCAGTTCACGTCGCCGGGCCGGATCGGCTGGTGATAGCCGAGCGAATCGCGATGCATGATCTCGCCTTCGAACAGGTAGGTGACGGTCGCCAACCCGATATGCGGATGCGGCCGCACATCCAGGCCGTGGCCGGACTCGAACCGCGCCGGCCCCATATGGTCGAGAAAGACGAAGGGGCCGATATGGCGCCGCTTCATGTAGGGCAGCACGCGGCGCACCATGAAGCCGTCGCCAAGATCCTGGCTGCGCGGCTGGATCTGCATCTCAACAACGGTATTGGCTTCCGATGCGTCGCTCATGGCGGGGCTCCCTGCTGGCTACCTCCCGGGTATCCCAGGTGTCCCGCCCGGTCAAGGCCGAAGCATTCCTCAGGCAGGACCTTGGCCAAACGCGATGGCGGTGCGGTTGAGCGCATTCATCAGGCCGATGGCATAGACCAGATCAATGATCTCGGCCCGGCTGAATTGCCGCTCCAGGTCGGCATAGAGTGCCGGATCGGGCCAGCCATCGGCACAAAGCGTTACTGCCTCGGCCCAGGCTAGAGCGGCGGCTTCGCGGCCATCGAACCAGGCGGTTTCGCGCCAATGCATCAAGGTCGCCAGCTTGCGGTTGTCGACGCCAGCCTTGAGCAGGGCCGTGGTGTGCATATCGATGCAATAGGTGCAGCCATTGATCTGCGAAACACGCAGATAGACCAGTTCGACCAGGGTCTTGCCCAGGCTGGACGCCTCCAGCGTCTTGTGGACTGCCATCAGCGGGCTGCGATGATCGGCGGGAACTTCGGAAAACGCGATACGGGGTTGCATGACACAAGCTCTCCAAACGAGGGTCTCCAAGGGGAGTTACGCCCTTAAAGACGGCCCTGCCCACCCGGCTGTGACAGCATTGGGGAATTATTTCGGCGGCGGCAGCCTGTGGCCGCTCAATTCCTCGCCGGCATTTTTCGGCAGCGGCCGCAGCAGCAGCACCGAACACATGGCAGCGAGGCCGACGGCAACAAAGGCCGGGGTGAAATCGCCTGGCACCAGGGCACGGTCGCCGGCCAGCGTGGCGGTGATATGCAGCACCATGGCGCCGACCGCGACGCCGGCACTGAGTGTCACCTGCTGCGCCATGGCGTAGAAGCTGGTGGCCGCACTCATCCGCTCAGGCGGTATATCGGCATAGACAATGGTGTTCATGGCGGTGAATTGCAGCGAGCGGAAAAAGCCGCCGACCAGCAGCAGCCCGAGGATCACCCAGGCCGGCCAGTCTGGCCGGAAGAAGCCGAGGATGGCGATGAAGCTGCCGCTGATCACGGCATTGGCCAGCAACACGCGGCGGAAGCCGAAGCGGCGCAGAATCGGCGCGGCGGTGGTTTTCATCGCCAATGCGCCGACGGCGCTGGCGAAGGTGAGCATGCCAGACTGGAAGGCCGAGAGGCCGAAGCCGACCTGCAGCATCAGCGGCAGCAGGAAGGGTATGGCGCCAACACCGATGCGGAACAGCGTGCCGGCGGTGACGCTGACGCGGAAGGTCTGCACCTGCAACAGCCGGAAATCCAGCACCGGATATTCGGTGCGGCGGGCATGGCGCAAGTAAAGCCACAGGCCGATGGCGCCACCCACCATCAACCCCCAAGAAATCCAGGCCGGCATCAGGTCACGGCCAATGGTCTCGAAGCCGAAGACCAGACCGAGCAGGCTGAGGCTCGAAAGCAGGAAGCCGCTGTAATCCAGCGGCGGCACCGAGGCGGCGCGGGTATTCGGGATGTAGATGCTGACCAGGATGACACCGATAATGCCGATCGGCACATTGATCCAGAAGATCCAGCGCCAGGAGAGATAGGTGGTGAGGAAACCGCCGAGCGGCGGCCCGATCACTGGCCCAAGCAACGCCGGCAGCATCAGGAAAGCCATGGCGCGCACCAGTTCGGACTTGCTGGTGGAACGGATCACCAGCAGGCGGCCTACCGGCGCCATCATGGCGCCGCCCATGCCCTGCAGCACGCGGGCACCGACCAACTCCCAGAAGGATTCGCTGATGCCGCAAAGGATCGAACCGACGGTGAAGACGATGATGGCGGCGCGGAATACCGTGCGGGTGCCGAAGCGGTCGGCCATCCAGCCGCTGATCGGGATAAAGACGGCGAGCGCGAAAAGATAGGAGGTGATCGCCAGGTTGAGCTTCAGCGGACTCTCGCCGAAGGCATGGGCGATGGCGGGCAACGACGTGGCCAGCACCGTGGAGTCGAGATTCTCCATGAACAGCGCACAGGCGACGATGAGCGGGATAAGCATGGGGGAACTCGGTTGACCCCTGACAGGGCCCCAGGGGCGGGACTCAGGGGCGGGTACGCCCCAGGGTAAGCAGGACCAGCGGCGACAGCAAGCCGATGGCGGCCAGGGATGTGAAGGCAATGCCCCAGGCCATTGGTTCCCTGGCTCCCCCTAAGCCATCCAGGGTGAGGCCGAATACAACCGGCCCGAGGAAGGCGCCAAGGAACCCGAGCGTGGAATGCACCGCCATGGTGGCACCCCGGCGCTCCGGCTCTGCAGCCGCCACCGCACCGGCGGTCAGCGCCCCGGAATCGGCCATGATCATGAATTTGTAGACCACCAAAGCGGCCCCAAGCAGCCAGGCCGGCCAGGCGCCGGACCAACCGACCAGGGCGGCGAGGCAGGCGGTGACAATGGCCACACCAACAATGGCGCGCACGCGGCCGACCCGCAGCGCCAGTTCATTGCCCAGGATACTGCCCGGCACGCCGACCAGCACCACGATCATCGCCACCGTGGAAGGCCGCCACAACGCATCGGCACCCGCCGCTTCGCGCGCCGCCAGGAAAGCGACGATCCAGGAGCGCACGGTGAACAATTCCCAGCAATGCAGCGTGTAGCCGAGCACATAGCGCATGGCATTGCCATTGGCGAAGACGGGCCGGAAATCCAGCACGCGGCGCAGCGGCACCGGAACCAGCGGGCGTTGCTCGAGCGGACGCCGCGGCAGGCCGAACAGCACCAGCAGCAGGCCCAGCGCGGCCAACAGGCCGGCAGCGGCGAAAGCCACCGGCCAGGGGAACAATTCGCCAAGTTCGCCGGCCACCAGGAAGGAGCCGGCGCTGCCGATGCCGAAGGTGGAGGTGTAGAAGGCCACTGAGCGCGACTGCATCGGGCCCTGCACATGATCAGTGAGCAGCACCAGGCCGGGCATATAAGTGCCGGCCAAAGCCGCACCGGCAATGAAGCGCAGCAAGGCAGCGCTGATAAAGCCATCGGCTAGAAGCGCGAAGCCGAGATTGCCCACCACCGCCAGCACCAGGCCCACCAGCATTACCTGGCGCGGGTCGCTGCGATCGGTGAAGGCGACCAGGAACGGCACCGCCAGGGTGTAGCCGGCGAAATACAGGCCGTTGATCCAGCCGGCCTCCGCCGCGCTCAACTGCCAGGCAGCGCTTAAATGAGGCTGCAAGGCGGGAAAGGCCGAGAAGCCGGCCATGCTCAGCACCTCGGCGATGCAGAGCGTCCAGAGCAGGCGTTGGCTGGAAGGTTTCCCGGCGGGCTTTGACTCGGTCATACCCCGCTATCGGAAAACTTTAACGCCCCCACGTCAAGCCGCCGCGTCAAGCTGCCGCCAACTCCTCGGCAACAAAATCCAGCCGGTCCTGGCCGAAGAACATCGCCTCGCCGACGAAGAAAACCGGGGCGCCGAACACGCCGCGCGCCACCGCCGCCTCGGTCTCGGATTTAAGCTGCTGTTTCACCGCCTCGTCATTCGCTGCGCTCAGCAAGGCCTGCGGATCGAAGCCGGCGTTGTGCAGCACGCCGCCGATCACCTGGGGGTCATTGAGGTTCAGGCCATCCACCCACATCGCCTTGAAGATGGCGTCGCTATAGGGCAGTAGGCGGCCCTCGCGCTGCATCGCCACGGCGCCGCGCATTAGCAGCAGCGTATTGATCGGGAAATGCGTGTTGGTCTTGTAAGGCACGCCATAGCGTTTGGCGAAACGCTGCAGGTCCTGGAACATCCAGGCGCCCTTGGCCGGCACTTCCACCGGTGAGCGGTTGCCAGTCGCCTTGTGCACGCCGCCGAGCAGGATCGGCTTCCATACGATTTCGGCGCCATGTTTCGCCGCCAGGGCGGGGAGCTGCGTATAGGCGAGATAGCAGGTCGGGCTGCCATAATCGAACAGGAATTCCACTTGCTTCATGTTTCCCTCCCTCATTTTTTCGTTCTAAGACGCTGGCGGCAGATGCCTGAGCTGCTGACTGCGCGGCAGGCCCGGCCCCGGCTCGACTTCCACCTGGCGCGGATCCAGCGGCTCGTTGCATTCGGAGCAGATCATCACCGCATCGAAATGATGCTGGCAGGCCTTGTGCCGATGCAGCACAGGGCGCCCACGGGTACCGGCACGGTGCTTGTTGCCCCAGGCCACCAGCCCCATGATCACCGGATAGAGGTCGCGGCCGGCTTCCGTCAGCCGGTATTCAAACCGCTCCGGGCGCTGCTGATAGGCAACACGCTTCAGCACACCCTCCTCCACCAGACTCTTCAGACGATCCGCCAGCACATGCCGGGTGATGCCGAGCCGCGCTTGAAAATCATCGAAGCGGCGCACGCCGAGGAAGCAGTCGCGCAGCACCAGCAGGCTCCAGCGGTCGCCCACCACCGCCACGCAGCGCGCCACCGAACAGGCTTCGCGATCCAGTTCCTGCCACCGCATGACCTTGCCGCAATGCTCCCATGCAAAGATTCAGTTCCTTTTTAGAACTTACAATGCAATGATGCTTGAGAGAAGCGGAAACTGGAGGAAGCGATATGAGCAAACTCGGCAGCGGCAAGGCCGCCCTGGTGATCGGTGCTGGCGACGCCACCGGCGGCGCCATTGCGCGGCGCTTTGCCCGCGAGGGCTACTCCGCCTGCGTCACCCGCCGCGAGGCCGCGAAACTCGAATCCCTAGTGCAGCGCATCACCGCCGATGGCGGCAAGGTGCGCGCCTTCGGCTCCGATGCCCGCGAGGAAGACCAGGTGACGGCGTTGTTCGAGACCATAGAGCGCGAAGTCGGGCCGTTGGAAGTCGTCGTCTTCAATATCGGTGCCAATGTGCGCTTTCCGATCCGCGACATGACGTCCCGCGTCTACCGCAAGGTGTGGGAAATGGGCGCCTTCGCCGGTTTCCTGGCCGGGCGTGAGGCGGCGAAACACATGGTGCCGCGCGGCAAAGGCAGCATCCTGTTCACCGGCGCCACCGCCTCGCTGCGTGGCGGCGCCGGCTTTGCCGCCTTCGCCGGCGCCAAGCATGCGCTGCGCGCCCTGGCGCAGAGCATGGCGCGCGAATTGGGGCCGCAGGGCATCCATGTCGGCCATGTGGTGATCGATGGCGCCATCGACACCAAGTTCATCCAGGACATGTTTCCCGAACGCTATGCGCTGAAAGACAAGGACGGCATCCTCGATCCCGATGCCATTGCCGAAGTCTACTGGCAAATGCACAGCCAGCCGCGCAGCGCCTGGACCTTCGAAACCGACCTGCGCCCCTGGATGGAACCCTGGTGATTACGCTGCCCGCTCTTTTTTTGCCGCAGTGCAAAAAGGTTAACTTGACTATTGCGGCCGAAGCTGTCATATCAGCGCCGTCGCTTGAGGGTTCCGCCCCGCGACTATCGGCGCCACTGGCCGCGTGAACGATCCCTGACCAGGCTTTCAGCCCAGGATCATCCTGCCGGGTGCCCTTCATCTCCATCTTACGACCCAGGTCACGCGGGGCGTTTTCACCCCCGCTTTCCGCCTGTCGCGGAAAAGCGACGCCATGCGCCTATGCGCCTGGCTAGTTCAAAGGATTCCGTTTTGACCAGTTTCAATGACCTTGGCCTCGCCGCGCCGCTGTTGCAGGCGCTCGCCACCGGCCCCTACCAGACCCCGACCCCGATCCAGGCCCAGGCCATCCCGCATGTGATGCAGGGCCGCGACCTGCTCGGCATTGCCCAGACCGGCACCGGCAAGACCGCCGCCTTCGCGCTGCCGATCTTGCACCGCCTGATGCAGCCCGGCCCCGATGGCCGCCGCCCCAAGGCACAGCCGAAATCCTGCCGCGTGCTGGTGCTGAGCCCGACCCGCGAACTGGCCAGCCAGATCGCCGAGCGTTTCCGCTTCTACGGCCACAAGATGGGCGTCAGCGTCGCCATCGTGTTCGGCGGCGTTTCCGCCGGCCCGCAGATCAAGCAGCTTGGCCAGGGCGTCGACGTGCTCGTCGCCACGCCGGGCCGCCTGCTCGACCATACCGGCAGCCGCAACCTGCGCCTCGACCTCACCGAGATCGTGGTGCTGGACGAAGCCGACCAGATGTTCGACATGGGCTTCATTCAGCCGATCCGCAAGATCGTCGGCCAGTTGCCGGCCAAGCGCCAGAGCCTGTTCTTCTCCGCCACCATGCCGGACGATATCGCCAAGCTGGCGCATAACTTCCTCAGCGATCCGGTGCGCGTGGCCGTAACGCCGGTGGCCGCCACCGCCGACCGCGTCGAGCAGCGCGTGATCCATATCGAGGGCCCGGCCAAGCGCGCCATCCTCAGCGAATTGCTGAAAGATGACTCGATCTACCGCACGCTGATCTTCACCCGCACCAAGCGCGGCGCCGACCGCGTGGCCAAGCATCTGGAAGTCAGCGGCGTCGAAGCGGCTGCCATCCATGGCAACAAGTCGCAGGGCCAGCGCGAACGCGCATTGGCCGGCTTCCGCGAAGGCAAGGTGCGCGCCCTGGTCGCCACCGATATCGCGGCGCGCGGCATCGACATTCCGGAAGTGACCCACGTCATCAACTACGAATTGCCGAATATCCCGGAATCCTATGTCCATCGCATCGGCCGCACCGCGCGCGCCGGCCGCGCCGGCATCGCGATCTCGCTGTGCGATCATGAGGAACGCGCCTACCTGCGTGATATCGAGCGGCTGATCCGCCAGAAGATTCCGGCCGAGGACCGTACCGGCACCATCAAAGTGGCTGCCGAGGCCGAAGCGCCGCGCGGCCCCCGCCCGCAGCATGGCCGTGGCGGCCAGCATTCGGGCAGGCCCCAGGGCCAGGGCCGTCCGCAAGGACAGGCACGTCCGCAAGGCCAGCGCCATGACGGGCAACGGCATGAGGGCCAGCGCGCCGATGGCCAGCGGGCACATCAGGGCCAGGGTCAAGGGCAGCGCCCGAAGCAGGCTGTGGGCCAGGGCCAGCGTACCGGCCAGGGCCGCAATCAGGGTGGCCAGCGCAGCGGCGGCAGCCAGCATTCCGGACAGCGTTCGGGTCAGCGCGCTTAACGCGTCGCTCCAATCACGTTCGAGGAAAAGCCCAGGTTCGCCCTGGGCTTTTTCTTGCCCGCCGCCCGCTGCCTTGCTAAGCAACAGTCATGTCAGAAGCCAATAGCGTGAAAATCGTCACCAGCGCCGCCAATGCGACGATCAAGCTGGTGCGCGCGCTGGATGACAAGAAACACCGGCGCGAAAGCGGCCTCTATGTCGCGGAAGGTTTGCGCACGGCGCTCACCGCCGAGGAACAGGGCGTCTATCCAGAAACCCTGATCTTCAGTGCCGAACTGAAGGATCATCCCAAACTCAAGGAATATCTCGGGCGCTGCCTGAAGCGCGGCATCGAATGCATCGAGGCCGGCCGCCAGGCGATGGAAAAGATTGCCCGGCGCGACAATCCCCAAGGCGTGATCGGCATCTACCGCATCGGCTGGCAGAAGCTGGAGGATTTGGCGCCCAAACCGCAATCCTGCCTGATCGCTTTGCAGATGATCCGCGATCCCGGCAATCTCGGCACCATCATGCGCACCGCCGATGCCGTGGGCGCCGAGGGCATCGTGTTGATCGACGAGTGCTGCGATCCGTTTTCCATCGAGGCGGTGCGTGCCTCCATGGGCTCGATCTTCGCCGTGAAGCTGGCCCGCGCCCGTTTCGCCGATTTCGATGCCTGGCGACGCAAGCAGGGCGCCATGCTGGTCGGCACCTCGCTGCGGGCTTCGGAAGACTACCGCATGGTCGACTACAAGGGCCCGGTCTGCCTGTTGATGGGCAACGAACAGGCCGGCCTGCCGGCGGAATACGAAGATGCCTGCGATGCCCGTGTGCGCATCCCGATGCGCGGCAGCGCCGACTCGCTCAACGTGGCGGTGGCCACCGCCATCGTGCTCTACGAAATCAATAGAAAGAGCCTTTAGGGCGTCCAGCGCGCATGCAGCGCGGTGGAAACCAGCCGGTTGCCGGATTCCTCGCGCAGCGCGATCTCGCCGCATTCGATGCGGCCCTTGCCGATATGCTCCTCGAGCAGCGCATGCAGCGAAAACGGCGAGAGCCGCGCGGCATAGGCCGTGAGGATGACGAAAAGCGGCTTATCCGAAAGCACCGCACGGCATTCGCTCAGCAGCAGCGGCAGATGCTCGAACACTTTCCAGATTTCGCCCTTGGGGCCACGGCCGAATTTCGGCGGGTCCAAGATAATGCCTTCGTAATGGCTGCCGCGCCGCGCCTCGCGGGCGATGAACTTGCGTGCGTCATCCAGGATCCAGCGGATCGGCGCCTGGCCCAGGCCGGCCAGTTCCTGATTCTCGCGGGCATAAGTGATCGCCTTCTTCGAGGCATCGACATGGGTGACTTTCGCCCCGGCGCGCGCCGCGATCAGCGAAATCACGCCGGTATAGCCGAACAGATTCAATACGCGCGGCGCATTGCCAGCTTTGGTGACGCAATCGGCCACCCAATCCCATTGCGTCATCTGCTCCGGGAAGAAGCCGAGATGGCGGAACGGCGTGAAACGGCCATAGAAGCGCAGGTCGCGGTAGCTGACCGGCCAGGTTTCCGGCAGCTCGCGGCGGAAACGCCAGTTGCCGGCATCCTCCTCGCTTTTCTCGTTCGGCCCGAAACTGGCATCGGCGCGATCCCATTCCGCCTCCGGCAGCTTCGGCGACCACATCGCCTGCGGCTCCGGGCGGATGACGCGGACGCGGCCAAGCTGCTCCAGCCGGCGGCCATGGCCGCTATCCAGCAGGCGGTAATCCTGCCAGCCATCGGCAATCAGCGTGGTGGGAATGGGGTCGGGCAGCGGCAAGGGCGGTCTCCGGGATCGGTCCGCCCTGTCTATCAAGCCCCCCCTTATCTATCAAGCAGGCGGCACTGGCCGCAGGCTGCCGGCCAGGTCGCCGATGCGCCGGCAGGCAGCAGCGAACACCACCACATCGGCGCTGAAGCTCAGCATCGCCACACCGAGGCCGAGCAATTGCCGGGCGTAATCGGCATCGACGGAACTGCCCATGGTGGTCAGCACATGCTTGCCATGGCGTCGGGCGGCGGCCAGCAGCCGGTCCAAGGCCGCGCGCAGCACGGGATGGCGGAAATCGGTGCCATCCAGCCCCAGCGAAGCCGCGAGGTCGAAGGGGCCGAGAAACAATACATCGGCGCCATCGACGGCGCAGATTTCCTCGGCCTGTTCCAGCCCGGCACGATCCTCGATCAGCGGCACGACGAGCGCCCGCTGGTTCTGCTGCCGCTGATAGGCGGTCCAGTCGCGCGGCAGATAGCCGGCGGCGCGCACAGCGGGACAGGCGCCGCGCGTGCCTTCCGGCGCATAGCGCGCGGCCTGCACGGCGGCTCGGGTGCGCTCAGCTGTTGCCATCGGCAGCACAATGCCATCGGCGCCGAGATCGAGCACGCGGCCGATCAGGCCGGGATCGAGATCCGGTACGCGCACCAAGGGCGACAAGCCGCCACCATCGGCGGCGCGCAGCAGATGCGCCACGGTTTCGAGCCCTGTCGGGCAATGCTCCATGTCGATGGTGACGAAATCGAGGCCGCCGGCCGCCATGATCTCGATCAGCACCGGGCTGGCGGAAAAGCAGGCCATGCCGGTGAGCGGCGCACCAGGCCGCAGCTTGTCGCGCAGATGCAGCCTCATGCCGCTCGCCTTTCCTGAGTCATAGGGGTAAGGAAATCCCGCATGTCGTCGCAGGCTTCGATAGCAATGCAGGCATCTTCGAGAAGCTTCGCCCGCTGCCCGCCCAGTGCAGCCGAGATCACTGCGCGAAACCGCGCCATCACCTGCGCCGGACCGAATACCGGAATATCATCAACAGCCGCTTCGAGCCGCCGACCATCATCCAGCGTGACCGCCACATGCGCCGACTGGCGAGCGGGAAAGGCCGCCGTCATCGCCGCATCCTCATGCAGCGTCATCACACGACACAGCCGCTGGATCGCCGCATCATCCAGCGCCAAGTAATTGACGTCAGTCAGTTCGCCACGCGCCAGCACGGCCGCGACACTATGCTGCAGGCTCATGCGCGCCGCCTGGATATCGGCCAGCGGCCCCGGATTGTCGCAGCCGGGAAAGCGCAAGGCGGTGTGGAAGCTGGTGACGGCTACGGCACGGATACGCGCAGGCTCAAGGGCATGTGCCGTGACCAGCTTCAGCGCCGCATAGGCCGCCGCCTGCACGAAAACACAGGCCGGCACCGGCTTGAACTCGATGACGTCCAATTCCCAGGCCGGTTCCTCACGGGAGAGCAACTCTTCAGCGTGATCGCGGCTACCGAAGGCCATCAGCAGGCCGCCCTCGCCTTCGAGGATGGCTTCGGAAGCCGTGCAGCCGGCTTCCGCCAGCAGGGCGCCATGCACCACGGCGCGCGCTGCCTGGCCAGCATGGTAGATCAGGTCCAGCCCGCCGCTATAGGCCCATTGCATCAGGCCGCCGGCGGCATTGGCCGCCAGCGCCACGGCATGAATGGCACGCTCGGTATCCAATTTCAGCAGATGCGCGGCGGCGATGGCACCACCCACCGTGCCGATCACCGGCGTGGTGCGGAAACGCTTGCGGAAAGCATCATCGACCATGACGCGGCCAAGCCGCCCCATCGCCTGATAGCCGGCAAAAGCCGCATCCAGTAGATCGGCGCCGCTGGCCCGGCGCTGTGCCGCCAGCGCCAGCAATACCGGGAACAGCACGGCGCCGGGATGCGAATTGGTTGGCGAATGCGTGTCGGTGCGCGAGGAAGACGACGCCAGCACCGCATTGGCGAAAGCTGCTTCCGCCGGCGCCAGGGCAAGCCCCTGCCCCAGCACCGGGCTGCCATTGCCGACTGGCCATCTGGCCAGAGCCGTGAGCGTCTGCTTTGCCCAAGGCATGGCAGCACCGGCCAGCACGCAGCCGATATGATCGGCGAGGCAAAGCTTCAGTTTTTCCAGCAGCGTCGGGTCATGACGCGCCGAGATCGCCAGCGATTGCGCGACGAACCGACGCGTCAGCGACATCAGGCGGCGTTGCTCTGCACGATATAGCCCGACGGCTCACCCAACAGCGTGGTGCGGTAGAGCTTGCGCGGCACGTTGATATCGTAATCGTCCAGCGCCAGATGCATGGCGCAGCGATTGTCCCAGGCGATCATGTCATGCACCTGCCAGCGATGGCGGTAGGTGAATTCCGGCCGCACCGAATGGCGGAACAGGTATTCCAGGATCGGCCGCGCCTCTTCGTCGCTCATGCCGACGATGCCGGTGGTGGTCATTTCGCTGACATAGATCGCCTTGCGACCGGTTTCCGGATGCACCCGCACCACCGGCTGCGCCACCGGCGGATTGCGCTTGCGCACTTCCGAAAGGTCGCGGCCCTGGGAGGCCTTGGCTACCGTCATGTCATGAATGCCCCAGAGATCATCGATGATCTCCTTCATCTTCTCCGACAGCGTGTCATAGGCGAGATACATGTTGGCGAACATGGTGTCGCCGCCCACCGGCGGGATCACCTCGCAACGCAGCAGCGAGGCACGTGCCGGGCGCAAGGTGGTGGAAAGATCGGAATGCCACTGGCGGCCCACCGGCTGCTTACGGCCATCGATCTCCTGGTTCGTCACCGGCAGGATCTCGTGATACTGCGGGTCGCGGAATTTCGGGATCGCATCATGGTCGTCCAGGTCGCCAAAGCGGCGGCTGAACTCGATATGCTGCTCATGGGTCAATTGCTGGCCGCGGAACAGCAGGATCAGATGGTCGCGCCAGGCCTGCTTGATCGCTTCCATGTCGGCGCTGCTCACCGGACGGGTGAGGTCAACGCCGGAAATTTCCGCGCCGATGCCGGCTGCCAGCCGCTTGATTTCGATTGCCATGTTCCTCTCCCTTACCCTGCCATCTCTATTCAGCCGCTTCCTGCAGAAGCCGACCGCAATCCTCGCCCATCATCGATGTGCGCAACAATTCGCGCGGCTCACCGATGGCATAATCCGCCAGCGCCATGTGTATCGTGGCGCGGTTATCCCACATCAGCACATCATCTACCCGCCAGCGTTGGCGCATGGTGAAAGGCTCCTGCACCGAATGATCGAACAGGAAGCGCAGCAGGCCGGCGCTTTCTTCCTCGCTCATGCCGACAAAGCGCGGGCACATCCATTCACTGATATAAAGCGCCTTGCGGCCGGTTTCCGGGTGCACCCGCACCGCCGGCTGCGCCACCGGCGGATTGCGCCGCCGGGCGCCCTCGCGCGCTTCATGACTGGCATTGCGTAAAGAGCGGCCATTGCTCAAGTCATGCACCACTTCCAGGCGTTCCAGCAGGCGCTGCATCGCCGACGAGAGTTCCTCATAGGCCATGTACATATTGGCGAACAGCGTATCGCCGCCGACGCTCGGCAGCTTGCGGCAATACAGGCAGGAGCCGAGCGAGGGTCGCGTGGTATAAGAAAGATCGGAATGCCATTGCTGGCCGAACACGATGCGGCGGCCGCCAACTTCGCTGGCCTTCACCACCAGCAATTCCGGGTGATCGGGATGGCGCAGTTCGGGCTGATAGCTCTCATGCGTCTCGAGCGGAGCAAACCCGGCACTGAAATCGATCAACTGCTGCGGCGTCAGGGTCTGGCCACGGAACAGCAGCACCAGAAATTTTAGCCAGGCCTGCCGCAATGCCTTGACTGTGGCCGCATCCAGCGGCTGCGCCAGATCGATACCAGTGACTTCGGCGCCCAGGCCCGCCGCAATCGGTTTTATATCCATGGTTCCCGCCCCAGTCCGTAACTCTGTGCTCTAGTCCGTGTCCCAGGCTTTCTCCGGCAGCGGCAATCCGGCCAGGTCCGCCGGGGTCAGCGGCTGATCCGGTGCCAGGCCGAAACTCTCCACCATCACGATCAGCTGCCGCGTGTGCTGCGCCGAATGCCAGGTGGTGCGCTCCAGCACTTCATGCAAAGTCTGCTCGCCGTAATAGGTCGGCACCATGACGCTGAAGTCTCGACCGGCATTGGCCTGCCACCAGGCATTCAGGCGGGCACGGATGCCCTCGCCATAGCTGATCACGTCGTCGCCCGGCTTCACCTCGTAAGTGCCGCGCATGGTCATTTCATAGGTCAGCTCGCAGGGCGTCTCGACTGCTTCGAGATAGGCTTCGGCAATGCGGAAAACATGATGCCCGATGCCGCGCGGCGGCGCCCAGCTATTGCGGAACGGGCCATCGAGCTGTTCCGCCGACATCTGCCGCATGTAGCGCGCGGCGGCGGCCAGCACGATATCGGCGCGGCGGATCAGTTCGGCCGGCGCCAGCTTCTGCTCGGCTTCGGCATCCAGGCCGAGAAAAGCCTTCAGGTCTTCCAGCGACTGGGCATAGATGAAGCGCTCGCCGCGCGCCACGATCGGCACGCTGCTGGCGCCGATGGCCTGCAGCTTGGCCATGCCCTGCGGATCGGTGCGCACATTGATCGACTCAAAAGGAATACCCTGGCGCTTCAGGTATTCCTTGGTGCGCAGGCAACTGGTGCAGCCCGGCGCCCAGAAAACCTGATACGGTGCTTCGCTAACGGCGGCGGTCTGCATGGTTTCGCCCTCTTAGACGTTCGGTGCCATTAAACGTTTGGTGTCTGCGTACTGTCGGCCCAGAACAGCAGGCGGCGCTGCAGCCAGTGCATGATCAGATGCAGGCTGACACCCATGGCCGAAAGGCAGGCCAGGGCGGCAAAGACGCCAGCGGTATCGAGATTGAAGTTCTTCTGCACGATCAGGTTGCCCAGGCCATGCTTGGAACCGACGAATTCGCCGACGATGGCGCCGAGGATGGCGAAGATCACCGCCACATTCAGGCCGGCGAAGATCATCGGCGCCGCGCTGGGCAGCCGCACCATGCGGAAAATCTGCCAGGGCGTGGCATGCAGCGAGCGCAGCAGGTCGATACGCTGCTGGTCGGTGGAGCGCAGGCCGGCGATCACGTTCACCAGGATCGGGAAGAACGCCACCGTGGCGGCAATGATGATCTTGGACGCGATGCCGAAACCGAACCAGATGATGAAAAGCGGCGCGATGGCCACCTTCGGCGTGGTCTGGATGGTGATCAGGTAGGGATACAGCGTCTTTTCCACCGTGCGCGACTGCGCGATCAGCGTGCCGATGATCAGGCCAAGGCAGGTGGCGATGAGGAAGCCGGCCATCGCCTCGCCCAGGGTGGTGAGGCTGTTGCTGATATAGGTGCCGTCCTTAAGGCCGTTATACAGCGCCTTCACAATCGCCGAGGGCGCCGGGACGATATATTCCGCCACGTTGCCCCAGCGGATACCCAGTTCCCAGCTCCCCACCACCAGGACGAAAACGCCCGGCACCAGATAACGCTCGGGCCGCTTCTGCGGCTGTTCGGTCATGTCGCTCATTCGATGCCTCCGCGCGCGTTGAATTGCTGCCGGATACGCTTGGTATGGGTACCGAAACGTTCGGTGGTCATGATGTCGAGGTCGCGATCCTCGGGCAGATTGGTTTCAACCAGGTCGGCGATGGTGCCGGGACGCTGGGTCATCACCACCACGCGGCCGCCGAGGAACACGGCTTCCGGGATCGAGTGGGTGACGAACAGGATGGTCTTGCGCGATTCCCGCCAGATGCGCAGCAATTCCAGATTCATCGTCTCGCGCGTCATGGCGTCCAGCGCGCCGAACGGCTCGTCCATCAGCAACAGGGCCGGATCGTGCAGCAGGGCGCGGGCAATGGCGACGCGCTGCTGCATACCGCCGGAAAGCTCGTTCGGATACTTGCCGGCGAAGCCTTCAAGATCGACCATGGCAAGCAGGTCATGGCCGCGCTTGGTTGCCGCCTTCATGTCCAGCCCCAGCACTTCCGCCGGCAGCAGCACATTCTGCAGCACGGTTTTCCAGGGCAGCAAAACCGGGCTCTGGAACACCACGCCGATATCCTTCTGCGGCCCGTTCATCGGCCGTCCCCGGAAAGTGATGTCGCCGCCGGAGCGGTTCATCAGTCCGGCCAGCAGCTTCAGCAAGGTCGACTTGCCGCAGCCCGAGGGCCCGACAATGCAGATCAGCTCGCCTTCGCGGATATCGAGGGAGATCGGCCCCAGCGCGCCGATGCGCTCGCCGGAATGGGTCGCGTAGACCTTGGTTACATCGCGGATACTGATCATGCCGGCTGCTCTTTCACCAAACGCTGCACATAGTTGAGGCCGCCGCCGGAAGCGACGATGTCCTGCAGGAACGGGGCTAGCGGCGCGACCGTAAATTCGCGACCCGTGGTCGCATTGCGCAGCTTGCCCAGGCTGTAATCGATTTCCAGGCTGTCGCCATCGTTGACGCCGTCATAGAGCGTATCGTCGGCGGTGAGCATGGGGATGCCCATGAAAACCGCGAGGCGGAAGCCGCCGCGCGGCATGGAGCGGGCAATCAACCCAAGGCCCATCGCCTGCATCGCCAGGAAGGGATGGCTATGCACGCTGCCATGGGCGAAATTACGCCCCGCAACGATGCAATCGCCCGGCTGCGCCTCGCGCACCAGTTCGGGCCGCAACTCTTCCAGCAGATGCTGGCGCAGGATCTGCGGATCGAATTCAAAGGCCAGATGCGAGCCGATCAACTGATCGCTCGACACTTCATCGGGCAGTTTCCAGCAGCGCCCGCTGCGGATGATGCTCATCGTCGCCCCCCCTCCTGCCCGAAAACAGCGCGCGGATCGGCGATATGGCCGGCCACCGCCGACGCCGCCACCGTGAGCGCGCTGCCCAGGTAGATCGATGCTTCCTTGCTGCCCATGCGGCCAGGATCGTTGCGCGTGCTGGTGGAAATGCGCACCTCGCCCGGCGCCAGTTGCGCCAGGCCGCCGAAACACGGGCCGCAGGTGGGTGGCGCCACCTGTGCGCCGGCCGCCAGGATGGTATCGAGCAGCCCTTCCGCCATTGCCTGGCGATAGACGCTGCGGGTGGCCGGAATCACCAGCATCTGCACGCCGCTATGCACTTTGCGGGATTTCAGGAAATCCGCCACGCTGCGCAATTCGGCAAGGCTGCCGGAAACACAGGAACCGATATAGGCATGCTGGATCGGCACCGGACCGAGTTCGGCCACGGTCTGCACATCCAGCGGCGACGGCGGCACCGAAACCTGCGGTTCCAGCTTCGCCAGATCGATGCGGATTTCATCGGCGAAGACGGCATCGGCATCCGATGTCACGGCTTCGGCGTCCGCCATACCGATATCGCGCAGATACTGCAGCGCCACCGCGTCGGCCGGCGCCAGGCCGGTGACGCCGCCGAGATCGACGCAGAGACCGCAGAGCGTCATGCGCTCGCGCACGCTCAGGGAAGCGATGCCGGGCCCGGTGAATTCGATCACCTTGTCATGGGCGCGCTCGGCGCCAAGCTGGCGGAATACCTGCAGAATGATATCACGCGCCGCGAGGCCGGGGCTCAAGCGGCCTTCCAGCACCACGCGCACACTGGCCGGCACCGGCAGCCAGATGCGGCCCAATGCCAGGATCATGGTCAGTTCGAAACCGAACGGCATGGACAGCGCGCCAACGCCGCCAAGACCCGGGGCATGGGAATCAGCACCGGCGCAAAACATGCCCGGTCGCACCAGACCCTGCTCCACCACCAGCGGATGGGTGATGCCATCGCCATCGTAGAAATGGCCGACCTTGAATTCCTCCGCCAGCCGGCGGGTCAGCCGGTTGCGCTCGGCACCATCGCGGCTATGCACCGGCACTTCATGGTCGATGGCAACAACAACGCGTTCCGGGTAACGGAACTTGCGCACGCCGATACTGTCCAGCCGCTTCACATAGGCCGGAAACGACACTTCCGGCGTGGTGACGAGATCCGGCTCGGCCCAGATCACTTCACCCACTGCCACCTGATCACGCCCTGCGGCGCGGGCCAGGATTTTCTGTGCCGCCGTTGCACCAGCCATCAGGTACCCGTCCCCGCCACCAGGGCGGCTTCTTCTTCGCCCGCCGCCGGCGTGCCCACCAGGGCGCCGACTTCGCGGAAGGGCGTCATGTTCGGAATATGCTGTGCCGTGTTGCCGGTGCTGCGCAGGTCGCGCAGCACGGTACGCTGCGCCGCCACGCTGGCCATGATCAGCGATAGCGGATAGAGCGAGGCCGCGAAGCCGAATTCGCCAAGCTGCTTGGCGTCATACATCGTCCGCACGGTTTCGGCGGCGACATAGAGCACCGGCTTGGATACGCAGGTGGCAACGGCACGAAGCTGCTCCGGCGTTTCCAGCGACGGCACCATGATGGCATCGGCGCCGGCCTCGGCCATCGCCTTAGCCCGCCGGATGGTTTCATCCAGGCCGGCCACGGTGACGGCATCGGTGCGCCCGACGATGACGAAATCTTCGCCGCGCCGTGCCCGCTTGGCGATGATGATGCGGGCACACATTTCTTCCACCGGCACCAGTTCCTTGCCGGCGAGCGCGCCGCATTTCTTCGGCGTCTTCTGGTCTTCCAGATGCAGCCCGCCGACGCCGCCCTGCTCCAGGCGGCGCACGGTCTCGGCGATATTCAGCGGCCCGCCATAGCCAGTATCGGCATCCACCAGCAGCGGCACCGATACGGCTTCGGCAATCTGGATGGAACGCGCCACCACATCGGTCATGGTCAGGATGCCGAGATCGGGGCGGCCAAAGCTGGCCGCCACCGAAAAGCCGGACATGTAGACCGCCTCGAAACCGGCATCCTCGATCAGCCTGGCGCCAAGGGCGTCATGGCAACCGGGGATCAGGGCCATCGAGCGGGCTTCCAGCAGCCGCTTCAAGCGGCTGCCGGCCGAACCGGATGCAGTGGCGCTGCCCATCTTACTTGATCGCCTTGGCTGCCGCCTCGACCGCCTTGGCGTCGAAACGGTTGATGCCTTCCACGAACTGATTCGTGTAGAGCGTCCGCGGGTCGATGTCGGCCTGCAACTCGCCGGTCTCGCGCATGAACTTGACGGTCTCGGCGACCATCTCATGCGGGAATTCGCCCCAACGCTCGCCCGGATTGAGCTTCAGGAACTCGATGCGGGTGTTGAGCAGATGCAGCGCCTGTTCGAACGCCTTCGATTCCTCGATGCCGCTCGGCTTGGTGGCCGGATAGACCTGCCAATGCGCCTTCACCGCGCCCTGCGGATTGGCGATGGCGGCAACCGAGCCTTGCGCGATGCAACGCAGGGTCTTCTCGATCGCCTGCGGGTTGCTCTTCACATAATCGTCGCGGACGAAGTAGGAACCGCCCCAGGTCAGCTTCTCGGCTGCCGGCGTGGTGAAGCGGCGCAGCTTCAGGCCGGCATTCTCGGCGGTGGCGATCTGCGAATCCCAGGTGCCCCAGATATCGACGCGGCCGGTCTGCAGCGCGGTGATGGCCTGGGCGCCGACGCCGGTCTCGACGATGTTGAGATCCTTGTCCGGGTTGAGGCCGGCTTCCGAGGCCATGCCACGGAACACCTTCACCATCTGCGCGCCATAGGAGAAAACGCCCATGGTCTTGCCCTTGAAATCGGCAATGGTCTTGATCGGGCTGCTTTCCAGCACCACCGGGAACTGGAAGTTCTTGCGCATGTTGACATAGACGGCGGTGAGCGGCGCACCCTTGCCGCGCGCGATGACACCGGCGGCGGGGCCCATATTCACCATCTGCGCCTGGCCGGAAAGCACGGCCTGCATGGCGGCGGTGGAGCTGGTCGGCTGCAATTCGACATTCAGCCCTTCCTTTTCCCAGCACTTGCTGAAAATCGGATAGGAGGTGTTGTTGGCCTGCGAGGCATCGAACACGCTGGTGCCGATGGCAATGATCACCTTCTCGGCAGCCATGGCCTGGCTGCCGGCGAATGCCAGCACCGCGCCGGCGAGGCCGGCCACCATTTTGATCTTGGTCTTCATCTTTGTTTCCTCCGCTTGGTTATACTCTAGTTTTTGCTGTTCATCTTGGCAGCAGATCGACCGGCGCACCCAAATGCGCCAGGCCATCTATCTGCAGCATCTGCCCGGAAATCATGCGGCCTGCCGGACTGATCAGGTAAGCAACGAATTCCGCCACTTCCTCCGGCCGCGTGAGACGCCCGAGCGGGATGCCGGCGACCAGACGCGGCCGCGTCTCGGCACTCACTTCATCATCCAGGCCGGCGGTGGCGACAGAACCCGGCCCGATGCAATTGACCCGGATGCCTTGCTCGGCCCATTCCAGCGCCAGCGACTTGGTCAGGCCCAGCACGCCGGCGCGCGCCGCCACGCCATGCGCCATGCCGATGGCGCCGCGCTCGATCGGGCTCAGCGAAATATTGACGATGGCGCCGCCGCTTTTCGCCAGGGCCGGCTGGAAAAGCTGGCAAAGCCGGAACACGGCGGTGAGATTGAGATCGATCACCGAGTTCCAGCCGCGCCGCGAAATCTCGGTGGCCGGCGCCACGAACTGGCCACCGGCATTGTTCACCAGCGCGGTCACGTCATGCTTTTCGCCAATGGCCTTGGCGGCTTCGGTGATCGCCGCTTCATCGCGGACATCCAATGCCTGCACGGCATAGCGACCGCCATGGTTGCCAGCCAACGCGCCGGTTTCCTCGAGCCGCTCCGCGCGACGGCCGATGCCGATGACGCGGGCACCAAGGCCGAGCAGCCGCAGCGCGATGGCGCGGCCAAGGCCGGAACCGGCGCCGGTGACCACCACGGTCTCGGCTTTCAGGCAACCGTCTTTCAGCACGGCATCGCTCATCCTGCCGGCTCCTGGATCACGCGCTTCGACTTGTGGCTGGAACGCGCCAGCGTATCGGGCGCCAGCAATTCCACTTCCGCCCGCACCTGCAGCCTCTCCTTGATCAGAACGCTCAGGCGCTGGCCGAGATCCGCCGGGGCGTCGGAAAGCGCCTCGACCTGCAAACGGATGCCGGTGGGGAAGCCGCCGGCATCGGTCAGCTTGCCGCCGACGATGATGCGGTATTCATCGGTGGTGCCACTGGTGGAGCGGATCAGTTCTTCCACCGCCGAGGGGAAAAGATTGACGCCCCGGATCACCAGCATGTCGTCGCCACGGCCCAGCACGCCATTGATCAGACGGGCATGGGTGCGGCCGCAGGCGCAGGTCTCACGCCGGCGCGACACGATGTCGCCAGTCCACCAGCGCACCAGCGGGCCGGCTTGCTTGTCCAGATGCGTCAGCACCAGCACGCCGCGCTGGCCATCATTCACCGCCTTGCCGGTCTCGGGATCGACGATCTCGGCATAGGCGAAGTCTTCCAGCAGATGCGGGCCGGTCTGTGCCTCGCAATCCCAGCCGATGGTCTGGAATTCCAGCGAGCCATAGGCGTCGTAGCATTTCGCGCCCCACAATTCCTCGATGCGCTTGCGCGTCGCCGGAATGCTGGCGCCAGGCTCGCCGCCAACCATGATGCGTTTCACCGGCGAGGCCGCACTGTCATAGCCAAGCTTGGCCGCCGTTTCGGCCAGATGCAGCATGAAGGACGGCGTGCCGCAGATGATCTCGGTGCCGAATTCATAGATCGAATGCACCTGGCGCTCGGTCTCGCCGCTGCCGGCGGGAATGCAGATGGCGCCAGCGCGCTGATAACCCGCCGTGGCACCAAGGCCGCCGACGAACCAGGTGTAAGTGAACAGGCACTGGAAGACCTGGCCCGGCCGCACGCCCTGCGACCAGGCGCCGCGCGCGTAATTATCGGCCCAGCGGGTGAGATCCGCCTCGGTCCAGAATTGCGGCGCCGGCTTCGCTGTTGTGCCGGACGAGAAATGCACGCGGCGCACCTGCTCGCGCGGCGCAGCGACGAATTCGCCCCAGGGCGGCTGACGCTGCACGGAGGCGACATAATCAGCCTTCTTGGTCAGCGGCAGGCGCGACAAATCCGCAAAACTCTTGAGGCTGGCGGGATCGAAGCCGACTTCCTTGAAGGCGCGCTTGTAGTAGACGCTGTTGGCCCCAACATAGGCGAGCTGGCGCTTCAGCGCTGCAAGCTGTTCGGATTCCAGGCGGTCGCGCGACCAGGTTTCGCGCTCATCCCAGAACTTGTCAGAAAACGGACGCGCTTCAACCATGGCTCTTGCTGCCTAATCCACGGATGGCAAAGGTGGCAATCTCTTCCGCCATTGCCTGCTGGCGTTCCGGTGTTTCTTCCGGGCCGGGGCGATACCAGATCGTGGTCCAGTTCAGCGCGCCGAAGAAGGCCTTGACCACCGTGCGGGTATCCTGCTGCGGAATCAGGCCGGCCTGCAGCGCCTCCTCGATCGGACCGGCAAACAATGCCTGATATTCATCGCGCAACTCCAGGATGCGGGCGAGCAGCGAGCGCTGCTCCGGCGTGGTCTGGCCGGCCAGATGCATCTCCAGGCCCTGCACCGCCACGCGCTGGAAGGGAAGCTGCGTCATGATGATCAGGATATGCGCCACCGCCATGGCATGCAGGCGCTGCAGCGGGTCGCCGCCGCTCGCCGCCAACGGGCGTACCACGTCGAGATCCAGCCGCATCGCCTCGAAATGCACATCGAAGAACAGATCCGCCTTGCTGCGGTAATAGTGATAGACACGCCCCTTGGTGGCGTTCATCAGGTCCGCCACGTCGTCGATGCTCGCCGCCGAGTAGCCCTTGCGCATGAAGGCGATAGCCGCGGCCTTGAGGATTTCGGCGCGATTCTGTTCTTCGGCGTTGGTGCCGGAGCGGATGGCGGCAACGGTCATTTATCGTCTCCCAAGGCGGCAGCGGCAGCCGATTGGATCGCGCGCATCAGCACCAGGCGCTGGATTTCCGAGGTGCCTTCATAGATTTCGGTGGCGCGCTGGTCGCGGTAGAAACGCTCAACCGGTGTCGGGCGCACATAGCCGCGGCCGCCGAATACCTGCACGCCGAGATCGACCGCCTGATGCGCCACTTCGGTGGCGAACAGCTTGGTCATGGCGCCGAGATTGGCGATATCCTGGCCGGCATCGAATTGCCGCGCCGCCTCGTAGACCATCATGCGCGCCGCCGAGAGCTGCATCGCCGTATCGGCAATCTGGAAGCCGAGGCCCTGATGGCTGAGGATCGACTGGCCGAAAGTCTGGCGCGACACCGCATAGGCGGTCATCTCGCGATAGGCGCCAAGGCCGATGCCGACCGACTGCGCCGCCACGGTAATGCGGCCGACATTCAGGGTTTCCAATGCCAGGCGCAAAGCGGCGCCGGGCGCGGCGATCACGGCTGCATCATCCACCAGGGTATCGAAATCGATCACCGTGGTGGCGGTGCCGCGCATGCCCATCTTGTCTTCCTTGGGATGCACCTTCACGCCCGCTGCATCGGCCCGCACCATATAGGCGGCGATGCCGGCGCGGCCGCTGCCCGGTCGGGTCTGGGCGAACAGCAGGTATTTCTGGGCGATGCCGCCATTGCCGATCCAGCATTTGGTGCCGCGCAGGCGCCAGCCGCTGCCCTCGCGCGTGGCGATGGTGGCCATGTTGGCCGGGTCGGAACCGGCACCAGGCTCGCTCAAGGCAAAGGAAATGTAGATATCGTCACGCACCAGGGCGGTGAGATGTTCCTGGCGCTGGGCGTCGCTGGCGCCAAGCAGCAGCGGGTGCGCGCCAAGCTGCAAGGTGGCGATGATGCCGCTGGTGGAAGCGCAATGGGCGGCGATTTCCTCGATCACGGCGCTGAGCGAGGTGAGCGAGGCACCGGCGCCGCCATAAGTCTTGGGCAGGAACATGGTGCTGATGCCGGCCTGGCGCAGCAGGGCCACGTTCTCGTAGGGGAAACGCTGCTCGCGGTCGATCACCGGGGCGAGGTCGGAAAAGTGATCGAGCGAGAGCTGGCGGGCCTTGGCGCGCCACTTGGCTGAATCGGCGTCTAGCTGGGGCTCCCAGATAATGGGGGTGGCAGCGGCCGCATAAGACGGCTCGCCATTCCAGCGGGAATAGCCTTGTGCTTCTGACATTTGTTTCCTCCTGAGAAAAACCTACTAGGTAGTATGTTTATCTGCAAGCGGAATCTGGCATTTATTTCAAAACGATCCGCGCGCGGCTTTCCAAGGCGGAAAACCGCGAAGGGTTATGTGATTGTGTGGATGATGTGGTGGTGCCCCAGGCCCGACTTGAACGGGCACGTCCTTGCGGACAACGGATTTTGAGTCCGTCGCGTCTACCGATTCCACCACTGGGGCATCAGAGCGGGCGGATATTAGCGAAGCGCCCCTGTTTCGCAATCCTCGCCCAGCGGCAGATTTTCAGGCCGGGATTTGTCCCCTGCCCCTGCAGCCGGCCATGGACAAAGCCGCGGCCAGCGGCTACTGCCAAGGCCCCAACCGCTACAGCCAGGGCCAATGAAAAAGCTCTACGACTGGACCATGCGCCAGGCCGCCAGCCCCAAGGCTGGCCGCTGGCTGGGTTTCATTTCCTTCCTGGAAAGCTCGGTCTTCCCAATCCCGCCCGACGTGATGCTGGTGCCGATGTGCCTGGCGCAGCGCGAGAACGCCTTCCGCTACGCGCTGATCTGCACCATCGCCTCGGTGATCGGCGGCCTGTTCGGCTATGCCATCGGCTATTTCCTGATCGAGACGCTGGGCGACCTGATCATCCGCGCCTATGGCTACGGCGAAAAGCTGCATGCCTTCCAGGAGGCCTATCAGGAATGGGGCGTCTGGATCATCCTGGTGAAGGGCCTCACCCCAATCCCCTACAAGCTGGTGACCATCGCCAGCGGCGCGGCGCATTTCAGCCTGCTGTCCTTCACGTTGGCTTCTATCGTCACGCGCGGCCTGCGCTTTTTCCTGATTGCCGCGCTGCTGTGGCGCTTCGGCCCGCCGATCAAGGACTTCATCGAGAAGCGCCTGACGATCCTGACCTGGATCTTCTTCATCGGCCTGATCGGCGGCTTTGTCGTCGTGCGCTTCATTCTCTAGAGCATCAAAAAACCCCGGGCCGGCTGCCCGGCCCGGGGCTCTTTTCACCAAAGCCTAGACGTTAGCGGCCCGGCGCCCGGTGCGGCCCACCCTGCGGACCGCCATGCGGACCGGGCCGGCCCAGCATCACCATCGGCGGCAGTTCGGCGAAGCGGTCGCGCTGCTCGGCGGAAAGCTGCGGCAGCAACTGCTCGATAGCGCCACGCCGCAGCTTCACACTTTCAAGCTCGGCGCTGAGCCGGGCTTCCTGGCCGCGCAGGCGTTCTACCGGATCAGGCTTCACCGGCGCAGTGCCTTCCGCCTTGGCCGGCTGCGGCTGCGTGTTGCACAAGGCCTGCATCGGACCCTGGCTGGCACGCAGCTCGCGGGCGAAATTGTCCCACGCTGTGCGTTGCGTCGCGGTGATGCCGAGCTTGGTTTCGGCAAAGCCGAGCCAGCCGGCAAGCCAGGCCGGCGCATCGGCGCAGGCACGCTGGCGATGCATCTCCATGCGCTCGGCGCGGTTCGGACGCTCCACGCCATCGCGGGCGCCGCCATCGCGCGGGCCGGCGGCCAGCGCCGGCAGAGAGAGCAGGCTGACCGCCATCAGGCCGGCAGCAAGGGTTCGGGAACGGGTGAACATGATCAACCTCCAGTGCTAAGGATGCCGCGGGGGAGTGGCATCTGAGGTCAATCTAAAACAGCCCAACCCTGGCAGGATGACGGCAAGGCTACGGTTGGTAACGGGCTGTTACAAAGGAATCCTTGCCCAGCGCCGGCAGCGCGCCATGATAAGGCCACGATTTCCTCCCCTACTGAAAACCGATCCGCCATGGCCCGTAGCCCGCATATCCTCATCGTCGACGACGACCGCGAAATCCGCAGCCTGCTGCAGCATTTCCTCACCGAGCATGGCTTCCGCGTCACGCCCGCCAGCGATGGCAAGGGCATGATGGCGGCGCTGAAGAATGGCCGTTTCGATCTGGTGGTGCTGGATCTCATGCTGCCCGGCGAGGATGGTCTGTCGCTCTGCCGCAAGCTGCGGCAGGAAACTTCGCTGCCGGTGCTGATGCTCACCGCGATGTCGGGCGAGACCGACCGCATCCTCGGCCTGGAACTCGGCGCCGACGACTATCTCACCAAGCCGTTCAGCCCGCGCGAACTGGTGGCGCGGATCAAGGCGATCCTGCGCCGCGCCGGCCCCGGCGCCGCCAGCAGCGAGGCCGAACGCCCCACCGCCTATGGCTTCGAGGGCTGGACGCTGGAAATCGGCAAGCGCCATCTGCGCTCGGCGGAAGGCACGCTGCTACCCCTCACCTCGGGCGAATTCGACCTGCTGCTGGCCTTCGTCGAACACCCGCAGCGCATCCTGAGCCGCGAACAGTTGCTCGACATCACCCGCGGCCGCTCGACCCTGCTGTTCGACCGCAGCGTCGATGTGCAGGTAAGCCGCCTGCGGCGCAAGATCGAGATCGACCCTAACATGCCGGAGCTGATCAAGACCGTGCGCAGCGGCGGCTATATCTTCACGCCTGCCGTCAAGAGTTTCGCCGCCGCATGATCAACCCGTTCACGGCGCTGGCCCGGCGTCTGGGCGGCGACCGCATTGCCTGGCGCATCGCCATTACGGTTTTGCTCGGCATCATTGGCACACAGATCGCCACCATTCTGCTGATCTATCTGGTATTGCCCGGCGAAGCGCCGCGCCATGCCATGAGCAGCATTGTCGCCGAAATCAGTGCCGCCAGCCGCGACCCGCAGGCAGCGATTGCCAAGGGCGAGGATGGCGGTGAATTCACCTGGGAACGCGGGCGTGGCCCACGCGAACCCGGGCCGCGTGAACCCGGGCCGCGCGAAATGGGTCCGCGTGACCGCGATAAGGGCCCCAAGGATATGGCGCCGCGCGACATGGGCCCTCGCGATTTAGAGCGTGGCGGCCCGCCGCGTCCGCCCTGGCCCTTCTCCGAACTTGAACGCGAATTGCGCGAGGCGATCTCGGAAGCGGATTACCCCGAACTGCAGGTGCGGCCCTGGCGGCCCCGGCGGCCCCAGGCCGGCCTCGATATCGGCCCGGGCCTAAGCATTGTGATTCCGCTGCAATCGGCACCGCCGCCGCCGCCGTCATCACCGGGCGAAGCAGCGCAGTTGCGCGCCGAGGAACTGGCCAGCGGTGAATTGCGGCTGCCGCCGGTCTTTGCCGTCGGGCTGCGCGATGCCAATGGGCAATGGTACACGGTGCGGCCGCGCCAAGTGGAACCACTGGTGCCGCGCTGGCTGTTCACCACGTTGTGGCTGCTGACCACGGCGGCGATCATCGCCGGCCTGACCTTGTGGACCACGGCACGCCTGCTGCGCCCGCTGCGCGGCATGGCCGATGCAGCCCGCGACTGGCAGGCCGAGGCGCCGCCACAGATGCTGCCCGAGACCGGGCCGATGGAATTCCGCGCCATCGCCCAGGCGCTGAATGGCATGCAGGGGCGCATTCACCGCTTCGTCGCCGACCGTGCCGCCCTGGTCGCCGCCCTGTCGCATGATCTGCGCACGCCGCTGACCCGGCTGCGGCTGCGGCTGGAAAGCCCGGAAAGCCCCGAACGCCGCCAGCGCATGCTGGACGATCTCGGCTTCATGGAACGGCTGACCGATCAGTTGCTTGGCTTCGCGGCGCTGGATGCGCGCGGCGAGCCGGAACAGCGGCTCGACGTGGCCGTGCTGCTGGCCAGCCTCTGCGACGACGCCGCCGATGCCGGCCATGATGCACGCTATGACGGCCCGCTGCATGTGGTGACGCTGTGCCGCCCCACCGCGATCAAGCGCGCGTTGATGAACCTGATCGACAACGCGATCAAATATGGCGGCCAGGCACATGTGTCGCTGCAGATGCAGCAGGGCAGCATTGCCATCCGCATCCACGATGCCGGCCCCGGCATCCCGGAAAACGAACAGGAGAATGTGCTGGCGCCATTCTATCGCCTGGACGCGGCGCGCGGCCAGGAAACCGGCGGGCTCGGCATGGGCCTGGCGGTGGCGGCCTCGATCCTGCGCGCCCATGCCGGGCAGCTTGCCTTCGAGCATCCCAGCGCCGGCGGCTTCGACACCGTGGTGACACTGCCACTCAAGCGATGAACCTTTCAGGCGTTGAACAGCCCCGCAACACCAGCGTCGCGGGGCTGTCTCGCTTACGCTGCCAGCATCAGGCCGCCTGGGCCTGCTTCAGGCCGGCGATGAAGCCTGCCATATGCTGCTCGATATCGCGCGGATTGGTGCTGCCATCCGACGCTTCCGTGTAGCGCTTCAGCTCATCGAGGAAGAGCTTCAGGTTGTCGCTGCTGGACGCGCTGGTGCTGGCGCTGTCATCGCTGCTGCTATCGCTGTCGTCGTCATCCTCTTCGCTCAGCGAATTCAGCAGGTCGATCAGCGACTGCCCGCCGCCTCCCCCACCCTGCACCTGCCCGGCGGCACGGCCATAGGCGGCAGCGCCTTCGCCCGGCGGCGGTGGCGGTGGGCCGAAGCCCTGGCCCTGCATGGCAACAAGCTGTGACTGCATCTGCTCGTCCAGCTTGGCGAAGCCGCTGTCATACTCGGTCTGCGAGATGTTGCCATCGCCGTCGCTGTCGAAATCCTTCAGCATCTGGTCGGCGGAAGGGCCCTTGCCGCCGCGCGGGCCGGAAACACCCTCGGCCTTGCGCTGCTCTTCCATCTTGCTGATCTGCGCTTCCAGCTCGGCCTTGCTCAAGGAGCCATCGCCGTCGCTATCGGCCTCCTCGAACATTTTCTGCCGCATCTGCTTCATCATTTCGAGCGGATTGAAGCCGCTCGCACTGCTGACACTTGTAACCATGTCGGTCTCCTATGGCTGATGAGGGCGGCTTGCCCCCAGCGCATGAATTTCAAGCCGCATGCCAGCCACAGGCATTTCGCAGCGCGTTGATTCGGCGAAGTAATAGTGTTGCAGGAAAATGCCCCGGCAGATTCGCCCCGGCAGCTCTTGCCGGAATTGTTACCGTGATGCCGCCTGCAACATATCGTCACAGTGTTTCCCGGGACTTCCGGAGCCGCCCGTCAGGGCCTAAAATGCCGCCATGTTCGACCGTCTCTCCGCACAGCTCGCCGGCCTGCTGTTCGCCGGCTTGAGCGCCCTCACTCTCGGCGCCGCCTTCGTGGCGCAATACGGCTTCGGCCTCGCACCCTGCCAGCTCTGCCTGTGGCAGCGCTGGCCCTATGCCGCCGCGATTCTTCTCGGACTCGCCGCGTGGCGGCTGGAGCGTTTCCGCCCGCTGCTGCTGTGGCTGGTGGCACTCAGCTTCGCGATCACCGCCGGCATCGGCCTGTTCCATACCGGCGTCGAGCAGAAATGGTGGGCGGGCCTTGAGAGCTGCGGCGGCGGCAACACCGCCACCACGCTGGAAGCCTTGCGCGCGCAGGTGCTGTCTGCACCCATCGTGCGCTGCGATGAAGCCGCCTTCTCCTTCCTCGGTCTCAGCATGGCAGCCTGGAACGCGCTGTGGGGCGCGCTGCTCGCCATCCTGGCCGCGATCAAAGCGAGGCAGGCATGACCAATACCAAGCCGCGTCTACCCGGCGACCTCAAGCCAGCCGAGGTCATCGAGCGCATCCTGCGTGTCGACCATGCCGGTGAATACGGCGCCAAGCGCATCTACGAAGGCCAGCTTGCGGTGCTGAAAAACGCGCCCTCGACGCCGACCATCCGCCACATGGCGGAACAGGAGATGAAGCATCTCGCAGCTTTCGACAAGCTGCTGCCGGAGCGCCGCGCACGCCCCACCCTGCTCGGGCCGCTATGGCATGTCGCCGGCTTCGCGCTCGGCGCCGCCACCGCGATGCTCGGCGAGAAGGCCGCGATGGCCTGCACGGAGGCTGTCGAGGAAGTGATCGACGCGCATTATTCGCGCCAGCTCGAAACACTGGAGACGCTGGCCGCCGAGGGCAAGGCGGAGCCGGAGCTTGCCGCGCTGATCGAGCAGTTCCGTGCCGAGGAAATCGAGCATCGCGACACCGCGCGCGAGGCCGGCGCCCAGGAGGCCCCGGCCTATCCGGCGCTGAGCCAGGGCGTGAAAGCCGCCACCCGCGCCGCCATCTGGCTGTCCGAGCGGATTTAAGGTTCCAGCTCGCTATCCCAGTAGAGATAGTCGCGCCAGCTCTGGTGCAGGTAGTTGGGCGGGAAGGCGCGGCCATTCTGCTGCAATTCGGTCACGCTCGGCACATGCGGCGCGGTGCGCGGGAACATGCGGCATTCGCGCGGCATGCGGCCGCCCTTGCGCAGATTGCACGGCGCGCAGGCCGCCACCACGTTGTCCCAGCGGGTGAGGCCGCCGCGCGAGCGCGGGATCACATGATCGAAGGTGAGTTCGTGGCGGCTGCCGCAATATTGGCAGGCGAAGCGGTCGCGCAGGAAAAGATTGAACCGGGTGAAGGCCGGGCGCCGCGCGGGCTGGATATAGCGTTTCAGCGCCACCACGGAAGGCAGCCGCATGCGGAAGCTGGGACTGCGGATTTCCTGATCGTATTCCGAGAGAATCGTGACGCGGTCCATGCATACCGCCTTGACCACTTCCTGCCAGGGCCAGACGGACAAGGGGAAGTAAGACAGCGGCTGATAATCCGCGTTAAGCACCAATGCCGGACAATTGTCTGGCCTCATCCTGTGATCACTCCCACTGCTAACGACAAGGGGGAACGCCAACTGAATGCCTAGACAATACAATATGCTGCGTTACGCCCCGGTGACAACTACCTTATTTTGTCGCATCACAAGCCCGTCGCCTCACAAACCCGGCACGTCACAAGCTCTGGGCCAGGAAATGGCCGCCCAGGCGCAACCCTTCCGGGTCAATCGCATGCGGCACGCCGAGGCTGAGATGCCAGCGCGCCGGAATATCGGCGGCGCCGAGGCCGTTCAGCGTGTCGAACAGGGCTTCCATCGGCACCACATCATCGGCCGAGCCATGCACCAGCAGAATCGGGGGCTTACCTCGCGCTTGTTCCGGCAGCTTGGCGGCGCCAACCAGCACGCCGGAATAGCCGAGGATGGCGCCGGGTGCCGCAGCCCGGCGCAGGCCGACATGCAGCGCCATCATGGTGCCCTGGCTGAAACCGACCAGGCCAAGCCTGGCCGCCGGCAGGTTATGCCGCGCCAGTTCGGCATCGAGAAACGCCTCGATCACCGGGGCTGCCTGTTCGGCACCGGCATACAAGGCTTCGTAAATGCCGCCGGCGCGGTGCGGGTCGCGGCGCAGCATGTTCGGATCGTAATCATTCAGCCCGAACCATTGCCGGCCGCCGAAGCCGGGGCCTTGCGGCGTGCCCGGAATCAGGCTCGGCGCATTCGGCGCCACGAAAGCCGCGCCAGGTAATTCACGCCGCCAATGCGAAGCGAGTTCGATCAGGTCATTGCCATCGGCGCCATAGCCATGCAGCAGCACGATAAGCTGCCGCGCCGGGCCTTTGGTGGGCGGCAGGCGGGGGCCATCGATGAGACGTCCGGGGAATTGGGAGGGCGTCTGGCTCATGGTGTCACCGGTTGCTGCTTGGAAACACTATAATAGCGCCAGAGCAGCCGCGCGGCGACCCCGCGATGCGGTTTCCAGCGGGCGGCGATCTTGTCCATCCGCTTCACATCCGGCCGCTTGCGCATGTTGAACAGGCGTTTCGCCGCTTCCTGCAACGCCACGTCATGCGCCGGCCAGATATCGGTGCGGTCGAGGGCGAACAGCAGGAAGATTTCCGCCGTCCAGCGGCCGATGCCCTTCACTGCCGTGAGCCGGGCGAATACTTCCGCATCCTCCAGCGCCGCCAGGCTGCCGAGATCGAGGCTACCGTTTGAAACCGCCAGGGCAATCTCGCGCAAGTAGCGCAACTTCGGCCGGCTGAGGCCGCACCTAAGCAAGGCGGCCTCGTCATGGCCGAGAATATTTTCCGCCGTGAACGGCACCACCATGGCTTCGACACGGGCCCAGATCGTCGCGGCGGCGGCCACTGAAACCTGCTGCTCGACAATGATGCGGCAGAGATTGGCAAGATCGGCGGGTCGGCGGCGGTCATGCACATGGCCGCAGACCTCGAGCGCCTGGGCAAAGCGCGGTTCACGGACGCAAAGCTCCGCGAGCGCCTTCAGCGTGCGGGCGCGCTGGTCCGGTTTCGCGGCATTGAGTGGCTTCCCTTTGGCAGCGGGCTTTGTCATAGCTTGCTCGGAGTCGCTTCTGGAGCCAGCTTGCCGATGCCCGGCGCCCCTGTCATCCCTTCCATGAACCCTGTCATCCCTTCCATGGTCACTCGCTTCGCACCGAGCCCGACCGGTTGGCTGCATGAGGGCCATGCCTATTCCGCCGGCTTCGCCTGGACCAAGGCGCATGAAGCTGCCCCCAATACTCAAGGCGGCCGCTTCCTGTTGCGCATCGAGGATATCGACCGCACCCGCTGCCGGGCGGAATTCGATGCTGGCTTGCTGGAAGACCTCGCCTGGCTGGGTTTGCGCTGGGCAGAACCGGTGCGGCGGCAATCACAGCATTTCGCCGAGTATGGCGCGGCGCTGGATAAGCTTGCCGCGCGCCGCCTGCTCTATCCCTGCTTCTGCACCCGCAAACAGGTGCTGGCCGAAATCGCCCGCATCGGCGGCGCCCCGCATGCGGAAGACGGCACGGCGATCTATCCCGGCACCTGCCGCCATCTTTCCGATGACGAGCGCGCATCGCGGATCGCGGCCGGCGAAAGCTATGCGCTGCGGCTCGACATCGCCGCTGCCTGTGCGCTACATCCCGCGCTTTCCTGGCATGACGCCGAGCTGGGCGAACAGGTGGTGACGTTTGATACGCTGCACCGCCTGCATGGCGATGCCGTGCTGGCGCGCAAGGAAACCCCGGCGAGCTACCATCTCTGCGTCACGCTGGATGATGCCCTGCAAGGCATCACGCTGGTCACCCGTGCCGTCGATCTGCGCAATGCCACGCCGCTGCACCGGCTGCTGCAGGCGCTGTTCGGCCTACCGGTGCCGGACTACGCGCATCACCCGCTGCTGTTCGATACTGCCGGCGAACGCCTGGCCAAGCGGCATAACGCGCCGAGTTTGCGCGAGCGCCGCCAAGGCGGCGAGCATCCCGCCGATCTCTGGCGCCGCCTCGGCTTCGATCCGGGAGTATTTGGTTTCTAGCGCGCCCCCATGCGCACCCGGGTCTCGTCATCCAGCAAAGCGTCGAGAGCGGCCTGCCAGGGCGCACCAGGATGGGCATCAATCAGCGCGTTGACCTGATCGACAACACGCTGGCCGAAGGCGCTGCGGGCGCAGGCGATGCCGCTGGCGGTCACCGGCCGCTGGCCGCGGATCGGCAGCATATGCAGCACGGGCGGTGGCTTGAGCTGTCGGGCCTGGGCATTGGCCTCGAAGGGATAGAGCAGCAGCCAGTCAACGCGGTCGGCGCCCAGCATCGCCACCATGGTGCTGGCACGCGGCAGCCGCAGCAGCCGCTCTGGCGGCACCGGCTGCAACACCGCATCCAGCGCCGTGCCATAGCTGCGGTTTTCGTTGATCACGCCATCCAGCGCGGCATCGCTGAGCAAAGCCGCCATATCGATGCCAGCTTGAGCATCGCCATGCGCCTTCACTGCCTTCAGGCTGTCCTCACGCACCACCACGGCCAGGCCGGGCAGACGTAGGAAGTCACGCGAGAACAGGAAGCGCGCCTCGCGGGCGGGATTACGCGCCAGGCTGGCGGTGCAGGCCTGCGGCTGCTCGGCCAGCAGCCGCTCCAGGCGTGGCAACGGCAGGAAGCGGGTATCATGTCGGTAATCCGGCAGCCGCTGCTTCAGCCAGTCCAGCGCCGCATCGCCGAAGCCGGTTTCCTGCTCCACGAAGACCGGCACCCACTGCGCCTTCAGCCACAGCAGCGGCTCAGCCGCCCGAGCCCAGCCCGGCAGCAAGAGCAACAGCAGCATTATGTAAAGGGGGCGCATGATCTCCCTGGTGGCACGTTATCCGCAGCCAAACTCTAGGCCGTACCGGCCTGCCAAGCCAAGAATCGAATAAAAAGAGAACATTCAAATCAAATAAAATGCCGCGCCCGCATCGAGCGCGGCACCGGATCACGCCCCTACCACTTGAACAGCTTGTCGGTCGGGATGGCGTAGGTGATGGCCAGGGTCTCGGAGCCCGGATTCGGGTCGCGGATGCCGGCATTGGAGATGTGGTTGAAGCTGATGCCGAGTCGCGAGCGGTCGTCGAAGCGGTAGCTCAATTCGAGCTGCGAGCGGAATTGGATGCCGTTGGAGATATGCTTGCCGTCGCCCTCGTAGTAGAGGCCGGGCGCGAAGCTCGGCGTCAGCACCCAGCGGCGGCCGAAATAGAGATCGACCAGCACGCCGGCAAAGCCATGCACGGCACGGTCAGAGGTGGCCATGATGCCGCCAAAAGGCTTGAAAATCCAATATTTTTCGGCACCGCGATACTCGATGCGGCCCTCGAAAGCCTCATTCTTCTGCTTGTTGATATCAAACCAGCCGGCCGAGAAAGCCCAGAAGGCCGGATCATCGGCCTTGGCGGTGCTGGTGCCGGCCGGCGCCATCGCCTGGGTCGACTGGGCATAGACCTGGCCTGAAGGGGCCTGGCCCGGATAGGGCGCACGCGGCTGCTGTTGCGCCTGGGCAGCGCCGACGAATCCGAAGCCCAGCACCAGAAAAGCGGCAAGCCACGCCTGCCGGATCGACGCCACCATATTATTCCCCCAACTTCATGTACTTAACCCCACTAACGGGAACTCTAGCCGGCTTCCGCGCGGATTTGAAGCGGTTGCCTGTTTATCGGGCTTGGCCGCCTTGATAAGGGGGGCCAAAGCCGCTACATCCAGGCCCGAAAACCCGCTCACCTTGCGGGTACCACCCCTTTGCGGGTCCAGTCCTGCGGCCCGCGTCAGCTCTCCTGGAGACGAAAGATGACGGTTCGCGTTGCCATCAATGGTTTTGGTCGCATCGGGCGCAATGTGCTGCGCGCCATTATCGAGTCCGGCCGCACGGATATCGAGGTTGTCGGCATCAACGATCTCGGCCCGGTCGAGACCAACGCGCATCTGTTCCGCTATGACAGCGTGCATGGCCGCTTCCCCGGCACCGTGACCGTCAACGGCGACAGCATCGATGTCGGTCGCGGCCCGATCAAGGTGACCGCCGAGCGCGACCCGGCCAAGCTGCCGTGGAAGGAGCTGAAGGTCGATATCGCGATGGAATGCACCGGCATCTTCACCGACAAGGAGAAGGCCGCGCTGCATCTCACCGCCGGCGCCCGCAAGGTGCTGGTCTCCGCGCCGGCCACCGGCGCCGACCTCACCGTGGTCTATGGCGTGAACCACGACCAGCTCAAGGCTGAGCATACCGTGGTGTCGAACGCCTCCTGCACCACCAACTGCCTGGCGCCGGTCGCCTTCATCCTCGATGCCGCCGTGGGTATCGAGAAGGGCTACATGACCACGATCCATGCCTATACCGGCGACCAGCCGACGCTGGACACCATGCACAAGGATCTCTACCGCGCCCGCGCCGCCGCGCTCTCCATGATCCCGACCACCACCGGTGCCGCCAAGGCTGTCGGCCTGGTGCTGCCGAACCTGAAGGGCAAGCTGGACGGCTCCTCGATCCGCGTGCCGACCCCGAACGTGTCGCTGATCGACTTCAAGTTCATCTCGAAGAAGAACACCACCGCCGAGGAAATCAACGCCGCCATCGTTGCTGCCGCCAATGGCAAGCTGAAGGGCATCCTCGGCGTCAACGACCAGCCGCTGGTTTCCAGCGACTTCAACCACAACCCGGCCAGCTCCACCTTCGACCTGAAGCAGACCCAGGTGATGGAAGGCAATCTGGTGCGCGTGGTGAGCTGGTACGACAACGAGTGGGGCTTCTCCAACCGCATGTCGGATACCGCCATCGCCATGGCGAAGCTCTGAGGCCGTAAGCCCCATGGCTCATTTCCACACCCTGGATGACGTGGACGTTGCCGGCAAGACCGTGCTCGTCCGCGTCGATCTCAACGTCCCGATGAAGGACGGGCGCATCACCGACGATCTGCGCATCAGCCGCATCCTGCCCACCTTGCACGAATTGTCGCGCAAGGATGCCAAGGTGGTGGTGCTGTCGCATTTCGGCCGTCCCGACGGCAAGGTGGTGCCCGAGATGAGCCTCAAGCCGGTGGCGGCAGCGCTTGCCACCGCGCTCGGCTCAGGCGTCGGCTTCGCCGAGGATTGCGTCGGCGATGCCGCCAAGGCGGCGATCGAGAAGCTGCGCAAGGGCGGCATCGTGCTGCTGGAGAATACCCGCTTCCACGCGGCGGAGGAGAAGAACGACAGCGCGTTTGCGAAGATGATGGCCGATCTCGGCGACATCTACGTCAACGACGCCTTCTCCTGCGCCCATCGCGCCCATGTCTCCACCGAAGCCTTGGCGCATCTGCTGCCGGCCTATGCCGGCCGCAACATGGAAGTGGAACTGAAGCACCTCTCCGCCGCGCTGGAAAAGCCGGAGCATCCGGTGGCAGCCGTGATCGGCGGCGCCAAGGTCTCCACCAAGCTCGAACTGCTCGGCAACCTGCTCGGCAAGGTCGACAAGCTGATCATCGGCGGCGGCATGGCCAACACCTTCCTGTTCGCCCAGGGGCGCGAGGTGGGCAAGAGCCTGTGCGAGAAGAACATGGCCGATACCGCCCGCGACATCCTGCGCGATGCGGTGACGCGCGGCTGTGCCGTGGTGCTGCCCGACGACGTAGTGGTGGCGCGCGAGTTCAAGGCCGGGGCCCCGAGCAAGGTGGTGGCAGCCGACCGCGTGCCGGCGGACCAGATGATCCTGGATATCGGTCCCGTCGCAGCCTCGCGGCTCGGCACCCTGCTGGCGGATTGCAAGACGCTGGTATGGAACGGCCCGCTCGGCGCCTTCGAGACCGCACCCTTCGATGCCGGCACCGTGATGGTGGCGCGCACCGCAGCGGCGCTCACCGCCTCGGGCCGCCTGCTCAGCGTGGCCGGCGGCGGCGATACCGTGGCGGCTCTGCGCCATGCCGGCGTGGCGGAGGAATTCTCCTACGTCTCGACCGCTGGCGGTGCCTTCCTGGAATGGCTGGAAGGCAAGGAACTGCCTGGCGTGGCGGCGCTCAAGACCGCCTGATCATCAAAGACAGGCCGGAAAAAGCTGAAGCCCGGGTGTTGCCACCCGGGCTTCTTCATTTCGAGGTCAGGACGCGCGTTACGCGGCGCGGGCCTGTTCCAGCGTCACCGGCTGGCTGCCGACGTTGATCGAGATCTGGCGCGGCTTCTTGGCCTCGGGGATCTCGCGCTTCAGCTCGATATGCAGCAGGCCGTCAGTGAGCTGCGCACCCACCACCTTCACGGTGTCGGCAAGCTCGAAGCGGCGCTCGAAGGCGCGGCGCGCAATGCCGCGGTGCAGGTAGGTCACACCCTCTTCCGGCTGCTCGGCGCCCTGCGCCTTGGCCGAAATGGTGAGGCTGTTTTCCTTCACCGTCACATCGAGTTCATCCTGGCGGAAGCCGGCCACCGCCATGGTGATGCGGTAGGCATCTTCGCCACGCTTCTCGATGTTGTAGGGCGGGTAGCTGAGGCTCGATTCGTCCAGCCGGCTGGCGAGATCGAACAGGCGGTTCACATGGTCGAAGCCGACACTGGAACGCAGCAGCGGGGAAATATCGAAAGCACGCATGGGTCTTATCCTCCTTGAGCGACAAGATGGGTTGCTTGCGGCCCGCCAGGATGGCCAGGTCGCGGAACTATCCCGATCCGCTCTGCGGCACCGGGATGCTTTCGATTTAGGGAGCCTGTGACGGCTTTCAAGAGGGGCGTTGCCCCCGGTTAGCGCGTTATGGCGACGGGCTGCCAGCGGAAATCAGTGAGCCGCTTGCCGCCAAGCTGCTGCACGATGTGCTTCGGGCCAACGAATTGCGGCGCCAGATTCATTGCCTGATAGGCCAGCACCAGCAACGAATTGCCGAAATAGGGCTGCAATGCCTTGAATGACCGTTGCGCCATTTCGGCGGTGGCAACGGCGCTCTCCGCGACGAGAACAATGGTCACCACCTCGGCACCGAGCTGGAACGACGTCGCCTGGTAAACCTGCCCCATTTTGCTGGCGGCTCCCTAGAAAACAATACAGGCGGCCCGAGTATTCGGACCGCCTGTAATTCTAGCACCGCCTGTGAAGGGCGGAAAAGCGTTACTTCTTGAGGCCGAAACCGGCGAAACGCTTGTTGAACTTGGCCACCTGGCCACCCGCCTCGTTGATACGGGCCGGGCCGCCGGTCCAGGCCGGATGCGACTTCGAGTCGATATCCAGCGCCAGGGTATCGCCCGCCTTGCCGTAGGTGGAACGGGTCGAATACACGGTGCCGTCGGTCATCTGCACCTTGATTTCGTGGTAGTCGGGATGGATATCGGCCTTCATGATCTGTCTCCTGGCCGCCTGGACACACCCGGGCCGGCCTCAAAAATCCGCAATGGCGGCGGGTTATAGCCAAAGCAGGCCGCCTCCGCAAGCCCGGAAGTGCCCCCGTGCGGCTTCCTGGGCGGCTTCCTGGGGCGGCCCTGCGCCCCCGGGAACCAGGCCCTGCCGCTGGGCAGAAACCGGCCCGGCTGGTATATCCCTACCGCCATGACCGCGACCCGCCCGAGCACAGCCCGAGACACCACCCCGGAGACCGGGGGCAGGCCACCCCGTGCGCCGCTCAAGCCTTTGACTTTGCTGCTCGGTTTCCTGAAGCCTTACCGCTGGGTGGCGGTGCTGGCCGGCATTGCCCTGGTGGTGGCGGCGCTGGCTGTGCTGGGCATCGGCCAGGCCATCCGCCGGGTCATCGATGTCGGCTTCGGCGCCGGCATGCCGAGTGCGGCCCATCCCGGCGGCGCCGGCGACGGCCAGTTCCTCGATCTCTATTTCGGCGCCCTGTTCGGCGTGGTGGCGGTGCTGGCGGTGGCCACCTATGCCCGCTTCTACTGCGTCACCTGGCTCGGCGAGCGCATCGTCGCCGATATCCGCCAGGCAGTGTTCAGCCATGTGCTGAAACTCTCGCCGGCCTTCTTCGAGACCACCCGCACCGGCGAGGTGCTGTCCCGCCTGACCACCGACACCGAACTGATCCAGACCCTGGTCGGCTCCTCGGTCTCGGTCGCGCTGCGCAACATACTGCTGTTCCTCGGCAGCGCCGTTCTGCTGCTGATCACCTCGCCGCATCTCACCCTGCTGGTGGCCGTGGTGGTGCCCTTCGTGGTGCTGCCGATCGTGATCTATGGCCGCAAGCTGCGGGCCTTGTCGCGCCAGAGCCAGGACCGCGTGGCCGATCTCGCCGCCCAGGCGGGCGAAACGCTCAACGCCATCAGCACCGTGCAGGCCTATACCGCGGAAGCCCGCGAGGGCCGCCGCTTCCGGGGCAATGCCGAAGCCGCTTTCAATACCGCCGTGCGCCGCACCCGGGCGCGCGCCACCCTCACCGCCCTGGTGATGCTGCTGGTATTCGGCGCCGTGAACGGCGTGATGTGGATTGGCGGCAAGGCGGTGTTCGCCGGCGAGATGTCGGGCGGCGAACTCTCCGCCTTCGTCTTTTATGCCATCATCGGCGCCTCATCTGTTGGTGCCTTGTCGGAAGTGTGGAGCGATGTGCAGCGGGCAGCCGGCGCCGCCGAACGGCTGATGCAGTTGCTGGCCACCGAGCCGGGCATCCAGGCGCCGAGCCAGCCGCTCGCCCTGCCGGCCAAGCCGGAAGGCCGCGTCGAATTCGCCGAGCTACGCTTCACCTATCCGGCGCGGCCCAACATGCCCGCCGTCGACAACCTGTCGTTGGAGATCAAGGCCGGCGAGACGGTGGCGATTGTCGGCCCCTCGGGCGCGGGCAAGACCACGCTGTTCCAGTTGCTGCTGCGCTTCTACGATCCGCAATTCGGCGAAGTGCGCGTCGATGGCGTGCCGATCCGCCGCCTCGATCCGGTGGCCTTGCGCCAGCATATCGCCCTGGTGGCGCAGGATCCGGTGATCTTCGGCGCCAGCGTCGCCGACAACATCCGCTATGGCCGGCCCGATGCCAGCGATGCCGAACTGCGCCAGGCCGCCGAAGCCGCTGCGGCGCACGGCTTCATCCAGGCATTGCCGCAGGGCTACGACACCTATCTGGGCGAACGCGGCGTGCGGCTTTCCGGCGGCCAGCGCCAGCGCATCGCCATCGCCCGCGCCCTGCTGCGCGATCCGCCGATCCTGCTGCTGGACGAAGCCACCTCGTCGCTGGATGCCGAATCCGAGCGCAAGGTGCAGAAGGCGCTGGAACACCTGATGCGCGGCCGCACCACCCTGGTGATCGCGCACCGCCTAGCCACTGTGCAGAAAGCCGACCGCATCGTGGTGATGGACAAGGGCCGCATCGTCGCCGCCGGGCGGCATGAAACGCTGATGCGCGAGGACGGCCTCTACGCACGGCTGGCGCGGCTGCAATTCATGAACACCACCCTCGATGACACCGAAGCCGCCAGCTAGTCCGCGCCAGCGCGCGCCCAATCGCAATCTGCCGGTGCGGCGCGGCTCGCGCATGAAGCTGTGGTGGAGTTTCCTGGCGGCCGTGCTGGTCGCCTATGGCGTCTATACCGTGTGGCTCGGCGGCGCCTATCGCAGCGTCGAGCCTTTCATGGCCGGGCAATGCACGCCCATCGATGCGCCGGCTGGTCCGGAAGACATCCTGATCCTGCCTGATGGCAGCGGTGCCATCATCTCGGCACAGGACCGCCGCAACCGCAGCAATCGCGGCGGCCTGTGGTTCTATGACTTGAGCGGCAATGCGCCGGGCAAGCTCACCGAACTCAATGTGCCTGAACAGATGCCGTTCCACCCGCGCGGCATCGCGCTGCATCGCCCAAGCAGCGGCGAGTGGGTATTGCAGGTGATCAACCAGCGCAGCGCCGACCGCAACACGGTGGAAGTCTTCGCGCTCGAAGCCGGCAAACTGAGGCATCTCGGCAGCATCGGCAGCGACCTGTTCGTCAGCCCGAACGGCATCGTCGCCACCGGGCCGCAGAGCTTTTACCTCACCAACGACCGTGGCGCCGGCCCGCGCTGGATGCATGCGGTGGAGAATATCCTGCAGCTCTCGCGCTCCACGGTGATCTATCACGACCCGCGCGGCACCAGGCCGGTGGCGGAGGATATCGCGTTTGCCAATGGCATCGCGCTCACGCCGGATGGCCTCACCGCCCTGGTCGGCTCGACATTGTGGCGCATGGTTCTGTCCTTTGACCGCGAGCCGGCCAGCGGCCTGCTCAGGCGCAGCGGCTCGCTGGCGTTGCCCGGCGGCGTCGACAATATCCGCTTTGATTCCGACGGCGCGATGTGGGCGGCATTGCACGTCAATTCCTTCGCCTTCATCGGCCATGCCCGCGATGCGCAGAAGGAAAGCCCGAGCCTGGTGGTGCGGGTCGACCGCGATGGCCGTGGCGCCACGCGTATTGTGGAAGCCTTCGGCGATCCCGGCGGGCTGCTCTCAGGCGCCAGCGTGGCAGCGCATCACAAGGGCCGGCTGCTGATCGGCGCCACCTTCCAGCCGCGCATCATGGATTGCCGCATCGAGACGGCGAAGCTGAAGGAAATCGAGCCTTAAGGGCCCGAACAAAAATATAGCCTAGGCGCGCTTGCGCGCCATGCCCATCAGGATGAAAGCCAGCGCGGCGAAGCCCAGCGCCGGCAGCGCCAGATTCCAGAAGGTGTAATCCCAGTTCAGGCCGCAGGTGAAATCGCCATCGCCGCGGCCCATCTGGATCGGCAACGTGCCGCCCTGGCCCGGCACGCGGCTGCACATGCCCTGCGGTTCGTTGCCATGGGTGCGCAGCAGCAGCACGGCATAAATCAGCACCGGCAAACCGATGCCATAGGCAAGGCTGGCGACAAGACGGCCAACAAAGGAATGCGGAGCGATCAGGTTCAGCATGGCGGCGTTTCTAGCGCTCCGTCAGCTTCAATTCAATGCGCCGGTTGCGCCGCAAGGCAATCTCGTCGTTGCGCTCGTCCAGCGGCTGGAATTCGCCGAAGCCGGCAGCGGCGAGGCGCTGCGCCGGCACGCCCTGGGCGATCAGGAATTTCGTTACCGAGATGGCCCGCGCCGCCGACAATTCCCAATTCGAGGGGAATTGCGGCGTGTTGATCGGCACACGGTCGGTATGGCCATCGACCCGCAGCACCCAGGGCAGGTCAGCCGGAATCTTCTTCGCTATCTCGATCAGTGTTTTGGCGAGCTGACCCATCTGCTCGCGACCCTGCGGATTGAGTTCGGCCGAGCCCGACGTGAACAGCACTTCCGACTGAAACACGAAGCGGTCGCCGACGATCTGGATATCCTTGCGGTCGCCGAGCGCCTGACGCAGCCGGCCGAAGAATTCCGAGCGGTAACTCATCAGGTCGTCGACCTTGCGTGCCAGCGCGGCATTCAGCCGCTTGCCAAGGTCGATCACCTGGGCCTGGCTCTGCTTCTCCTTCTCCTCGCTCTCGCGCAGGATGCGGTCGATCTGCGCCAATTGCTCGCGCAAGGCCAGGATCTGGCGGTTCAGCAGGTCGATCTGGCTGCGGGCATCGGCGGAGGCACGGCGCTCGGCCTCCAGGGCAGCAGCGCCGGAAACCAGCTTGCCATCGAGATCGATCACTATCTGCTTCTGCTCGGCAAGCTGCTTCTCGGCTTCGTCATGGCGGGTCTGGGCATCGCTCAGCGCGGCGGCAAGCTGGTCGCGCTCGGCGATGCTGGCAGCCAGCGTGGCCTGCAACTGGCCGAGATTGGTACGCAGGTCGGCACTGGTCTTTTTCTCCAGCGACAATTGCTCGACCAGACGAGCGAGGTCGCCACGCAGCGCATCAATCGCCTTGTCCTTGCCGGAAATCGCATTGGCGAGGAAGAACTGCGCCAGGATGAACACCGCCAGCACGAAGACGATGACCATCATCAGGGTCGACAGCACGTCGACATAACCGGGCCAGGGATTGGCTACCCCGCTCTCGCCCCGGCGCCAGGCGCGGCTTGCCATACCTTAGGTCCGCCGCTGATTGTCGGCTGCCGCCGCGATGGTGCGCGACAACAGCTTGATCTCGGCCCGCATGTCATCCACCAGCTTGGCGCGACCCTGGGCGGCATCGTCGAGCAGGCGGGTGAGAAGGATATCCATATTGCGCAGATGCCCCCGGCTGGCGGCATCGAAGCCGCCGCTTTCGGTATTCTGCGCCAGCTTGGCCATGATCGGCTTCATCTCGATCTGATGCTCGGTGAGCTTCAGCAGCAGCCCCTGCTCGGCGCGCATCTGCTCCGTGAGCAGGCTGAGCTTCTCGTTGAGCTGCAGCAGGGCGGCAGAAGCGTTGCCGCGATTGTCTTCCGAACGCGCCAGGGTGCGCTGCAGGTTATCGAGGCTGTCAGCCGTCTGCTCCAGCAGCGCCTGCACATAAGCCGGCACCGACTGGTCGCCATCGGCCACCGCGCCGCCGCCGACACGGGTAAAGCCGGCGAGCCATTCCTCGAGATCGTTATAGAAACGGTTCTGCGCCTGGCCCGCCTGCAGATCGAGGAAGCCAAGGATCAGCGAGCCGGAAAGGCCGAGCATCGAGGAGGAGAAAGCCAGGCCCATGCCAGCCAGCGGCCGCTGCAGGCCACCCTTCAGCTTCTCGAACAACACGTTGATATTCTCTTCTGCGCCCAGCGACAGGCCGGAGATGGTGTCGGTGACGGAACCAATGGTCTCGAGCAGGCCCCAGAAGGTGCCAAGCAGGCCGAGGAACACCATCAAGCCGATCAGGTAGCGCGAGATATCGCGTGCTTCATCAAGCCGCGAACCGACGGAATCGAGCAGAGCGCGCGTCGCGGCTGCCGAAACCTGGCCGCGCGGGCCACGGTTCTCGAGCATCTTGGCCAGCGGCGCCAGCAGGTTGGACGGCTTGCCGACATGGGCGACGGTGCTGGTGTGCTGCGACTTCTGCCAAGCGGCGAGCCAGTCGGCTTCGCGGCCGAGCACGAAAACCTGGCGGAAGATGAACAGAATGCCGATCACGGCCACGGCCGTGATCAGGCCGTTGAGCGCCGGATTGGCGAGGAAGGCACGCTGCAGCGGATCCTTCAGCACGAAAATCACCGCGCCGACAGCAACGAGGAACAGCACCATACGCACCAGGTAACGACCAGGTCTGGTCATGCCTTCACCTTATCCTGCGGCCCAATATACTGCGGCCCAATGGCTAGTGGTATATGGTTCCGACTTAGGCAGCGAATATGGCTTTTCCTGGGCGAAAAGCCGTGTGCCTGCATCAATCAGCGCCCGACCGGGGCAACTTCAACACGGTCCGGCGGCGAATTGTCGCTAGGCGCACCAAGCGCGCGCACATCAATGCGCGTGGAACGAATACCACGGTCGATCAGGAATCCGCGCACTGCGAGCGCACGGCTGAGCGAGAGGCGACGCGCACCGCTGGCGGCATCCGCGCCGCTGGCGCTGGCATAGGCACGGATCTGGATACGGTCTTCGGTATTGGCGAGTGCGCGGGCCAGGGCTTCAAGCGCGCCGCTGCCTTCGCCGGAAAGATCGCTCTTGCCGGCCTCGAAGGTGAGATTGACCTGGCCAGCGGACGGCGCCGCGCTCGAAACCGGCGGCGGGGTCAGCAAGGCCGATTGCTGTGCCGCCGGGTTGGCGGCGCGCGGAGCAGCGGGCGCCGGCGCGGCGGGAGCCTGGATCACAGGGGCCTGGGCCACGGCGGCAGGTGCCGGAGCCGGGGCTGTGACAGGAGACGGTGCCGCAGCCACGGCAGACGGTGGCGCCGGCAATTGCAGCGGGCGGCCGGCATTGCTGGCGGCATTGCTCGAAGGGGTATCCGTGACCGGCGGCGGCAGGTTCACCACCACGGCGGGGGTCTGCGGTGCCGGGCTCGTACCCTCGCCACGGCTGCCGCCCGTGCGGCGTGGTGTGGTCGCGGCCGGCGCTGCAGCCGGGGTCGGCGCCTTGGCCACGGCCGCAGCGGTGGCGGGTGCCGCGGCCGACTTCGTGGCACGCGGCGGACGCAGTTTCACGCTGGCCGGCGCCGGGCCGGAATCGCCGAGCAGCGGCTTCTGCGCCGGGCCACCCAACGCGGACGAACCGGGATCCTGGTTATTGGCAAAGCCGGGCAACGGCGGGCCGAGGCGGTCGAGCGCCTGCATGTTCACGATCACGCTGCCGCCACCGACATAGGTGGTCTGGGCCGAGGCGCCATGCACCGCCGGCAACGCCAGCACCAGGCCAAGCGCCATGGCGGGAAGCGGATGCTGAAACAGCTTGACGGCCATCGGTGGGTCCCCCCGTTACGCAGTATGGCGCGAACGATAGCGGACCTTCCCCTCTAGCTCAACCCGGCAAAAGGGTGGAAGCGAAACCAATTAGGCCGGTTTATTGAGCAATTTCTGCAGCGGGGTGTAGAGCGCGTCGTTGGCGGCGAGAATATCGCCTGACGCCATCATGGTCTCGCCGCCCTTGAGGTCGGTGACCATGCCGCCCGCCTCGCGCACCAGCACGATGCCGGCGGCAATATCCCACTCCGAAAGTCCACGCTCCCAGAAGCCGTCATAGCGGCCGGCGGCGACATAGGCGAGGTCGAGGGCCGCCGCACCCATACGACGGATGCCAGCCACTTCCGGCATCACGCCGGCCATCTCGCGGCGGAACTGGGCATGGTCGCCACGGCCATGGAACGGGATGCCGGTGGCGATCACCGCATCGGTCATCTTGCGGCGCACGGAAACGCGCAGGCGGCGTTCATTGCAATAGGCGCCAGCACCCTTCTCGGCCCAGAACAATTCGTCGCGCACCACGTCCAGCACGATGCCAGCGATCAGTTCTTCGTCACGCTTCACGGCGATGGAAATGGCGAAATGCGGGATGGCGTGCAGGAAATTGGTGGTGCCGTCCAGCGGGTCGATCACCCAGTAATGCTTGCCGTCCTTGGCCTCGATGCGGCCGCCCTCTTCCATGATGAAGCCGAAATCCGGGCGCAGCTTGGACAGTTCGGCCTGCAGCACCTTCTCCGCCTTGCGGTCGGCGGCTGACACGAAATCGGCCGGGCCCTTGCGGCTGATCTGGAGATGCTCGACCTCGTTGAAGTCGCGCAGCAGGCCGCGCGCGGCCTTGCGCGCCGAATTGGTCATCGCGTTAATCAGGGCGGATCGCAGGGCCATGGCTTTTCGTGCTCGGCGGTACTTCAGACGGGGGGCTGGCGGAAGGGGGCGGACCCTATCAGCCGGGCCGGTGCTTGGCAATTGCCTCATTGAAGGCCTGAACGGCCTTGGCCGGGCCTCCCGGATAGGCCCAAACACCGGCAGAAACCGCCAGAAAATCCGTTCCGGCAGCGACCAGGGGGCCACAATTCTCCACCGTGATGCCGCCGATGGCGACACTCGGCACTTCCATCAGTTCGGACCACCAGGCCAGCAGGTCCGGCTCGGCCTGGAATTTCGGCTGCTTCGTGGTCGTCGGGTAGAAGGCGCCGAAGGCGACATAATCGGCGCCGGCCTCGGCGGCCTCCATCGCCAGGTGGCGGGAATTGTGACAGGTGACGCCGACGATGCGGTCAGGCCCCAGCAGCCGGCGCGCTTCCTCATAGGGCGTGTCCTGCTGGCCGATATGCACGCCATCGGCCCCGAGCTTCACCGCCAGGTCCGGGCGATCATTGATCAGCAGCGCCACATCATGCTCATGGCACAGCGGCAGCACCGCCTCGGCGGCACGGCGGAAGGCATTGTCGGAAGCCGGCTGCTCGCCTTCCTTGAGGCGCAATTGCAGGCAGGCGACATCGCCAGCGCCAAAGGCCGCCTTGAGCTGCTCCGCGAAGGCCGCCGGCTCGACGATGGATGGCGTGATCAGGTAGAGCCGCGCCTGCGGCTTAGTCTCCGCGCCGCTCATGCCAGGAACGCCTTCAAGGTATCGAGAGTCTCGTCCGGTTTCTCGCTCATCATCAGGTGGCCGCAATCAGGCAGCACATCGACACGGGCTTGCTTGAACTTCTTGGCGAAAGCGGCGCCGGAGCGCGTCGGCGTCATCATGTCGCGCGCACCCGACAGCACCTGCACCGGGCAGGCGACCTTGGCCGCCGCCGCCTCGCCCGCCGCATAGGCGTTGCAGATGCGGAAGCCGGTGGCCAGCACCTGGCGCGGCGCGCTGTCGGTGAGGCGGATCGAACCGCCGAGAATCCAGCCGCCGGGATTGCGGTTGCCGCCGATATGGCTCTTGCGCGCCAGCATCCAGTCATTCATCAGCGCGATGGCCTTGAAGTCGCCGGCATCGGCCAAAGCCTGCAATTCCGGATTGACACTCATCGGCAGCGCGAAGCCGAGCAGCGACAGCTTGGTGACGCGATCAGGATAACGCGCGGCGGTTTCCAGCGCGATCAGCGCCCCCATGGAATGGCCGACAAGGGCCGCCTGCTTCACCTTGGCGGCATCAAGCAGATGCGGCATCCAGTCGGCGATGGCCTCGATGCTCTGCGGCATCTCGCCGCCGGAACGGCCATTGCCCGGCAGGTCGACGGCCAGCACCGACCAGCCATGATAGGCGAACCAGCGCGTCTGCAATGCCCAGTTCGTGTGGTCGCAGGCATTGCCATGGATGAACACCACGGTCGGCAATGCCGGATCGAACGCCTTGCCGCCGGTCGCGGCGAAAATCTTGGTTCCCTGAACCTCAAGCCACATCTTTACTGCCCTCTTACTCAGCGGCCTGCGCCGGCGCTGCCTTGGCAGCCGCCCGCAAAGCCTGATTCAGGTCGTCGATCAGGTCGCTAATATCTTCCAGGCCGACCGAAAGCCGCACCAGTTCCTCGCCGATGCCGGCGGCCTTGAGTTCGGCAGCAGACATCTGCTGATGCGTGGTGGAGGCCGGATGGATCACCAGCGACTTGGCATCGCCGACATTGGCCAGATGCGAGAACACCTGCAACGCCTCGATCAGCGCCCGGCCCGCCGCCCGGCCACCCTTGACGCCGAAGCTGAACACCGCGCCGCTGCCCTTGGGCAGCAGCTTCTTCGCCAGTTCGTGATCCTTGTGTTCGGGCAGTTCGGGGTAGCTGACCCATTCGACGCCATTGTGGCTTTTCAGGAACTGCACGATCTGGCGTGCATTCTCCACATGGCGGCTCATGCGCAGCGGCAGCGTCTCGACACCCTGCAGGATATGGAAAGCGTTGGTCGGGCTCAGGCAGGCGCCGAAATCGCGCAAGCCCTCGGCACGCGCGCGCATGATGAAGGCGGCGGGGCCGAATTCCTCGGCGAAATCCAGGCCGTGATAGCCGGCATAGGGCTCGGTCAGCGTCGGGAATTTGCCCGAGGCTTCCCAGTCGAAACGACCGGAATCGATCAGCGCACCGCCGATGGCAACACCATGGCCGCCGAGGAACTTGGTGGCGGAATGCATCACCAGGTCGGCGCCATGTTCGAAGCCCTTGAACAGATACGGCGTGGCGAAGGTGCAATCGAGCATCAGCGGCAGGCCGGCGGCATGGGCGATCTCGGCCCAGGCCGGCACATCCAGCACTTCCAGGCCGGGATTGCCGAGGATCTCGCCGAATACCAGCCGGGTTTCCGGCTTGATCGCGGCCCGCAGCGCCGCATGGTCGCGCGGGTCGACGAAGGTGGTGGTGATGCCGAAGCGCGGCAGGGTGTGGACCAGGATGTTGTAGCTGCCGCCATAGATGTTGCGGCTGGCGACGATATGCGCCCCCTGCCCCATCAGCGTGGCGATGGCGAGATGCAGGGCCGCCTGGCCAGACGCGGTGCAGACCGCGCCGACGCCGCCTTCCAGTGCCGCCAGGCGCTCTTCCAGCACCGCGACGGTGGGGTTGGAGATGCGCGAGTAGATATGGCCGGCGCGTTCCAGGTTGAACAAGGCCGCGGCATGGTCGGCATCGCGGAAGACGTAGGACGTGGTCTGGTAGATCGGCAGCGCCCGCGCGCCAGTGGTGGGATCGGGCTGCTGGCCGGCATGCAGGCTCAGCGTATCGAACTTGAGAAACTTCGGCTCCATCGGGCGCTCCCCCCTTAAGCAAACTGGCGCGACAATACCGGCTTCGCGACAAAATACGAGGGCGGCAAAAAAATAGGCCGCCCCAATTTCGGGACGGCCCTGTGAATTGCCTCAACCTCAACTGAGAAAGATTAACGCACCGCCCACGGACGGAGTCAAGCAGTTGTAACAGATTGTAACGGAGGGATCGCCGTGTCGCGGGAAAGGTGCGTCGTGAAAAAAACGGCCGCCGGAGTTGGGACATACAGGCGCGGCGGCCGTCTTAGTCCAACAGGGAGGAAACACGATACGATACTGTGTTGTTCATAACCTGGATTGCTTAAGGAAGGGTGAAGCAGGAGGCGGTCCGGGGCGGTTTTCCGCCCCAAGGTTTCAGACGAAGCTGTTTCAGGTAAGGTGGGGCATGGCCGAACGGGGTGACATAGCGGCTTTGCCGAATTCCGACCGCCTGCTGGAAGCGGCGCTGGCGAGTTTCCGCCAGCTTGGCAGCCAGAAGGCGCGGATCGAGGATATCGCCGCCATGGCCGGCATGGCGCGGACCGCGCTGTATCGTTTTTATCCCAGCAAGCGCGCCATCCTCGCTGCCCTGGCCGCCCGCACCTTGCAGGGCGACGAGGCGCGGCTGGCGGAACTGGCGCGCGACCGCGACCGCAGCCCGGCGGCGCGGCTGAAGGCGTTGCTGCTGGCGGAGGCCGAATGCCTGCGGCTGTTGCTCGCCGACCGCGTGCTGGCCGAGGTGGTGACGGCGGCGTTGCAGGATAGCGCCGATGTGTGGGAACAGCACCGCCGGGCACTGCGCGCACTCTATGCCGGCGTGATCCGTGATGGTCAGCGTGCCGGCCGCTTCCGCTCCGGCAGTTCGGAAGCCCTGGCGCAGACGGTGGAGGATATGAGCCGCCCGCTGCACGATCCGCGCATCCTGCTGGAACCCGGCCCGCGCGAAACCGCGCTGGCGGCGGCAGCCGCCGACTGGCTGGAAAAGCGCCCCCGCTGATTAATTCTTGAAACCGCCTTAATTCTTGAAGAACCCGGCCGCCGAGCCGCGCGCCGCCTGCTTCTTGGCGATTACGGCACGGATGCGGTCGATCTCGGCCTTGAGTTCCTCGATCCGTTCCTCGAGATCGGCGATCGACATGACATCGTATTGCGGCGCCGGCGGCGCCTTCTTCAGTGCCTCATCCCAGTCCATTGCCGCCTCCCTCAATCTTCCTCAATCGCGCGACCCAACCTTGCCGCCCCCAACCTTGTCGCCGGGGCCGCCAGAGGCTACATCAATCGGCACCGATCAGGGAGAGAGATATGCTGCCCCAGGACATGACCGCCATCGAGATCACCCAGCCCGGTGGGCCGGAGGTGCTGAAACCCGGCCGCCGCCCGGTGCCGCAGCCGGAAGCCGGCGAAGTCCTGATCAAGGTTGCCGCCGCGGGCGTTAACCGGCCCGATCTGATGCAGCGCGCCGGCATGTATCCGCCACCGCCGGGCGCACCGGATATTCCCGGCCTGGAAGTGGCCGGCGAGATCGTCGCCTTGGGAACCGGCGTCCCGCGCTGGAAGATTGGCGACAAGGTGACGGCCCTGGTTGCCGGCGGCGGCTATGCCGAATATTGCACCGCGCCCGCCGTGCAATGCCTGCCGATCCCGGCGGGCCTGAGTCTGGAAGAAGCCGCCGCGCTGCCGGAAAACTGGTTCACGGTGTGGAGCAACATCGCCGACCGTGGCGGCCTCTCCGCCAGCGAGAGCATCCTGATCCATGGCGGCGCCTCCGGCATCGGCGTGGCCGCGATCCAGCTTTCCCGCCTGCTGGGTGCGGGCCGCATCTTCGCCACCGCCGGCACCGATGCGAAATGCCGCTTCGTCGAACAGCTCGGCGCCGCGCGCGGCATCAACTACAAGACCGAGGATTTCGCCGAAGTCATCAAGCAGGAGACCGGCGGCCAGGGCGTCAATGTCATCCTCGACATGGTCGGCGGCAGCTATCTGCCGCGCAACATCAAGTGCCTGGCCGACGAGGGCAGGCTGGTGATCATCGCGCTGCAGGGCGGGCCGAAGGGCGAAGGCGACCTGAGCCTGGTGATGCGCCGCCGCCTCACCATCACCGGCTCGACCCTCCGCCCCCGCCCGGTGGCCTTCAAGGGCGCCATCGCCGCCGCCCTGGAAGCCAAAATCTGGCCCGGCCTGGCGGCTGGCACGATCAAGCCGATCATCGACTCCCGCTTCCCGCTCGCTGAGGCCGCAGCCGCCCATGCCCGCCTGGATGCCGGCGACCATATCGGGAAAGTTTTGCTAACTCTTTGACCATAAAAGCGTAAACATGGCCGTCCGGTGGTTGCGCGCGACGCCGGCTTGGGTATAGTTGGCGCCGTTTTCCGGACACTCCCAGCTGGTGTGGCCCGGGGCAGTCCCGGAAGGGCTGCCCGGCGAACCTCCCCCGGCTGTCTGGTCCATACCGGCTTATGCCACGCGGCTTCCGCCTGCTGGTTTATGAAGGATGCGTATCATGGCCCTACCGTTGATGCCCAAAGCCACCGCCGTCTGGCTCATCGACAATACCAAGCTGACCTTCGATCAGATTGCCTATTTCTGCGGCCTGCATCCGCTGGAAGTGAAGGGCATTGCCGATGGCGAAGTGGCCGTCGGCATCGTCGGCCAGGACCCGATCGCCAACAACCAGTTGACGCCCGAAGAGATCGCGCGCTGCGAAGCCAACCCGGCGGCGAACCTGAAGCTGCTGGAGCCGACCGTACCGCTGGCACGCCAGAAGACCAAGGGCGCGCGCTACACGCCGCTCTCGAAGCGCCAGGATCGCCCCGATGCCATCGCCTGGCTGCTGAAGTATCACCCGGAAGTGGGCGATGCACAGGTGCAGAAGCTGCTCGGCACCACCAAGGCGACGATTGACTCGGTGCGTTCGCGCACGCATTGGAACGCGCCCAACATCAAGCCGCGCGATCCGGTCAGCCTCGGCATCTGCAGCCAGTCGGAACTCGACCGCGTGCTGCTGCTCGCCGCCAAGCGCCGCGACAACAAGGAAAAGCGCGAAGCCCGCGAGCGCGCCCGCGCCGACCGCGAAGCCAACGCACCGGTGGCCGCCGAGCCGCTGGAAGAGATCGACGGCAGCGAAGACGCCGCCTGATTCACGCTAGCCGCAGCGCACCTGACGCTGCGGCAGCAATTGCAGCCTGACAATTCAATTCTGGCTGCTTCGCGCCGCATTGGTTAGCCTCACGCAACACCAGCGAGGCTGAGCATGCAGGTAAAGCGCCCGATACAGGTACAACGGTTAGCGGCATTTTCCGATGGCGAGATTGGCGGCAATCCCGCCGGCGTGGTGATTGCTGATGCGCTCCCCTCTGCCGCCGAGATGCAGGCCATTGCCGCCGAAGTCGGTTATTCCGAAACCGCTTTCGCGGCACCGCTGAGCGACAAAACCTGGCGCGTGCGCTATTTCGCGCCCGGCATGGAAGTGCCGTTCTGCGGCCATGCCACGATTGCGCTGGGCGCCGCGCTGGCGCTGCAATGCGGCGATGGCGAATTCGCCTTGACCCTGAATGATGCCGCCATCACCGTGACCGGGCGGCGCGATGGCAGCACCATCGCCGCCGCACTGCAATCGCCGCCGACCAGCAGCAGGACGGCGGAGCCGAAACTGGTGGCCGACACACTGGCGCTGTTCGGCTACACGAATGCGGATCTGGATAGGCGCATTCCGCCGGCCATCGCCGATGCCGGTGCGCGGCATCTGGTGCTGGCACTGAACAGCCGCACAGCACTCGGCGCCATGCGCTACGACTTCGAGGCCGGGCGCGCCCTGATGCAGCAAGCCGGGCTGGTAACAATCATTCTCATCTATGCCGAGAGCGCGCAGCTTTTCCACACGCGCAATCCCTTCGCCGCCGGTGGCGTCTATGAAGACCCGGCAACCGGTGCGGCAACAGCGGCGCTGGCCGGCTATTTGCGCGAGATCGGCTGGCCGCATGGTGGCGTGATCGACATCGTGCAGGGCGAGGATATGGGCATGCGCTCACGCCTCAGGGCGGAAATTTCCGCCGAGCCCGGCGCATCGATCCGGGTTTCCGGCACGGCACGCTTGCTGCCGCCTGAATAGAGCGGCGCGATTGCTAACGCCCGAATAACAGGCTGCCCGTATATCAGGCTGGCTCCGTGCCAGGCTTTCGGCTAGCATCCATGACAGTATAACAACAGGGACATCGGGGGATGTTGGTATTCATTATCCGGCGGCTGCTGCAGGCAGCGCTGGTCGTGGCGGTTATGTCGGTGCTGGTTTTCGGCGGCATCTACCTGCTGGGCGACCCGCTGGCGGTGCTGGCAAGCCCCGAGGCCACCGAGATCGACCGCGAGCAGATCGCCGCCGCGCTGGGCCTCGATCAGCCGGTGTGGGTGCAATATATGCGCTTCGTCGGCTCGGCGTTTTCCGGCGAATTCGGCAAATCCTTCGTCTATGGCCAGCCGGCCATGAGCCTGATCCTGGAACGCATGCCGGCGACGCTGGAACTCGCCATCACCGCCACGGTAATGGCGGTGGTGATCGGCCTGCCGCTTGGCGTCTATGCCGGCCTGCGCCATGAAAGCTTCGGCGCCCGCGCCATCATGGCTGGCTCGATCCTGGGCTTCAGCCTGCCGAATTTCTGGGTCGGCCTGATGCTGATCATGGTTTTCGCCGTGCAGCTCGGCCTGATGCCGGCCTCGGGCCGCGGCCCAACAGTGGATGTAATGGGCCTGCATTTGAGCGTGCTGACCGCGAAAGGCTGGCACCACATCCTGCTGCCGGCCGTCACCCTGGCGCTGTCGAAATGCGCCCTGATCGTGCGTCTGGCGCGTGCCACGGCGCGCGAGGTGATGCTGATGGATTATGTGAAATTCGCCCGCGCCAAGGGTCTGGATGAACGCCGCGTGGTCGGCGTGCATATCCTGAAAAACATCCTGGTGCCTGTCGTCACCGTCACCGGCCTGGAACTCGGCGCGCTGATTGCCTTCGCGGTGATCACTGAAACCATCTTCTCCTGGCCAGGCATGGGCAAGCTGCTGATCGACTCGATCAACCAGCTCGACCGCCCGGTGATCGTCGCCTACCTGATCATCGTGGTGTTCCTGCTGGTGGTGATCAATCTGGTGGTGGACATCCTCTACACCGTGCTGGATCCGCGCGTGCGGCTGGGAGGTGCCAAGTGACCGACGCAGCCCTCCCCGCCACCGTCAAACTGGTGAAAGCGCAAACCCCACTGCAGCGCATCGTTTCGGAATTCGCCGAAAGCAAGCTGGCACTGTTCGGCCTCGCGCTGTTCGTGTTGGCGATCACTGCCGCGCTGCTGGCGCCCTGGCTGTCGCCGCAGAATCCCTACGATCTCGCCAAGCTCGACATCATGGATTCGCGCCTGCCGCCCGGCGCGCTCTCGGGCGATGGCTTCGTCTTTATGCTCGGCTCCGATGGCCAGGGCCGCGACATGCTTTCCGCCATGCTGCATGGCCTGCGCATCAGCCTGTTCGTCGGCGTGGTCGCCGTATCCTGCGCCCTGGCGATCGGTGCGGCCGCCGGCCTCGCCGCGGCATATTTCGGCGGCGGCGTCGAAGCCCTGATCATGCGCATCGTCGATATCCAGCTTTCCTTCCCCGCCATCCTGGTGGCGCTGATCCTGCTGGCGGTGCTGGGCAACGGCGTCGACAAGGTGATCATGGCACTGGTGGCGGTGCAATGGGCGTATTTCGCCCGTGCCGCGCGCGGCGCCGCCCTGGTGGAACGCAACAAGGAATACGTGGAAGCCGCGCGCTGCCTCGGCCTGAAGCAGAGCCGCATCCTGTGGCGCCACCTGCTGCCGAACTGCCTGCCGCCGCTGATCGTGATCGCCACCATCGACATCGCGCGCGCGATCACGCTGGAAGCCACGCTCAGCTTCCTCGGCCTTGGCGTGCCCGTCACGGAACCTTCGCTGGGCATGCTGATTGCCAACGGCTTCGACTACCTGCTTTCCGGCGTCTACTGGATTTCCATGTTCCCGGGCATTGCCCTCACCGTGGTGATCGTCGCCATCAATCTCGTGGGCGACCAGCTCCGCGACGTGCTCAATCCCCGTTTGAAGCGCTGATCCATGACGCCCACGCTGAAGGTCGAGAATCTGGAGACCCATTTCCCGACGCGCGACGGCATCGTGCGCGCGGTGGATGGCGTCAGTTTTGAAGTAGCGCCAGGCGAAATCCTGGGCCTGGTGGGAGAAAGCGGCTCGGGCAAAAGCATCACCGGCTTTTCCATCATCGGCCTGCTCGATCAGCCCGGCCATATCGCCAATGGCCGCGTGCTGTTCAAGGGCGAGGATATCGCCCAGGCCAAGCCGGCGCGGCTGCGCCAGTTGCGCGGCAAAAGCATTGCCATGATCTTCCAGGACCCGATGATGACGCTCAATCCGGTGCTGCGTGTCGACACGCAGATGATCGAGGGCGTGCTGGCGCATGAGAAGATCACCGAGGCCGCCGCCCGCGCCCGCTGCATCGAGACGCTGAAGGCTGTCGGCATCGCCGCGCCGGAAGACCGCCTGCAGGCCTATCCGCACCAGCTTTCCGGCGGCATGCGCCAGCGCATCGCCATTGCCATCGCGCTGCTGAACAAACCGGAACTGATCATCGCCGATGAGCCGACCACGGCGCTCGACGTGACCATCCAGGGCCAGATCCTCTATGAAGTGCGCAAGCTCTGCCGCGAGACCGGCACGGCGCTGATCTGGATTACGCACGACCTTTCCGTGGTGGCCGGCCTCGCCGACCGCGTCATGGTGATGTATGCCGGCCGCATCGTCGAAACCGGCAGCGTCGCCGCTGTGATCGAAGCCCCGCGCCACCCCTACACCGCAGGCCTGATCGGCTCGGTGCCCGGCGCACATACCAATACCGGCCAGCGCGGCAAGCGGCTGTTCCAGATTCCCGGCATGACGCCGCCGCTGCTGAACCTGCCGCCGGGCTGCCGCTTCAAGACGCGCTGCAGCCGCGCCGATGCCGCCTGCGAGGCGATACCGGACCTGTTGCCCCTGGCGCCGGGCCATGACGTGCGTTGCTGGCATCCGCTGGAAGGAGCGGCGTGATGGCGATGCTCGAACTCAAGGACGTTTCCAAGCGCTTCGTGTGGAAACTCGATTTCGCCGCCAAGCTGGCCAACCTGCTTGGCGCCGGGCTGAAAGAACGCGCCGTGCATGCGGTGGACAGCGTGTCGCTGCAAATCCAGCAGGGCGAAGTGGTTGGCCTGGTGGGCGAAAGCGGCTGCGGCAAGAGCACACTGGGCCGCATCGTCGCCGGCATCATGGACCAGAGCGACGGCCAGATCAGCTTCGAAGGCAAGGACCTCGCCAGCATGACGCCGGCCGAGCACAAGGCTTACAAGCTCGCCGTGCAGATGATCTTCCAGGATCCTTATGCCTCGCTCAATCCGCGCATGCGGGTGGAAGACATCATCGGCGAGGCGCCGCTGGCCCATGGCCTGATCACGCGGTCGCAGTTCGATTCCTATGTCGAGGAAATGCTGCTGCAGGTCGGCCTGGATCCGCGCTACAAGAAGCGGTTTCCGCACCAGTTCTCAGGTGGCCAGCGCCAGCGCATCGGCATCGCCCGCGCGTTGGCGGTGAAGCCGCGCTTCATCGTCTGCGACGAGGCCGTGGCCGCGCTCGACGTGTCGATCCAGGCCCAGGTGCTGAACCTGTTCATGGACCTGCGCGAGCGGCTGAACCTGACCTACCTGTTCATCAGCCATAACCTGGCCGTGGTAGAGCATCTCTCCGACCGCGTGGTGATCATGTATCTCGGCCGCGTGGTGGAAAGTGCGCCGACGGAAGAATTGTTCAAGGGCGCTAACCACCCCTACACCCAGGCCCTGCTGGCCGAGGCACCGAAGCTGGAAGCCAAGCGGCGCGACTATATGCCGATCAGCGGCGAAATCCCCTCACCGCTGGAACCGCCGAGCGGTTGCCATTTCCATCCACGCTGCCCGCAGGCCATGGCGCGCTGCAAGACGGAGAAGCCGGCCCTGCGCCAGATCGCGCCGGGCCGCCTCTCCGCCTGCCATCTCAACGGCTAGGATTTACGTTGCCGGCTTCGCCTGAGGCTTGATGCGGAACCAAGCGGCGTAGAGCGCCGGTAGGAACAGCACCGTCAGCAGCGTCGCCGCCGCCAGGCCGCCCATGATCGCCACCGCCATCGGGCCCCAGAAATTGGAGCGCGAGAGCGGAATCATCGCCAGGATCGCCGCCAGCGCGGTGAGCACGATGGGGCGGAAACGCCGCATCGTCGCGTCCACGATGGCATCGAAAGCGGCATGGCCGGCACGGATATCCTGTTCGATCTGATCGACCAGGATCACCGAATTGCGCATGATCATGCCGGCCAGCGCAATGGCGCCGAGCAAAGCCACGAAGCCGAACGGCACATTGAAGAGCAGCAAAGCTGCGGTAATGCCGATCAGGCCGAGTGGTGCGGTGAGCAGCACCAGCAGCATGCGCGACACCGACTGCAACTGCACCACCAGCAGCGTCACCATGATCAGCACCATCACCGGCATCACGGCGGCCAGCGAGGCATTGCCCTTGGCACTTTCCTCGATGGCACCGCCCATGACGATGCGATAGCCGGGCTGCAACTGCTTGCGCAATTCGTTCAGCAGCGGGTCGATCTGCATCGACACCACCGGCGCCTGGATGCCATCCACCACGTCGGCACGCACGGTGATCACCGGCTGGCGGTCGCGGCGCCAGATGATGCCTTCCTCCATGGCGTAATTCACATCCGCCACCTGGGTCAGCGGCACCGGCCGCGCGCTTTCGCCACCGCCGACATTCAAATCCTTAATGCCGGAAAGGCTCAGGCGTTCGGCGGCCTCGGCACGCGCCACCACGTCGATCAGTTCCTTGCCTTCGCGGTATTGCGTGATGGTCACGCCGGTAAGCGCCGCGTTCAGCGCGCCGGCGAGATCCTGCGAGGAAATGCCAAGCAGGCGTGCCTTGGCCTGGTCGACATTCAGCTTCACCACCTTGGACAGCTCGTTCCAGTCCAGGTTTACATCACGGGTATTCGGATTGGCGCGCAGCACATCGGCGGCGGCGAAGGCGATGCGCCGCACTTCCAGCGGATCTGGGCCACTGACGCGGAACTGCACCGGGAAGCCGACCGGCGGGCCGTTTTCCAGGCGATTGACGCGGCCGCGCAGCAGGGTGAAATCCTCCTGGAAGGCCTGCATCAGCTTGGTGCGCAGGCGCTCGCGCTCGGCATCGCCCTTGGTCAACACCACGACCTGCGCGAAATTGTCGTTCGGCAACTGGATATCCAGTGGCAGGTAGAAGCGCGGCGCGCCGCTGCCGACATAGGTGGTGAAATTCTCGATATCCGGATCACCTTTCAGCATCGCCTCGAGCTTCAGCGCCTCTTCCTGCGTGGCGGCAATGCTGGCGCCCTGCGGCAACCGCAGGTCCACCATCAATTCCGGGCGGTTCGATGACGGGAAGAATTGCTGCTGCACGAATTTGAAGCCGAACACCGACAGCGCGAAGATGCCGAGCGTGACGGCAATGACGATCCACTTGAAGCGCACGCACCAGGCCACCACCGGGCGGATGAAGCGGTAGATGCCGCGCTTATGGACATCCTCATGGGAATGCCCCGGCTTCGGATTGGGCAGCAGCTTGTAGCCGATGAACGGCGTGAAGATCACCGCCACGATCCAGGATACCACCAGCGATATGGTGACCACCGCGAAGATCGAGAAGGTGTATTCGCCGGCCGAGGACTTGGCGAAACCCACCGGCACGAACCCGGCCGCCGTGATCAATGTGCCGGTGAGCATCGGGAAGGCGGTGGATTTGTAGGCGAAGCTGGCGGCATGGAAGCGGTCCATGCCCTCCTCCATCTTCACCTGCATCATTTCCACCGCGATGATGGCATCATCCACCAGCAGGCCGAGCGCGATGATCAGGGCGCCAAGCGAAATACGCTGGAAGTCGATACCAAAAATCTGCATCGCCGAGAAGGTAATGGCCAGCACCAGCGGGATGCAGAGCGCCACCACCAGACCGGAGCGCAGGCCGAGGCTGAGGAAACTGACGCCGAGCACGATCACCACGGCTTCCAGCAGCACCTTCATGAATTCGTCGATACTGCGCTGCACCACCTTGGGCTGATCGGCGACCTGGTGAACATCGATGCCGATCGGCATGTCGGCCTTGATCTGTTTCAGCACCGGCGCCAGCCGCTCACCGAGCTGGATCATGTTGCCGCCCTTGGCCATCGAAATGGCCAGGCCGATGGCGGGTTCGCCGTTATAGCGGAACTGCGCCGAGGGCGGGTCGATGTAATCGCGCTTGATATCGGCGATGTCGCCAAGCCGCAGCAGGCGGCCATTGGCCTGGATCGAGAGTTCGGTCAGCGCCCGCACATCCTCGAAATCGCCCGAAACGCGGGTGTAGATACGATCCGACGCGGTCTGCACCAGGCCCGAGGCCACCTGCGTATTCTGCTGCTGCACGATATTGATGATCTGCTGCGGCGAGACACCAAGGCTGGCCAGCTTCTTGTTGGAGAATTCGATATAGATGCGTTCCGGCTGCACGCCCAGCAGGTCGGCCTTGCCGACATCGCGCACGCGCAACACTTCCTCGCGCACCGCTTCCACATAATCCTTCAATTCGCGGTGGCTGAAGCCGTCGCTGGTGAAGGCATAGATGGTGCCGAAGGTGTCACCGAATTCATCGTTGAAGAATGGCCCCTGCGCACCCTGCGGCAGGGTATGCCGGATATCGTTCACCTTCTTGCGCACCTGATACCACACGCCCTCAACCTGCTTCGGCGGCGTGTCGTCGCGCAGCACGACATAGACCGTGGATTCACCGGCCTTGGAATAGCTCATCACGTGGCTTAAATACGGCGTCTCCTGCAGCTTCTTTTCCACCTTGTCGGTGACCTGCTGCTCCATCTCGCGCGCCGTGGCGCCCGGCCAGTTGGTGCGCACGATCATCAGCTTGAAGGTGAAATCCGGATCCTCGGCACGGCCGAGGCTGAAATACGACATCGTGCCGGCCAGCATCAGCACCACGATCAGGAAGCCGATCAATGATGGATGCTTCAGGGCCCAGGCGGAAAGATTGTAGCGTTCAAGCTCGGCCTGATTCACAGCTTGGCCTCCGCCGTCTCCGGCAGCAGCCGCACTTTCTGGTTCGGGATCAGCTTATGCACGCCGGCCGTCACCACCTTCTCGCCATGCTTCAGGCCATCGGTGATCAGCACATATTTCTCGACATAGGCCGAGACCTGCACCGGGCGCAGATTCACGGTTTCGGTCGCCGCATCGTAGACCCAAACGGCAGGGCGGATCTGCGAAGGCTGGCCGCCCGCCTGACCCGCCGCCTGTTCCTGGTAGAGCGCGGAAAGCGGCAGGGCCACCATGCGCTCGTCGCCGCGCCGCACGATGGTGACGCTGGCGGTCATGCCGAGCCGCATGGTCGGCGGCGGATTCTGTACGCTCACCTTCACGGCATAGGTCCGCGTCACCGGGTCGGCGCCCGGCGCGATCTCGCGCACCACACCGGCATAGGTCTGCTCCGGCTGCGACCACAGCGCCAGGCGGATTGCCGAGGCATGGCGCAGTTCGTCGAGCCGGTTCTCGGCGACGCTGAACACCACTTCCTTCTCTTCCGGTCGCGCCAGCCGCATCACGGTCTGGCCGGCCGCCACCACCTGGCCTGCTTCCACCGAGATCGAGGTGACGACGCCATCGGCATCGGCCTGCAGCTCGGTATAGCCCTGCTGGTTCTGCATCACGCGCAACTGTGAGCGCGCGCTTTCCAGCCTAGCCTGAGCCGAATCCGCAACAGTCGTGCGGCGGTCGATCTCGGCCTGGCTGATCACCTTGGTCTCGAACAGTTTGCGGTAGCGCGCCAGATCGGTCTGCGCCTGGTTATGATCGGCCTGGGCAGCATTGAGCTGCGCGCGGGCATTCTCGATGGCGAGCCGGGTATCCTCGGGATCGAGGCGGGCCAGCAGCGTGCCCTTCTTCACTTCCGAGCCGATCTCGACATAGCGGGCGACGATCTTGCCGCCGATGCGGAAAGCCAGATTGGTCTCGTAGCGGGCGCGCACTTCGCCGGTATAGGTGGAGCGGCCTTCATAGGCCTGCGGCGACACGGTGGCGATGCGCACCGGGCGGATCGGTTCGGGCGGCGGCGCCGGCTGGTCGCAGGCGGCCAGGCCCAGGGCCAGCAGCGGCAGCAGGATGAGGAAAGGCTTGCGCATGGTCTCGTCTCCGCCTGCGGCGGCATCGAGACTGGCGATGCCGCCTAACTGTCGTCGTCTTCCTCCGCAGGCAATATGCCCGGGGGATTATTCTCCGGCGGCAGGTGGCCCTGGCTGGCGCGGCTGAGCACATAGACCCGGATCGCGCTGGACAGATTGCCCTGCCGCGCCGCGTCGATATCGCTCACCATCTGATTGATGGTCTTGCCCTCGGCCTGGGCGAGACGACGCAGCGCATCCCAGAAGGCGCGTTCGAGCGAAATGCTGGTGCGATGGCCACCAACGACCACCGACCGCTTCTTTACGGTTGTCGGCATCGTGCTGATCCATTCGTTGCGTCGCGCGCGTCCCTGTATGGTGGCTTTAGCATTGCCATGGGGCGCGACAAAGTGAAGTTTGGCGCAAAACCGCGCCCGCGACGCCGCCGCGTGACGGCGGTCACTAAAAACGGGCCGCCTGCCGCTGCGGCAGCCGGCCCGTTGCTATGGGGGTGAAGAGCAATCAAGTGAGCTTCGAGCAGAAGTCCTGGATACGCGTGCAGGCATCCTTCAACACCTCGGTGGAGGTGGCGTAGGAGATGCGGAAATGCGGGCTGAGGCCGAAGGCCGCGCCGAACACCACCGCCACGCCCGCCTCTTCCAGCAACGCGTTGCAGAAATCCTCGTCGTTATTGATCTTCACGCCGCCGGCCGAGGTTTTGCCGATGGTGCCCGCGCAGCTCGGGTAGACGTAGAAGGCGCCTTCCGGCTTCGGGCAGGTGATGCCCTTGGCCTGGTTCAGCATGCTCACCACCAGGTCGCGGCGCGCCTTGAACACGGCGTTGTTCTTCGGGATGAAGTCCTGCGGGCCGTTCAGCGCCTCGACGGCGGCCGCCTGGCTGATCGAGGACGGATTCGAGGTCGACTGCGACTGCAGGCTGCCCATCGCCTTGATCAACTGCACCGGGCCGGCAGCATAGCCGATGCGCCAGCCGGTCATGCAATAGGACTTCGACACACCGTTCATCGTCAACGTGCGGTCATAGAGCTTGGGCTCGACCTGGGCCGGCGTGGTGAACACGAAGTTGTCGTAGACCAGATGCTCATACATGTCGTCGGTGAGGATCCAGACATGCGGATGCTTCAGCAGCACATCGGTCAGCGCCTTCAGCTCGTCGCGGGTATAGGCGGCGCCGGACGGGTTGGAGGGCGAATTCAGGATCAGCCACTTGGTCTTGGGCGTGATCGCCTTGTCCAGATCGGCGGCCTGCACCTTGAAGCCATGCTCGGCGGTGGTCGGCAGCGCCACCGGGGTGCCACCGGCGAAATTCACGATATCCGGATAACTTACCCAGTAGGGCGCCGGGATGATCACCTCGTCGCCAGGGTTCACGGTGGCGAGCAGGGCGTTGAACAGCACCTGCTTGCCGCCGGTGCCGACGCTGATCTGCTCCGGCTTGTAGTCGAGGCCGTTCTCGCGCTTGAACTTGGCGGCAATTGCCTGCTTCAGCGCCGCGGTGCCGTCGACGTCGGTATAACGGGTCTCGCCACGGTCGATGGCGGCCTTGGCGGCGATGCGGATATTCTCGGGCGTATCGAAATCGGGCTCACCGGCGCCAAGACCGATCACGTCACGGCCGGCGGCCTTGAGCGCGCGCGCCTTCTGGGTGGCGGCGATGGTGGCGGACGGCTTGATCCGACCGAGTGCCTCGGACAGAAACGGCATGGAAACGACTCCACAATGTCTTGGGTTAACAGGCGCCGGGACATTACGCCGGGCCTCGCCCCCAGGCAACCGCAACAATGTCCCAATTGTCGCTATCATGGCGCGGTTTTGGGCAGCCGGCCCAAGGGTTGGGCAGGGCCGGAACGGCCAGCGGTAGAATGCCGGACTCCCCCGTCCCGGACTGCCGTGCACGGAGTGGTCCTGGATTTGCATACACTTATCCCCAGGCCGGATCGATTCCACCTTGGCGCCCGATATTACAGCGGCATAAACTGTGGTTAGCGCGGTGCCTGGGGGATTCGTCAGGGCTGCGGCTTTATCCACGGGGAGACCTCTCGCAATGACCACCATGTTCAAGCTTTCGGCGGCCGTGCTCGGCCTTGGCCTGGCCCTTGGCGCCACCGGCCCTGCCGAAGCGCAAACCAAATTCAAGTTCACCCTCGACTGGGCCTTCCAGGGCCCGACCTCGGCGTTCCTCTATGCCGATCAGAAGGGCTACTACAAGGCCGAGGGTCTGGACGTGACGCTGGATGCCGGCCAGGGCTCGGCCGGTGCACTGCAGCGCGTTGCCACCGGCGCCTATGAGATGGGCTTCGCCGATGTGAACGCGCTGATCGAGTACAATGTCGCCAACCCCGACAAGCAGGTGAAGGCGGTGATGATGGCGTATGACGCCCCGCCCTTCGGCGTCTACGCGCTGAAGTCCTCAGGCATCAAGACGCCGAAGGACCTGGAAGGCAAGAAGCTTGGCGCGCCGGTGTTTGACGCCTCCTTCAAGCTGTTCCCGGCCTTCGCCGCCAAGACCGGCATCGACAAGAGCAAGGTCACGTCGGTGAACCTGGCGCCGCCGCTGCGCGAGCCTTCCTTGAAGAATGGCAGCGTCGACTTCATTTCCGGCCATTATTTCTCGTCCTTCCTCGATCTGAAGAAGATCGGCGTGAAGCCCGAGGACATCGTGCCGCTGATCTATGCCGATTACGGCATGGACTTCTACGGCAATGCGGTGATCGCCTCGCCGGCCTTCATGCAGGCCAACCCGAATGCCATCAAGGGCTTCGTGAAGGCCACCATCAAGGCGTGGAAGGAAATCGCCGCTGACCCGACCCTGGGTGCGCGTGCCGCCAAGACCCGCGACGGCCTGATCGACGAGGGTTTGGAACTGGAGCGGCTCTACATGTCGCTGGAGCGCAACGTGCTCACCCCCTGGGTGAAGAAGAACGGCTTCGGCGATGTCGACACTGCTCGGCTGGAGCGTTCGGCCGAAGCCGTGGCCTCGGCCGTCGGCCTGGCCCGCGCGCCGAAGGCTTCCGAACTGTTCACCGATGCGTTCCTGCCGCCGAAGGCAGACCGCATGATGCCGAGCAAGTAAGAACCAGGCCACCCAGATGGGGCGGGGCGTGACGCGCCGCCCGATCCACGCTATATAACGCTGAATGAATAATACAGACGGCAGGGGCATTCCCCTGCCGTCTTTGTTTTGGGAGCCAGGGTTGCAAAAAATGCAAAGGCGGCATGCGGCATGAGCGCGCCTCAGCACTCCCTGCCAAAGGGCTCCGGCTTCGGCTTCAGCACCGCCGATTTCTATCTGCTGCTCACGGTGTTCATCTGGGGCAACACCTTCCCGGTGGCGAAGTATATCCTCGGCTTCCTGCCGCCGATGGCCTATGCCACCACCCGCTATCTGCTGGCCGCCCTGGTGCTGCTCGGCCTGATGGCGATGCGCGGCGGCCTGCAACCGCCCCGGCGGCGCGACATTCCGGCCCTGGCGCTGCTCGGCTTTATCGGCGTCACCATGATGCAGTTGCTGTGGACCAACGCGCTGACCTTCACCGCCGCCTCGAAGGGCGCGATCCTGGTGGCGGTATCGCCGATCTTCGCCATGCTGATGACCACCGTGCGCAACCTGGTGAAACGCGAGAGCACGCCCGGCGCGCTGGCCTGGAGCGGCGTGCTGCTGTCGTTTGCCGGGGTGTTCCTGGTGATCAACAACAGCCTCACCGGCATCACGCTGGATGGCGGCGACCTGGTGGGCGACCTGATGTTCCTTGGCGTCGCCTTCTGCTGGGCGACCTATTCCGTGATGGGGCCGCGCTACATCGCCAGCCTGGGTGCGCTGCGCGTCACTGCCTGGTCGATGCTGTTCGGCTCGCTGCTGCTGATCCCCTTGTCCATCGTCGATATCGCCCGCGCCGACTGGGGCGCCACCACCCTCACAATCTGGGCCGGTTTCCTGTTCACCTCGGTCGGCGCCGGCGCGCTCGGGTATCTGTGGTGGTATGAAGGCGTGGCCAAGCTGGGCGTGGCGCGCGCCGCCACCTATTCCTACCTGATCCCGGTCTTCGCCATGATCAGCGCTGCCCTGGTGCTCGGCGAAAGCATCAGCCTAGCCCAAACCATTGGCGCCGCCGTGGTGCTGGCCGGCCTGATGATGACGCGGCTTGGCACGCAAAGGACCCCCGGCAATGGCGGCTGACTGGTATTTCGATGATCTGCTGCCCGGCCACAGCTTCACCACGCCCGGCGTTACGGTGAGCGAGGCGCAGATTCTCGATTTCGCCCGCGTCTACGACCCGCAGCCGTTCCATATCGACAGCGAAGCGGCGCGCGATACCGAATTCGGCGGCCTGATCGCATCCGGCTTCCACACACTGTCCTTAAGTTTCGCGCAATTCTTCCGCCTCGAGGTTTTCGCCAAGGCCAATCTGGGCTCGCCGGGCATGGAAGACCTGCGCTGGCTGAAGCCGCTGCGCCCCGGCGACACCATCCGCGTCGAAGCCGAGGTGATGGAAGTGAAACCATCGCAATCGAAACCGGACCGCGGCATCGTGGTGATGCGGCACGACACTTTCAATCAGCGCGGCGAACTGATCCTTACCGTCACCTGCCTGCACCGCCTGAAGCGGCGGGGACAATAGAGGCAGGCCGAACCGGCCGAATGCGTTATTCAGTGCCGGCCTGTAGGCCAAGCGCGAAGACCAGGCCCGGCACCGGCTTGCCGTCCTCCATGCGCAGCGCGACAGGCTGCAGGGAGGCAACGGCGAACCCTGCTGTCTGCGCCGCCTGGCGCAGATAGCCCTCGCCATGGGCGAAGCGGCCGCTTTTACCGGCGCTGAAACCATCGCCCGAATGCGCTTCCACCGTGGCGACGAAATGACCGCCCGGCTTTAGCGCCGCCTTGGCGGCTGCGAAGACTTCGTCCAGCTTGCCGAAATAAGCCAGCACATCGGCGGCCAGCAGCAGGTCGAACCGCGCCGGGCGGCCTGAGAGATAGGCGACGATCTCGGCCACCTCGAGCTGGTGGTAGAGCTTGCGCTCAGCCGCCTTCTCGACCATGCGCGGCGACAGGTCGATGCCATCCAGCCGCCGCACCAGGCCATTCATTTCCGGCGCCAGCAGGCCGGTGCCGCAACCGAGATCCAGCGCATGCTCGGCAACACGGCCCGCCAATGCGGCGCGTGCCATCTCCGCCACATGCTGCGGCGCGCGATAGTCGAGCCAATGGGTCAGGGTGCGGTCGAAATTGTCGGCGAAGGCATCGAACAGTTTCGCGACATAGTCGGCGTCAGCCTTTTCCGGCGTGGCGCCGGCAAGGATGGCGGCAAGATGCGCCGCTTCGGCATGATCGGGCTTGAGCTGCAACAGGCGACGATAGGTGATCAGCGCATCGGCACGACGTTCCAGGCGCAGTTGCAGCCGGCCGACCGAGCGCAGCAGCAATTCGGAATCCGGCTCGGCGGCCAAGGCGCGCTGCTGCCGCGCCAGTTCTTCCGCCAGTTCGCGCTGCTGCCGCTCGCGCGCCAGCAGGCTCTGCACCGGATCGGCTGCCAGCATGGCTGGCGCGGCCATGGCCGGCGCCGCACTACCCTGGCCAGCCAGACCCATGAGCATGGAACTGACCGAAAGCGGCGCAGCGGCAGCAGTCGGCGCCGCAGCCCCCGCCTTGCCCTGCCTGCGCCGCTCGCGGCGATTCATTTAGCTACGCAGCCCCATCAAGTACGTACCAGCGGCTTGTACTTGATGCGGTGCGGCTGGTCGGCATCGGCGCCGAGGCGCTTCTTCTTGTCCGCCTCGTAATCCTGGTAGTTGCCCTCGAACCACTCGACATGGCTGTCGCCTTCGAAGGCCAGGATATGGGTGGCGAGGCGGTCGAGGAACCAGCGGTCATGGCTGATGACGATGGCGCAACCAGCAAAAGATTCCAGCGCCTCTTCCAGCGCGCGCAGCGTATCGACATCGAGATCGTTGGTCGGCTCGTCGAGCAGCAGCAGGTTGGCGCCTTCCTTCAGCATCTTGGCCAGATGCAGGCGGTTGCGCTCACCGCCCGAGAGCATGCCGACCTTCTTCTGCTGGTCCGCGCCCTTGAAGTTGAACCAGGAGCAATAGGCGCGGCTCGGCACTTCGCGCTTGCCCAGCGTGATCATGTCGTTGCCGTTGGAAAGTTCCTCCCACACGGTCTTCTTGTCGTTCAAGCTGTCGCGGCTCTGGTCGACATAGCCGAGCTTGACGCTCTCGCCGACACGCAAGGCGCCGCCATCGGGCTTCTCGCCGCCGGTGAGCATGCGGAACAGCGTGGTCTTGCCGGCGCCGTTCGGGCCGATCACACCGACGATGCCGTTCGGCGGCAGCTTGAAATTCAGGTTCTCGATCAGCAGGCGGTCGCCGAAACCCTTGGTCAGGTTTTCGGCCTCGATCACCACATTGCCGAGACGCGGGCCCGGCGGAATGGTGATGGTGACCTGCTCGGTCGCCTTATCCTGCTCCTGCGCCAACATTTCTTCATAGGCATTGAGACGGGCCTTCGACTTGGCCTGGCGCGCGCGCGGGCTCTGGCGCACCCATTCCAACTCGTTCTTGAGCGTGCGGCGGCGGGCATCCTCGGCCTTGCCTTCCTGCTCCAGGCGCTTTTCTTTCTGTTCCAGCCAGGAGGAGTAATTGCCTTCCCAGGGGATGCCGGCGCCGCGATCAAGTTCGAGAATCCAGCCGGCGACATTGTCGAGGAAGTAGCGGTCGTGGGTGACGGCCACCACGGTGCCCGGATATTCGTGCAGGAAGCGCTCGAGCCAGGCGACGGACTCGGCGTCGAGATGGTTGGTCGGCTCGTCGAGCAGCAGCATGTCGGGCTTGGACAGCAGCAGGCGGCAGAGCGCAACGCGGCGGCGCTCACCGCCGGAAAGCTTGGTCACATCGGCATCGCCCGGCGGGCAACGCAGCGCGTCCATGGCGATCTCGACATTGCGCTGCAGGTCCCAGGCGTTGATCGCGTCGATCTTCTCCTGCAATTCGGCCTGCTCGGCGATCAGCGCGTTCATCTCGTCGTCGTCGGTCACTTCGCCGAACTTCATCGACACTTCGTCGAAGCGGTCGAGCAGCGCCTTGGTCTCGGCGACGCCTTCCATCACATTGCCGAGCACGTCCTTGGCCGGATCCAGCGCCGGCTCCTGCGCCAGATAGCCGACCTTGACGCCGTCCGCCGCCCAAGCCTCGCCGGTGAACTCGCTATCCAGGCCGGCCATGATCTTGAGCAGGGTGGACTTGCCGGCGCCGTTCAGACCCAGCACGCCGATCTTGGCGCCCGGCAGGAAGCTCAGCCAGATGTTCTTCAGCACCTGCTTGCCGCCCGGATAGGTCTTGTTCAGACCCTTCATCACGTAAATGTACTGATAGGCGGCCATTGTTCTGCTCCGGGTGAATGCTTGTGACTGGATGCTGGGAAATGTGGCGGATTTTTATAGAAAGCGGGGCGTCTATGCAATCGCGGGGACCAAACTCACCCCGCCATCAGGGCGCGCACATGGGCTGCCGAGGCGCTGGCCAGGGCGCGCAGGTCATAGCCGCCTTCCAGCGCCGAGACGACGCGGCCCTCGGCGGTATCGGCGGCGATCTTCAGTAACTGTTCCGTCACCCAGTAGTAGTCATCATCGGTGAGGTTGAGCTGTGCCAGCGGGTCGCGCGCATGGGCGTCGAAGCCGGCGGAAATCAGCAGCAATTCCGGCTTGAAGCGGCGCAGTTCGGGCAAGAGCTGCTCGGCGACGCGGGAGCGGAACTCGGCCGAGCCGGCAAACGGCCGCAGCGGCAGGTTCAGGATATTGCCGGCAACGCCATGCTCATGGGCCTGGCCGGTGCCGGGATAGAGCGGCGACTGGTGCGTGGAGGCGTAGAACAGGTCGGGGTCATTGTTGAAGGCGGCCTGGGTGCCGTTGCCGTGATGCACATCGAAATCGATCACCGCGACCCGGCGCACGCCCCAGCGGGCCCGGGCATGCAGCGCCCCGATGGCGACATTGTTGAACAGGCAGAAGCCCATGGCCTGATCCGGCTCGGCATGGTGGCCGGGCGGTCGCACGGCGCAGAAGGCATTGCGGATCTCGCCCTGCATCACCGCGTCCACGGCGGCGCAGACCGCCCCGGCTGCCCGGAACGCTGCCTCGCCCGAGCCCGGTGAGATCACCGTGTCGCCGTCGATGGCGGCATAGCCCTCCGCCGGCACGGCATCCAGCAGGGCCTCGGCAAAGCCCTCGCCATGCACACGGGCAATTTGTGACACCTCGGCGAGCGGCGCCTCGCGGCGGTCCAGCCAGGCGAACTCCTCGGTTTCCAGCCGCGCCAGGATGACCCGCAACCTGTCCGCGCATTCAGGGTGACCCGGCCCGGTATCGTGGTGCAAGCAGGCGCTATGGCTGAACAGGGCCGTAGCCATGACGGAAATTCCCTCCGGGTGGCATTGGTATTGCACGCCAAAACCGTCAGGCCGGCGTGATGATCAGGGCCGGGATACTGCAAGCTTTTAGCGCAGGAAAGCAGCTTCCCGACCGTGTGATTGACGCTAATTCTGTCATGCAAAGACATGGCTAGGCAACGCTCTGGCGCCCCGTGTATTCTGCATGCAAGACAGGAAGGATTACCAAAGCCAATGAAACTATGGGGTCAGATCGTCGTCACCGGCATCATCCTGGGGGCGGGCGCAGCCGGATATATGTACCGCGACAAGCTGCCGTTCATCGGCACCGGCGCGCAACCCACGGCGGCGCGGCCCGCCGGTACCGCCCCGGTCATTCCGGTGGAGACCCAGCCGGTGCGGCGCATGGATGTGGCGCGCACCATGGAAGCCGTGGGCACGGCCCAGTCGAATGAGGCGGTGACCATCACCGCCAAGGGCAACGGCACCATTGAGCGGATCAATTTCCAGGAAGGCCAGTTGGTCAAGGCCGGCGTCATCCTGGTGGAACTGGAAGCCGGCGAGTCCACCGCCAAGCTGGCCGAACTGCGCGCCGCCCGCGACGCCGCCAAGCTGGCCTATGAGCGCGCCGCGTCGCTGCTCGATACCAAGAACGTCGCCCAGGCCCGCGTCGATGAACTGAGCAAGACCTTCGAGGCCGCCGAGGCGCGGCTGCGCGGCGAGCAGGCGAAATTCTCCGACAGCGTGATCCGCGCCCCCTTCTCCGGCCGGCTCGGCATGCGCCGCGTCTCGCTCGGCGCCCTGGTGAAGCCCGGCGACGCCATCACCACGCTGGACGACACCTCGGTGATCAAGCTGGAATTCGATGTGCCGGAAACCGTGCTGAGCGGCATCGCCCAGGGCAGCGCGGTGAGCGCCAGGGCGACGTCGATGCCGAACCGCAAGTTCGAGGGCACTGTCACCACCGTCGACACCCGCATCGACCCGACCAAGCGGGCGATCCGCGTGCGCGCCAACATCCCCAATGCCGACGACGCCCTGAAGCCCGGCATGTTCATGACCGTAACGCTGAACATGGGCAAGGTGGCCGACGCCATGGTGGTGCCGGAAGAATCGCTGCTGGCCCAGGGCGGTGAGCAATTCGTGTTCGTGATCCGGGACGGCCGCGCCGCACGCACCCGCGTCACGCTTGGCCAGCGCCTGCCCGGCCTGGCCCAGATCACCAACGGCCTGCGCCCAGACGACCAGGTCGCCGTCACCGGCTTGCAGCAATTGCGCGATGGTTCGCGCGTGCGCCAGACCAATGCCCCGGACACCCCGGCCCCCGGCCCCACGGCGCAGAAAACCGCAAGCTGAACCGGCAGGATATAATACGAGGCTCAAGCCATGGTTCTTTCCGATATTTCGATCAAGCGCCCGGTTTTCGCCACCGTGATGTCGCTGGTGCTGATCATCTTCGGCTTGTTCGCGCTGCGCGGCATGGCGGTGCGCGAATATCCCGATATCGATCCGCCGGCGGTGAATATCACCACCATCTATCGCGGCGCCTCGGCCGAGATCATCGAGAGCAAAATCACCCAGGTAATCGAGGATTCGGTTGCCGGCATCGAGGGTATCCGCACCATCACCTCGACCAGCCGCGAGGAATCCAGCGCCATCAGCATCGAGTTCAACCTCTCGCGCAATGTCGATGCCGCCGCCAACGACGTGCGGGACAAGGTCGGCCGCATCCTGTCGCGGCTGCCTGACGAGGCCGACCAGCCGATCATCGCCAAGACCGAGGCCGATGCCCGTCCGATCATCTATATCTCGCTGTTCTCCGACCGCCTCAGCCTGCTCGAACTGACCGATTATGCCGACCGCTATCTGGTCGACCAATTGTCGATCATCGATGGCGTTGCCTCGGTGAATATCTACGGCGCGCGGCGCTATTCCATGCGCGTCTATCTCGACCGCATGGCGATGGCGGCCCGCAATGTCACGGTGCAGGATATCGAGGAAGCGATCCGGCGCCAGAATGTCGAGCTGCCATCAGGCCGCATCGAAAGCAACATGCGCGAATTCACTGTGCGCTCGGAATCCGGCCTGCGCACCGCGCAGCAATTCCGCAATGTCGTGCTGCGCGAGCAGGATGGCTACCTGCTGCGCTTGGGCGAAGTCGCCAAGGTCGAACTCGGCGCCGAGGACGACCGCACAGAGCAGCGCATCAACGGCGTCACCGCCATCGGGCTTGGCATCATCCGCCAGTCGAAGGCCAACGCGATGGAAATTTCCAACGGCGTGACCGCCACGGTGGAGCGCCTGCAAGGCAGCCTGCCGACCGGCGTGCGCATGGAAGTGACCTACGACCAGTCGAAATTCATCAGCCAGTCGATCTACGAAGTGTTCCATGCGCTGAGCGTGGCGCTGGCGCTGGTGATCGGCGTGATCTTCCTGTTCCTGCGCTCCTGGCGCGCCACGCTGATCCCGGCGGTCGCCATCCCGGTCTCGGTGATCGGCAGCTTCATGGTGATCGGCGCGCTCGGCTATTCGATCAACGTGCTCACCCTGCTGGCACTGGTGCTGGCCATCGGCCTGGTGGTGGATGATGCCATCGTGGTGCTGGAAAACATCCATCGCCGCATCGAGCTTGGCGAGCCGCCGCTGCTGGCGAGTTTGCGCGGTGCGCGCCAGATCGGCTTCGCGGTGATCGCCACCACAGTGGTGCTGATTGCGGTGTTCGTGCCGATTTCGCTGATGGAAGGCAATACCGGGCGGTTGTTCCGCGAATTCGGCATGAGTGTTGCAGCCGCAGTATTATTCTCAGGATTCGTCGCGCTGACATTGACACCGATGATGTGTTCCAAGCTGCTGCACGAAGCCAAGGACGAAGGCTGGTTCTACCGCGTGACGGAGAAATTCTTCGTCGGCATGGGCAATACCTATGGCCGCCTGGTCCGTATGTCGATGAACGCACCGATCGTCGTGCTGGCACTCGGCCTGCTAGCCTCCGGCGCGGCCTTCCTGATGTTCAAGTCGCTGCCGCGTGAATTCGCCCCCACCGAGGATCGTGGCGCCTTCTTCGTTATCATCGAGGGGCCGGAAGGCTCGTCCTATGACTACACCCGGCGCAACATAGTTCTGATCGAGCGCGTGCTGGAAAAGCATATCAAGTCCGGTGCCGTCACCGTGGTGCAGTCCAACGTGGCGCCAGCCTGGGGCGGTCGCCCCTCGCCGGTGAATTCCGGCATGATCGTGGTGCGCATGGCGGATTGGGCTGACCGCAGCGTTAAGCAGCAGCAGGTGGCGCGCCAGGTGTTCCAGGAACTGCAGGCACAGACTGGCGTGCGTGCCGTGGTGGTCAACCCGCCGAGCCTTGGCCTGCCCGGCGCTCAGACGCCGGTGCGCTTCATCCTCGGCGGCTCCACCTACCAGCAGCTCGACGACTGGTCCGACCGCATCATCGAACGCGCGCTGCAGAATCCGAACCTTCTCGGCGTGAAGAAGAATTACCTGCCGACCCGGCCGGAAATCCAGGTGCAGATCGATCGCGACCGCGCCGCCGATCTCGGCGTGCCGATCGAAACCATCGGCCGCACCCTGGAGACCATGCTGGGCTCGCGCGAAGTGACCAACTTCCAGCGCGATGGCAAGCAATACAAGGTGCTGGTACAGGCCCCGGTCGAGCAGCGCGTGACGCCGAACGACATGAACAACATCTATGTGCGCGGCAGCAATACCGGCGGCAAGCTGGTGCCGCTGGCCAGCCTGGTATCGCTTAAGGAAGGCGCCAATGCCCGCGAGCTGGTGCGTACCGACCGCCTGCGCTCGGTGATGATCGAGGCGTCGATGACGCCGGGCTACACGCTCGGACAGGCCCTCGACTATCTCGATGGCGTTGCCGCTGAAGTGCTGCCGCCCGAAGTGCGCATCTCCTATGCCGGCCAGAGCCGCGAATACAAGGATTCTTCCTCGGCAATCTTCATTACCTTCGCCCTGGCGCTGATCGTGGTGTTCCTGGTGCTGGCCGGCCAGTTCGAAAGCTGGATTCACCCGATCATCATCATCCTGTCGGTACCGCTGGCGGTGACCGGCGCCTTGGCGGCCCTGCTGCTCTCGGGCCAGACGCTGAATGTCTACAGCCAGATCGGCATCATCATGCTGGTAGGCCTGATCGCCAAGAACGGTATCCTGATCGTGGAATTCGCCAATCAGCTCCGCGATGAAGGCCGCAATATCTATGATGCCGCCGTGGAGGCCTCCATCGCCCGCCTGCGGCCGATCCTGATGACCACCATCGCCACCATCTTCGGTGCCGTGCCGCTGGCCTATGCCCATGGCGCGGGTGCCGAGAGCCGGCAGGCGCTTGGCTGGGTGATCGTCGGCGGCATGTCGTTTGCCACCCTGCTCAGCCTGTTCGTGGTGCCGGTGCTGTATCTGCTGCTGGCCCGCTTCACCAAGCCGGCTGGCTATATTGCCAAGCGCCTCTCCGAGATGGAGAGCCGCCCCGATGTCGACAATGCCAAGCCGGAGCCTGCGGAATGAGTCAGGAGGACGACTTCGCCGCCGCCCTGGCCCAGGCCCAGGCCGCCGTGGCCGGCATGGCCGAGCAGTATATCGGCTGGGTCACGGCCGACCTTGAGCGGCTTGACCAAGCCATCATCCGCATCGATGCCGCCAATCCGGCCATGGGCCTCAAGGGTGCCTATGAAGTGGCGCATGACATCAAGGGCCAGGGCGCCACTTTCGGCTACCGGCTGGTCACGGATATCGGCGCCCTGCTCTGCCGCTATCTGCATCTGTCCCAGGAGCGCAACGCCTATGATCCGGCGGTGATCGATGCCCATGTGCAGGCTTTGCGCACGGTGATCGACAATCGCGTGCAGGGCGATGCCGGCGAACTGGGCAAGGAAATCCTCGCCAGCCTGGCGGCGGCGGCACGCTGAACGGCTCTGTCGCTTTTTACCGCCCTACCGCTTCTTGTCAGCGGCGCGGCGGAACGGCCCGGCATAATCGGCGCGGGCCTGGCGCCGCCGGTCGGGGCCGAAATAGCTCTCCACGCGGATGAACTTGCGCGGCGTCTCGATCACCTCGGTCAGCTTCTGACGCAGCGCCTGCGGGGAGAGAGGCGGCACCAGGATGCCATGCACACCGGCATCCAGGGCGGCGCGGGCGCGCTCCAGGGTTAACGCCGTAACCACTGTCAGGCAGGGCAGGAAGGGATTGGGCGAGTCCACATCGCGGCGCAACCGGCGCATCAACCCGGCCGCCTTGCCGGCATCGTCCCAGCGCAGCAGCAGTACATCCGCCGCCCCCTGGCCGCCAAGCCGCGGCCAAACCTGGCCTACATCCCCCAAAACCTGAAGATTGCGCAGGCCAAGCCCAACCCCGAGCTGGCGCCATAACGGCGCCGCGCCCGGCTCGCCATCCAGGACCACCACAGAGAGGCGCGCCAGGTCGAAAGCCATGGCCGAGCTTAACACATAAGTATGATCCCTGCGACGATCCGTCCCGCATTCACCCCCTAGCCAGCCCGCCGCCGGGGCCGCTAGAATGTGCCCTACCAGCAGTTCAAGCAATTCAAGGCCTTGGCGGCCAGTACAGCATCTGTTGCCCGCTAGCCCGGAGCGTGCCCCATGGATTACGAAAGCCAATTCGGCCGTGCCGTCGACGCGCTCCGCGCCGAGAAGCGCTATCGTGTCTTCACTGAACTGGCACGCGAGGCGGGCAGCTTCCCTGTTGCTGACAACTTTTCCGGCATTGGCCCGGCCCGTATCACCATCTGGTGCTCCAACGATTATCTCGGCATGGGCCAGCATCCGGTGGTGACGGAAGCCATGGTGGCGGCGGTGCAGCGTTATGGCGCCGGTGCCGGCGGCACGCGCAACATTTCCGGCAACCACCACGCCATCGTGGCGCTGGAAGCAGAACTCGCCGACCTGCATGGCAAGGAAGCGGCGCTGGCCTTCGGCTCGGGTTATGTCGCCAACCAGGCGACGCTTTCCACGCTGGGCAAACTGCTGCCCGGCTGCATCATCCTCTCCGATGCCGATAACCACAATTCGATGATCGAAGGCATCCGCCAGAGCGGCTGCGAGCGCCGGGTGTGGCGCCACAACGACCTGGCGCATCTGGAGGAGCTGCTCAAGGAACAGCCGCTGGAACGGCCGAAGATGATCGCCTTCGAGAGCGTCTATTCCATGGATGGCGACATCGCCCCAATCCATGCCATCTGCGACCTGGCCGACAAGTATGGCGCCATGACCTATCTGGACGAGGTGCATGCCGTCGGCCTCTATGGCAACCGTGGCGGCGGCGTCGCCGACCGCGACAATGCCATGCAGCGCATCACGGTGATCCAGGGCACGCTGGGCAAGGCTTTCGGCGTGGTCGGCGGCTATATCGCCGGCTCGCGCAATCTGGTGGACGCCATCCGCTCCTATGCCGCCGGCTTCATCTTCACCACCACGATGCCCCCGGCGGTCGCCGCCGCCGCCGCCGCCAGCGTGCGCTATCTGAAGCAGAGCCAGGTGGAACGCGCCCGGCACCAGGAGCGTGCCGCCACGCTCCGCCGCCTGCTGCTCAATGCCGGGCTGCCGGTACTGGTGAACAAGAGCCATATCGTGCCGGTGATGGTGGGCGATCCTGCCCTGTGCAAGCAGGCCAGCGACCTGCTGCTGGCCGAACACGGCATCTACATCCAGCCGATCAACTATCCCACCGTGCCGCGCGGCACCGAGCGACTGCGCATCACCCCGACGCCGGTACATACCGACGCGATGATGCATGACCTGACCCATGCGCTGCTCAGCGTTTGGCAGCAATTGGGCCTGCGCCGCCAAGCTGCCTGATCGGGCAGCCTGATTTCGTCATATTATGGTTTTTTGACCTGACGACTCTGCCTAATTTTGGTGCGCCGACACGCTGTTGTATAAAACGCCCGACCACGGCCTTGCGTCAGGCTGCATTCGTGGTCAGAATCAATCGAGTGCGGACCATGAGTATGGGAGCTTTGGGCCGCTTGCATTCAGTGCTTGGGCTTGGGGATCATGGTTGCTCGCGTATACAAGTCGCTCGAGGATTTCGGCTTCATGCCGGCGGATGCGCAGCATCTGGCTCAACGGCTGCGCTATTCCCACGTGGTGTTCATTGCCGGCCCGCCCGGCGGCGGCAAGACCGCCTGCGCCACCATGCTCGGCTGGTTCCTGTTCCAGGGCATGAAGCGCCCTTTTCGCGCCGATGGCGCGCAGCTCACCAATGAAGGCGTGCGCGATGCCGCGCGCCAGGGCACCCATGGCCTGTTCTTCAACGAAGTGGCCACCCAGGCGGACCTGACCAAAGTGGTCTATGCCGCCGATTGCCGCATGGTGTCGCTGGCCACCAGCGTGATCGCCGAGCCGAAAGTGCCGCAGATCTTCCAGATTCTGCATTTCTTCAATCCGGGCGTCGCCGCGCGCAAGGACCTGATCCTGATCGGCGTCGAGCCTGATCCCGATTCAACGGAAGAACGCTTCAAGGTCGACTGCAAATTCCCGGCTTCGCCGCTGCCGGCCTGAGGCCTATCTGCTCAGGCGGATATCGACCTCGCGCTCGACGTAGCGCCATTCCTCGCTCTGGCGCAGACGCCGCACCAGTTCCTCGAAGGCTTCGGCCTGCTCGGGTGCATATTCAAACCAGGTGAGGAAATCGAACGGCTCGCCAAGGTCGCGGCTATGGTGCAGCCGGCGTGCCACCGCCGGCAGGTATTCCAGGCCGATGGCGATATGGCGCGACTGTTCCTCCAGGATCGCCCGGCGCTCATCCTGCGCCAGTGCCCACCAGGCTTCCGACTTACGGATCGGGATCAGTGCCGCGCGCGTAGCCTGTGGCCGGCCGAGCCCTTCCTGCACGGCGGCAAGGGCGGCAAGTTCGGGCCGGCTGGTATAGCGCGTGTTGGACGTGACGCCGCGCAGCCGCCATGCGGCCCCGACAGGCAGGGTTGCCGCCCCTTCGATCACCGCAAGGCGCGCGGCGGGCGCCAGGCCATCGCCGATATAGGCAGCAACTTTTTCGATCCGCCAGGGGCCGGTATCGCCGGCCACGAAGGCGACAGGAAGCGGAGGAGGCATATGAAAATGCTAGCCCGCCCGATTGCAGCGCAGCAAGCTAATTCCCGATCACCAGCGCGTCATCAACGCTCACGCGTTCGAGCAGGGCAACGAGGTCTTCCCGCATCAGCGCGACGCAGCCCTCGGTGGGGGCATAACCCTCACGCGCCACATGCAGGAAAATGGCGCTGCCCATGCCCGGCACGGGCGGATCGTCATTATGCCCCAGCACCACGATCAGGTCGTAGACGTGATCCTCGCGCCACAGCTTTTCATGGCTGGCGGCAAAGGGCAGCCGTATGGGCCGGTTATAGGCCGGGTCGGCCGGGTCGTCGCACCAGCCCATGCCGCTATCCAGCGGCACCAGGGGCAGGGCGCAGCGGGGCGGTGCCACGCGATCCTGGCGGATGAAGACCAGCCGCAGCGGCCAGCGGCCCAAGGGCGTGGCGCCATCGCCTTCGCGCTTCTCAAGCGCCGGCTTGCAGCCGCCCTTGCCAAGCGCGCAGCGCATGCGCATGCCGCTACGCTCCAGCCAGCCGGCGCGGCCATCAGGATCGGGCGTCACGATGATGTCGGTCATGTCAGCCCCCTAGGCCAATAACCGTGCGAGCAAGCCATCCAGCACAGCCCGGCCTTCCGTGGTCGCCACCAGCCGCGCTTCGTCGCGCTTGAGCAATCCGGCGGCCTCCAATGGCTGCGAACGCTGGCGCGGCACCAGATCATCAAGGCCGATGCCGCAGACCGCGCGCAGGTTGGCATCATGCACGCCTTCCGCCAGGCGCAACCCCATCATCAACGCTTCCTCGGCGCGTTCGCGATGATCAATCGCTGTCATGGTTTCGCGGCCATGGCCCTGGGCCTCTACCTGCTCCAGCCAGATTTCCGGCTTGCGCCGGGTCTGTGTCGCCTGCCAGATGCCAGCCGTATCGCGCACGCGGCCATGGGCACCGGGGCCGATGCCGAGATAGGCGCCAGAGCGCCAGTAGACCAGGTTGTGCCGGCTCTCGCCGCCCAGCTTAGCATGGTTGGAAATCTCGTAGGCCGGCATGCTGGCCTCGGCCATGATCTCCTGCGTCAGGTCATAGAGCGCCGCCTGATCATCCGCCGGCATCGGCCGCAGCGTGCCGCGTGCCACCGCGCCGGCAAAGCCGGTATTCGGTTCAATGGTGAGGGTGTAGAGCGAAAGGTGGTCGCCAGCGAGATCGAGAGCGCTCAGCAATTCGTCGCGCCAGGCGGCGGCGGATTGCTCGGGCCGGGCATAGATCAGGTCGAAGGAATAGCGCGGCACGGCGGCGCGGGCGGCTGCGATGGCGCGGCGCGCTTCATCGGCATCATGGGCGCGGCTCAGGAATTTCAGCACGCTCGCATCGAAGCTCTGCACGCCGATGGAAAGCCGGTTGACGCCGGCTGCGGCGAAACCGGCGAATTTCGCCGCTTCCGCCGAATTCGGGTTGGCTTCCAGCGTGATCTCGATGTCAGCGGCGAAGCCCCACAGGCTTTCCGCGCGCCGCAGGATGGCGGCAGCGGTTTCCGGTGCCATCAGCGAGGGCGTGCCGCCGCCGAAAAACACCGAGGTCAGCTTCTCGCCCCGGCCATAGCCGGCCGCGGCATAATGATCGAGTTCGGCCAGCAAGGCCGCGCGCCAGCGTGCCTCGTCGACACGCTCGCGGACATGGGAATTGAAGTCGCAATAGGGGCATTTCGAGACGCAGAAGGGCCAATGCACATAGAGGCCGAAACCGCGTGGCGGGATGCGGTCAGGCGAAACAGGCATCGATGAGCTGACGGAAGGCCAGCGCACGATGGCTGATCGCGTGCTTCGCCTCCGGCTCCATTTCGCCGAAGCTTAACGCCTGGCCATCGGCGACGAACATCGGATCATAGCCAAAGCCCTTGAGACCGCGCGGCGGCCAGACGAGCTGGCCCGGCAGGATGCCGGAAAAGCTTTCAACATGGCCATCGGGCCAGGCCAGCGTGAGCACGCAGACGAACTGCGCCGCCACCACACCTTGCACTCCGGATTTCTCCACCGCATCCCACACCTTGCGCATGGCAAGCTGGAAATCTTTCTCGGGCCCGGCCCAGCGGGCGGAATAAATGCCGGGATCGCCATGCAGGCAATCGACGCTCATGCCGGAATCATCGGCCAAAGCCGGCAGGTTGGCGCCGCGCGCCGAAGCCAGCGCCTTCAATTCGGCATTGGCAACGAAGGTGCTGCCGGTCTCTTCCGGCTCCGGCAGGCCTAGGTCGCCAGCCGACACCGTATCGACATTATAGGGCCGCAGCAGATCGGCGATTTCGCGCAGCTTGCCCTTGTTATGGCTGGCGATGACCAGCTTGCCGCCGTCAAAGCGCCGCGCCATGGCAGTTTACTTTCCTATAGCCTGGCGCTGCAGCGTGATCAGTTCGCTGACGCCCTTCTTGGCCAGCCGCAGCATGCCGAGGAACACATCCTCGGGGAATGCTTCCTTCTCCGCCGTGCCCTGGATCTCGACGATATGGCCGGCATCGGTGAGCACGAAATTGGCGTCGGCCTCGGCGCCGCTATCCTCTATATAATCGACATCCAGCACCGGCTCGCCGCGCACCAGGCCGCAGCTTACCGCCGCCACTTGGCCGGTGAGCGGAATCGCCGGAATGGCGCCGGACTGCACCAGCTTCTGGAACGCGAAGTAGAGCGCCACCCAACTGCCGGTGATCGCGGCGGTGCGGGTGCCACCATCGGCCTGCAGCACATCGCAATCGAGGCGGATCTGGCGCTCGCCGAAACCATCGAGCTTGGTGACGGCGCGGAGCGAGCGGCCAACCAGGCGCTGGATTTCCTGCGTGCGGCCGGACTGCTTGCCCTTCGCCGCCTCGCGCTCGGTGCGGCTATGGGTGGAGCGCGGCAGCATGCCGTATTCCGCCGTCACCCAGCCGCGGCCGGTATTGCGCAGGAACGGCGGCACGCGCTCTTCCACCGTGGCGGCACAAAGCACATGGGTCTCGCCGAATTTCACCAGGCAGGAGCCTTCGGCGTATTTGGCGAAGCCCGGCTCGAGCCGGATGGCGCGCAGTTGATCGGGGGCGCGGCCGCTCGGGCGCATGGGCGAACTCCTTGGCTGGAAAAGACAATACGTCGTTCTAGTGGACCCAACCTTGAGCGGCAAGGGGCGAGCCATCTAGGTCTTGCTCGATCCGCATACGTTATAATATAACATTATATTATAACGTAACAAAAACGAGGATATCGTGTCCAAGCCCGCCCGCCTGCTCTCCGCCTGCGCCGCCCTTTTTCCGCTGATTTCTCAGCCTTTGCTGGCCCAAGAGCAGACCGCCGAGACTCCAACAACGCTGCCGCCGGTGCTGGTAAGCGCTCCCCTGCCGACCCAGGCCGATGATATCCCGGAAGGCAGCACGGTTCTGGAGGGTGAGACGCTGCGACTGCGCCGCGCCGCCACCTTGGGTGAGGCCCTGGACCACACCCCAGGCATCGCCGCCACGGCTTTCGGCCCCGGTGCCAGCCGGCCGGTGATCCGTGGCCAGGGCGGCCCGCGTGTGCGGGTGCTGCAGAATGGCGTGGACAGCTTCGACGCCGCCAGCGTCAGCCCAGACCATGCCGTGGGAACGCCGATTGGCGGCGCCACGCGCATCGAAGTGCTGCGTGGCCCGGCGACCTTGCTCTATGGCAGTTCGGCCATTGGCGGCGTGGTCAACGTGATCGATGGCCGGATTCCGCAGGCGATGCCGAAAGACGGTGCCAGCGGTAGCCTGCGGCTCGGCAAAAGCCTGAGCAGCAGCGACAATGACAGCTTCGCCAGTGTCACCACGGCAGCCGGGGATCGCGTCGCCCTGCATGCCGAAGGCGGCTTCCTCAATGCCGAGGATTATCACGCCGCCACTGGTCGCGTGGACAATACCGCGATGCGCGGTCGCAATGGTGCGCTGGGCGGCAGTATATTTGCCGATGGCGGCTATGCCGGCATGGCGGTATCGCGCTTCCACAGCTACTACGGCATCCCCGGCGCTGATCCGGTACATCTGGCAATGCGCCAGACTCGCCTCGACATGCAGTTCGGTCTTTATGATCCATTGCCACTGGTCAGCGAATTACGCGGCAAACTCGGCTATGGCGATTACAAGCATGACGAGATCGAGCCGTCAGGGGAAATCGCCACCCGCTTCAACAGTGACAGTTGGGAAGGCCGCCTCGAAGCAGTGCACAAGATCGGCGGCATCGATGGCGTCGTTGGCCTGCAAAGCAACCGGCGGGACTTTACCGCGCTCGGCGAGGAAGCCTATCTGCCGCAGAACGTCACCGACAGCCAAGCGCTGTTTGTGCTGGAACGGTTCGAGACCGGCCCCTGGCAGTTCTCGCTGGGTGGCCGCCTGGAATACCAAAATATCGACGTACCCTCGCAGGCACAGGAACGCAGCTTCACCAATGGCAGCGTTGCCGCCAGCGCCATCTACCGCTTCAACAAGCTCTATTCCACCGGCTTATCGCTGTCGCGCACTGAGCGCGGACCGACGGCAGAGGAGCTGTTCTCCAACGGCGCCCATCTTGCCACACGCTCCTTCGAGATCGGCAATACCGGCCTGGGCAAGGAAAGCGCGCTGCATGCCGAATGGTCGCTGCGCAAGAATCAGGGTGACGTCACCGGCGCGCTTAACCTGTTCAATACGCGATACCGCAACTTCATCTATGGCGCTTTCACCGGGGCGCAGCAGGCCGGCCTGGATGAACTACTGTACAGCCAGACCGACGCAGACTTTCGTGGCGTTGAAATCGAAGCCGCTTGGCGCTTCATGCAATGGGCCGGCTTCGACCTCAGTGTCGATGGCGGACTCGACTATGTACGCGCCGAGGATCGTGGCAATGGCCGGCCGTTGCCACTGATCCCGCCCATCGGCTACCGCGCCGGCTTCGCTGCCGATAGCGAAATGCTGGGTTTTCGCTTTGAGGCGGTTGGCCGCCTGGCGCAGAACCGCACCGGCCTCAACGAAACCGGCACCAGCGGCTACACAGTGCTGAATACTGCCTTCACGTTCCGCCCCTTCGAGAGTAATCGCGCAATTGAGCTGCAACTCAAAGGCAACAACCTGACGGATCGGCTGGGACGCAATCATGTCTCCCTATTGAAGGAGGAAGCGCCAATCCGTGGCCGCGAAATCACCCTTGGACTGGCCATGGCCTTCTGAACCGGCAACAAGGGGGCGGCGATCCAGCTTTACACGGTTAGGGGATTCTTGGCAGGGTGAACGTGTACCAAATTGGACTCCGCCATGCCCCTGCCCCGCCCCTCAGCCCTGCTCCTGCTCACCGCCAGCCTCTACCTTGCAGCATCGCCCGCTCATGCTGAAGATGACCATGAAAAGAAGGGCATCAGCACCGAGCTTGGCAGTGCCACGCTGAATTTCACCTTCGATGCAGGTTTCGGCGGCTTCAGCGTCACCAATCCACAATTCGGTGGCGCCTCGAACAGCCCGAATGGCGAGCGCGCTGGCAAACGCAACTGGTTCGAGGGCTTCGTGAAGCCCGGCCTGGGCATCGAGCAGCCGATCGGCGACGGCACCGCCTATGCCGGCCTTTCGGCCATCGGCAGCTTCACGCGCGGCAATGGCGAGGCCCAGGCCACTGCCGGCACGGCGCAGCAGCCGGATCACTTTGCACTGGAAGACGCTTTTATCGGCTGGCGCTCGGGCGCCACCTTTGCCGCGCTGGGCGAGGATGCCGTGGACATCTCCGCCGGCAACCAGGGTTTCAGCATTGGCGATGGCTTCCTGATCGTGGATGGCACCGCCGAAGGCTGGCGCCGCGGCGCCTATGTGATGGGACCGCGCGGTGCCTTCGAGCGCACCGCCATCCTCAAGCTCAATACCGACCCGGTGCGCGCCGACTTCTTCCACCTCGCCGGCCGCGTCGACCAGAAGCGCATGCGGGGCAACGACTCGCCCGGCACTCAGCTTTATGGCGCCAACCTGGAATGGTTCGGCTCCGCGCATCTCGATCACGGCCGCAGCGAATACGAGGAGCGCGCCTGGTATCTCGGCGCGACCTATCTGCATATCTACGACGCCGACACCACCGCCACCGGCGGCGGCGCCAACCGCGATGGCCTGAATGTCTATGCGCTGCGTGCTGGCCTGGTGCCATCCGATAGGTTCCACGGCTTCGGCGTCTATGGCGAATATGCGTTGCAGGAAAACGACAAGACAGGCAGCAAGGTGAAGGCCAGGGCCTGGTATGCCGAGCCGCAATACACGGCCAGCGCCCTGCCCTGGCAGCCGCGGCTGAGCTATCGCTTCTCACGCTTCAGCGGCGACGACAACACCAACGACACCACCGACAAATCCTGGGACTCGCTCTACAGCGGCGGCGGTCCACGTGGCTTCGGCACCTGGGACCAGGGCGAAATCTATGCCCGCTATATCGGTGGCAACAGCAATCTGCGCAGCCAGATGATACATCTGAAGCTGCAGCCCGACGAAGCCTTGAGCCTTGGCGGCATCTATTACCGGCATGACTTCGATGCCGTGCCGAATGGCGCCAGTTCTCGCCGCCTGATGGACGAAGTGAACCTCTATGCCCAGTGGGAAACGCCGCTGAAGGGCCTCAACCTCACCCTGGTCGGCGGCATGGGCAAGCCCGGCGATGGCCAGAAGCAGTCGGCGGCGGCGAACAATGCCGGTAATGGTGAAGCGGTCGACCGCACAATCTGGCTCGGCCAGTTCGTACTCGGCTACAGCTTCTAAACCTTAGAGTTCGCGGAAGACGCTGAAATCGTAAGTCCAGGGCGTGCTGCCATCGGTGGTGACCTTGCCGATCAGCATGGAGCTGCCGCTGAAGAAGTCGCCATTGGCCTCGTAGTAGAGCTGGCCGGTATCCTGCTGATAGACGAAGCCGCCCTCGCCAAGCTGTGTCGCGGCGCGGGCCACCGCATCGGCCACCATCTTGATATTGACGTTATCCACCAGTTGATCGGCCAGCACGAAGGCGTTGCCGCTCAGCGTGCTGTTGTTATTGGTATCGAAGGCGATCTTGTCGCCGCTGCCCATGTCCAGCACCGTGGTATTGCCGCTGGTGCTGTCGAATACGAAACGGTCATTGCCGGCACCGCCAGTAAGGCTGTTGGTGCCGCTGCCACCGACCAAGGTATCGGCGCCGACGCTGCCGGTGATCGTGTCGTTGCCACCACCACCGAAGACGAAGCCGGCCTGGCTGCCGCCGAGCGTGATAGTGTCGGCGCCGGTGCCGCCATTCACGGTCTCGATGCCGGCTGTGGTAATGGTATTGGTGCCATTGGCCAGGGTCAGCGTATCGAGGCCGGCACCCAGGTCGATGCTGTCGCCGGTGAAAGCGGTAGTCAGGGTCACATTATCGGCGCCGTTGCCGCCGGTCAGCGTCTCGATGCTGCTGACCGTGATGCTGCCGCCGGCATCGCTGAGCGTCAGGCTGTCGGCGCCAGTGCCGCCGATCACCGTCTCGATATTGCTGACCGTCAGTTCGTTGCCGCCATTGGCCAGCTTCAGGCTGTCATTGCCGGCACCAAGATCCAGTATGGCGCCGGGCTCCACCCCTTGCGTGAAGGTGACGGCATCATTGCCACTGCCGCCGATCAGGGTTTCGATGCCGCTCATGGTGATGGTATTGCCGCCATCGGCAAGCGTGACGCTATCGGCACCGCTGCCGCCATTCAACGTTTCAATGCCGGAGATGGTGAGCGTGACGCCGCCATTGGCGAGCGTGACATTGTCGGCACCCGCACCACCGGTCAGCGTCTCGATGCCATCGACCAGGATGGTGTTGCCGCCAGCACCGAGCGTGACAACATCATTGCCACTGCCGCCAACCAGGGTTTCGATATTGCTGGCCGTCAGGCTGTTGCCGCCATCGGCGAGCGTCAGGCTGTCGCTGCCGGCGCCAAGATCCAGGCTGGCCGCCGTGAGATTGCCCAACAAGGTGATGACATCGTCGCCTGCCGCGCCGATCAGCACTTCCACATTGGCGATGGTGGCGCTGCCGCCATCGGCCGAAAGCGTCAGGGTATCCGTGCCGGCGCCAAGGTCGATCACGGCATCGGCCAGGCTGGCGCCCAATGTGATGACATCATTGCCACTGCCGCCGGTCAGGGTTTCGACATTCGAGACCGTGATCGTGTTGCCGCCATCAGCCAGCACCAGCACATCGCCACCATCGCCGAGATCAATGCTGGCATTGCTCATGGTGCCACTCAGCGTCACCGTATCGGCGAGCGCACCACCCTGGATGGTCTCGATATTGCTCAGCGTGATCTCGTTGACCGTATCGCTGAGCGTCAAGCTATCGGCGCCGACACCAAGATCGATCAGGGTATTCGCGGCCAGCGAGCCGACCAGGGTGATGATATCCGCACCGCTGCCGCCGATCAGGGTTTCGACATTGGCGACCAGCAAGGCGTTGCTGGTGGCAGTCAGCACCAGCTTGTCATCGCCATCGCCAAGATCGACCGAGCCGCTGGCCGGCGCGGTGCCCAGCGTGATGATATCTGCGCCATCGCCGCCGGTGATGGTTTCGACATAGGTAACCGTGGCGGTGTTGCCGCCATCGGCGAATTTCAGCTTGTCGCTGCCGGCGCCAAGCGAAATATTGCCGTTGTCTACCGTGGTGGCGAGCGTCACATCGTCGGTGCCGGCGCTGGCGATGATGGTTTCAACATTGGTCAGGGTGACGATATTGCCACTGCCGGCAAGCGTCAGGCTGTCATCGCCATCGCCCAGGTCGATCAGGGCGCCAGTGCCCAGCACGCTGTTCAGGGTAATCTTGTCGCTGCCGCTGCCACCGACCAGGGTTTCCACATCGGTGACCGTCAGCGTATTGCCGCCATCGGCCAGGTAGAGTCGGTCATTGCCGCCATTAAGGTCGAAATTACCCGAAGCCACCGTGGTATCGAGCGTGATCACATCGGCACCGCTGCCGCCGATCACCGATTCCACATTGCTCAGCGTGATACTGTTGCCGCCATCGGCAAGTGTCAGCTTGTCGGCCCCGGCACCGAGGTCTATCTCGCCATTATAGGTGCTAGCCAGCGTGACGATATCGGCGCCGGCACCGCCGATCAGCGTCTCGACATTGCTCAGCGTGATGGTGTTGCCGCCAGCACCCAGCGTCACCGTGTCGCTGCCGCTGCCAGCGAACAGGCTTTCGACACCGCTGATGGTGATGACATTGGTGCCATTTGCCAGCGTCAGGGTATCGACGCCGGCACCGAGCGAGTAACTGCCATTGGTCACCGCATCCGTCAGCCTGACATCATCCGTGCCGGTGCCGCCGATCACGGTCTCGACGCCGGTCAGGGTCAGATTGTTGTCGCCGTTGAACAGCGTTACCCGGTCATTGCCAGCCGCCAGATCGATCTGGCCGACCAGCGCAGTGGTGAGCTTGATCGTATCCGCGCCTGTGCCGCCAATGATGATTTCGGTATCGCCGATGGTCGCGTTGTTATTGCCATCCGCCAGCACGATCTTGTCGGCACCAGCACCCATATTGATCTGCAGATTGCCCTGGGCGGCCGCAACCGTGACATAGTCGCTGCCGACACCGCCCAAAACGGTTTCGGCATGAGAAATGGTCACCGTATTGCCGCCATCGGCCAGCACCACCCTGTCATTGCCAAGGCCAGTATCGATCAGACCGCCATTCAGCGTGGTAGTGAAGGTGAGCAGGTCGGCGCCAAAATTTCCGGTGACGGTTTCGATATTGGCCAAGGTCAGCGTATTGGTGCCCGAAGCCAGGGTCAGGCTGTCATTGCCGCCACCGAGATCGACACTGCCCTTGGCCACAGCCGCACCGAAGGTGATACTGTCATTGCCGCTGCCGCTGGTCAGGGTCTCGACACCGCTCATGGTCAGCGCATTGCCACCATTGGTCAACGCCAGGCTGTCACTGCCAAGGCCGAGATTTATATCGATGCCTGTCACCGCATGGGTCAGCGTAATGGCATCGGCACCAGTGTTGCCGGTGATGGTCTCGATATTGCTTAAGGTCAGCGTGTTGTTGCCATTGGCCAGCACCAGCTTGTCGGCACCATCACCCAGATCGATCTTGCCGCCGGTGGTCAGGGCCGCCTGCAGGGTGATGATATCGGCACCGGTGCCGCCGGTGATGGTTTCGACATTGCCGATCGTTGCCGTGTTGCCGCCATTGGCAAGCGTCAGCTTGTCGCCGCCGGTGCCAAGCTCGACATAGATTTTGGTGCCGGCGGTGTTGAGCGTGATGACATCGACGCCGCTATTGCCGATCACGCTCTCTATATTGCTCAGGGTCAGCGTGTTGTTGCCGCCAGCCAGGGTCAACTTGTCATTGCCGTCGCCGAGATCGATGCTGCCATTCATCGCATCGAGCAGGGTGATGATATCGGCGCCGGAATTGCCGATCAGGGTCTCGACCCCGCTCACGGTCAGGGTGTTGGCACCGGCGCCAAGCGTCAGGCTGTCGCTGCCGGCACCCAGGCTGATGCTACCCTTGGCGATACCGCCGGTCAGGGTGATCAGATCGGCGCCGCTGCCGCCGACGATGGTCTCGATATTAGTCAGCGTCAGGATATTGCCGCCATTCGCCAGCGTCAGACTGTCGCTGCCGGCACCGAGATCGATGCTGCCGTTGAGCGTGTTGGTCAGCGTCACGCTATCGGTGCCGCTGTTGCCGATCACGGTTTCGATATTGCTCAGCGTCACCGTGTTGATGCCTGCGGCCAGGATCAGCTTGTCGCTGCCACCGCCGAAATCGAAGCTGCCGGCGGTGCCGACAGCATTGACCAGGGTAATGGTGTCGTCGCCATTGCCGGCGATCAGGGTTTCAACCCCGCCGAGCGTGATGTTGTTGACGCCATTGGCCAGCACCAGCTTGTCGTTGCCGATGCCGAGATCGATGCTGGCGGCAGACAAGGCCGCGCCAAGCGTGATGACGTCCGCGCCGGTGCCGCCGACAATGGTCTCGATATTGTTCAGGGTCAGCGTGTTGCCGCCATTGCCCAGCGTCAGCTTGTCCTTGCCGTCGCCGAGATCGACCAGGCCGGTAACGCCGGTGGTAAAGACGATACTGTCGTTGCCATTGCCACCTGTCAGCGTTTCGACATTGCCGATGGTGAGAGTCTGTGACCCGCCATCGGCAAGCGTCAGCTTGTCGGCGCCGGCGCCAAGCTCGATGCTGCCGCGCGCCAGCGTGGTTGCGAGCGTGATCAGGTCGGCATCGTTGCCGCCGGTGATGGTTTCGACATTGCTCAATGTCAGGCTATTGCCGCCATGGGCCAGCTTCAGGCTGTCGTTGCCATTGGCAAGGTCGATGCTTATGCCGGTGACAGCATTGCCCAGCGTGATCGTGTCGTTGGCATTGCCGCCCAGAATGGTCTCGGCATTGCTGACAGTGAGCGTATTAGTGCCAAGGCCGAGGCTCAGCTTGTCGCTGCCGCCGCCCAGATCATAGGTCGCGCCGGTAATGCCGCCGGTGACGGAAATAGCATCGTCGCCGCTGCCACCAACAAGATTCTCAACACCAGCAAGGATGATGGTGTTGTTGCCATTGGTGAGGATCAGCTTGTCGACTCCGGCACCGAGATCGATGCGGCTTGCCGCCGTGTCCATCAGCGTCACAGTGTCGAATCCGGCATTGCCGGTCACCGTTTCGACGCCGGTCAGCGTCACCGCATTATTGCCCTTGCCGAGCGTCAGCTTGTCGTTGCCGGCACCGAGGTTGAGCGTGGCTGTCGCCTGGGTGGTGAAGGTGATGCTATCGGCGCCGCTATTGCCGGCAACAGTCTCGATGCCGGTCAGTTGTAGGTTATTGTCGCCGGCGGCGAGCGTCAGGCTATCCTGGCCATCGCCGAGATCGATATTGCCCTTGGCGACTGCGTTGGCCAGGGTGATGCTGTCATTGGTCGAGCCGGTGATCAGTGTTTCGATACCGGTGACGGTAAGCGTGCCGCCATTCTGCAGGGTCAGTTTATCGAGGCCACCGCCAAGATCGATCACCGCACTGGAGGCCAGCGCCGATGTGATCACCACGGAATCATTGGCCGTGCCACCGGTCAGCGTTTCGATCGAGGCAACGGTAACAGTATTGGCCGCGTTGGCGAGCTTGAGCGCATCGTTGCCGCCGCCGAGATCAATGCTGGCCTTGGCGGCGGCGGAAAGCGTGATCAGGTCGGCGCCATTGCCGCCAGTGATGGTTTCCGCATTGGCAATGGTGGCGTTGTTGCCGCCATCGGCCAGCTTCAGGCTGTCGTTGCCAGCACCCAGATCGATACTCGCATTGGTCAGGCCGGTGGTGATCGTAAGGGTATCGTTGCCGCTGCTGCCCACCAGGGTCTCGACATTGGCGATACTGGCGCTGTTGCCCGCGCCGACTAGGGTCAGCTTGTCGCTGCCGCCGCCCAGATCGATACTGGCATTGGTCAGCTTGCTCGAGATTGCCACCGTATCGGCGCCGCTGCCGCCCACCAGGGTCTCGACATTGGAGACGCCCAGGCTGTTGACGCCATCGGCCAGGGTCAGCTTGTCGCTGCCAGCACCAAGATCGACACTGCCTTTGGAAATCGTCTGGCCCAGCACGATCGTATCGTTGCCGATGCCACTGGAGATATTCTCGACATTGCTGATCGTGGCACTGTTGCTGCCATTGGCTAGCACCAGTTTGTCGGTGCCGCCACCGAGATCGATACTGGAACCGGCCCCAAGCGTGCCGGTCAGGGTGACGGTATCGGCGCCCGAGGAGCCGGTGATGCTTTCAACATTGGCCAGCGTCACCGTGGAGGCCGCCGAAAGCGTAACCTTGTCACTGCCGCCGCCTAAGTCGATGCTGGCCTTGCCGCTGACGGTGATGACATCGGCACCGGAACCGCCCGTGATGGTTTCAACATTGCCGATCGTGGCGGAATTGCCGCCATTGGCCAGCTTCAGGCTGTCATTGCCGCCACCGAGATCGACCTTACCGCCATTCAGCTCGGTGGACAGCGTCACCGTATCGGCACCGGTGCCGCCGGTGATGGTTTCAACATTCGCCAGCGTCACTGTATTGGTGCCGGCAGCCAGCTTGATCTGATCGTTGCCGCCACCGAGATCCAGGGTCGAGTTCACCAGCGGGGTGGAAACCGTCACCACATCGGCGCCAGCGCCGCCGGTGATGGTCTCGACATTCGCCACCGTGATGGTATTGCCGCCATCGGCCAGTTTCAGGCTGTCATTGCCGCCGCCGAGGTCGACACTGCCATTTGATACGGCGGTGCCAAGCGTGATGGCATCGCCGCCGCTGCCGCCTAGAACAGTTTCGGCATTGCTGATCACGGCGGTATTGCCAGTATTCGCCAGCGCGACGCTGTCGCTGCCGCCCCCCAGATCGACGCTGCTGGAGGTGGTGAGCGAGGTGGTGAGCGTGATCTTGTCGGCGCCTGCGCCGCCCTGGATGCTTTCTATATTGGCCAGCGTGAAGCTGCCGCCGGCATCGGTAATGGTCACCTTGTCATTGCCGAGGCCAAGATCGGCACTGCCCTTGCCGCCCAGCGTGATTTGATCGGCGCCATTGCCGCCGGTCAGGGTTTCGACATTCAAAACCGTGCCGTTATTGCCGCCATTGGTCAGCTTCAGGCTATCATTGCCGCCGCCAAGGTCCACCTTGCCGCCAGCAAGATCCGTGCTGAGCGTCACCGTGTCGGCACCGCCAACACCGGTGATGGTCTCGACATTGGCCAGCGTGACATTGTTGACACCAGTGCCGAGCGTGAAACTGTCGACACCGCCGCCAAGATCGATCTGGGCATTCGGCAGCGCGCCGGTGGCGATGACGATATCCGCCCCGCTGCCGCCGGTCAGGGTCTCGACGCCAGCGACGCTGATAGTGTTGCCGCCATTGGCCAGTTGCAGCTTGTCGGCGCCATCGCCAAGGCTGAAGCTGCCTTTCGTGACCGCATTGCCGAGGGTGATATTGTCGGCCCCAGTGCCGCCGATGACGGTCTCGACATTGAGTAGCGTCAAACTGTTGGTGCCATGGGCCAGCCGCAGGCTGTCATTGCCGCCGCCGAGATCGATCTGGCCGCCCGAAAGCGGAGCGCCGAGCGTGATCGTGTCGGCGCCGCTGCCGCCGGTCAGGGTTTCGACATTGCCGACCGTGGCCGTGTTGCTGGCGCCCTGGAGAACGAGGCTGTCGGCGCCGCCGCCGAGATTGATATTGGCCGCAGCGGCGGGACTGGTGATCGTGATGGCATCAGCACCCGATCCGCTGACAAGGATATCAACCTTGCCATAGGTCTGGGTGTTGCCACCGTCACCGAGATTGACCACCACGGGCACTGCGTAATCCTCTCCTTCTGAGACGCCGTTGAACACAGGCCATGCTTATCCGGGAGGACAAGCTCCCAAGGACAAGCGCAAACCTCGTGCCAGAGCACAACGGTATGGCCAGCGACTTACTGTCGGGCCCAGGCGATCTTACATCATTTACGGATTTCTGCCGATTTTTCAGCTTGCTTCCGCCTTCGCCTGGGAAGCAGTTAACCATGAAAGCGCCCCACCGGCAATGACAGAGTTACAACCCAAGGCGGCAGCTTTCACCCAGCACCCGGCAAATCCTGCCTAGTGGAATTATTGTGATTTTCCCGACATTTAATTTCCACGGCAGCGCAATCAGCGGTATCATGGCGGCCTCAACATCCTACTCTCAGGTATGCGTGTGAGCCGGTATACCGGACTGATCAAGCTTGTGCTCGGCTTCTGCGTCATTTTCGCCGGCGCAGTGTATGGCCTTCTGCAGCTCTACCATGAGCAGCGGAATGCCCTGCTGAGCGATGGCTTGTCCAGTGCCGAGGAATACGCCGCCACCATCAAGCAGCAGACTGACCGCCGCTTCGACGGCCTGCTGATCACCACCAGCTTTATCCGCGACCTGGCCCGCGAAGTGCCAGACCGCGATGCTTTCCTCAGCTTGTTCCTGCCGATGGCCAATGCGCTGATGCAGCGCAACGTCTTTCTCAACGGCGTCTATGTCGGCCTGCCGGATGGCTCGTTCCATGCCGTGCAGGCATTTTCGAACCAGGATTCGGCCTGGGTCGGCTTTGATATCACCGGCAAGCGTACCATCCTGATGCGTGAGCTGGTGCGCGATCCAGCCAACGGCGAAATCGTGCGCAATGAATTCGTCATGCCCACTCAGGGCGGCGGCTTCCTGCGCTCCGATCATGAAGCACCTCCTTACGATCCGCGCCAGCGGCCTTGGTATATCGGCGCCCAAAAGGCTGAACGCCCGATCTGGACCAAGCCCTACACCTTCGCCACCGCCGCCACGCTAGGCATCACCTATGCCGTGCCAGTATTCGATGCCGGCGGTGTGTTGCGGGCGGTAATTGGCGTCGATATCGAGTTGAGCGAAGTATCACGCATTGTCGACGCGGAATCGCGCCGCATTGGCGGCACCGTGTTCATTGCCACCGGCGAAGGCGAGGTGCTGGGCCATTCGGCGCTGATGCGCCGCTTCCGCGCCCAAAATAACAGCCGCTCAGGCGGTGTCGGCGATCTAGGCGATCCGGATGCCTCGGCACTCTTCGAGGCTTTGCGCGAGGATAGCACATCGCGTTTGATCGAAACGCCGCGCGGCCTGCTGGTCGGCGCCGCCAATCGTTCCGACATTCCGAGCGCCCCCTTCTATACCTATGTCGGTCTGCCGGAAACAGCCGTACTGCGCGATGCCGAGCAGCGGCTGCGGCGCAATCTGATGTTGGCCTTCGCTGGCTTTGTACTGTTTTCCATTGGCGCCTTCTACACTCTCAAGCTGCGCGAGAAATCTGTCGCCCTGGCCAAGGCCGAGGAGGAATCGCGCGCTGCCCGCGTCGTCGCCGAGGACGCTACGCGCGCGAAGTCCAACTTCCTCGCCACCATGAGCCACGAAATCCGCACGCCGATGAATGGCGTGATGAGCATGGCGGAAATGCTGGAACTGACACCGATGGATGGTGAGCAGCGCCGCATGTCGAAGGTGATCCGCGAGTCGGCGCAGGCCTTGCTCACGGTGATCAACGACATCCTGGATTTCTCCAAGATCGAAGCCGGTAAGCTGGATATCGAAAGCGTGCCGTTCAGCCTTGGCGATCTGGCCGATGGCATCGGCGAGCTGCTGGCGCCGCGCGCCGACGACAAGATGCTGGAACTGGTTGTCGACATTGATCCAACTGTGCCGGACAAGCGGCTTGGAGACCCGACCCGCGTGCGCCAGGTCTTGCTCAATCTCGGTGGCAACGCGGTGAAATTCACCCATGAAGGCAGCATCACCATCCGCATCCAGCCGATGGCTGAACCGCATTGGCTGCGCTTCGAGGTGATCGACAGCGGCATTGGCCTCACCGAGGAGCAGCAGGCCAGGCTGTTCCAGCCCTTCAGCCAGGCGGACAGTTCCACGGCACGCAAATACGGCGGCACCGGCCTCGGCCTCTCGATCTGCAACCGGCTGTGCGAATTGATGGGCGGTCGCATCGGCGTCACCAGTACCGCCGGCCATGGCTCCACTTTCTGGTTCGAATTGCCGCTGCCGCCAGAAGACGGCGCCGAGGCACCGCGGCCAAAACAGGATATCGCATCGTGTCGCGTGCTGCTGGCTGGCCTGCCGGCAGAGCAATCAGCCCTGGCGGCGCAGTATCTGCGCGCCGCCGGCATCACGGCGATCGACATGCAATCGACGGTGCCGACCGCACGCCAGCGCCTTGCTGCCGGCGATATCGACCTGGTACTGGTGGATGCGCGCAGCCCTGGCGGCGCGGATCACACCAGCGTACTTGATCTGCCGGCCAGCCAGGCGACCGATGCCCGTTTCGCCCTGGTGGCGCCGCGCAGCCTGGTATCGACCCTGGATGCCGCCGCGCGCGCGCATTTCCGCCTGGCGCTGACTTACCCGCTCAACCGCCATGGCCTGTGGCGTGCCGCCGCCCTGGCGCTCGACCTGATAGCTGGCGATGAGGCGGAAAGCGCCTTCCGCGAGGATATGGCCTGGGCACCGCCGGATATCGAAACCGCACGGGCCGGCAACGCCCTGGTGCTGGTGGCGGAGGACAACCTGACCAATCAGGTGGTGATCCGCCAGATGCTGAGCCGCATGGGCTTCGCCTGCGAGATTGGCGACAACGGTGCCCAGGCATTGGAGATGTATCGGAACAATTCAGGCTATGGCCTGCTGCTGACCGACTTCCATATGCCGGAAATGGATGGCTTCGAACTGACCGCCGCGATCCGTGGCGCCGAAAGCCCCGATGGCCCGCGCCTGCCAATCGTGGCACTGACGGCCGACGCGCTGACCGGCACCGAGCAGCAATGCCTGGATGCCGGCATGGATGGCTACCTGACCAAGCCGATCAACAGCCGCGCGCTGGGCGACATGTTGACGCAATGGCTGCCGCAGGCCTTGCCCCTGCGCGTACCGGCGAGCAAGGCGGCCGCACCAAAGGCCACCACGGCTGCGCCCGCCGCCACGCCCGGTCCCGACTGGGACACCGACATTTTCGATCCAGCCCCGCTCGCGGAAATGTTCGGCAGTCTGAACGATGCCGCCAAGGGCTTCCTAAGCAACTTCGTCGCCGATGCCGCCACGCGCGTCGCAGAGGTAGAAGCGGCCATGGCAAAGGGCGACCTGGAAGCGGCGCGCTTTGCCGCCCATACGCTGAAAGGCTCCGGCCGCTCCATGGGCGCCAACCGGCTCGGCAACCTGGCGTCCTATCTGCAGGATGCCTGCGATGCCAACGACACCGATACCGCCGCGCTGATGGCAGAATTGCTGCCCGACACCTGGCGCGAATTGAATGAAACCCTGCCGCAGATCCTGCGGCATTGAGACGAGGCCGCTAAGCACATGGTCGGTATTCCACTCGATAAGATCCGCATCCTGGTGGTGGAGGATGAAGATTACACCCGGCAGATCATCTGCCAGCTCCTGCGCCAGCTAGGCTACCGGCTGCTGCATGAGGCATCCGATGGCGAAGCCGGTTTCAAGGAACTGGTGCGGGTGCGGCCATTGCTGGTGCTTTGCGATGTGCATATGCAGCCGCTCGATGGCCTCGGTTTCCTGGCAAAGGTACGCGGCATGGCCAATCCCAGCGTCGCGGAAACGCCGGTGGTATTCCTCACGGCCGACAAGCAGCAGGAAACCGTGCTGACGGCCAAAAAGCTGCAGGTGGATGGCTACATGGTAAAGCCGGTATCGCTGCAGGTCCTGAAGCAGCGTCTGGATACCCTGCTCAAGAGCCGCGGCATCCTCTGAAACCGGCTGACCTCAGTCGTGCGCCAGGATCAGGTTGCGCACCAGCGGGTAAATCTGCGTATTCCAGCGCCGGCCATTGAACACGCCGTAATGGCCGACACCCGGCTGCAGGTGGTGCTTGCGCATATAGGGTTTTAGGCCGGTGCAGAGATCATGCGCCGCCAGTGTCTGGCCAACTGAGCAGATATCGTCCTTCTCGCCTTCGACGGTAAGCAGGGCGGTGCGACGGATAGCCTTGGGATTGACCTTTTGGCCATGCACCACCAGGCGGCCTTCAGCCAGATGGTATTCCTGGAACACGCGCTGCACGGTCTCGATATAGAATTCCGCCGGCAGGTCCAGCACGGCAAAATATTCGTCGTAGAAGGTCTTGGTCGCCTCAGCCTTCGCCAGTTCGCCGGCAGCGATATTCTCGTAAAGCTCGACATGCGCCTTCACATGGCGGTCCATGTTCATCGACATGAAGGCGGTAAGCTGCACGAAGCCGGGATAAACGCGGCGGCCGGCGCCCTTGAAACGCTGCGGCACCGTATCGATCAGATTGCGCTCGAACCACTCGATGGGCTTGCCGGTGGCGAGGTTATTCACTTCTGTCGGATTGACGCGGCAATCGATCGGGCCGGCCATCAGCGTCATGGTGCGCGGCTGCGCCTTGTTGCCGCTCTCTGCCATCAGCGCCACGGCAGTCAGCACCTGCACGCAGGGCTGGCACACGGCCACCACATGGGCGCCAGGGCCAAGATGTTCCAGGAAGCGGATTACATGGTCGACATATTCATCGAAGCCAAAGCGGCCATCGGACAGGCTGACGTCGCGGGCATTATGCCAGTCGCTGATATAGACATCGTGTTCCGGCAGCAGCGTCTCCACCGTGCCGCGCAGCAGCGTGGCGTAGTGGCCCGAGAGTGGCGCCACCACCAGCACGCGCGGCTGCACCACATCGCTGTCCTTCTTGAAATTCAGCAGGGTGCCGAAGGGCGTGACCAGGGCGGCGCGTTCGGTCACCGCCACCTCGCGGTTGCCGAGCTTGACCCGCTCGATGCCATAGGGCGGGCGGTGATGGGTCAGAGTCGCGCGCGTCACCATCTCGGCGCCGGCGGCCATGTGGCGGAACAGCGAGGTATCGCGCAGCGGATTGGACGGATCGTTAAAGGCCCCTTGCGCCATGCGCGCAACCGCACGGACCGGCTCCATCAGATCGGAGTAAGCTTGATAGGCGTAGTACATCATGCGGGCGGAAAACCCATGCTGCTGGACGTTGCCGGACCCGGACCGGGCGTTTCCAGCGCCGCAATCCCAACCGAGACGATAAAAGGCTAGTGCATTTTTTATTGCACTGCGAGATAATAATGCAGAGCAGCATCGCCCGGCCGGTCTCCCCGGCGGGGCGGCACCAAGGGATGACGCCATGGCGAAGGCCACGCTTACCATCAGCAGCAAGAATTATTCGTCCTGGTCGTTGCGCGGTTGGTTGCTGTGCAAGATGGCGAAGCTGGATTTTGAGGAGGTACGGCTTTCCGCCGACGACCCCTCCTCCCGCGCCGAGCTGCTGCTGCTCTCGCCGTCTTTCCTGGTGCCCTGCCTCACCGATGGCGAGGTAAAGGTCTGGGATACCCTGGCGATTGCCGAATACTTGAACGAAATCAAGCCCAAGGCCGGGCTGCTGCCGAAAGACCTGGCGCAGCGCGCGCATTGCCGCGCGGTGGCCGGCGAAATGCATTCCGGCTTTGCCAACATGCGCGCCGCGCTGCCGATGAACCTGAAGGCGAAGCATCCCAACTTCAAGATCTGGGCCGGCGCCCAGGCCGATATCGACCGCATTCTGGCGATCTGGCGCGAATGCCTGGAAACCTATGGCGGGCCGTTCCTGTTTGGCGCCACGCCGACGCTGGCCGATGCCATGTATGCGCCGGTCTGCACCCGCTTCGAGACCTATGACGTGAAGCTCGACAGCGTTACCGCCGACTACAAGAAGCTGATCCTCGACCTGCCGGCGATGCGCGAATGGAATGCCGAAGCGCAGCTCGAGCCGGCGGAAGTGGAAGAACTCGACGTCGAGTTCTAAGCCGGCTCAGGCCATAAACCTCAGGCCACCCGTTTCAAGCCAGCACCCGTTTCAAGCCAGCACCCGTTTCAAGCCTGGGCGCCATCGCGTGGGCTGCGGGCATATTCGTTCATAGCGCCGCTTTCGGCCTCGAAACCGCGCGGATTATAGCCGCAGCCCTGGCACATTTCCGGCTCGCGCTGGCGGAATTGCTCCATCCATTGCGCCACACCCTGGCTCTGCCAGGCCGAGGTGAAGCTCTGGTGCTCCAGGCTGGTGCGGTCGAAATAGGCCGTGTCGTTGGTGACGCAGCAGGGCGTCAGCAAGCCCTCCACCGTGCAATAGGCGGCATTCAGCGGCCGGTGGCAGCGCTTGCCGCTCGGCTCCATGCCCGGCGCCGCAACGATCATGGATTGCTGCCCGTAGCGTGCCCGCGCCTCCCGGATGATCCCGAGGCCCCGGGCGATATCCTGCGGATTCAGGCCGAGCGCGTTGGTGCTGGCGGCATAGCTGACCAGCGGCTGTACCTCGATCACCTTGGTACCGATACCAATCAGATAGTCGAGCAGGCCTTCCAGCCGATCCAGATTCATCCGGCTCAGCACGATGGAAACCGTGAGACCGGGAAACAGCCGCAGCAAACCGCTTAGCTGTTTTTTCAGCTTCTCGGCGTCGGTGCCGGCGCGGGTGATCGCCGCGCCTTCCTGGTCCAGCGCATCGACAGAGACACTCAAATGCCGCAGGCCGCGCTGCGCCAGCCGCATGTAGTAGCCAAGGTCGCGCACCAGGGCATTGGTGTTAAAGCTGACCAGATCGAATTTGCCGCTCTCAAGCGCGATATCCAGCAACTGCGGCAGCTTGGGGTGAATGGTTGGCTCGCCGACGCCCTGCAGCACCGCCACATCGGCCAACGGCGCATTCTGGATCACGGCGCGAAAACGCTGCACCGGCATATGGCGGTTGTGCCATTCGTCAGCCTGCATCGCCACGGTGCGCGGACAGCCGGCGCATTTCAGATTGCAGCCGGTGGTGATTTCGATCTGCAATCGACGCAGCTTGACCGGGGCGGGAAACGGATTGGCGGCAGCGCGTGCCATGATTCGAAGCTCCTTGGGGTAGGCGCCTCGACCCTAATAAAAATCATATATACTCGCCGTATATGCGATATAAATTTGCGGTAACATACTGTAGTTGCTATCAAAATTAGACAGGATTGGACAGAATTCGACTTCAACGCGGGGCGAACACCCGCTACACATGAACGTGACCGCAGCGTTTCCGCCGATGCGTCGTATAACGACGATAAAGCAGGGCTTAGCCGTTTCGTTGCGGCAGGTATGGATTGGGAAGCAGCAGTGTTCGACCGGTCGCGATTGGCCGTGGCCCATGCCCTAAACGCGGCGGGCCTACGCAATCTCTTCAACGCCGTGTGCCGTGATGCGCTAGACGCTACCCAGGCAACACGCGCCAGCATCTGGTATTTCGAGGCCAATGGCAGCATTTCCTGCCAATACCTGATCGACCGCCGCATCGCCAATGCACCGGCCGGCATGGTGATCAGCCGCGACCAGTATGCCTCCTACCTGGATGCCATCCTCGCCGAGCGCGTGATCGCCGCAGAAGAGGCGCGACAGCATCCCGCAACACGCTGCTTCACTAAAGACTACTTCACCGACAATGACATCTATTCGCTGCTGGATTTCCTGATCCATGACCGCGACGGCACGCCGGCAGCAATCCTGTGCTGTGAGCAAACTGGCGCACCCCGGCAATGGCGCGAGCGCGACCTGGTAACCCTCTACAGCTTGGCTGAATTCATCACCGGGACGCTGCAATACCAAACCGGCAATGCCGCGCAGCGTGCCTTGTTTGATACCGGCCTGCCCTTTTACGACGATCCACTGCTGCTGGAAGCGGCAATATACTGGGCATCAAAACGTAGTTCGCGCTTCGCGCCATTTCGCAGCGATATTTCTCCCATCGACCTGCCACGGCAGCTACTGCCGCACTTGGTCATTGCCGAATTGCTGCATGATCCTTTCGATGTGCGCTTCCACATGGTCGGTGCCGCCATGGCGGAAAAATTCGGTCGCGACTTCTCCGGCGAGCGCATCGACGACCTGATGCGCGACGACTATGCCGTCTATATTCGCGGCCTGTTCCGTCGCGTCTACGATACCGCCAGCCCGGTCTATTCCGAAAGCTCGTTCCGCTGGGACCTGGGCCGCCACGGCCGCACCCGGCGACTGATGCTGCCGCTGACCATCGATGGCCGTCGTGTTTCACAGGTGATGACGCTGCAGGTCTGGCCCGAAGGCGATGTGGAGAATCTGCAACCGAGCGCAACGCCAATCAACAGCAGCACACTCGAACGCGGCATCCTGCAATCGCTGCTGCTGCCGCGCTTCGACCGCGACAGCGCCTAGACGCGATAACTCTGCACCAGAGCGGCCAGTTTGGCGGCCTGATCGGCCAGGGCCTGGGCGGAGGCGGCACTCTCCTCGATTAGTGCGCCATTGCGCTGGGTCAGTTCATCCATGCTGGTGACGGCGGTGTTGACCTGCTCCAGGCCGGTGGATTGCTCGCGGCTGGCAGCCGAGATCTCCGCCACGATATCGCTCACTTTCTTGATCGCCGACAGGATTTCATGCAGCGCTGTGCCGGTGCGGCCAACCAGCTCGGCACCTGATTTTACTTGAGCATTGGATTCCGAAATCAGCCCCTTGATATCCTTGGAGGCGCTGGCGGAACGCTGCGCCAGGGCTCGCACCTCCTGCGCCACGACAGCAAATCCTTTGCCCGCCTCCCCGGCCCGCGCGGCTTCGACGGAAGCATTGAGCGCCAGCAAGTTGGTCTGAAAGGCGATTTCGTCGATCAGGCCGACAATATCGGAAATCCGCCGCGCGCTATCCTCGATGCGACTGACCGCGGCCACCGCATCATTCACCACGACTCCGCCGCGCTCACCGGTTTCGCGCGCCGCCTGGCTGAGCTGGTTTGCCGCCTGGGCATTATCGGCATTCTGCCGCACGGTTGCGGTGATCTGGTGCATCGCGGCGGCGGTTTGCTCGATGCTGGCCGCCTGGCTCTCGGTGCGCGAAGCCATGTCGCTGCTGCCAACGGAGATTTCATCCGTGGATGCGGCAATGGCTTCCGATGCGGCTTTCAACGCCCGGATCACTTCGCTGGTGGAATCGAGCAATTCATTGATGCCCTGGCAGAGCTCGCGGATATCGCCATTGAGTTCGGCAATGTCGATACGCTGCGTCAGGTCGTTGGCGCGCGCGGCGGCGATCACCTTATCCACCGCCTGGCGCATCAATTGCGCCGACCGGACCTGTGCCGTGATGTCGGTGGCGAATTTCACCACCTTGTAAGGCCGGCCACTGGCATCGAGGATCGGGTTGTAGGAAGCCTGGATCCAGACCTCCCTGCCACCCTTGCCAACACGGCGATACTGCCCGGCATCGTAGGCGCCGCGATGCAGCTTGGCCCAGAAATCCCGGTAGGCCTGGCTCTCGGCATAAGCCGGCTCGACAAACAGGCGGTGATGCTTGCCGCGCACTTCATCCAGGCTGTAGCCGAGCACGGCGAGAAACGCTTCATTGGCATCCAGCACAATGCCATCCAGGGTGAAGCTGATCATGCCCTGCGACTTGCGTATCGCCGCAAGCTGGCCCTCGAAATCGGCGGCGCGCTGCTTCTGCTCGGTGATATCGGCGGCGATTTTCACCACCCGCACCGGCTGGCCATTCTTGTCAAAGATCGGATTGTAGCTGGCCTGGATCCAGACCTCGCGGCCACCCTTGCCAAGCCGCAGATATTGCCCGGCATCATATTCGCCGCGCCGCAGCTTCTCCCAGAAGCCACGATATTCGGCGCTCGCCTTGTATTCCGGGCTGACGAAAATGCTGTGATGCTTGCCCTGCACTTCCGACAGCGTATAGCCCATGGCGGCGAGGAAGTTTTCATTGGCCTGCAGGATGGTGCCATCGAGGCCGAACTCGATCATGCCCTGGGAGCGGTTGATCGCCTCGAATTTGGCCGCCGCGAATGCCTCGTCCTTGCGTGCGAATAGACCGAACATGCGTCACCCCTGTTTTCCACCCGGTTTATCCTGCCAAGCATGGCAGCCGCCTCATGCTCAAACTTGTGTGCGAAGATCGGCCCCTGACTGACAGCGGCTTCACCGGCCCCACCCCGCGGGACCTCGCACAAAAACAGCGACTGAAGAATAGAATAATCCCAGGGTTGGTGTTTTGTTACAAAAATACCAGCAATGCTGCCGCCAGGGCTCATTAATACTTGTTTATTAAGGTTTACTGGCCGGCCGGAACCGTGGCCCGGTCAGGCGTCAGAGCCCGAGCGCTTCATACGGATAGAAGCGGGCAGTCTCACCCGGTTCCAGGCGCAACAGGTCTTCCGGCAGCTCGATCAAGCCATCGGTGCGCGTCAGCGAGGTGATCACGCCTGCGCCATCAATGGGATATTTCTCGGCCCGCCAGCCGCCCCGGCCATCATCCTGCAGCGAGACGCGCACCCATTCGCGGCGATCCGCCTTCTTCCTGTAGGAAAATCCGGCGGTGACCGGGAAACTGCGCGGCGGCAGCGGCGTTGCGCCATTCAAGCGTTGCAGCAGCGGCCGTGCGAAGAAGCAGAAGGTGAGCATTGCCGCCACCGGATTGCCCGGCAGACCGAAGAAAGGCACATGCCCGATCATGCCCAGCGCCACCGGCCTGCCCGGCTTGATCGCCAGACGCCAGAAATCCAGGCGGCCCTGCGCCTCGATGGCGGCCTTCACATGATCTTCCTCGCCGGTCGAAACGCCGCCGGATGTCACCACCGCATCATAGTCGCGCGCCATAGCGGCGAAAAAGGCGGTGAGGTGATCGCGGCGATCCGGCTGAATGCCAAGATCACTCACCTTGCAGCCCGCAGCGGCGAGCAGAGCCGCCAGCATCGGGCGGTTGGCATCGTAAATACCGCCATCAGGCAGCGGGCCACCGGCTTCGTGCAATTCATCGCCTGTCGACACCAAGGCCACGCGCAGCGGCCGCCGCACCATCAGCACGGCATGGCCGCTGGCAGCCGCCAGCGCCAGGTCCTGCGCCGACAGGATGCGACCGGCAGGCAGCACGGTTTCCCCGGCCGCCAGATCCTCGCCCGCCAGCCGGCGGTTGGCGCCGCGCTTGATACCGGGCTGAATCACCACCGCATCACCCTCGACCCGGCAATCCTCCTGCATCATCACCGTATCGGGGTGATTGCTGCCTGCACCCAGCGGCATCAGGGCACCGGTGAGTACCCGCACCGCTGTGCCATGCGGCTGTGGCATGGGAAACGGATGGCCCGCAGCAGAGCGGCCGATCACCGGCAGGCGGGTCTCGCCATCACGCGATAGATCATCGTAATAGACCGCATACCCATCGACGGCGGAATTATCGCGCGGCGGCACCGCGACTTTGGCTACGAGAGGCTCGGCCAGGATGAGGCCATGGCAAAGTGCCAATGGCAGGGCTTCAGTCGGCGCAATCGGAACTAGACGGGAAGAGAGTTCAGCCAAGGCGGCATCCAGCCGCAGCAACGTGCCGCCATGGGCAAAGCAGTCGTCACTCAGCTGCGCCACGCTGCACCTCGTGCCTGCCGCCGCCCGCCATCCAGGCGAGAATGAACGCAACCACCTGCTGCGGTCGATTCACATCCAGTTGCGGTACCGGCAAAGCCGGTATCGCGGCATCGCTGGCTACAGCAATGATCGTGGCATCCTCCGCCTGCAGCATCGGCTTGCCAACCGAAGCGCGCCAGACCTCGATCTTGGCATGACTGGATTTCTTGAAGCCTTCCACCAGCACCAGATCCACCGGGCCAAGGCGTGCAAGCAACTCTTCCAGCGTCGGCTCGGCCTCGCCACGCAATTCATGCATGATTGCATAGCGCCGGGCCGAGCTGATCACGACCTCGCTGGCGCCGGCCTCGCGATGACGATAGGAATCCTTGCCGGGCTTGTCGACATCGAATTCGTGATGCGCATGCTTGATGGTCGAGACCTTCACGCCCTGCGCCACAAGCAGCGGGATCAGTTCCACCAGCAGCGTGGTCTTGCCTGCGCCGCTCCAGCCGGAAATGCCCAGAACCTTCATACCAGACGCTTCACGCTCGGCCTTCATGACGGCTTCTTGCCGGCAGCCTTGAATTCCGCTGCCGCGCGCTCGGCAAGGTAATCATCCGTGGTGCGGACTTCGGGGCGCGGTGCGCCGGCATAGGGATCGATCTTGCTTTCGCTCTGCACGATCACGCGGCAATCGGCGCACATCCGCATGCGGTCGGCAACGGCGCTCTGGCCATACATCCAGTGCTTGCCTTCCAGCTTGGCGATCACCTTCTCGATCGAGGATTTGGTGCCGAACGGCTTGGCGCAACGAATGCAGTGGAACGGCTCCTCTTCCTTCACCAGGCGCGGCTGTGCCGACTGGGCAGTGAAATTCACCCGCGGCTCGAGCGCGATCACCTTCTCAGGGCAGGTCGCCTTGCACAGGCCGCATTGCACGCAGGCATCCTCGGTGAAAGTCAGGCGCGGACGCTCCGGGTCATCGCTCAGCGCGCCGGTCGGGCAGGAGGAAACACAGGCCAGGCAAAGCGTGCAATTCGCGGCATCGACCTGCAGGCTGCCAAACGGCGCGCCCGGTGGCAGCACCACGGCATCCACCGGCTGCGGCGCCACCGCATGCAGATGCCGGAAGGCCAGGCGCGACAGGTCGCGGTTGCGGCCCATCGGCAGATAGCTGGCACCGCTTGGCCCTTCACGGCGCGGCAGCGCGGCAAGCGCCGCCGCCAGCCGGTCCGGATCATCGGCCTCGATCAGGCCCACGCGGCCGCCTTCATAGCCCAGGCCCACCAGCACGCTTTCGGTCAGCGCCATCTGCTGGCCCAGCCCGGCTACATCGTCGCTGCGCTTGGCCGGCGCCAGCATGCGCAGATCGGCGGCGCCATAGGCAAAGGCGGACGCAAAGAAAGCCACATTGCATTCGCCTAGCGCATGCACGGCGAAAGGCAGCACGCGGGCCGGCAGGCCATCGCCATAGCGCGCCAGCGCATCGATCAGCGGCGCACCATGCTTGGCATCATGCAGCAGGATCACGGCCTGGCTGCCGCCAGCTTCGCGATAGGCCAGCAACAGGCTGCGCAGGCGGTCGGTCAGCGTGGCCGGCGGCGGCAGGCTGTATTCTGCGGCCCCGGTCGGGCAGACCGCGCCGCAATTGCCGCAGCCGCCGCAGATATAGGGATCGATGGCCACATGGTCGCCGGCCGGCGTGATCGCCCCAGTGGGGCAGACATCGAGACAGCGCGTGCAGCCGGTTTTCTTCGAACGGCTATGGGCGCAGAGTTCGGCATGGAAATTGACATAGATCGGCTTTTCAAAACTGCCGATCAGGTCTGCGGCCTCGAACAGCGCAAGCTGAACCGCGGCCGGATCCTTGGGGTCCGGGCGGAAATAGCCATCGCGCTTTTCATGGGCGGAAAACAGCGGCGCACCGCCAGTGAGATCGATGATGATATCGCAGCGCGATTTGGCACCATTGCGCGGCGCCCCGAATTGCAGGCTGCGGCGCGAGGAAGGCAGCGGCAAGGCGTAATCGTCGATCACCAGATCGAACGCACCGAGATGACCGCGTGCCGTTGCGATGCGGCCCTGCACGATCGGCAAATCCATCACCGCAGGCGGTGAAACATCCTTCGGCCGATCCAGCATGATGGTGACATCAAGCCGGTCGCTGAGCTGTCGCGCCACGGCGATTGCCTGCTCGTCGCGGCCATAGACCAGGGCCACGCCTTCGGATTTCATCGTGACAGCCGGCAGGACCGGCGACGGCACCGTGGCGGCGGCAATCAGCGCGGCGATCTTCGGCGTTGCCGCCGGCGCCTCCGCCGACCAGCCGGCGGTTTCGCGGATATTGACATAGGTGACCGGAACATCGCTGCCCAGTTCCTCGCGCTGCTCGTCGAACAGCGGGCTTTCCTGGGTGCAGGCCACCACCAACGGTTCGCCGGCCCGCAATGCCGCCTGGAAATTCTTGATCTGGGCACGGCAAAGCTGGCTGGCGACGTCACCGCCTTCGGCAGCGCCGCAGGCACGCGCCAGCGCCTTGCCATCCAGCGGCATCATGCCTTCGCAGTTGCACACCAGGACGCGTTTTCCGTCCAGCCGCATGGCCTGTTTTCACCCGACAATATGGTAAACTACACGTCTCTGATTATAGTGTTGCAACAACACGAAAACCAGCCGGAGGCCTTGGTGCGGACTGCGATTTGGATGTTGCTTCCAGCGCTTTTCTTGTGTGCCGGCGATGCCCGGGCACAAGCTGCGAATGCCGATCAACTGGAGCCGCCAAGCCTTGAGCGCGGCGAGGAACTCTGGGGCAAATGCCGCGCCTGCCACACGCTCGACGCCAAAGGCCGCAACATCGTCGGCCCGCGCCTGCATGGCGTGTTCGGGCGCCGCGCCGGCAGCTTACCTGACTACCGCTATTCCGAGGCCATGAAGAAATCGGCCGTGGTCTGGACCGAGCAGACAATGGATGCGTACCTGGCCGCGACGCAGGACTTCATGCCAGGCAACAAGATGTATGGCGGGCTGGCCATCGCGCAGGACCGGGTTGACCTGATTGCCTGGCTGAAACAGGCCACGGCGCCCTAGCCAAACCCTTTCCCTTTGTCCATTAATTCATATATAATCCAGTGAAATCAGCAGTTTGGAGGAAGCCCCATGAAAGCCTTTGTCGCCGGCCTGATCGCTGCCCTGGTCATCGCGGTCGGTTCCGCCTTCATCCTGAACACTGTCAATAAATCGGTTGATGTCGCCTTCAGCACCGAAGGCGCCCGCGTCAGCCCGGAAGCGCATCAGAACTGATCGCTCGCCGCGTCCAGACTGGCGTTGCTCAGTTGTTGATGAGCGCGCCGGTCTCCAGCGACCAAACCTTGATCACCGTGTCGTAACCGCCTGACACCGCGCGTTTGCCATCGGGCGTGAACGCCACAGACCAGACCGGCTTTTCATGGCCAGCAAACTGCTTCATCTGGCGCCCGGTGTTTAAATCCCATAGCCGCATCAGCCGATCGCCGCCGCCCGACAGCGCATAACGGCCATCCTTCGAAATTGCGATCGAAGTGATGAAGGCGCCATGGCCAGGCAGACTGCCGCTTTCACGCTGCGCGGCGAGATCCCAACGCTTGATCGTACCATCCGTGCTGCCGGTCAGCGCGGTTTTGCCATCCGGCGAAACCGCGACAGCATTCACGCTCGCCTGATGGCCGGTCATGGCGGCAAGTTCCTTGCCACTGGCCACATCCCATAACCGCACCGTGAGATCATACGCCACCGAAACAAGCTGCTTGTCATCCATGGCGAAAGCGACCTGCATCACATTCGCCTCATGGCCTTCAAAACTGCGCTCCAGTTTGTTGGTCGCGAGATTCCAAAGCTTGATGCTGCGATCCCAACTGGCGGTGGCCAGCCATTTGCCATCACGGCTGAGCGCCATGCCGGCAATGTTGTTGACATGGCCGGTGAGCTTTGCGGTTTCCTTGCCGCTGTTCAGATCCCAGCGGATCACCGTGTGATCCCAGCTTGCCGATAGTGCCGACTTGCCATCGGGCATGAACAGCACGGCATTCACGCTGGCGGTATGGCCATCGAAAACCTTCAACTCGCTCTGCTTCGCCAGATCCCAGAGACGAACCGTGTAATCCCAACTGGCCGAGAGCAGCCGGCGCCCATCGGCGGATACCGATACCGCATTGACCATGGCACCGTGGCCGACCATATCGGCCTGCGCCGGCACAGCAGGACAGGCCAATCCCAGGATCAAACCGATTGCCGACGCCAGTCGCCGCATGTTCGCCCTTCGCATGAATATGAACCTTCACTCCGGCCTGCATATCATGACGGCGGGCGGCAGCATTCTCAAGACGGGCATGAAACGAAAAAGGGCGGGGTTTCCCCCGCCCTTTTTATTTCCGCTCCAACCAGGAAGCCTAGTCGTCGCCCGCGCCGCGCGCGGTCACATCCTTCACCCACAGGCTGTGATGTTCTTTGGCCCAGTTGGTATCGACCTGGCCGCTGCCCATCGCATCGAAGGCGCCTTCCATGCCGATGCTGCCGATGTAGATATGCCCCAGGATCACCGCCACCATCAGGATGCCGGCAATCGCATGCACCAGCTGCGCCAGCTGCATGCCGGCAATGTCGGTGACATAGAAGGGGAACATCAGGATGTAGCCGCTGATCGCCAGCGCGGTCGAGCCGAGCACGACGGACCAGAAGATCAGCTTCTGGCCGGCATTGAACTTGCCGGCCGGCGGATGCACGCCCTTCTTGAACAGGCCGCCACCCTGCTTGATCCATTCCACATCGATGGCATTCGGGATGTTGTGGGCAATCCACAGCACAGCCATCAGGAAAACACCAAGCACGAACGGGAAGCTGAGGAAGTTATGCGCCAGCTTGCCGAAAGCGCTCATCGCGGTGAAAGCCTCGGGCCCCATCACCGGCAGCAGCAGGCTGCGGCCGAAGGAAATATTGAGACCGCTGAGGCCGAGGATGACGAAGCAGATCGCCGTCAGCCAATGGGCGAAACGCTCGATGCCCTTGAACCGCTCGATGGTGCGGCCTGAGGGGCCATGCTCGATCTTGATACGGCCGCGGATCGCCATGAAGGCGGCAATGGCCACCACGGTGAGAACCAGCAGCCAGCCGCCAGCCGACTTCACCGGACCTTCCAGGGTCTGGCGCCATTCGCGGCCCTGCGGCTGAATCAGCACGCCGGACTTGGCATCCGGGATCGAGACCCGGCCGGCAACCGGCGCACCTTTGAGCTGCTGCAGCAGCGCGGCTTCATCAGCCTGCTGCTGCGATTGAGCCGAAGCCGGTGCCATGTTGGCGATGCTGAGCATCAGGCCAAGTGCCAGAGCGGCCCAGAGTTTGGACATCGTGACCTTGCGCATGTTGAAAAGGGTCATGTGTTTTTTCCTCCCCAACCGGCTCAGACCGCCGTGCCCTTGTAGGCCGTCGCCCAACCCCAGGCACCCGACCCATAACCACGACGGCTGACGCGCTCCTTGTAGATCTGCGCGATCACGTCGCCATCGCCGGCGAGCAGCGCCTTGGTCGAGCACATCTCGGCGCAGAGCGGCAGCTTGCCTTCGGCCAGGCGGTTGGCACCGTACTTGGCATATTCTTCCTTGCTGTTGTCAGCCTCGGGGCCGCCAGCGCAGAAGGTGCACTTATCCATCTTGCCGCGGCTGCCGAAATTGCCGACCTGCGGATACTGCGGCGCGCCGAACGGGCAGGCATAGAAGCAATAGCCGCAGCCAATGCACAGATCCTTGGAATGCAGCACCACGCCTTCCTCGGTCTTGTAGAAGCAATCGACCGGGCAGACGGCCATGCAAGGCGCATCTTCGCAATGCATGCAGGCCATCGAGATCGAACGCTCGCCCTTGGCGCCGTCATTCAGGGTGACGACGCGGCGGCGATTGATGCCCCAGGGCACTTCGTGTTCGTTCTTACAGGCGGTGACGCAGGCATTGCATTCGATGCAACGTTCGGAGTCGCAGAGGAATTTCATGCGGGCCATGGTTTATCTCCCCTAACCTTCGCTTAGGCCGCTTCAATGCGGCAGAGGGTGGCCTTGTTCTCATGCATATGAGTGACCGGATCGTAGCCGTAAGTGGTGACGCCGTTTACGGCTTCGCCCAGCACGATCGGATCGGCCCCCGGCGGATAGTTCTTGCGCTGATCCACACCCTGCCAGAAGCCGGAGAAGTGGAACGGCATGAAGGCGACGCCCTTGCCAACACGCGGCGTAACCATTGCCTTGACCTTGGCCTTGGCCTTGTTTTCCGGGCCATAGACCCAGACATTCTGGCCTTCCTTGATGCCAAGGCGGGCAGCATCCTCGGGATTGATTTCCACGAACATGTTCTGCTGCAACTCGGCCAGCCACTTGTTCGAGCGGGTTTCTTCACCACCGCCTTCGTATTCCACCAGACGGCCTGAGGTCAGGATCAGCGGGAAGTCCTTCGAGACATCCTTGTCCTGCACGCTCTTGCCGAGATGCGGCAGGCGGTAGTCGCGGCGGTCGGCCATGGCCGGGTACTTGGCGACCAGGTCACGACGCGAGGTGTAGAGCGGTTCGCGATGCACCGGGATCGGATCGGGCAGACCGAAGGCATTGGCACGCGCCTTGGCGTTACCCATCGCCTGCACACCATGCGCCATGCAGACGCGGATGATGCCGCAGCTCAGGTCAATCGCCCAGCCCACCGCATCCGGATTGTTGCCGCCGATCCGCTCGATCGTGGCGCGCTCGGCATCGGTGAGTTCCTTGTCCCAGCCCATCTTCTTCAGCAGGCCGTAGGTGAATTCGGGATGGCCGTCCTGAATCTCCGAATCCTTCGGGTAAGAACCATCGGCCAGCAGCGAAACGCCATTGCGCTCGACGCCGAAGCGGGCACGGAAAGCACCGCCGCCATCCTTCACCGGCAGGTTGGTGTTGTAGAGCACATGGGTGCCCGGATGCTTCATTTCCGGCGTGCCCCAGCACGGCCACGGCAGGCCGTAGAACTCGCCCTTGAGCGGGCCCTTGGTGGCGCGCAACGACACGATGTCGAAATCGCCCTGATGCGCCATATGCTCCTTCAGGCGCTCCGGCGACTGGCCGGAATAACCGATCGAGATGGTGCCGCGGTTGAACTCGCGGGTGATGTCCTCGACATTCGGCTCGTCGCCTTCGTCGATCTTGATGTTCTTGAACATCTCCTTATCGAAGCCGAGCTTCTGGGCCAGCTTGTACAGGATCCAGTGATCCGGCTTCGATTCGAAGATCGGCTTCACCACCTGCTCGCCCCACTGCAGCGAGCGGTTCGAGGCGGTGCGCGAGCCACGGGTTTCAAGCTGCGTGCAGGCCGGCAAGAGATAGGTGCCGTTCTTGCGGTCCGGCAGGGCGGCGGCAGTGGTCGGGTGCGGATCGACCACGACCATCAGTTCCACCTTCTCCATGCCGGTGCGCATCTCGGGCATGCGCGGCACGGTGTTGCCGCCATGGCCCCAGAAGAACATCGCCTTCACGTTGTCGGGCTGCTCCAGGTCCTTCTTGTCGACCAGCACGGCATCGAACCAGCGGGTCGAGGGGATGCCCTTGCCTTCCATGAACTTCTTGTCGGCGAAGCGGCCGAGCAGATAGTTGTAATCGACTTCCCAGACGCGGGCCCAATGCTTCCAGGCGCCTTCCACCAGGCCGTAATAGGCCGGCAGGGTGGTAACGTCGAGGCCAAGGTCCGTGCAGCCTTGAACATTGCAGTGGCCGCGGAAGATGTTGGCGCCGCCGCCTTCCACGCCGATATTGCCGAGCGCGAGCTGCAGGATCGACAGCGCGCGCACGTTGGCGGTGCCCACGGTATGCTGCGTCACGCCCATGCACCAGATCAGGGTGCCGGGCTTGTTCTTGGCCATCAGCTCGGCGACGCGCTTCATCTGCTCGCCCGGAACGCCGGTGACCTTCTCCACTTCGTCCGGCGTCCACTTGGCGACTTCGGCGCGGATGTCATCCATGCCATAGACGCGCTGGCGGATATATTCCTTGTCTTCCCAGCCATTCTGGAAGATGTGCCACAGCAGGCCGTAGATGGTGGGAATATCGGTGCCCGGACGGATGCGCATGTATTCGGTGGCATGCGCGGCGGTGCGGGTGAAGCGCGGATCAATCACGATCATCGGCGCCTTGTTCTGCTCCTTGCCGCGCAGCACATGCTGCAGCGACACCGGATGCGCCTCGGCGGGGTTGCCGCCCATGATCACGATGCACTTGGAATTGTGAATGTCGTTATACGAGTTGGTCATCGCGCCGTAGCCCCAGGTATTGGCTACGCCGGCGACCGTGGTCGAGTGGCAGATACGCGCCTGGTGGTCGATGTTGTTGGTGCCCCAGAAGGCGGCGAACTTGCGGAACAGGTAGCCGCCTTCATTGGAGAACTTGGCCGAGCCGAGCCAGTAGGCCGATTCCGGGCCGGACTTCTGGCGGATCTCCAGCAGCTTGTCGCCGATCTCGTTGATCGCCGTATCCCAGCTAATGCGGGTCCACTTCCCGTCCACCAGCTTCATCGGATACTTCAGGCGGCGGTCGCCATGGGTCAGCTCGCGGATCGAAGCGCCCTTGGCGCAGTGTGTGCCGAGGTTGATCGGGCTGTCCCAGGTCGGCTCCTGGCCGACCCACACACCATTCTCGACTTCGGCGGTGACAGTGCAGCCGACCGAGCAATGGGTGCAGATGTTCTTCTTCTTGACGACATTGGCGCCGGTCGAGGGCATCGCCTTGGCCTGCTTGACCATCGCCGGGGTCAGCGCCGAAACGGCAGCCAGACCACCAGCCGCAAGGCCGGATGCTTTCAGGAAACCGCGACGATCCATCGTCTGCAGGGTGGCGCCGGCAAGCAGGCCGGACAATTTGCCACCAGTCTTGGCGGCTGCGCCGGTAGTGGAGCTTTTCTTGATCAGCATCGGGGCTCTCCGTGATCGGGAGTTAGTTCAAAGGGGCTGGTCGACAGGGCTGGCCGGCACTTAAAGCCGGTTGCTGTCGTAGTAGCGCTTCACATGCTCGGTTTCCCGATACCGCTGCTTCTTGCGGGTCGCGGCATTCTCCGTTGCCGCCGCCTGTTCCGGCTTGGCCGCAACGGTCACCGCCGCCGCAGCAGCAGCGCCCGCACCAGCGGCACGCAGAAAGCTGCGACGATCAAGCGCCGCTTTCTTCTCCGGTGTCTTCTGCTCTGGGGTGTTGTCCTTGCTCATGGCAGGTCCTCCATCAAAATTTCCCGATGGCCGCTCAGGCGGCCATCACAAATGCCTGGGTTTCGATCAACATGAACAGCCGGCCGGCAGTGCCGAGCGGCCGATAGAGTTTCGCGCTGGCGGCCTGCTCCAGATCGGCGAAGAAGCGTTCGCCCCAGGGTGCCAGATGCTGCTGATACAGCCGCTCCTGCGTCTTCAGTTCCGCCGGGCCGCGACCATCACCGCCACGGATCAGCAGTGCCATCAATTCGCACAGCGCGCCCATATGGTCTTCCGGCTCGGTAACATGATCGGCGCGCGCATAGCCGAGTTGCTGCATATCGCCGCGCAGCTTGGCCAGCGGGCGCTCATAGAGGAAGCCGGTGCGATAGAACGAGGCATAGGGCACCAGTTCGCCGCGCGGCAAACCAATGAACAAGGCATCGTATTCTTCCTGCGCGCGCTCCAGCGATGTGGTGCGGGCGGCCTCGGCCAACGCGCCCAGCGCCTGCCCCATCGGGCTTTCATCGCCCTTGAGCTGCGCCAGGGCGGTCAGCAGCGCCGTATCGGGGCGCCGCGCGAGGCAGCGGCCAAGCAGCGCATAAATCTGTGCCCGCCAGAGATCTTCTTCAGGGATAGACGGGGCGGCATCAAGCGCCTGGGCATCAGGATAGAGGTCGGGGCGCAGGTCATGGCGCGTCACCTGACCGCCGGTCGCGGTCTCGATCGCCAGCACATATTCGCCCGGCACGCGGTCAGCCTTGTTCAGCCAATGCCACACATTGGCCTGCTTGACGCCAAGCAGCCGCGCGAGCTGGGTTTGCCCGCCCACGATCTCTACAACTTTTGCCAGTGCAGCGCTCACGATTCCCTCCGATTGTTATTACTTACAAATTCATTTGTTGGACGCAACCGAAATCGGAGTAAGTAACTGATTTGTCAGGATATTTGCTGCGGTTGCGAAATCTTGCAACCAACTCTCAATTGCAAGATTTTATCGAGCTTTTACAGGATAAAATGAATGAGGCGGTTGCAGCCGGCGGGTTTCGCCAGGCGAAGCGGGCGCGAAAACGGCCCGGATCTGTGCCCTCAGGTCGGCAGCGCCCCGCCATGCCGCCGCCGCGGCGATGGCATCACAGGCTCAGGCTGTGGCTCAACGTCCACGACGAGCACAGCCTCGATGGCAGGCTCGGCAGCCGGCACTGTCGCAACCGCCTCTTCCTGCGGTGCTGGCAAAGCCTGCGGCACCGCCTCGTCACCGGCCGCCGCCGGCGGCTGGTCTTCCGGCTTAGGGTCCTGGCTGAAACCGGAGAATACCCGCTGCGCCATCTGCGCGATGTCGTCGGTGGGCAGCAATTCGCCATAGCCCGGCGCATTGAAGTCCCAGTTGTATTCGACCAGCGCCTGGTAATTCACCACGCTGGGTTCGACCAGCCAGAGCTTGCGCAGAGCCGCCGCGCGCATGGCCGGCGGCACGCCTTTTTTCAGGAACAGGCTGAAGTCGCTCTCGGCGGTCAGGCTCTCGATCGGCGGCAGCGTCGCCGGATCGATCTCCAGCGCAGGGACCTCTGCCTCAACAACCGGCTCTGCCACCGGCGGCGGCTCGCGCCGCGCCTCCGCCTTGCGCCGCGACCAGCGCGACAGGAAGCCGCCGGCCTCGCCGTCGTCCTGCTCGGGTTTGTCGCGTTCGCCTGCGGCCATCTGTTGCCTCACTCGTCCTCGGGCACCTGACGCAGCGGATCGGATTCATACAGCCGCGTGCGCCGCGCCAGTGCTTCCGGATTGGCCCGGTCGCGCTTGCGCTTGTAATGCTCCTTGGTCGGCGGATGCCGCCGCACATAATCCTGCATCCAGTCCAGGATCGAGGCCGGCATCGGTACGAAATCGACGATATCGTCTCCGGTATCATTATGGGCATGAGCTTCGCCGGGATCGACCGAGGCGCCATGCAGCAGGATACCCGGCGCCTCATCGCAATTGCGCAGGAAAATCCAGACCGCCGGCTGCGCGCTTTCGATGTTGTAGGCGTAGGTCTCGCTTTCGTGGCGATAGAGCCGCAACTCCGCCGCGCCGGCATAGAACTGCACCCAGCCCTCGCCTTCCGCCAGGCGGGTCCAGGGCGACACTTCCGGCACGCCGGGCAGAACCTGCACCGGGCGCCAGCTGAATTCCTGCCAGGGATTATCCAGCTTGCGGCGCTCAAGGATGACGCCGACGCGGCGGGTTTCGGTTTCAGGCGGCAGGATTTCAGACATCTGCTTCCCCCTGACTCAGCTTCCTGCATTCAGCGGCAGGTTGACCACCAGATTCTGCGGCTTGAGCCGCAGCTTGCCATGATGATCCATCGCCATGCCAAGATAAACCGAGCGGCCGGCCACGCGCGGCAGCATCAGCGATGGATCGCGGAAATCCAGCCGGAACAGCGCCAGAATCTGGCGCATATGATCCTCGTCCACGCTCTTGCCTTCGTAAAGCGCGTTCATGATCGTGTTCGCGGTGGTGTCGAGGCCGATATGCCAGACCCAGCGTTCGTTACGGATGGTCTGCACCGGCTGCACCTGCACGGCAGCGCCGGTCAGCCGCTCCACCCAGGCCTCGATCACGCGGGCGAAGGCATCCTGCCCGGCGCGCGTGAAGCCAAAGTCGAGCACGAAATCATGCTTGTCGCTGCGCGCCCAGTATTCCGGCGCATTCTCCTTGGTCAGGATATCCATATCGACATTGCGCAAGGCGGTGCCGGCCTGCGCCACCAATGCACCCAGCGAACCGAAGCCACGGCCGGCCGACAGCATCTCAACCGTCTCGTCATCGGCCAGCAGCATGCGGCTATCCTGGATCGTCACCTTCTGCACGCGGAAAAACAGCTCGGCGGCGCGGGCCTGGAAGGCATTGTCGCGCCCCTCCAGCAAGTCGCGCAGGATCGCCGCCGCCAGATGATCAATGAACATCGCCGGCACCGCCGGTGCATTGGGGCGGAACAGCCCGACATAGGCCGCCTCCAGACTGCCGCTGCGAACCAGATGATCGCGGAAGCGCAGGAAGATCGCATAATTTTCCCGCGCGTCCGGATCGGCCAGCCGGCCAAGATCAGCGGCCGTCACCGCCTGCAGCGGTTCGGCCAGCAAAGCGGCATGCAGCGCGCGTTCGGCATCGCAGGCTTCATCCGGCGGCGCCATTTCCGGCCGGCTGAGATAGGCGCGGATAAAATCACCGCTGACTCCCAATCGGCCATCGGCGCCGCGATCCAGCAGGTCATAACCACTGCTGATCCAGAAGGCTTCAGGCATCCGGCACGATCTCCCAGATTTTCGCATGCGGCTTTTCGCCAGGCGGCTGCACGACGCGGAATTGTTCGCGGATCGCATCGCCCTCGATGAAACGGCTGAGCGAGAGCAGCGTGTTGATCGGGTGTTCGCAGAGCGAGACGGCGTAATCGACCTCCTCGCGAGCGGCGGCATGGGCGGCGGCGAAATCCGGTGCGCCATATGCTTGCTGCAGATGCCGGGCCAGGGCCGCCACCACCGCCTCATATTCCTCGGCGTCGATGGTGGCGATGCTGACCAGGGTGGACCAGCCGAAACTTTCCAGCCCGAGGAAACCATTGGCGAAGGCCTGGCGTTCCCGCCGGCTGAGCGTCTCCGGATCGGCATCGGCGAAAACGAAGGTGCCCGGCACCGCCCATTCGCCGGAAGCGGCTGCCGCCGGGAAGACGCGCGTGTCGGACTCATCGAAGCGGATGGCGCGCAGCAGCTTCACAGCACAGCTTTCATGGCTTCAGGCAACGCCCAGCTCGTCTGCCGCAGGCGGTCGCGCAAGGCATAAATGGTTTTGGCACCATTTTCCTGGAGCGACGCATCGCCATTGGGCTCGATCTTCAATGCCTTGTCATCCAGGTCATGCAGCACGGCGCGGCGCACCGGCTCAAAGCCGTCTTCCTGCCAGCGGTCGAGCCAATGCAGCAGGTGCCGCGCGAAAGATTCGACCAGCTTCGGCACCGTGACCTCGCCGCAGCCCTCTTCATGCAGGTTGGTATAGGCGAGGTCATGGCCAGGATCGTCATCCTGATGCTCGCCAAACATCTGCACGGCAATGCCGATCACCAGCCAGTCGGGCACATCCATCATGCCTTGCTTCTCGACCAGCGGGCCATGCGCGACGCGGATGCCGCCAACGCAGGCTGCATTCACCAGCAGGCGGTCGGGCCAGCCGATGCTGGCCGGGGTTTCCGCCGGCGCCACCGCCGCAAAGCCGTCATGCAGGCCGAGCAGGCCGACATAGCTGAGCGTCAAGGCCGGCTGGATCGGATCGAGCGGGCGCAGCACCAGGGCAGCCTCGCAGCGATCCTGCCGGTCCACCATCAGCATGAAGCCATCCTCCGCGCCACCGCGCGCCGCCTGGCAGGCGGTGTCGAAGGCATCACCGGCGCAAAGCTTCAGCGTATAGCCGGGCGGCAGGTCGGGCCATTCTGCGGGATTCATTCTGCTGCCTCATCATCGCGACCGCCCTTGCGACCGCTGCGCGCATCTTCCTCTGCCACTGTCGCCGGATCGGCATCGAAGCGCAGCCGTTCGGCGCCGCTCAGCGCCACGAAACGCTTGCCCTTGGCGCGGCCAATCAACGTCATGCCGATCTGGCGTGCCAGTTGCACGCCCCAGGCGGTGAAGCCTGAGCGGCTGATCAGGATCGGAATCCCCATCTGGGCCGTCTTGATCACCATCTCCGAGGTCAGGCGCCCGGTGGTGTACATGATCTTGCCGGCAGCCGATAAGCCATGCACCCGCATATAGCCGGCGATCTTGTCGATGGCATTGTGCCGGCCGACATCTTCCATGTAGATCAGCGGCCGCTCGCCTTCGCACAGCACACAGCCATGGATCGCGCCGGCTTCGAGGTAAAGCGACGGCGTCAGATTGATCTGTTTCGACAGGCTGTAGATCCATGAGGTCTTAAGCTCGGCCTGTGGATCAAGCGCCACGCTTTCCACCGCCTCCATCATGTTGCCGAAAACCGTGCCCTGGGCGCAGCCAGAGGTCTGGGTCTTCTTCTTCAGCCGCTCCTCGTAATCGGTGCGGCGCGCGGTGCGCACCACGATGGTTTCGATCTCTGCATCGAAGTCGATACCGGTGACTTCATCCTCCGGCAGCAGCATGCGCTGGTTGATCAGATAGCCAAGCGCCAGATAATCGGGGTAATCGCCGATCGTCATCATGGTGACGATCTCCTGGCCATTCAGAAACAGGGTGAGCGGGCGTTCGACCGGCACCCGAGTCTCGACCGCATGGCCATCCTGGTCGATCCCCTGCACGGCTTCGGTGAGCGCCGGGTTCAGCGGATCGGGCTGGACAAGATAGGCGGACGGCTGAGTCTTCATGCTCCCTATATAAGTCAGAACCCTGCGCGTGGCGACGCACGGCCGCGATGATCGGCAACGGCTTTCTTCCTGCGGCCAGCCGCGAGCCGGCAGCGGCTTTTCGCTACAAATTTTTTTGTAGCGAAAAGCCTGTATTTATCAATCATTTAAGCCTTTGCGCCGAGGCCGGGAAGTGCGCTAATCCGGTGCGGTGAACACAATTGCCGAAGCCTTTATCCTCTCGGTGCAGATGATGCTGCGGCTCGACCCCGAGCTGGTGCAGATCGTCGGCCTTTCCCTGCGTGTGAGCCTGACCGCGGTGCTGCTCGGCAGCATCATCGGCCTGCCGCTCGGCGCCCTGCTCGCCCTCACCCGCTTCCCTGGCCGCAATGCCTGCATCGTGGTGCTGAATGCCTGCATGGGCCTGCCGCCGGTCGTGGTCGGCCTGATCGTCTACCTGATCCTGTCACGCTCCGGTCCGCTCGGCATGCTGGGCTGGCTGTTCACCCCGGCCGGCATGGTGATGGCCCAGGTGGTGCTGATCACGCCCATCGTCGCCGCCCTGTCGCGCCAGACCGCCGCCGACCTGTGGAGCGAATATGAAGAACAGCTCCGCTCGCTCGGCCTCACGCCGCTGAAAGCCATCGCCACCTTGCTGTGGGATGGCCGCTTCTCGCTCAGCACGGCGGTGTTTGCCGGCTTCGGCCGCGCCATCGCCGAAGTTGGCGCCATCATCATCGTCGGCGGCAATATCGCCGGCTACACCCGCACCATGACCACGGCGATTTCGCTGGAAACCAGCCGTGGCGACCTGGCGCTTGCCATGGCGCTCGGCATCGTGCTGCTGACCATCACCATCGGCATCAACGCGGCGGCGACCACGCTCGGCAATGCCGCGCGCCGGCGCCAGGGTGCCTGAGCGGGGGCGCCGATGAACATGCAGCTGCCGCCAATCCCGTCCCACCCCATGCTGCTGCCACTGCGGCTGCAGGATGTCGGCTACAGCGTGAACGGCCAGATGCTGATTGGCGGCGTGACGCTGGATTTCGCCGCCGGCCCGCCAACCCTGGTGCTCGGCCCGAATGGCGCTGGCAAGAGCCTGCTGCTGCGGCTCTGCCATGGCCTGATCATGCCGACGCAGGGCAGCGTGATCTGGCGGGGCGCGGCGGCGCAGAACGCGGAAAGCCTGCGCTTCGGCCAGGCCATGGTGTTTCAGAAGCCGGTGCTGCTGCGCCGCTCGGTGCTGGCCAATGCCGAGTTTCCGCTGAAATTGCGCGGCCTGAATGCCGCCATGCGGCGCGATCTCGCCATGGCCGTGCTGGACCGCGTTGGCCTTGCCGGCCTGGCCGAGCGGCCCGCCCGCGTGCTCTCCGGCGGCGAGCAGCAGCGCCTCGCCTTGGCCCGCGCCTGGGTTTTGCAGCCGCAGATCCTGTTTCTCGACGAACCTGCCGCCGCGCTCGATCCCAGCGCCACGCGCCAAGTGGAAGGCATCATCGAAAGCATCGCCCGGAGCGGCACCAAGATCGTGATGACCACCCATGACCTCGGCCAGGCGAAGCGGCTGGCCGGCGATGTGATCTTCATGCATCGCGGCTGTATTACCGAACGCACCGCCGCCGCCGACTTCTTCCACCAACCGCAGAGCGAAGCCGCCCGTGCTTTTCTCGACGGCAATCTGACCTGGTAGTTTTTATCCGAAGCGAGGGAGTCCATGACCCGTAGACATATTCTAGGCCTTGTCGCCGGATTTGCCTTCGGCTTTGCGCTGACCCTGAGTAGCGCTGCCACGCAGGCGCAGGACAAGTTCATCATCGTCGCCAGCACCACCTCAACCGAGCAATCGGGCCTGTTCGGCCATATCCTGCCGCTCTTCACCAAGAAGACCGGCATCCAGGTGCGCGTGGTGGCGCAAGGCACCGGCCAGGCGCTGAAGACCGCCGAACAGGGCAATGCCGACGTGGTTTTTGTGCATGACCGCGTGGCGGAACTGAAATTCGCCGCCAATGGCTGGGGCATCGACCGCAGCGAGGTGATGTATAACGACTTCATCATCGTCGGCCCGAAAAGCGATCCGGCCAGGATCGGCGGCAGCAAGGATGTCGTCGCCGCCTACAGGAAGATCGCCGAGGCCAAGGCGCCCTTCGCCTCGCGCGGCGACAGTTCCGGCACGCATGCCGCCGAATTGCGCATCTGGAAGGAAGCCAATATCGATCTGAAGGCGACCGGCGCCGGCTGGTATCGCGAAACCGGCTCCGGCATGGGCCCGACGCTGAACACCGCCAGCGGCATGAATGCCTATGCCTTCACCGATCGCGGCACCTGGCTCAGCTTCAAGAATCGCGGCGACCTGGTGATCAGCGTCGAAGGCGATGTGAGGCTGTTCAACCAGTATGGCGTCATGCTGGTCAATCCGGCCAAGCATGCCCATGTGAAAGTGGCGGAAGGCAAGGCCTTCATCGACTGGGTGACGGCAAAGGAAGGCCAGGACGCCATCGCCTCCTACAAGATCGAAGGCCAGCAGCTCTTCTTCCCGAACGCCAAGAACTGAGCCATTACGGCGCCGGCTGGATGCCTATGCAGCCACAGGCACCCAATGGGCGGGCCTGTGGGCGCAGGCGCCGACGGATTTCAAACACTTAAATTCGGAAAGTGGCGTCCCCACGGGGACAAATGACCGTATCCGGCAAACGCCTCGGTTTTCCAATAATTAATTGAATTCAATAGTTTGCCGATGAATCCGTGCTACGGCGCGGTGCTACGGCAGGCGATCATGAAACGGCTCCAGAATGTGTTCTGGCGGGGCAAGAGCTATGCGTTCCGCATCACCCTGCCCCGTGATTTGCAGCAGCGCCTCGGGCGACGGGAAATCTGGCGCAGCCTCTCAACCGCAGACTGGCAAATCGCCAAGCGTCTTGGCTATCGTCTCGGGGTAGCTTCGGTGGGGCTGTTCGAGTCGTTGCGGGCGGGCGGGATGCTGACGAGGGCGGAAGTAGACGGGCTGATCCGGGCCTATTTCGACAATCTGCTGGCCGATGACGAGGCCCGGCGGATCAGTGACCGCGCCAACCCGCTCGCCCAGCCCGACGCCCCGGAACATTTCCTGGTCGAGCATATCGGCACCGATACCCAGATCGCCCAAGCCATCAAGGCGAGTGGCAAACAGGCTGCCGACTTCATCGATGACGCGGCGCTGGAAAGCGAAGCAGAAGAATGGCGCTCGATGCTGCGGCGCCGGGATTGGGCCAGCGCCACCAGTCTCGCCGACCTATTCCTGCAACAACAGGGCATCGATGACCTCGCCCCCGATAGCGAGAAATACCGCCTGTTCTGTCTCGGCGTCATCCGCGCCCATGTGGATTTCAACCGCATCGTCGAGGGCCGCTCACGCGGCGACTGGTCAGTGGTGCCAAACGATCCGTTGTTCAAGGCACCTACTGCCGCCCTGCCCTTCACCGCTATCACTGCGTCGGCACCACAGACCCACAAGCTGCCCTCGACCAAGACGCTCAAAGACCTCGTGCCGCTGTTCATCAAGGAGAAGACGCGCGGCGGTGTGAAGCCGCAATGGGTCAACGACATCAAGACGGCGCTGGACTGGTTCCAGCAATATGTCGGCGCGGATCATATCGCCGCGACCATCGGCAAAGCCGATATCGTCGAATACAAAGACGCCATCGCCGATCTCGCTGCGAACTGGAGCCGGAAGTATCCCGGCAAGACCATCAAGCAGGCCGTCACCCTCAGCCGCAAGTCCGATGACAAGAAGCTGGAAGTCGCCGCCCTCAACGGCAAACGCCTTGCGCCCGTCGATCAGTTCTTCGACTGGGCGCACAAGAACGGCTTCACCAATGAGAACCCAGCGGCGGGCATGCGCATCCCCATTGCCAAGTCGGCACGCAAAACCAAGAAGCGCGATGCCTTCAAGGTCGAACAACTGAATACGATCTTTGCTGCACCCGTCTTCACCGGCTGCAAATCATCTCACTACTGGAAAGAACCGGGCAACCACCGCCTGGATTGCGAACGCTATTGGGCACCGATCATCGCCCTCTACACAGGCGGTCGCCGCGCCGAAATATGCCAGCTTCGCGTTAGCGATATCGTCCAGAGGGAAGGCATCTGGTGCATCTCGATCAACGACCAGCCCGACGAAGACGACGAGAGCTTGCCGCAGAAGAGCGTCAAGAATGAGTCATCCGCCCGCGACATACCCATCCATCCAGAGCTTGAGCGCATCGGCTTCCTCGACATGGTTGAGCGGCGCCGCAAAGCAGGAAAGGCAATGCTGTTCGATGCCGAACCTGGCGCCTCGGGCAGATTTGATCCCTTCGGCAAATGGTTCGCCCGCTTCCTCGACAGCGTGGGCCTGAAATCCCCACGCCTCGTCTTCCACAGCTTCCGCCACACCTTCGAGCAGGCGATGCTGGAATCCATCTCGGATTACAAACTCCGCTTCCTCCTCGGCGGGCGCACAGACGAACACTCCAGCGAAATATATCGCGGCGACCATGTCCCGATGAAGCGGCTATATGAGGCGGTAAAGCGAATCCGGTATCCGGGGTTAAAATTGCCCCCAAGGTGCCCCGCACAAGACAATACTGAGGTGTGTACAAAAGGCAGCATCTGAAATAGTGATGGTTCGCCAGACCTCACTACAAAAGCATCCTGTAATGCCGATTGCTGGCATCAGTAGCTTTGATGAGGCGATATTCCATACCGCTGGCTATGGCCAGTTGTTGGGCGAATTCCTTTTTGGCCTGGACAACTTTTTCTTCAATCTGATTGTCAGCTTTGACCTCGACTATCACATACTTTTCAGTGCCATCCGGTTCTTCGCGGAGGAAGAGAAAGTCAGGATAGTAGCTGCGCACAGCATGGGTATCGGGATCGATGTACTGAATGAAGAAGTCGGATTGACCGTGCGTCAACATGCCGGTGAAGTAGAGCTTCCGAACACGCTTTTCCCTCAGAAGGTCCCAGAAAATTTGGGATTCCGGATTGGAATCGAAGCAGTAGGTGTCTAGGTGGAAGCTCTTTAGGCGCTCATCCGAGTTTACGTCGCCAATGCGGACGATCTTGTCCTTCGCCGCTGTGACCTCGTAATAGCCGGAAGGCGGGACCTTGATCAATTCGACCTCATGCTTCTCCGTCTTCTCTGTTTCATCGAGGTCATAGAGCTGCCGGAACAATCGCGGGATAATCTCATCGTAGAGAAGCTCATTGAACTCGTTAACCATGGCCACAAGTTCGTCCGTCTTTTCCTTGGTGCTTTCCAGGATGTCTGCGATGTCCAACGGACTAAGGTTTAGGTAGCGGGCGACTTCAGCCACGAGCGTGAGGGGTGAGAAGGTCTGCTTTTCACGGCGCTCCGTCAGATCGAATGTGCGGCTCGCCTTGGCAGCGGCTGCATGTGCAGCCGTCAATCCTTCCTGCTGAGTTTCGATGAGGCGGTACTTCTCGACCAGAGTATTCCAAGCCTCCTTTTGGGAGCGGTCGAGGCCGAGAGCCTGGCCCGGCGCCAGCGTCTTCTCACGCATAGTATACTGCTTACGCACACGTACTAGGGTGATCATGACCGGCGGCTCGACTACCCGGACTTGGACCCGCTCCTTGTCCTTGGCCACGTTCTGGAGCTCCTCGACTGTGATCCGGAAATTCTGCTGGAGTTCGTCATTCAGAATATCCAGGTTGTCGTTGGAGAGGAAAACTTGACCGGTGTGCTGGGCCTGGTCGATGGCACGCAAACACCTCATCGTTGCCTGCAGGACGAACACCTTGGATTTGGGTTGGCGGAAGAGCCCGACACCGAAGAGGGAACGACAGTTCCAGCCCTCGCGGCCCTTATTTACCAGTAGAATGAACTGCTTCTCGGAAGCTTCGGTGTCGAGTTGTCTGAACTCGCGAAGGTCATCGTTCGTGGTAACTTTGTCGTCGCCAACATTGATGAGAATGCGCGTCGTCGGGATGCCTCGTTTCGCTAGCGCTTTCTCTACGGCAGGCCGAAGCTCCTTGGTCACCTCCTCGATAGTCGCACCGAAGAAAGCCAGCTTGGGGAGCATCCCCTCGGGACGCAGGTCTTTCGTTTCGGCCAGGAAACGCTCGACGGCAATATCAACAAATTCGCCAGTGCGAGGGTTGGAATAGCCGTGGAGAACGACTTTCTTAAGAAAGCCTTTGTCGATAGCCTCTTTGAGGCCGTAGGCATAGACGACCTCGGGTAGGACATCTCGACCCACATAAGGCGTTCCGGTGTAGTTGTAGCAGGCGACGACACGGGTTCCGGCCTTTTCGAGCTTGGCTGCCAATGTATCGATTGTGGTGCGCAGGCTAGTGTCATTCTCCTTGGTGCCAATACCCATGTCCTTGGCAAGGGAGGCGCCGAAGACGTGGTGAGCCTCGTCCACGTATATGCCGAGCTGTTCAAGGCGACAGAGCTTCTCGAAACGCTGATTGGTAGAGAGTTCGGCCTCCTCTTCCGGCTGGTCATACGCATAAAGGTCAGCCGCATCGGCATAGACACCTTCGGCCGGGATTGTGTCAGCCGCAGCGCTGAACAACTGATCAAGGGGCGCCTTCTCCTTGTGCTGCCGCTTCAGGATGATCTTCTGCGTATTTGAAACGATAATGTTGAAGCGCGAGCGGTCGAGAAGGCTGAGCGCCGTGCCGGCTTCTTCCAGGTAATGCAGTCGCAGATGAGCCGTAAGGAAGTTGACGTACTCCGGCGGGACCACCTTTGCGAAATCAAACGCCTGAATGTCTGTGATGATGGTTTGAAGGACCGTCTTGTCCGGGGCGAAAATCAGCGCATTATGGCAATAGCGCTGGTCCTTTGCGAATTTATTACCCAGCAGGAACTCATAGAATATGCAGGTAGCCATAAGGAGTGTTTTGCCGGTCCCCATAGTCAGGGCGAAAATATAGTTTGGGTAGGCGCGTGAGTTATGGCGCATGGCCGAGAAGACGGCCTGGTACTGCTCCTTTGTTACCAGGTCGAAGAGTTGCCCTGCGCCGGTCCCGCTGATGATTCCACCCTCGGCACGGTCGAGGAAACGGCCTTTCTTCTCGAACCAGCCCTGAAAGATATTCTCCACCTTCGCGTTATCTAGAAACTCTTTCAGAAAGACATAAATCTCTAATGCCTCGAACTGGGGCTGGCGCAGGAATGCCTTCGGATTGCGCTCAGGGTCGTTGAAGTCGAGAAACTTCCGGGTTAGCTCCTTGTAGTGCCTGCGGATCGTTCCGCGATTACCACGATAGAACTCCCAGAGAAAGCGAAAGAAGGCGAAATCGAGCGAGGCGCTCGTGGCACGCGTCCGCCTAGCCATTTGTTACACTCCCTTCCCACGATTCGGAAAGCAGGTCCGTGATCTTTACGCGGATCGTTCCGGCATCAGCGGGGACGGCATAGCGGCCTTGAACTAGCTCATTCTTATCAGGGATGTCTACCACGGCGGGCTGCAACACAGCTCCGTCATAGTTCCAGTCGATCAGAATACTCTCCACCAGTTCGCGCCAATCTTTCACCCCTTCCTTTTGCAAAGAGAGCTTTTGCAGCAGGCTCATGGGGTAAAAGCGCTCGACAACTAGCTCAGCCTTCTTGACCACTACCTTGGCTTGCGCGTCTCGCTTGAATTCCAGATTGGCCTTATCGCGCAAGATATCGACTACCTCTACGTCGATCTTGAAGGGCTTAGCGGCAAATTCGAGTTGGGCCTTAAGGTCGGGCTCATGTCCCATGCAGACGAGGAGAATCTTTTCGACCGGGCGTGTCGGACTCTCGTTCTGACGACGCTCCCAAGCTTTATTGTCGAAGCCCGCGATCAATTCGTTAAGGTCGGCACGTGTGGAAATCCGGTTGATCGGCATGATCTTCACCATGCGGCCATCTTTCTCCCCGTCGAAAACTGAAGTCATTTCCAACTTCTGAATTTCTAGCGCCTCAATCAGCAGGTCTTTTGCTTGAATTGGATTACGGAAGATGTCGTAGTGATTGACGTTATAGACCTCGATGCCGGTGTATGGCTCTATGGTTATATCAAGCTTCTTGTCGCAGAGATCAGCAGCAATTTTAATCAGACGTTTAGTGGTAGTTTGGATGGCCCCTAAATTAATATCGGCACCAATAAAACGGCGCCCAAGTTTCATTGCTACGGCTTGCGTCGTACCAGACCCCATAAAGCAATCGAACACTAAGCCGCCTCTCTTGCTTGAAGCAGAAATTATGCGTTCCAGAAGCGCCTCTGGTTTTTGTGTCGGATAATTTAAGAATGCACCAGAGCGAGACAACACAGGAGAAATATTATCCCAAACATCAACCTGCTCGGGCTGCCCAATGAACTCCAGAAATTCACCAATGATTTCGGGTTCTATAGCAATGATATCATCCCAGACGTCCTGAATTACGGTGCCTTCGACCTCATCGAGATAACGCTTTAGGCGTGGAACGCCTTCGCTACTCCATTCGATCCGACCTTCCGCCTCGAATTTGTCGAGCGTTTCAATTTTGTATGCCCAGCCACGCCCTTCCGGCGGCTTCACGCCCTTCCAGGTGGGAACTTGTTTGGCTGGCTTGCCGCTGTGAAGCGGCTGCGTAACATAAGGCCCCCGTTTATCTTCCTTCTGAAACGACGCTTTATATTCTTCAGACACGGACGAGTGCAGCTTGTTCCAGCAATATTCATCCGACTTCGTATAGAAAAGGATCGTATCTTTTACCCGCCCAAAATACTCTGGATGCGCCTTCCCTGGCCCCCTCTTCCAAACTATGTCGTTACGAAAATGCGATGATCCAAATATCTCGTCCATCAAGCACCTTACTAGGTGAACTTTCTCATGGTTGAGATGTACATATATGCTGCCCTCTGACGAGAGCAATTCTTTGCAAAGAACAAGTCGCTCATAAATGAATTGGAGATACTCATCGTTAGTCCAGATATCGGTATACTGCTTTTCTTCAAATGCACCATACTCAGATTTTTCTCGTTTCTTCCGAAGTTCAATTATCTTTTTATAGTCAGCTTTTGAGTCAAAAGGGGGGTCTATGTATATTAGATCTACTTTCCCTCGAAACTTCTTGAGCAAATTGCTCATTACCTGGAGATTGTCCCCCCAGAAAATCTTGTTTCGCCAGCCATCGACCTCCTCGCCATACACCTCCTTGAGCTGGGCTGGATAATACTGTGTTGAGGTGAAAGGGCGCTTACCGCGCCAGTTAAGCATCGGATAGCCCTTGATGGGCTCGAATTCGTACTTCTCCACCGCGATCGTGTCGGCCGTTGATTCGGGAAGCGCGAGGTTAGCTTGAGAGATAGTTTTGTCGTTCATAGCGGAAGGTCTTCCTGATCTTAGTAGAATAATAGGAGGGCGTAGCGGCGGCACTACACGTAGTTTTCCTGACGGCACATCACCATTCGGTGATTGACCCCTGAGTAGATACTCGATCAACGCGTTCTTGCGCCCTTTGACTTCGATGCCTGCCGCATCACATACCTGTTTGACCTCTTGCTCTGTTAGGAGACTGAGCAACACTTCCGGCTTGCAGCGTCGCGCCGAAGTGATTGCCCGTTCCAAGTCACCGCGTTTCCGACGGTCGCCGATCTCCAGTTCGAAGTCTTCAGCTATCTGACGCAAAAGTGCCGTCGAGGCTACTCCTACAATGTATGTCTTAAGCCCCCTCATCTGGCCTCCCGAAACTTCCAGTCTTTATTATCGCAATAGGCGCGCATGTCGCAATCCGTGCAGAGCCGAGTAGGGCGCGCCTGTATCCGGAAGTCCTGGCCCTCAATCCGCCCGACAATTTCATCGAACCGAGCAATGGTCTTGCCAATCGCCCGGTCGTCCTTGTTAAAGCTGACGTAGGGGTTGCCGCCTTCCTCACCCGTGTAATAGAGGTGCATACGGCTGACCGTCTGGCCGGTCCGCTCTTCCACTAGGTGCGCATAGACCTCGAGCTGACGCTGATACTGCTTAAGTCGCTCCCGGTCTTTCTCCAGGTCGGGTTTCTTCTCGGACTTGAAGTCTACAATTTCAACGGTGTCGCGCTCCCCTCGGATCAGGTCAACATTGCCCTTGAGGATGTACTGGTCCTTAACCAACGAGATTTCGACCTCAGCCTCCTTGATGCGATGCCAGCGTCCCTGCTCGCGTTCGTAGTACCGGAGTACCTGGTTCAGTGCCGCCTGTTGCGAACTGGGAGCCAGATAGACGCGCTCCTTCTTCGAGAGGAGGGCGTAGTTGGTGGAAAACCAGCCCCGGATAGCCTCGCGGGTGACGGCGTGCTCCTCTCCCCGCAGCACAGACTTGTGGATGTCCTCAATTGTCTGATGCACGAGTGAGCCGAACAACATAGGGCTGACGCGGATCGGGGCAAAATCCAGCTCCTTGAAGAAGCGGTACTGCTCGGCGCAGCTCTCGAATACCGTGATATGGGAGGTGAAGGAGTACTCCCGCTTGAGGTTGATCTCCTTGACCGGCTCAAAGGTCAACAGTGACAGCTTGAAGGCTGGATCGCGCCAATTAGGTAAGGCGTTGAAAAAATCCGCGAAGTACTTCGAGGGCGACCTCCCCAGACCTCGGCTGTGGCGCTCTTGTGCAGCCAAAACCAGAAGATTCTGCGCGCGGGAGAATGCGGTATAGAACAGACGCCAAAAATCGAAAAACTTGACCTTCTCGACTGGCTCGAAACGGGGCTTGGAGAGGTAGCCACCAGCCTCAAGAAGCTCATCGAGTGCCGTATGCTGCTTACGCGGCACTGCTTCAAGCGAGCCACACACGACGACCGGAAATTCCAGCCCCTTCGACTGGTGAATGGTGAGGAAGGAGACGCAGCCCTTTGGTGCGTACTCCGTGTCATCCTCATATTCGTCTATACCACCCTCGTAAAGAAAGCGGAGGAATTGGTTGAATAGGTCGCGCAGGTTTTTTTCGAGCCAGTCCGTGCTGAGCACGTTGATGAAATGCAGATACTCGAACTTTGCAAGCAGCGTGGAGAGGGTCGCGAGGTTCCGTGACGCCCTGCCCTTGTCCACGCCGAGCAGTGTCTTCTCGTCAAGATATCGGGAGAACAATGGGAATTGGAGAAGTTGATAGAATAGCCCCGAGAAAGCGTAGTCTGTGTTCTGAGCCAGCACCATATGTCGCTTGGCAAGGGGGCGCGCCCAATCGAGCAGGCGCTTGTTCTCTGGCTTACGTAGCTCATTCGTGAATGCCCTGAAGCACTCTTGGTCGTAATAGTCCCATATATCCAGATGAACGCCTTCTGCCCATTGGCGGATTTTTGGGAACTGAGGGAAGAGAAAGATCAGTGCCCCAATAATCAGGCGCACTTCCTCCCGGTCGAAGAACATATTCGAGCGGGGGGAGTATACCGGGATGCCTTTGTTCTCTAGAAACCGGGCGAGATTGACAACTCGCTCGTTCCTGACAGAGCGAAATAGGAAGGCAATTTGGTTCCAGTCTTTAAGCTTACCGCTTTTCTGGAGCGTATTCAGGAAGCGGAATACCTCTGCATGCCATTTGGCATTTTCATCGGACTCGTCAGTAGCCGAAATCCGCAGCACCGTAGGGGTCTTAGGAAACGTCGCCTTACGCGGTATGATGCTTTTCTCAAAACGAAATGTTTGGTCTCCGTCAGTCCAATTTTGAGCGTCCATCCACTCGTTGTAGAAACGTATGACGTCCGGATGGGAACGGTAGTTCGTTACAAGCGTCACCCGTTTGCAAGCGGCTTTCTTGAACAGATTCGGGAACTCAAGGATGTTTCGGATGGTGGCACCACGAAAACGATATAGTCCCTGATCGTCATCACCGACGACACAAAGATTGGCCTGTTTTCCAGCAAGGAGAAGGAGTATCCGTTCCTGGATAGTGTTCGTATCCTGATACTCATCTACCATTAGGTACACGAGCTTCTGGCGCAGTTCCTCCAATACCTCGGGGTGCTGCTCAAGGAGGTGCAGCGCTTCAAGCTGGATGCCCGAGAAGTCCAGGCTGTTGCTTTCGTTGAGCAGTTCCTGATAGCGCTGGTAGCAAGCTGCAAGGGCACGTACTTCCAATTCTTTTGCCTTCGTCAAGGCAGCAACGTCCAGCGCCTCTTCACTGACCTTGTTGAGCCACTTCAACAGCTCTTCGGATTGAGCCCAACGGCCCTTCTGGTCATCGCCCATAACCAGTTGCGCATCGGGCAGAGGTCGAAACTCGTTGATCTTCTGGTAAAGGAAATATTGTTGATCGAACTGATCGAACAGCGTGTAGCTGCGCTTGAGGCGCGTGTATTCCCTGTAGTCCTCCAAAAGCCTCAAGCAGACTGAATGAAATGTTCCGAGGTACATTTCATTCAGATTGAACTTGATGCCTAGCTCCGAGAGACGATTTGAAATTCTGGTTGTGAGTTCTCGGGCTGCTTTCTCGGTGAAGGTAACGACAAAAAGAGATTCTGGGGCGATCGCTTCCTCCTTGATCAGATAGACGATGCGCTCAACCAGTGTGAATGTCTTGCCTGATCCTGGGCCTGCGATAATCAGCACCGGCCCTTTTGTTGCTCGGATCGCCTCAAGCTGTTGCGGGTTGGCTTTGCTGCCAAAGGACGGAGCCATTATTGACCGCTTTCTTGTTCAATATCGCCGCGCAGTTTCTACTCGGTTGGCATGGACATCACTTACAAATTGCATCACTTGGTTATTGTGCAAATTTTAGCTGGCACCCGACAGCCACTCAAGGGTCACTTATGACGATATCGAAAGATTCCCCCTGCAAATCATCTTGAAGCACTTTGGGTCATCAAATTCAGCACACTCATTGCGTACCATTTTCCACCCCGCACGGTCTTCACCCCCCGTTGGTTCAGCACCTCGGCAATCTGCCTCAACGTCGTCGCACCAGACGCCCGGATGCTTTCGATCACCGGCAGCACGTTCGCAGCGAAAGCTGCCGCAGCTTCGGCATTCGCAGCCGCACCCTTGGCCCTGGCTTCAGCCAGGTTCGTACGGTTGCCCAGCTTTGCCCCTTGAGCCTTCTTCTGTGCCAACGCAGCCTTCGTCCGCTCGCTGATCAGCTTGCGCTCTTTCTCCGCCAGGGCGGCATAGACATGCAGCATGAATGGATCGACCTCGGGGCCTAGCTCGGCAACGACGAACGGCACCCGGTTAGCCATCAAGCCGGAGATGAAATGCACGTCACGGCTCAGACGGTCGAGCTTCGCCACCAGGATCGGGCAGCCCCGCTTGCGGGCATCAGCAAGCGCCGCTGAAAGTTGGGGACGGCGGAGCAGGGCATCCGCACCCTTGCCCGTCTCAGTTTCGACGTATTGGCTGGCGATACAGTAGCCGTGAGCCCCGGCGAAACGGCTGCATGTCTCCATCTGCGCTTCCAGCCCCAGCCCTGAGCGTCCCTGCCGCTCGGTGCTGACGCGGGCGTAGACGACGATTTGACGGGTGGGCTGGGTCATGTTGAGCTCCTGGATATGGGATTATAGTCCTGTATAAGGACTATACGAGCATTTAGGGTTTATACAAGGAATTCCCGCATGGGTGGTATTATGCTCTTTTGGCGTGGCTCAGCCCTGGGGCTTGCCGTGGTGACGCTCGCCTGGTCGCCCCTGGTGATCGCCGGGGATCGCCCTGTACTGACCCAGCGGGATCAGCATGGACGCGCCCAGGAACGCTGGGAGCCAGGGCCAGCGCAGACCTATATCCGCCGTGACGAACGCGGGCGCCGTCTGGGAACCGTCGAGCCAACGCCATATGGGGATTATGTCATCCGGGACAGCCGGGGCAGATGGACGGGGAGCATCGAAAAGCGCCGCTATTGAGCACCATTCCATTGATCCGCTTCGGACCTTTTGTCGCCAGGAGGGGCGAAGTCCTAGACAGAATCCATTGTCCGCTCCCGGATGCAGCCTGTGTCCCGCCCCAGGAATTATCAATCCTTGCACCCGTGTCAGGGCATATTATCAAAAATTAACGGCACTATGTCCGACTGCCTCATATCATTGGTGTCAGGCTGGTAGTCTGGCCTCCTAAAAGCAAAACATCGCCCTGAAGTTGATTGGAGATAAAAATGCATTCTTTGGTTGAGTTGATGCTGGTGAGCTAATGTTCGGCTCCCCTGGTCTGGTGGCCGAGTGGCTGCCGACGGGAGTTGCTGCGCACCCGGTATCTGGCGCACACAAGAGTAAGCGGGGCCTCGCCCTTAGCATTCCCTACAATTTCAAGCAGGCTCGCTTCAGCGTTGGGATCGACACGCTGACCCTCGACCTTGCGCTGATCGGCTGCCCGATCAAGCTGCGGCTTCTGGTCGCCGAACTGCAAGAGCAGCTTGGCGTCTCGGTTCGATCTTCGAGTGACTTCAGCACTGAGAAAAAAACGCATCCGCTGAGCAATTCCGGGCTGACCATACAGGATGTATCACCCTCGGTGCTGCGGAAGCTTCGGGGCATCCTGGAACGGTGGTTTCCAGATGGCGACCTCCCTCCCGTTTATGAACTCCATGTCGCCCTTGATGCCCACCTCAGCAAACCTGGCACCGATGAAGAAGATCACATAGAGCGGCACAAGCTCCTCGATTGCCTGTCGCGCCATCTTTTAGTCGATCCGGAAATCACACAAGGCCATGGCGGCATGCGCTGGTTTTTCCGCAATACCGTGTTTGCTAGGCTATCATGGAAGACGTGCAGCCTGCCGCACGATAGGCGAGTGCATTTTCGCAGGATCGATCCGAAGGCAACCATGTATTTGGGCGCTCGCGAAAGCGACCTCAACTATATGGTCATCCACAAGATCAGTGACCACCGATGGAAGGCGGGTGCTGCGCCGCTACCCTCCAGAAAACGGTGCGTTCGGATCGAGGCGAGGATAAAAGGGGTTGTTCTGGCGAAGGCCGGGCTGACGACAATTGCCTCCCTGCAAGACCGCGACAAGCTGCGAACCCTATCCCGGCACTTTCGGTTCCGCTGCCCCGTGGTCAGAAATCCGGAAATGATGAAAAGTGGTGGCCGGATCAGCACAATCTTCGTGGCCAGAGAGGCCGCCGATTTCCATGCCGCAGGGGTGTGGGCTGTCGTTGACCGTGAGATATGGAAGCGTGGCGTCACCCTGGGCGGACTGAAGGTGGGAAGTGCCGCGATGAGTAAGAGGCCGACTGACAGCGATGGTGCCCGGCATTATTCCCTGGCAACCAAAGCGTACAGCATCGTGGCACATAAGGAACTCGGCCGCATTGTTGACCGCGCTTTCAGGAAGTTCGCCCACAGCATGAGCAAGGGCAAGGTATGAGGAGCCACGTCTACAGAATTTCTCCCGATGCCGGGTATCAACACCAGACGGGACGCGGTCTTTTGCTGCCCGCATATAACTACGGTCAAAAAAGCAAAGCCTATGGCATGAGGGACCAAGCTATCTCAATACCAGCTCTATCATCAATTCACCCTCGGCTTGGCTCTTGTGTTGGCTTCCACTGGACTTCCTGCTGTCCTGGAAAAGCACCTCGCATGCTCTGCCGAGGTTTAGTCCCAGTTTATGAAATCATAAAATTCAAGCCGGTTTCGACGGTATTTTGGGCTGAAATGGACGTGATGATTGTGTGGGGACTAAGTATCTTATTTATGTAATTCAATGCCTTAGCGGTTTCGAATATATAAGAATTATAGCTTTTTCCCGTTTTTTCGCCGAGATGCCCTCAGCAAGGTCCGGCTTGGCATGCACCAGCCTTGGTTTTTCGCTCGGCGATACTTCCGGCATCCTAGCCGCAAGGACATGACCGAGCGCCACGGCATTCATCGGCGCATCCAAATCGGTCATCCTTGCATGTCACAGAAGCGGGAGCGGCGATCCCTGGTGCATATGTTCGTTGGCCGCTACTCACCAGCAAACCCATCAGCGGATTGCACCAGGTCGCTTCTCAGTTCGGTTGGCGATGATCCGCTGATCAGTGCTTCGTTACCTACGCCGCACTCGGGTCCAGAGCAGGCATTCCTTTCGGTCCTCGTAGCTCCACCGATTGAATCTGCCGATAGGCATGACCGACTTGTTCTCGTCGGCACAATCGTCATAGGCGTTCCGCTCAGGGCTATTGATCGGCGGGTATGCCTGTTGCCATTGATCGAGTGCCACCATGGTGATGGCATTGCCCGCCACGATCAGGAAAGCCGCGATATAAAAATGCCGGGCCGAAAGCATCACGCCTTCCTCTTCGCTGCGGCTTCGGCTTCACAATCCCGGAAACGCTGGCGCCATTCCTTCAAACGTCCTTCCGGTCCCCAGATCGTCGGGTAGAGCCGTATCTCGACCATGCTGCCCGAGCCCGTGCTGCGGAAGACGAGGTTGTAGCCCTGGATGTTGGTCGTCACCAGGAAGCCCTCGGGGCTGTTGTTGAAGATGCGCGCCTGCTGCTCGGCCTCCAGCGTCACGATGTAGATGTTCGGCAGCTCAGCCTGCGCCTTCACATAGACGCACTGCGACAGTTCCTTGTAGCCGAGCCGGCTTTCTTCGTAGTTGGGCGTTGCCGTCATGGTCGGATTGCACCCCGTCGCCATGATTGAGGCTGCGAGAATCACGCCACGGGATAGATGCTGAGCAGCGTTCATTGCGCATCCACCCGCACCAGATTTTCCAGTTCCTTCAGCTTGACGTCATTGGCATTCTGGCGGGCGACGTATTGGATCTTCACCTCACCGCCGAGCGGATGCATGCCGTCGAGCATGGTCAGGGCGAAGACGTGATACTGCTTGGCCGACCTCAATGCCTCCGGCTTCTTCGCCAGCTTGGCGATGGCTGCCTTGTAGCTCTGACCCATCTCGATCTTTTCCCTGGCGATGCAGGTCTCGCCTTCGTTGGCATTCTTGTCGCCATCCCTCACACCGCTCCCCGCCAGTTCGCGTTTGATTAGCTGCACCTGCATAGCCAGGCGGCACACGACGCGGGCCTTTTGCGTGTCATGGAACATTCGGTCAACTGTGCCCAACGCAGGGGGATTGGCATCCTGTGCCTGGGCCATGCAGGGAAGCACAGCGGCGACCATCATTATCAGCAAACGACGCATCAGCTTTTCTCCAATAGGTTGAGCTGGAAAAGCATAGGATTTCCCGCTGGTTATGTGCCGAGAAATTAGGCTCATCGCAACCAAAAATAGAGAAAAACTTTTTCCCCATATTATGGAGAAACATATTTGCCCATTTATTATGCGCCTCTGCCTTGCGCCATTTTGGCCGGTCTGTTGGCTTCAGCCCTATGCAAGGCCCACACGCAGTACTGGCAAAGCTGGTCAGAATACGAGAATGGGAGAGCCGGCACCTGCCGCTCGACAATTCCCTGATCGCTCTGTCTGTTCTGCTTGTGATCGCGCGCGCGCAATATGCCAACCCGAAGGGGGCGACCTTCAAGCAGGTCTGCCTGTTCGCAAGTCACAGCCCGCAAATCACGCGCATCCATATCAAGCGCATGATCGCCACCGGCTGGGTTATCGAGAATCGCACCGACAAGGACCGCCGCGTGAAGCGCTTCCTGCTCACTGAAGCAGCCCGGGCAAAGATCGACGACTACATCGCGCTCATGCGGACTACATGGGCAAGCTGATCGCCACAATTGGCCTTGGCTCTGCTACGGCAACTTGCTACGTTTGACGCTGAAAAGGGGCAATCACGCCACCTTGCAAGCTATTGAATCTCAAGGATTATTGGAAAGTGGCGTCCCCACGGGGATTCGAACCCCGGTTTACGCCGTGAGAGGGCGTCGTCCTGGGCCTCTAGACGATGGGGACCTGGGGGCAAGCCGCCGCTGTTGATGCTTGGGGCGTCGCCATGCCGGGTCTGCGCGGCGCCGGATTGGCTCGGGGGCTGCGCGAGGCGGCCTTCTGATACTAGAGCCGGGCCGGGGGTGCAAGGGCTTTCCTGCCGCCCCGCCGGTTTTCGCCCAACCCCTTCCGGCGGCGGGGCTTTTCCGCCACGCATTTTTTCATGCAGACGCTTGCAATGGCAAAACGGCTGAGTATAGTCCGCCCCTGCAACGCGGCGCCCCCTGCTGGGTCGGGTCGCGAAGCCGTCCGAGCGGGCGTAGCTCAGGGGTAGAGCACAACCTTGCCAAGGTTGGGGTCGTGAGTTCGAATCTCATCGCCCGCTCCAATTTACCAGACCATCCAAAGCCGCGGTTTCCCGCGGCTTTTGTGTTTTCTGGCGGTTGCAGGCCAGCGGGCGCGATCAGCCCCGCCAGTGCATCAGCGTATAGGCGCCATCGCTGCGCACCGGCTTGAAGCCGAGCCGCTGGTAGAGCCGCAAAGCCGGATTGCCCTGCAACACATTGAGCGAGACGAATCCGCCGACCGCCGCCGCCATGGCCTGCACGCCGCGCAGCAGATCGCCGCCGATGCCGCTGCCGCGCCATTCCGGCAGCAGCGAGATATCGACCACGCGTAATTCCTCGCCGGGGCCGGCCGTGACGCCGGCTGTTTCGGGATCATCATCATGCTTCGAATAGTCGCGGCGCCAAAGGTAGAGCCGCCCGAGCGGTGCACCGCCGCGCTCGATGATATGGCGGGCCATGCCGGGATAATGGCTGCGGTAATGCTGGTCCTGCAGCTGGAACTGGTCGGCGAGGAACCGCTGCTGCAGGCTCATTGGCCAGCCGCTGGCGGCCATTTCATGCTGTCGCGTGCTGGCATAGAGCAGGCCGAGAAAATCACGGTCGCTGCTCTCTGCCCCACTCCCGGCCGCGCTTTCGCTTTCCAGCCCGCGTTCCGGCCGCAAGCCGATCCGCTGCCGCCGCAGGCTGGCAGGCAGGGGCAGCCATGGCAGCGCCCCGCGCTGCTGCTCCGGCATGGGCGCGATCAGCTCGGCCTTGGCGGCCACCAGCCGTTCACGCACATGCAGTAGCGGATCACCAGGAAGGGCTGATGATTGTCATGCGCGGCACCGGAGCCGACCGGGGTCAGCGAGTTCGCAGCCAGAGTGGTATCCGCAGTGGCAGTGCTGAAAAGCGAATAGGTGTAGTTGTTCCCCGCCTTGAGCCTGAAGGCGGGCGGGCCGATCAAAGCGCTTGAACTGGGAGCGGTCAGCCGCGTCTGGGTGGGAATGGTTTGCAGGGTATGGTAGTGGGCCGCCATTTCCGTGTATTGCAGCGTAACCGTATCGACGCCGCTGCTTTCCGCACAGGTGTAGGCCGCCGACTCAGGTGGTTTTGCCTGCTGGTTGATGTAGGTGCCGAAATGCATCGCCGCCTGGCCGCGCAAATCCGGCAGCTTGAAAGTTTGACCAGGCGTGCCGCCATACAGGTTGCCGATGACGGCATAGAGCGCCTGAAATTGCTGAACTTGCAGCTCCTGGCCGTTACATTCCTCCCAATCCCAGGGACAGAACTGGTAGGGAAACGCCCTGATTTCACCGTAGAAGGCATCCATGGCGGCGCTCCCTTAATTGCTGGGGGTCGGGTACACCCCGACCGTGCAGATCATGTACGTCATCGCTGTGGCGGGCATGCGGTTTTCATGCGGCTGGCCGCCACCCTCGAGCGAGAGGGCCGTTGGATCGAAGGCCCGCACCGTGCCGGTGGTTTTCGGCATATACATCGGCTGGGTATCCGGCGTGTCGGCCAGCATTACTGCCGGGCTGGGAGCGGCGGTATTGCCCTCAACATTGACCACCTGGAAACTATGGCCATGCGCCGGCATGGTCGCATCGGTCAACACGACCTGGATCACACCGCCCTGGTTGCCCACGGCATAGCTGGTGACCGGATCCGGCGGGTTGGTATAGGTGCCGGTGCCGATGACCAGCCGTCCCTGTAGGTTCGGCAGGGCAAAATTGGTCTGTCCATTCCCGCCATACGTGGTCCCGATAACCGAATACAGGGCCTGGTATTGCGAGATGGACAGAAGCTGCCCATTGCAGGGCAGCCAGTCGGTCGGCGCATAATTGCTGGCAAACAACCGGATTTCACCGAGGAAGGCTTCCGCCATGGGGCAGGCTCCTATGTGGCAGGGGATTTCAGGGCCGCGGCGGGTAGATGCCGGTCAGCGCGATACAGCAGACCAAGGCCATGTAGGGCTGACGGTTTTCATGCGGCTGCGAGCCCCCTTCACTGGCGATTGTCGTCGACTCAAGGGCAACCGGTTGATTGCCTGCCTGCGGCGCGTATACGAGCGGCGCACTGGGCGCTTGTGGGTTCGGTTGCCCCATGGCGCTGGTCGCCAGCAGGTTGCTCGTCGGGTTGGCAGTCGTCGCGCTGCCCGAAACCGCGGCTACAATATGATTGTGAGCCGGTATCTGCGCCTGGCTGAGCGTGACACCTATGCTGCCGCCGGTGTTGCCAACATTGGGCTTCATGCCGCTGCCCGTGCCATACATATGCACCATGGCGCGGCCCTGCAGGTTGGGCAGGTTGAAGTTGACGTTATCTCCGCCGAACGTATTGCCGATTAGGCTAAATAGCGCCTGATTGCCTTGCACGGGCAGCGTGCTGCCATCGCAGATATGCCAGCCGGCAGGGATGTTCGTGAAGGAAAAAATCCTGATTTCACCCAGGAACCAATCCGACATCGCCCGCTCCCCCTGTTATTGCCCGCAATGAATGCAGGAATACTCTCCGCCCGAGAACACTGAATGGTTGCATCACTCTGCCCGGATTCCGTGAGGCCGCCAAGACAAAAAATAGTATTCACGGCAATTAGTGGATCACTACGGTAGGGATATCGCGCGGCCACGGCGATCTCACTGCTTTCCATGCCGCCCGATCACGACCGAAAAGGGCATTCCGACACCCGCAGGATCCGCCCTTCAGCCACCCGGTGGTTGACGCTGGGCCGGGCAATCCCCATTCTCCCTGCATGATCAAAGAGATCGGCCAACGCAACCGCGAGATCCTGCGCCTCGTGGTGGAAACCTACATGGCGACCGGCGAGCCGGTCGGTTCGCGCATCCTGTCGAAGAAGCTGGACCACAAGCTGTCGCCGGCCAGCATCCGCAACACCATGGCCGACCTCGAAGATGCCGGGCTGCTCTTCGCGCCGCATACCTCGGCCGGGCGGCTGCCGACCGAGAGCGGCCTCAGGCTGTTCGTCGACGGCCTGCTGCAGGTCGGCGACCTGACCCATGACGAACGCTCGGCGATCGAGAATCGCTGCGCCGCCTCGGGCCGCGGCTTCCAGGAGGTACTGACCGAAGCCACCGCCGCGCTCTCCGGGCTTTCCGGCCATGCCGGGCTGGTGGTGGCGCCGAAAGTCGATGCGCCGCTCCGCCAGGTGGAATTCGTACCCGTCGGCCCCGGCCAGGCCCTGGTGGTGCTGGTGACCGAGAACGGCCAGGTCGAGAACCGCATGATCGACATGCCGCTCGGCATGAGCCCATCGGCGCTGGCCGAGGCCGGGCAGTTCCTCTCCCGCCGCCTCAAGGGCCGCACCATCGACTTGGCGCGCGAGGAAGTCTTGGGCGAACTCACCGCACGCCGCGCCGAGCTTGACCAGCTCACCTCAAAGGTGGTGGAAGCCGGCCTGGCGGTGTGGGGCGGCGAACCGGCCCAAGGGCGCAATCCCGGCGGCACCCTGATCGTGCGCGGCTCGGCCAACCTGCTCGACGACGTGGCGGCGATGGCCGACCTGGAACGCATCCGCTCGTTGATGGAAGAACTGGAAAACACCGAGGAAATGCTGCGCCTGATCGACCTCACCCATGGCAGCGAGGGCGTGCGCATCTTCATCGGCTCGGAGAATACCCTGTTCCGCCAAGCCGGCTGCTCGCTGATCGTGGCGCCGCTGCAGAACCAGCAGCAGCGCATTGTCGGCGCCATCGGCGTGATCGGCCCCACCCGCATGAATTATGCCCGCCTGGTGCCGATGGTGGATTTCACCGCCCAGGTGGTGGGCCGTCTGCTGCGGTGACGCCTGCCCCGCTACAGGCCGCTTGGTTGAAATTTGCCGCCCCTGCCCGTATATGCAGGGCCGCAGCTATTTAGAGAAGTAAGATGAACACCCAGCCGACCCAGCCTGCCCAGGACAGCGTGAATTTCGACGCCGCGATCAACACCGAACCGAGCCTCGGCGGCGATGCCGTGTTGCTCGCCGCCGATCTTGCCAAGGCGCAAGCGGAAAGCGCGGAACTGAAGGACAAGCTGCTGCGGCTGGCAGCCGAAACCGAGAATCTGCGCCGCCGCCTGGAGCGCGAGCGCGATGATGCGGTGAAGTTCGCTTCGGCCAAGTTCGCCAAGGACATCCTCACCGTCGCCGACAATCTCGGCCGTGCGCTGCAAAGCGCGCCGAAGCCCAGCGAAGGCGAAGCCGCCAAGAGTGATCCGCTGAACAACCTGCTGGTCGGCATCGAAGCCACCGAGCGGGAGCTGCTCAGCGTGTTCGAGCGCCACGGCATCCAGCGCATCGATCCGCAGGGCCAGCGTTTTGATCCCAATCTGCATCAGGCGATGTTCGAGGTGGAGAACCCGAACCTGCCCGCCGGCACGGTGTTCCAGGTGGTGGCCGCCGGCTATGTGCAGCATGGCCGGCTGCTGCGCGCCGCCATGGTGGGCGTCACCAAGGGCGGCCCGCAGCCGGATGGCGCCACTGCTGGTAGTGTCGATACCAGGGCGTAAACCCGCCCCCAATGTCACGGCGCCGTCACGTTAGGCGGCGATAACAAGGCCTCAAGATCCATGAGGCCTACCGTGCATATGAGCGATGGCGATCTGCTCGAGACCATAGGCGGTGTCGCCAGTCCCCGTACCCCAGTGCCGCCCGGCATGCGTTGCGAGGATGTCGACCGCCTGTTTGCCGCCGACCCCGATCTCGGCGCGCTCGCGGTGGTGAATGAACAGGGCCGCCCGCTCGGCCTGATCAACCGCTACGACCTGATCACCCATCTTTCGCGCGACTATGGCCGCGCGCTCTACGCCAAGAAACCGGTGACGGCGCTGATGGACCCGGAGCCGCTGACCGTGGAGGCGCAGCTCGGTATCGACCGCCTGGAAGCGCTGATCGCCGACGAGCACCCATCAGCCCTACTGCGCGGCTTCATCGTCACCGCCGATGGCCTGTATCACGGCGTCGGCACCGCGCTGTCGCTGCTGCAGTTGAGCCGCGCGCGCAGCGAACGGCGCAACCGCTCGCTGGAGCGTGCCCGCGCCGCCGCCGAGGAAGCCTCGCGCGCCAAGACGCGCTTCCTCGCCACCATGAGCCATGAATTGCGCACGCCGCTCAACGCCATCATCGGCTTCGCCGAGGTGATGCGCGACCGGCTGTTCGGCCCGCTTACCACACCGCGCTATGCCGAATACGTGCAGGACATCCTGGCCAGCGGCCAGCATCTGCTCGGCCTGATCAACAACATCCTGGACATGGCCAAGATCGAGAGCGGCGGCTGGACCATCCATCCTGCCATGATCGATCCGCAGGAAATGGCCGAACTATGCATGCGGGTGCTGCGGCCTCATGCCGAGCGGCAGGAACTGAGCTTCGCCACCCGGTTCGATCCGGCGCTGGAGGAAGGCTATGCCGATGCCCAGGCAGTGCGTCAGATACTGCTGAACCTGCTGTCCAATGCCGTGAAATTCACGCCCAAGGGCGGCCGCATCGAGATCGGCACCCAGGCGATGGAGCATGGCGGTTTCCGCATCTGGGTCAGCGACACCGGCATCGGCATCGCGCCCGAACATCTCGACCTGGTGCTGAGCCCCTTCGGCCAGGTGGAAAACGATCTCACGAGGCAATATGACGGCACCGGGCTCGGCCTGCCGCTGGTCAAGGCACTGGTGGAGCTGCATCGCGGCACCTTCCTGCTGCAAAGCCGGCTCGGCCAGGGCACCACGGTGACGCTGGAATTCCCGCCGCCCCTGCATTCGCCCCAGCCTCTGCAATCGGCTGTCAGCGCGGCAGCGTCACCCGCCGCAAAGTCAGGTTGATCCGGCCGCCTTCCGGCAACAGCCGGCTGCTGCCAGCATGGATGCGGTCGATGCCATGAAAAGCCAGCCGCGCAGCGCCGCCCAGCACCAGCACATCGCCGCTGGCAAGTTTCAACGAGCGCGTCGGATCCCGGCGGTTCTGCCCGCCGATGCGGAACAGGGCGCTGTCGCCGAGCGAGATCGACACCACGGGCGCCGAGAAATCCTGCTCGTCGCGGTCCTGGTGCAGGCCCATCTTCGCCTCGGCATCATAGAGATTGATCAGGCAGCATTCCGGATCATGGCCGTAGCCGCTCACCGCGCGCCAGACGCTCAGGATGCGTTCCGGGATTGCCGGCCACGGCCGACCGGTTTCAGGATGGGTTGATATATAGCGATAGCCGCCATCACGGTCGGTATACCAGCCGAGCGCGCCGGCATTGCTCATGCGCACCCGCATCGGCTGGCCGGTTTTCGGCATCAGCGCACGATAGGGCGGCGCCTCAGCCAGCAGCGCACGCACATCGCCAAGCAAAGCCGCCTGCGCTGCCGCATCAAAATATCCGGGAAGGAAATGCAGGCCGTCCGACATTTCTGCAATGTAGGACGGCCCGCTGGCCTATGCTAGGTCACCCTAGGCCATATCCGCCGACTGGATGCGCTTCACGCCCTTGGCCTTCATGTCGGTCCAGGCCTTGGCGAGCGAGCCGGCGGCGTCGATGCCACGGCAGGCATCCTCGATCACATAGGTCTCGAAGCCTTCCTTGCGCGCATCCATGGCGGTCCAGGCGACGCAGAAATCGGTCGCCAGGCCGACAACGAAAACCCGCTTCATGCCGCGCTGCTTGAGATAGCCGCCAAGTCCGGTAGAGGTCTTGCCATCGGCCTCGAAGAAGGCCGAGTAGCTGTCGACATTCTTGTGATAGCCCTTGCGGATGACGAGCTGCGCCTGCGGGATCGCCAGATCCTTGGCCAAGGCCGCGCCTTCCGTGCCCTGCACGCAGTGATCCGGCCACAGCACCTGATTGCCATAGGGCAGCTTCACGCTCTCGAACGGCTTCTTGCCGCTATGCTGCGAGGCGAAGGAAACATGGTCGGCTGTATGCCAGTCCTGCGTCAGCACCACATTCTGGAATTTCTTCGCCAATGTGTTGATCAGCGGCACGATCACGTCGCCTTCCTTCACCGCCAGGCTGCCGCCGGGGATGAAGCAGTTCTGCACATCCACCACAATCAGCACGCTGCGCGAGCCGGCGGAAACTTTGCCTGCCGCCTGGGCGGCACTGCCAAGGCCGGCAAGCGCCGCCGTGGCGCCGAGGCCAAGCAGCAAATGGCGTCGATTGAAATGACTTACATGCGTCATGGCAGCACTCCCCGTTTGATTGCACTGCCTTGATCAAAGCACGGCTATTTGCTTTGTCAAAAACTATTTGTATGCAAACAATTTAGGCGATCGCTGCCTGATTTCGCGGCGCCTCAGCCGGTCGCCGCCGCCCGCCTTGCCCGGCGCCAGTTCTCGAAGCTGAACACACCCACCGCCACCCAGATGCAGGAGAAGGCGATGGCGTGATTGCTGGTGAAACTTTCGCCCCACAGCAGCGTGGCGAGCAGGAATTGCAGGGTCGGCGAGATGTATTGCATCAGGCCCATGCTGGCCATGGTGAGGCGGCTCTGCCCGGCACCGAAGGCGACCAGTGGGATCGCCGTGATCACGCCGGCGAAAACCAGCAGCAGCAGCGGCACCAGATCGGCGCTCAGCAAGCCATTCCAGGCCGGGCCCAGCGCACCGCCGCCATGCCAGGCCAGATAGCCGATGGCGATCGGCAGCGGCAGCAGGATTTCCACCGTGAAGCCAACCAGGCTGTCGACCGGATTGCGCTTGCGCAGCAGTGCGTAGATGCCCCAGGAGATGGCAATGGCGAGCGAGATCCAGATGCCGGTATTGGCCGCCGCCGTGCCCAGCACGGTGACACCGACCGCCGCCAGCGCCAGCATCGCCCATTGCACGGGGTTGACCTTTTCCTTCAGCACCAGACGGCCGAGCAGCACCGCCACCAGCGGGTTGATGTAATAGCCGAGCGAGGCCGACATCACCTGCCGCGTGTCGATGGCATAGACGAACAGCAGCCAGTTCAGCAGCATCATGGCGCTGGTGATGGCCAGCACGCCGACCAGGCGGCGGTTGGCCACCGCTCGGGCCAGCAGCGGCAGCTTGCCCATCGCCGCCAGCAGAACAAAGCAGAGCAGGCAGGCCCACAGCACACGCTGTGCGGTGATTTCCAGCGGCGTCATGAAGCCGGCCATGCGGAAATACAGCGGCGACAGGCCCCAGGCGCAATAGGCGATGGCGGCGAATAAAATTCCCATAAATATTGGTGACGAGTCCGACGCTTTCACCCCGCTTTGCGGGGCTTTGGCAGTGGCGTTCGACGGGGCTTGGCCAGGGGCAGCGGACACGGGTTTCCTCGCTGGGAAGCGCCAGGCCGGACTATCCCGCCAAGGAGACCAAGACTCGACCGGACTTCACGTTTTTTTTGCCTGGGGCGTTGCGGGACCCAGGGTCCCCACTTACATACCGGTCACAAGTGCAAACAGACAAGGGGTCCGGCCCGGCGCTCGCAGCCTAAGGAGGCCGCCTCGGACTGCCTGAATCGAGGAGATGAGTAATGGCCAAAGTTATCGGCATCGACCTGGGAACGACCAATTCCTGTATCGCCATCATGGATGGCAAGACCCCGAAGGTGGTGGAGAACGCGGAAGGCGCGCGCACCACGCCGTCGATGGTTGCCTTCACCAAGGACGGCGAGCGCCTGATCGGCCAGCCGGCCAAGCGCCAGGCGGTCACCAACCCGGAAAACACCCTGTTCTCGGTGAAGCGCCTGATCGGCCGCGGCATCCGCGACGAAGCTTCGCAGAAGTTCACCAAGATGGTGCCCTACAAGGTGGTGGCCGGTGACAACGGTGATGCCTGGGTGGAGGCCGACGGCAAGAAGTACAGCCCAAGCCAGGTCTCGGCTTTCGTGCTGCAGAAGATGAAGGAAACGGCGGAAGCCTTCCTCGGCGAGAAGGTGACCCAGGCGGTCATCACCGTGCCGGCCTATTTCAACGACGCCCAGCGCCAGGCCACCAAGGATGCCGGCCGCATCGCCGGCCTGGAAGTGCTGCGCATCATCAACGAACCGACGGCGGCGGCCCTGGCCTATGGCCTCGACAAGCAGTCGGACGGCAAGAAGATCGCGGTCTATGACTTGGGCGGCGGCACCTTCGACGTCTCGATCCTCGAGATCGGCGACGGCGTGTTCGAAGTGCGCTCGACCAACGGCGACACCTTCCTCGGCGGCGAAGACTTCGACCTGCGCATCGTTGAGTACCTGGCCGATGAGTTCAAGAAAGAGAACGGCATCGACCTGCGCAACGACCGCCTGGCGCTGCAGCGCCTGAAGGAAGCGGCCGAGAAGGCGAAGATCGAGCTGTCTTCCTCGCAGCAGACCGAGATCAACCTGCCCTTCATCACCGCCGACCAGTCGGGCCCGAAGCATCTGGTGATGAAGCTCACCCGTGCCAAGCTGGAAGCCCTGGTCGACGACCTGATCCAGCGCTCGATCGAGCCCTGCAAGAAGGCGCTCAAGGATGCGGACCTCTCCGCCGGCGACATCGACGAGGTGGTGCTGGTGGGCGGCATGACCCGCATGCCCAAGGTGATCGAGGTGGTGAAGCAGTTGTTCGGCCGCGAGCCGCACAAGGGCGTGAACCCGGATGAAGTAGTGGCCATCGGCGCCGCCATCCAGGCCGGCGTGCTGCAGGGCGACGTCAAGGATGTGCTGCTGCTCGACGTCACCCCGTTGAGCCTCGGCATCGAGACGCTGGGTGGCGTGTTCACCAAGCTGATCGACCGCAACACCACGATCCCGACCAAGAAGAGCCAGGTCTTCTCCACCGCCGAGGACAACCAGAACGCCGTGACGATCCGGGTGTTCCAGGGCGAGCGCGAGATGGCGGCGGACAACAAGATCCTCGGCCAGTTCGACCTGATGGGCATTCCGCCGGCACCGCGCGGCGTGCCGCAGATCGAGGTGACCTTCGATATCGACGCCAACGGCATCGTGCATGTCTCGGCGAAGGACAAGGGCACCGGCAAGGAACAGCAGATCCGCATCCAGGCGTCTGGTGGTCTGTCGGAAGACGACATCAAGAAGATGGTGCGCGACGCCGAGGAGCATGCGTCTGAAGACAAGAAGCGGCGCGAGGCGGCCGAGGCCAAGAACCAGGCTGAGTCGCTGATCCATGCCACCGAGAAGACCCTGGTCGATCTCGGCGACAAGGCTCCGGCCGGCGACAAGGCCGACGTCGAGGCCGCCATCGCCGACCTCAAGAAGTCGATCGAGGCCAATGACGCCGAGGCGATCAAGACCAAGGCGCAGAAGCTGAGCCAGATCGCCATGAAGCTCGGCGAGGCGCTCTACAAGGAACAGGGCGCGGCCGATGCGGCGGCGCCTGGCGGCGAGGCCGGCGCCGGTTCAGGCGCCGATGCCAAGAAGCCCGATGACGGCGTCGTTGATGCCGAATTCGAAGAAGTGAAAGACGATAAGAAAAAGAAGTAAGTCGGGAATGACCGACGGACCGGGCGCCCGAAACATCAGGGCGCCCGGTTCCGCGTCGGGCGGGGCTGCAAAGAATGGCGACCAAACGCGATTACTATGAAGTGCTGGGCGTGCCGCGTGGCACTTCGGATGCCGATGAGCTGAAGCGCGCCTTCCGCAAACTCGCCATGCAATATCACCCGGACCGCAATCCGGGCGACGCCAGCGCCGAGCAGAAGTTCAAGGAATTGAACGAAGCCTACGACGTGCTGAAGGACGACCAGAAGCGCGCGGCTTACGATCAGTATGGCCACGCCGCCTTCGAGGGCGGCATGGGCGGCCCGCGCGGCCCCGGCGGCGCGGGCGGCGCCGGTTTCGATTTCGGCTCCTTCTCCGACATTTTCGACGATCTGTTCGGCGACATCATGGGCGGCCAGCGGCGCGGCGGCGGCAGCAATGCCAATCGCGGCTCCGACCTGCGCTACAATCTCGAGATCAGCCTGGAAGACGCCTTCCGCGGCAAGACCGTGCAGGTCCGCGTGCCGACCTCGATTGCCTGCGAGGCCTGCGACGGCTCCGGCGCCGAGGCCGGCGCACAGCCGATCTCCTGCCCCACCTGCAAAGGCTTCGGCAAAATCCGCTCCGCGCAAGGCTTCTTCACCATCGAGCGCGGCTGCCCGAGCTGCGGCGGCGCCGGCAAGGTGATCGAGCGTCCCTGCAAGATCTGCGGCGGCGCCGGCCGCGTGCATAAGGAAAAGACGCTCAGCGTCGATATCCCGCCGGGCGTCGATGAGGGCAACCGCATCCGGCTCGCCGGCGAAGGCGAGGCCGGATTGCGCGGCGGCTCGCCGGGCGATCTCTATGTCTTCATCTCGGTGGCGGCGCATCGCATCTTCCGCCGCGAAGGCCAGCATCTGCAATGCCGCGTGCCGATCTCGATGGCGACTGCCGCACTCGGCGGCGTTGTCGAGGTGCCCACGCTGGATGGCGGCAAGGCCCGCATCACCATTCCCGATGGCACCCAGACCGGCAAGCAGTTCCGCCTGCGCGGCAAGGGCATGCCCGGCCTGCCGCAGCAGGGCCGTGGCAGCGGTTTCGGCGACCTCTATATCCAGGTCAATGTCGAGACGCCGGTGAAACTCTCCAAGCGCCAGCGCGAGCTGCTGGAGGAATTCGCCGCCATCGACGCCGAAAGCACCAGCCCGGAAAGCGCCGGCTTCTTCGCCCGCGTCAAGGAAATGCTCGGCGGCAAGGCGGATTGACGGCAACGCCTGTGTCTGCCACACCGGAGGCAGCAGCATCCGGGAGGCTTTCATGAGTTCCGACGACACCCGCATCGGCATTATCGGCATTGGCGGCCGCATGGGCCAGGCGATCTTGCGCGTGGTGGCGGCAACGCCCGGCGCAGCCCTGGCCGGTGGCACCGAGCGCCCCGGCTCCGAGCTGGTCGGCAAGGATCCCGGGCCGCTGGCTGGCCTGGCCGCCACCGGCACGCTCATCGAGGGCGACGCGGCGCGGCTGTTTGCGGAAGCCGATGCGGTGATCGATTTCAGCGCGCCGGCCGTGCTGGCCAGCCATGCCGCGCTCGCGGCCCAGGCCAAGACCGCCTATATCGTCGGCATGACCGGCCTTGAGGACCAGCATTTCGATGCGCTGCGCAAGGCGGCGCGGCATTGCTGCGTAGTGCAGAGCTTCAACATGAGTCTCGGCGTCAACCTGCTGGCCGGCCTGGTGCGCCAGGTGGCTGCCTCGCTTGGCGACGACTGGGATATCGAGATCGTGGAAATGCATCACCGCATGAAGGTGGATGCGCCATCCGGCACTGCGATCATGTTCGGCGAGGCAGCGGCCCAGGGCCGTGGCGTGGCGCTCAAGGACGTGACCGATTCAGGCCGCGACGGCATCACCGGCGCGCGCAAAGCCGGCGCCATCGGCTTCGCAGCACTCCGCGGCGGCAATGTCGCGGGCGAGCATACGGTGATCTTCGCTGCCGATAATGAACGCCTGGAACTGACCCACAAGGCCACCGACCGCAGCATCTTCGCCCGCGGCGCGGTGCGCTGCGCATTGTGGTCGCGCGGCCGGGCGCCGGGGCTGTACAACATGAACGACGTGCTGGGGCTGAAGCAGGCCTAGCCGCTCAAGCCGCAACGGCGAAGTATTTCTCGAAGGCTGCCTTGCCGGCGCGGGTGACGCTGAGCGTGCGCGCGCCTTTCGCCTGCGCCACCCAGCCGGCCTCGAGGCAATGCCGTGCCAGCGCGGCACCAAGCGCGCCGGCCAGATGCGGCCGCCGCTCGCTCCAATCCAGGCAGACCCGCGCCAGGCCGCGCCGCGCCACTTTCAGGCTCGCCAGGTCGATGCCGAGTTGGTCGAAGAAGGCCCTGCCCTGCTGTGTCAGGATGAAATCCTGCCCGCTGCGCTCGATGCAGCCTTGGGCGATCAGCGCATCGGTCAGCTTCACGCCCAGCTCGCCGGCAATATGATCGTAGCAGGTGCGGGCACGGCGCATGTCGGCATCGCGGGGCCCTGGCAGCCGCTTCGGCTTCGGCACGGCACCGGCCACCGCCATGATCGCTTCCAGCGCCTGGGCCACCAGCGGGCCGTTGAGGCGGAAATAACGGTGCCGCCCCTGCGCCTCCTGGGCGAGCAAGCCGCCGGCCTGCAATTTGCCCAGGTGGCTGGAGGCGGTGGAGGGCGCGATGCCGGCAATCAGCGCCAGTTCGCTGGCGGTGAGCGCCTGGCCGGCCATCAGCGCCGCCAGCATGTTGGCGCGGGCAGGATCGCCGATCAGCGCCGCGATTTCGGCCAGGCTCGGGCCGTTCTGGTGATCCGCAGTCATGCTTCGATGATAGACGAAGGGTGATTGCCAGGCAAACTTCGACACTGGCAAATTTGGCGGCAAAGGTTGACATTCTTTACCGCGCTTTTATATCAGAACTTGGTACGCTTCGGCTGCCTCCCGCCAAAATCTCGACAGGAGTCTTAAGCGCCGATGCCGCATCACACTCCCCTTATCGCCACCATCGTCGGTGGCCTGGTACTGGCCTTCATCCTGGGGGCCATTGCCAACCGGCTGCGCATCTCGCCGCTGGTTGGCTACCTGCTGGCCGGCGTCGTGGTCGGGCCGTTCACGCCCGGCTTCGTCGCCGACCAGGCGCTGGCGCCGGAGCTGGCCGAACTGGGCGTGATCCTGCTGATGTTCGGCGTCGGCATGCATTTCTCGCTCAAGGACCTCCTCAGCGTGAAGGCCATTGCCATTCCCGGCGCCGTCGCACAGATCGCGGTGGCCACGGTGCTTGGCATGGCGCTGGCCTGGATGATGGGCTGGAGCATGGGCGGCGGCTTCGTCTTCGGCCTGGCGCTATCGGTCGCCTCCACCGTGGTGCTGCTGCGCGCGCTGCAGGAACGCCACCTGATGGAGTCCGAACGTGGTCGTATCGCAGTCGGCTGGCTGATCGTGGAAGACCTTGCCATGGTGCTGGCGCTGGTGCTGCTGCCGCCGCTGGCCGGCCTGCTGAAGGACGAGGCCGGCGGGCTGGGCGCACGCGAGATCGGCACGCTGCTGGCGATCACGCTGGGCAAGGTCGCGGCCTTCGTGGCGCTGATGCTGATTGTCGGCCGCCGCGTCATCCCCTGGCTGCTGCATTACATCGCCCATACCGGCTCGCGCGAATTGTTCCGCCTTGCCGTGCTGGCCATCGCGCTCGGTGTCGCCTATGGCGCCGCCGTGCTGTTCGGCGTCTCCTTCGCGCTCGGCGCCTTCTTCGCCGGCATGGTGTTGAGCGAGAGTGAACTCTCCCATCGCGCGGCGGAAGAATCGCTGCCGTTGCGCGATGCCTTCGCGGTGCTGTTCTTCGTCTCGGTCGGCATGCTGTTCGATCCCAGCATCCTGCTGCGCGAGCCGCTGCCGGTGCTGGCCACCTTCATCATCATCGTGATCGGCAAGTCGGTGGCGGCGCTGGCGCTGGTTCTCGCCTTCCGCCACAAGCTCTCCACCGCCCTCACCATTGCCGCCAGCCTGGCGCAGATCGGCGAATTCTCCTTCATTCTGGCGGCGCTGGGCCTGCATCTTGAATTGTTGCCGCCGATGGGCCGCGACCTGATCGTTACCGGCGCGATCCTCTCGATCCTGGCCAACCCGATCTTCTTCGCCTCGCTGGACCGGCTCAAAGGCTGGCTCGAAAAACGCGAAGGCAAGGAGCCCGCGCCGGAAGACACGGAGAGCGCTGCCGCCGAAAAACTGGTGCCGACCGTCCTCAGCCAGCATGCCGTGGTGATCGGCTTCGGCCGCGTCGGCAGCCTGGTGGCCGAGGCGCTGCGGCGCGAGAACCGCGCGCTGCTGGTGATCGAGGAACGCCAGAAGCTCGCCGAGCAGGCCCGCGCCGCCGGTTTTGAAACCCTGCTCGGCAATGCCGCGGCGCATGACATGATCGAGGCTGCGAACATCGCGGGCGCGCGCTGGATCTTCGTGGCGATCCCCAACGCCTTCGAGGCCGGCCAGATCGTCGAGCAGGCGCGCAAGGCCAATCCCGATCTCAAGATCGTCGCCCGCGCCCATGCCGATGGCGAGGTGGATTACCTCAGCAATCTCGGTGCCGACCTGATCGTGATGGGCGAGCGCGAAATCGCGCGCGGCATGATGGAGCGGGCCTTCCCGCAGCCGGCATAGCGCTGGTTAAACGACCTCGAGCGTACGCAGGCCGGCGCCCGGCGGCTGGCGCCAGCGCCACAGCGCATCGCGCAAGGCCACGGCCAGTTCCAGCCGCTCCGGCGGGCTGAGGAACTGCCCGACCGGGATGCCCCGACCATGGCTCCAGAGCGTCACCTGATGGCTGTCCGGCTCCTCATCGCATTCCACCCGCACCCAGTAGGGCTGCAACTGCCATTGCTTCTGCTGGCCGCGCGCGGTGACGCGGCGGATGGTGAGGCTGGAGCCATCCAGCGTGACATATTCCCGCGCCCGCGCCTGGGCATAGCTGTAGCGGAAGGCCAGCCATAGCAGCAGCACTTCCAGGCCGCAGAAGCCCATCACCGGCCAGGCCCCGGCGAGCCAGAAGGCCACCCCGGCAGCGAAATTGATCAGCGCCACGCAGGCGATCAGGATGAAAAAGCCGCGCCGCCCGAGCGAGCGGTGCGGGCGCAATTCGGCCTGGAAGAAGGGGGGAGCCGCCTGATCCATGACGGCTAGATTACTCCTAGCCGGCCGGGCGGCAAGCCACTGATTGACGCCGCCCCGTGCAAGCCTTAACCCTGGGGCCGAGTTTTCGGACAGTAGTTACAGGGACAGGCATCATGGCGCCCAAGCTCAACCCGCTGAAATTGAACCCGCTGCAACTCAAGACCCTGACCCTGCTGCAGGCCATTGCCGAAATAGCGGGCGAGCCGCTGGCCGATGGCCGCGTGCGGCTGCACCAATTGCCCTCGCCGCATGGCAACCATTTCCATATCGGCGCTGCCGTGGTCTCGGGCGCCGATGCCACCGGCCTGCATAACGAAGCGGTATGGGTGGCGTTGGGCCGCAAAGGCCTGGTCGAGCCCGGCATGACCCTGACGCCCGCCGGCCTGGCCTATGATACCGGCCTGCGCGACAAGATTCTGCATCGCGCGGACCACTGACCATGCTGCTCACTCTCGGCGATATCGAAGCGGCGGCACGACGCATCGACGGGGCGCTGACCCGCACGCCCTGCCTGCAATCGCGCACGCTGTCGCAGCTCGTCGACGCCGAGGTGTGGTTGAAATTCGAGAACCTGCAATTCACCGCCAGCTTCAAGGAGCGCGGCGCGCTGAACAAGCTGCTGCAACTGAACGCCGATGAGCGCAGGCGCGGTGTCATCGCCATGTCGGCCGGCAATCATGCCCAGGGTGTCGCCTACCATGCCGGGCGCTTAGGCATTCCCGCCACCATCGTGATGCCGGGCTTCACGCCCTATGTGAAGGTGCGCCATGTGCGCAACCACGGCGCCCGCGTGCTGCTGGAAGGCGAGACGCTGGCGGAAGCCGCCGCCAAGGCGCAGCAGCTTGCCGCCGACGAGGGCCTGGTCTTCGTGCATCCCTATGATGATCTGGCTGTGATGGCCGGCCAGGGCACGGTGGCGCTGGAGATGCTGGAACAGGCACCGCACCTGGATGACCTGGTGGTGCCGGTGGGCGGCGGCGGCCTGATCGCCGGCATGGCCATCGCGGCCCATGCCAAGCGGCCCGGCCTGCATCTCTATGGCGTCGAGGGCGAACTCTACACCGCGATGTATCAGCAGATGCATGACCAGCCGGTACAGGTCGGCGGCATCTCGATCGCCGAGGGCATCAGCGTGCGCGATATCGGCCGCGCACCGATGCAGGTCGCCCGCCAGTTGGTGCGCGACGTGCTGATCACCAGCGAGGCCGAGATCGAGCGCGCCATCGTGCTGCTGGTGGAGATCGAAAAGACCGTGACCGAGGGCGCCGGTGCCGCCGGCCTTGCCGCCTTGCTGGCACATAAGCAGCTCTTCCAGGGCCGCCGCGTCGGTATCGTGCTCACTGGCGGCAATATCGACACCCGCCTGCTCGCCTCCGTGCTGATGCGCGGCCTGGTGCGCGATGGCCGGCTGGCGCGACTGATCGTCACCACCGACGATGCGCCGGGCCGCCTGGCGCGCGCCGCCGGCATCATCGGCACCACCGGCGTCAACATCATCGAGGTGGCGCATCAGCGCCTGTTCACGCTCGCCTCGGCGAAATCCACTGAGATCGAATTCGTGGTGGAAGCCCGCGACCGCGCCCATCTGGAAGAACTGGTGACGGCCCTTGGGGCAGCCGGCCTGCGCGCGCGCTTAGCGGCAATAGGCATCTAGACCGTTCCCTTTGCATACGGAACCGACTGCGTTGCGTCTGGAGGCGGTAGCCCGCAAGGAGAAGCGCGCAGCCGGTACTGGACGTACCGGCAAGCGTTTCGACGCCGCGGATGCCGCCTCCAGACGCAACCCCTGTGGGGCCGGGTGACTTTGCATTTTGGGTGCGTCGCCCGACTTGGCCGTAGCCCCACTACGCCCTGCGTCGGGCTCCTACCCAAAAATGCAAAGTCACCTCGGCGCAGCGAATCCGTATGCAAAGGGAACGGTCTAGCCTATTCTGGCTGCCTTACCCTTCGGGAGGAAACAATGGGACGCGTATCGAACAAGGTCGCCCTGATCACGGGCGGCGCCTCAGGGCTTGGCAAAGCCACCGCCATCATGATGGCACGCGAAGGCGCCAAGGTGGCGCTGGCCGACCGCAACCTGGCCGGCGCCAAGGCCGTCGCCGACGAGATCGGCGCCAATGCCATCGCGGTGGAACTGGACGTCACCAAGGAAGACCAGTGGATCACCGCGCTGGACGCGGTGGAAGCCGCTTTCGGCGGCCTGAACGTGCTGGTGCATTCCGCCGGTGTCGGCGTGCTGAAGAATGTGGAAGATGTCAGCGTCGAAGAATGGGACTTCGTGCATGACGTCAACCTCAATGGCCCCTTCCTTGGCAACAAGCATGCCCTGCCGCGCATGAAGGCGCATGCGCCGGGCTCGATCATCATCATCTCATCGGTTTCCGGCATCATCGCCGGCCACAATATGGGCGCCTACAACACGTCGAAAGCCGCCGCCCGCATGCTGGCCAAGACCACGGCTTTGCATTGCGCCAAGCGCGGCTACAAGATCCGCTGCAACTCGGTGCACCCCACCTTCATCGACACGCCGATGGTGCAGTCGATGATCTATGCCGGTGGCGATCCGGCCAAGACGCGCCAGAAGCTGGAATCCCAGGTGCCGCTCGGCTGCCTCGGCGACCCGGACGACGTCGCCTATTGCATCCTCTACCTGGCTTCCGACGAGTCCAAGTTCGTCACTGGCGCGGAATTCGTCATCGACGGCGGCATCACCGCCCAATAAGCCGGCAAATCCCGCCCTCCCCGTTCCATGGCCCCATCCTGTGGCCCCCGTCTTGTGATGGGGGCCACATTTTATGGGCTGGAAAAACCCCGTGAATCGCTGCATCTTGGGGGACATGACAGCCGCCCCCAAGCTGCCAGTTTCGCCTAAGCAGCCCGTGCTTATTGTCGTGCACCAGGAGCAATCCACCCCCGGACGCATCGGGGATGAATTGCAGGCGCTGGGCTATTCCCTCGATATCCGCCGCCCCTGCATCGGCCATGAACTGCCGCGCGACATGAGCGGCCATGCCGGCGTGGTGGTGTTCGGCGGGCCGATGAGCGCCAACGACGACCACCTGCCTTTCATCCGCCGCGAACTGGACTGGATTCCGATGGCGGCGGCCAGCGGCAAGCCCTATCTCGGTGTCTGCCTCGGCGCGCAGATGCTGGCCCGTGCCGCCGGCGCCCGCGTCGCGCCGCATGCCGATGGCTGGCATGAAATCGGCTATTACCCTTTGCAGGTCAGCGCCGCCGGCCGTGCCCTGTTCCCTGAGAAGCTGCATGTCTACCAGTGGCATGGCGAGGGCTTCGACCTGCCCAAGGCAGCCGAGCATCTGGCCGGCACGAAATGGTTTCCGAACCAGGCCTTCGCCATGGGCGGCAATGCCTTCGGCATCCAGTTCCACCCGGAAGTGACCGGCGCCATGATGCGGGTATGGACCACGCGGGCAGCGCATCGCCTGGTGATGCCAGGGGCACAATGCCGCCAGACGCAATATGCCGGCCATGCCCGCCATGACGGCGGCATCGCCGCCTGGCTGCGCGGTTTCCTGCCGCGCTGGCTAAACGGCACGGCGCTCAAGCCGGCCCCAAAACCGGCCCAGAAAGCGACGCAGCAATTGGCCCCGGCGCCGCTCGCCGACGCGGCGGATTAGCCCTGCTTTTCCAATATCGCGACGAAGAAGCCGTCGGTGCCGTTGCGGCCCGGCGTCAGGCGCAGATAGGTGTCAGAGGTCGGGCAAGGCCCGCCGATGGTGCGGCCCCATACATCGGCAACCGGCAGCGGCTTGAAATCGCCATGGCCCTTCAGGAATGCTGCGATCTGCGCTTCGTTCTCTTCCGTCAGCACCGAGCAGGTGACGTAGATCAGCCGGCCGCCCGGTACCACCAGGCGCGCGGCGCGCTCGAGGATTTCAGCCTGGCGCTGGGTCAGTTCGATTATGTCATTCTCGCTCAGGCGCCAGCGCGCATCGGGCTTGCGCCGCCAGGTACCCGTCCCTGAACAGGGCGCATCCACCAGCACGCGGTCGGCCTTGCCGGCCTGGCGCTTCAGCCATTTGGCTTCCAGCGGGCGGCATTCGGCGTTATGCACACCGGCACGGCGGAGCCGCAGCTTGGCCCGCGCCAGCCGCTTCTCGCTGACATCGCAGGCAATCAGGCGGCCGTTGTTGCGCATGGCGGCGCCGATGGCGAGCGACTTGCCGCCAGCCCCGGCGCAAAAATCCACCACCAGCTTGGCGCCTGCTGCTTCCACCAGCATCGCCGCCAGTTGCGAACCTTCATCCTGCGGCTCGATCAGCCCCTCGGCGAAGGCTTCCGTGTTGTTCACATAGGCCTGCGGCCCAAGGCGCAGTCCGGTGGGCGAAAGCGGCGAGGCTTGCGCGCGCATGCCAGCGGCGTTGAGCAGGCCAAGCGCGGCATCGCGCGTGGTCTTCAGCAGGTTGACGCGCAGATCCAACGGCGCCGGGCGCAGCATCGCCGCCATTTCCAGATCGAAATCGGCGCCGAAGCCGGCGCGGAAACGCGGCTCGATCCAGGCCGGCAGATTGTGGCGTGCCACCGCCGGCATCTCGGGATGCTCCAGCGTATGGCCCTCCAGCGGCCGCAGCAGCCGCGACATCGGCTCGACTTCGCTTTCCGCCAGGCCCAGCGATGCGACCGCGCCATCAGCCTTGGCGCCCTGCGCCAGGATGCGCCAGGCGGCGACGCGCAGGTCATTGCCCGGCGCCACCTTGCCCTCGCCCGAGCGGGCCAGCCACCAGTCGATCCGGCCGCGCTGGCGCTGCACTTCCTCGACAAGGTTGACCAGCGCCGAACGCTCGGCGGCATCGAAGCGGCGGTGATTGGCCTTCATCCAGGCATGCAGCACGCGATCGCCCGGTTCGCCGCTGGTGAAAATCGCCTCCAGCAACTGCACCGCGCCGGCAATCACCGCGCGCGAGGAACCAGGACGGATCTTGTGCGGCGGCCGCTGTTGCGGCTTCTCGGCCCCGGCCCTGTCTGAATCACGCCGGTCTGGGTCGCGCCGCTCTGAGCCTCGCTTGTCAAAACCGCGTTTTTCATAACCCCGGTTGCCGGCTTCCCGCTGATCCGGGCCACGCCTGTCGGCATCGCTGCTGTCGGAATGCGGCCGATCCGAGCGCGGCCTGTCGGAACGGGGCCGGTCAGAGCGTGGCCGATCAGAGCGTGGCCGATCAGAGCGTGGCCTGTCAGAGCGCGGGCCGTCGGAACGGGGGCCATCGAAGCGGGGCTTGTCTGGGCGCTCCTTGTCGAAACGCGGCTTGCCGAAACGCTCCGCGCTCCCGGCACGCTCGGCCCGTTCAGGACGGTCAGAACGGCTGGGGCGTTCAGAACGATCCGGGCGCTCATGGTGGCGGCCTGGGCGCTCGGACTTGCCAAAGCGTTCAGACTTACCTGGGCGTTCAGACTTACCCGGGCGGCCCTCAATACGCTCCAGAGCGCGCTCAACATGGCGCTCGCTGCGTTCATGCCGCTGACCCGGACGCTGCTGGCCGGGATGAGGTTGACCGGGACCGGATGGCCTGGCCGGACGGTCACTCGGCTTATGGCCAGGTTTGGAACCCGGCTTGCCCCCCGCCCAGCCACCAGACTTGGCCCCGGATTTACCAGCGGGTTTGCCGCCCGTCTTGCCGGCAGGCTTGCCGCTGAATTTACCAGCAGGCTTGCCACCGGGCTTGCCGCCTGTCTTGGAGGCGGAAAAGGGGCGCGCGCCAGAGGGGCGCTTGGAAGGAGGTTTGCTCACGGGCATCAGCTCGGGTTAAGGGCTCGGATCGGGGGATGGGGGGATTGGCGCCCGTCATAGGCCGAGGCGGCGGTATCAGCAAGAGCTAATAGCCGCCCCTCTGGTTCTGGCGCGCGCCAGCGGCTAAAATTGTCACAATGCAACGCCAGAGCCCCGAAGCCGCCGCCATGATCATCCTGCGTTCCCTGCTGCCGCGTTTCCTCACCCTGGCATTCGGCTGCCTGCTGCTGGCGGCCTGCGCTAGTCAGAATGCCCTGCCCCCTCGCGTCGGCTCGATCATGGAAGTGCCGCTGCCGCCGGGCACCGAGGCGATCTCGCTCTATGCCGAGAAAAGCGGTGACGTCTGGTGGCTGGAAGCCGATGGCCGCCGCCTGCACCGCCTGGATGCCGGCCGCAAGGTGCATGAAGCGATTGCCGCCGATCCGCCCTCGCCCGCCGGCATCTTGAACATGGACCGCCAGGGACGCCTCTGGCTGCTGGGCCGCGATGGCGCACCGCTGCTGGCGATCCGCGTGGGCGATGGCGAGATGCCGTCGCGCGAAATGCCGTGGCGTCTGGATCAGGGATTGCCGCGCGAGACCGGGCAGCCGGCGCTGGATCTGGGCCGCGGCGGTTTCGTTGCGGTATCGGGTCAGGGGCAATGGCTGTGGCTGGCGCAGCCCGGCAAGCTGCTGCGCATCACGCTCAATCCGGCCTAAGCGTCAGCCGTAGCGCATGCTGCGCGGCGGCATGCTGCGCAGCTTCAGGTCATTCACGGAAATTTCCATCACGTTGATCGACCGCTTCACGTCGGCCAGTTCCTGACGGGTCTTTTCCAGATTGTCGGTGACATCCGCCAACTGGGAGAAGATCGTCTGGGTGGTGCGTTCGTAGTCGGCCACCGTGCGGCTGTAATTCTGCTGCTGACGCTCAAGCTGCGACATCCGGTTCTCGATGCCCTGGCGGAGCTGACTGATGCGCATCTCGAAATTGCCGAGATGCAGGAGCAGCCAGGCACCAGCCCAGAAGAGAACGATGCCTCCACCGAGTACGTATACCCAATCGCCCATGGTAAGGACCCTTTCTGGTTCTCCCTGATCCTTACGATATAGGTGGCGAAAACACCGCCGCAATCCCTCGAAAGGATAGGCACGCCAGAGTGGTACCTGGATTCGGCTCTAAACGGCCGCCGGCAGCGGCTGGCCGGCCAGCACCACCTGCCGGCGCGGGTTGAAGCCGATGCGGTAGGCGAGTGCCGCCGGGCGGTCGATATCCCACACCACCAGATCGGCGCGCTTGCCTGGCTCCAGCGTGCCGCAATCAGCCGCCAGCCCGAGCGCCCGGGCGGCCTCGCGGGTGGCGCCGGCCAACGCCTCCTCCGGGGTAAGGCGGAACAGGGTGCAGGCCATATTGAGGATCAGCAGCAAGGAAGATACCGGCGACGTGCCGGGATTGCAGTCAGTGGACACCGCCATCTTCACGCCATGCTTGCGGAACAAAGCCACCGGCGGCGCCTGGGTCTCGCGCAAGGCATAGAAGGCGCCAGGCAGCAGCACCGCCACGGTGCCGGCCCTGGCCATCGCCTCGGCGCCCGCCTCGTCCAGATGCTCGAGATGATCCGCCGAAAGCGCGTTGAACTCGGCGGCCAGCTTGGCACCGCCGAGATTGCTCAACTGCTCGGCATGCAGCTTCACCGGCAGGCCATGGCGTCGCGCTGCCTCGAACACGCGCCGCGTCTGCGCAACGGAAAAGGCGATGCCCTCGCAGAACGCATCCACCGCATCGGCCAGGCCCTCGCGGGCGGCGGCGGGAATGATCGTGTTGCAAACCAGATCGATATAGTCGTCGGCACGGCCGGCGAATTCCGCCGGCACGCTATGGGCGGCCAGCAGCGTGGTGCGGATGCGCACCGGGTATAGCTCGCCCAGACGCCGCGCCACGCGCAGGCATTTCAGTTCGTCTTCCAGGCTGAGGCCGTAGCCGGACTTGATCTCCAGCGTGGTGACGCCCTCGGCAATCAGGGATTTCAGGCGCGGCGCGCTCTGGCGCAGCAATCCGGCCTCATCGGCGGCGCGCGTCGCCGCCACGGTGGAGCGGATGCCGCCGCCGGCGCGGGCAATCTCTTCATAGGTGGCGCCGTTCAGCCGCAGCTCGAATTCATGGGCGCGGTTGCCGCCGAAGACCAGATGGGTGTGGCAATCGACCAGGCCGGGCGTGATCCAGCCGCCCTGCAAGCGATGCACCACGGTATGAGCGCCGATCCGCGCCTGGGGCAGCGCCGCCACCGGCCCAACCCAGGCGATGCGCCCGTCCTTGGCGGCAATCGCGCCATTCTCGATGGCGCCGAACGGGGTACCGCCGGGCACCATGGTGGCAATGCTGGCATCGCGCCACACGGTATCGAATTCGCCCTCGCCCGCCATGCTTCGCTCTTTCCTGATCCAGGCAACTCTGCCAACTTATATATACAAGTGAGGAGAGATCGTCATGCGCCGCTTTTGGCTGAGCCAAGCCTATCTGCCGGGAGGTTGGGCCCGGGGGGTGGAGATTGCCGCCGATGCCGCCGGCATGATCCAGGCGGTGACGCCAGACCGCCCCGCCGCCACAGATGCCCTGCGGCTCGATGGCCCGGTGCTGCCCGGCCTCGCCAACCTGCACAGCCACGCCTTCCAGCGCGCCATGGCCGGCCTGGCCGAGATTGCCGGCCCGGCGGGTGACGATTTCTGGACCTGGCGTGAGACCATGTACCGCTTCGCGCTGACGCTTTCGCCCGAGGATGTGGAGGCGATCGCGGCGCAGCTTTATGCCGAGATGCTGGCGCAGGGTTACACAGCCGTCGGCGAGTTCCACTACCTGCACCATCAGCCCGATGGCCGCGCTTATGATGACAGGGCGGAACTGAGCTGGCGCATCCTCTCTGCCGCCGAGCAGACCGGCATGGCCTTGACGCATCTGCCGGTGCTCTACGCCGCCGGCGGCTTTGGCAAGCCAGCCACTGAGCGCCAGCGCCGCTTCCTGCATGACATTGACGGCTATGCCGCCCTGCTCGACAGGCTGCGCCCACGCCTCACTGGCAAGCATCGTCTTGGCATGGCGCCGCATTCGCTGCGCGCCGTGCCGGCCGAGATGCTGGCCGAGGTGCTGCGGCTCGATGCCAGGGGTCCGGTGCATATCCATATCGCCGAACAGACCGGCGAAGTGAAGGAATGCGAAGCCTTCACCGGCAAGCGCCCGGTGCAGTGGCTGCTCGACAATGCCGCCGTGGATGCGCGCTGGTGCCTGGTGCATGCCACGCATATGACGACAGAAGAAACCGCGCGGCTGGCCGCAAGCCAGGCCGTCGCCGGCATCTGCCCGACCACCGAAGCCAATCTCGGCGACGGCCTATTCCCGGCGGTGGCGTATCTCAGCCAGGACGGCCGCCTCGGTATCGGCTCTGACAGCCATATCAGCATCAGCGCAGTCGAAGAACTGCGCTGGCTGGAATACGGCCAGCGGCTGTTTCATCGCGGCCGCAACATCCTAAGTGGTGCGCCGGGTGCCGCCACCGGGCCGAAACTGTTTGACGCCGCCGCCTCGGGCGGCGCCCAGGCGTTGCAACAGCCTACCGGCGCGATAGCCGTGGGCCAGCGCGCCGATTTCGTGCTGCTGGACAGCAATGCTGCGCAATTCGCCGGGCTGCCACTCGAGCGTCTGCTCGATGCCTGGATTTTCTCCGGCCAGCCGAATGCAGTGCGCGAGGTTTATGTCGGCGGCGAGCGCGTGGTAGCCGAGGGCCGCCATATCAAGGGCGAAGCCATCGCCGCCCGCTACCGCGCGGCGATGCAGAAGCTGCTGAACGCTTAGCTCTTGATGAAATCCAGTGCCGCGTCGCCGGCACAGAAATCAATCAGCCGGCGCATGAAGGCTTCGCCTTCGACGATCTGGCTGACCTCGATATATTCGTTCGGCTTATGCGCCTCGCGGATATTGCCGGGGCCGCAGACCACGGTGGGGATATCGCCGACTTCGAAAATGCCGGCTTCGGTGCCATAGGAAACCGCATAGGCGTTATTCTGCCGCGCCAGCCGCATCGCCAGCCGCTCGGCCTTGTTGGCGGCCTGCGGCAGGAAGGGCGGCACATGCGCCACGACATTGGTCTCCACCCGCGCGCCAGGATGGATGCGGCGCATGTCGGGCAGGATTTCCGCCTCCACATAGCGGTTGAAGGCATCCACCACCTGCTGGTCATGCTCCGGCCGTACCGAGCGCACATCCCACATGAAATGGCATTCCTTGGCCAGGATGTTGCGCGCCGTGCCGCCGCTGATCTGGCCGACCGTGATCGTGGTATGCGGCGGCTCGAAGCGCGGCTCGCAATGCTCCGGTGCCTTGTAGGCGCGCTGGATACGGTTCAGTTCGGCAATCATTTCGGCGGCATACTGGATGGCGTTGACGCCCTGATGCGTGGCGCTGGAATGCGCCTCCAGGCCATGCACCGAGGTGTTGCAGGCGCAGACGCTCTTATGTGCGTTCACCACCTGCATCTCGGTCGGCTCGCCAACGATGGCCAAAGCCGGGCGCGGCCCGCCGCGCTTGATGAAATCGACAATGCCATGCACGCCGAGGCAGCCGACTTCCTCGTCATAGGAAAAGGCGAAATGCAGCGGCACGCGCAAAGGCCGCGCCAGCATCTCGGGCAGCATGGCCAGACTGATGGCGATGAAGCTCTTCATGTCGGACGTGCCGCGCCCCCACAGCTTGCCGCTATGCTGCTGCAGCTTGAATGGATCGGTGACCCAGTCCTGGCCATCCACCGGCACCACGTCGGTATGGCCCGACAGGATGATGCCGCCCTGCTCTTTTGGCCCGATGGTGGCATAGAGATTGGCCTTGCGGCCCGAAGCATCGAAGATCTTTTCCGACGCGATGCCATGCGCCGCGAGATACTCGGCGATGCAGTCGATCAGGGCGAGGTTGGAATCGCGGCTGGTGGTATCGAAGCCGACCAGGCGGGAAATCCAGTCGAGGGAGATGGGCTGGCTCATCCTTCGCTTATAAACCAGCGCCCAGCCTGAAACCAGCCGGGCGCAATTTCCGCCTAAACCACGATATTGGCGATGGAGCCGGAATCCTTGCCGCCATTCTGCAGCAGGGATTCGCGCACCTTGTTGCGGATTTCCTCTTCGATCTTGGCACGGGCATCGGCATCGAGCTGGCCGAGCTGCTCCTCGGTCATGCCGGCCTTCTCCAGGTAATGCTTGCGGATGCGCTCGGCCACCGACATGCGGGCATAGTCGAGGAAATTCTGTTCGGTGGCGTCCGGCTGGCCGGGAACGGTCTTGGTCGCATCGGCAGCAGCGGTCTGGCCCGTCGCCTGGGTGGCATCGTCATTGGCGGCAGCGCCCTTAACGGCGGTCGCGGCATAGGCGAGATAGGAAGCGGTGGAGGATTGCACGGCGAAGGACATGACGGACTCCTGGATCAGGTTTGCTTCAGCAGAAGCAACCGCCATGCCAGCCGCCCAGGCCGTGAATTTTCTCACTATTTCAATGGTTTAATATTTATAAACCATGCCGCCGGGCGGCAGATTTTGCCGCCCTCGGCAGGCTTCGCCGGGCAGGTTCCGTTGTTGCGGTATCAGCGGTCGATATGGCCGAGGTCGCGCTGCGGGTCGAGCCGGTCGCGCACCAACTGCTTCAGCGTCTTCACATCCGGGAAGCCGCCATCGCGTTTGCGCTCCCAGAGCAAGGCATCGTCATAGGTGATATGGAAAATGCCGCCGGTGCCGGGCTGCAGCGCCACTTCGCCGAGATCATCGGCGAAAGTGGCGAGCAGTTCCTGCGCCATCCAGGCAGCCCGCAGCAGCCACTGGCATTGCGTGCAATAGGCGATGACGATGCGTGGCTTCGCTGCCGCCGCCTCGCCTGCCATGCCGGATCAGCCTTCGACGCTGCGATTGCCGCCTGAGCCGATCATCGCCATGAATTCCTGCCGCGTGCGCGGATCATCGCGGAAGGCGCCGAGCATGCGGCTGGTGACCATGGTGACGCCCGGCTTGCGGATGCCGCGCGTGGTCATGCATTGATGCGCCGCCTCAATCACCACGGCAACGCCGCGCGGCTGCAGCACGGTCTGGATCGTGTTGGCCACCTGGGCGGTGAGCTTTTCCTGGATCTGCAGGCGCTTGGCATAGACTTCCAGCACGCGCGCCAGCTTCGAGATGCCTACCACACGCTTGCCCGGCAGATAGGCGACATGCGCCTTGCCGATGATCGGCACCATGTGATGCTCGCAATGGCTTTCCAGGCGGATGTCGCGCAGCACGACCATCTCGTCGTAGCCGTCGGTCTCCTCGAAGGTACGCTCCAGCATTGCCACCGGGTCTTCATCATAGCCGGCGAAGAATTCCTCATACGAGCGGACCACGCGGTCGGGCGTGCCGACCAGGCCTTCGCGGTCCGGATCGTCGCCGGCCCAGCGGATCAGGGTGCGCACCGCCAATTCCGCCTCGGCGCGGCTTGGACGGTCGCGCACAACATGGTCGCCCGCCTTGGTGAAACGCTTGATCCCAGCTTCTTTGCCCGTGGCCATGTTGTTCATGACTCGCATCTCCAGTTGCCGGCCCATTCCTTGCTGCCAGCCGAGCACCGGCCAACCAGGGCATGCCAATGAAATAGTGCCGTTAGCAGCCCAAGCAATGGGCTATTTCAGTTAACCCGGCGCGCCTCATGCGGGCTGTCGAGCGAGAAAGCCGGGATGGCGACATCAAAGCTGTCACCATCATGACTCACCATCTTATACGTGCCGACCATGAAACCGGATGATGTGGGCAGCGGCGTGCCACTGGTATATTCGAACCGCTCGCCCGGACCGAGCACCGGCTGCTCGCCAACCACGCCAGGCCCCTGCACTTCCTGCACCCGGCCGCGCGCATCGGTGATCTTCCAATGCCGGCTCTGCAACTGCACAGTCTGCTCGCCCTTGTTCTCGATCACGATATTGTAGGCCCAGACGAAATAATTCTCCTCCGGCGAGGACTGCTCCTCGAGGTAGGAGGGACGCACGGTGATGGCGATGCCACGGGTGATCTTCTGATACATGGCGCCAATTGTAGAACGGGCTGGCGCTTTGTCCACCCCGAGGGTGCAACACCGAGGTCTTGAAACAGCAAGGCCCTGAGACGGCAAGCCCCTGAAACGACAACGGCCGCCCTGGGTTGCCCCAGGGCGGCCGCTGTTAACCTTGTATCCAGCGCTTACTTGCGCAGGAAGATCTCAGCGCGGCGGTTCTCGTCGTTGCGCTCGCCATCAGCGGTCGGAACGCGCGGACGGGTTTCACCGAAGCCGGCAGTCTGGATCGCCGAACCCGCAACGCCCTTGGCGGTCAGGTAATCAGCAACCGACTTGGCGCGGCGCTCGGAGAGACGCTGGTTGTAAGCATCCTTACCCGAACGGTCGGTATGGCCTTCGATCACCACGCGGGTGCTGCCGGTAGCGCGGAAGTCGGCGATGGCGCGGTCAAGCACCTGCGAGGCAACCGGGCTGATATCCGACTTGTCGAACGCGAAGAACACCACGTAGGTCTCCGGCAGACGGGCCGGCGGCGGCGGCGGCGGCGGAGCCTGAACGGCGGGAGCCGGGGCCGGCGGCGGGGGCGGCGGCGGCGGAGCAGCCACAGCAGGGGTCGGCTTCGGCGCCGGCGCCGGGGCGCCAAAGCGATAGGTGAAGCCAACCGTCACGACATGGTTCTGATTGCCCGACTTGGCATCGACATTGGCGGTGTTGCTATCGAACTTGGCGCGGGCGCCAGTGATGTAGCGATAGTCAGCGCCCACCAGCCAGTTGTCGCTCAGCGCGTAGTTGGCGCCGATGATGCCCTGCACGGCCGGAGCCCAGGCGCTATCATCGAAGCGGGCGCCGCTGACGGTACCTTCAGCGCCAATATTCTGCATGCCAACGCCGAAGCCGACATACGGCACGAAGCTGCCCATGCCAGCGAAGTCGTAGAGCAAGTTGCCGAACACCGACCAGGTGTTCAGGTCGACATTGTTGGCACCCTTGCCATCGTTCTGGCGATAGCCGAGTTCGCCTTCAACGCGCACTTCGCCGAAGCCGTAGCCGACCTTACCGAGAACGGCGAAGCCAGGGTCATGCTCAACTGCAGCAGGGCCGCCGGGAGCATTGCGGACTTTGGTGTCATCAGTCCAGCCAGCACCGCCCGCGAGGCCGGTATACCAGCCGTTGGTCTGCGCCGCGGCGGGCTGCATCGCCATCACGGCGAGAGCGGCACCGGCCAGGAGGGCCATACGCGCGTTCATCATCACCAAATCTCCCTTCAAAAAAACAAGGCGAACCGGATGCTTGGAGGCAGCCGCGCCGGGACTCGAAATGCAGTGCCCACAATATCGGCGTTGGCGGCGCCAGCGTAAAGCGGAAAGGCTGTCGCAGGGCGGAAAATTCACCCCCCTGTGGCAAAGCTGCCACAGGGGCGGGAACCGGCTCATCCAGCGGTGGCAAGCGCTTGATTTAAATCGTCAATAATGTCTAGCGGGTCTTCCAGGCCAACCGACATGCGCAGCAGGCTGTCATCGATCCCCAGTTTTGCCCGCTCCTCGGCCGACAACCTTTGATGCGTAGTGGTAGCCGGGTGTGTCACCAGGCTCTTGGAGTCACCCAGATTATTCGAGATATCCACCAATTTTAGGGCATTGAGGGCCTTGAACGCCGCTGCCTTGCCGCCCTTGACCCGGAAGGCGACCATGTTGCCCGGCCCGGCCATCTGGCGCCTGGCAAGGTCGTATTGCGGGTGGCTCTGCAGGCCCGGGAACAGCAATTGCTCGATCTGCGGGTGCCCGGCCAGGGCGGCGGCCACCGTGCTGGCATTCTCGACATGGCGGGCTACGCGCAATTCCAGGGTCTCCAGGCCCTTGAGCATGATCCAGGCATTGAACGGGCTCATGGAGGGGCCGGTATGGCGCAGGTAGACCGTCAGTTCGTCGCGCACAAACGCTTCCGAGCCGAGGATGACGCCGCCGAGCGCCCTGCCCTGGCCGTCGATATGCTTGGTGGCGCTGTAGATGACGATATCGGCGCCAAGCTCCAGCGGCTTCTGCAGCACCGGGGTGGCGAACACGTTGTCGACCACGACACGGGCGCCGACGGCATGAGCGATATCGGCCACGGCGCGGATATCGATCAGCTCCAGCGTCGGGTTGGCCGGGGTTTCCAGAAACACCGCGCGGGTGCGCTTGGTGATCGCCGCTTCCCAGGCCTTGAGGTCGGTGCCATCAACCAGCGTGGTCTTGATACCGAAGCGCGGCAGCAGATCTTCCACGATATAGCGGCAGGAGCCGAATACGGCACGGGCCGAAACCACCTCGTCACCCGCCTTGAGCTGGCACATCAATGCAGCGTTCACCGCCGCCATGCCAGACGCCACGCCGCGCGCCGCTTCAGCACCTTCCAGCAGCGCCATGCGGGTCTCGAACATTTCCACCGTGGGATTGGAGAAGCGGCTGTAGACGAAGCCCGGCTGTTCGTTCTTGAAGCGCGCTTCGGCGGCCTCTGCGCTGTCGTAGCGAAAACCCGAGGTCATGAAGAGGGCTTCCGAGGTCTCGCCGAATTGCGAACGCATGGTGCCGCCGCGCACCAGCTTGGTGGCCAGCCGCCACTTCTCCGCCTTGCCCTTCTGATCGCTCATCGCATCCCTCGTCTGCCGCGCACGCAGCAAGTAAAAAACCTCCGGGGCAACAAAAAACCCCGGCACCGCAAAGGTCCGGGGTTTCAATAACCGCCCGACCTTTTAGCGGTTTGTTTAACGTGGTCCGCAAGCCGGTCGGCTCAAATCACCACGAAGTGACAGGCGTTTTAGGCCCCATTTCCGGGGCCGTCAAGCGGATTCCCGCCGGCGGCCCCCGTTCACATATACCTCAGCGCGCGGTCCAGCCCCATCCCACCGCGCGCCTCAGCGCGCGGTCCAGCCGCCGTCAATGGCGATGGCGGTGCCGGTGATCGACTTCGCCGCCTCGCCGCAGAGGAACACCGCCAGGGCTGCCACTTCCTCCACTTCCACGAAGCGCTTGTTCGGCTGCGCCGCCAGGATCACCTCGCGGATCACGCGGTCGCGCGGCATGTTATGCGCCTTGGCCTGGTCCTCGATCTGGCCCTCCACCAGCGGCGTGCGGACATAACCCGGGCAGATCGCGTTCACGGTAATGTTGGTTTCGGCCACTTCCAGCGCCGCCGACTTGGTGAAGCCGATCTGGCCATGCTTGGCGGCGACATAGGCCGACTTGAACGGCGAGGCCACCAGGCCATGGGCGGAAACGATATTCACCACGCGGCCCCAATTGCGCTGCTTCATGCCCGGGAAGGCCGCCTTGGTGGCATGGAACGTGGACGACAGGTTGATGTCCTGGATCGCCTGCCACTTCGCCTCGGGGAATTCATCCACCGGCGAAACGAACTGGATGCCGGCATTATTGATCAGGATATCGACGCCGCCGAAAGCGGTCTCGGCAGCTTTCACCAGATCGGCGACCTCCGCCGCCTTGCTCATGTCGGCGCCGCTGTAGAGCACGGTCACGCCGGCTTCAGCAGCCAGGCCGGCGCGGATCTGCTCGATGGCCGCCGGATCGCCGAAGCCGTTGAGCATGATGTTCACGCCCTGCTGCGCCAGCGCCCGGGCGACGCCCAGGCCGATGCCGCTGGTGGAACCTGTGACGACGGCGGACTTGCCTTTCAGCATCGGCGCTCTCCATTAAGTGCAGTGCAGCTTTTTTGCGGTGCGGCGCACCTTAGCGTGCCCCCCCGGAGCCTTGCAACAACGGGGCCGCTGGGCTACCCAGGATGAAGCGGATTTTGGAGACTCAAAGCCGATGCTTTACCAGTTCAACGACGACGAACCGGCGCAGGACGACAAGGACAAGGACGCCAAGGCGGAAAAGTCCGGCGGCCTGGACGAACGCCTGTTCAAGGCCCGCACTATCCTGATTTTCGGCGGCATCGACCAGAAGCTGGCCAAGGAAGTGACGGCCCGCCTGCTGGCGCTGGCCCATGCCGGCGACGACCCGATCACCGTGTTCATCAATTCCCAAGGCGGCCATGTGGAATCGGGTGACTCGATCTACGACGTGATCAAGTTCATCAAGCCGACGGTGCGCATCGTCGGCACCGGCTGGGTCGCCTCGGCCGGCGCGCTGATCTACTCGGCGGCGCCGCGCGAGAACCGCCTCAGCCTGCCCAACACCCGTTTCCTGCTGCACCAGCCGTCGGGCGGCGCCGGCGGCACCGCCTCGGATGTCGCCATCCAGGCCAAGGAAATCATCCGCATGCGCAAGCGGCTGAATGAGATTTTCGCCCACGAGACCGGTCAGCCGCTCGAGCGGATCGAAAAGGATACCGACCGCGACTACTGGATGAGCGCCGAGGAAGCCGTGACCTACGGCCTGGTCGGCAAGATCATCTCCTCGGCCAGCGAACTCGGCTGAGACAAGACAAAGAAAAAGCCCCGGCAGTGCGAACTGCCGGGGCTTTTTTGTTGCCGCGAAGGCTTTAAGACTTCAGGGGTGCCTTACGACTTCAGCGGGACCGGCACGAAGCGCGGTTCGCCGCCGCGCAGGATCTGCAGCAAGGCCACCTTGCGCTTGGCATCGCGCAGCGCCTTCAGCATCTCGGCGGCGTCCTCGGGGTTGCGCACCTCGGATTGCGACACCTCGACGATGACATCGCCGGCACGCACGTCGCGCTTGGCCGCCGGACCATCGGCATCCACGTCCACCACCACAACGCCCTTCACATCGTCCTTGATGTCGAAACGCTTGCGCGTCTCGGCATTCAGCGGCGCGATCTTGACACCGAGATCGGCCAAAGCCGTCTCGCCGCGCGCCGGGCGCTGCTTCGGATCACTGCCCTTGGCCGGCGGCGCTTCTGCCGAGGCCATGGCCTGCTCCAGTTCGCCGAGCGTGGCACGCACGGTGACTTTCTTGCCCTTGCGCTGCAATTCGACCGGCACCGCCTTGCCGACCGTGGTTTCGGCCACGGTACGGGTGAGCGCGTTGGTGGAGGCAATCGGCTTGCCATCGAAGCTGACGATGACGTCGCCGGACTGGATACCGGCCTTCTCGGCCGGGCCACCCGGCACCACCTTGGCGACCAGGGCGCCGCGCGCCTTGTCGAGCCCTAAGTCTTCCACCATCTCGTCGGTGACCGACTGGATCTGCACGCCGAGCCAGCCGCGCTTGGTGCGGCCGAATTCGATCAGTTGCTGCACCACCGGGCGGGCCATGGCCGAGGGCACCGAGAAGCCGATGCCGATGGAGCCGCCGGACTGCGAGAAGATCGCGGTGTTGATGCCGATCACCTCGCCGGCGCGGTTGAACAGCGGGCCGCCGGAATTGCCCTTGTTGATTGAGGCGTCGGTCTGGATGAAGTCGTCGTAACGGCCGGCGCCGATATCGCGGCCACGGGCCGAGATAATGCCGGCGGTGACGGTGCCGCCCAAGCCGAGCGGGTTGCCGATGGCCAGCACCCATTCGCCGACCCGGGCCTTGCCCGACTCACCCCAGTTGATCGGCTTCAGCGGCTGCTTCGGCTCGACCTTGAGGACCGCGAGATCGACTTCCGGGTCGCGGCCGATGATCTTGGCCGGCAATTCGGTGTTGTCGTGCAGGATGACGCGGACCTCGTCAGCATCGGCGATCACGTGATTGTTAGTGACCACATAGCCACGGGCATCGACAATGAAACCGGAACCGAGCGAGGACACCTGGCGCGGCGGACGATTGCCGCCGCCACCCTGGCCCTTCTGCTGGCGATCGAAGAAATCCTTGAAGAATTCCTCGAACGGCGATCCCGGCGGGAATTGCGGCATGCCTTCCGGCAGGCCGCCGCCGGGGCGGTTCTTCACCGTCTGGGTGGTGGAGATATTCACCACCGAGGGCAGCAACTGCTCGGCCAGATCGGCGAAATCGCCTTCCGGCGCCCGCGCCTGAGCCGGGGTCGGAGCCCCAAGCAGCAGCTGCGCGGCCAGCACAGCCGCGGCCAAACTCTTGAGGGAAACCAGATTCTGCAACGGAATCTGGCCCTTGAGAGACGGCATCATACCCATGTGTACCCTCCTGCCCGCGCGAACAGCCGCAAACCTAACGTTTCGGCTTCGCCCCGGGGCTCTCCATAAAATAGCGGAAGAACTCCGAGTCGGGAGATAAAATCATCGTGGTGTCGCTCTGCTGCAACGACTTGGAATAGGCCTGCAGCGACCGGTAGAACGCGTAGAATTCCGGGTCCTGGTTCGCGGCTTCCGCGAAAATCCGGGTCCGGGCGCCGTCGCCCTCGCCGCGCAGCACTTCCGACTGCTTGCGCGCATCGGCCAGCAGCACGGTGCGCTGACGCTCGGCATCGGCGCGGATCTTCTCGCTCAGCTCGAAGCCGGTGGCACGCTGCTCCTTGGCCTCGCGCTCGCGCTCTGTCTGCATCCGGCGGAAAATCGCCTGGCCGATGGCCTCGGGGAAGTCAGCGCGCTTGATGCGCACATCCACGATGTCGATGCCGAGCCGCTTGGCATCCACTTCCAGCACGTTGCTCACCGCCTGCATCGCCGCCGGGCGGTCACCCGAAACGATGGCGATGGCATCGAGCTTGCCGAAGGCGCCGCGCAAGGCGTTGGCCACCGAAGGCGCCAGGTTGTTGCGCAGCAAGGCTTCGTTGCGCACCGACTGGTAATAGAGCAGCGGATCGACGATGCGGTAGCGCACGAAGCTGTCCACCACCAGGCGACGACGGTCAGTGGTGAGGATTTCTTCCGGCTGCGCGTCCAGACCAAGGATGCGCTTGTCGAAATAGATCACGTCCTGGATCATCGGCACCTTGAAGTGCAGGCCCGGCTCGGTGATGACGCGGCGCGGATCACCGAACTGCACCACCAGCGCCTGTTGCGCCTGGTGCACGGTGAACAGCGAGCCCTTGAGGATGAAGCCGGCGGCGACGAGAATCACGGCCAGCGCGGCGACGACAGTGCGGTTCATGGCGGCGCCTCCTTACTTCTTTTTCTGCAATTCGGGCAGCGGCAGGTAGGGCACCACGCCCTGACCGCCACCGGTATTGTCCATCAGCACCTTGTTGGTGCCGCGCAGGATGCTTTCCATGGTCTCGAGATACATGCGCTTGGCGGTCACGTCCTTGGCCAGCTTGTATTCGTTGTAGACCGAGATGAAGCGCGCCGCTTCACCCTGGGAATTGGCGATCACTTCCTGCTTGTAGGCTTCGGCCTGCTGCAGGATGCGCTGCACCTCACCGCGGGCGCGCGGCAGGATGTCGTTGCGGTAGGCCTCGGCCTCGTTCTGCGCACGCTCGCGGTCGGCCTGCGCCGCCTGCACGTCGCGGAAGGCGTCGATGACGGAAGCCGGCGGCTCGGTGCGCTGCAACGCCACCTGATTGATGGTGACACCGGCCTTGTAGCTATCCAGCACGCTCTGCATCAGCAGGCGCGAGTCATCGGCGATCTTGGTGCGGCCCTCGGTCAGCGTGAACTGGATCGGGTTCTTGCCCACCACTTCGCGCACGGCGCTTTCCGCCACCTGCTTGATGGTGCGCTGCACATCGGAGACATTGAACAGATAAAGCTGCGGGTCCTTGACCTGCCACAGCACGGTGAAATCGATATCGACGATATTCTCGTCGCCGGTAAGCATCAGGCTTTCTTCCGGCACGTCGCGGCTCTGGCCGGCGCGGGTGCTGGTCTCGCCGACGGTGCGGAAGCCGATTTCCTCGCGGTTCACCGTGGTGACGCGCGGGGTGAGCACCGACTCGATCGGCCACGGCCAATGCCAGCGCAGGCCCGGCTGGGTGATATCGGCGAAACGGCCGAAACGCAGCACCACGCCGGCTTCGTTGGTATCGACGCGGTAGATGCCGCTGCCCATCCACACCGCGATGGCGGCAAGGAACAGCAGCGCAATGCCGCGCGCCGAGAAATTGCCGCCGGGCATCATGTCCCGCATGCGGTCCTGGCCCTTGCGGAGCAGGTCTTCAAGATTGGGCGGAATCGGGCCACCGCCGTTGCCGCCGCCGCCGGTGGGGCCACCACCGCGCGGGCCTTGGCCCCAGGGGCCGCGGCCACCGCCGCCGCCTTGCCAACCGCCACCACCACCTTGATTGCTCCAGGGCATACTCTTCCGTCCTTCCGCGTGGGATTGTTGCGCCAGCCGGCCCGGCATGTCGGACCGGGGTATCGGCGGTCGGCAGGCCCCGCCGGGCTTGCCGCGTTTATAAAGCCTTCCTGTCGGGCGGTTTGCCCCAATACGCCTGCCGCGTTATACCTTCGGCACGTCGTCGTTGGCCGCCAGCGACAATATTGGAACGATTGCAGGGATTTCAAGCATGACCGGGGTGACTGAAGCGCAAGTTCTGGAGGCTTTGCGCGGGGTTGTGGACCCTGATCATGGCAAGAATGTGGTGGAACTCGGCATGGTTGGCGGCCTGGTGGTGAAAGGCAGCAATATCGGCTTCGTGCTGGAAGTTGCAGCCCAGGACGGCCCACGCAAGGAGCCTTTGCGCAAGGCCTGCGAGAGCGCCGTGGCCGCCCTGGCCGGCGTCACCTCCGTCACCGCCGTTCTCACCGCTCAAACGCAGGGCAAGGCCGCGCCCAAGCAGGCGGGGCCCAGGCAGGCCGCCCACGATCATCATGGCCACGATCATCACGGGCATTCTCACGCCCCCGCGAAGCCGGCTGCCGCAGCACAGGCCCCAGGGCAGGCGACTGTGGGCGAACGCCCAGGCGTGCCGGGCATCAAGTCGATCATCGCCGTGGCGTCGGGCAAGGGCGGCGTCGGCAAATCCACCACCGCCGTTAACCTCGCCCTGGCGATGGCGCGCCAGGGCCGCAAGGTCGGCATTCTCGACGCCGATATCTACGGCCCCTCGGTGCCGCGCATGCTGGGCATCAGCGGCAAGCCGCATTCGCCGGATGGCAAGAAGCTGCAGCCGATGCTGGGCTGGGGCCTGCCGGCGATGTCGATGGGCTTCCTGGTGGCCGAAGACACGCCGATGATCTGGCGCGGCCCGATGGTGATGAGCGCGCTGGAGCAGATGCTGCGCGATGTCACCTGGGGCGAACTCGACGTGCTGGTGGTGGACATGCCGCCGGGCACCGGCGATGCGCAGCTCACCATGGCGCAGCGCGTGCCGCTGGCCGGTGCGGTGATCGTTTCGACGCCGCAGGACATCGCGCTGCTGGATGCACGCAAGGGCCTCAACATGTTCCGCCGCGTCGATGTGCCGGTCTTCGGCATCATCGAGAATATGAGCTATTTCTGCTGCCCGAATTGCGGCCACCGCTCGGACATCTTCTCCCATGGCGGCGCGCGCAAGACGGCGGAGGAACTCGGCTGCGACTTCCTCGGCGAATTGCCGCTGGTGATGGCGATCCGCGAGACTTCGGATGGCGGCACGCCGATCGTGATGAGCCAGCCGGACAGCGCCGAAGCCAAGGCCTACGCGGCGATTGCCGCGCAGGTGCTGGCGAAGATCGAGCATGGCGCCGGCAAGGCCGCCGGGCCGCGCATCGTCATTCAGTGAGGGGGGTATCCTGGCATCCGGGGCCAGCCGGCCGCCCCGGATACTAGGATGAAAGTCCTGAATTGCGTTTTCAGCATGCTTGAAAACCGGCAAATCCGGCCTTAAAAATCCTTATTCCTTCTTATTCTTCCTTATTTCTTCTTATTTTTCCTTATTTTGGCTTATTCGGCCTTAACTGGGCTTATTCGTGCTTATTCCAAGCTATTCCGCCCTGGGCTCGCCCGGTCGTCGGCGTAGCCGGCGACCGGGCCTTATCATATCATGGAACAAATGATGATCAACCGGTTATGTCAGCCCGGCAAAGCCTCGGGCGCATACTGGGCCGCGAATTCGGCACTCGGCGGAATCGGTTTGATCACGTCGATCAGCACGCCATTCGGATCAGCGACGATGAAATGGCGCTGGCCGAACGGCTCGTCGCGCAAGGCCAGGCGTACATCCAGCCCCTCGGCAGTGGCGCGGGCATAGGCGGCATCCACGTCCTCGACCTCGAAATTCAATAGCAGGCCGCCCTTCAGCGGCTTGCGGTAGCCCTCCGGGATCGTGGCATGGCCGGCATCCAGCACGGCGAGATGCACGGTGGCATCGTGGCGCGAGGTGAGATGCACATACCAATCGGCCTCGAAGGCCGGGGCGAAATCGAAATGCCGCTGGTAATATGCCTGGGTGGCGGCGACGGAATCGGTGCAGATCACCGGGTAGTAGCTGGTCAGTTTCATGGGAAACGCTCCTCTGGCTCTCGTTCTAATAGGAATATTTTCAGATAATCGGCCACGATAACCTCCTTCTGTTTCACGTAAAACACGGCTCAGCATGGCTTTTCTCGGTCACGGCGCGGGAGTTCCGCTTTTCCACTGGCAAAACGGCGCGGCCCTGCGTTACGATGGGATATATTTAACATACAGGCTGTATGTATGCAAGAAGAAAAGCAGAAGGCTGCCAAACTGCCCAGGCAGAGCCCCAGGCAAAGCAAGGCCGAGAAGCATGCCGCCACACGGGCTGCCCTGCTGGGCGTGGCGCGGCGGCTTTTCGCCGAGCGCGGCTATGCCGGCACCGGCACCGAGGACGTGGTGCGCGAGGCCGAAGTGACGCGCGGCGCGCTCTATTATCACTTTGCCGACAAGCGGGCGTTGTTCGAGGCCCTGGTGGAGCAGGAAGCCGCCACGGTGCTGGCGGCGATCAACCGGGCAGCGGAAGGCGCGCAGAATCCGCTCGATGCCCTGCAGCGCGGCAGCCGCGCCTTCCTGGAAGCCTGTCTTGCCCCCGGCACGCGGCAGATCTACCTGCTGGATGCGCCTTCCGTGCTCGGCTGGCCGCGCTGGCGCGAGATCGACGGCCGCCATGCCATGGGCTCGCTGCGCTATGGCGTGGAAGCGGCGGTGGCGGCCCTGCCGCCGGAGCGCCAGCTTTCGGCGGAAGCCCTCACCTATCTGCTCTCCGGCGCCATGAACGAAGCCGTGCTGTGGCTGGCCGAGGCGCGTGACGAGCGCGCCGCCCAGCAAGCTTGTGAGCGCGCGCTGGACCGGATACTGGCGCTGCTGTTCGGGAACTAGAATGATCCTGAGATGCGCGGATCAAGTCCGCGCATGACGACGTATGTTTTAGATCGTCATGCCCGGGCTTGACCCGGGCATCTCAGCAAAATTTCCAACTAGACCGCCGGGCTCTAAGCGCACGCCGCCGCATGCGGCGTGGGCGCAGAGGCCAGAAGGGCAGGCCCGGTGGTGACGAGCATTGAGATAAGCGTTCAACGCCCCGCCTTATCCCCGGTCTTATGCTCCACCGTGCCGAGTGCATCGGCCAGCCGCAGCGTAGCGCTGCCGGGCTTCAACGGCTGCTGCTGGTTCGGTGCCGGACGCCAGCCGGTGAGCATCACCACCTCAAACGTGGCGGTGATGCGGCCATCGGGGCCGCTGAAGCGTTCGGCATAGATTTCCGCCATGCGCAGCAAAGTGGCGCGCCGGGTGAAGCCACGGCGGCGGTCGCGCAAGGCATTGCCCTCGCCCATGAAGCGCAGATCGCGCAGCAAGGCGAACACATCGCCATAGGTGACGTTGATGCGCTCGGCATCGGCGACGGGCAGGGCAAAGCCGGCGCGTTGCAGCAGCCCGGCGCCGTCATAGGTGGTCATCATCGGCGCCACATGCGGCGACACGCCGCCTTCGAGTTCACTTTCCGCCTGCAGCCAGGCCTGGCGCAGTTCGGTCAGCGTCTCGCCGCCGAACAGGGCGGCCAGGAACAGGCCATCGGGCTTCAGCGCCCGCTGCACCTGGATCAGCGCGCCGGGCAGGTCATTCACCCAATGCAGGTTGAGCAGGCTGATGGCGAGATCGAATTTGCCCTCGGCCAGCGGCAGCAGGTCTTCATCGGCGATGAAATCCGCCCCCTGCCCCACGATGCGTTCGATACCGCAGGCGGGATCAAGGCGTGGCGCCAGCCAGCCGGGCGCCACGCCTTGCACCAGCGCGAGCGGAAACTGCCGGCGGATATCGCCCAGGCGGTCGAGCAGGCGGGCGGCGATCTCGGCATGCAGGAAATCATGGGCCATAAAGCGCGGCGCGGCGCGGCGGCGATGCAGGCGCTTGGCTGCGGGATCGAAAATCAGCATAGTCTCGGGCATGGGCACATTCTGCCACGGACCACGGGGATAGTGCCATGGCGAAGCCCAAGGCTGCCGCACAACGCAAGAAGATCAATCTGGCGCTCCAGGGCGGCGGCAGCCATGGCGCTTTCGCCTGGGGCGTGCTCGACCGCCTGCTGGAATCCGACCTGTTCGAGATCGAGGGCATCGTCGGCACCTCGGCCGGCGCCATGAATGCCATCGTGCTGGCACATGGCCTGGCGATTGGCGGCAATACCATGGCGCGGATCGAATTGCGCAAATTCTGGGAAGCCATCGCCGAAGCTACCCGCTTTTCGCCATTGCAGCCGAGCTGGCTCGACCGTGTGATGAAGACCGGCAGCATGAACCATTCGCCGGCCTACCTGATGTTCGACATCGTCAGCCGCATGCTCTCGCCCTACCAGCTCAACCCGGCCAACATAAATCCGCTGCGCGACATACTTGCCAAAATCGTGCATTGCGATGACCTGCGCGGCTGCCGCCATGTGAAACTGTTCGTCTGCGCCACCAATGTGCTGACCGGCAAGATCCGCGTATTCCAGAACGACGATGTCAGCATCGACGCGGTGATGGCCTCGGCCTGCCTGCCCTTCCTGTTCCAGGCGGTGGAGATCAACGGCGAGCATTACTGGGATGGCGGCTATATGGGCAACCCGCCGATTTACCCGCTGATCTATGATTGCGACAGCCGCGACGTGGTGATCGTGCAGATCAACCCGATCAAGATCGACGCAGTGCCCAAGACCGCGCACGGCATCATGGACCGCATCAACACGCTGTCATTCAATTCCAGCCTGATGCGCGAAATGCGTGCGATTCACTTCGTCAGCAAGATCATCGACGACGGCTATGACGACAATGGCCGCTTGAAGCGCATGCTGATTCATACCGTGGATGCCGAGGCCGAACTGGCAGCACTTGGCGCCTCCTCGAAATTCAATGCCGAGATGTCGTTCCTGGAAGACCTGTTCAACCTGGGCCGCCAGCGCGCCGAGCTATTCATCCAGGCGCATTACGACAAGATCGGCGTCGAAAGCTCCACCGATATCGCGGAAAAGTTTCTGTAGGCAGTTCTTTCTCTCATGGCGTCATGCGCGGACTTGATCCGCGCATCTCAAGCCAAATGGAGAAAGATGCGCGGATCACTGTAAGCGCGCGAACGCTTAAGGCGTTCGTGGGCGCACAGGCCCGAAGGGCCGGGCATGACGACGGAACGAACAAGCCCTCAACCCCGACCCGCGCGCCACGCCGCAATGCAGGCATGGGCGCGCTGGCTTACTTCCGCTGCCGTGAAACCCGGCTTGTAAAGCGAGGAACCGAGCCCGAAGCCACTGGCGCCGGCGGCGATCCAGGGGGCCATATTGTCGGCGCCGATACCGCCGACGGGCAGCACCGGCAGGGCCGGCGGCAGCACGGCGCGCAGGCTTTTCAGCACCGCCGGGCTGGCGGCTTCAGCCGGAAACAGCTTCAAGCCATGAGCGCCAGCATTGATCGCGGCGAAGGCTTCCGTCGGCGTGGCGAAACCCGGCAGCACGGTCAGGCCGCGCTGCCTTGCCGCTTGCACGATATTGATATCGCCATGCGGCATCACGATCAGCCGGCCGCCGCTCAAGGCCACCGCCTCCATCTGCGCCAGGTTCAGCACCGTGCCGGCACCGATCAGCGCCTCAGGCCCGAAATGCTCGGCCAGAAGCTGGATGCTTTCCAGCGGGCGCGGTGAATTCAGCGGCACTTCGATGATGCGGAAGCCGGCGGCATAGAGCGCATCGCCGATTCTGAGCACTTCATCGGGCTGCACACCGCGCAGGATGGCGATCAGCGGCGCGGCTTTCAGGGCGTCGGTCAGGTTCATGGCAGCAGCTTGCTCAAACGGTGAAGACCGCGCGCGGCGGCATCGATGGGGGCGATTTCGACATGCCGGCCGAGCAGGCGGGCGGCATCGGCATAGCGCAGGCAGAGCGCCTGTTCGCCGACCAGCAGCAGGCGGGCGGCGGGCGCATGGCCGCGCAATTCATGGCCGATCAGCATGCCGGAAAGATAGGCGCTGGCGGCCGGGCCGGATAGTTCAGCGAACAGGCCACGGGCACGCACGCCGAAAAGATGATGCAGCAGGCCGCCGCCCTCGCCGCTGCGCTGCACGCCTTCGGCGAAAGCCTTGGTCTCCGGCTGGGTTTCGCTCTGCAACAGGCCGGAAAGCAGGCCATGGCTGCGCAGCAGGGCGTAGAGTTCGCCGGTGAAATAGGTGGCGAAGCCCGTGATACGACCGGCCCGCAGCGTCACCGCCTTGCTATGAGTGCCGGGCAGGCAGAAATCGGCATTGCCATTCTCGTCAGCCACGCCGAAAACCTGCATTTCCTCGCCGCGTATCACATCGGGTACGCCCTCCGCATCGCGGCAGGAGAGACCGGGGCAGAACATAAGCTCGGCATCGCCTTCCCACGCGATGCGCCGCACGGCCCCTGCTATATCGGCAAGGCCTGCCGGGCAGTCGATATAGGGCATCTCGACCCAACCATTGCGGCTGCCGATCATGCCCGAGGCCAGGATGCGGTTTTCGCCCGCACCGATCCAGTCGCCGACCTGGCTTTGCAGGGCCGGGCCATGTTCGCCGGCTTCAAGCTGCGTGATGCCGAGCGGCGCGGAACGGCGCTCCAGCACCCGGCCCTCGGCATCAAGCCGCCAGGCGCGGAAGCCGGTGCTGCCCCAATCGACGGTGATCAATGCGCGCAGACCATAGGCTCAGGCCATACACTCAGGCCATACACTCAGGCCACCAGGCGGTTGCCGCTGCCGGCATCGAACAGATGCACGCGATCAAGCTGTGGCAGGAAGTGCATGCTGGCGCCCGGCGCATAGCCGGTGCGTTCGGCGAATACGCCGCAGACCTGGGCGCCGGCGAGCGTGGCATAGACGAAAGTGTTGGCGCCGGTCGGCTCCACCACTTCCACCTTCACCGGCAGGCCGCCACTGCTGGCGGGGGAAAGATGCTCCGGCCGCACGCCATAGACCACGCTCTGGCCATCCTGGCCCACGGCATTGGGGCCAAGCGGCAGGTCGATGCCGGCGCCGGTGGCGACCCAGGCGCGACCGCCCTCGCGGCGCAACGTGCCCTGGATCAGGTTGATCGCCGGCGAGCCGATGAAACCGGCGACGAAAAGGTTGGCCGGGGTGTCGTAGAGTTCGAGCGGCGAGCCGATCTGTTCGACGATGCCATCGTGCATCACCACGATGCGGTCAGCCATGGTCATGGCCTCGATCTGGTCATGGGTCACGTAGATCGAGGTGGTCTTGAGCTGCTGGTGCAAAGCCTTGATCTCGGTACGCATCTGCACGCGCAGCTTGGCATCGAGGTTGGACAGCGGCTCGTCGAACAAAAAGACCTGCGGATTGCGCACGATGGCGCGGCCCATGGCAACGCGCTGGCGCTGGCCGCCGGAAAGCTGCTTCGGGTAGCGGTCGAGATACTGGCCCAATCCAAGAATGCCGGCAGCGGTGGCGACACGGCTGTCGATCTCGCTCTTGTCGGCTTTCCGCAGTTTCAGCGAGAAGCCCATATTGTCGCGCACCGTCATATGCGGATAGAGCGCGTAATTCTGGAACACCATGGCGATATCGCGGTCCTTCGGCGGCACATCGTTCACCACCGCGTCGCCGATGCTGATGGTGCCGTCGGTGATCGCTTCCAGGCCGGCGATCATGCGCAGCAGGGTGGACTTGCCGCAGCCGGACGGGCCGACCAGCACGACGAATTCACCATCGGGAATGGCCACGTCGATGCCCCGGATCACCTCGAGGGCGCCGTATTTCTTGCGAACCTGCTTTACCGTCACGCTGGCCATGATCTGGTCCCTACTCCCTGCAAGCTTTTTTGTTCGTTATGCCCTGTGGCATCTTATATATCAGCTTAGCGAAAGCGTGCCGCAGTGCCAAGCCTCAAATGGCCGCGCAGCCCTGATTTGGCGCGCCTGGCCGTAAAACAACACCAGCTTTTTTACTAAAAACCCCTGCCGTGATTACATCACGGTACCAATATGCCCCCGCGCGGTCACATCACCGCGCCGATGTGCCAGGGCGCGAACTCTTCCTCGCCGAAACCGAGCGCCTCGCTTTTGCTCGGCTGGCCGCTGGCGGTATCGAGGATGAGCTGGAAAATGCGGCGCCCGAGCGCCTCGAGATTTTCGCTGCCCTCGACCACGGTGCCGCAATTGATATCCATGTCCTCGGTCATGCGGGCGTATAGCTCGCTGTTGGTGGCGAGTTTCAGCGACGGCGCCGGGCGGCAGCCGAACACCGAGCCGCGCCCGGTGGTAAAACAGACCACATTGGCGCCGCCCGCCACCTGGCCGGTGGCCGAGACCGGATCGTAGCCGGGGCTATCCATGAACACGAAGCCTCGCGCCGTCGCCGCCTCGGCATAGCGGTAGACTTCGACCAGGTTGGTCGAGCCGGCCTTGGCCGACGCGCCGAGCGACTTTTCCAGAATGGTGGTGAGGCCGCCGGCCTTGTTGCCGGGCGATGGGTTGTTGTCCATCTCGCCGCCATTGCGCTCGGTATAGTCGCGCCACCAGCCCATCAGGTCGACCAGCTTCTGGCCCACGGCGGGCGTGACGGCGCGCCGCGTCAGCAGATGCTCGGCGCCATAGGTTTCCGGCGTTTCGGACAGGATCACCGTGCCGCCATGGCGCACGATCAGGTCGGAGGCAACGCCCAAGGCCGGGTTGGCCGAGATGCCGGAATAGCCATCCGAGCCGCCGCATTGCAGCCCGATGGTGAGGAAGCTCGCCGGCACCTTCTCGCGCTTGATCTTGTTTGCTTCAGGCAGCAACTCCTGCACCTTGGCCATCGCCGCCTGCACGGTCTTGGCGGTGCCGCCGGTATCCTGGATCGTCAGCGTATGCAGATGCGGGCCGCGCTCCAGCCCTTCCGCCTTCAGCAGCGTGTCGATCTGGTTGCCTTCGCAGCCCAGGCCGATGACGATGACGGAATGGAAATTCGGGTGCCGGGCATAGCCGGCGATGGTGCGGCGGAGCACATCGATGCCCTCGCCCTGGGTGTTGAGGCCGCAGCCGAGCTTGTGCGTCAGCGCCACCACGCCATCGACATTGGGATACTCCGCCAAAGGATTGGCGCCGGTGAAAGGATTGGCGCGGAAGGCATCGGCGACATACTTGGCAGCAGTCGCCGAGCAATTCACCGTGGTGAGAATGCCAATATAGTTGCGCGTCGCGACGCGGCCATCCGGGCGCTTGATGCCCATAAAGGTCGCCTGCGGTTCAGCGAAGACGGTGGGCTTGACGGCTTGAGAGAAGGCATAATCGCGCTGGAAATCACCCATGCCCATATTATGCGTGTGCACATGGCGGCCCGGCTGCACGGCCTGGGTGGCGAAGCCGATGATCTGGCCATAGCGCGTCACGGCATCGCCGGGCGAAATCGCGCGCACCGCCAGCTTGTGGCCGGCGGGCACGGGTTCGGCGGTAACGACATTCTCGCCCGGAATCGAGGTGCCAACGGCGAGCGCGGAACGGGCGATCACCACATTGTCTTCCGGGTGCAGGCGGATCACGGGTCCGGCGGTCATGACAGGCTCCTGCTCAGTGATTGTGGCGCGGCACGCCGAAGGTTTCGTCGACCTTCTGGTAGCCGGTGGCGAAATCCATGCAGCCGCCCGTGGAAAGCTGGCCCACGGTCTTGCGGTGCAGTTCCTGCCACGGCGTCGCGTTCACCAGCTTCGGTGGCGTCCAGGCCTTGCGGCGGCGTTCCAGTTCCTCGGCCGAAATCATGATATCGGCGGAACGCTTGTTGAGGTCGATGCGCACGCGGTCGCCGGTTTCGAGCAGGGCAAGGCCACCACCCACCGCCGCTTCCGGCGAGGCGTTGAGGATCGACGGACTGCCCGAGGTGCCGCTCTGGCGGCCATCGCCGATGCAGGGCAGCAGCAGCACACCCTGCTTCACCAGGCGATCCGGCGGCAGCATGTTCACCACTTCGGCCGAGCCGGGATAGCCCACCGGGCCGCTATTGCGGATGATGAGAATGGCATTCTCGTCGATGGGCAGCGACGGATCGTTGATGCGGTGGTGGTAATCCTCCGGCCCCTCGAACACGATGGCGGTGCCCTCGAAGGCGCCCTCGTCGCCCTTGCGCTCAAGGAAGTGCTTGCGGAATTCCGGCGAGATCACCGAGGTCTTCATCACCGCCGAATCAAACAGCGTGCCGCCCAGCACCAGGAAGCCGGCTTCGGGGAGCAACGGCTTGTTGTAAGGCATGATCACGTCAGGATTGCCGTTCTTGGCGTTCTTCACATTCTCGCCCATCGTCTTGCCGTTGATGGTGAGGGCATCGCCATGCAGCTTGCCGGCTTCGAGCAATTCGCGCATCACCGCCGGCACGCCGCCGGCGCGGTGGAAGGATTCGCCCAGATACTTGCCGGCCGGCATGCAGTTGACCAGCAGCGGAATGTCGTAGCCGATCTTGTCCCATTCCGTCACATCGAGATCGACGCCAATATGGCGCGCGATGGCATTGATATGCGGCGGGCAGTTGGTCGAGGCACCGAGCGCGGACGCCGCAACAATGGCATTCTCGAATGCCTTGCGGGTAAGCACGCGGGAGGGGCGCAGATCCTCGTGCACAATCTCGACGGCGCGGCGGCCGGTTTCGTAGGCCATCTGGGCGCGTTCGCGGTAGGGCGCCGGTATAGCGGCACAGCCGGGCAGCGACATGCCGAGGGCTTCCGCCAGGCTGTTCATCGAGAGCGCCGTGCCCATGGTGTTGCAATGGCCCGGTGATGGCGCGGAAGACGCCACCATTTCGAGGAATTCATCATAGTTGATACGGCCGGCGGCGAGTTCCTGGCGCGCGAACCACACCACGGTGCCGGAACCGGCAAGCTGGCCGTTGTAATGCCCATCCAGCATCGGGCCGCCTGAGAGCACGATGGCCGGAATGTTCACGGTGGCTGCCGCCATCAGCAGGGCCGGCGTGGTCTTGTCGCAGCCCGTGGTGAGCACCACGCCATCCAGCGGATAGCCATGCAGCAATTCCACCAGGGTCAGGTAGGCGAGGTTGCGGTCGAGCGCGGCGGTGGGGCGGCGGCCGGTTTCCTGGATCGGATGGGTGGGGAATTCCAGCGGCAGGCCGCCGGCATCGCGGATACCGTCGCGGATGCGCGAGGCGAGATCGAGATGGTGGCGGTTGCAGGGCGAAAGATCGCTGCCCGATTGCGCGATGCCGATGATCGGCTTGGTGCCACGCAATTCGCCCAGCGTGAGGCCGTAATTCAGGTAGCGTTCCAGATACAGCGCGGTCATGCCCGGGTCATCGGGATTGTCGAACCATTCGCGGCTGCGCAGGCGCTTCTTGTCGTTCTGGGGCTTGCTGGTCATCGTTTCACTCCCGATTGAAGTCTTATGCTTTTTTGCCGAGCTGCTCGCGGTGCAGCACGAAAAGGCCGCTGGCGACGATAATGCCGGCGCCGAGCAGCATGGCACCGGTGGGGATGTCGCCGAAGAACAGCCAACCGAGCAGGATGGCCCAGAGCAGCGAACTATACTGGTAGGGCATCACTGTGCTGGCCGGCGCCAGTTTCAGCGACTGGTTCATGCAGACATGCGCCGAGGTGGCGACCACGCCAATCAGCCCGAGCAGGGCGAGCGTGAGCAGATCCAGCGGCTCCCAGCCCCAGGGCAGGGAAGCGAGGCCGAACAGGCCGACGCCGACGGTATGCCAGGCGATCAGGGTGAGATTGCTTGAGGCGCGCAATTGCCGTGTTGTCACCATCAGCAGGGCATAGGCGACAGCGCCGAACAGCGCGATCAGCGCCGGGGCGGTGAACACGCCGCCCTCGGGCCGCAGCACCAGCAGCACGCCGATGAAACCGACACCGACCGCCAGGGCGCGGCGCCAGCCGACGCGCTCACCCAGCAGAGGAATCGCCAGCACGGTGACGATCAGGGGTGCGGCCTGATACACGCTCATCACATCGGCCAGCGGCAGATGCCGCACCGCCATGTAGAAAGCCGCGACCTCGACCACGATCAGCGCCAGCCGCAGGCTGTGGCGCCAGGGCTGTTCCACCACGAAAACCTGGCGCCAGCCGGCGCGGTGGATCATCGGTGCCAGGATCAGGAAGGCGGCGGCCGAGCGGATGAACAGCAATTGCCCAACTGCGACGCTGACCACCAGCCATTTGCCGAGCGCGTCATTGAAGGTGAACAAAGCCGTGCCGAGCAGCATGAAGCCAATGCCCTGCAACAGCGTGCGGTCCATGGGCGCCGCCGCGTCACTCAGCTTCTGTTCAGCCAAGGCTGCCGCCTTCTTCCGAAAGCGCGCGGAAATCGCGCGAGGCGGCACGGATATGGCCACTCAGCACTGTAAGCGCCTTGGCCTTGTCGTTGGCCTTGAGCAGCTTGACGATGCTCAAATGCTCGGCCAGCGACACTTCAATGGAGCGGTCGCGCTGCGTCACATGGGCGCGCAGGGCCTGGATCTTCATTTCAAGCTGGCTATGGGCATTGAGCAGGTAGGAATTCTGCGCCCGCTGCAGGATCTGGCGATGATAATCGGTGTCGATGCGGCGATAGCTGGAAAAGTCGTTTTCCTCCAGCGCCTTCACCATCTTCTTGGCGCGCTGCTCCAGCGCCACCACCAGGCCGGCTTCATCATTCTCGATGGCGCTGCGCAGGGCGGCGGTTTCGAGGATGATGCGGTATTCGCAGAATTCCTCCATGTCCTTCGGGTTCATGGTGAACACGAAGGAGCCGCGCTGCGGCTGGATATCCACCAGGCCCTCGAGCTTGAGCTGCAGCAAGGCCTCGCGCACCGGAGTCTTGGAAATGCCAAGCTGGGCCGCCAGCACATTCTCCGACAACGCTTCGCCAAGCTTCAACTCGCCATCGATGATGCGGGTGCGGATATGCTCCTTGACCAGCTCGGTGAGCGACTTCGGGCGTTCGATAGTGCCGGCGCGCAACGGCTTGGCCTTGGCCATGACGGCCTCCTGAAGACAACGGACTGCATTCGAATTCTGAGTTCCGCCAGACCCTAGCAGGCGCTCCCGAACCCCACAAGTCGTATCTGATATGTAAGAAACCGGTTGCCCCTAAGCTACTGATTGGGCTAGGAAGGAAGCCGGGAGGCCGGTATGAACCTGGACATTCTGTGCCTGGGCGAGGCGATGGTCGAGTTCAACCAGACCGGCGGCTCGGACAGCGACCAGTATTTGCGCGACTATGGTGGCGATACCTCGAACTGCGCCATCGCGGCGGCACGCCAGGGCGCCCGGGTCGGCTATCTCACTCTCGTCGGCGACGATCCCTTCGGCGCCCTGCTGCTCGACCTGTGGCAGCGCGAGGGCGTCGATACCAGCGGCGTGGCGCGGCGCGCCGATGCCCCCACCGGCATCTATTTCGTCACCCATGGCAAAGCCGGCCACACCTTCAGCTATTACCGCAAGGGCTCGGCTGCCAGCCGCATGCTGCCCGCCGACCTGCCGCCGGGCCGCATTGCCAGCGCCGCCATCCTGCATGTTTCCGGCATCAGCCTGGGTGTTTCCGCCGATCTGCGCGCCACCAGCTTTGCCGCCATGACGGAGGCCAGGAAGCTTGGCCGCCGCGTTTCCTTCGATACCAACCTGCGGCTCAAGCTCTGGCCCATCGAGCAGGCGCGCGAAGAAACCCACCGCGCCGCGAAACTCGCCGATATCCTGCTGCCGAGCCTGGAGGATGCCCGCGCGCTGTGCGGCCTGGAGCAGCCGGAAGCGATCCTGGATTTCTATCATCAACTCGGCGGCGCCCTGGTGGTGCTGAAATGCGGCGCCGCCGGCGTGCTGCTGCGCTTAGGCGATGGCAGCCGCTGGCGCGTGCCGGGCCACAGCGTGCCGAGTGTGGATGCCACCGGTGCCGGCGACTGTTTCGACGGCGCCTTCCTGGCCGAAATCGCGCGCGGCGCCAGCCCGCCGGAAGCCGCCGCCTATGCCAACACGGCAGCGGCGCTCACCACCATCGGCTTTGGCGCCGTCGGCCCGATCCCGCGCCGAGCCGCAGTGGAAGAGTTCTTCCGCTCGGTCGGCAGCCCGAAGCCGGAGCGGTTTTGAGAGGGGGGCCCGTGCGTTTCCAATACCTATTGGCAGCGCTTGTTGTTCTGGCGGCTTGTGGCGCCGGACTTTTATTTGGCAACCTGCAAGCAGCCGAGAAGCCATCACGCACCGAATGTATTGCGGGCTATAAGTTAGATTGGTCGACTGTTACAAAAGACAGGCAGTACGAGATTGGCAATTCTCTTGTTCCGCTCCGCAGGGATGGCCCGCTTAAAAACTTGGTCGCGATGATTTTCAGCAATGGCCGGGAGCGTTTGTACTTTCAGTATGCTTCAGATTGTTCCCAGAAATGGCAAATATCAGAAGAGCTGCTTCTGTATTGGCAGAACAGGGAGCACGACTTCCCACCGTTTGAAAGAATAGCTGAGCCGATTTTGCCATCGCCAACGACCATTGATGTTAAGGGGCTAAGCTGGCGAGACTGAGCCAGGACGATGGCGGAAGAAATATACCCTCGACCGGCAGCCGGAAGCCGGAGCGATTCTAAAAAAGCAACTCGTGGATGCCCTGCCTCCGCAGGGCATGACACTGAAAACAAACCTCGTCATGCCCGCCTTGGCCCTTCGGGCCTGTGCGCCCACGAACGCCTTTGGCGTTCGCGCGCTTACAGTGACCCGGGGATCTTATGCCGATGCTCCATGAGATGCGCGGATCAAGTCCGCGCATGACGACTTATTAGTTGGGCCGTCATGCCCCGGCTTGGCCGGGGCATCCACGAGTCCGTTTTTGAGCTTACTTCACCACGGTGAACTGGATGCCGAACCAGCGGAAGCGGCCACGCTCCTTGCTTGGCACCGAGCAGGAAATGCGGTCACGCGGCGGCTGCAGCGGCGCCGGGGCGTGCATCTCGTAGCGCCGCTCGCCGATCAGCTTGGGCGTAATCGCCTTGCCTTCCGAGGTGTAGCAGACCATCTGGTTCAGCCGCTCGACCTCCGGGTCGACGGTGAAGCGCAGCGTCGGCGGATTCGGCGTCTGGCCGAGTTTCACCAACACATCTTTCGGCTCGACATCCGTCACCGGCAGCGGCAGGGAATTCAGCGCCTGACGCAGGCGCTCGATGGAGCCGAATGTCTCGTTCATCGGGAAGCGCGGCATCCAGAAGAAATCGTTGCGCGCATGCATCGAGCCGGAATGCTGGCCGAACGCCACCGCATAGCCCATGCCCTTCACGATCTCCAGGCTCTTGGCATCCCATTCGCCAAACGGATAGGCGAATAGCTGCGGCTTCTCGCCCAGTTCCTTCTCGAATAATTGCATCGAGGTGTCGAGGTCCTTGCGGATGCCATCGGGGGTGAGCGAGGGCAGCGACAGATGCGTGTGGCCATGGGCGCCGATGGTGACGCCTTCATCGCGGAGCCGCCGCACATCGTCCCAGGTCATGTAGCCCTTGATCTTGCTCGTCACCGGCTCGGTGGCGACGAACAGCGTGAAGGGCAGCCCGGCTTTCTTCAGGCGCGGCCAGCCTTCGGTGGCAATCGAGAGATAGGCGTCGTCGGCGGTGATGGCGACGGCGCGGTCGGGCAGCGGCTCGCCTTTTTTCAGCTTCGCCACGATTTCGGCCAGCGGCAGCACGCGGTAGGCGCCCGACGTGAGTTCCGCCAGATGCGCCTCGAACTGCTCCAGCCGGATATTGGTCGACGGGATGCGGTTCTCGCCAAAGCGATGATACATCAGCACCGATGCATGGGCGGCGGCTTGGTCGGCGGCGTGGGATGGCCCAGGCACACCCACCAGAACGGGCAGCAGCAGGGCAAGGTATGTGAGGGTTTTGCGCATTGCGCCCAGTCTAGCGATTTCCCATACTGCCCGCCAGGGAGGCTGCAGGGGCTTTTGATGGCGGGAGTGGAAGGCAAGGCGGAACGCGACCTCAGGCTGGATTTCTTCCGCGGCCTGGCGTTGCTGTTCATCTTCCTCAACCATATTCCCGGCAATGTGGTGAGCTGGATCAGCAACCGCAATTACGGCTTTTCCGACGCCACCGAAATCTTCGTGTTCATTTCCGGCTATTCGGTGATGCTGGCCTTCGGCGCCCTGCCCGAGCGCGTCGGCTGGACCGTCACCGCCGCACGCATCGGCCGCCGCGTGTGGCAGATCTACACCGCGCATATCTTCCTGTTCATGGTGTTCGTGGCACATATCGCCTATGTCGCCGATCGCTTCAACCCGGCCTTCGCCGAGGAAATGGGCATCGCGGAATTATTCGAGCATCCGCATATCCTGATGCTGCAGGCGCTGCTGCTGAAGTTCAAGCCGGCGAACATGGATGTGCTGCCGATGTATATCGCGCTGCTGCTGGTTTTCCCGTTGCTGCTGCCGCTGCTGAAACGCTGGCCAAAAACCCTGATGGCGGCGAGCTTCCTGCTCTGGCTCGGCGTGCAGCAATGGCACTGGAACCTGCCGGCCTATCCGGAAGGCGGCTGGTTCTTCAACCCGCTGGCCTGGCAGTTCCTGTTCCTGATCGGCGCCTGGTGCGCCATGCACCGCAATGCCGCGCCCTGGCGGCGGCTGCCGGCTGGGCTGACAAGCTGGGCCGCAGGCCTCTACCTGCTGTTCGCCTTTGCCATCGTCTGTACCTGGCTCTACCCGCCGTGGAGCCAGTATGTGCCGCATTGGCTGCGGCGCCTGCTCTATCCCATCGACAAGACCGAACTCGACCTGCTGCGGCTGCTGCATTTCCTCGCCCAGGCCTATCTGGTGGTGCGGCTGGTATCGCCGCATGCCGCCTTCCTGTCCTCCCGTCTGGCCCGCCCGGTGCTGCTCTGCGGCAAACATTCCCTGGACGTGTTCTGCGCCAGCATCTTCCTCTCCTTCGCCGCGCAATTCGTGCTGGTGGAAATCAGCCCCAGCCTGCCGGCGCAATTCCTGGTCAGCCTGGTCGGCATGGGCATGATGGTGGCGCTTGCCTATCTGCTGACTTGGTATACAGATACTGAAAAAGCCGGTTCGGCGCCGCGCGGAGGCAAAACCCGCGTGCCGGCCGGCGGGGACTGACCGGCCATGAGATGCCTGCTGCTGATACTGCTGCTGTTGCTTCCCGCCCTGCCCGGTGCGGCACAGACCAGCGCGAATACCGAGCCGAAGGAACGCTGCACACTGCCCGACAGCCTGCGCTTCGTCGATGCGCCGCTGAAAAACCTGGCCAAGGCACTCAAGGCCCGCAGCGAGATCCGCATCGTGGTGCTGGGCACGTCGTCGTCGCTGAAACACGATACCGGCGGCCTGGCGCGCACCTATGTCGCCGGCCTGCCCGATGCGCTGCAGCTGCGTTTTCCCGGCAAACAGTTCAGCATCGACAACCTGTCGCTGCGGATGCAATCGACCACGCAGATGCAGAAGCGCATCGCCGCCGAAGTCGTGCCGGCCAAGCCCGACCTGCTGATCTGGCAGACCGGCAACGTGGAAGCCGCGCGCCAGACCGATCCGAACAGTTTCGCCGAAAGCCTCAGCGACGGCCTGCGCCGGCTGCGTGCCGCCGGCATCGACACCATCCTGATCGCGCCGCAATACCGCGCCCGGCTCTCGCCCATGGTGGATACCGAGCGCTTCGACCAGATGATGAGCTGGGTTGGCGACAGCGAGGGCGTGCCGGTTTTCCCGCGCCACGACATGATGCAATTCTGGGCCGAGAACGAGATCTTCGACCTGCAGGCCAAGAGCCAGGAAACCCAGATGCGCGAGGCTGAAACGATGAATGGCTGCCTGGCGCAGCAACTGGCGGAAATGATCCGCCGCGCGGTGGCCCTGCCGGCGCGTTAACCCCTTGTTTGAGCCGTTTTTTCCGGTCACTGAGGCGGTTTTCGCAGGCCAATTTTCCGGGGCCAAAAGGGCAGACTCGGGGGCCGCTTTTTAGTATAAGCCCGGCTATGACCCGCCAAACCCCCGTTTTCTGCGCCATCGATACCACCGAGCTGGCCTATGCCGCCCGCTGCGCCCGCGCCGCGACCGCCGCCGGCTTCGGCGTCAAGCTGGGCAAGGAATTCTTCACCGCCCACGGCCCCACCGAGGTGCGCGCCATCCTGCCCACCGGTGCGCCGCTATTCCTCGACCTCAAGTTTCACGACATCCCCAACACCGTGGCCGGCGCCATCCGCTCGGCCGCCGCCGGCATGGGGCCGATGTTCGTCACCGTGCATGCCTCAGGCGGGGCTGCGATGATCCGTGCCGCCGTGGAGGCCGCCGGCTCCAGCCGGCAGAAGCCGCAGATCCTGGCCGTGACGGTGCTGACCTCGCTGGATGCCGCCGACCTGGAGGCTGTTGGGCTGGGCGGCGACGTTTCGGCGCATGTGGTGCGGCTGGCCAAGCTGGCCAAGGCCAATGGCGCCACCGGCGTGATCTGCGCCGCCACCGAAATCGCCCTGCTGCGCGAAGCCTGCGGCCCGGATTTCAAGCTGGTGGTACCCGGCATCCGGCCGAAGGGCAGTGCTGCCGGCGACCAGAAGCGCGTGATGGGCCCGGCCGATGCGCTGAAGCTCGGCGCCGACCATCTGGTGATCGGCCGCCCGATCACCGAAGCCGAGGACCCCGATGCCGCCGCGCGTGCCATCGCGCAGGAAATCGCCGGGATTGCCTGATGGCCCTGTTCACCAAAATCTGCGGCATCACCGATCCAGTCGCGCTGGAGACCGCGCTGGAATTCGAGGCCGACATGCTCGGCTTCGTGTTCTTCCCGCCCTCGCCGCGCAATCTCGGCCTCGAAGCGGCGGTTTCCCTGCTCAACGAAGTACCCAGCGGCACGGATCGGGTCGGCCTGTTCGTCGATCCGAGCAACGACCAGCTCGATGCCATCCTCGGCAAGGCGCGGCTCGACCTGCTGCAGCTGCATGGCGACGAGACGCCGGAACGCTGCCGCGCCATCACCATCTATTTCGGTCTGCCGATCATCAAGGCGATCAAGGTGAGCACGCCGGCTGATATCGAGAAGGCGCGCGACTACGAGGATATCGTCGACTGGCTGCTGTTCGATGCCTGCCCGCCGAAGGGCGCGACGCGGCCTGGCGGCAACGGCCAGGCTTTCGACTGGGATATGCTGAAGGGCAAGAGCTTCAAGCGCCCCTGGCTGCTTTCCGGCGGCCTGACTCCTGACAATCTCGAGGAAGCCGTGCGCCGCTCCGGCGCTACGGCCGTGGATGTCTCGTCTGGCGTGGAAAGCGCGCCAGGCAAGAAAGACCCGGCCAAAATCCGCGCCTTCCTCGATACCGCTTTTCGCCTATAAGGACTGAACGCATGACCGCGCTGAATTCCTATCGCTCCGGCCCCGATGAACGCGGCCATTTCGGCACCTTCGGCGGCCGCTTCGTCGCCGAGACGCTGATGCCGCTGATCCTCGACCTCGAGCGCGAATACACCGCCGCCAAGAACGATCCCGCCTTCAAGGCAGAGATGGATTACTTCCTCACCGATTATGTCGGCCGGCCGAGCCCGCTTTACTACGCCGAGCGCATGACCGAGCATCTCGGCGGCGCCAAGATCTATTTCAAGCGCGACGAGCTGAACCATACCGGCGCGCACAAGATCAACAATTGCATCGGCCAGATCCTGCTGGCCAAGCGCATGGGCAAGAAGCGCATCATTGCCGAGACCGGCGCCGGCCAGCATGGCGTCGCTACCGCCACGGTCGCCGCCCGCTTCGGCCTGCCCTGCGTGGTCTACATGGGCGAGACCGATATCGAGCGCCAGGCGCCGAACGTGTTCCGCATGAAGCTGCTGGGTGCCGAAGTGCGCCCGGTCACCTCCGGTTCGCGCACACTCAAGGATGCGATGAACGAAGCGCTGCGCGACTGGGTGACCAACGTGCATGACACGTTCTACATCATCGGCACGGCGGCCGGCCCGCATCCCTATCCGGCCCTGGTGCGCGATTTCCAGTCGGTGATCGGCCGCGAGACCCGCGAGCAGATGATGCAGAAGGAAGGCCGCCTGCCCGACAGCCTGGTTGCCTGCATCGGCGGCGGCTCCAACGCCATCGGCCTGTTCCATCCCTTCCTGGACGATCCGGATGTCGAGATTCACGCCGTGGAAGCCGCCGGCGAAGGCCTCGATACCGAGAAGCATGCGGCATCGCTGGCGCGCGGCGTGCCGGGCGTGCTGCATGGCAACCGCACCTTCCTGCTGCAGGATACGGATGGCCAGATCACCGAGGCGCATTCGATTTCCGCCGGCCTCGACTATCCCGGCATCGGCCCGGAACATGCCTGGCTGCATGATGTCGGCCGCGTGCAGTATGTCTCGGCCACTGACCGCGAGGCGCTGGATGCGTTCCAGCTCTGCTCGCGGCTTGAGGGCATCATCCCGGCGCTGGAACCCTCGCATGCGCTGGCGCATGTCATCAAATGGGCGCCGACCCTGCCCAAGAATCACCTGATGGTGATGAATCTGTGCGGCCGCGGCGACAAGGATGTGTTCACCGTCGCCCGCGCGCTTGGCGTCACTCTCTAAGGAAGCCTGCCGTGAGCCGTATCGACGCCCGTTTCCAAGCCCTGAAAGCCGAAGGCCGCGCCGGCCTGATCACCTTCATCACTGCCGGCGATCCCGACCACGACACCTGTGCCCGGCTGCTGGCCGGCCTGCCCTCGGCTGGCGCCGATGTGATCGAACTTGGCGTACCCTTCACCGATCCGATGGCCGATGGCCCCTCGATTCAGGCTGCCAATCTGCGTGCGCTGGCGAATGGCGCCACTTTGCGCAAGACGCTGCAATTGGTGCGCGGCTTCCGCAAGACGGATAACGCCACGCCGATCGTGCTGATGGGCTATTTCAACCCGATCTCCGCCTATGGCGTCGAGGCCTTCCTGAAAGATGCCAAGGAAGCCGGCGTTGATGGCCTGATCGTGGTCGACCTGCCGCCCGAGGAAGACGATGAACTCTGCCTGCCGGCAATCCAGGCCGGGCTGCATTTCATCCGGCTGGCGACGCCGACGACCGACGACAAGCGCATGCCCGCCGTGCTGGCCAACACATCGGGCTTCCTCTACTACGTGTCGATTGCCGGCATCACTGGCGCCGCCGCCCCCGATGCCAGCGCGGTTGCCGCTGCCGTTGGCCGCCTGCGCAAGCATACCTCGCTGCCCATCGGCGTCGGCTTCGGCATCCGCGACGGCCAGCGCGCCGCCGAGATCGCCCGCGCGGCGGATGCCGCCGTCGTCGGCTCGGCCCTTGTCGAACGGGTGGCGGAAGCCCAAGTTAAGGGCATCGACCCGGCGGCGCATGTGCTGGCGCTGGTGCGGGAACTCGGCGACGCCGTGCGCACCGCGCGCAAGTGATCTGAGGGAGTAACGCTATGAACTGGTTGACGCGCCCATGAACTGGTTAACACGCACGGTGCTGCCGAAGATCCGCGAGATGACGCGGAAGAAGGACACGCCCGACAACCTGTGGCGCAAATGTCCGGCCTGCGGCCAGATGATCTACTCCAAGGAAGTGGAGGAGAATCAGCATGTCTGCCCGAAATGCGACCATCACATGCGCATCGGCTCGAAGGAGCGTTTCGCCGCGCTGTTCGATGACGGCGAATACCAGACCATCGAACTGCCGGACGTGATCCAGGATCCCTTAAGCTTCCGCGACCAGAAGAAGTATCCCGACCGCCTGAAGGATGCGCGCAACAAGACGGCTTTGCGCGATGCCATCGTGGTGGCGCATGGCACGCTGCAGAAGAAGGACGTGGTCGTCGCGGTGCAGAATTTCGCCTTCATGGGCGGTTCCATGGGCATGGCGGCCGGCGAGGCCTTGATCGCGGCGGCGACACTGGCGGTGAGCCAGCGCGCGGCGCTGATCGTGTTCGCCGCTGCCGGCGGTGCCCGCATGCAGGAAGGCATCCTCAGCCTGATGCAGATGCCGCGCACGGTGATCGCCGTGCAGCGCCTGCGCGAGGCGCATCTGCCCTTCATCGTGGTGCTGACTGATCCGACCACCGGCGGCGTCACTGCTTCCTATGCCATGCTTGGCGACATTCAGATCGCCGAACCCGGCGCGCTGATCGGTTTCGCCGGCCCGCGCGTGATCGAGCAGACCATCCGCGAAACCCTGCCGGAAGGCTTCCAGCGCGCCGAATACCTGCTGGAGCACGGCATGCTGGACCAGGTGGTGCATCGCCACAAGCTGCGTGAGACATTGGGCCACATCGTGTCGCTGCTGCTGGAGCCGGTGACCAAGGCCGATGTGGTGGCCCTGCCGCGCCCCGGCCTCGACGTGCCGCCGACCGGCGAAATCCCGCACGGCGCGATCCGGCCGCGTTGATCCTGGATTAGTTTCCACAGCCGTTTTTATACACTCGTCATGCCCGGGCTAGACCCGGGCATCTTTCTCTATTTGGCCTGAGATGCCCGGGTCGAGCCCGGGCATGACGATGGGGCATTGCGCCGCTCACTTCAGCGGCAGGCAGATATCCGTGAGCAGTTCGGTCGGCGGCACTTCGCGCGGGTTGTTCAGGTAATCCTCGAAGACCGGCGCATCGGCGGCCTCGCGGCCCGATTGCACCAGCCAGGTGCCGAACAGCCAGTCATAGGCCGGCCGCATGTCGGAATACGGTCCCTTGTGGCGCAGCACGGCATACTCGCCGCCGCGCAATTCGGCGCGCTCAAGCGGCGCCTCGACCGGAAAGCCGGCATCGGGAACGACAATGCCCGCCGCTGAGCGCAACTCGGCTTCCGGCACCGAGGTCGGGTCGGAGTAATACAATCCCTTCATGCACAGCCCAGGCCGCAGCAGCCCGCGCGCGCCGAGTACGCCGAACAGGGTTTCGAAGGCACGGCCGATTTCCATGTAGGAGCCGCGATGCGGCACCACGGCGAGCATGGCGGGGCTGAGCTTGCGGATCGACACATCATGCATGGCAACGACTCCCTTGGGCGCGAATTGCAGGGTGAAGCGGGTGTGGCTGCCGCTCTTGCGGTATTCCGCCGGCGGCAGGCCATAGGCTTCCTTGAAAGCGCGGTTGAAGGCGGCGGCGCTGCCATAGCCGGCGCGCGGCCACACATCGTCGAGCGGCATCGAGCTATGCACCAGATCGGCGGCGGCGCGCTGCAGGCGCAGGCGCTTCACCGTCTGCACCACGGATTCGCCATAGACCGCCTGCCAGATGCGGTGCCAATGCCAGGGCGACAGCGCCGCCACTTCGGCCAGGATGGCAAGGTCGAGTTCGGCATCGAGATGGGCGTAGATATATTCCGTCACCCGCGTGAAGCGGCGGACATAGCCGGCCTGGTCTGTAGTACTGAAAAGCGGGTCGGACATGCGGGCATCCCTGCTGCGGCGAGAACGCCAAACCAGTATCATGGCCCCTATTGATAAATCTTGCGGAGTTCGCGTGGTCCCGTCTGCCCTGCCATCCGATGCCATCCTGAAACGCCTGATGGCCTTGCACCCGAAGGTGATCGACCTGTCGCTCGACCGCGTCGCCGGGTTGATGCGCAAGCTCGGCGATCCGCAGTTGAAACTGCCGCCGGTGGTGCATGTCGCCGGCACCAATGGCAAGGGCTCGCTGGTCGCCTATCTGCGGGCCATGGCGGAAGCCGCCGGCCTGCGCGTGCATGCCTATATCTCGCCGCATCTGGTGCGCTTCCACGAGCGCATCCGGCTGAATGGCAAGCTGATCGAGGAGGAGCGGCTACAGGCCTTGCTCAGCGACCTCGAACGCATCAACGGCGAGGCGCCGATCACCTTCTTCGAGATCACCACGGCAGCCGCCTTCCGCGCCTTCGCCGAGGAGCCCGCCGATCTGGTGCTGCTGGAAACCGGGCTCGGCGGTCGGCTGGATGCCACCAACCTGATACCGCAGCCGGCGCTGACCGCCATCACCCCCATCGGCATGGATCACATCGCTTTCCTCGGCGACACGCTGGAAAAGATCGCGTTTGAGAAAGCCGGCATCCTCAAGCCCGGTGTGCCTTGCGTGGTCGGGCCACAGCGCGCCGCAGCGGCAAGCGTGCTGGAGGCACGCGCCACCGCCTTGCAGGCACCGCTCTTGCGCCATGGCCATGAATGGCAGGTAGCGGCAACACGCGACGGCCTCGCGTGGCACAGCAATACGCAGCACCTGAACTTGCCGCGTCCGGCCCTACCCGGCCCGCACCAGATCGAGAATGCCGGCACGGCGGTTGCCTGCGCCCTGCAATTGAAGCTGCCCGAAGCCGCCATCGCGGCGGGTATGCGTGCCGTGGAATGGCCGGCGCGATTGCAGCGCCTGACCCAGGGCCCGTTGCTCGACCTGCTGCCGCCGGATGCCGAACTCTGGCTCGATGGCGGCCATAACCCGATGGCCGGCGAGGCGCTGGCGGCGATGCTGCGGCAATGGCATGCCGATCCGGCAACGCGGCGGCGCACCTATCTGGTGGCCGGCATGCTCAACACCAAGGAGCCGGGCGGCTTCCTGCGACCCTTAAGGCCCCATATCGCCGCCGCCGCCACTATCCCCATTCCCGGCGAGGCCAATAGTCTGACGGCGGAGGATCTGGCTCGCATCGCGTTGGCCGAGGGCCTGAGCGCCTGGCCAGCCACCAATGCCGCCGAGGCTTTGCGCTTCCTCTCGGGCCTGCACACAGCAAAAGAGCCGGCGCGATTTCTCGTCGCCGGCTCTCTGTATCTGGCGGGCCAAGTGCTGGCCCGCAACTCGTAGTAATCGCCTTAGATCGACGAATTGATCCACTCGACCAGGCGGCTCTTCGGCATCGCACCGATCTTGGTCGCCACCGGCTTGCCATCCTTGAACAGGATCAGGGTCGGGATGCCGCGCACGCCGAGCTTGGTCGGGGTGGTCGGGTTCTCGTCGATATTCACCTTGGCGACGGTGAGCTTGCCGCCCATCTCCTGCGCGATTTCGTCCAGCGCCGGGGCGATCTGGCGGCACGGGCCGCACCACTCAGCCCAGAAATCGACCAGCACCGGGCCCGAGGCCTTGAGCACATCGGTCTCGAAAGAGTCGTCGGTCACCTTGGTCGTCGCGGCGGACATGGGAGTGGTTCCTTATTCTGGCGCGGTCCCGTTTGTGGGCCGCTGGTCGCAAATAAGGTAGGGAGGTGGCCGGGGAGCGTCAAGCAGCCACAGTATGTTGAGTCAACCCCATGTTCCGATTAACGAATCGGGCGGAATTTTTATGCGATTTAAGGGGTGACAAGCCCGGCTGCGGTCGTTACAGTTTGTAACACCGGATGGTCCTAGGCTATCCGGTTAGGGTAAACAGGGGGTTAACGGGGGAGTTAATGGCCTTGGGCTTGGCTGCGACGCTACGACGCTTTCACCGCATCACTGCGGTGGCGTTTGCCCTGGGCGCCCTACCGGCCCTGGCGCTCACCCCTTGGAGCGCCTCGGGCCAGCCGCGTACACACAAGCAGACCGAGAAAACCACCCAGACCGCCAAGGCACAACCGGCCAAGGCGGCGCCGAAGCAGCGCAAGCAGAAGAATGCCGAGCCGGCCCGCGCCGCCGCCCAGGCGCGCGGCGATGGCTTCATGATCGACGGCCGCTGGGTGCGGGTGGATATCATCAAGGGTGACACCTCCCTGCTCGGCTATGCCGGCAAGGCCCCCGCCGTGCTGATCCTGCATGGCTCGCATGGCCTTGGCGACGGCTCGCTATTCTACCCGCAGGCGAAGGCCCTGGCCGATCGCGGCATCTCCGCCTTCGTGGTGCATTATTTCGACGGCCTCTCCGAGGCCCGCAAGGCATCGCCCGCCCTGCATGAGCAGCGCGAGAAGGTAATCGCCTCGGCGATCTCCTATGTCTCCAAGCTCGGCTATGTCGACAGCGACAAGATCGGCGTGTTCGGCCTCTCGCTCGGCGGCTTCCATGCCCTGAGCCTCGGCAGCCGTGATGCCCGCGTGCAGGCGGTGGTGAACATGTTCGGCGCCATGCCGGCGGAAGTGCAGCGCAAGGGCATCGACCGCATGCCGCCGACCCTGGTGCTGCATGGCGACCGCGACCGCATCGTGCCGGTGCGCAAGGCGCATGAATTGGAAAGCCTGCTCAAGGATGTCGGCGCCGATTACGAGATGAAGATTTACAACGGCGAAGGCCATGCCTTCAAAGGCGCCGCCAAGGACGATTCCATCGCCCGCACCACGGATTTCTTCGAGCGCCATCTCGGCACCGACCGCGGCCTGCTGGATAAGCCGATCGAACTCGACCTCGCCCTGGCGCCGATGGTGCCGGAAAAGGACACGCTGCCGATCCGCGCCTTCACCATCGCCGACGAACTCGGCAATGTGCAGGCCAGCCCGGCGGCAGCCGCCGCTGCTACCCCGGCTGCCGATGCCGACCTGACCCCGGAAGAGGCCAAGGCCGAAGCCGGCATGATCGACCTGCCGCCGATGGAAGAAGGCACCCCGATCAACTGAGTTGCCGTTTCGGCTCAAACAAAAAAGCCCAGGCAAGCCCTGGGCTTTTTTGTTGCGCCTTCCTTCTCGTCATGCGCGGACTTGATCCGCGCATCTCAGGCTGGTGATCAAGAATGGCATGAGATCCCCGGGTCAAGCCCGGGGATGACGTGGGAATGTGTGGCGGGCATGCCCCACCCCCGTCGTCATTGCCGGGTTTGACGCGGCGGTGACGTGCGGTTTGGAGGATAAAGCAACACGTGAATGCCCCGGCTTGGCCGGGGCATCCACGAGTCATTCTATTCAAGCCGCCTTGGAATAGGTCGTGTCGACCAGCTGGGCGATGGCGCGCATGATCTGCGTCAGGTTGAAGTCCTTCGGCGTGAATACGGCGGCGATGCCGGCTGCGCGCAGCTTGCGCTCATCCTCTGGCGGGATGATGCCGCCGACCACCACCGGCACGTCGCCGATGCCTTCGGCGCGCATGCGCTCGATCACATCGGTTGCCAGCTCGACATGGGAGCCAGAGAGGATCGACAGGCCGACGAGGTGGACGCCTTCTTCCAGCGCCGCCGAAACAATCTGTTCCGGCGTCAGGCGGATGCCTTCATAGACCACTTCCATGCCGCAATCGCGCGCCTTCACCGCGATCTGCTCGGCACCGTTGGAATGGCCATCCAGGCCCGGCTTGCCGACCAGCAGCTTGATCGGGCGGCCAAGCCGGCGCGCCACGGCGGCGACTTCGGCACGCAATTCATCCATGCCATCGTCGGCGGTGGCATTGGCGGAAGCCGCGACACCCGTGGGCGCGCGGTATTCGCCGAACACGCCGCGCAGGCAGCCGGCCCATTCACCGGTGGTGACGCCGGCCTTCGCCGCCGCAATGCTCGGCTCCATGATATTGCGCCCTTCGCGCGCCGCCGCTTCCAATTCTTTTAGGGCTGCCGCCACTGCCTGCGGGTCACGCTGCGCACGCCAGGCCTTCAACCGCTCGATCTGCTCGGCTTCGGCGGCAGGATCGACGGTCATGATGGCGCCGCCCTCGGAGGCCACCAGCGGCGACGGCGCGCTTTCGGTGAACTTGTTGACGCCAACCACGGTGATCGCACCGGTTTCGATGCCGCGCACGCGATTGGTGTTGCTTTCCACCAGCGCCTGCTTGAGATAGCCGCTCTCGACCGCCTGGATCGCGCCGCCCATGTCCTCGATGCGCTTGAGTTCGGCCCGCGCGGCAGCCTTCAATTCACTCACCTTGGCATCAATGGCCGGGTTGCCATCGAACAGGTCGCCATATTCCAAGAGGTCGGTTTCATAGGCGACGATCTGCTGCAGGCGCAGCGACCATTGCTGGTCCCAGGGACGCGGCAGGCCCAGCGCTTCGTTCCAGGCCGGCAACTGCACGGCGCGGGCACGCGCCTTCTTCGACAGCACCACCGCCAGCATCTCAAGCAGGATGCGGTAGACATTGTTTTCCGGCTGCGGCTCAGTGAGGCCGAGCGAATTCACCTGCACACCGTAGCGGAACAGCAAAGCCTTCTCGTCGGTGACGCCGTAGCGTTCGCGGCCGATCTCTTCCCAGAGATCGACGAAGGCGCGCATCTTGCAGATTTCGGTGACGAAGCGAATCCCGGCATTGACGAAAAAGCTGATGCGCCCGAAAGCCTGCGCGAAATCTTCCGGCGGCACCTGGCCCGAGGCCTTCACCGCATCGAGCACGGCAATGCCGGTTGCCAGCGCATAAGCCAGTTCCTGCACCGGCGTCGCGCCGGCTTCCTGCAGGTGATAGCTGCACACATTAGTCGGGTTCCACTTCGGCAGCTCGCGATAGGTGAAGGCGATCACATCGGTGATCAGCCGCATCGAGGCCGCCGGCGGGAAGATATAGGTGCCGCGCGAGAGATATTCCTTGATGATGTCGTTCTGCACCGTGCCGTTCAGTTCGGCCCGGCAGGCACCCTGCTCCTCGGCCACCGCGATATAGAGCGCCAGCAGCCAGGCCGCCGGGGCGTTGATGGTCATGGAGGTGTTCATCTTGGCCAGCGGGATCTGGTCGAACAGCACCCGCATGTCACCCAGATGCGCCACCGGCACGCCGACCTTGCCGACTTCGCCGCGCGCCAGCACATGGTCCGAATCGTAGCCGGTCTGGGTCGGCAGGTCGAAAGCGACGCTCAAACCGGTCTGGCCGCGGCCCAGATTGGTGCGGTAAAGCTCGTTCGAGGCACTGGCCGAGCTATGCCCGGAATAGGTGCGGAAAAGCCAAGGTTTCTCGACCGCGGCGGCAGAATCCGGCTTTTTGCTAGTGCGAAGAACGGGTTGCGCAGCAGCAGGGGCTTCAACGGGCTTCGTCATAATAATATTCCGTCGCGATTCGATTTTGGGACATTAAATTGCCCCCTTGCGGCCTGCAACGGAAATATCATAACCTCCGCTGCACTGCAAAACGCACTTGCCATTTTTGCGGCACCGCCGAAAAATGTCAATCGCATTGCAGCGCCTGCACTCGCCTATGGCGGGTCAGGCAGGGGCAAAGATGATCTGACGAGGGGTTACCTCGGTGAAGGAGAATAACATGTCCAATGCGGGTGGGACCGTGGTGACGCTGCAGACTTCTAATGGCACGCCGGTCAAGGGTGGCTACAAGGACCTCTACGAGGTGGGTGAGATTCCGCCGCTCGGCCATGTGCCGAAGCAAATGTATGGCTGGGCGATCCGGCGCGAGCGCCACGGCCCGCCGGAAGATTCGTTCCAGCTCGAAGTATTGCCGACGCCAGAGATCGACGCCGACGAAGTGCTGATCCTGGTGATGGCGGCGGGCGTGAATTACAACGGCGTCTGGGCCGGCCTCGGCGTGCCGATTTCGCCCTTCGACGTGCATAAGGCGCCGTATCACATCGCCGGCTCCGATGCGTCGGGCATCGTCTACGCCGTCGGTCGCCGCGTGAAGCGCTGGAAGGTCGGCGACGAAGTCATCGTCCATTGCAACCAGGACGACGGCGACGACGAGGAATGCAATGGCGGCGATCCGATGAACTCGCCGACCCAGCGCATCTGGGGCTACGAGACGCCGGATGGCTCCTTCGCCCAGTTCGCTCGCGTGCAGTCGCGCCAGCTCATGCCGCGCCCGAAGCACCTGACCTGGGAAGAAAGCGCCTGCTACACGCTGACGCTCGCCACCGCCTACCGCATGCTGTTCGGCCACCGCCCGCATATCCTGCGGCCGGGCCATAACGTGCTGGTCTGGGGCGCCGCCGGCGGCCTCGGCTCGATGGCGATCCAGCTTGTCGCTATCTCGGGCGCCAATGCCATCGGCATCATCTCGGACGAGTCGAAGCGCGACTTCGTGATGAGCCTGGGCGCCAAGGGCGTGATCAACCGCAACGACTTCGATTGCTGGGGCCAGTTGCCGCCGGTGCTCGATGTCGAGAAATATGCCGAGTACATGAAGAAGTGCCGTGCCTTCGGCAAGGCAATCTGGGACATCACCGGCAAGGGCAACGATGTCGATTTCGTGTTCGAGCATCCGGGCGAGCAGACCTTCCCGGTGAGCTGCTTCGTGGTCAAGCGCGGCGGCATGGTGGTGTTCTGCGCCGGCACCACCGGCTTCAACATCACCTTCGACGCGCGCTTCGTGTGGATGCGGCAAAAGCGCATCCAGGGCAGCCATTTCGCCAACCTGCTGCAGGCCAGCCAGGCCAACCAGCTGGTGATCGAACGCCGCCTCGATCCCTGCATGTCGGAAGTGTTCTCCTGGGCCGACATTCCGCGCGCCCACACCAAGATGTGGAAGAACCAGCACAAGCCGGGCAACATGGCGGTGCTGGTCTCGGCCAAGGTGCCGGGCCTGCGTACCGTCGAGGACGCCATCGAGGTCGGCAACAACTGACCTGAAGGCCGGGGCGCGGTGCAAAGCCGCGCCCCGTTCTTTTTTAAGCAACGCTTCTCTCTCATAACGAAGACCGCCCGCCATGTCCGCTGCCGTCAAACTGCCTGCTGCTCCTGAAAGCCTGCTGCTGCCCAACCTGCTCGCCACCTGCGGCGAAGCGCTTGGGGCCGCCGAGCAACTGGTGGCGCAAGCCACGGCGGCGGTGGCGCAGCTGGTGCGCGGCGCCGATGGCCGCATCGATACGGCGCGGCTGGAGGAAGAGCAGTTCGCCTGCCATGGCCTGTCGTGGTTCGCCACCTATGCCGCGACCATGAAGGAAACGCTGCACTGGGCCGAGCGGCTTCAGGCTGATGGCCGCCTGAGCGAACTGGAAAGCCTGATCCTGCAGGCCGGTTTCGGCGAATACCTGGCCCAGCTTCAGGGCGGTATCGCCATGAGCCAGGTGGAAATCTGCCGCCCGGAAGATCTCGGCGTGACCCAGGAAGCGCTCAGCACCTACCGCATCCCGGCGGTGCTGACCCTGGTGCAGGGCGGCAACAACAGCGCCGTGCGCAGCCGCATCGCGCAGCTTATCAGCGACAGCCTGAACACCGGCAATTTCGGCGAACTCGGCCTGGACGAGACCCTCGCCATGGTGCGCGAGCAGTTCCGCCGCTTCGCCGAGGACAAGGTGATCCCGTTTGCCCATGACTGGCACCGCAAGGATGAATTCATCCCGATGCCGGTGGTGCTGGAAATGGCCGAGATGGGCGTGTTCGGCCTCACTATTCCCGAAGAATACGGCGGCCATGGCTTTGGCAAGACCGCGATGTGCGTGGTCTCGGAAGAACTCAGCCGCGGCTATATCGGCGTTGGCAGCCTTGGCACCCGTACCGAAATCGCCGGCGAGCTGATCCTGCGCGGCGGCACGGAAGAGCAGAAGAAATACTGGCTGCCGAAGCTTTCCTCGGGCGAAATCCTGCCCACCGCCGTGTTCACCGAACCGAATACCGGCTCCGACCTCGGCAGCCTGCGCACCCGCGCGATCAAGACCGGCGATTTCTACGAAGTCACCGGCAACAAGACCTGGATCACGCACGCGGCGCGCACCGACCTGATGACTCTGCTGGTGCGCACCGATCCGAGCGAGCCGGGCTACAAGGGCCTCTCGATGCTGCTGGCCGAGAAGCCGCGCGGCGACGACGCCAATCCCTTCCCCGCGCCCGGCATGAGCGGCGGCGAGATCAAGGTGCTCGGCTATCGCGGCATGAAGGAATACGAGATCGGCTTCGATGGCTTCAAGGTAAAGGCCGAAAACCTGCTCGGCGGCCGCGAGGGCCAGGGCTTCAAGCAGTTGATGGAAACCTTCGAGTCGGCCCGCATCCAGACCGCCGCCCGCGCGCTCGGCGTGGCGCAATGCGCGCTGGAACTCGGCATGAAATACGCGCTGGACCGGGTGCAGTTCGGCAAGCCGATCTATTCCTTCCCGCGCGTGCACGGCAAGATCGCCTGGATGGTGGTGGAAACCATGTTCGCGCGCCAGCTCAGCTATTTCGCCGCACGCGAGAAGGATGCCGACCGCCGCTGCGACCTTGAAGCCGGCATGGCCAAGCTGCTCGCCGCCCGCGTCGCCTGGTCGAATGCCGACAATGCGCTGCAGGTGCATGGCGGCAACGGCTATGCCGAGGAATACCCGATCAGCCGCGTGCTATGCGACGCACGCATTCTCAACATCTTCGAGGGTGCCGCCGAAATCCAGGCGCAGGTGATCGCCCGCCGCCTGCTGGAGCAGCGCAACGGCTGAGCCTGGAGCCAGCCGTCAGACGAAGAAATCCGGGATCAGGTCCTTCTCCGCCACGCCTTCATGGCGGTAGATGGCGAAGTCGGTGACGCCGGCTTCGCGCAATACGTCATCATCGATGAAGAAATTGCCGGTGCAGGATTTGCTCTGCCGTGTGAGGATCGCATGCGCGGCATCGGCGAGGATTTCCGGCTTGCGGCAGCGGCGGCGGAAATCCGGCCCCGTGATCACGTTCATCGCATCGGTATCGACGGCGGTGCGCGGCCACAGCGCGTTCACCGCCACGCCCTTGTCGCGGAATTCGCCGGCCATGCCGAGCACGCAGAGGCTCATGCCGAATTTCGCCATGGTGTAGGCGACATGCGGCGCGAACCAGCGTTCCTCCACATTGAGCGGCGGCGACATGGTGAGGATATGCGGGTTCGGCGCCTTGAACAGATAGGGCAAAGCCTTCTGCGAACACAGATACGTGCCGCGCAGATTGATCTGATGCATCAGGTCGAACCGCTTCATCGGCGTTTCCAGCGTGCCGGTGAGGCTGATGGCGGAGGCGTTGTTGATCAGGATGTCGATGCCGCCGAAGCGTTCGGCAGCCTGCGCCATGGCGGCTTCCACCACCGCTTCTTCGCGCACATCCACCACCAGCGGCAAGGCCTGGCCACCGGCCGCCTCGATGGCCTCGGCGGCGGAATAGATCGTGCCGGCCAGCTTGGGATGCGGCGCGGTGGTCTTCGCGGCAACGACAATATTGGCGCCATCGCGGGCTGCGCGCAAAGCGATGGCCAGCCCGATGCCCCGGCTGGCGCCGGTGATGAACAGCGTCTTGCCCTTGAGCGTCGTCATGCGCCCCTCCCCTCGGTTTTTGTTCTTTACTGTGCCGCCTCGGCCAGCAGGCGGCGGCTGTATTCGTAGACCCCGGCGGCGTTGACCCGGCGCTCGATCAGGCCTTCTTCCATCAGGTGATGCAGATGCGCCACCGCCTCGCCGGCAGCCAGCGTCAGATGTCCGGTGATGTCGCGCTTGAACAGCAGCGGCAGGGTATCCAGCGCCGTCATCGGCTTGTCCAGCGCCTGCATGATGATATCCAGGCGTTCCTGGTGGTGGCGCTTGAGATAGGCGATGCGGGCGTGCAGGCCGACGAACACGTCGCCATGGGCCGGCAGCACCCAGACATCCGCCGGCAGGTCGGCAAAGCGGTCGAAGGACTTGAGATACAGCGTCAACGACGCGGCATCCGGCTCACCGGGATAGACGCCGATATGCGGGCTGATGCGCGGCAGCACCTGGTCGCCGGAAATCAGCAGGTTGAGATCAGCGCAATACAGGCTGGCATGTTCCGGCGAATGGCCGCGCCCGATGATGACGCGCCAATCATGGTTGCCGATGCGCACGGTGTCGCCTTCCACCATGCGGTGGTAGTAGCGCGGGATCTCGCCCACCGCCTTGCGGAAATTGCCGAAGCCGCTGGCCTTGATCTTCTCCATCTGCTCTGGGCTGAAGCCCATGCGCTGATAGAAGTCGATCACTTCCGCCGGCACTTCCGGCAGGCTGTCGAGCATCAGCATGCGGCCGAAGCTCCACTCGCCCAGCGTCATCCAGAGTGGCGCCTGCCAGCGTTCATGCAGCCAGCCGGCGAGGCCAATATGGTCGGGATGGAAATGGGTGCAGATGATGCGGGTGATCGGCAGGCCGCCGAGATGGCGCTCGAACACCTGTTCCCAGAGCGCCTGCAGTTTGGCAGAGCGGAAACCGGTATCCACCACGGTCCAACCTTCGCCATCGCGCAACAGCCAGAGATTGATGTAGTCTAGGCCGGGAATGGGGATCGGCATGCGCAGCCACAGCGCGCCAGGACGCAGTTCGTAAACCTCGGCATCCCCGGGGCGCGGGCCTTGCGGATGCCCGGCGAATGGGTAGCTCAAGCCGATTTCGCGCTCTTGCAGCTCGGACACGGTTGGATTTCCTTGCAGTCTGTCGGGAGAATATTATGACGTTGTTATGGATAATATAGGGTGACGTTAACGTTAGCGTCAATGGCATGACCTCAACCCCTTATCAGATAAAGGATTTCGCCAAGGGCGAAATGCTCTTCCGGGCCGGCGATCCGGTGCCGGAGGCGGCTGCCGAGGCTTTTCTGGTGCTGGAGGGCCGGCTTGAGGTGTTCCTCGATGGCGCCGATGGCGAGCCGCTGCCGCTCGGCAATATTGAAGCCGGACAGATCGTCGGCGAAATGGCGCTGCTCGATGGCCAGCCGCGCTCGGCGCATGTGCAGGCTGGCCCGAAGGGCGCGCGCTGCGCCGTGATCACCCGCAGCGTGCTGCAGCGCCTGGTCGGCGAAGCCGATCCGGTGCTGCGCGGACTGCTCAATGCCTATGCCAAGCGGCTGCGCAGCGCCAACCAGCAGCATGCGGCGGCGGCTGAAAGCGCCGTCGAGCTTTCCGGCCTCAACGAACCGGAGCGGCCGCGCGGCGGCCCAACCATGGTTGGTGTCACCAACAAGGCGGCGATTGCCGCGCTGCTGAGCAAGGCGGCACGCGATGCGGGCTGCGAACTGACACTCTATCCCAATGGCAGCAAGGCATGGCCGGCGCTACAGGGCAGCGCCAAGCCAGCCATCGTGGTGGCGGTGGCGACCGCCAGCGAGGATGACGGCCCGGCGCTGGCCAAGCTGATCGCCATGAAACTGGCGAAGCCGCGCCCCGGCTTCGTGCTGATCGGCCGCGCCGATGGCAAGCCGGTGAGCTTCAACCCGAAGGAAGTCGACGATCTGGTCGACCAGCCGGTGGAAGCCGCCGCGCTGGCCGATGTGATCAAGGCGCGGCTGAAAAACCCGCCGCGCTCCTAGACTTCAGGCGCGCAGCAGATCCGGCGTCACCTGGGCGAGATCCTTGGCGCCTTCCATGGCGCCGAGGCAGCGGCCTTCCACTGCGGTCAGCACCTGCTCGGCATAGAAGCGCGCGGAGAGAATCTTGGCGGCGAAATACGGATCGGTGCTGCCGGCTGCGATTTCCGCCTTGGCCGCCAGCGCCAGCTTGGCCAGCAGCCAGCCGCCAACGGTTTCCGAGAAAGCGCGGTGATACGGCGTGGCGCCCGAAAGTGCCGCGTTGGCATCCTTGGCGAGCGTGCCGGCCATCCACAAGGATGCCTTCACCAGGGCTGCCAGCGCGCGCGACAATTCGCGCTGCACGGAAGCGAAGCCCTCGCCGGCGGTGCCGAGTTGCTTCACGGTGGCCTCGATCTCGGCGAACAGCCGCTTCACGGCATCGCCGCCCTGCAGGCCGAGCTTGCGCGTCACCAGGTCGATGGCCTGGATGCCGTTGGTGCCTTCATAGATCGGCAGGATGCGGGCATCGCGGTAATGCTGCGCGGCACCGGTCTCCTCGATGAAGCCCATGCCGCCATGAATCTGCACGCCGATGGAAGCGACTTCGACGCCAACATCGGTGGCCCAGCCCTTCGACAGCGGCGTGAGCAATTCCACCAGCGCCTTGGCGTCAGCGGCCTTGTCCTTGTCGGTGTCGTGATGCGCGCGGTCGATGCTGGCGGCGTTGAGGTAGATCAGCGCGCGCAACGCCTCGGTCTGGGTCTTCATCAGCATCAGGTTGCGGCGCACATCGGCGTGTTCGATGATCGCCACATGCTGTTCGGCATTCATGCCGGGATGGCGGCCCTGCTTGCGGCCCTCGGCATAGGAAAGCGCCTGCTGGAAGGCGCGCTCGGCAATCGCCAGGCCCTGGCAGCCGACGCTGAGGCGGGCATTATTCATCATGGTGAACATGCAGCGCATGCCCTGGTTCTCGGCGCCGAGCAGCCAGCCGATGCATTCGTCATTGTCGCCATAGGACATGACGCAGGTCGGGCTGGCATGGATGCCGAGCTTGTGTTCCACCGACACGACGCGCAGGTCGTTGCGGCGGCCCAAGCTGCCATCGGCCTTCGGGATGTATTTCGGCACGATGAACAGCGAGATGCCCTTGGTGCCGGCCGGCGCACCCGGCAGGCGGGCCAGCACCAGATGCACGATATTCTCGGCCATCTGGTGTTCGCCATAGGTGATGAAAATCTTGGTGCCGGTGATGCGGTAGGTGCCGTCGCCATTCGGCACCGCCTTCGACTTCAGCGCGCCGACATCGGAGCCGGCCTGCGGCTCGGTCAGGTTCATGGTGCCGGTCCAGGTGCCGGCCACCATCTTCGGCAGATACATCGCCTGCTGTTCCGGCGTGCCATGGGCGATGATGGCATCAATCGCGCCCTGGGTGAGCAGCGGGCAGAGCGAGAAGGACAGATTCGACGCCTGCACCATTTCCTGCACCGCCATGGTGACGGCCCAGGGAATCGCGCCGCCGCCGATTTCCTCGGCGAAGGGCATGCCATTCCAGCCGGCCTCGGCGAACTGCTTGTAGGCCTCGGCGAAACCATCCGCCGTGCGCACGGTGCCGTTCTCGACGCGGGAACCCTGCTGATCGCCGATGCGGTTCAGCGGCGCCAGCACGCCGGTGGCGAATTTCGCCGCCTCCTCCAGCACCGCCGCCGCGGTTTCCGGCTCGGCATTGCCCAGGCCCGGCAGGCCGCTCAATTGCTGCAGGCCCGCCACCTGTTCCAGCACGAAACGCATATCCTTGATCGGCGCGGTGTAGGTCATGGCGGGGTCTCCTCGAACGACTGTTTGATTTGCAGGGTGATAATATGGACTGAGGCGGCGAGCAAGCCCAGGACTGGTAACACCGGCCGGTTGCGGCTACACAATCGCGCCATGGCTGACGCTACGACATCCATCACGCCCGACGCGGCCGCCCGCCTGCTGGCCCAGGGCGAAGTGGTGGCGATACCGACCGAGACCGTCTACGGCCTTGCCGCCGATGCCACCAATCCGGCGGCGGTAGCGAAGATTTTCGCCGCCAAGGGCCGGCCCAGCTTCAACCCGCTGATCAGCCATGTGGCGGATTTCAGCCAGTTGCACGATCTGGTGGAAACCGACGAGCGCGCCCGGGCGCTGGCTCAAGCCTTCTGGCCCGGCCCGCTGACTCTGGTGCTGCCGCGCAAGCCCGGCTGCCCGGTGGCCGAAACCGTGTCGGCCGGCCTGCCCAGCCTGGCCATCCGCATCCCCGCCCACCCTATTGCCCATGCCATCTTGGCCCAGCTCGGCCGCCCGGTGGCGGCGCCCTCGGCCAACCGCTCCGGCCATGTCTCGCCGACCACGGCGCAGCATGTCTGGGACAGTCTGGGGGCTGAAATGCCGGTGGTGGATGGGGGCGCCTGCCCGGTGGGGCTGGAATCGACCGTGATCGGCCTCAGCGGGCCGGACACATTATTGCTGCGGCCGGGCGGCATTGCCGCCGAGGCCATCGAGGCTGCACTCGGGCAGAAGCTGAAGCTTCCCACCCATGGCAAGCTGGAAAGCCCCGGCATGCTGCTGAAGCATTACGCGCCGGGCCGACCGGTGCGGCTGGATGCAACCGCCCCCCAGGGCCGCGAGGGGCTCTTAAGCTTCGGCCCTGCCCTGCCCGGTTTCGCGGCATACTATCCGTTGAGCGAAAGCGGCGATCTCGCCGAGGCGGCGCAGAAACTTTATGCCGGCCTGCATGCCCTGGACCGGGACGATCTGGACGGCATCGCCGTGATGCCCCTGCCGGAACAAGGCCTGGGCGTGGCGATCCTCGACCGTTTACGGCGCGCGGCGCGCGGGCGATAATCGGCGCGTCATGACCGCGCTTGCACCCGAACTTCTGAACCGTTTCCGTGACATCGTCGGCCCCAAGGGCTGGGTGTCCGATCCCGATATCCTGGCACCGCATCTGGTGGAGCCGCGCGACATTTATAGCGGCATCACGCCGCTGATGCTGCGCCCGGCCAGCACCGCGGAAGTGGCCGCCATCGTGAAGCTGGCGCGCGAAACCCGCACCAAGCTGGTGCCGCAGGGCGGCAATACCGGCCTGGTCGGCGGCAGCATCCCGTTCATGGGCAATGACGAGATCATCGTGTCGCTGCAGCGCATGAACAAGATCCGCGCCTTGGATGCGCTGAACGACACCATCACCGTGGAAGCCGGCTGCGTGCTGGCGCAGGTGCAGCAGGCGGCGCGCGATGCCGACCGCCTGTTCCCGCTCTCCATCGGTTCGGAAGGTAGTTGCACCATCGGCGGCAACCTTTCCACCAATGCCGGCGGCAATGCCGTGCTGCGCTATGGCAACACGCGCGAACTGGCGCTGGGCCTGGAAGTGGTGCTGGCCGATGGCCAAGTATGGGATGGCCTGCGCGGCCTGCGCAAGGACAATACCGGCTACGACCTCAAGGACCTGTTCATCGGCGGCGAAGGCACGCTTGGCATCATCACCGCCGCCGTGCTGAAACTGCACCCGCTGCCGAAGGCCACCGCCACCGCCTTCACCGCCATACGTGATCCTTCGGCGGCCATCGAATTGCTGGCCAAGGCCAAGGCGATGAGCGGCGGCCAGGTGACCGGCTTCGAGCTGATCGGACGGCTGCCGCTGGATTTCGCGCTGAAGCACAATCCAGGCACCAGCGACCCGATTGCGGCGCGCTATGACTGGTATGTGCTGATGGAATTCTCCTCGGGCAGCGACGATGGCTCGATCGGCACTACGATGGAGGCCGTGCTCGGCGATGGCTTCGAGGCCGGCCTGGTGCTGGATGCCGCCATCGCGCAATCGGAAACCCAGCGCGCGGCCTTCTGGAAACTGCGTGAGCTGCTGTCGAATTCGCAGCGGCCCGAAGGCGGCTCGATCAAATGCGACATCTCGGTGCCGGTATCGCGCATGCCGGATTTCATCGCGCAGGCGACCAAGGCGGTGGAGGCCCATATCGCGGGCGTGCGCGTGGTGACTTTCGGCCATATCGGCGACGGCAACGTGCATTTCAACCTGTCGCAGCCGGTGGGCTGGGAGAGAGCGAAATTCATGGCGCTGTGGGACGACGTGCACCAGATCGTGCACGATATCGCACACGGCATGAACGGCTCGATCTCCGCCGAACATGGCGTCGGCCGCATGAAGATCGACGAAATCGTGCATTACAAATCGCCCATCGAGATCGAGATGATGCGCAAGATCAAGCGCGCCTTTGATCCCGACAACATCCTGAATCCGGGTAAGGTGGTGAACCCATGATCCGCTGTTATATCGCCTCCAGCCTGGATGGCTATATCGCCACTGCCGATGGCGGCATCGAATGGCTGAAGCCCTTCGATGCCGAGGATTATGGCTACAAATCCTTCATCAACGAGATCGGCACCATCGTGATGGGCCGCACCACCTATGACCAGGTGCTGCTTTTCCCGGAATGGCCCTACAAGGGCAAGCGCGTGCTGGTGGTGACCAGCAGACCGCTGATCTCGGCACCGGCCGGCGTCGAAACCCGGCCAGCCCGCTTCCGCGAACTGGCAGACGAATTGCGCGGCCTGGGCCATGACGTATGGCTCTGCGGCGGTACGCAGTTGCTGGAGGGCTTCCTCGGCATCGACGCCGTCGACCGCCTGGAACTGTTCCTGATTCCGGTGACACTGGGCGGCGGCATCCCGCTGTTCCAGCGCGATACCGGGCCGCAGAACCGCTTGCGCCTGGCGCTATCGACGCCCTATCCCAACGGCGTGGTGAAGCTGGTCTACGACTTCACCTGAACCGCCACGGCGGGGCGCGCCAGAATCTTCTGCGTGCCCAGCACTGTGAGCAGCAGCGCGATGCCGACGGCATCGCCGATCCAGCCCGGCACCAGGGTCATCGCCAGCGCGCCGCCGATCAGCATGGCGCGCTCCTCCACCCGTAAATGTACGCGGAAAAAACCATGCAGGCCGCCCGCCAGCATGGCGATGCCGATACAGGCCGAGATCGTGGCATGCAGAATTTCGGTCCAATCGCCGATCATCAGCAGCGCCGGCTGGAACACAAACATGAACGGCACGATAAAGCCTGCCGCACCGATCTTCACCGCTGCCCAGCCGGATTTCCATAGATCCGCCTTGGCTAGGCTGGCCGCGGCATAGACCGCTAGCGCCACTGGCGGCGTGATCGCCGAGAGAATGGCGAAGTAGAAGGCGAACATATGCGCGGCGGGTTCGATGACGCCGAGCTTCATGATCGCCGGCACCATCAGCGATACCATGACGATATAGGCCGGCGTGGTCGGCATGCCCATGCCGAGGATGATGCCTGCCACTGCCGTGAGTACCAGCGCCAGCAACAGGCTGTTCTGCGCCAGCCCAATGATCCAGTTGGTGAAGCTGATGCCGAGGCCGGTGAGCGTGATCGAGCCGATCACCAGGCCGGCGCAGGCGCAGGCCAGCGCTACCGCTAGCGTGTTGCGTGCTCCGTCTTCCAGCGCCTCCGGTATCTGACTCCAGCGCAATTCCTGCCGCGTATTGGCGCGCAGCATGGCTACCGGGAAACAAGCCAGCGTACCGGCTAAGGCGCAATATGGCGCCGAATACCCCATCATCATGCCGCCGAGAATGATGGCGACCGGGATGAAGAGATGGCCACGCTCCTTCAGCACGGTAAGCAGGTGCGGCACTTCATGCGGCGGCAGGCCGAGCAGGCCCATGCGCTTTGCTTCGAAATGCACCGCGCCAAAACAGGCCACGTAATACAGGATCGAGGGAATCAGCGCCCAGACGATGACCTGGAAATACGGCACGGCGAGAAATTCGGCCATGACGAAGGCGGCGGCACCCATGATCGGCGGCATGATCTGGCCGCCGGTGGAGGCGACGGCTTCCACGCCAGCGGCAAAATGCTTGGAGAAGCCGGTGCGCTTCATCAGCGGAATGGTGATCGGACCATCGACCATCACATTCGCCACCGCCGAACCAGAAATGGTGCCGAACAACGAGGACGACACCACCGAGACCTTGCCTGGACCGCCGGCCTGCCGGCCAGTGAGCGCCAGGGCGAAATCCATGAACAGCTTGCCGGTGCCGGTACGCTCCATCACGCTGCCGAACACCACGAAGATGGTGACATAAGCCGCCGAAACGCCCAGCGTCGAACCGAAAACACCCTCGGTGGTCATATAAAGTTGATCGAGCAGGGTAAGCGGATCGACCTTGGTGATCACCAATGCCCAGCCCATGAAGAGTATAGCCGTGATCGGCAAGGCCCAGCCGATGACGCGCCGCGTCGCATCCATCACCACGACAACCAGCGCCACGCCGGCCACGACATCAAGTGGCTTCGGGTCGTCGATATAGATGATGCGGTTGATGAAATAGTCGTAGTCGACGAATAAATGACCGAGTGCCAAGGTGCCGCCGGCGACGAACAGCACATCCAGCCAGACAAGCCGGCGGGCTTCACCTTCCTTCGTGTCCATGAAGGGATAGAGCAGGTAAACCAGGATCAGCGCGAAAGCGAGATGGGTGCCACGGAAGATCAACGCCTGCGGCGGACCCATGGCGATCACCCACATATGGTAAAGCGCCATCGCCACGCCAATCGGCATCACCACGCGCGCGATCAGGTTCTTCCCCGTCATTCCCCGCCCCTCCCCCGGATCGGTCGCTTTATAAAAAAGCACCGGCGCCACCCTCTTGCGGGGCGGCGCCGGGCTGGAACGCTTCGGCCCCTTACTTCAGAGCGCCGACTTCCTTGTAATACTTGGCGGCACCAGGGTGGAATGGCACGCCGATATCCTCGGCCATGTCCTTCACCGTCATGCGCGCCATCGCCTTGTTCACGGCGACCATGTCAGCCATCTGCGTCGCCATCGCCTTGGTGATGGTGTAGATTTTGTCTTCCGGCATCTTGCAGGCGGTGATGAAATGCGCCGAATAGGCAATCGCCGGCACATCGGCATCCTGCTTCGGATAGGTGCCCGCCGGGATCGTGCCCTTCACATAGCCGGCATTGATCTTCTTCATCGCCGCCACTTCGGCATCAGATACCGGCACCATCTTGATACCGCGCGAAGATGCCAGATCCATCACCGACGAGGCCGGGATGGTGGTACCAAGCGTGAAGACCTGGGCATGGCCGTCTTGCAGCAAGGCGGCGGCATCATTGTAGGAAGCCATGAAGTTGACCTTGGCCATGTCAGTATACGACAGACTGTTGGCCTTCAGGATATCCGCCGAGATGGCTTCCGCGGTGTTGCCGCGGGTCTGCACCGCGATGGTCTTGCCCTTCATGTCGCCGACCTTGTCGACCTTGGCATCGGCCAGCGCGACGATCTGGAAATACTGTGGGTAGAGGTTGGCGATCTGGCAGACATTGGTCGCCTTCTTGTCGAACGGCGCGCGACCTTCCAGCGCATCCACGGTGGAGGTGGAATTGCCGAAGCCGAACTCGACCTTGCCTTCCTCGATGCCCTTCACATTGGCGATGCCGGCACCCGGCAGTGTCTGGATCGAAGCACCCGGCAGGGCCTTTTCGAACATGGCCTTGAAGGTGCCGCCCATCGGCACCCAGACGCCGCCCTGCGGGCCGGTCATCAGCTTGTAGGTTTGTGCGCTGGCATCGCCGGCACCACAAGCGGCGGCAAGTGCAAGACCAATAGCGGCGCAAGCGCCGAGACGGCGGGTAATCATGTGGCGTTCCTCCGAGTTTATTTTTGTAGGCGAGAGTGTGCGGCAGCGCGCCGCGCCGCGTCAAGCCAAGATCACCATCTGATATATGAGTTTTATCCGAACAGATCGGGTTGGCGCGGCGGCGCTGGCGCGATGCGGCGGCGCAAATCGGCATCGCTTTCAAGATGGCCGTCGCCATGGATGTGTTGCACTGCGGCACCGCGCGCCAGCAGGGCCGGCGTCACCAGATGCGCACGGTGGCAATGCGCCGGATCGCGCTCGGCGCACATCATCGCCACGGGCTGTTGCGCCGCCAGTTCCAGCAGCGTTTCGATGCCTGCCGAAAAAACCGGCAAGGGCGCGCGCGGCTTGCCGCCCAGGGCTTCACCAAGCCAGCGATAGGCGATGCCGGCATCGGGCAGGCTGCGCTGCAACGCGGTGCGGCCGAAATGCGGCAGATAACGCGACGCCGGCTGCGAGCGGATATCGGCGAGCAACTGGATGCCATGCTGGCGCAGCAGCGCGACCAGATGGTCGGTATCGCGGTTGGAATGGCCGATGCTGTAGACCGTGACGCTCACGCGCCTCCCTCTTCTTGCCAGGCCAGTCTGCGCGCATGGCGGCGGATATCAAGCGGCCAGGCCCGGCTCTCGGCATCGAAGCGGGCACGGTCGTCGGCGAACAGCGCGCGCGCTGCTTCCTCGAAGCCTGGCCGGTCGCCGGCCATGGCGCTCATGAAACGGTAGGCGGCTTCGCGCCGCGCCCGCGCCTCGCCTGCTCCGCTCTCTTCCGCTTTGCGTGCCTGGTCGATCAGCCGTCGCAGCGCCTGGCTGGCGCCGCCGGGCTGTGTGCTGAGCCAATCCCAATGGCGCGGCAACAGGGTGATCTCGCGCGCCACCACGCCAAGCTTCGGCCTGCCGCGCCCGCGTGTCTCGGCAGGGATCAGGCGAGCGACAATCTCGGCATCGCTGCCGCGCAGGTCGAGATCAATCACCGCGCCATTGCGGTCATCGAATACCAGCACCGGCAGGACGGGATCGGCGGCGAGCGCCGCTTTCACCGCCAGGGCGATATCAGGCAGGGGACCGGCAGCCAGCAGGCGGTCGGCGGCGAAGGCGGTGCATAGGGTCGGGTCGGTCATGGGGATTATTTACCCGGATAAAATTCTTGCGTCAATATTACCCGGGTGATATATCGCCAACCCGATGAGGAGCGAGTTATGAATAACGAGCAGAAGAAAGCGGCCACCGCCGCCTACAAGGAACGCAAGACCGAGGCCGGCATCTTCGCCATCACCTGCCTGGCGAATGGCCAATGCTGGGTTGGCAGCGCGCCCGACCTGGCAAAAATCCAGAACCGTATCTGGTTCGCATTGCGACACGGCAATCACCGCCACGGCAGCCTGCAGGCCGCCTGGTCGGCGCATGGGCCGGACGCCTTCCGCTTCGAAGCCTTGGAAGCGCTGGAGGAAGAGGAGCTCGGTTTCGTGCGCGAACGGCTGCTGAAAGAGAAGCGCGGCGCCTGGTGCGCGCGGCTGGGTGCCGAAGTCTTGTGATCGAAATCACAGTTACCCAGGGGTAACCACAGCAGGATTCGACGGTGTTCAGCCGTTTGATTATACAGTGCTCTATCGGTGAAAATCGGACTTGTCCCCCGAAGGCGGAAACATGAAGCGTGCGGTGAAGATCGGCCTGTGGCTTGTGGTGCTGGCGGGCGTTGCCGGCGGCGGCCTCTATGTGCTGAAAAGCCGACAGGGCGCCAATGCCGTGGCGACTGCGGCACAGACCCCGGCAGCAGCACCGCGTTTCGAGGGTATCGAATTCTCGCCGGCCGATCTCAGTGAAGCGAAGCGCGCCGACTTGCGCCAGAGCGTGCGGCTCTCCGGCACGGTGCAGCCGCTGGAACAGAGCAATGTGCGGGCCGAAGTCGCCGCCCTGGTGCTGGAAGTCCTGGTACGGCGCGGCGAGACGGTGAAGAAAGGCCAGTTGCTGGCCAAGCTGGATACCCGCGACCTTGCCGCCCGCCTGCGCGAGCGCGAGAGCAATCTGGCCTCGGCGCGCTCCTCACTCAGCCTGGCCGAGACCAACCGCACCAAGGCGATCCAGCTCAATCAGCGCGGCGTGAAATCGCAGACCGCCGTGGACGATGCCGAGAATGCCTACAACACCGCGCGCGCCAATGTCGCCGCCATCGAGCAGCAGCTCACCATGGCGCGCAAGGCGCTGAGCGATGCCGCGATTTATGCGCCCATCGACGGCCAGGTGGCCGACCGCAGCGCCAATCCGGGCGAACGCGTGCCGGTGGATGGCAAGCTGTTCGTGCTGGCAGACCTCACCACCATGGAGCTGGAAGCACTGGTGCCGGCGCGCGACGTGCCGCGCCTCAAGATCGGCCAGCGCGTGGCGCTGAAGGTGGAAGGCTTCGCCGACCGCGAATTCCTCGCCCGCATCGACCGCATCAACCCCACCGCCCAGGCCGGCTCGCGCTCGATCCTGGTCTATATCCGCTTAAGCAATCCCGATCTCACCCTGCGCGGCGGCATGTTCGCCAGCGGCGAGGCAATCCTGGCGGAAGCAGCAAACGCCGTGGCGGTGCCCTATGAGGCATTGCGCCGCGATGCCGCTGGCACACACCTGTTCGTGCTGGCCGATAACCGCGTGGTGAAGCGCAAGGTCGAGGTCGGCCTGACCGAGACCGTGCAGGGCCTGGTGCAGATCACTCAAGGATTGCAGCCCGGTGAAACCGTGATCTCGGCGCCGGGCTTGAAACTCTCCGATGGTCTGGCTGCCCGCGTCGCGGGGCGCTGACCTCTATGTGGCTCACCCGCGTCAGCATCAACAACCCGGTCTTCGCCAGCATGATGATGCTGTCGCTGCTGGTGGTTGGCCTGTTCTCCTATTCGCGCCTCGGCGTCGATCAATTCCCGGAAGTCGAATTTCCCATCGTGCTGGTGAATACCAGCTATCCCGGCGCCACGCCGGAATCAGTAGAAAGCGAAGTGACGCGGCCGATCGAGGAAGCCGTGAACACCATCAGCGGCATGCGCTCGCTCACCTCGCGGTCGCTGGAAGGCCGTTCCAGCGTGGTGATCGAGTTCGAACTGACCATAGACCCGGTGCGCGCGGTGCAGGATGTGCGCGAGAAGGTGGCTTTGGTGGCGCCGCAATTCCGCCGCGAGATCAAGGATCCCGAAATCAGCCGCTTCAGCCCGGACAATCAGCCCATCGCCTCCATCGCGGTGCGCTCGGAACGCCGTGGGTTACGCGAACTCACCACGCTGACCGATCAGGTGATCATCAAGCGGCTGCAGATCGCGCGCGGCGTCGGCCAGGCCTATATCGTCGGCGGCGTGAAGCGGCGCATCAACGTGATGCCGGACCCGGAGAAGATGCTGGCCCAGGGCATCGGCATGGACCAGTTGATGAGCGTGCTGCGGGCCGAGAACCAGCAGCTTCCCGTCGGCACGCTGACCCGGGCGCAGCAGGAATTCGTGGTGCAGATCGAGGGCCGGGTGCAGGACCCGGCGAAATTCGCCGACCTGATCGTGGCGCGGCGCGGCAGCGCGCCGGTTTACTTGCGCGACATCGCCACCGTGGAGGATGGTGAGGAAGACGACACATCGGTGGCGATGCTGAATGGCGAGCGCATGCTGGCCATCGACTTCCTGAAGGTGCAGGGCGCCAACACCATCCAGGTGATCGACAACCTGCGCCAACTGGTCAAGGAACTCGAGCCATCGCTGCCGCCCGATGTGAAGCTGGAATTCGTCAAGGACACCTCGCGCGGCATCCGCGTATCCGTGGACAGCGTGCGCCGCACCCTGATCGAGGGCGGCGTGCTGACCGTGATCATCGTGTTCCTGTTCCTGAATTCCTGGCGCAGCACCATCATCACCGGCCTCACCCTGCCGATTGCCGTGATCGGTACCCTGGCGGCCGTGTATGCCGCTGGCTTCACCCTGAACAAGCTGACCCTGATGGCCTTGTCGCTGGCGGTTGGCATCCTGATCGACGACGCCATCGTGGTGCGCGAGAACATCACCCGGCATGTGGCGATGGGCAAATCGCACCGCCGCGCTTCCCTGGAGGGCACCGAGGAAATCGGCCTCGCCGTGCTCGCCACCACCTTCTCCATCGTCGCGGTATTCCTGCCCGTCGCCTTCATGGGCGGTATTATTGGCCGCTTCTTCCTGCAATTCGGCATCACCGTGGTGGTGGCGGTGCTGATCTCGCTGTTCGTCAGCTTCACCCTCGATCCGATGCTCTCGAGTGTGTGGCATGATCCGGACTCCCTGCCCAACGCCAAGCGCGGCCCCATCGGCCGCCTGGTTGGCCTGGTCGACAAGGGCATGGAGAAACTCGGCCGCGTCTATCACCGCCTGCTCGGCTGGAGCCTGCGCTGGCGCTGGCTGGTGCTGTTGCTTGCGCTGGCCAGTTTCATCGGCTGCTTCAGCCTGGCCAAGCGCATCGGCACGGAGTTTGTGCCTGATGCCGATCTTTCCGAAATCCTGGTGGAAGTGACGGTGCAGCCCGGCGCCTCGCTCGACTATATGGAAGCCAAGCTGCGCCAGGTGCAGGATGCGCTGAAGGAATTCCCGGAAGTGCGCTACAGCTATGGCGCCGCCAATGCCGGCCTGCTGGCACGCAAGAATGTCGGCACCATCTATGTGCGCTTCGTCGACCTCAAGGACCGCACGCGCACGCCGGCGGAACTGGCGCAGCCGATGCGTCAGCGCCTGTGGCAGATCGCCGGCATCGACAATATCAATATCGGCCAGCCGAATATCGGCGGCGGCCTGAACAAGACCATCCAGATCAGCCTGCAGGGCCGCGATATCGCCGAACTCGACCGGCTCTCACGCGAAGCGATGGCGCTGATCCGCGACGTGCCGGGCCTGGTCGACCTGGAATCGAGCCTGAAGGCGAACAAGCCGACCGTGGCGCTGACCATCGACCGCCAGTTGGCCGCCGATCTCGGTGTCGGCCTCGGCTCGATTGCCGCGACCTTGCGGCCTTTGCTGGCCGGCGACGAGGCAGGCACCTGGAAGGCGCCGGATGACGAGGATTACGACGTGTTCGTGCGCCTGCCGCGCAGCGACCGCGCCGGCCTGCCCGATCTCGACCGCCTCTATGTCGCCTCCAGCCAGACCAATGCCGATGGCAGCCCGAAGATGGTCGCTCTGTCGCAGGTGGCGGATATCGCGCCATCCGCCGGCTCGACCCAGATTAACCGCCGCGACCTCAACCGCGAAGTGCTGCTATCCGCCTCTTCCTCGGGCCGCCCGGTGGGCGAAGTCAGCCGCGACATCCAGGCACGGCTGAACGGCCTGCACCTGCCGCCGGGCTATCGCTTCTGGTTCGGTGGTTCCTCCAAGGACATGAACGAGAGCGCGGCCTTCGCCGCCGCCGCCTTGCTGCTGGCCGTGGTGTTCATCTACCTGATCCTGGCTTCGCAATTCGCCAGTTTCCTGCAGCCCTTCGCGATCATGAGTTCGCTGCCGCTCTCCCTGATCGGCGTGCTGATCGGCCTCTATGCCTGGGGCTCCACCTTCAACATCTTCTCGGTGATCGGCTTCATCATGCTGATGGGCCTGGTGACCAAGAACGCCATCCTGCTGATCGACTTCGCCAATCAGGCGCGCGCGGCCGGCAAGCCGCGCACCGAAGCGCTGCAGGAAGCCGGCGAAATCCGCCTGCGCCCGATCATCATGACCACCCTGGCAATGATCTTCGGCATGATACCGCTGGCGCTGGCGCTCGGCGAAGGTGCCAAGCAAAGCTCGGCGATGGCGCATGCGGTGATTGGCGGCCTGATCTCCTCCACCCTGCTGACCTTGCTGGTGGTGCCGGTGATCTACAGCTATCTGGATGATTTCGGCAGCTTCGTGAAGCGTTTCCTGCCCCATGCGCCTGATGATGATCGGGCCCCGGATGACGACCATGCCGCCGAGAAGCAGCCGGCAGAGTAATCTTCGGCAGCCTGGAAATCAGTAAGTCTGATCGACGCGGCCCTGGCGCGGCTCGGCCTGCTTCAAGGCGTTGTATTTCGCATAAGCCGCGTTGGCGCGCTCAAGGAAGTCAGCGGGGACGGTCTGCATGCCGGGGTTTGCCGAGGCATTGACCGGCTGCGCCTGCTGCTGCGGTTGCGGCGCCGGCACCGAGCCAGCATAGGCGGTGCCCTTGGTGACGCCGAATTTCTGCGTGATGTTGTTGGACGTGATCGGCTGAGCGCCGACGCCGCGCGTCACCACGCCGCCCTGCTGGGTATCGACCGAGTACCATTTGCGGCCATCATCGCCCCGGCTCGCGGGGGCGGATGGCAGATTCTGCTGCTGCGGCTGGGCCTGATCGGCCGGCAGCGGCGCGGCGAGATTGTTCATCACCACCGGGCTGTAGGGAATGGTGGCGGCTTCCGCCACGGTGCGCGGCCCGGTATCGCGCGTGGCGGCTTCTCGCTCGCCCGAGACGCGGGCACGCAACTGCGCCACATTCTGCGGCGCCGGATTCTGCGATACTAGGGCATTGGCGGTCGGCGCGTTGACAGCTAACGGACCGTTTGCTGTTCCAACCCAGGCCTGGGTCTCCGCCATTGTTTCTGGCGGCGGCCCATTCTGGGCCAGGCCGATGGTGCTGTCGCGTCCGGTACCATCGTCGATGCCGATGGCGGCGAGCGCATGACTGCCGATATCCTTGCCGGTTTCCTCGTCGATGATGCCGTTGACCACCGAAGCGGCAAGCCCGAGCGGACCGCCGAACAGGGCGCCACCGATCAGGCGCGGACCGTTCTCGATCGTGTCGCCTGTCACCGCGCGGTAGATGGTGTTCACCACCGGGATATGCTGCAGCGGATTGATGATGTCGAGGAAGGACGAGAAGGTGAAACCTTCCGGCCCGAACAGGCCGCGATGCTGCTTGCCGTCGGCCGTCGCTTGGGAGTCATCCAGCGCATTCTGCGCCTTGGTTGCACCCGCCTTCGACCCGGCAGCACCTGACGCCGGCGTGGTGGCTTTCTGCCACGGCGACACGCCCAGCGTCATGTTCTCCGAACTGTCTATGAAGGCGGCAACCATTGCTCTTCCCCTCGCTTTCGCGGTTAACCAAAGCAAGCGCAATGCCAGTTTTCAAAATGTATATAATTCAATGCTTTAGACGAATGTGGCGGAGCGGAGGGCAGATTCTGCCGGGTGGAGACTGCAGCGCTTGCCTAACGGCCCATTAAATATGTTATATTATAACATAACTATAATTGATCGAGCCATCCATGCCAGACACCGCCAGCCCCGCCGCCGATACCCGCCTGCCCGTCACCGTCCTGTCCGGTTTCCTCGGCGCCGGCAAGACCACGCTGCTTAATCATGTGCTGTCGAACCGCGAGGGCCGACGGGTGGCGGTGATCGTGAATGATATGAGCGAGGTGAATATCGACGCGGCTTTGATCCGCGATGGCGGCGCCGGCCTCAGCCACACCGAGGAAAAGCTGGTCGAGCTGAGCAATGGCTGCATCTGCTGCACCCTGCGCGACGACCTGCTGGCAGAAGTGAAGCGCCTGGCAGGCGAGAATCGCTTTGACTACCTGCTGATCGAAAGCACCGGCATCGCCGAACCGATGCCGGTGGCTGCAACATTCGATTTCCGCGACGAAGCCGGCTTTTCGCTTAGTGATCTGGCGCGACTGGACACGCTGGTGACCATGGTCGACGCCTTCAACTTCAGCCGCGACTATGCTTCCACGGACTTCCTGCATCAGCGTGGCGCCAGTGCCGGCGAGGGCGACGAGCGCACCGTGGTCGACCTGCTGCTGGAGCAGATCGAGTTCGCCGATGTGATCGTGCTGAACAAAGCGGACTTGGTGACATCGGCACAGCTTGGTTTCCTGGAAGGACTGATCCGGCGCTTCAATCCCGATGCCGATATACGCCATGCCGAGCATGGCCGCGTACCGCTCGAGGCCCTGCTGAATACCCGCCGCTATGATGCCGAACGTGCCGGCCGCCTGCCCGGCTGGCAACAAGCGCTGTTGGGATTGCATAACCCGGAAACCGAGGAATACGGCATCCGCAGCTTCGTCTATCGCGCCCATCGCCCGTTTCATCCCGAGCGGCTGTATCACTGGCTCAACAGCGAATGGCCAAATGTATGGCGCTCGAAGGGCTTCTTCTGGCTGGCCAGCCGCATGGCCTTTGTCGGCACCTGGTCGCAGGCCGGAGCGGTGACCCGGCATGAAAAAGGCGGCCTCTGGTGGGCCCAGGTGCCGCGCGAGGATTGGCCGGATCATCCGGATTGGCAGGCCGGCATGCAGCAGGTGTGGCGCGAGCCGTTTGGCGACCGGCGCCAGGAAATCGTGCTGATCGGCGCCGGCATGGATGAAGCCGCCTTGCGCCGAGGCTTCGATGCCTGCCTGCTGACGCCGGCCGAAATGCAACTGGGGCCTCGCGGCTGGAAATTCCTGCGGGACCCTTTCCCGACCTGGCGGCAGGCCGAGGCCGCATGAATATGCCGGCGTTGCGCAGGATGGTGCCGGCTGCCGCGGTGTGGCGGCCACAATCCAACATCGCCATCTGGCGCCGTGATTTATCGCCTTGTCTGTTCAGCGCGGCGCGGCATCTCGCGGCAGAAGCCGAGGATGGCCTGCAATTCTGGGTCCGTCGCGATGAGCCGTCACAACAGGCGACGCTGCAGGCATTTGCCGCCCCAGGCTGGCAGCCGCAGCCAATGCGGAATGCCGGCACCGGCTTGCAGTTGCTGATGGCCGATATCGCCACCTTGATCGACTGGTTCCGGCGCCAGAGCCGCGCGCCGCGGCTGCATGTCGGGCTGGCTCCCGTGCGCGGCAATGCCTGCCGCTTCTATCACACCGACATGGTGGGGCAGCGGCTGCTATGCAGCTATGCCGGTCCCGGCACCGAATGGCTACCGGATGACAAGGTAAACCGGTCCGCCTTGGGCCGTGGCGACAATGCCGCCGTGCTGCGCGATCCCGACGCCGTGGCGAGTCTGCAGCCCGGCTGGGCCGCATTGCTGCGCGGCGAGCGTGACCCGGCCTGGAATGGCCGCGGCGTGGTACATCGCTCGCCACCCTATCGGCCAGGCCATGAGCGCCTGGTGCTGACCATAGATGAGCCAGGACGGCATCTGCACGGCTGATGGATACGGCGCCTATTTACAGATAATGCCCTGAACGCTTCTTCTTGGTCGCCAGGTAGGCTTCGTTATGGCTGTTGGCGGGGAATTTGTGCGGCACCCGCTCGGCCACTTCGATGCCGGCGGCAGACAGGCCGTCCACCTTTTCAGGGTTATTGGTCAGCAGCCGCACGCTGGAAAAGCCGAGCAGCTTGAGCATGCGGGCGGCGGGCAGGAACCAGCGTTCGTCAGCGGCATAGCCGATGCGCAGGTTGGCCTCCACAGTGTCGAAGCCCTCGTCCTGGAGTTGGTAGGCGCGCAGCTTGTTCACCAGGCCGATGCCACGGCCTTCCTGTGCCATGTAGAGCAGCACACCGCCGCCGGACTCGCGGATGGTGCGCACGGCGCCGCGCAACTGCTCGCCGCAATCGCAGCGCAGACTGCCAAGCAGGTCGCCGGTGAAGCATTCCGAATGCAGCCGCGCCAGCACCGGCTGGCCGGGATCAGGCCGGCCGATCACCAGGGCGAAATGTTCCGGCCCGCCATCGGCGGCACGGAAAGCATAAAGCCGTGCATCCTCGGCATCGGCCACCGGCAGCCGCGCTTGGCTCACCGGTTTCAGGCTTTCCGCCGCCGCCTGGTCATAGGCGGTGATGGCTTCGGCCTGCACCCGCACCAGAAGATCGGGCATCACGGCGTCGCCGAGCGGGATCAGCACGGCGGCGGGCAGCAGGTAGGCCACCTTGGCCAGCTTGATCGCAGCAGCGGCTGCCGGCGGCGGTGCCCCGCGCAATCGCTGATAAGGCCCGCGCAACGGCGCCGCCAGGTCGCGGCTGGCATCGGCGAGGTCGCGGATCAGGCCGGCGCGTTCAGGCACTGGCACCGGCAGTTCGGCCAACGGCAGCAGCAGGGTGTCATGCCCGTTGGGCAGGATATGCAGCACGGCGGCGCGCTGCGCGGTGAGCGCCAGGGCGGCCTCGGCGGCGCCGGCGCCCGCCAGGGCAAGCGCCTGGGCCAGCGCCATCTCGCTCAGGGTTTCGGCGGCCAGCGCCAGGTAATTGCCCGTCGCCGATTGCAGCAGCACGGCCCGGCCACGACGCCATTCATGGGCGGCGCGGTCGGTGCTGACGGCGATGGTTTCAGCATCGAGAGGCATGGCAACCCTTTACGCCCCCAGGCTTCTGCCTGCAAGCCGCTCCCCGGTCCTCCCCTGGGGAAAGCCGTGCGGATTCCTGCCTTGTGAAGCCGGGCGGCGAGGCGCAGACTGCCGGAAGTTAAGGAGGATTCGCGGTGCAAGAGAAGGAACTGCGCCTGGCTCTGGTGTGTTTTGGCGGCGTCTCGCTCGCCATCTACATGCATGGCGTGTCGAAGGAAATCCTGAAACTCGTGCGCGCCTCCAAGGCCTTCCACACCCTGCCCAAGGGCAGCCGCGAAACCATCAGCTATGCCGATACCGAGGATGCCGAGAAGCATCCGGCGGATAGCGAGCTGATCTATTTCGAGCTGATCCAGGAACTGAGCAAGCATATCGAGCTGCGGGTGATCGTGGACGTGATCGCCGGCGCCTCGGCCGGCGGCATGAACGGCATCATGCTGGCCCGCGCCCTGGCGCATGACCTGCGGCTGTCGCATTTCCGCGACCTGTGGCTGAAGCAGGCCGATGTGAGCAAACTGCTCGACCGCTCCAAGCGCGCCTCGCCCTGGAGCAAATGGTTCATGCGGCCCCTGCTCTGGCTGGCCTCGCGCTCCAAGCTCGGCCGCCTGCTGGCCGATCCGGAAATCCGCGAGAAGGTGTCGCTGTTCACCCGCTCGCGCTGGTTCGAGCCGCCGTTCGACGGCATGCATCTCGGGCGCAAGCTGCTACAGGGCCTGGAAGCCATGGGCGATCCCGCCGAGCCCGGCGCCTCTTTGATGCCGGCCGGCCTGCAACTCGACCTGTTCGTCACCGTCACCGATTTCTACGGCTATTTGCAGCATATCCCGATCCACGATCCGCCCTTCGTGCGCGACCGCGAGCATCGCCACATGCTGAAATTCCAGTATCGCCGCTGGCAGGATGGCGAGGAGATTTCCGATTTCACCAAACTGGATGCGCCGGCCCTGGCCTTCGCCGGCCGCGCCACCTCGGCCTTTCCCGGCGCCTTCCCACCAGCGCAATTGAGCGAAATCGACGCGCTGCTGGCCGAACGCGGCCGGCAATGGGAAAGCAAGGAGGCCTTCCTCAAGAAGAATTTCGGCGACTATCTCGGCGCCGGGCTCGACCCGTCGCTGACTTCCTTCGTCGATGGCGGTGTGCTGAACAACAAACCCTTCGCCTCGGCGATGAAGGCGATCCGCGGTCGCCCGGCCTACCGCCAGGTTGACCGCCGACTGGTCTATATCGATCCGGCGCCGATCCGGCCGCCGCCGCCGCCCACTGGCCGCATTCCGGGCTTTTTCCGTACGCTCAAGGGCGCACTTTCCGATATCCCGCGCAACCAGCCGATTTCGGATGAACTGATCTGGGTCAGCCGCTTCAACGAGCGCGTGCGGCATCTGCGCGGCATCATCGACGCGACGCAGCCGCAGATTTCCCGCCTGGTGAGCGAGCATGCGCCGGAAGGCCGCGACGGGCCGCTGAACGAGGACCAGATCCGCGCCTGGCGGCTGGCCGCGAGCGCGCGCGCCGCGCAGGATGCCGGCTTCGCCTATGAAGGCTATATCCGCCTCAAGCTCGGCGCCGTGCAGCAATTCATCAACCGGCAGATCGAGCGCATCAGCGAACTGCGCGAGAATTCCATCGAATCCGCCTGGATCGCACAAGTGATCACGCGCTGGGCCACGGTGCGCCAGGTCTGCGCCACGGCACCGAGCTATGCCCGCACCACTTTGGCCAGCAATCGTGACGAACTGCCGCCCTGGGTGCGTTTCCTGCTCGCCTTCGACGTCGCCTTCCGTCAGCGCCGCCTGCGCTTTCTGCTGCAACGGCTGAACACCTTTTATGCCAAGATCGGCGATCCCGAGCATCAGGGGCTGGAAGCCGTGCAGCTCAACCAGCTCAAGCGGCTGCTCTACGGCGAACTTGAAACCTTGCGGCGTTTCGATACCGGCGGCTTCGTCTCGATCGACACGGCATCACGCATCCGGCAGTTGTTCCGCCGCTCGATCCAGCCAATGGAGCCGGAGAAACTGGCGCAGGATGCCGCCGAATTCGCTGACGCGCATCTGCACGAGATCGACGCCATCGTCGATGGCCTCAATGCCGACATCGCGCTGAATGCCACCACCAACCGGCTGGATGCCCTGCTTGCCACACTGCATCCCGACGACTGGAGCCGGGTGGCGCGGCGCGACATCCTGGAAAGCTATATCGGCTTTGCCTTCTGGGACGTGCTGACCTTCACCATCACCAACTGGCGTGACCTGGGCGAATTCAACGAAATCCGCATCGACCGCATCAGCCCGGAAGATGCCCGCGCCATCCGCGATGCCAACACGTTGAAGGGCATCAATTTCGGCCGTTTCGGCGCCTTCTTCAGCCGGCCGCACCGCGAGAACGACTATCTCTGGGGCCGGCTGCATGGCGTGGAGCGACTGATCGACATCGTCTGCGATTCCGGCCTGGACGGCACCGACGCCCCCCGCGTCGACCGCCGCGCCCTGAAATACCGCGCCTTCGAGATTATCCTGGCCGCCGAGGCCCGGTATCTGCGCCATAGCGGCCCGCTGATCGAGGAACTGCGCGCCGAAATCGCTGCGCTGCGCGAAGCTGCCGGCTTGAGCCAGCCGAAGCCCGGAAAAGCCGGATAAGAAGCTGAAAAGCCTGTGAACCCTGACAATCGCGGCCTTGCCGGGAGGCTGGAAATGGCTATGCTGGCGCCGCTTTTAATGCACCCCTCCCCTCTTCCCGCGAGCCCGCCCGTGTTCCATCTCTCCGCTTCCCGCCTTGCCCTTTTCGCCGGCCTGCTGGCCTGCTCGCTGCCGGCCACCATGCCGACCACCGTGCTGGCCCAAGGCGCCAAGCCGGCGGCACCCGCCCAGGCTGCAGCCCCGGCTGCCAATGACCCGGTGGTGGCACGCGTGAACGGCCAGGCCATCACGCGCTCGCAGGTCGCCGCCGTGTATGAGACGCTGCCGCCGCAGATGCGCCAGGCGCCGCTCGACACCATCATGCCGGCGCTGATCAACGAGATCGTCGCCCGCCGCCTGATCAACGAGGCCGCCGAGAAGGCCAAGATCGACAATGATCCGAAGGTGAAGGATCAGCTCAAAGTCGCGCGTGAAAACGTGATGCAGCAGGCCTTCCTTGAGCGCGCCGTGTCGCAGCAGCTCACCGAGGCGCGGCTGAAGCAGCGTTACGACGAGTTGATCAAGAGCCAGCCGCCGCGCGACGAAGTGCATGCCCGCCATATCCTGGTGGCCACCGAGGCCGATGCCATGGCGGCGCTGGAAGACGTGAAGAAGGGCCAGGATTTCGGCGAAGTGTCGAAGAAGCGTTCGACCGGCCCGACCGCCACCACAGGCGGCGACCTCGGCTTCTTCACCAAGGACCAGATGGTGCCGGAATTCGCCGAAGCCGCCTTCGCGCTGCAGCCCGGCCAGGTGACGCAGAAGCCGGTGAAGACCCAGTTCGGTTTCCACATCATCAAGGTGGAAGCGCGCCGCGTGGCGCCGCCGCCGTCCTTCAACGACGTGGCCGACGAAGTGCGCGACATCCTGGTGCGCGAGATCGTCGAGCAGACGGTCAACGACCTGAAGAAAGGCGCCAAGATCGAGATCGTGGAACAGCCCAAGCCGGCGGGCCAGCTGCCGACCCTGGCGCCGGCTCCCAAGAAGTAAATTAGACCAGAGAAGACGAGGAAACGCCGCCATGGCCGCGCATCCGGTTTCGCCGCTTGCCCCCAAGACCCTGCCCAGCCTGCCCGCCATTGCCGGCGCGCGCCTGGCCACCGGCCATAGCGGCATGCGCTACAAGAACCGCGACGACCTGCTGCTGATCGAACTGGCGCCTGGCACCAAGGCAGCGGGCCTGTTCACGCAATCCTCGATGCCGGGTGCGCCGGTGGAATGGGGCCGCAAGATCCTGGGCAAGCCGGCGCGCGGCCTGGTGGTGAATGCCGGCATCGCCAATGTGTTCACCGGCAAGGCCGGCCTCGCGGCGGTGAAGGCCACTGCCGAGGGCGCGGCCAAGGCGCTGGGCGCCAAGGCGAACCAGATCTATCTCGCCTCCACCGGCGTGATCGGCCAATTGCTGCCGGCCGAGAAGATCGTGGCGCAGATGCCGAAGCTGAAGAAGGCGCTGACCGGCGATGGCTGGGCCGCTGCGGCCCGCGCCATCATGACCACCGACACCTTCCCCAAGCTCGCCACCGCCACCTGCAAGATCGACGGCAAGCCGGTGACGATCAACGGTATCGCCAAGGGTTCGGGCATGATCGCGCCGGACATGGCGACCATGCTGGCCTTCCTGGTGACGGATGCCAAGCTGCCGACCGATGTGTTGCAGGCGCTGCTTAAAAGTGCCAACGACCAGAGCTTCAACTGCCTCACGGTGGACGGCGACACCTCCACCTCCGATACCGTGCTGCTGTTCGCCACTGGTGCTGCCGGTAACAAGGCGCCGGCCAAGGCAAATGACAAGGCGCTGGCGGATTTCCGCCGCGCGCTGACCGAGGTGATGGCCGAACTGGCGCAATTGATCGCCAAGGATGGCGAAGGCGCGCAGAAGCTGGTGACGGTGAGCGTGACCGGCGCCAAGAACGATGCCGCCGCGCGCGTCATCGCCCGCGCCATCGCCAATTCGCCATTGGTGAAAACCGCGATTGCCGGTGCCGATGCCAATTGGGGCCGTATCGTCATGGCCGTGGGCAAGAGCGGCGAGCAGGCCAACCGCGACAAGCTGGTGGTGACCATCGGCGGCAAAGCCGTGACCTCGAAGGGCATGGTGCGCAAGGACCATGACGAAGCCGCCGCCACGGCGCATTTCAAGAGCGACGATGTGCGCATCGGCGTCGATGTCGGCGTGGGCAAGGGCAAGGCCGTGGTCTGGACCTGCGACCTGACGCACGGCTATATCGACATCAACGCCGATTACCGCAGCTAATCGCACGATGAACGCCGACCCGCTCTGCCCCGGCGATGCCGAAAGTGTGCTGAAGCCGAAACCGGTGGTGCTGGTGGTGGCGGTGGCCCTGGTGGATGCCGATGGCCGCGTACTGCTGACCCAGCGCCCGCCGGGCAAGAAGCTGGCCGGCATGTGGGAATTTCCCGGCGGCAAGGTGGAAGCGAACGAGACGCCCGAAGCGGCGCTCTTGCGCGAGCTGCGCGAGGAACTCGGCCTCGATATCAGCGCCGCCTGCCTGGCGCCGTTCACCTTCGCCAGCCACAGCTACGACGATTTCCACCTGCTGATGCCGCTCTATGTCTGCCGCCGCTGGGCCGGGCAGCCCGAGGGCCGCGAGGGCCAGGCACTGAAATGGGTGCGGCCGGTAAAGATGAGCGAGTTGCCGATGCCGCCGGCCGATGTGCCGCTGGTGGCAATGCTGCGCGACCTGCTGTGAGTTTCAGGACCAGACCTACATAAAACGTCATGGTCGGCGAAGGCCGACCATCCACGCGTTTTTGCTTGAGCAATCGAAATAAAGAAAACTCATGGATACTCCGCCTGCGCGGAGTATGACCGTCTTTGTTATGGCTTAAATTCCACAGCCAGTTTCTATATACACTCGTCATGCCCGGCCTTGGCGGGCTTGTGTTCGGTTTAAATTCCGCGGCCAGTTTTTATACACTCGTCATGCGCGGACTTGATCCGCGCATCTCTCTCTATTTAGCCTGAGATGCCCGGGTCGAGCCCGGGCATGACGATATTTGTATGTTTGTGTCTACCTACGCATCCCCTCGGGGAATCCACGGGATCGACGTCACCTCGATGCCTTCCTCGGCCAGTTCCTTGGCCTCGTCGGGTGTGGCTTCGCCGTAGATGTTGCGCGTCTCGGCATCGCCGTAATGCATCTTGCGCGCTTCCTCGGGGAATTCCGCGCCGACATAATCGGCATTCTTCTCGACATGTTCGCGCAACGCCAGCAGCGCCTTGCGCGCATCCGCCGCCATGCGGGCCTCGTCGGCAGCCTGTTCACCCCTGGAACGAGCGAGGCGCGGCGCCATCGGCGCCTTGGCGATCTTGCGCGAGCCGCAATGCGGACACTGCACCTGGCCCTTCTTCGCTTGCACGTCGTAGGTGGCGCTATCCTGGAACCACGCCTCGAAGACATGTTCCTTTTTACATTTCAACTCGTATTTGATCATCGCGTTGCCGCTTGATTCCGCCGGGGGGACCCAAGTATTGATGATTATTGACTAATATATGGGGCAGTTGCCGGTGCACAGCAAGGGGGATGGGGCTTCGGCCTGGATTGCGCGCTTCGCCCCCACCACCAAACCGAGTGGTGCGGTGCTCGATCTCGCCTGCGGCGGCGGGCGCCATGGCCGGCTGTTCCTGGAAAACCGCCACCCGGTCTGCTTCCTCGATATCGACCTGCGCGGCGTTGCCGATCTGCAAGGCCAACCTGGCGCGGAACTGCTGCAGGCCGATCTCGAAGGCAATGCTCCCTGGCCGCTGGCCAACCGCGCCTTCGCCGCCATCGTGGTGACCAACTACCTGTGGCGGCCATTGTTTCCGGCACTCTTCGCCGCCCTGGAACCCGGCGGCCTGCTGCTCTATGAAACTTTCATGCGCGGCAACGAACGCTTCGGCAAACCGTCCAACCCGGATTTCCTGCTGGCCGAGAACGAACTCTTCGATCTCTGCCGACCACATTGCCAGGTGATCGCCTTCGAGCAAGGCGAGGAAAGCCAACCAAAACCGGCCATGCGCCAGCGTATCGCGGCGCGGCGCTTATGAATCCAGGACTGATGACCGCGCCTGAAATTGAAACCGAGCGCCTGCGGCTGCGCGGCTTCCAGCCCGGCGACTGGCAGGGTCTGGCACGCTTCTATGCCGACGACACGGTGATGCGCCACATGCTGCCGGGGCGCGGGCTTTCGCCGGCCCAGGCCGAGGAACGGGCCAAGAGCAACATCCACAATTTCGGCACCTCCTGGGCACAGCGCGGCTATGGCGTCTGGGCCGTGGCCGACCGCACCAGCGGCCGGCTGCTGGGCCAATGCGGCCTGCGCTATGTGCCGGAGGCTGATGCGGTGGAACTGCTCTACCTGCTGAACAAGACCCATTGGGGCCGTGGCCTGGCTTCCGAGGCCGGCCGCGCCGCACTGCATCATGGCTTCGGCGCAGCGGGCCTGGCGCATGTCTTTGCCGTTACCGCGCCGGGCAACGGCGCCTCGCAACGCGTGCTGCAGAAACTCGGTTTCGCGCCAGAGGGCGAGAAACTGCTATGGGAGCGCAACGTGCGCTGGTTCGCGCTCGACCGCGAGGCCTGGATTTGCCCAACACCCGAAACGGTGACACAATCCGCTCCCTAAGAGGGAGCGGAACATGAGTGGCGACGGCATCGAGCGGCGCTGGCATCTGGCCGAGGACATCATCCGCGACGCCGGCAAACTGGCGCGAGCCTATTTCGACAACCGCGCGACCCTGACCATCGAGCAGAAGGGCCTGCAGGATTTCGTCAGCCGCGCCGACAAGGAAACCGAGGCGCTGATCGTCTCCAGGCTCGGCCTGGAATCTCCGCAGGACAATATCCTGGGCGAGGAAGGCGGTCTCTATGAAGCCAAGGGCCGCGATGGCGGCCATGCCACCTGGGTGATTGATCCAATCGACGGCACGGCGAATTTCCTGCGTGGCCTGCCCTTCTGGTGCGTGTCGCTGGCCCTGGTGGTGGATGGCAGGCTGGAGCTTGGCCTGGTCTACGATGCCGTGCGCGACGAGCTATTTTCCGGCCGGCGTGGCAAGGGCGCCTTTGCCAACGGCCAGCGCATGCAGGTGAGCAGCATCAGCGATCCCAGCCGCGCCTGCATCGGGCTTGGCTATGGCCACCGCATGAGCCAGACGCCGCATGTCGAAGCCATCGACGGGCTGCTGCGGCGCGGCTGCGAATACCGCCGGCTCGGTTCCGGCGCGCTCGGCATCACCTATGTCGCCGCCGGGCGACTGGAAGGCTTCCATGAGACGCATCTCAATAGCTGGGATGCGCTCGGCGGCCTGCTGCTGGTGGCGGAAGCCGGCGGCGAGATGAACGATTTCCTGAAAAACGACGGCCTTAACAAAGGCAATGCCGTGCTGGCAGCAACGCCGGCGCTTTATCCCTTCGTCGCCGAGGTGATCGGCTTCGAATAGCGCGGCTCATGCAGCCAGGCGGGAATCTGCCCGCGCGCCTTGGCCACTTCATCGAGATCGATATCCGCCAGCACCACGCCGGTGCCCTCGCCGGCATCAGCCAGCACGCGGCCCCAGGGATCGATGATCAGCGAATGGCCGTAGGTCTGGCGCTTGCCCGGATGATCGCCCCACATCGCCGGCGCCACCACGAAGGCCCCGGTCTCGATGGCCCGCGCCCGCAGCAGGATATGCCAATGCGCCTGGCCGGTATTGCGCGTGAATGCCGCCGGCACCATGATCACTTCAGCACCAGCCTGCGCCAGGCCGCGATAAAGCTGCGGGAAGCGCACATCGTAGCAAATCGAAAGGCCCAGCTTGGCCTGGGGATGATCCGCCAGCACCGCCTGCTCGCCCGGCGCAAAGGTATTGGACTCGCGGAACACCTCGCCGTTTGGCAAGTCGACATCGAACATGTGGATCTTGTCGTAGGTCGCGGTGATCTCGCCCTGCGGGTTGACCAGGTAGCTGCGGTTGGCGTTGCGGTTGGCACCGTCTTCCCGTACCGAGATCGAACCGATCAGCAGCCAGATTTTCAGTTCCGCCGCCAGCTCGCGGTAGGCTTTCAGCGCCGGATGCGTTGCCTCGGGCTTGCCGGCCTCCAGGCTGGCCGCCGAATTGCGCCCCATGAAGCTGGAATTCTCCGGCGTGGTGACGAATTCGGCGCCCTTGGCATGGGCCTCGCGGATCAGGCCGCAGACCTGGGCGATATTCGCCGCCATGTCATCGCCGATATTCGGCTGTACGCAGGCGATGCGAATATGCCGCGGCATGCTTAGGCCGCCGCCAGCATGGGATCGAGCTTGCCAGCGCGGTCCAGGGCGTAGAGATCGTCGCAGCCGCCGACATGCTGGCCGTTGATCCAGATCTGCGGCACGCTGGTGCGGCCGCCGGTCAGGCGCGTCATCTCCTCGCGCTTCGGCTGGTCGTAGGAGACGTCGATCTCGTTGTAGCTGGCGCCCTTCTTGTCCAGCAGCGCCTTGGCGCGCGCGCAATAGGGGCAAAGAAACGTGGTGTAGATGGTGATGTCGGCCATGGGCCTGCCTCGGGGAGTGAGTCGTCTATGAAAACTATATGGCGCGGCGGTGGGGCTAAACAATATCCGGCCGCAGCACCCGTGTGAGCGTCAACACATCCACGGCAGCCACCCCGGCACCGCGCAAGGCCCGGATACAGGCCGAAACTGTCGCCCCGGTGGTGTAGACATCGTCCACCAGCAGCACGGTCTTGCCGGCCAGACTGGCGCGCCGCTGCGGCGCCACCCGGATGGCCCCGGCCAGGGCCTCGCGCCGCTGCCGCCGGTTCAGGCCGCCGAGGCTGGGGGTGGGTTTCACCCGCTCCAGGGCATCCACCAGGGCCGGTTTATCGCTGAGCCGCCCCAGCGCCTGGGCCAGCAGGGCGGACTGGTTATAGCGCCGCCGCCACAGCCGGCCGCGATGTAGCGGCACCGGCAGGATCAGGTCGGCCTCGCGCAGCAGCACGCCGCCGGCCTGGCGCATCAGCCCGGCGAGGCCCAAAGCCAGGTCGGTGCGGTCGGCGCGCTTGAAGCGCAACACCAGGTCGCGCCCGCCCCGGCCATAGACAAGGGCTGCGCGGGCGCGGCGGAAACGCGGCGGCTTGGCGAGGCAGGCGCCGCAGAGCATCCCCGCCGGCACCGGGATGGCAAAGGGCGTGCCGCAGCAGGGGCAAAGCGGTTCGGCGATGAAATCCAGGCTGGGCCAGCAGCCGGCGCAAAGCCGGCCCGGCTCGTCGACCAGGGCACCGCAGAGCATGCAGCGCGGCGGCAGCAGGGCATCCAGCGCCCAGCGGCCGAAGCGCCGCAGGCCGCGCGGCAGGGGGGAAATCGCACCAAGGCTCATCTGCTTACGTTGCGGCAGCGATGACGGCCCGGTCAACAGCCGCTAAGCTTGCGCCATAAAGAGAAAAAGCATGAGGAAACGGCGATGACCGGCAAAGTGGTGAAGATCGGCTGCGCATCCGGCTTCTGGGGCGATTCCATGGTGGGCGCGCCGCAATTGCTGTTCCAGGCCGAACTGGACTACCTGATCTTCGACTATCTGGCCGAGATCACCATGTCGATCATGGCCCGCATGCGCGCCAAGGATCCGGCGCAAGGCTATGCCACCGATTTCGTCACCGTGACCATGAAGCGCCTGCTGCCCGAAATCGCGCGGCGCAAGGTGAAGATCGTGTCCAATGCCGGCGGCGTGAACCCGCAGGCTTGTGGGGCAGTGATCCGCCAGATGATCGCCGATGCCGGGCTGAACCTGAAAGTCGCCGTGGTGCAGGGCGACGACCTGATGCCGAATATCGAGACCCTGAAGGGCAGGCTGCGCCCGATGGTACCGGGCACTGAGCGTCCCGGCCGCTTCATGTCGGCCAATGCCTATCTCGGCGCCGGGGCGATTGCCGCAGCCCTCAAGGACGGCGCCGATATCGTCATCACCGGCCGCTGCGTCGATAGCGCCGTGGCGCTGGGGCCTTTGCTGCATGAATTCGGCTGGAGCCTCACTGATTACGACCGGCTCTCGGCCGGCAGCCTGGTCGGGCATATCCTGGAATGCGGCGCGCAAGCCACTGGTGGCCTGTTCACCGATTGGCGCGACGTGCCGGACTGGGACAATATCGGTTATCCCATCGCGGAAGTGTCGGAAGACGGCAGCTTCATCGTCACCAAGCCGAAAGGCACCGGCGGCCTGGTCAGCGTCGGCACGGTGTCCGAGCAGCTGGTCTACGAGATCGGCGATCCGGCGGCCTATCGCCTGCCCGATGTGACCTGCGATTTCACCGCCGTGCGCATCGAGCAGGTCGGCGAGCATCGCGTGAAGGTATCGAACGCCAAGGGCCAGCCGCCGGGCGACGAATACAAGGTCTCGGCCACCTACATGGACGGCTTCCGCGCCGTGGCGCAGCTCACCATCGGCGGGCGGGAAGCCCGCGAACGCGCGCGGCGCACGGCGGAAGCCATCCTCACCCGCACGCGCAAGATTTTCCAGATGCTGAATCTCGGCGATTACCGTGCGGTTTCCATCGAGGAAATCGGCACGGAAGCGATGTATGGCGACAACGCCCGGCCCGGCGCGCTGGATAGCCGCGAAGTGGTGATGAAGCTGGCGGTGAGCCATGCCGAGAAGGCGGCGCTGGATATCTTCGTGCGCGAGATCGCGCCGGCCGGCACATCCTTTGCCGCCGGCACCACCGGCTCGGGCGGCGGCCGCGCCTCGCCGCAACCGATCGTGCGGCTGTTCTCCTGCTTCATCCCGAAAGCCGCCCTGCCGGTCAGCATCGAGCTTGGCGATGGCATCGCGAAGCCGGTGGCGGTGATGACGGTGGGCGGCGATGTCTGCGGCGGCCCGGCGGGCGTCCCCGATACCACACCGGCGCCGCAGCAGACCGATCTCACTGTGCCACTGATCCGGCTGGCCTGGGCGCGCTCCGGCGACAAGGGCAACGACAGCAATATCGGCGTCATCGCGCGCAAGCCGGAGTATCTGCCGGCGATCCGTGCCGCGCTGACGCCGGAGGCCGTGCAAAAGTATTTCGCGCATCGCTGCCAGGGCGGCGTGACGCGCTATGAATGGCCCGGTATCCATGGCCTGAATTTCCTGCTCAAGGATTCGCTCGGCGGCGGCGGCATCGCCTCGCTGCAGAACGACCCCCAGGGCAAGGCCTATGCCGGCATGCTGCTGGATTTCCCGGTGCCGGTGCCCGCCGCCTGGGGCCTCAAGGGGGATTGAGGGCCGACTGCCCCCCTGTCGTCACCCCCGGGCTTGACCCGGGGGTCTCAGGCCAACCTGCGTGAGATGCCCGGGTCAAGCCCGGGCATGACGATGAGGGTTCGTATGACGCACCTGGCAGGGCCACCCACTGAAACCGCAGGAACCGGATAGCCGGGCGGCGGGGCAGGCCGTAGATTTTATCCCATGAGCAAGCCACGCACCCCTACTGACCGCGAATTCGCCGCCATCCTCGGCAATGATGCCAAGGCCGATGGCCGGTTTTTCTACGGCGTCGCCAGCACGCGAATCTACTGCCGCCCCTCCTGCACCAGCCGGGCGCCGAAGCGCGACAATGTCCGCATCTTCGCTTCCCCGAACGAGGCCCAGGCCGCCGGCTTCCGCGCCTGCAAGCGCTGCCGCCCGGATGCCCTGGCCGAAGCCGATGCGCGGCTGGAGCGGGCGCGGCAATTGATCGACAAGAAACTCGAAGCCGGCGAAGCGGCACCCGACCTCAACGCTTTAAGCCGCGCCGCCCATGTCAGTCCCACACACTTGCAACGGCTGTTCACCGCCGCCTATGGCCTCTCGCCGCGCGCCTATGCCGAGGCACGGCGCATCGACAAGCTGAAAGCCGAACTGAAAGGTGGCGCCGACGTGTCTGACGCAATCTATGGCGCCGGTTTCGGTGGCCCGAGCCGGGTGTATGAAAAAGCCGACCGCTGGCTCGGCATGACGCCGGCCGATTACAAGCGCGGCGGCGAAGGCTTGAGCCTCACCGTGGCGATCCATCCTGCGCCGCGCAAGCTTGGCCGCGTGCTGGTGGCGGAAAGCCATCGTGGCATTGCCGCCTTGCTGTTCGGCGACAGCGACACGGCCATGCTGGATGAATTGCGCGGCGAATTCCCGGCGGCCGAAATCACCCGCGACGATACGGCCGGCAAGAAGGCGCTGGCCGCGCTCGACGCCCTGCTGATGGGCCGCAAGCCGAAGCAGGAGCTGCCGCTGGATCTGCGCGGCACGGCATTTCAGATTCGCGTCTGGCAGGCCTTGAGCGCCATCCCGCGCGGCGAAACCCGCAGCTATCGCGAAATCGCCATCGCGCTTGGCGAACCGAAAGCGGCGCGCGCCGTCGGCTCGGCCTGCGGCAACAATATCCTCGGCGTGCTGGTGCCCTGCCACCGCGCATTGCGCAGCGATGGCGGCTTGGGCGGCTATCGCTGGGGCCTGGCGCGCAAGCAGGCGATCCTCGACGCCGAAGCAGCGGAATAATAGCGCCTGATACGATTGCACCCGCACAATCGCGCCATTGCCATGGAATGCGGCAGCACCTAGGCTAGCGGACAAGGAAACGTCTCGCCCAGAAGGAAGCCGCCGCATGACCACCGCCCCTGGTCACGCCAGCGATATTGAATCCCCCTATGCCTGGCTGCGCCTGTTGGGCAGTTTCACCATCAGCACCATCGGCGGTGTCGGCATGTGGGCCATCGTCGTCGCGCTACCCGCTGTGCAGGCGGAATTCGGCGTGCTGCGTGGCGGTGCTTCGCTGCCCTACTCGCTCACCATGCTCGGTTTCGTTGTCGGCGTGGTGTTCATGGGAAGGCTGGCCGACCGCTTCGGCATCGTCACCCCGGTGATCCTCGGCACGCTCTCCTTGAGTCTCGGCTATGTGCTGGCGGCGAAAGCCACCAGCATCACCATGCTGGCCTTCATCTATGGCGGCCTGATCGGCTTCGGTTCCTCCGCCATGTTTGGGCCGCTGATCGCCGATATCTCACTCTGGTTCGAGCGTCGCCGTGGCCTTGCCATCGGGCTTTGCGCCAGCGGCAATTACTTCGCCGGCGCGGTGTGGCCGCCGGTGGTGGAATATTTCATCGCCCAGCATGGCTGGCGCGACACCCATTGGGGCATCGGCCTGTTCTGCCTCGTCACCATGGTGCCGTTGAGCTTTGTGCTGCGCCGCCGCCCGCCGGTCCAGCCGCCGCTGCCGCAGGCCAGCGCGGGCTTGAACAAGGCCGGCGCGCATCGCCCGCTTGGGCTGGCGCCGAACGGCGTGCAGGGCCTGCTGCTGATCGCCGGCATTGCCTGCTGCGTCGCCATGTCGATGCCGCAGGTGCATATCGTCGCCTATTGCGTCGATCTCGGCTATGGCCCGGCGCGCGGTGCCGAGATGCTCTCGCTCATGCTGGCCTTCGGCATCATCAGCCGGCTGGCCTCGGGCTGGATCCTCGACCGCATCGGCGGGCTCGCCACCTTGCTGCTCGGCTCGGCCCTGCAGGGCCTGGCGCTGACCTTCTACCTGCCCTTCGATGGCCTCGCCTCGCTCTACATCGTCTCGGCCTTCTTCGGCCTGGTGCAGGGCGGCATCGTGCCGAGCTATGCCTTCATCGTGCGCGAACTGTTTCCGCCCGAGCAATCGGGCCTGCGCGTCTCGGTCGCCATCGCCGCCACGCTTGCCGGCATGAGCCTGGGCGGCTGGATGTCCGGCGCCATCTTCGACCTGACGGGGAGCTATCAGGCTGCCCTGCTGAACGGCATTGCCTTCAACCTGCTCAATGTGGCTATCATCGGCTGGATGCTGCTGCGCTGGCGCCGGCAACGGATCGCGGGGCTCGCAGCGGCGGCTTGACCTGGAGCGGCATCGTCATGAGCCTGGATTACCTGATCATCTCGCTGATCGTCGTCGCCACGCCCGGCACCGGCGTGGTCTACACCATCGCCGCCGGTCTGGGGCGCGGCAGCCGCGCCAGCGTGATCGCGGCCTTCGGCTGCACGCTCGGCATCGTGCCGCATATGCTCGCCGCCATCACCGGGCTGGCCGCCCTGCTGCATGCCAGCGCGCTGGCCTTCGAGATCGTGAAATATGCCGGCGTCGCCTACCTGCTCTACATGGCCTGGGCAACCTGGCGCGAGCGCGGCGCCATGAGTTTCTCAAGTCCGGCCAATTCAGCACCCCGTTCCGGCTGGCAGATCACGCTCGAGGCGGTGCTGGTAAACATCCTCAACCCCAAGCTCTCGATCTTCTTCCTCGCCTTCCTGCCGCAATTCATTGCCGCCAATGATCCGGCGCCGCTCGGCAGCATGCTGACCTTAAGTGCCGTCTTCATGGCGATGACGTTTGCGGTATTCGCCGTCTACGGCCTGTTCGCCGCCGCCATGCGCGACCATGTGCTGACGCGCCCGCGCGTGATGCTGTGGCTGCGGCGGACCTTTGCGGCGGCTTTCGTCGGGCTGGGCGTCAAGCTGGCGATGGCGGAGCGGTGAAGAATAGAGTTAATTGAGATTTAGTGCCTTCCATAGGCCTCTATGTACTGTAATCTTTTTACTAGGATAAAAAGAGGCCAGGGCGTTGCGATACTTGAAACTAAATATTGGATGCCCCCTAGAGTGATCTACATGGCCAATGGCGCTGCATTCAAATAAACGCTCAAATAAATGCTCCAGCCGCTCCCTAGGTATATCGGCAACCTGTCGCGACTGCGCGAATTCATCAATGTTAAATTCTCTACGACCGAAATCTTCCATTGCTCCAAAAAGCTTTTCCGCTTCCTTGTCCTTAGCGAAACCGTGCATCTCATCAAATAATTCCGTGAGAAAATATTTCTGAGAGTATTCACGAATCCCACTACGAATCTGGGCTTCCGAAAACTTTCCGCCAGAGTAAAAATTTTGCAGCCGCGTGAGCAGTTGAAAGAAATCACGCGGTGTATGTCGAGTGACCTGCAGAAGATGACCTTCAATAGCCTTGCCTCCAATCTTATCTGGAAAAAATGTCTCAAAAACATCAATGCCCTTATAGAGCATTTGGGCTCTTAGATTTGCAGTCTTAATTAAAAGGGACTCCTTAGGGTTATTTGGGTCGGCATACCAATCGAGTTCTATTGCAGAATCTTGCCTAATCTTGTTTTTATTGGCACCGGCAATTCTGTCAAAAAGATCAGTCCTGCATAATAAAATTATTCTGACAGGAACATTCTTCTGTCGAAATAGAGTGTTCAACCGATTGACTTCAAATACGAGAGAACCAAGCGACTTATATTGAACTTGGCGGCTCGATAAAATATCATCAAGTCCATCAATGGTAATGTAATGCACACTTTCGCTACGAATGTCACAGACAACATTTTTAAGAATTTCAACAAAAGATGGCAAGTCATAAGCCTTGGTTGGGTCAATCCCTTCAAAGTTTCCTTCAAGAAATTTTGGCACAGATATTTTGAACGTCTTTTTTGTTGTTGCTCTTATTACTTCCTTTAAGTTGGGGGCTGGACAAAGCCCCATATTTCTCAAAATCTCTGTCGTATCGAATAATGCAGTTGGGGAATTGCCTAGGCTTTTTGCTCCATTATCTTTTGAGAGTGAGTCCAGAACATATGTTAAAATTAGCCAAGACCAAGCATCTGGATATTTTGCTTCTGGCTCCGCCTCACCGCGAATCATTTTCGAGAAAGGCGTGAATGGAAAATCCTCAAGACTCAAAGCCGCGTGAAAAGTAAGTGGGTCGGCTTGACTTACTAACTTGAGGCGCTCTCCGATAGCCGACTTTCCAGAACCCTTATATCCAAGAAATAAAAACTTTGCGCCTCGCTGGGCTTCATCTGAAATTGCACGAAAATCCATATAGCCTTCCAGGAGCAAATCCGGCGCCTCTACGCTTTCCTTCTCCGCACTTGCGTATCCAAAGCGTATTTTGCGGAAATCCATATTGCTCATCGCCAACCCCGTTTAATTTTATGCACGAATATATATTTATTAGTGCTTTGTAAGAAATTTTACAATTACGAGCTTCATTCAATTTGCATCCAGTCGATCGATCCTCCCCACGAATTTAACAGTGAATATTAATTTTATTATTTACCCCAAGCCGGCACGGTGACACCGTATTCACCCCAACAGCAACTCCATCCCTGGATCGCCCTTCGCCATGGCGCGCTGATAGCCCGGTCGCGCGGCGACGCGTTGCAGGTAGGCGCGGATATGCGGATAAGGCGTGAGGTCGTAGGGCTGGAAGTGGCGCATGGTGGTGAGGGAGAACACCGACATGATATCTGCCGCCGTGAATTCAGCACCAGCGAGCCAGGGGTTGGCACTCAGGCGCTGATCCATCAGGCCGAGCGCCTGGGCGAGGCGCTTCTCGCCCCATTGCCGCGTCGGGTGTTCGGGCGGGGCGTCGAGCAACGTTGTCACCATCAGGCGCATGAAGCCGGGCTGCAGCGTGCCATTAGCGAAATGCAGCCAGTAGAGATAGTCGGCGAAATTCGGATGCTCCTTGCCGAGCGCCAGGCGGCCTTCGCCGTATTTGGCCAGGATGTATTCCACCACGGCGCCTGATTCCGCCAGCGTAACCGCACCATCGGTAATGACTGGCGCAGAACCCATCGGATGCAGCGCCTTGTAATCCGGCGGCGCCAGGCGCGGCGCGCGCTGGTAGACCTTGAGGTCATAGGGGATCCCCAGTTCCTCGCAGAGCCAGACGATGCGCTCGGATTGCGACTTGCCGAGATGATGCACGGTGAGCATGGCGATTCCTAAAGTGATGAGTTGGACAATAGTAACACAAAAAAATAGGACCCCGGCGCGCGGCCTTGGTCTCTGGGCCGGGGTGACGGCATTGGTGCGAGCCAAAGAAAAAGCCCGGCATTGCTGCCGGGCTTTTGGGTCTGTGGCACGAGATCCCCGGGTCAAGTCCGGGGATGACGCGAGAAAGCATCAGGCGCCCGGCTGCGGCTCCGGCTCGAGGCCTGAGGGGCCGGACTTCTTGCCGCCGCCGCGATTGGTGGTCGGCACCGCCGAGCGCGGGCCGCTGTCGCCAGAGGCCGGCTTGTTGTCGTCGGTGCGCACAATCTCCTCGCCGCGCAGCAAAGCCTTCACTTCGTCGCCCGAAAGCGTCTCGTATTCGAGCAGGGCGAGCGACACCTTCTCGAGATCGTCGCGATGCTCGGTGAGGATGCGCAGCGCATTCTGCTCGGCTTCGTCGATGATGCGGCGCACTTCCTCGTCGATCAGCTTGGCGGTGGCATCCGACACGTTCTTACGCTGGGTGACGGAATGGCCGAGGAAGACCTCTTCCTCGTTATCCGAGTAGCGCAGACGGCCGAGCTTGTCGCTCATGCCCCATTCGGTGACCATGCGGCGGGCAAGGCCGGTGGCCTGCTGGATGTCGTTCGACGCGCCAGTGGTGACATTCTCGCGGCCAAAGACAATTTCCTCGGCGATACGGCCGCCGAACATCATGGCAAGGCGCGATTCCAGTTCCAGCTTGGAGACCGAGAGGCGGTCCTTCTCAGGCAGCGACATGGTGACGCCGAGCGCACGGCCGCGTGGGATGATCGTCACCTTATGCAGCGGATCGCATTTCGGCATGAACAGCGAGACCAGCGCATGGCCGGCTTCGTGGAAAGCGGTGAGGCGCTTTTCCTCGTCGCCCATCACCATCGAGCGGCGCTCGGCGCCCATCATCACCTTGTCCTTGGCGGCCTCGAAATCGGCCATGGTGACGACGCGCTTGTTCTTGCGTGCGGCCAGCAAGGCGGCTTCGTTCACCAGATTGGCGAGGTCGGCGCCGGAGAAGCCCGGGGTGCCGCGCGCCACGATCTTGGGATCCACATCCGGGGCCAGCGGCACCTTGCGCATATGCACGCGCAGGATCTTCTCGCGACCGAGGATATCCGGGTTCGGCACCACGATCTGGCGGTCGAAGCGGCCCGGACGCAGCAAAGCGGGATCGAGCACATCGGGGCGGTTGGTGGCGGCGATCAGGATCACGCCCTCATTGGCCTCGAAGCCATCCATCTCGACCAGCAACTGGTTCAGCGTCTGCTCGCGTTCATCGTTACCGCCGCCCAGGCCCGCGCCACGATGGCGGCCAACGGCGTCGATTTCGTCGATGAAGATGATGCAGGGCGCATTCTTCTTCGCCTGCTCGAACATGTCGCGGACGCGGCTGGCGCCAACGCCGACGAACATTTCCACGAAGTCGGAGCCCGAGATGGTGAAGAACGGTACGTTGGCTTCGCCGGCGATGGCGCGGGCGAGCAGAGTCTTACCGGTGCCGGGCGGGCCGACGAGCAAGCAGCCCTTCGGGATCTTGCCGCCGAGGCGCTGGAATTTCTGCGGGTCGCGCAGGAATTCGACGATCTCTTCCAGTTCGGTCTTGGCTTCCTCGATGCCGGCGACGTCCTCGAAGGTGACGCGGCCATGGCGCTCGGTGAGCAGGCGGGCCTTGGACTTGCCGAAGCCCATCGCCTTGCCGCCGCCGGACTGCATCTGGCGCATGAAGAAGATCCAGACGCCGATCAGCAGCAGCATCGGGAACCAGGAAATCAGAATCTGCACCAGGGTGGAATTTTCTTCCGGCGGCAGCGCCTGCACGCGCACGCCGCGCTCGGTCAGGCGACCGACCAGACCGGGATCGCTGGGGGCATAGGTGGAGAAGCCGCGGCCATCGCGGTAATGTCCCTTGATGGTGTGGCCCTGGATGGCGACATCCGTGACCTGGCCGTTCTGCACATCGTTGAGGAAATCGGAATAGGCAACCTGGCTGCCGCCCTCGCGCATGGTGGGGCCTTGGAACAGATTGAACAGCGCGACCACCAGCAGAGCGATGATCACCCAGAGCGCAAGATTGCGACCAAACATATTCACGGAGGCCTTACCCTTTCTCGACGAAGCACCAGACGGCATCTGTCCGCCCGGTCGGGCAATAGTGTAGCGGCCGGAAGCCGGCGGCACCACTGCCTCGTCCTCATTACATAAGAGCCCAAAGGCCTGAAACAAGCACCTTAAATTGCGCTTCGGCTCACGAAATTATGAGAAATCGTTACAGCTTAGCCAGCATGACCCCAGGCCAACATGACGCCGGGATTGACGCCCAGCCCCAGGCTGGGCAGGCCGATCACCCGCCGTCCTAGCAACAGCGCCGGCAGCACAGGCAGCACCGGGGCCGGCAGGCGGCGTTCCATGAGGCCCGGAAAAGCGCCGTTTCGTTCCAATGCGCCCTCACCGAACGCGCCAAGCCGCAAGCCACGCGGCAGCTTGTGCAAAGCCAGCACGCGCCAGCGCCCATCCCAGACCTGTTCCTGCCCAACTTTCAGCACCAGCGGCGGTGCCAGATGGCGGGCCTCGCGCAGGATCAAGAGGCGATTATCCCAAGGCAGCAGCCGGCAGCGATGCAAGGTGTGGCTGAAATCGCCGCCGCGCAATTTCGCCAGCAGGCGCTCCAGGCGTTCGAGCCGCGGCGGCAACGCCTCGCCACCGATGCGTTTCAGCACGGCGCTTAAGCCCCGCAGCGCGATCTCGTCCGGCCCAGCACAAAGCATCGCCGCATCCACCCAGGCGATGCCGGCGCCATCGTCATAAGCCACGGCCTGGGCCAGCCGCTCGGCGGTGATCTGCTCCAGTGCCGCCCGCGCCCGCGCCATGTTGGCGGCCGTCTGCGCCAGATGCGCCGCTGCGTCATCACCAAGGCCGGCAAGCGCGGCACGCATGGCGGTGCGGGCATAGGCCGGATGCCGGTTGCTCGGGTCCTCGATCCAGCTTTGGCCGCGCGCCCGCAAGGTGGCGACCAGCCGCGCTTTCGGGATGCCCAACAATGGCCGCAGCCGCCGGATGCCGTTCACCTCCAGCAGCGGCGCCATGGCGGCAAGGCCATCGACGCCGGAACCGCGCGCGGCGCGCAGCAGCAGGGTCTCGGCCTGGTCGTCGCGATGCTGTGCCAGCAGCAGATGCGCGACACCGTGGCGCCGGCACCAAGCTTCGAGCAGGGCATAGCGGGCTTCGCGTGCCGCCGCCTGGCGGTTGGCAGTGGGTTTTGTGCCGGTCCAGGGAAGGATTTCGGCGGCAATGCCGGCATCGCGCAACCAGGCCGCCACCTGGCGCGCTTCGCTGCGCGACTCCGGGCGCAGGCCGTGATCGACGATCAGCGCGGTGAGCGCGATGCCGCGCCGGGCCGCCCAATCATGGCAGAGCAAAGCGAGGCAGAGGGAATCGGCACCGCCGGAACAGGCAACAGCCAGCGATCCGGCATCAGCCGCCAGCGGCGCCAGCAGGCGGCCGAATTCAGCCGCCGCCAGCGGACGCAAAGCTTTAGGCGCGGCAGCCGGCCTTGGCACGTTCGCGGCCCATGGCGTCCTTCACATGCGGCGGCGCGTTGGGGAATTCCTTGGCGAGCTGGCCATAGGCGGCACAGGCCTCCGCAGTCTTCTTCAGCGCGGTGAGCGACATGCCGAGCTTGAGCAGGCTGTCGGGCGCCTTGGCATTCTTCGGATAGCCCTGGTAGCCCTGCAGGAAGGCCGAGGCCGATTGCTCATACTGGCCGCGCACATAGTAGGTCTCACCGAGCCAGTATTGCGCATTGCCGGCCAGCGGATCCTGGCCATGGGCGGCGATGAATTCGCGGAAAGCGGCTTCGGCATCGGCATAGTCGCTCTGCACCAGCAGCTTGTAGGCGTAGTCGTAGCGTTCCTTGGGGCTGCCGGCCGGCAGCCGGGCGCGGGCCGAGGCAGCGGGGGCTGCCGGTGCCGCGGCGGTGCGGGCCGGAGCGCCGGACTGGGCATTGCCCGGCAGCGGGCGCCCTTGCGCATCCACCGGCATGCTGCCGAGCACGCCTTCGCGGCTCGGCGCCTGATTCGGGTTCGACGATGACTGGCCGGGCGTGCCGGCCACAGCCTGGGCCGGTGCTCCACCGCCGGAAGCCGGCGCCGACGCAGCAGCCGGCGCACTGCCCGGTGCCGGTTGCGTGCGCTCCAGCGCATTGAGGCGGAAGTCGATATCCTCCACCAGCTTGTCGAGGCGGCGCTGGGTCTGGATGTTCTTGTATTCCACTTCCTCGAAGCGGCCGATCAGGTCGCGGATCTGGCCCTCGAGCTGGTCGATGCGGGAATTCAGCCGGTTGGCGGCGCTGGTTTCGCCTTCGCCGGACTCGGTCAGCGAACCGCTTGGCGCCGGCGCGGCACCCTGGGGCCCAGTCTGGGGTATGGGACCGCCGCGATAGACCTGGCGCTGCAGCGTGCGCAGATCGGTCTCCAGCCGGTTGATGCGGTCGTAGAGCGCCTGATCACTCTGGGCATGGGCAGCCGGCGCCAAAAAGGCGGCGCTCACCAGGCCCACACTGAGCAGGCTGGCGAAAACAAGCGAAGGCAGGATGCGAAACATGGGCTCACCCCTGTATGGGCTGGCGATATGCGGGGCGCGCCAGAGGGCGCGAATCAGCGAATAGGGTGCGCGATTTTTACGGCGAAACCAAGGCGTCTCGCCAGCCATGGAACCGGCCTGGGCGTGGATTTCCGACCCCTGCAAACGAAAACACCCGCCTGCCGCCTGAACAGGTCAGGGGCTAGGCGGGTGCAATCTCTTGAGCCACGCTCTGGCCGGCACGGAGCCGGCCAAGGCTGGATCAGCTTAGTTCGACAGAACGGTCACGCCGCGGCGGTTCTGCGCCCAGGCGGCTTCGTTCGAGCCGAGAGCGACCGGGCGCTCCTTGCCGTAGGAGATCGTGGTCACGCGGTTGGCCGGGATGCCCTGGTTGACCAGGTAGGCCTTGACCGAGTTGGCGCGACGCTCACCGAGAGCAAGGTTGTACTCGCGGGTGCCGCGTTCGTCGGCATGACCCTCGATCACGACCTTCCACTGGCCATAGCGCTTCAGCCAGGCGGCCTGCTTGTCCAGGGTGGCCTTGCCGGCCGGCTTCACGTCGAACTTGTCATAGTCGAAGAACACGCGGTCGCCGACATTGACCTGGAAGTC
>JAGOQS010000003.1 GCA_017991315.1 Ferrovibrio sp. | reverse complement strand
GACAACGTGACCATGCAGGTCGAGCTGATCGCGCCGATCGCCATGGATGACGGCCTCCGCTTCGCCATCCGCGAAGGCGGCCGTACCGTCGGCGCCGGCGTCGTCGCCAGCATCTCCGCCTAAGCGGGAACCGGAAAGCGAAAGTCATGGACAGCCAGAATATCCGCATCCGCCTCAAGGCTTTCGATCATCGCGTGCTCGATCAGAGCACCAGCGAGATCGTCAGCACGGCGAAGCGCACCGGGGCCCGTGTGCGGGGCCCGATCCCCTTGCCGACGCATATCGAGAAGTTCACCGTGAACCGCTCGCCGCACGTCGACAAGAAGTCCCGTGAGCAGTTTGAAATCCGCACGCACAAGCGGTTGCTCGACATCGTCGACCCGACGCCTCAGACCGTGGACGCGCTGATGAAGCTCGACCTGGCTGCTGGCGTCGACGTCGAGATCAAGCTCTGAGGTGGATGTGATGCGTACCGGATTGGTGGCACGCAAGCTGGGCATGACCCGGCTGTTCGCGGACGATGGGAGCCATGTTCCCGTCACCGTGCTTAAGGTGGACAACCTGCAGGTCGTTGCTCAGCGCACGGCCGACAAGGATGGCTACAACGCAGTGCAGCTCGGTCTTGAGACCGTGAAGCCGAAGAACGTCTCGAAGGCCATGCGCGGCCACTTCGCCAAGGCGAATGTGGAACCGAAGCGCAAGCTGGTCGAGTTCCGCGTCGAGGCCGATGGCCTGGTCGATGTCGGTGCTGAACTGTCGGTCGAGCATTTCGTCGTCGGTCAGTTCGTCGATGTGACCGGCACGACCGTCGGTAAGGGCTTCGCCGGTGCGATGAAGCGGCACAATTTCCGTGGTCTGGAAGCCAGCCACGGCGTGTCGATCAGCCACCGCAGCCATGGTTCGACCGGTAACCGCCAGGATCCGGGCCGTACCTTCAAGAACAAGAAGATGGCCGGCCATATGGGCGACCGTCAGCGGACCCAGCAGAATCTGGTCGTGGTGCGCACCGATGCCGCCCGTGGCCTGATCATGCTGAAGGGCAGCGTTCCGGGTTCGGAAGGTCAGTATGTGCTGGTCAGCGATGCGGTGAAGAAGCCGCGCGCCAAGGACCTGCCGATGCCGGCCGCTCTGAAGTCGGCCGAGAAGTAAGGGTTAGACCATGACCGAGACCATCGAAGTCAAGGTGACGGACCTGGACAACAAGGCGAGCGGCACGCTCGCCCTGTCCAAGGCTGTCTTCGGCCTGCCGGCGCGTGCGGATATCCTGCAGCGCATGGTGATCTGGCAGCTTGCCAAGCGCCAGCAGGGCACCCACAAGACCAAGACCTACGGCGAGGTCGCTGGTTCGACGCGTAAGATCGTCAACCAGAAGGGTTCCGGTGGCGCCCGTCACGGCGGCATCCGTGCCCCGCAGTTCCGCGGCGGCGGCAAGGCCTTCGGTCCGGTGGTGCGCAGCCATGCCATCGACCTGCCGAAGAAGGTCCGCAAGCTGGCGCTGAAGACCGCGCTGTCGGTCAAGCTCGCCGAAGGCAAGCTCGTGGTGCTGAACGACGCCGCCATCGGCGCCGCCAAGACCAAGGAACTGGCCGGCAAGCTCAAGACCCTCGGCCTGCAGAGCGCCCTGGTGATCGACGGCAAGACGCTGAACGACAACTTCGCTCTCGCGGCCCGCGCGATCCGCAACATCGACGTGCTGCCGGAGCAGGGCGCCAATGTGTATGACATCCTGCGCCGCGACACCCTGGTCCTGACCAAGGCCGCGGTCGAAGCCCTGGAGGCTCGCCTGAAATGAGCACTCTGAACCACTACGATGTGATCATCAGCCCGGTGATTACCGAGAAGGCCACCCGTACTTCCGAGTACAACCAGGTGACCTTCCGCGTGCCCCTCGATGCCACCAAGCCGCAGATCAAGGCGGCCGTCGAGGCTCTGTTCAAGGTTAAGGTCAAGGCCGTCAACACCCTGCGGGTGAAGGGCAAGACCAAGTTGTTCCGTGGCCGTCCGGGCCAGCGCTCGGACTATAAGAAGGCGATGGTCACCCTCGCCGAAGGCCAGCGGATCGACGTGACGACGGGGATCTGAAGTCATGGCGTTGAAGAACTTTAAGCCGGTCACGCCGTCCACCCGCGGCCTGGTGCTGATCGATCGCTCGCAGCTCTACAAGGGCCGCCCGGTCAAGGAACTGACCGAAGGCCTGAAGAAGAGCGGCGGCCGCAACAATTCCGGCCAAGTGACCACCCGCCATATCGGCGGTGGCCACAAGCGCCGTTACCGCATGGTGGATTTCAAGCGTCGCAAGTTCGACGTGAGCGCCACCGTGGACCGCATCGAGTATGACCCGAACCGTACCGCTTTCATCGCGCTGCTGAAGTACGATGACGGCGAGGTGGCTTACATCCTGGCGCCGCAGCGCCTGAAGGTGGGCGACCGCGTGGTGGCCGGCGACAAGGCCGACATCAAGCCGGGCAATGCGATGCCGATGAAGTCGATCCCGGTCGGCACCATCATCCACAATGTGGAACTGAAGCCGGGCAAGGGCGGCCAGATGGCCCGTTCCGCCGGCGCCTATGTGCAGCTGGTCGGCAAGGACCAGGGCATGGCGCTGGTGCGCATGCCGTCTGGCGAGCAGCGCCTGGTGCGGGCTGAGTGCATGGCTACCATCGGTGCCGTGTCCAACCCGGATAACCAGAACCAGAATCTCGGCAAGGCTGGCCGCAAGCGCTGGATGGGCATCCGCCCGACCGTGCGTGGTGTGGCCATGAACCCGATCGACCATCCGCATGGCGGCGGCGAAGGCCGCACCTCGGGCGGCCGTCATCCGGTCACCCCGTGGGGCAAGCCGACCAAGGGTAAGCGTACGCGTACGAATAAGCGTACACAGAAGATGATTCTGCGCCGCCGTCCGGCGGGCGCGCATAGCTGATCGGCTTAGGAGGCTGTCGTGGCACGTTCTGTTTGGAAAGGCCCGTTCGTTGACGGGTATCTGCTGAAGAAGGCCGACACCGCGCGTTCGTCGGGCCGCAAGGAGGTCATCAAGACCTGGTCGCGGCGTTCGACTGTGATGCCGCAGTTCGTTGGTCTGACCTTCGGTGTTCACAACGGGCACAAGTTCATCCCGGTGATGGTGACCGAGGAAATGGTGGGTCATAAGCTGGGCGAATTCGCCCCGACCCGCAGCTTCCCCGGCCACACCGCCGATAAGAAGGCGAAGAAGTAACCATGAGCAAGCAGGCACACGAATCCCGCCTCGGCGAGAACGAGGCCATGGCGATTGGTCGCAACATCCGCGTCAGCCCGCGCAAGCTTGGCATTGTTGCCGGTCTGATCCGTGGCATGCGCGTCGAGGCTGCCCTGTCGGAACTGACCTTCTCCAAGCGCCGCATCGCGCAGGACGTGAAGAAGGTGCTGCAGTCCGCCATCGCCAATGCCGAGAACAACCATCAGCTCGACGTCGATCGTCTGGTGGTCTCGGAAGCCAGCGTCGGCAAGGGCCTGGTGATGCGCCGCTTCCATGCGCGCGCCCGCGGCCGTGGTACCCGCATCGAGAAGCCGTTCAGCCATCTCACCATCGTGGTGCGTGAGCGCAGCGAAGAAGAGAAGAAGGCTAAGGGCAAGAAGGCTGCTAAGGCCAAGGCCGAGGAGCAAGCGTAATGGGTCAGAAAGTCAATCCGATCGGTCTCCGCCTCGGGATCAACCGCACCTGGGACTCCCGCTGGTACGCCAGCGACAAGGAGTATTCCACGCTGCTGCATGAAGACCTCAAGATCCGCAAGTATCTTGAGCAGCGTCTGGCCCAGGCCGGCGTCGCCCGCATCGTCATCGAGCGTCCGGCGAAGAAGGCCCGCATCACCATCCACTCGGCGCGTCCGGGCGTGGTGATCGGCAAGAAGGGCGCCGACATCGAGAAGCTGCGCGCCGAACTGGCCAAGATGACCAAGTCGGAAGTGCATCTCAACATCGTTGAGATCCGCAAGCCGGAACTGGATGCCCGCCTGGTGGCCGAGAACATCGCGCAGCAGCTCGAGCGCCGCGTGGCGTTCCGCCGCGCCATGAAGCGCGCCGTGCAGTCGGCGATGCGTCTGGGCGCCGGCGGCATCCGTATCAACTGCTCGGGCCGCCTCGGCGGCGCCGAAATCGCCCGCATCGAGTGGTATCGCGAGGGCCGCGTGCCGCTTCACACCCTGCGCGCCGATGTCGATTTCGCTCGTGGCACCGCCAAGACCGCCTATGGCACTTGCGGCGTCAAGGTGTGGGTGTTCAAGGGCGAGATCATGGCCCATGACCCGATGGCCCAGGACAAGCGGCTGGCCGAACAGCCCAGCGGCCGTCAGGGCTGAGACCGGAGTAACGCGTCATGATGCAACCGAAGCGTACCAAGTTCCGTAAGGCCTTTAAGGGCCGTATCAAGGGCGTCGCCAAGGGCGGCACCGATCTGAATTTCGGCGCCTATGGCCTCAAGGCCCTGGAGCCGGCGCGTCTCACCGCGCGTCAGATCGAAGCCGCGCGCCGTGCGATCACCCGCCACATCAAGCGTCAGGGCCGCATGTGGATCCGCATTTTCCCGGATCTGCCGGTGTCCTCCAAGCCCGCCGAAGTGCGCATGGGCTCGGGCAAGGGCTCGCCGGAATTCTGGGTGTGCCGCGTCAAGCCGGGCCGCGTGATGTTCGAACTCGACGGCATTCCGGGCCAGCTGGCCAAGGAAGCCTTCCTGCTCGGCGCCGCCAAGCTGCCGATCAAGACCCGCGTCGTCACCCGTCTCGGTGAAGGAGCCTAATGCCATGAAGACCAGCGACCTGGTCGGCAAGACCAAGGATGAGCTTAAGGCCAAGCTCGTCGACCTGAAGAAGGAGCAGTTCAACCTGCGCTTCCAGAAGGCGACCGGCCAGCTCGAGAACACCGCGCGCGTCCGCCAGGTGCGCCGTGATATCGCCCGTGTGCGTGGCCTGCTGGACAAGCAGACCGCCGCCGCCCGGGCTTAAGGAGAGCAAGAGATGCCGAAGCGCGTATTGCAGGGCGTCGTCGTGAGCGACAAGGGCGAGAAGACCATCGTGGTCAAGGTCGAGCGTCGCATCATGGACCCCATGTACAAGAAGTTCATCCGCCGCTCGAAGCGCTATCATGCGCATGATGAGAACAACGCCCACAAGGTGGGCGATGTAGTCTGGATCGAAGAGACCCGCCCGCTTTCCAAGTTGAAGCGGTGGATCGTCGTCGAGAACCAGGCCTGAGCCGCAGTTAAGTAGAAGCGAGGTACAGGTCCAATGATCCAAGTGGAAACCAATCTCGACGTCGCCGATAATTCGGGCGCGCGCCGGGTCCAGTGCATCAAGGTGCTGGGCGGCTCCAAGCGCAAATATGCCCAGGTCGGTGATGTCATCGTCGTGTCCGTGAAGGACGCCATTCCGCGCGGCCGCGTGAAGAAGGGTGACGTGCATCGCGCCGTCATCGTCCGCACCGCCAAGGAAATCCGTCGTGCCGATGGCAGCGCCATCCGCTTCGACCGCAATGCCGCTGTGCTCATCAACAAGCAGAACGAGCCGATCGGCACCCGCATCTTCGGGCCGGTGACGCGCGAGCTGCGCGCCAAGAGCCATATGAAGATCATCTCGCTGGCCCCGGAGGTGCTCTAAGCCATGGCTGAGAAGCTGAAGATCAAGAAGGGCGACAAGGTCGTCGTCACCACTGGCCGCTCCAAGGGCGTCAAGGGTGAAGTGCTGAGCGTCGACCGCGACGCCGGCCGTGCCGTGGTTGCCGGCGCCAACAAGCTGACGCACCACACCAAGCCGAGCCGCACTGCGGCCGGTGGCATTGAGCAGCGCGAAGCTTCCATCGACCTGTCGAACCTGATGCATCAGGATCCGAAGGACGGCAAGCCGACCCGCGTGGGTTACAAGTTCCTGGATGACGGCCGCAAGGTGCGCTTCGCGAAGCGTTCCGGCGAAGTCATCGACCGCTAAGGAGGCAGACAATGGCTACCCGTCTGCAAGACTTCTACCAGAACGAGGTGCGCAAGCAGCTCATCGAGAAATTCGGCTACACCAATCCGATGGAAGTGCCGAAGATCGAGAAGATCGTGGTCAACATGGGCGTCGGCGAGGCCGCTTCGGACTCCAAGAAGGTCCAGGTTGCCGCCGTCGAACTCGCCGCCATCACCGGCCAGAAGCCGGTGCTGACCCGGGCCCGCAAGGCGATCGCGAACTTCAAGCTCCGCGAAGGCCAGGCGGTCGGCTGCAAGGTCACGCTGCGCCGCGACCACATGTACGAATTCCTGGACCGTCTGATCAACATCGCGCTGCCGCGCGTCCGCGACTTCCGTGGCGTCAACGGCAAGAGCTTCGATGGCCGGGGCAACTACGCCCTGGGTCTCAAGGAACAGATCATTTTCCCTGAGATCGATTACGACAAGGTCGATGCCGTGCGCGGCATGGATATCATCATCTGCACGTCGGCGAAGACGGATGAGGAAGCCAAGGCGCTGCTCGCCGGTTTCCGCATGCCGTTCCAGAACTGAGCCGGAAAGGATCGCTGATCATGGCGAAGAAGAGTTCCGTCGAAAAGAATGAGCACCGCCGCAAGCTGGCGGCCCGTTATGCTGCGAAGCGCGCCCGCCTGAAGGCGGCCGTGTCGAGCAAGACCGCCGAACCGGAAGAGCGTTTCGCGGCGGCCCTTAAGCTGGCGGAGATGCCGCGCAATTCCGCGAAGATCCGCGTGCGCAACCGTTGCGAACTGACCGGCCGTCCGCGCGCCTTCTATCGCAAGCTGAAACTGTCGCGCAACATGCTGCGTGAGCTGGCCTCGAACGGCCAGATCCCCGGCATGGTGAAGTCGAGCTGGTAAGGAGGGCAGAGGAAAATGGCTCTTTCCGATCCGTTGGGCGATCTGCTCGCCCGTATCCGCAATGGCCAGCAGGCCGGCAAGTCGAGCATTGAATCGCCGGCTTCCAAGCTGCGCGCCAATGTGCTCGAGGTCCTGAAGAAGGAAGGCTATATCCGCGGCTACGAGCTGCTGGAAGATGGCAACAAGCGCAACCTGCGCATCGAGCTGAAGTATTTCGAGGGCGAGCCGGTGATCAAGGCGATCAACCGCGTCTCCAAGCCTGGCCGTCGCGTCTATTCCGGCATCTCCGAGCTGCCGAAGGTGCGTGGTGGCCTTGGCATCTCGATCCTGTCGACCCCGCGCGGCGTGATGTCGGATATCGAGGCTCGTTCCGCCAATGTCGGCGGCGAAGTCCTCTGCCGCGTGTTCTAAGGGAGTAGGGGAACATGTCGCGTATCGGCAAACATCCCGTTGCGGTGCCCCAGGGCGTCCAGGTCCAGCTTGCTGGCCAGACCCTGACCGCCAAGGGCCCGAAGGGCGAGCTGAAGCTCACCATCGTCGATGACCTCTCGGTCGAACTGGCCGACAACAAGGTCACCGTCAAGCCGCGCAGCATTAACCGCCGCTCGCGCTCCATGTGGGGCATGCAGCGCACGCTGGTCAGCAATCTGCTGAAGGGCGTGAAGGACGGTTACAGCCGCGAGCTGGACATCAACGGCGTCGGCCTGCGTGCTGCGCTGCAGGGCAAGAACCTGCAGCTCAACATGGGCTTCAGCCATGACGTGAACTATCCGATCCCTGCTGGCATCGAGATCAAGGTGGAAAAGCCCACCTCGATCAAGATCTCCGGCGCTGACCGCCAACTCGTCGGCCAGGTGGCTGCGGACATCCGCGCCATCAAGCCGCCCGAGCCTTACAAGGGCAAGGGCATCAAGTATTCCGACGAGACCATCCTGCGTAAGGAAGGCAAGAAGAAGTAAGGAATGGCCGCATGAGCAAGCTCACTCGCCTCAATGCGCTGAATGCGCGCCGCAAGGAACGGAACCGCACCCGGATCGTGGAGGCGGCCCATGGCCGTCCGCGTCTCAGTGTGCATCGCACCTCGCGCTTCATCTACGCCCAGATCATCGACGACACCAAGGGTGTGACGCTGGCCTCCGCCTCCTCGCTGGAGAAGGACCTGCGTTCCACGCTGAAGGCTGGCGGCAACAAGGATGCCGCTGCCGAGGTCGGCAAGCTGATCGCCGTGCGCGCCAAGGCCGCCGGCATCAACGACGTGATCTTCGACCGTGGCGGCTACCTCTACCATGGGCGCGTCAAGGCGCTCGCTGAGGCGGCTCGCGAAGGCGGCTTGAACTTCTAAGAAAGGTTTTCGGACATGGCTGGTAATCAACGGGAGCGGGGCGAACGCGGCGAGCGCGGTGAGCGCGGCGGCGAGCGCGGCGAGCGCGGCGACAGCGAGTTCGTCGACAAGCTGGTCTCCATCAACCGCGTCGCCAAGGTGGTGAAGGGCGGTAAGCGTTTCGGTTTCGCCGCCCTGGTGGTGGTGGGTGATCAGAAGGGCCGCGTCGGCTACGGTTCGGGCAAGGCCCGCGAAGTGCCGGAAGCGATCCGCAAGGCCACCGAGCATGCCAAGCGCAACCTGATCCGCGTCAATCTGCGCGAAGGCCGCACGCTGCATCACGACATCGAAGCGCGTCATGGCGCCGGCAAGGTGGTGCTGCGCGCCGCTCCGGCCGGTACCGGCATCATCGCCGGCGGCCCGATGCGCGCCGTGTTCGAGACGCTGGGCGTCGCCGACGTGGTGACGAAGTCGATCGGCAGCTCGAACCCGCATAACATGGTGAAGGCGACTTTCGCCGCCCTGCAGGCGTTGAACGCTCCGCGTCACATCGCCAACAAGCGCGGCAAGAAGGTGGCCGACATCCTCGGCCGCCGCGCCGACAGCGAGGAGTAATCTGTCATGGCGAACAAGAAGGTGAAGGTCACCTGGATCCGCTCCGCTAACAAGCGCACGGAAGACCAGCAGCAGACCATCAAGGGCCTGGGCCTGCGCCGCCTGCACGACAGCCGCGAGCTGGAGGATACTCCGGCGGTGCGCGGCATGATCGCCAAGGTGAGCCACCTGGTCCGCGTCGAAGGCTGATTTAGTCAGCCGCAGGAAGGAATAGGAACATGCGTCTCAATCAGATCGCCGATAACGAAGGTGCGCGCAAGAACCGCATGCGCGTCGGTCGCGGCATCGGCTCCGGCAAGGGCAAGACCTCGGGCCGTGGCGTCAAGGGCCAGAAGGCGCGCACCGGCGTGTCGATCATGGGCTTCGAAGGCGGCCAGACCCCGATCCATCGTCGTCTGCCGAAGCGTGGTTTCAACCCGCTCAACCCGCAGGATTTCGATCTGGTCAATCTCGGCCGCCTGCAGGCCGCGATCGACAAGGGCAAGCTCGATGCTTCCAAGCCGGTCGACGGCGCGGCGCTGAAGGCTGCCGGCCTGATCTCGGGCAAGGCCGCCGATGGCGTGCGCCTGCTCGGCACCGGTGCCGGTGAGCTGAAGGCCAAGATCGCCGTGTCGGTGCAGGGCGTCTCCGCCACCGCCCGCGAGGCGGTGGAGAAGGCCGGCGGTTCGGTCACCGTGCTGGAGACCCGCAAGGTCAAGGCGCTGGCCCGCTCCGCAGCCGTCAAGGCCGAGAAGGCCAAGAAGAAGAAGAAGTAAGCCATCCACTTGGCGTGGGCTGAGGCCCACGCCATATGGTTGGTTAGTCGTTTCGTTTCCCCCCAGGCATCGCCTCCCGGGCGTTGGATCAAGGAGCTACGATGGCGTCGGCCGCAGAACGTATGGCAGCCAGCCTGAATCTTGGGGCCTTTGCCAAGGCCACCGAGCTGAAGAAGCGCATTTGGTTCACCCTGGGCGCGCTGATCATCTATCGGCTTGGCACTTACATCCCGCTGCCGGGTATCGACCCGACGGTGCTGGCCGACATTTTCAAGCAGCAGTCCGGCGGCATTCTTGGCCTGTTCAATGTTTTCGCCGGTGGCGCGCTCGAGCGCATGACCATTTTCGCGCTCAACATCATGCCGTATATCTCGGCCTCCATTATCATGCAGCTTCTGACGACCGTGGTGCCGTCATTCGAGGCGATGAAGAAGGAAGGCGAGGCCGGCCGCAAGCGCATCAATCAATTTACCCGCTACGGCACCGTGCTGCTCGCCGTGGTGCAGGCCTATGGCATCGCGATCGGCCTTGAGGGCATGACCGGCGGCCGCGGCGTCGGCGCCGTGATCGAGCCGGGGATGTTCTTCCGCCTCGTCACGGTCGTGACGCTCACCGGCGGCACCATGTTCCTGATGTGGCTGGGCGAGCAGATCACCCAGCGCGGCGTCGGCAACGGCATTTCGCTGATCATCTTCGCCGGCATCATCGCGGAGCTGCCGCGTGCGCTCGCAGCCACCCTGGAATTGGGCCGCACCGGCGCGCTCTCCATGGCGGTGATCGTGGTGGTGCTGGTTGGCGCTGTTGCCGTGATCTACGGCATCGTGTTCATGGAGCGCGCCCAGCGCCGCATCCTGATCCAGTATCCGAAGCGCCAGGTCGGCGCCCGCATGTTCGGCGGCGAAAGCTCGCATCTGCCGATGAAGCTGAACTCGGCCGGCGTCATTCCGCCGATCTTCGCTTCCTCGCTGCTGCTGATGCCGATGACCATTGCGCAGTTCACCGCCGGCGCCGGCGGTCCGGAATGGCTCACCACCGTCACGGCCCTGCTGGGCCATGGCCAGCCGCTCTACATGCTGATGTATGTGGCGCTGATCGTGTTCTTCTGCTTCTTCTATACCGCCGTGGTGTTCAACCCGGTGGAGACCGCCGATAACCTGAAGAAGCATGGCGGCTTCGTGCCGGGCATCCGCCCTGGCCAGCGCACCGCCGAGTATTTCGACTATGTCCTGACCCGCATCACCGTCGCTGGCGCGATCTATATCGCCGCTGTCTGCTTGCTGCCGGAAATCCTGATCTCGCGCTTCTCGGTGCCGTTCTACTTCGGCGGCACCTCGCTGCTTATCGTGGTCAGCGTTACCATGGACACCGTGGCGCAGGTCCAGTCGCACCTGCTGGCGCATCAGTATGAGGGCCTCATCAAGAAGGCCAAGCTGAGGGGAGCACGCAAATGAGGCTTATCCTGCTCGGACCGCCAGGCGCCGGTAAAGGCACCCAGGCCCAGCGTCTGACCCAGAGCCATGGCCTTGTGCAGCTCTCCACCGGCGATATGCTGCGTGCCGCCGTCAAGGCGGCCACAGCCATCGGCCTGAAGGCCAAGGCGATCATGGACCAGGGCGGCCTGGTTTCCGACGATATCGTGGTTGGCATCATCGCCGACCGCATCGACCAGCCGGATTGCCGCAAGGGCTTCATCCTGGACGGTTTCCCGCGTACCACCAAGCAGGCCGAGGCGCTGGACAAGATGCTGTCCGAGCGCAAGCTGAAGCTTGATGCCGTGATCGAGATGAAGGTGGACGACAAGGTGCTGGTATCCCGCATCACCGGCCGCTTCACCTGCGCCAAGTGCGGCGCCGGCTATCACGACACTTTCCAGCCGACCAAGCAGCCGGGCGTGTGCGACCGCTGCGGGTCGACCGAGTTTACCCGCCGTGCCGACGACAAGGCCGAGACCGTGGTTCCCCGGCTCAAGGCCTACCATGAGCAGACTGCACCACTTCTCCCGTACTATGAGGGGAAGGGTATACTCCGTCAGGTTGATGGCATGGCGGAAATCGATGAGGTGACGCGCCAGATTGATGGAGTTCTGAAATCGATCTGAGGCGAAAAGCCTTTTAGAGTTGACTAGTTACGGAGAGTTTCTATAATCGCGCCCCTTGGGCAGCGGGTGCGATCAAACAACTGGATGGCCGCTCAGCGTAAATCACTGTTTACGTTGAGTTTTTCTGTTGGCTATCAGGTCGCCCGGATTGACCGACTCAAGCGGGCTTGAGTCGTTGACGCGAGGAGAGAAGGCGTGGCGCGTATCGCAGGCGTGAACATCCCGACCAATAAGCGGGTCGAGATCGCACTGACCTACATCTACGGCATTGGCCGGGTGAAGGCGAAAGAGATTTGTGAAAAGGTCAACATCCCGGCCGAGCGTCGGGTGAATCAGTTGACCGATGCGGAAGTGCTTCAGATCCGCGAAGCCATCGACCGCGAGTACAAGGTCGAGGGTGATCTCCGTCGCCAGATCGCGATGGACATCAAGCGCCTGATGGACCTGGGCTGCTATCGCGGCCTGCGTCACCGCAAGGGCCTGCCGGTCCGCGGTCAGCGCACCCACACCAACGCCCGCACCCGCAAGGGCAAGGCTGTCGCGATCGCCGGTAAGAAGAAGGCGCCGCGCTAAAGAATTTTGGTGGCGGCCCAGGCTGATCCGGCCTGGGCCGCCATTACCATATGCGGCATTCGCCGCAGGAATGATGCAAGGATAGTAGGATCGCCATGGTCAAGGACAAGGCTGCGCGCCCCCGGCGCAAAGAGAAGAAGAACATCACCTCTGCCGTCGCGCATGTGAATGCCTCCTTCAACAACACGATGATCACCATCACCGATGCGCAGGGCAACACCATTGCCTGGTCGTCGTCGGGCAGCCAGGGCTTCAAGGGCTCGCGCAAGTCGACTCCGTATGCCGCGCAGGTCGCCGCCGACGTAGCCGGCCGCCGCGCTGCTGAGCATGGCGTGCGTACCCTGGAAGTCGAAGTGAAGGGCCCGGGTGCTGGCCGTGAGTCCGCTCTGCGTGCCCTGCAGGCCGTTGGTTTCGTGATCACCAGCATCCGCGACGTGACGCCGATCCCGCATAACGGCTGCCGTCCGCCGAAGCGCCGCCGCATCTGATCCCAGCCGGCACCGGCTTTGCTGGTGCCGGGTTTATATTCCGGCCGCGTCGCCGGGCACTTGGCTGTGAGCCAGGGCTCTTGCGCGATGCAGCAACAGAACGAGGTCGCAGGTGATCCAGAAGAATTGGACCGATCTGATCAAGCCGAACAAGTTGGTGATCGAGCCGGGCGCCGTGCCGGGCCGTACCGCGACGATCGTCGCGGAGCCGCTGGAGCGTGGTTTTGGCCTGACGCTGGGCAACGCACTGCGTCGCGTGCTGCTGTCGTCGCTGCAGGGCGCTGCCGTCACCTCGATCAAGATCGACGGCGTGCTGCATGAATTCTCCTCCATCCCGGGTGTGCGCGAGGATGTCACCGACATCGTGCTGAACATCAAGTCGATGGCGCTGCGCATGCACGGCGAAGGCCCGAAGCGCATGTACCTGAATGCCAAGGGTCCGTGCGAAGTCACCGCCAAGATGATCGAGACCGGCCATGACATCGAAGTCATGGATCCGGACCATGTGCTGATGACGCTGGATAACGGCGCTGCCATCCGCATGGAACTGACCGTCGAGACCGGCAAGGGCTACGTGCCGGCTTCGGCCAACCGCCCGGAAGACGCGCCGATCGGCCTGATCCCGGTGGATGCGCTCTACAGCCCGGTGCGCAAGGTTTCCTACAAGGTCGAGAATACCCGCGAGGGCCAGATCCTCGACTATGACAAGCTGACCATGCAGGTCGAGACCAACGGCTCGATCAAGCCGGAAGATGCCGTGGCCTATGCCGCGCGCATCCTGCAGGACCAGCTGCAGCTCTTCATCAACTTCGAGGAGCCGAAGAACGAAGTTCGCGAGAAGTCGATTGCCGAGCCGGAATTCAATCCGAACCTGCTCCGCCGCGTCGACGAACTCGAGCTTTCGGTGCGTTCGGCGAACTGCCTGAAGAACGACAACATCGTCTACATCGGCGACCTGATCCAGAAGACCGAGGCGGAAATGCTCCGCACTCCGAACTTCGGCCGCAAGTCGCTGAACGAGATCAAGGAAGTGCTGTCGCAGATGGGCCTCCATCTCGGCATGCATGTGCCGAACTGGCCGCCTGAGAATATCGAAGAGATGGCCAAGAAGTATCAGGATCAGTACTGATCCAAGGCCGACTGAAAGACTAAGGAGAGTTTCCCATGCGCCATCGTAATGCCGGCCGCAAGCTGAACAAGTCCAGCTCCCACCGCCGCGCCATGTTCGGCAACATGGTTGCCGCGCTGATCAAGCACGAGCAGATCACCACCACGCTGCCGAAGGCCAAGGAGCTGAAGCCGCTGATGGACAAGCTGATCACGCTCGGCAAGCGCGGCGATCTGCATGCCCGCCGTCAGGCTCTGGCCTTCATCCCCGAGAAGTCGGCGGTGGACAAGCTGTTCAAGACCCTGAACGCCCGCTATGCCTCGCGCCAGGGTGGCTACACCCGTGTGCTCAAGGCCGGCTTCCGCTACGGCGATGCCGCCCCGATGGCAGTGATCGAGCTGGTCGACCGCGATCCGGCCGCCAAGGGCCTGGACTCGGGCCCGGTGCAGGTGACCGAGGAAGCCGAAGCGGCGTAAGCCACTCCAGGCATATCGAATTGAAAAGGCCGGTGCTCACGCGCCGGCCTTTTTCTTTTATCTAGATTGCCTCGAAGGCAACGCCGATCAGCAGCATGCTGACAGTGCCATCCTGGCCCAGTGGCAGCAGCAGCGACTGGTGGCGGAATGAGCGGCCATCGAGTTCCTGTTCGCGGGTGAAAATCTCCGGCCTGCCGCTGGCCACCACGCGGTCGTAGCTGGGAGTGATCTCGGCGGCGAAGGCCGGCCAGGGATGCTGCTCCAGGAACTGCCCTGTCAGGTCGAAACCCTGGCGTTCCACCACGTTGGAACCATAGAGCCGGTAGCGGTAGCGCCAGCCGCCTCCGGGCTTCGGCAGCACGTCAATCAGGATCAGGTCGCCGAGGATGAAGGTCATCCCGGCGGGATCGATGTCGGCGCGGCTGGGATAAGGCAGGGTACCGGCACGCTCGCGCCAGTAGGTATGCAGCCGGCGCAACCGGCCACTTTCAAGGGGTAGGTTGATCATTGCCCCTAGCATAACCGAGCAGAGGTGGCGGTAAACCAGGACACCGCTCCCGGCTTGAATTTTCCCGCAACGGCTCCTTATCATCCAACATGACGAAACGCTTTTTCCTGACTTCCGGCCGGCTGGCAGCGCTGCTGCTTTCGGCCCTGGCTCTTCTGCTGAATGCCGGCGCGGTGTTCGCCCAGGCATCTCTGCCGGCCCAGCGCGTGCCGCAGAGCCGCACCGAGATCCAGCTTACGTTTGCGCCGCTGGTGCGCCAGGTGGCGCCGGCTGTGGTGAATGTCTACACGCGCAAGGTGGAACGGGTGGTGCAGCGTTCGCCGCTGCTCGACGATCCGATCTTCCGCCGCTTCTTCGGCGACCAGCAGATGTTCGGCATCCCGCGTGAGCGCGTGGCACAGTCGCTCGGTTCCGGCGTGATCGTGGAAGCCGATGGCGTCATCGTCACCAACAACCATGTCATCGATGGCGCCACCGAGATCGTGGTAGCCCTGGCCGACCGCCGTGAATTCGAGGCCAAGGTGATCGCCGCCGATCCCAAGACCGACCTGGCGATCCTGCGCATCGAAACGCGCGGCGAGGTGCTGCCGGCGCTTGAGTTCCGTGATTCCGACGATCTCCAGGTCGGCGAACTGGTGCTGGCTATCGGCAATCCTTTCGGCGTCGGGCAGACCGTGACCCAGGGCATCGTTTCAGCTTTGGGCCGCACCGACGTCGGCGATGCCGATGCGCAATCCTTCATCCAGACCGATGCCGCGATCAATCCGGGCAATTCCGGTGGCGCGCTGGTGACGATGGATGGCCGGCTTGCCGGCATCAACACCGCGATCTTTTCCAAAACCGGCGGCAGCGTCGGCATCGGCTTCGCCATTCCCTCCAATCTTGTTGCCGCCACAGTGGCCAGCGCGCTTTCCGGCAAGGGCATCCGTCGCCCGTGGTTTGGCGCCAGCGCCACGCCGGTAACGGCGGAAGCGGCACAGGGCCTCGGCATGGAGCGGCCGAACGGCGTGCTGGTCGGCCAGACCTTCCCCGGCGGCCCGGCCGACCGCGCCGGCCTGCGCACCGGCGATGTGGTGCTGAAGGTGGATGGCCGCGAGGTGAACGATCCGCGCGCACTGAAATTCCGCATCGCCACGCGCAAGCTCGGCGAGAACGCGACGCTGGATGTGCTGCGCCAGGGCCGTATGCGCACATTGTCCATTCCGCTGATCGAGGCGCCGGAAACGCCGCCGCGCGAACTGACCCAGCTCAATGGCAATCATCCGCTGGCTGGTGCCACGGTGGGCAACCTCTCGCCGGCCTTTGCCGAGGAGATCGGCTTCGATGCCCTGGCCAGCGGTGTCATCGTGCTGAATCTGGCAGGTGGTTCGCCGGCCAACCGCATCCGGCTACGGCCGGGCGATGTGGTGGTCAAGATCAACAACACTGACATCAAGGATGTTGCCGACTTGCAGCGCGCGCTGCGCAACAGCCCGCAGCAATGGCTGCTGGTGCTGAAACGCGGCGACCAGTTGCTGCAGCTTCAGGTCCGCGCTTGAGCAACCTGTTCCAGCAGGCGGGCCTGGAGCCGGCGGGGCCGCTGGCCGACCGGCTGCGGCCGAAGGCGCTGGACGAGGTGATCGGCCAGGACCATCTGCTGAAGGGCGAGGGGCCGCTGGCCCGCATGGTGGCAGCAAAGCGGCTGTCCAGCCTGATCCTGTGGGGACCGCCGGGCACCGGCAAGACTTCCATCGCGCGGTTGCTGGCGGAAGCCACCGGGCTTTATTTTGCGCCGCTCTCGGCGGTGTTCTCCGGTGTTGCCGATCTGCGCAAGGCTTTCGATGCCGCCCGGGCGCGGCGCGAGCAGGGCCAGCGTACGTTGCTGTTCGTGGATGAAATTCACCGCTTCAACCGGGCGCAGCAGGATGGCTTCCTGCCTTATGTGGAAGACGGCACCGTGGTGCTGGTTGGCGCCACCACGGAGAATCCCAGCTTCGCGCTGAACGGCGCCTTGCTGTCGCGGGCCAGCGTGCTGGTGCTGCACCGCCTGGATGATGCGGCGCTGGATGCCTTGCTCGTGCGCGCCGAGGCCATTGAAGCCAAGCCGCTGCCATTGACGCCGGAGGCGCGCGCCGCACTCCGCGCCATGGCCGATGGCGATGGCCGCTACCTGCTGAACATGGCCGAGCAGGTCTTCAGTTTGAGCACCGGCGGCGACCTCGATCCGGCACGGCTGGCAACCCTGCTGCAACGCCGTGCGCCGCTCTACGACAAGAGTCAGGAAGAGCATTACAACCTGATCAGCGCGCTGCATAAATCGCTGCGCGGTTCCGATGTCGATGCCGCGCTCTACTGGCTGGCGCGCATGCTGATCGGCGGCGAGGAACCGCTCTACATCATGCGCCGGCTGGCGCGCTTCGCCGCCGAGGATATCGGCATGGCCGATCCCAATGCGCTGCTGCAGGCGATGGCGGCCAAGGAGCTGTATGATTTCCTCGGCAGCCCGGAAGGCGAGATCGGCCTGGTGCAGACCGTGGTGTATCTCGCCACGGCGCCGAAATCGAATGCCGTCTACAAAGCCGAGAGCGCCGCCAAGCGGGCCGCCAAGGAGCATGGCTCGCTGATGCCGCCCATGCATATCCTGAATGCGCCAACCAAGATGATGAAGCAGCTCGGCTATGGCAGCGGCTATGCCTATGACCACGATGCCGAGGACGGCTTCTCCGGCCAGAACTACTTCCCCGATGGGATGGACCGCCAGCAACTCTACCGCCCGGTTGAGCGCGGCTTTGAGCGGGAAGTCATTAAGCGTTTGGAATATTGGCAGAAATTGCGCGCCAAGCGACAGGAAGAGGGCGATCTTTAAGGGAATATCCCCGCCGGGGGTGACTTTACCGGAAAGGCTCCCTAACTATTTGGTAAGGCTAGGGAGATAGGGTTTGCCATCATGGCCCAGCTCGCCAATTTACTGCCAGATAAGAATTCCCCGGTCGCGCGCCTGCTGACCGGCATGGGTGCCGTGTTGCTGTTGGCCGTGCTCTCGGGCTATATCGGCATGTCCATCGTGAAGGACGATGACAAGCCGTACTATCAGCCCGGCGTCATTCCCTCGCGCGAGGAATGCTTCATCGAGAAGCTGTCGCGGTTCTCCAAGATCAACAAGCAGATCCTTTTCCAGGTCGGCCAGGAATGCGAACTCGAAGTCCAGTCGATAGAGGGTCACGAGCAACGCCGCCTGGAATGGCTGGAGGAGCAGGCGGAGAAGCGCCGTCAGCAGAAGCAGGAAGTCCCAGTGGCCCAGCCGGAGCCGCAAGCCCCCGTCGATACCGTGCGCCGCGTCTGGCGCTGATCGGACCAACACCATGAATCAGATTACCACCCGCGTCGTCGCCGACGATGAGGCTGACCTGCGGCTCGACCGCTGGTTCAAGCGCCATTATCCCTGGCTTGGCCATGGCAAGCTGGAAAAGCTGCTGCGCACCGGGCAGGTGCGCGTGGATGGCGGCCGCGCCAAGGCAGCCACCCGGCTTGAAGCCGGACAGACCTTGCGCATTCCGCCGCTGGGCGATCCGCCGGCAGCGGATTCCAAGCCGGCGCCGCGCATCCTGAAGATCGACCCCGAGCGGATCGAGGCTTTGCAGGCCGCCGTGCTGCACAAGGACGATGCGGTGATCGTGCTTAACAAGCCGCCGGGCCTTGCCACCCAGGGCGGCACCGGCCTGAACGAACATCTCGACGGCCTGCTGGATTACCTGCGCTTCGAGGCAGCGGAACGGCCGCGCCTGGTGCATCGCCTGGACAAGGATACCAGCGGCGTACTGGTGCTGGCGCGCACCGCCAAGGCTGCCGCCAAGCTCACCGCCGCCTTGCGCAAGCGCGAAGCGCACAAACTCTACTGGGCGCTGGTGACCGGTGTGCCGACGCCGCGCCAGGGCAAGATCGACATGCCGCTGGCCAAGTTGCCCGGCCCCTTGGGCGAGCGCATGGCCGGCGACCCGGAAGCTGGCAAATCGGCGATCACGCTCTACCGCACGGTTGCCACCGCCGGCCGCCGCGCCGCCTGGCTGGCCATGGCGCCAGTGACCGGCCGCACGCACCAGCTCCGCGTCCATTCGGCTTTCATCGGCACGCCGATTGCCGGCGACGGGAAATATGGCGATGCCGAGAAGCAGCTTACCGGCGGCATCAGCCGCAAGCTGCACCTGCATGCCCGTGCCCTGCGGCTGGAGCATCCGGATGGCGATATCTTCCAGGTGCGCGCGCCGATGCCGCCGCATATGCTGGCGTCCTGGGATTTTCTCGGTTTCGATCCGGAAGAAGACGACGCCGATTCATGGTTGGAATAGACGGCAGCAACGCCGGAGCGATGCCGGCCACTATCCATCCGCTGCGCCAGGCGCTGGCGGATGAGTTGCATGCGCGGCCGCCGGTGCCGCTGTCCGCCCCCGCAAGGGTACTGAATTTCGTATTGTTCGGCCCGGCCAGCCTGACGGGCGATCCGCTGCGCAGCCTGGCGCTGGCGCAGGGTGTCGAGGCCGCAGAGACCATCGCCAAGCATGCCGTGGTGACGCTCGGCCCCTATGTGGCGATCCAGGAGCGCCGCACCGAATTCACCACCTACACGCTCTACCTGCCGCGCGCCGCCGGCTCGTCGGTGGAAGCAGCCGCCGATCTGCCGCCGGCCTTGCAGGCCTGGATCGCCAGCCTGCCGGGTGAACTGATCGCCGCCTCCGATCTCGTGATCCTGGCGCCCAATGAGCCGGCCCCCGATACCGCCTTGCTGGCGCGGCTTTATGACGAGAATGCCCTGGTTGCCTCGCGCGCGGTTTCTGGCCGCGCCAATGTGTGGACCGATTTCAAGTTGCGGCAGGGCAAGACCACGTTGCTGATCCACGATCACGGCCTCACCGATGCGCAGCGTGGCCGCCTGGTGCTGCGCCTGCTGGATATCGAGAGCTACCGCATGATGGCGCTGCTGGCTTTGCCGCTGGCGCAGAAAGTGGCGCCGCGCATCACCGCGCTGGAGCAGGGGCTGGGCCGGCTCGCCAGCCGCATGGTGGATGTGGAGCATCAAGAAAGCGAGCAGACCCTGCTGCGCGAGATCGCTGGTGCGGCGGCCGAGGTCGAGACCCTGGCGGTGGACACGCCATTCCGCTTCGGCGCCGCGCGCGCCTATCACGCGCTGGTGTCGCGCCGCATCGAGGAATTGCGCGAAGAGCGCATCGAAGGCTTGCCAACGCTTGGCGAATTCATGGAACGGCGGCTCAGCCCGGCGATGCGAACCTGCGAGACCATGGCCGAGCGTATCGAGGGCCTGTCGCGCCGTGCCACCCGCATGGCCAACCTGCTGCGTACCCGCGTCGATGTGGCGCTGGAGCGGCAGAACGTGGCGCAGCTCGATGCCATGAACCGCCGGCTGAAATTGCAGCTACGGCTGCAGGAGACCGTGGAAGGGCTTTCGGTTGCGGCGATCACCTATTACGCCGTCGGCCTGGTCGGCTATGCCGCCCAGGCGTTGCATGCGGTCGGCGTGCCGATCCACAAGGAAGTCGCCATCGGTGTCGCCATTCCCGTTATCGCCGGCAGCGTCTGGTTCGGCATCCGCCGCCTGCGGCGGGCCTTGCAGAAGGATGGGCTGCACTAAATAATTCTTTCTCTGTTTTTTTGTTTTTCTCTGTTTCCTATTTCATAACGAGATACTGCACATGAATGACCTGCCGCCGAAATCACTCTTGGCAAAAGCCATCGGACATATCCGTGCGTGGGTCGTGCGATACAGGAAGACAGGGTATCTGGTCTTCTGTGTCGTTGGTGGATTACTGGGGGCTTGGGTTGGGGGCTTTTCTGCCAGCTACGCGGGCGGTGCGATGGGCGCCGGTCTCTGCTGGCACCTGCTTCGCGCCGGAAGGACTGTAGATCCTTTCTTCGTTGGTGGCGTGAATTATTATTATGACGAAGCATTCGGCGATCTGGACGAAGCTGATGCGTTTCGCCTCGTGCCGATACTGCTTTCGATCCTTGCTGTGATGCTGCTGTATCTGGTCTTTTATGTTTCGGGATTTCAACCTGAGACGATGCAACGTTTCTTCAAGTCATTGGCGCAATATCTGCCGTCCTTCCAGAAAATCGATTATCTCATGCGTTACAGCAAGATCAGTGATGAGGCTGGATTCTTCCTGAAATGCTGCGTTTTCTTATTTGCAGCCCTGATGCTGCTGATTCCATGTATTCCGATTTTCTGGAAAACAGCTGAGGAGAGAAAGAGCATTCAACGTGAGATGGCCGGTATCAGCCCGTGGCGGGCATTTGGCCTGATCCCATTGTGTATGCTGTTGTCGGGGGCATGTATCTTCATGCTTATTTATAACGGTTTCGCTCTGACGGAGGGTTACTATGACCAACGGCCGAAAACTGTGCTGCCGAGGGTCTTATTGCTGGCGGGCTTTTTAGGGTTTGTATCCTCGTTGGGCTGGAGGCGAATAGCTCTCTATATGTATTGGTATTATCGGTTGCGCATCCAGAAGCAGACCTGACGGCGGCAAGCCGTTGCCGCTCAGGACTTAAGTAGCCGCGTTACGCTCTCAGCTATCGCATCAGCGGCGGCGCGCAGCCGCGGTGCCTGGCGCGTGTCCTTGTGCCGCACCAGCCATAGCTCGCGACTCAATGCCGGAGCTTTTTCCAGCGGCACCAGATCGGGCCATTGCCGCGCGGCGAATTCCGGCAGCAGGCCGGCGCCAAGCCCGGCGCGCAACGCGGAAAGCAGCACCGGCATGCTGTTGCAGCGGAACACAAAGCGGAATCGCTCCGGTTGCTTGAGCAGCCAGCGCTGTTCCGGCAATTCGTCCAGGCTTTCGTCATAGCCGAGTGTCGGCAATGGTTGGGCGCTGGCCTGGAAGCCATCGCGCGCGTAAAGCCGGAACGGCACCTCGCCGAGCTTGCGGGCATAGAGTTCGCCGCCGCGCGGCCGCGCCCAGCGCAGTGCCAGATCGGCCTCGCGCCGCGCCAGGCTCAGCGGCTTGTGGTCGGTGAGTAGCGTGACGGTCAGGCCCGGATGGCGCCGGCGCAATTCCAGCAAAGCCGGCACCAGCAGCAGCATGGCAGCGCCCTCGGTGCCGGTGAGGCGCAGATGGCCGCCATAGCTGGCATTGCGCCCGGCGGCCAGGCGCTCGATCTGCAAGGCCGGTTCCTCGATGCGCGCGGCGGCGGCCAACGCCTCCTGGCCCAAGGCCGTGAGGCGCCACTGCCTTCCGGCGCGTTCGGTCAGCGCCGCGCCAAGCTGCTGTTCCAATGCATCCAGGCGGCGGCCGACCGTGGCGTGGTTGACGCCGAGGGCACGCGCCGCGCCCGAAAGGCTGCCCTGGCGCGACAGCTCCAGCAGGTAGCGCAGATCGTTCCAGTCCAGGCTATTTGTGCGTTTTTGCACAGGCATGGCGCGAGAATAGCGACTATCGGTTCGCAAATCGACCAATTAGGCTGCTTCCACTGTTACGCAACAAGGAATCAGTCCGATGACCATGCCCAAGACCCTGCTTGAAATGGCCGGTGCGCCGAAGCTGCCGCTGACCTGGGCGGCCTCCGCCCTGGTGCTGATCGACCATCAGCAGGAATACACCATCGGCAAGCTGCCGCTGGTCGGTATCGATGCTGCCGTGGCCGAGCTTAAAGTGCTGATCGCCGCCGCGCGCAAGGCCGGTGCGCCGGTGGTGCATGTGCGCCACCAGGGCAAGCCCGGCGGCGCCTTCGATCTCGACGGCGTAGGCGGCCAGTTCATTCCCGGCCTGGAGCCGGTGGCGGGCGAGACGGCCATCACCAAGGGGCTGCCGAATGGTTTCGCCAACACCAATCTGAAGGATGTGCTGGCCGGTTTGGGCCGCAAGGAAATCATCGTCGGCGGCTTCGCCACCCATATGTGCATTTCCGCCACGGTGCGGTCGGCGGTGGATAATGGCTTCCGCGTCGGCGTGGTGGCCAATGCCTGCGCCACCCGCGACCTGCCGGACCCGCTCGGCGGCGTGCAGACGGCTGCCATGGTGCATCGCGCTACGATGGCGGCACTGAATGACCGTTTCGCCACCGTGGTGGCGGAGACCAGCGCGGTCGTTTAAGCGATGCTGCGGCTCTTCCTGTTGCTGGCGCTGACCTTGATGGCAGCGCCAGCCGCTGCCAACGAGACGGCCTGGAGCGCCTTGCAGCAGGGCGGCCAGGTGGTCGTGATGCGCCATGCCAGCACGGTGCCGGGGACGGGGGATCCGCCGAATTTCCGCCTTGGCGACTGCGCCACGCAGCGTAATCTCTCGGAAGCCGGCCAGGCCGAGGCGCGCAGCCTGGGGGAAGCCTTTCGTCGGCGTGCCATCATGATCAGTGCCGTATTGAGCAGCGAATGGTGCCGCGGCATCGAGACCGCCGAATTGGCTTTCGGGCGGGTGGAAACCTGGCCTGGCGCCAATTCATTCTTTGATAACACGGCTGACCGTGAAGGCCGCACAATGGCGCTGCGCCAGCGCGTGGCGGCGCATCGTGGGCCGGGCAATCTGGTAATCGTGACGCATCAGGTGAACATCACCGCGCTTACCGGGATATTCCCGCAGCAGGCCGAATTCGTGGTGCTGACACCGGATCAGGCCGGCGGTTTCAAACTGGTCGGTAGCGTCAAGCCTGGGGCGTGATTTCAGCGGCGCGGTGCCGGCAGTGGTGTTGAGTCGACGCCGCCGCGCGGCGCCGCCTGCACCTGCGGCACCGGCGCCAGGGCCGGCTGGCCGCCACTCGGGCGCTGGCGCGGCTTGCGGTCGGCGGGCAATTCGGCCCATAGCCGGTCGGCTTCCGCCATCGCCAATTGCTGGTCGCCGGGGCGGCAGGCGCGGCTGCGATAGAGCACACGGCGACCGCTGAAAAAGCACCAGGCGGCCTGTTCAAGGGCGGCACGCTGCAGGGCCTCGGCTTCTGGCGTGTCGATCCAGCGGCTGCCTGGCGGGCATTGGTCGGCACCGAAAATCTGCTGCCGGCTGTCGTCATAGCACAGCGCCTGGCCGCTCTGGCGCAGGGCTTCCGGCGGCTGGATGCCGGCGCCCAAGGTGGCAACCTGCGGCGTTGCTGGCTGCCCCGGTTGAGGTTCGGTGGGCAACGGGCCCTCGCGCAATGGCAGCAGGCGGCGCTGCTGCGGGGCGGCGGCCGTGCTGCCGCTGGTATCGGCATCGCGCCGCGCCAGTTGGCGCTCGGCGTCGCTGGCCGGGATATCGACATAGCCCGGCGCGCAACGGCCGGTCTGGCTGAAATACAGCATGCCGTTTTCGGTATTGAGGCAGGCGGTGAGCGGCCCGCTGGCGCCGCTGGCATTGCGGGCGGCGGCGGAGGGGCGTTCCTGGGCGCCACCGATGCCGCGATAGAGGCTGCGGTTGAGGTCGCGGATGGAATCCTCCATGCCGCCGCAGCCGGCCAGCCACAGGCAGGCCAGGAAAACGGCAAAAGCGCGGGGAAGCGCCGCCCGCAAGCTTCAGCCCCGGCCGCGATAGGGCGGCACGTCCTGGTCTGGCAGCCAGAGGCCGGCAGGCGGCTTGCCGGTTTGCCAGAACACATCGATCGGGATGCCGCCGCGTGGATACCAGTAGCCGCCGATGCGCAGCCAGCGCGGCTTCATCGCTGCCGCCAGACGTTCGCCGATATAGACCGTGCAATCCTCATGGAAGGCGCCGTGATTGCGGAAGCTGCCGAGGAACAGCTTCAGCGACTTGCTTTCCACGATGCGCTTGGCCGGCACATAGTCGATCACCAGATGGGCGAAATCCGGCTGGCCGGTGAGCGGGCAGAGGCTGGTGAATTCCGGCTGCACCAGGCGGATGGCATAGAGCCGTCCGGGCTTAGGATTGGGCACGGTTTCCAGCACAGCCGCTTCCGGGGAAGCGGGCAGGCGGGTGGCCTGACCGAGCTGGGTGAGGGCGGAGAGACCCTTGCTGTCTTTGGAACTGTCTTTTGTCTTTGCCATGAGGGATAGCTGCCTTGTTTACCCGGCAGGATACCGCCCCCTCCGGTGATTTGCACCCCGCAGACGGCGCCACTATTCGGCCACAACAATACCCCGGAGTCACCCCTATTGCGGCTCAAGGCCGCCATGTTCGGCGGCGATAACCTGTCTCACGCACCGGCCAGGGCGAGCCCGCCCAGCCCAGCGTGATACGACCCGGAGGAAGTTCAATCATGATCACCCGTTTCAAGACCCTTGCGACCGCCCTGCTGGTGAGCAGCGGTCTTGCGTTCGGTACCGCTGCCGCCTATGCCCAGGCGCAGACCCCGGCCCCCTCGGTGACCACTGGCGTGACCGCGCCGGTCGCCGTGCAGGCAACTCAGCCGACCCCGACCCCGGCGGCGCCTGCTAAGGTGGAGCAGAAGGCCGCTGAGAAGAAGGCCGATGCACACAAGGCCGACGCCAAGAAGGCCGAGCACAAGGCGGAAGCCAAGAAGGCCGAGGTGAAGAAGGCTGAGGCGAAGAAGGCCGAGGTCAAGAAGGACGAAGCCAAGAAGGCCGTGAACTAACCGTTCCGCTGTCTGGCGTCGCGTTCAGTAAGTAGGGCCCCCCGTTCTCTAGGACGGGGGGCTTTTATGTTGCAGTGCGGGGATGTGAATTTGATCCCCTCACCACATTGAGCCCCGGCGGTGAGCATGCTTTTCTCTTCAAATGATTCCCGCCACGGATGCGTTTTCGCCCCCCTGCCTGGTGCTGTTCGATTGCGACGGCACGCTGGTGGATAGCCAGCACCACATCATCGCCGCCATGCGGCAGGCCTTCGCGGCTTTCAACCTGCCGGAACCGGCCGCAGACGATGTGCGCCGCCTGGTCGGGTTGCCGCTGGATATCTCGGTACGCCGGTTGCTTGAAGCTGGCGCCGCCAATGCCGATCAGGTGGTGGCGGCCTATCGCGAGGCGGCTTTTTCGATGCGCCACCAGCCCGATCATGAGGAGCCCTTGTTCCCCGGCTTGCGCGAGGTGCTGGACAAGCTGGAAGCCGATGGCTGCCTGCTCGGCATCGCCACCGGCAAGGCGCGGCGCGGCCTGGATGCAACGCTGGCGATGCACGGCCTGACGAATCGCTTCATCACCTTGCAGACGGCGGATATCGCGCGCGGCAAACCGGATCCCGATATGGTATTTCGCGCCATGCGTGAAACCGGTGCGTCGGCGGGTTCCACCCTTGTCATCGGCGACACGACTTTCGATATGCATATGGCACGCAATGCCGGAGCGCGTGCCATCGGTGTCGCCTGGGGGTATCATGATCCAGCCGAACTGATGCAGGCTGGCGCCCAGACGGTGATTCGCCGTTTTGCCGAATTGCCGCCTCTGGTGCAGCAATTGATGGGACGCGACCGCTGATTAATTAGGAGGCCGCCATGCGTTACGTGAAATGGATCGTTCTTGCCCTGGTGCTGCTGATTGGTGGCCTCGTCGCCGTGGCCTTGAGCATCGACGTCAACCGCTTCAAGCCGCAGATTCTGGCGCAGGCGCAGAGCGCCGTGGGTCGCAAGGTGGATGTGGCCAGCGACCTGAAACTGGCGATTTTCCCGAAGCCGGCAGTGACGGTGAAGGGCGTGACGCTGGCTAATCCTTCCTGGGCCTCGCGGCCCAACATGCTCAGTGTCGGTGAATTCTCCGCCGAACTGGATCTCTTCGCGCTGCTTGGCCGGCAGCTCAAGATCGACCGCCTGGTGCTGGCCGATGTTGACCTGCTGCTGGAGAAGGACCGCCAGGGCCGCGCCAACTGGGAATTCGGCGAACCGGCGAAGCAGGCAGCCCAGAGCCAGGCACCGGTGCAGGCCGAAGCCGATGGCGTGACCCTGACCATGCCGACGATTTCGGACCTGCTGCTGAAGAATATCAAGCTGACCTACCGCGATGCCCAGGCCGGTGCGTCGAATGACGTGTTGCTGAGTGAACTCTCGCTGAAATCGAATTCGGCCGGCATGCTCGCCGCCAAGCTCGCCGCCAAGGTGGACGGCAACGACATCACTGCCGACGGCACCTTCGGCACGCTGGCTGAAATGATGGCACCGACCAAGCCCTGGCCGGTGAAGCTGAACCTCGCGATTCCAAATGCCGGCCTCAAGGCCACGGTGGATGGCAGCGTGAAGGATCCCGTCGGTGGCAAGGGCTATGCGCTGAAATTCACCGCCGAGGCGCCGGATATCGCCAAGCTGGCGGCGCTGGCGAAGCAGACCGCGCCGAGCTTCGGCCCGCTGAGCGCGGCAGGGACGTTGCGCGACGATGCCGGCGAGCCGGGTGTATTCGACCTCAAGGCCGGTCTGGGCAGCGACGATATCGGTCGTGTTGCCGTGACCGGCAGCGTGCGGCAATTGATGCAGCAGAAGGGCCTGGCGCTGGAGATCGATTTCGCCACGCCGAATGCCAAGGCCTTCGCCGCCAAGTTCGGTGCCGAAGTGGCGCAGGCGGTGCCGGTGAAGCTGAAGGCGCAGGTGAAGGATACCGGGCCGAAGCGCTATGCCTTGAGCAATATCAGCGCCGATATCGCCGGCAGCGATCTGGCCGGCAATGGCGAGATTGCGCTCGCGGGGGCGAAGCCGGCGGTGAAATTCGACCTGGCCTCGAAGTCGCTCGACCTGATGCCGCTGCTCGGCGATGGCAAGGCTGGCACGGCCGGCGGTGCCGCTGGCGCTGGCGGCAAGGCGGCGCCGAAGCAGAGCGACCGGGTGTTCAGCGATGAACCGCTGCCGCTCGATGGCCTCAATGCAGCCGACGCCGATCTGCGCTTCAAGGCCGATAAGTTCCGCGCCCCGATGCTGGCGGCGCAGAATGTGACTGTCGCGCTGACGCTCAAGGATGGCGTGCTGAATGTGAAGCCCTTCGGGCTTGGCGTTTCCGGTGGCAGCATCGGTGGCGAGCTTGGTCTGAACGGCAAGAGCAAGGCGCTGACGGTGAAGCTGGATGGCAAGAATTTTGGCCTCAGCGATTATCTCAAGGCCGAGAAGATCAGCGACATCATCAGCCGCGATGCCCGCACCGATCTGACCGCTGACCTCACCAGCCAGGGCGGCAGCGTGCGCGCCCTGATGGCGGGCCTCAATGGCAAGGTGCTGGTGAAGGTGGGCGAGGGCGAGTTGCGCGACCAGTATCTCGATTTCCTCGGCGCCGACATCCTGCGCACCATCGGTCGTATCGGCCAGGCCACGGCCAAGACCAAGCTGGAATGCGTGGTGACGGCGCTGGAAATCAAGGGCGGCGTGGCAACGCCGAAACCGCTCTTTGTCGAAACCGGCCGCATCACCATTGCCGGCGAAGGTGCGATCAATCTCGGCACCGAGCAGCTCGATCTCAAGATCGTGCCGTCCTCGCGCGAGGCAGCACTGGCCAGCCTTGCAGTGCCGATCAAGATTGGCGGCACGCTGGCCAATCCCAGCGGCTACCCTGATCCGGTGGCGACCGCTAAGGGCGTGGTTGGCGCGCTGGCTGGCGCGGCCTTGCTCGGCCCGGCAGCGATCCTGTCGCCGCTGATGAGCAGCGGCAGCAGCGAAACCGGCCAGCAGGCCTGTGCCAAGGCCGTGGCGCTGGCGGAAGGCAAGCCGGTGCCGGGCAGTACCGCGCGCCCGGCGCAGCAGCAAGGCCAGACGCAGCAGGCCCCGGCGCAGAACAACAATCCGGTCGAGAATCTCGGCCGCAGCCTCAACAACCTGTTCCGTCGCTAAGGACAAGATGAAGCGTTTCTATAAGACCGCCACTGCCGAGCAGCGCGAGGATGGTGCCGTGGTGCTGCTGGATGGCCGTGTGCTGAAAACGCCGGCGAAGCTGGATATGACGCTGCCGAACCTGGCATTGGCCGAGGCCATCGCGGCGGAATGGGCGGCACAGGGCGAGAGCATCCAGCCGCAGACCATGCCGCTGATGAAGCTGGCGGCCACGGCGATCGACCGCACGGCCGTCGATGCGGCGCCTGCCACCGCCGATATCGTGCGCTATAGCGGCTCGGACCTGCTGTGCTACCGCGCTGACATGCAGGTGGAACTGGCGGCACGCCAGGACGAGGTGTGGCAGCCCTTGCTGGACTGGTTCCAGCGCCGCTACGACCTCACCATGCATACCACCAAGGGCATCGTGGCGGTGGCGCAGCCGCCGGAACTGGCCGAGCGCCTGCGCCGGCTTTGTGCTGGCCTCGATCCGCTGCGGCTGACGGCATTGCATACCGCCACCACGGTTTGCGGCTCGGTAGTGATCGGCCTGGCCCTGCTGGAAGCGCATCTCGATGCCGAGGCCGCCTATGAGGCCGCCTTCCTGGACGAACTGCACCAGGCGCAGCTTTGGGGCGAGGATGAGGAAGCCGCCGAGCGTCGTGCCGACCTCAAGGCCGAGATTGCATCCTTGGAGCGGTTCCTGAAACTGCTTTAGAGCCAGCCGGACTTGCGGAAACGCCAGTAGAGGAAGCCGGCGGCGCCGGCGATGACCAGCAAGGCTGTCGGGTAGCCGTATTCCCATTTCAGTTCGGGCATGACTTCGAAATTCATGCCCCAGATGCCGGCGAAGGCGGTGGCGACGGCGAAGATGCCGGCCCAGGCGGCCAGCCGCTTGTTCACTTCGCCTTCCTCGATGGTGACCATGGACAGGTTCACCTGCATCGCGGTGTTGATGGTTTCGCGGATGACATCGGTGAGCTGGTTGATGCGGATCAGGTGATCATAAACGTCGCGGAAATAGACCTGCATGTCGGTACAGGCCAGCGGCACGCGACCGCCGCCGGTGAGTTTGCCAACGGCATCCATCAGCGGCGCCACGGCATGCTTCAGCACCTGCACCTTGCGCTTGAGCGCATAGAGCCGCTCGATATTGGAACGCGCCGAACCCTGGCTGAAAATCTGCTCCTCGATCTCCTCGAGTTCGGTTTCCAGCGCATCGACGATGGGGAAGTAGCGGTCCACCACGGCGTCGATCAGGGCATAGAAGACGAAGCCGGAGCCGAGTTTGAGCAGATGCTGCTCGCGTTCGGCGCGGGCGCGCACGCCGAGGAAATTCTGCTGGCTGCGGTTGCGCACCGACAGCACATAGTTCTTGCCGACGAAGATATCGACTTCACCGACCTGCAATTCGCCGTCGACGATCTCGACAAGCTGGATCACGGCGAACAGCGAGTCGCCGTATTCCTCCACCTTGGGCCGCTGGTGGCCGTGCTGGGCGTCTTCCACCGCCAGTTCATGCAGGCCGAATTCTTCCTGCATCGTTTTCAGTTCGGCGATATCGGCGTCCTTGAGCGCCACCCAGACGAAGGCATCCTTGCGGCTGACATAGTCGCTGATTTCGCCGATTCCGGGTTCGGCGAGCTTGTGGCCGTTCTGGTAGGCAACGCAATTGATCAGCATGGCACCCCCGGTCCGCTGGGCGGATTCTCGACCGCGCTAGAATAAGCGCGAACGGCGCTGAGGGCTAGCCAAGGTGGGCGGCGATGCGGTCGAAAACCGCATGGAACATGGCCTCGGTGAGGCGGCCTGTATTGGTATTGTAACGTGAGCAATGGTAGCTGGAGAACAGCGTCGCGCCATTGGGCATCAGGTAGGCGGTGTTATGCCCGAAGGGCGCCGCCGCCCGCTTCATCTTCAGCGTATCCAGCACCGCCACATGGGCGATCTGGCCCAGCGCCAGGATGGCGCGCAGCTTGCTCATGGCGGCGATTTCCGGCGCCAGGAAATGGCTGCGGCAGATCTTGGTTTCCGCCGGGGTCGGCTTGTTTTCCGGCGGCACGCATTTCACGGCATTCGAGATGCGGGCGCGGCGCAGCACCAGGCCGTCATTCGGGTCGGCGCGGAATTCGCCTTCCGAGAAGCCGTATTTTTTCAGCGTGCTGTAGAGCAGGTCGCCGGCATAGTCGCCGGTGAAGGGCCGTCCGGTGCGGTTGGCGCCTTTCAGGCCCGGCGCCAGGCCGACCAGCAGCAATTGCGGCTCAGGATCGCCCCAGGCCGGTACCGGTGCATTGAAGAAAGCCGGGTAGGCGGCGCGGTTGTCGGTGCGGAACTGCGCCAGCCTTGGGCAGAGGCCGCAATCGCGACCAGGGATCGGCGCGGCCTCAAGGGTCACGGCGCTCAATCTTGCTGCTTAGCGGCCGTAGCCGCGCGGATTCGCGGTGTCGATCTCATCGTCATCGTCATAGGCGCCGGCCGGCGTGGTATTGCCGACGCGGAGCGTGGCATTGAGGCCGGCGGTGCGCTGGGCATGCACCTGGTCGCGCCCACCGCCCTCGCGCATGATCTTCGGCATCAGGTCCTGCAGTTCAACGAAGGTGTCGGCCTGGCGGCGCAGTTCATCGGCCACCATCGGCGGCTGGCTCTTGGTGGTGGCAACCACCGAGACACGCACGCCGCGGCGCTGCACGGCTTCCACCAGACGGCGGAAATCGCCATCGCCGGAGAACAGCACGGCATGATCGAGATGCGGCGTCAGGTCCATCATGTCGATGGCCAGTTCGATATCCATGTTGCTCTTGAAGCGGCGGCGGCCGGTGGCGTCGGTATATTCCTTCGCCGGCTTGGTCACCATGGTGTAGCCGTTATAGTCGAGCCAGTCGATCAGCGGGCGCAGCGGCGAGTAATCGGCGTCTTCCACCAGCGCGGTGTAGTAGAAGGCGCGCATCAGATGCGCTTCCTTGCGGAAATGCTCGAGCAGGCGACGATAATCGATCTCGAAACCGAGGCTGCGGGCGGCAGAATAGAGGTTGGCGCCATCAATAAAGAGCGCCACGCGCTCCTGCGGATAAAATTTCATCATTAGCATCACTCCTACTGCAGAGAAGAAAGACGGTTTATCGAAATAGATATAATGGGCTAATTAAATCATCAGATAGACTACACAAGGCTTCCATGCCGGAAAATCCCTCGAATGATCTAGTTTTCATAGCACTTGGCGCAAATCTGCCCGCTGAGGGTCAGGTGGATATTCGCGCCACAATCATCGCGGGCATGAATGACTTGAGTGCAGGCGATTCTCATGTTGTCGCGCGCTCCAGCTTGTGGCGTTCTCCAGCCTGGCCGCCACCCCGCACGGGCGAAACGAAACAGCCCGATTACCTAAACGCAGTGGTAGCGCTGCGCACGGCGCTCGATGCCGATGCCTTGCTGCGGCGGTTGCATGAGATCGAAGCGGCGTTTGGCCGTCGCCGTGCCGGCCGTTGGGATGCGCGGTCGCTGGATCTCGACATACTTGATTACCGCGGCCTGGTGCAGCCAATGGAGGTACCGGGGCGGGCGGTGCTGCCGCATCCGCGCATGAGCCGCCGGCTGTTCGTGCTGCTGCCGCTGCAGGAAGTTGCCCCAGACTGGCGCCACCCGGTCAGCGGGGCTGCCTTGCCGGCCCTGATCGCGACAGCGGAACCCATGGAAATCAATAGGTTGGCTTGAAGGGGTCGAATAGCCCTTGCATGCTGCCAGGGAAGGCGCTAGGAAGCGCAATTCCCCGGATGGTCACTAAGGATTAGCCGCCATGGCCCGCGTTACCGTTGAAGATTGCGTCATCAAGGTTCCGAACCGCTTCGAGCTGGTGATGCTCGCCGCCCAGCGTGCCCGTGCCGTGTCGGCTGGCGCGCCGCTGACCGTGGACCGCGACAACGACAAGAACCCGGTGGTGGCCCTGCGCGAAATCGCTGATGAAACCGTGGATATCGAAACCCTGCGCCAGCGCATGATCGGCGGCATGCAGAAGCATGTCGAGGTCGATGAGCCGGAAGAGGACAACATGGCCGCCCTGATGGAATCGGCCGAGTGGTCCGGTGTTCAGCAGGCAGACGACCTGGCCGAGGGCATGGGCATCGAGGAAGACGGCGCCGACGAGCCCGACCTTGGGGATGCCGTCGAGGAGTAATCCTCGTCCTTTCGACCTAGAATCATTCCAGGGTCTTGCCCTGGACTAATTTTCGCCCAAAATTCAGGGTGTTGTGAAACCGTTTCCCGTTGAAGGAGGGCGGGACGGCATGGCGCGCGCTCGGATTCTGCGGCAGGTTGAATTGGTGGAGAAGGTTCTGGCGTACGATCCCGGCGCCAACGAGGACCTGTTGAACCGCGCCTACGTGTTTTCCATGAAGGCGCATGGCGCCCAGATGCGCGCCTCCGGCGACCCGTATTTCTCCCATCCCGTGGAAGTGGCCGGCATCCTCGCCGGCATGAAACTCGACGACAAGACCATCGCCACCGGCCTTCTGCATGACACGCTGGAAGACACCGTGGCGACGCCGGTCGAGATCGAGAAGAATTTCGGCGGCGATGTGCTGCGCCTGGTCGACGGCGTCACCAAGCTGTCGCGCATCGAACAGCAATCCGACCGCACGCGGCAGGCGGAGAATTTCCGCAAGCTGCTGCTGGCGATGTCGAACGACATCCGCGTGCTGCTGGTGAAGCTGGCCGATCGGCTGCACAACATGCGCACGCTGCATTACATCAAGACGCCGGAAAAGCGGAAGCGCATCGCCAAGGAAACCATGGAAATCTACGTTCCGCTCGCCGACCGTATCGGCATGCAGGAACTGAAGGAGGAACTGGAAGACTTAGCCTTCGCCGAACTCAATACCGATGCGCGCGCCTCGATCATCACGCGCCTGGAACAGTTGCGCAGCGAAGGCGGCAGCCTGACCCAGCGCATCTCCGACAAGATCAAGCGTACCCTGGCGGAACAGGGACTGGATGCCTGGGTATCGGGCCGCGAGAAGCGCCCGTTCTCGATCTGGGAGAAGATGCAGCGCAAGAACATTCCGTTCGAGCAGCTTTCCGACATCATGGCCTTCCGCATCGTGGTGCGCGATATCACCGCCTGCTACCAGGCGCTGGGCATCATTCACGGCACCTGGCCTTCGGTGCCCGGCCGCTTCAAGGATTATCTCTCGACGCCGAAGCAGAACGGCTATCGTTCGCTGCATACCACGGTGATCGGGCCTGAGAACAAGCGCATCGAAATCCAGATCCGCACCCAGGACATGCATGAAGTGTCCGAACTCGGTGTCGCGGCGCATTGGCAATACAAGCAGGATGGCAATGGCGGCGGCACCGCGCCGGATGCCGAGGCGAAGCAATATCGCTGGCTGCGCGAATTGCTTGAAATCCTGGAGCAGGCATCCGATCCGGAAGAATTCCTCGAGCATACCAAGCTCAACATGTTCCAGGATCAGGTGTTCTGCTTCACGCCGAAGGGCGACCTGATTGCCCTGCCGCGCGATGCCACGGTGGTTGATTTTGCCTATGCGGTGCATTCCGGGGTCGGCGATACGGCGGTGGGCGCCAAGGTGAATGGCCGCGTGGTGCCGCTGCGCACCGTGCTGCGCAATGGCGACCAGGTGGAAATCCTGCGCTCCAAGGTGCCGGCGCCGCATCCGAACTGGCTCAACTTCGTCAAGTCGGGCCGTGCCAAGTCGTGCATCAACCGTTTCATCCGCCAGCAGCAGCGCGGCCAGTATGTCGAGCTCGGCAAGGCAATCCTGAAGAAGACCTTCCATGAGCGCGACCAGCAGCTCACCGATAAGGGTCTGGAAGCAGCGGTGAAGGTGCTGAAGCTGCGCGGTGTCGACGACGTGTATGTCGGCGTTGGCGATGGCTCGATCACTGCACGCCAGGTGCTGCATATCGTCTATCCCGGCGAGAAGGAAAACGACCGCGAGGCCGACAAGCTACCGCCGCTGCCGCGCCAGCAGCACAAGGCGCCGGAGGCGAAGCATAACGGCATCCCGATCCGCGGGCTGATTCCCGGCATGGCGATGCATATTGCCGGCTGCTGCCATCCGTTGCCGGGAGACCGTATCGTCGGCATCGTCACCACCGGCAAGGGCGTCACCATCCACACCATCGACTGCGAGGCGCTGGGCCAGTTCTCCGACCAGCCGGAACGCTGGCTCGATCTCGCCTGGGACGCCCCGGGCGACGGCGACAAGAGCGGCCAGGTGCATTTGGGCCGCGTCATCCTGCTGGTGGCGAACGAGCCGGGTTCGCTCTCGGCGCTCAGCACGGTGATCGCCAAGCACAAGGGCAATATCACCAACCTGAAGATCACCAACCGGACCCAGGAATTGTTCGAGATGTATGTCGATGTCGAGGTGCGCGACGTGAAACACCTCTCGAACATCATCGCCGCGCTGCGGGCCACCCCGAATATCAGCAGTGTCGAGCGCGCCAGGGGGTAAAAGCCCCGGCCAAGCTTAGAGCCCGGCCCGGCTTTGAATCGGTTGTCCCGTCTTGAACCCGGGGACGCCTGCGCTTAGGCTGCGCCCGGTTAGTTCAAGGGACCCCAGACCATGACGCGTGACGAAGTTTTGCAGCATTACCGCGAATCCGGCGCCTTGCTGGAGGGGCATTTCCTGCTCACCTCCGGCCTGCACAGCCCGGTCTACATGCAGTCGGCCAAGGTGCTGTCGCATCCTGCCCGGGCCGAGGCGATGTGCCGCGCGCTGGCCGACAACATCCGCGCCAAGCTGGGGCCGAAGCCGGTGGATATCGTCTGCTCGCCGGCCATGGGCGGCGTGGTGGTGGGCTATGAACTGGCCCGCCAGCTTGGCGTGCCGGCGATCTTCACTGAGCGCGTGGATGGCAAGTTCGCGCTGCGGCGTGGCTTCGAAATCGCCCCCGGTGCCCGCGTGCTGATGGCTGAGGACGTAGTCACCACCGGCAAATCCAGCCGTGAATGCATCGACTGCATCGCCGAGCATGGCGGCGTGACGGTGGCGGCATCCTGCATCGTCGATCGCTCGGATGGCGAGGTGCAGCTTGGCGTGCCGATGTTCGCGCTGTGCGGCTTCAAGGTGCCGGCCTATCGCGACGACGAATTGCCGCCGGAACTGGCGAAGCTGCCGGCGGTGAAGCCCGGCTCGCGCGGCCTGAAGTAGGGGATAACGAGATGAGCAAGCTGCGGCTGGGCGTCAATATCGACCACGTTGCCACCATCCGCAACGCGCGCGGCGGCAAGCATCCCGATCCGGTGCGCGCCGCGATCATGGCGGCGGCTGCCGGCGCCGATGGCATCACGGCGCATCTGCGCGAAGACCGCCGCCATATCTCGGATGGCGATATCGACCGGCTGATGGCCGAGATCAAGCTGCCGCTGAACCTGGAAATGGCCGCCACCGCCGAGATGCTGGGCATCGCGCTGCGCCACAAGCCGCATGCCTGCTGCATCGTGCCGGAACGCCGCGAGGAACGCACCACCGAGGGCGGCCTGGACGCCGCCGCGCAGCATAATCACCTGGCACCGATCATCACCCGGCTGGTGGATGCCGGCATCCGCGTGTCGTTGTTCATCGAGCCCTCGCGGGTGCAGCTTGCCGTTGCCAAGGCGCTTGGCGCACCGGTGGTGGAATTGCATACCGGCCGCTATTGCGAGCTGGAAGGCGCGGCGCGCGAGACCGAGCTGAACCGCATCCGTGCGGCGGCCGACTATGCCGCTGAACTCGGCCTGGAATGCCATGCCGGCCATGGCCTGAGCTTCGACAATGTCGGTGCCATCGCCGCGATCCCTACCGTTGTCGAACTCAATATCGGCCATTTCCTGATCGGCGAGGCGATCTTCGGCGGCCTGGATGGCACTATCCGCCGCATGCGTGCATTGATGGATGCGGCGCGCGGCGACCGCAGCCTCAGCGCCTGACAGAGCCATGACCATTCTCGGCATCGGCTCCGACCTGATCGACATCAGGCGGATCGACAAGACCATCGCCCGCTTCGGCGACCGCTTCCTCAACCGCGTGTTCACCGCCACCGAGAAGGCGCGCTCGGAACGCCGGCCGCTTACCCGCATCGCTTCCTATGCCAAGCGTTTCGCCGCCAAGGAGGCCTGTTCCAAGGCGCTGGGTACCGGTTTTCGCAAGGGCGTGTTCTGGCGCGACATGGGGGTGGTCAACCTGCCCGGAGGCAAGCCGACCATGCAGCTCAGCGGTGGCGCCCTGGCGCGGCTGCAAAGCCTGCTGCCGCCCGGCCATGTGGCGCAGATCGATATAACCATCACCGACGAGCCGCCGCTGGCCCAGGCGCTGGTCATCATCTCGGCCGTGCCGGCGCCCCCGACTCAGCCAAATACCTGAAATAAAATCAATGCCTTAACTGGCGGCAATATCTTGGCCTGCGGCACTTGGGTCACTTGACTTGCCCAGTGCCAGCGGGCTTGATGCCGCTTGCCAGCGGGCTGTATGCCGGTGGGTTGTGCCGCGCCGGCTTGGGCGTCGGCGGTGGCGTAGCGCAGGAGTGAACGAGTGGCGAAGAGCAAGGCGGATCGCGAGCAGGGCACGGGCCTGTGGGAAAACCTGCAGACCCTGATCTATGCCCTGGTGATTGCTGGCGGTATCCGCACCTTCGCCTACGAGCCGTTTCACATCCCGTCGGAATCCATGCTGCCGACCCTGCTGGTCGGCGATTTCCTGTTCGTGTCGAAATACGCCTACGGCTATTCGCGCTTTTCGCTGCCGGGCAGCCCGGACCTGTTCAAGGGCCGCGTGCTGGAAGGCCAGCCGGAGCGCGGCGACGTGGTGGTGTTCCGCTATCCCGGCGACACGTCGCTGGATTACATCAAGCGCGTGATCGGCGTGCCGGGCGACCGGGTGCAGATGCGTGACGGCGAATTGTGGCTGAACGGCGAGCGGGTGCAGCGTCGCCGCGTGGCCGATTTTGAACTGCATGACCGTTTCGGCATGGTGCGCCGCGAACGCCAGTATGAGGAAACCCTGCCAGGTGGCCGCAGCTACATGACCATCGACCTGCGCACCAGCGAAGGCGACAACACCCCGGTCTTTACCGTGCCGCCGGGCCATTTCTTCGTGATGGGCGACAATCGCGACAATTCGCAGGATAGCCGCTTCCAGGTGATCCATGGCGGCGTCGGTTTCCTGCCGGCGGAAAACCTGGTCGGTCGCGCCAATATCCGCTGGCTGTCGGTGGATGGCTCGGCCTCGCTGTTCAAGCCGTGGACCTGGCCCGGCGCCTGGCGCTTCGAGCGCATGTTCACCAGCATTCACTGACGTGTCGGACGACGCCCAAAAATCCGGCCTCGACATCCTGCAGCAGACGCTCGGCCATCGCTTCAGCGAGCCGAAACTGCTGGAGGAGGCACTGGTGCATCCCTCGGCCAATCCGCGCCGCTCGCGCGCCAAGTCGGCCCGGCGCGGTGCGGCCAAGGCGGAAGCCGCCCGCGACTATAATCGGCTTGAATTCATCGGCGACCGCGTGCTCGGCCTGATCGTTGCCACCTTGCTGGCGAAGATGTTTCCCGATGCCGCCGCCGGCGAACTGGCGTTGCGCTACAATGCATTGGTGCGGCAGGAAAGCCTGGCGCGCTTCGCCCAGGATCTGGGCTTGGGTGAGCATATCCAGCTTTCGCGTTCCGAGCGCGATTCCGGCGGCGCCGGCAAGCCGGCGATCCTGGCCGATGCGCTGGAAGCGGTGATCGCCGCTTTGTATCTCGATGGCGGCCTGGCGGCCGCCGAGCAATTCGTGTCGCGCCACATGGCGCCGCGCCTGGACGATTCCTCCTATGCCGGCGCCGCCAAGGATGCAAAAACCGCTTTGCAGGAATGGGCCGCCGCGCGGGGCATGAATGTGCCGCGCTACCAGGTGGCCGGTATCGAAGGTCCGCCGCATGAGCCGCGCTTCACCGTGGAAGTGGCGCTGGGCGATGGCGAACCGGAACAGGGCAAGGGCGGCTCGAAGCGGGCTGCCGAACAGGAAGCCGCCGGCCGGCTATTACGCCGTCTGGAGCAAAATACATGAGTGAAACCCCCACCACTTGCGGCTATGTCGCCATTGTCGGTGCACCGAATGCCGGCAAGTCGACCTTGCTGAACGCCCTGGTCGGCGCCAAGATTTCCATTGTCTCCTCCAAGGTGCAGACGACGCGGGCGCGCATCACCGGCATCGGCATGGAAGGCCAGACGCAGCTCATCTTCCTGGACACGCCCGGCATCTTCGCGCCGAAGCGGCGGCTCGACCGCGCCATGGTGCAGGCGGCCTGGGGCGGCGTGGATGATGCCGACGTGATCCTGTTGGTGGTGGATGCGGTGCGCGGCTATGACGACGAGACGCGCGAAATCCTCAAGCGCCTGAAGGAACAGAAGACGCCGGTGGTGCTGGCGCTGAACAAGGTGGACAAGCTGCTGCGCGAGAAGCTGCTCGGTCTGACCCAGGCGATGAACAACGATTTCCCCTTCACCGCCACCTTTATGATTTCAGCGGAGAAGGGCGATGGCGTCGGCGATCTGCGCCGTGACCTTGCCCGCCGCATGCCGGAAGGCCCCTGGCTCTATCCGGAAGACCAGCTTGCCGATGTGCCGATGCGTTTCCTTGCCGCCGAGATCACGCGCGAGAAGCTGTTCAATGCGCTGCGCCAGGAACTGCCCTATGCCGCCACGGTGGAAACCGAGGATTGGAAGGACCAGAAGGACGGCGCCGCCAAGATCAACCAGGTGATCTTTGTTGAGCGCGAGACGCAGAAGAAGATCGTCATCGGCGAGGGCGGTGCCATGCTCAAGCGCATCGGCGCCAATGCCCGGCGCGAGATGGAAGAACAGTTCGAGCGCCGCGTGCATCTCTTCCTGTTCGTGAAGGTGCGCGGCGACTGGGGCGACGACCCAGAGCGCTACGAGGCCATGGGCCTCGATTTCCCTAAAACCTAAAGCCCCATCAGGCCGAGCAGGATCGGCATGGTGATGAAGGCGCCGAGCGTGGTGGCGGTGACAATCGCCGCCATCAGTGGCGCGTCGCCGCCCATCTGGCGGGCCAGGATGTAGCTGGCGCTTGAGGTTGGCAGCATCGCCCACAGCACCAGCACCTGTGTCTCGATCAGAGTGAGATGCCACAGCCGAGAGAGACCGAACATCGCCGCCGGATAAAGCAGCAGCTTCAGCACCAGGGTTGCCGCCACCGCCGGGCCGCCCCGGCGCAGTGCGTCAAGTTGCAGGGCGGCGCCGACCGTGAGCAGGCCGAGCGGGGCTGCGACATCGCCGAGTGTCTTGAACACCGCGTCGATGCCGCGCGGCAGGCCGATGCCGGTCTGGTTCAGGAAGATGCCGACAAGGCAGGCGATGATCAGCGGGTTCTTGGCCAGCGCAAAAAACTGGTCGCGCAGCGAGGCGCCACCCTGGGCATGGCTGCCGAACCGCATCATCACCAGCACGGTGAGGATATTCAGCACCGGGATCGCCACCGAGATCACCACCGCATAGAGTGTGATACCCGCATTGCCGGCCAAAGCCGCCACGGCGCCGAAGCCGACGAAAGTGTTGAAGCGGATCGAGCCCTGGAACAGGCTGGTGAAGGCCGGGCCGTCCAGCCTGAGAGGCCGGCGCAGGCTGTAGCCGATGGCGGCGATCAGCAGGATCGAGCCGAACAGCGTACCGAACAGGCCGGTGGGATCGAGGTCGCCGAGATCGGCGCGTGCCAGGTTGTGGATCAGCAGTGCTGGGAAGAACAGGAAATAGACGCTGCGGTCGGCCAGCGGCCAGAAGCCTTCGCCGGGAAAATTCCAGCGCCGCATGCCAAGGCCGATCAGGATCAGCAGGAAGATCGGCAGAATCGCGAAGATGACGTCGAGCATCCGAAAAGTTTAGGCGCCCTGCATCAGGATGGCGAGGTCGAGCAGGCGGTTGACCAGCGAATAGGCGAAATACAGCATCAGCGCCCGCAACAGGGTTTCGCCCCAGCCGAGCGGGCGGGAGGCTTCGCGGGGGGATGCGTTGGTGCGGCGGCGCTGCTGGCTTTTGGCCGGCCGGGGCATTGGTTTGGGCATGGCCCCGGCGATATCGTTGGCCGGTTCCGGCACCACGTCGATGATCACGGGCAGATTGGTAATGGGCAGAGTGACGACCGGTGTGGCTTCCGGCGGTACCGGCTGCGCCTGGTCCTGGCTGCCCCCCTGATTCACGGCGGCGATGCGGGTGCGTTCCGGGCCATAGATGCGGCGCCAGCGGAAGGCTTCGGCCTGGGCGGCTTCCACGTCCTCATGCACGGTACGCAGAATCCAGCTATCGCCGAGCTGCGTCAGCACGATGAAGCAGCCACCGGAAAAAAAGCCTCCCGGGGCGTTGCCCGGTATGTCGGCCATGAAACGCATGGCAACATTTTGTCAGATCAGCGTTAACGGATGTTAAACAGCGGTTAATTTTTCTCGGGCTTTGCAACCTCTGTTAAAAGCGGGCTTATTCGAAACGGAGGGCTTCCATGGGTTCCAGTCTCGAGGCCTTGCGGGCCGGATAGAAGCCGAAAAACACCCCCACGGCGGCGGCGAAACCCACCGCCAGTACAATCGCTGCCGGCGCGATGCGCACCGGCCAGTCGGTGAAATAGGCGATGCCGATGGCGGCACCGATGCCGAGGCCAACGCCGATCAGGCCGCCGATCGCCGCCAGGGTCACGGCTTCGATCAGGAATTGCGCCAGGATGTCGCGCCGCCGGGCGCCCACCGCCATGCGCAGGCCGATCTCGCGGGTGCGTTCGGTGACGCTGACCAGCATGATGTTCATGATGCCGATGCCGCCGACCACCAGCGACACCGAGGCCACGGCGGCCAGCAGCAGGGCCATGACGCGCTGCGCCGCCTGCTGCGTCTCCAGCACTTCGGAGAGATTGCGCAGCCAGAAATCGTCATCCTGGTTCGGCTGCAGGCGATGGCGCTGGCGCAGCAGGTCGCGGATCTGGCTCTCGGCCTCGGCCATGTCGGCGCCGTCATGCACCTTCACGGAAATCGCCACCACGGCGCGCTGGCGTGCCTGCTGGCCGCCGAGCAGGCGCTTGCGTGCGGTGCTGATCGGCACCAGCACCACGTCGTCCTGGTCCTGGCCTTGCATGCTCTGGCCCTTCTTGGCCAGCACGCCGATCACTGTGAACGGCACCTTGCGGATGCGGATGGTCTGCTCGATGGGGTCGGCATCGCCGAACAGGTTGTTGGCCACCGTCTGGCCCAGCAGCACCACCTTGGCGGCGCTGTCGATCTCCTCTTGGGCGAGACTACGGCCACTGGCCATTTCCCAATCGCGCACATCCAGGTAATCCGGCGTGATGCCCATGACCACGCTGGACCAGTTCTGATTGCCGAACACGATCTGCGCCGTGCCGCGCGACACCGGCGCCGCTGCCTGCACCAGATCGACCTCGCGGGCGATGGCATAGCCGTCATCCTCGGTGATGGTGAGCTGTGAGCCGAAACCGAGCCGGGCGCCGCCGCTGGTGACGGCGCCAGAGAGGATCACGATCAGGTTGGAGCCGAGACTTTTGATCTGTTCGCGCACGCGCTCCTGCGCGCCTTCGCCCACCGCCACCATGGTGATCACGGCGGCCACGCCGATCACGATGCCGAGCATGGTGAGGCCGGAGCGCAGCATGTTGACGCGCAGCGCGCGGAGCGCAACCAGCAGGCTGGCGAGCGGGCTCATAATTCCTCCGCTGCCTGGCGCGGGGCCGGGTTGCGCTCGTCGCTCACCAATTTGCCATCGCGGAACAGCAGCTTGCGGCTGGCATAGGCGGCGATATCCGGCTCATGGGTCACCAGCACGATGGTGATGCCGCGCTGGTTCAGCGCCTGGAACAGCGCCATGATCTCCACCGAGGTGCGGCTGTCCAGCGCGCCGGTCGGCTCGTCGGCGAGCAGCAGGGCGGGATCGTTGACCAGGGCGCGAGCAATGGCGACGCGCTGCTGCTGACCGCCGGAAAGCTGCGAGGGTTGATGGTGGCCGCGCTCGGCAAGGCCCACTTCCTTGAGGCGCCCGGCTGCCCGCGCACGGCGTTCGGCTGCCGGCATGGCAGCGCCACGGCGGTAGAGCAGGGGCAAAGCCACATTGTCCAGCGCCGTGGTGCGCGGCAGCAGGTTGAAGCTCTGGAACACGAAGCCGAGCAGCCGGTTGCGCAGGTCGGCGCGGGCATCCTCGTCCATGGCGGCAACATCCTCGCCATCCAGGCGGTAGGAGCCGCCGGTGGGTGAATCGAGGCAGCCGACCATGTTCATGAAGGTGGATTTGCCCGAGCCGGATGGCCCCATCACGGCGACGAAATCGCCGCGCGCGATGCTCACGTCGATACCGGCCAGCGCCGCCACCTCGTTGTCGCCGAGGCGGAACACCTTGCGCAGGCCGGCCACTTCGATGAGGGCGCTCATGGCGTCGGGTTCAGAGTCGCAGGCGCGGTGCGTTGCCGCCGCCCGAGCCAGACGACACGGCACCCTGCACCCCGATCACGATTTCATCGCCTTCCTTCAAGCTGCCGCCGATGATCTCGGTGAAACTGCCATCGCTGATCCCGATGCGCAGGCTGTGGCTGACCAGTCCGGCACCCTTGGCCTGGTAGGCGCGGCCATCGCTGCCGCCTGCAGCGTTAGCGCCCGCTGCCGCTGGTGCCATGGCCTGATAGCGCAGGCGCTGTTCCGGCGTCAGCATGGCGGCGATCTTGTGCCGGTTCTCGGCGCGTAGCCGTTCAATGGCGGCGCGGCGCTGGTTTTCATTGAGGTCAGGCCCCAGGGCGGTGATTTTGCCGCGCAGCTCGTTGAACGCATCGTCCAGCGCGTGGGCCTGGGCGTCGTTGAGCTGCAACTCGCGCACCAGCCGTTCGCGCACGGCCTGCAAACCGGTGCCCTGGGAGGCGTTTGCCGCCACTGCCGGCTGGCTGCCATCGGCGGCCTCGATGGTAACGCCTGCCGGCGCCCGGAACCGCAGCGCGGCATTGGGCAGCTTCAGGGTATTGGCACGCTGTTCCACGACAATGCGGACATTGGCGGTCATGCCCGGCAGCAGTTTGAGGTCCGGGTTGTCGGCGGCGATTACCACTGTATAGGTCACCACATTCTGCACCACTTGCGGCGATTTGCGGATCTGGCGGATCTGGCCCTCGAAGGTGCGGCCGGGCAGGCTGTCCACTGTGAAGGTTGCGGCCATGCTCTCGCTGAGCCGGCCGATATCGGCCTCATCGACGCTGGTTTCCACCTGCATCTTGGTCAATGTCTCGGCGATGGTGAACAGGATCGGTGCCTGCAGGCTGGCGGCCACGGTCTGGCCGGCATCGATGTTGCGCAGGATCACCACGCCATCGACCGGTGAGCGGATATAGGTGCGTTCCAGGTCGATGCGCGACTGGCGCAGGGCGGCCTCGCGCTGGCGCACGGCGGCCACGGCATTGGCAAGCTGCGCCTCGGCCATGGTGGTGGCGGCGCGCGCGCCCTGCACCTGCGCCTGGGCGCCCAGCGCATTGGCTTCCTGGCGGTCCTTGTCGGCGGTGGAGCCGACGCCGCGATCCGCCAGGTCGCGCTTGCGGCTGTATTCGCGCTCGGCATCGACGCGGGTGATCTCGGCGCGCTGGGTGTCGGTGCGCGCGCGGTCCAGGCTGGCGCGCTGCATCAGCACGGCGGCCTGCGCCACCTCAAGCTCGGCGGCGGCCTGGGCGACGCGGGCCTCGAAGGATTCCGGGTCGATGCGGGCGATCACCTGGTTGGCGCGGACCTCGGAATTGAAGTCCGCCAGGATTTCCTTGACCTGTCCGGATACCTGGCTGCCGACCTGCACCTGGGTCACCGGCGCCAGCGTGCCGGAGGCGGAAACGCTGGCGACAACGCTGCCGCGCTCGACTTTTGCAATGCGGTAGCGCGGGCCGTCACCGGTGGCGAAATTCTGCCGCCAGAGCAGGAAGCCGCCGCCGGCCACGGCCAGCAGCAGCACAAGCATGGCCAGCAGTCGCACTGGCCCGGATTTACGCTGCCGGTATTTTAGATTCTCTGGCATTTTCCCCCATGATGCTCCCCATCACGCTGCCTTATACCACGGAATGAAACCAGGATTCCTGCGCTGCTCCAGTGGCCTAGGACTGGCGGCAGCCCCGGGCTCTGGCTATGCTCCGCCGCGAACCAGCCAGTTTCCGTAGCTTAGGGAGAAACCAGAGCCATGAAGGGCAAGTCCAAGAAAGCCGCCGCCCCCAAGAAGCCTGCCGCGAAATCGAAAGCGAAGGCAAAGACGAACGGCTTCGACAAATCCAAGCTGCCCAGCCGTTTCGTCAGTGTCGGCCCCGAACGTGCACCGCACCGCAGCTTCTACTATGCGATGGGCATGAAGGAGGAGGAGATCTACCAACCGCTGGTCGGCGTGGTCACCACCTGGAATGAGTCGGCGCCGTGCAATATCTCGCTCGGCCGCCAGGCGCAGAAGGCCAAGGCCGGTGTGAAGGCCGCCGGCGGCACGCCGCGCGAATTCACCACCATCACCGTTACCGACGCCATCGCCATGGGCCACCAGGGCATGAAGGCCTCGCTGGTCAGCCGCGAAGTGATCGCTGACTCGGTTGAACTGTCGGTGCGCGGCCATTGCTATGACGCCCTGGTCGGTTTCGCCGGCTGCGACAAGTCGCTGCCCGGCCTGATGATGGCCATGGTGCGCCTGAACGTGCCCTCCGTGTTCGTCTATGGCGGCTCGATCCTGCCCGGCCGCTTCAAGAACCGCGATGTCACCATCGTCGATGTGTTCGAGGCCGTGGGCCAGGTCGCCGCCGGCACCATGAACGAGGACGAACTGCACGAACTGGAATGCGTTGCCTGCCCGTCGGCCGGCTCCTGCGGTGGCCAGTTCACCGCCAACACCATGGCCTGCATTTCCGAAGCCATCGGCCTGGCGCTGCCGGGTTCCAGCGGCGCCCCGGCGCCCTATGAGAACCGCGACGATTACGGCTATGCCTCGGGCAAGATGGTGATGGAGCTGATCAAGCGCAATCTGCGCCCGCGCGACATCGTCACCCGCAAGGCGCTGGAGAATGCCGCCATGATCGTGGCGGCCACAGGCGGCAGCACCAATGCCGGTCTGCATCTGCCGGCCATCGCCAGCGAATGCGGCATCAAGTTCGACCTCGAGGACGTGGCCCGCGTCATGAAGCGCACGCCCTACATCGCTGACCTCAAGCCGGGCGGCAAGTATGTCGCCAAGGACCTCTACGAGGTCGGCGGCGTGCAGGTGGTGATGAAGCAGTTGCTCGATGGCGGCTACCTGCATGGCGACTGCATCACCGTTACCGGCAAGACCATTGCCGAGAACCTCAAGGGCGTGAAGTTCCCGAAGAACCAGGACGTCATCCGTCCGATCACCAACCCGCTCAGCCCGACCGGCGGCGTGGTCGGCCTCAAGGGCAACCTGGCGCCGGAAGCCGCCATCGTGAAGGTGGCCGGCCTGAAGAAGCTGAAGCATGTTGGCCCGGCCCGCGTCTTCGACTGCGAGGAAGATGCCTTCGCCGCCGTGCAGGCGCGCAAGTACAAGGAAGGCGATGTCATCGTCATCCGCTATGAAGGCCCGAAGGGCGGCCCCGGCATGCGCGAAATGCTCGCCACCACCGGCGCTATCTACGGCCAGGGCATGGGCGAGAAGGTGGCGCTGATCACCGATGGCCGCTTCTCCGGCGGCACCCGTGGCTTCTGCGTCGGCCATGTCGGCCCGGAAGCTGCCGTCGGCGGTCCTATCGGCCTGATCAAGAATGGCGACATCATCACCATCGACGCCGAGAAGGGCGTGCTGAGCGTGAACGTGTCGGCCAAGGAATTCGCCGAGCGCAAGAAGAAGTGGAAGCCGCGCAAGCATGAATTCCAGTCGGGCACCATCTGGAAGTATTCCCAGACCGTGTCGACCGCCGCCCATGGCGCCGTGACCCATCCGGGCGCCGCCAAGGAAACCCACGTTTACGCAGACATCTGAGTTTTCGGCATTGCTGCTATGACGGCAGGGAAGGGCGCCTATTCAAGGCGCCCTTTTTTGTTGCCTCGGAGGGTGTGGCCTGCATAATCATTCGTCTGCCAATGATCCGATAACAGGACGCGCCCCGCATGCCCTTTACCGTAGCCATTGCCGGCTTCCAGCATGAGACCAACACCTTCGCGCCGCAGAAGGCCGAACTGAAAAAGTTCATCGACGGCGAGGGCTGGCCCGCCCTGACCATGGGCAAGGATATCCTGGATGTTTTCCCGCCGGCCAATATCCCGATTGGCGGCTTCATCAATGCTGCGACCAGCCTTGGCATGGCGCTGGAGCCGATTGCCTGGGCGGCGGCACAGCCGTCGTCCTATGTCACGGTCGAGGCCTTCGAGTATGTCGCCAAGCTGATCTGCGACGGCATCGCGGCCCTGCGCGGTCGCATTGACGCGGTCTATCTCGACCTGCATGGCGCCATGGTGACGGAGCATTTCGAGGATGGCGAGGGCGAGTTGCTGCGCCGCATCCGTGCCATCGTCGGGCCGGACCTGCCGGTCGTGGTCAGCCTCGACCTGCATTGCAACATGACCGAGGTGATGCTGCGCGAGGCGGATGTGCTGATCGCCTACCGCACCTATCCGCATCTCGACATGGCCGTTACTGGTGGCCGCGTCGCCAAGCATCTCGCCAAGCTGTTGAGCCGCGAGCGGCCGCGCCAAGCCAAGGCGATGCGCCGACTGCCCTTCCTGATCCCGCTGACCGCGCAATGCACCTTCATCGAGCCGTGCAAGAGCATCTATGACCGCATCCAGGAAATGGAATTCGGCGGCGTCTCGTCGATGAGCTTCACGCCCGGTTTCCACCCGGCGGATATCCGCGAATGTGGTCCGGCGGTGTTTGCCTATGCCGACAGCCAGGAAGCCGCCGACAAGGCCGCCGATGCCCTGGCCCGCCATATCACCGAGCGCGAGAATGAATTCGCCACGCGGCTGCTGAAGCCGCATGAAGCCATCGAGGAAGCGCGTCGGCTGATCACCGGCGGCGCCAAAAAGCCGATCGTGCTGGCCGATGTGCAGGACAATCCCGGTGCCGGCGCCACCTGCGACACCACCGGGCTGCTGCAGGCCATGGTGGAGGCCGGCGTGCCGGATGCGGCACTCTGCCTGATGTTCGATCCGGAAGCGGCGCTGGCCGCGCATCAGGCCGGCGAGGGCAGCAGCATCGAATTCCCGCTCGGTGGCAAGCTGTTCGCCGGCTCCAAGCCCTATCGCCAGCGCTATACCGTGGCCAAGACCGGTGATGGCCGGTTTCTCTGCACCGGGCCGTTCTATGGCGGCACGCGGATGAATCTCGGGCCGATGGCGCTCTTGCGCTGCAATGGCGTCGATACCGTGGTGTCATCCACCCGCGTGCAGGCGGCGGACAAGGAGATGTACCGCCATCTCGGCATCGAACCTGTGCAGCGCCAGATCCTCGGCCTGAAAAGCACCGTGCATTTCCGCGGCGACTTCACCGATATCGCCCATGACATCCTGATCGTGGAAAGCCCCGGCGCCTTCATCGAACGCGCCGAAACACTGCCCTACAAGCGCCTGCGCTCAGGCATCAAGCTGAAGCCGCTCGGGCCGGTGCATAAGGGGTGATTCTAAGGCGCCTGGCGCAGTTCAATCATGGTGCCATGCGTCTGGCGCGCATCCACCACCAGCACGTGGTGGCCATCGCCCTCAATGCGCGGCTCTGACGGGCCGACGATGGCCGCGCCTTGCGCCACCAGATTGGCGGCAGCGGCACGGACATCCTCCACCAGATAGGCGAGGTGATAGACACCGCCTTGCGGATGGCTCTCAAGGTAGCGCGCCGCCGTGCTGGTCGTGGTGGTGGGCTGCACCAGTTCCAGCTTGGCGCCGCCAATCTCGACATAAGCCAGGCGGTAGGCGAGGCCCGGAATGGTGAATTCCGGGCCAACCATGGCGCCTGGGATTTTGCTGTACTGCAAGACTGCCGCGTCGAGGTCGGGAATTGCGAGGCCGATATGGTGCAATGCGCCGATGGCAGTCTTGCTCATGCTCATACCCGTTCGATGATCATCGCGATGCCCTGGCCGACGCCGATGCACATGGTGCAGAGCGCGTAGCGGCCGCCGGTGCGTTCAAGCTGGTTCAGCGCCGTGGTGATCAGCCGCGCGCCGCTCATGCCGAGCGGATGGCCGAGCGCGATGGCACCGCCATTCGGGTTCACATAGGTGGCATCGTCGGGCAGGCCGAGGCCGCGCATCACGGCCAGCGCCTGGGCCGCGAAAGCCTCGTTCAGTTCCACCACGTCCATGTCGCGGATGCTCAAGCCCGCCTTGGCCAGCACCTTCTCGGTGGCCGGCACCGGGCCGTAGCCCATGATGCGCGGCGCCACGCCGGCAGTGGAGGTGGCGATGATGCGGCCGCGCGGGGTGAGGCCATGGCGGCGCGCGGCATGATCGGAGGCCAGCAGGATGGCGCAGGCGCCATCATTGACGCCGGACGCATTGCCCGCCGTGACCGTGCCGCCCTGGCGGAACGGGGTCGGCAGCTTGGCCAGCGCCTCGATGGTGGTATCGCGCGGATGCTCGTCGCGGTCCACCACGGTCGGGTCGCCCTTGCGGCTCGGGATCGTCACCGGGGTGATCTCGGCCTCGAACAGGCCGAGCCGCTGCGCGTTGATGGCGCGCTGCTGGCTGCGCAGCGCGAAGGCATCCTGGTCGGCGCGGTTGATCTGGAACTGCTCGGCCACGTTCTCCGCCGTCTCCGGCATGGAATCGACACCATACTTCTGCTTCATCAGTTTATTGACGAAGCGCCAGCCGATGGTGGTGTCGTAGATTTCCGCCGTGCGCGAGAACGGGCTTTCCGCCTTGCCCATCACGAAGGGCGCGCGGCTCATGCTCTCGACGCCGCCGGCGATGCAGAGATCGGCCTCGCCGGTGCGGATGGCGCGGGCAGCGGCGGACGTTGCCTCGATGCCGGAACCGCAGAGGCGATTCACGGTGGCGCCGGGGATGCTGTCGGGCAGGCCGGCCAGCAACAGCGACATGCGCGCCACGTTGCGGTTGTCTTCGCCGGCCTGGTTGGCGCAGCCATAGGTGACGTCGTCGACCTGGCTCCAGTCGACGCTGGGATTGCGCAGCATCAACGCCTTGATCGGAATGGCGCCGAGATCGTCGGCGCGTACCGAACTGAGCGCGCCGCCGTAGCGGCCGATGGGGGTGCGAATAGCATCGCAGATGAAGGCTTCTGTCATTTGTCTCTCCCTAGGGTCTCTCGACTGACAGGTTGCGGATTCAGGAAATCGGTGCCGTGCGCGCCAGGATCTGTGAGAACAGCGCGGCATCGACATTGCCGCCAGAGGCCACGGCGACCACGGTCTTGCCCTTTATCATGTCGCGGCGATGCAGCAGCGCGGCGAGGGCCGCAGCACCGCCCGGCTCGATCACCAGCTTGAGATAGTGGAAGGCAGTGGCCATCGCGACTTCGACTTCCACGTCGCTGGCTGTGATACCGCCCTTCAGCACGCGGCGCATCACGGCGAAGGTGATGTCGCCCGGCGTCGGCGCCATCAGTGCGTCGCAGAAACTCGGCGGTGCGTCGGCGGCGACCTTCTGCTTGCTGCCCGCGCTGAGCGAGCGGGTGATGTCGTCGAAATCCTTGGGCTCGCCGGCATAGACCTCGGTTTTCGGGTGGCGTGATTCCATCACCAGCGCGATGCCGGAGATCAGGCCGCCGCCCGACGAGCCGGCGGTGATGATATCCGGCACCAGGCCGCGCTCGGCAAGCTGGGCATCCACTTCCAGGCCGACGGTGCCCTGGCCGCAGATGATATGCGGATCATCGAAGGGCGGTACCAGCACCATGCCGCGATCCTGCATGTACTTGGTGGCGATGCCTTCGCGGCTTTCCTTCCAGCGGTCGTAAAGCACCACCTCGGCGCCATAGGCGCGGGTATTCGCCACCTTGATCTGCGGCGCGTCGGACGGCATCACGATCACCGCCGGCAGGCCGCAGAGCTTGGCGGCATAGGCGACGCCCTGGGCATGGTTGCCGGACGAGAAGGCGACTACGCCCCGCTTGCGCTCGTCGGCTGAAAGCTGGCAGAGGCGGTTATAGGCGCCGCGGAACTTGAACGAGCCGGTAAGCTGCAAAGTCTCGGCCTTCACGAACAGGCGGCAGCCGAGGATTTCATTCAGCAGCGGGCTTTCCACCAGCGGCGTCGGTGCCGCGATACCGCGCAGGCGTTTCGCCGCCGCCTCCACATCCGCGACAGTGGGCAAGGGCGGCAGGGTGACGGGCGCGTTCATGGCGGTTTCCTCGAGACTTTCTGGCGGTAATCAGTCGCCGAGCGCCACGCCTTCACGACGTGGATCGGCTCCGCCGGCAAGCAGCCCGCCGGCGCGGCGCCAGATTACATGCAGGCCGCTGGTCATTTCCAGGGTCTGGGTCTTGTGGCCCAGGCGCCCCAGCGCCTCGGCCCAAGCGGGATCGGCGCCGGTTTCGATCTCGGTCGGGCCGTTGCGGCTGCCGATATGCGGCAAGGCCACGGCGGCCTGCGGGCCATAGCCCTTGTCGAGCAGCAGCAGCAGGGTCTGCGCCACATAGCCGATGATCTGGCTGCCGCCCGGCGAGCCGGCAACGCCGAGCAAGTTGCCATTGGGAGCAAAGACCAGGGTGGGCGACATCGAACTGCGCGGCCGCTTGCCGGCCTCGACCCGGTTCGCCACGGCGCGGCCATCCTGTTCCGGCAGAAAAGAGAAATCCGTGAGCTGGTTGTTGAGCAGGAAGCCGCCGACCATCAGGCGCGCGCCGAAGACATCCTCGATAGTGGTGGTCATGCTCAGCGCATTGCCCCAGGCATCGACGATGGAGACATGGCTGGTGCCGGGCGGGCCATCATGCGGCGCATTGCCGGGCAACGCGCCGCGCCGGCCGGGCGGCTCGCCGGGCTGGGCACTGCCGAGGCTGGCATCGGGGCGCACCAGCCTGGCGCGTTCGGCGAGATAGGCCTTGTCGATCAGCCCGGCCACCGGCACCGGCAGAAAGTCGCTGTCCGCCACATAGAGGTTGCGGTCGGCGAAGGCGAGCCGGCTGGCTTCCGCCAACCGGTGCAGGTCGGCGGTCTCGAGCCGGGTCGACGGGCTGGGATCGAGGGCTTCCAGGATGCCGAGGATTTGCAGTACGGCGATGCCGCCCGAACTCGGCGGACCGAAGCCGCAGATCTTGTAGAGCCGGAATGTGCCGCAGAGTTCGGGTCGCCGCTTGGCCTCGTAGCCGGCAAGGTCGGCTGCCGTCATGTCGCTGCCGCGGGCCTGCAGTGCCGTTAGCATCGCCTGGGCCAGCGGGCCGCTTTGCAACGCGCGGGCGCCGTCAGTGGCAACGCGCCTGAGGCTTTCGGCCAGCGCCGGATTGCGCAAGCTGGCGCCGACCTGCAAAGGTTCGCCGCCGGGATAGTAGAGCGCGGCGGCTGCCGCATCTTGCCGCAAGCGTTGTTCAAGTTTCAAAAGGCCGGCGAGGCGCGGCGTCACCGTGAAGCCGGCCTCGGCGCGGGTGATGGCCGGCTGGAACAGCGTTGCCCAGGGCAGCTTGCCATGGGCCTTGTGCGCCAGTTCCAGGGCAGCAACCGCACCCGGTACGCCGGTCGATAGCCCGCTGAACACCGCCTCGCGGAACGGCAGCGGCGTGCCATCCGGTTTCAGAAATCGGCGCGGCGTCGCGGCTGCCGGCGCGGTCTCGCGGCCATCGAAGGCATGCAGTTGCTTGTTGGTGTTATCCCAGTAGAGGATCAGCGCGCCGCCGCCGATGCCTGAGGATTGCGGCTCGACGAGGTTGAGCATCATCTGCACGGCGACTGCCGCGTCGATGGCGCTGCCGCCCTGGCGCAGCATGGCAAGGCCGGCCTCGGCGGCCAGTGGATGCGCCGCCGCCACCATCTGACGCTGCGCGGTGGCTTCGGCTTTTTCAGCGCGGCCCGTGGCGGCTTCCGGTGCCGGCTGCGCCAGGGCAGGGGCAGCGCAGAGCAGCAGCAGGGCCACCAGCCAGCGCATCAGGCGATCCCCAGAATGGCTGGCACATCGTCCAGGCTTTTCAGTTCATGGTCGGGGGCATGCGGCAGGACCTCTTTCGGCTGGCCGGCGCGGTTGATCCACAGCACACGAAAGCCGAAGCATTTCGCGCCATGGGCATCCCAGCCATTCGAAGAATGGAACGCGACTTCATCGGGGCTCAGCCCAAGCCGGTCGGTGACGAGCTTGTACACTCGCATGTCCGGTTTGTAGATGCCGGCTTCCTCGATCGAGATGACATGATCCAACAAGCTGTCGATGCCGGCGCTGGTGCAGGCGGCTTCCAGCATGGACGGCGAGCCATTCGAGAGAATGCCGGTGGTCAGCCCGGCGGCTTTCAGCCGGCGCAACAGGCCGGGCGCTTCGGGGAATGCTTCCAGCTTCACATAAAGCTGCATCAGGCGCTGGCGCAGGCCGGGATTGTGGATGCCTTGCGCAGCCAGGGCGAAATCCAGGGCTTCGCCGGTCACCTGTTCGAAATCGGCATGCTGGCCCATCAGGCTGCGCAGCCAGGTGTAGTTGAGCTGCTTGGCGCGCCAGGTCTCGGCAAGCTGCGCCCAGCCGGGGCCGATCTCGGCGCTCAATTGCCGCGCGGCAGCGTTGACATCGAACAGTGTGCCATAGGCGTCGAAGATACACGCCCTGACCCTGGTATCATTTGCGGTCATGGCGTCAGCAGGTCGCGGCGGCGCAGGCCTTGCGCGGCAGGCCGCGCAGATCGGCTTGCAGGCGGTCGGCTGTAGGCGCCGCGCCGCGCAGCAGGGCGCGATAGACCTGCACGCCTTCCAGCACGCGTTGCACATAGTTGCGCGTCTCGGAGAACGGGATCAGTTCGATCCAGTCGACCGCATCGATGCTTTCATAGCGCGGGTCGCCCCAGTCCTTGATCCATTTCCGCGCCCGCGCCTCGCCGGCATTGTAGCTCGCCAGCGCCAGGATGTAGTTGTAGTCCCAGTTGCGCAGCAGGCCATCGAGATAATGGCTGCCGAGCCGCACGTTGTAATGCGCGTCGTCGGTCAGCTTGGCCGGGGAATAGGGCTGCTTCACTTCCTTGGCCACGCCCTTGGCGGTGGCGGGCATGAGCTGCATCAGACCGCGCGCGCCGACCGGCGACACGGCATGCTGGTTGAACTCGCTTTCCTGTCGCGCCACAGCCAGCACCAGGGCGGTTTCCGGCGTCGCGGTCTGCGCCATCGGCTCGACCAGCGGGAAGGCTTCGCGCACCAGGCTCAGGCCGGCATAGCGCGCTGAGCGCTTGGTGGCTGCGACAGCGAGGTCAACGCGGTTGAGCATGCGGGCCAGGCGGGCGGCAAGCTGGTGTTCTTCCAGCGTGTCGGCGGTATGGGCGAGGCGGAGAATGAAGGGCCGCAGCCGGTCCTCCTGGCCGAGTTCGACCAGGATCTTGGCGGCGCGCACCACTTCGCGCTTGTCGAATTGCGCAATCGCTGCCGCACTCGGTTCGGGATCATCGGGCAATTGCAGCCGCGCCTTGGGATCCAGCGCGAAGGTGGCAAGTTGGCCGTAGAAGGTGGTGGCGTGCTTGGAAGCCTGGGCATACCAGTGCCGCGCCTGGGCCTGGTCGCCGGTGATGGTGTAGGTGCGGCCAAGCCAGTAGCCGGCGCGAGACTGGCTTACCGGCGTGCGCACATTGCTCTGCAAGGCGGCGAAATGCTTCACCGCGATCTGCGGTTCCTGCAGCAGGCGCAGCGCGATCCAGCCGGCCAGCCATTCCGCTTCGGCATAGCTCGCGCCGCCGGAAAGGCCATGGTTGGAGGCAAGGCGGTAGGCTTCCGAGATGCGGCCGTCGATCAGCGCCTTGCGGGCGCGGAAATGCCGCTCCACCCACCATTTCTCGGCGCGGCCGAGTTCATCGGGGGCGTTGTAGAGCAGGCTCTCGACGATATCGTCCTTGCCCTCGCGGCGGTTCCAGCGCATCTGCTCATAGGCCAGGCCGCCATCCTCGCGCAGCTTCTGTGGCAGCATGGCGGCGATCTTGTCGGCGGCGGGTGTACGCAAAGCCAGGGCCAGGCGTGCTTCGCCGAGAATCTTTGCCTCGCCATCAACACGCGGCAGCATGCGGCGGGCGGCATCGTATTGCGCATCCCACAGCAGGCGGTCGAGGCGGGCGGCATTTTCCGCCGGGGTCAGCCGGTTGCCGAATTCGCGCCACACGTCGTTCTCGTCGCGCAGTGACAGGTTGCCGTCGGTCCAGGCCTTGCGCACCGCCACCAGGGCTTCGGCGCTGCGGCTCTGGCGGTCCAGGGCCTCGGCATAGCGCAGCCAGCCCAGTCCGCTTTCCGGCGGCCGCTGGGTGTACCATTGGATGATCCGCGTATCGCCCACGGCTTCGTTGATGCTTTCGTCGGCCCGGCGCAGCAGGGCTTCGCGCGCCGGCCAGTCGGGCGACTTCTCGATGAACTCGGCGATGGCCTCGAAGGGGGCGCCGGAATTCGGCGTCTGCAGCCACAGCCAATGCACCAGGCGACCGACCAGCGGGTCTTTCGCCTTGGCCGCCGCCTCGCGCGCCTTGTCGAACTTGCCGGCCTTGGCTTCCCGCATCGCCTCGCGGCCCCAGGATTGGTCGGCCTGGCTGAGCAGGATGGCAGGCGCCAGGGCGGCGCCGGCCACAGCCGCACCGGCGGCGGCTTTGGCGGCCGGCTTGGCGGCGCTGTCCTTTTTGGGTTCGGTTTTCTTCGCGGCTTCCTTGTTGGTCTTGCCCGGTGCCGCCGGCTTGGCGGTAGCGGGCTTGGGCGCCGGCTTTACCGCTGCGGTGGGCTTGGCTGCCGGTTTAGGCGCCGTGGTGCTGACCGGCACCGGCTCGGCGGCGCGCGCCGGTGTTGCCGCAATGCCGGCCAGGGCCAGCAGGGCAATCAGGGCGGGTGCGTGGTTGAATCGGCTACGCATCTTGCGCAGCCTAGCATTTCAGGCGCCGGGGGCCAAACCCGTTCTGCCCCTAAATCACCCCAGACTAGGGCAGGCGCAAGGCCAGTTCGCGCCGCACTTCATCGCCCAGCTTGAGGCCCAGCCCCAGCATGGCGAGGCCGGCCAGGCCATCCAGCCAGCGTGCGATGCGGGCATAGCCCTGGCGCGCGATGCCGGTGGAGAGCAGCAGCGCCACAAGTCCGTACCAGAAGGCCGACTGCACCGCGATCACCACGATCACGGCGGCATAGAACCAGGCCGGCGGCGTGGCGGGCAGGGCGATGGCGAAAACGCTGGTCCAGAACACCGCCGATTTCGGATTGCTGAGCGTGGTGACGAGTCCGGCGGCAAAGGGCCGCTGGCCGAGCCAGCCGAGTGCCGGCGGCGCGGTCGCCGCGTCCTGCCGCCGCAAGGCGCTGCTCAGCAGCCGGAAGGCGACATAGAGCAGGTAGGCGGCGCCGAGCAGCCGCAGCAGGCGGTAGAGCGCCCCGGCCTCCAGCAGCAGCAGGCCGATGCCGGCGAGGCTTAAGCCCACCCATAGCAGCGAAGCCAGCACCACGCCGGCCATCGCCGCCAGTCCATCGCGGCGCGACCGGGCGGCGGAAAAGTGGCTAACCACCACGGTGTTCGGACCCGGCACCATGGCCATCAGCAGATGCATGCCGGCGAGCGCGACGAGGTGAGGCAGCAAGTCCATGTATGTTCCTGATGTAAGGGTGCAATTTCGCAGCAGTATCGGCCCGCCGACGGTGCGCTGCAACAGCGGCAGGGCGCTTGCCGTTGCCCGGTTCGGCGTTTATGTTCGCCGCTCCGTGACTGTTTTATTTTCGAGGAACTCGCTCATGTTCAAGGGCTCTTTTGTCGCGCTGATCACCCCGTTCAAGAACGGCAAGGTGGACGAGCGCGCCTTCGGTGATCTGGTCGAATGGCAGATCACGGAGGGGACCCATGGCCTGGTGCCCTGCGGCACCACCGGTGAATCGCCGACGCTCAGCCATGACGAACACAAGCGTGTGATCGAACTCTGCATCGAAGTGGCGCGTGGCCGCGTGCCGGTGATGGCTGGCGCAGGCTCGAATTCCACCGCCGAGGCAATCGAACTGACCAAGCATGCCAAGAAGGCCGGCGCCGATGCCGTGCTGGTGGTGACGCCGTATTACAACAAGCCGAACCAGGCTGGCCTCTATGCGCATTACAAGGCGCTGCATGATGCCACCCGCATTCCGATCTTTATCTACAACATCCCGCCGCGCTGCGTGATCGACATGAGCGTCGAAACCATGGCGGCTCTGGCCAAGCTGCCGCGCATCGCCGGCGTGAAGGATGCCACCGGCGACATCCTGCGCCCGCTGCGCATGCGTGCGGCTGCTGGCGAGAAGTTCTGCCAGCTCGATGGCGACGATGCCACGGCGCTGGCCTTCAACGCCCATGGCGGCGTCGGCTGCATCTCGGTGACGGCGAATATCGCGCCGGGCCCGGTGGCGCGGATGCAGGAAGCCAGCCTGGCCGGCGATCACGCCAAGGCGCAGGCGATCATGGAAAAGCTGCTGCCGCTGCACACCGCCCTGTTCGTCGAGCCGAACCCGGCGCCGGTGAAGTATGCCGCCCAGCTTCTCGGCATCTGCCAGGCCGATGTGCGCCTGCCGCTGGCGCCGATCACCAAGGACACCCAGGCCAAGGTGAAGGCGGCCCTGGCGGCGGCCGGCATCAAGAAGCCGCGCAAGAAGAAGTAAACAGCCATGGCAGCCGCTCCGCGCGCCGGCCAATCCAAGACGGTGGCCGACAACCGGCGCGCGCGCTACGACTATCACCTCGATGAGACGTTCGACGCCGGTATCGTGCTGGTCGGTTCGGAGGTGAAAAGCCTGCGCACTGGCCGCGCCAATATCCAGGATGCCTACGCCGAGGAAGTCGACGGCGAGATCATGCTGGTGAACGCCTATATCCCGGAATATGCCGGCGCCAACCGCTTCAACCATGAGCCGCGCCGGGGGCGCAAGCTGCTGTTGAAGCGCAAGGAGATCAGTAAACTTATCGGGAGCCTGAAGCGGGGCGGCGTGACCTTGGTGCCGCTGTCCCTATATTTCAACGAGCGCGGTCTGGCCAAGGTGAAGCTGGCCCTGGCGCGCGGCAAGAAGCTCCACGACAAGCGCGATTCCGAGAAGGAGCGCGACTGGAACCGCGAGAAGCAGAGGCTGCTGCGCGCGCGGGACTGAGGCGAAGCGAGGCGAGGCAGGCATGAGCGGCAACGACTACAAGCCCACCCTGGTCGGCAAGATCAAGGACAAGCTGATTGCCAGCAAGCAGCAATGGGCCAAGGATGGCCGGCTGCTGACTGGCGAGAAAGACGCGCCGCAACTGACCCGCCGGCTGCCGCCGGGCCAGCGCCAGGTGCGCGACTGGCCGGTACTCGATCTCGGCGTGCAGCCGAATATCCTGCTGGACAAGTGGCAGCTCAGCGTCGGCGGCCTCGTGGCCAATCCGGTGAAGCTGGACTGGAATGCCTTTCTCGACCTGCCGCAGACCGAGACGCTCTCGGATATCCACTGCGTCACCGCCTGGTCGCGCTATGACAACCACTGGGCCGGCGTGCGCACTGTCGATCTGCTTAAACTGGTGAAGCCGCGCCCGGAAGCGAAGTTTGTCGTTTTCCAGAGTTATGACGGGTATGCGACGAATGTGACGCTGGAGCATTTCAGCGCGCCGGACGTGCTGCTGGCCCATAGCTGGGAAGGGGCGCCGATCACCCGCGAGCATGGCGGCCCGGTGCGGGTGGTGATGCCCCGCTGGTATTTCTGGAAATCCGCGAAATGGGTGAAGCATATCGCCTTCCTCGACCGCGATGCGCCGGGCTATTGGGAAGTGCGCGGCTATCACAATGAAGGCGATCCCTGGAAGGAAGACCGCTACGGTTAACGCGGGTTAACGGTTCCGCAACCAACCCCGGGCTATAAGCACGAGTCGATTCCTGCAAGAGGGTGCTCCGGTGGTCATTGGTTCGAACCTCAAGGGCCTGCGTTTCGTTGTCCCGGCCGTAGCCCTATTGCTTGGCGCCTGCGGCCAGCAGCCGCCGGCGCCCGTCACCTTCAATCACCGCCTCGGCCCGGCCCAGGAGCAGCAGCCGGCCTATGCCAGCCGCCGTACTGCACCGGCACCCGTGGCCATGGCTGCGGCCGATAGTGCCGGCGGCGATATCACCGTGCAGCGCGGCGATACGCTTTATGGCCTGGCGCGCCAGCACAATATTTCGGCCCGCGCCCTGATCGACGCCAACGGCCTGCAGGAACCCTACAATCTGCAAATCGGTCAGCGCCTGCATCTGCCGGGCGGTGCCGTGAGCAATGACCGCGTGCATGTCGTGCAGCGCGAGGCGCCGGCTGTCGTCGCGGCTGCCCCCGCACCGGCGCCGCGTAGCTCAGGCGGCTATTCCTTATCGCCAGCTCCGGTGGCGCCGGCCCTTAGCGGCACCGGTGTGATGGTTGAGGAATTGCCGTCGCCGACCGCCCAGCCGGCCGCGCGCCAGAGTGCTGCCGCCAAGCCTGCTGCAGTAATTGCTCCGGTGGCTGCGCCGGTCGTCGCCGCCGCGCCGAAGGCAGCCCCGGTCAGCGAGCCGGTGCGAGAGGAAGCTGTTGCGCAGGTCCAGGCCGAGCCGGAACCGCAGCCGGTTGTTCAGGCGCCCGTTGCCCAGGGAGCGGGCGCTCAAGCCCCGGCTCCTGCCGTTGCCCAGGCTCCCGTTACCAGTCCGACGATGCCGGCCGCGCCGGTGATGGCGCCGACCCCGGCTGCCATCGCCATGCCGCCGCAGACTTTCCCCGGCGCACCCCGCGCCGATGACGAGCCGCCGCCGCGCGCCGGCCGCACTTTCGCCTGGCCGGTGCGTGGCCGCATCCTGTCCACCTTCGGCCAGAAGCCGGATGGCATGCACAATGACGGCATCAACATCGCCGCCCGCGCCGGTTCCGCCGTGATCTCGGCGGAGAATGGCGTGGTGGTCTATTCCGGCAGCGAAGTGCGCGGCTTCGGCAATCTGGTGCTGGTGCGCCATGCCGATGGCTGGATCACCGCCTATGCCCATCTCGATCGCATCCTGGTGCAGAAGGGTCAGAAGGTGACGCGCGGCCAGGCCATCGCCACGGTCGGTTCGTCCGGCGGTGTCGACCAGCCGCAGCTTCACTTCGAAATCCGCCGCGGCACCCAGGCCGTCGATCCGGCCAAGTTCCTCACCGTCGCGATGCTCGAGCGTCGCGAGACGGCTGTGGGGTAATAGACCCTCTGTCATCCCCGCTTTCGCGGGGGTGACGGATGAGGCTTATTTCGCCTTGGGTGCGTCGAGCTTGGCGCCGAGGCGGCCGGCGAGGTCCTGGATGAACTGCCAGGCGACGCGGCCCGAGCGCGAACCACGCGTCATCGACCATTCCACGGCTTCGGCGCGCAGGCGCTTCTGATCGATCTTCAGGCCATAGGCGGCGACATAGGCGTCGAGCATGGCGAAATAGTCTTCCTGGCTGCAGCTATGGAAGCCGAGCCAGAGGCCGAAGCGGTCGGACAGCGACACCTTTTCTTCCACCGCTTCGCCGGGATTGATCGCCGTCGAACGCTCGTTATCCACCATGTCGCGCGGCAGCAGGTGGCGGCGGTTCGAGGTGGCATAGAAGATCACATTGTCCGGCCGGCCCTCGATGCCGCCTTCCAGCACCGCCTTCAGCGACTTGTAATGCTGATCCTCGGCATCGAAGGAGAGATCGTCGCAGAACAGGATGAAGCGGCGCTTCGAGTTGCGGAGCTGCTTCAGCAATTCGGGCAGGGTGGGGATGTCCTCGCGGTGGATTTCCACCAGCGCCACCGTGCCAGGCTTTTCGGCATTCACGGCGCCGAGCGCGGCCTTCACCAGCGAACTCTTGCCCATGCCGCGCGCACCCCAGAGCAGGGCATTGTTGGCCGGCAGGCCACGCGCGAAGCGGCGGGTGTTGTCGAGCAGGATGTCACTCACGCGCTCGATGCCGCGCAGCAGCTTGAACGGCACGGCGTTGATCTTGTTGACCGGCTCCAGCCAGCCCGGAAGCGGCTCGGCATGCCAGACATAGGCATCGGCGGCGCGGTCGTCGAAAGCCGGCGCCTGCGGCGGCACCAGGCGCTCCAGCGCAGCGGCGATGCGCGCGAGATTCGTGGCGACGTCAGCAGCATCGGGGGCAGGCGGGGTCATGGGGGTTTTGACTGGCTTTTTCATGGTTTTTATAACGGCTATATTTCTTTCTCGGGGGCGACATATTGCGGAGACGGCAGGGGTGGCGCAAGCCGTAGCGGTCGCTGAGGCCCAAGCGGTAGCGGTGGTTTTATGATTGCGCCATACTCCGCGCCGATACGATGCCCCCCGCGCCCCAAGCATGGTCCGGTGCGGGTTTTCTTCAGGAGGAAAATAAATGTATCCCAACACCCAGCTTCATATTGGCGGTTCCTGGGTCGGCGGTGCCGCCGGCGCAACCATCCCGGTGCTGAACCCGGCCACCGGCGAAACCATCGGCACTGTTGCCAAGGCCGAGAAGGCCGATCTCGACCGGGCGCTGGCCGCCGCCGAGAAGGGCTTCCAGGTATGGAAGAAGGTCGGTGCCTTCGACCGCTACAAGACGCTGCGCAAGGCCGCCGACATCATCCGCAGCCGCGCCGACGACATCGGCAAGATCATGACTGCCGAGCAGGGCAAGCCGTTCATCGAGGCCAAGGGCGAGACCCTGCTGGCCGGCGACATCATGGACTGGTTCGCCGAGGAAGCCCGCCGCACCTATGGCCGCGTGGTGCCGCCGCGTGCCGAAGGCGTGTACCAGCTTGTGGTGAAGGAGCCGGTCGGTCCGGTCGCCGCTTTCACGCCGTGGAACTTCCCGATCAACCAGGCCGTCCGCAAGGTATCGGCCGCCGTTGCCGCCGGCTGCTCGATCATCCTCAAGGGCCCGGAAGAGACCCCGGCTTCCTGCGCCGCCCTGGTCCAGGCCTACCTGGATGCCGGCGTGCCGGAAGGCGTGGTGCAGCTCGTCTACGGCGTGCCGTCGGAAATCTCGGAATACCTCATTCCGCATCCGGTGATCCGCAAGGTCACCTTCACCGGCTCGACCCCGGTGGGCAAGCATCTCTCGATGCTGGCGGGTGCGCATATGAAGCGCATAACCATGGAACTGGGCGGCCACGCCCCGGCCATCGTATTTGAAGACGCCGATGTAGATACTGCCGTTAAGATATTGTCTGCCAACAAGTTCCGTAATGCTGGCCAGGTCTGCGTCTCGCCGACCCGCTTCCTCGTGCATGAGAAGGTCTACGACCAGTTCGTGGATGGCTTCGTCAAGGTCGCCAAGGGCCTCAAGGTCGGCGACGGCATGGACAAGGATACCCGCATGGGGCCGCTGGCCAATGACCGCCGCGTGCAGGCGATGGAGATGTTCGTCAGCGATGCCGTGTCGAAGGGCGCCAAGATCCAGGCCGGCGGCAAGCGCATCGGCAACAAGGGCAACTTCTTCGAGCCGACGGTGATGACCGATGTGCCGCTGGACGCCCGCATCATGAACGAGGAGCCGTTCGGCCCGCTGGCGCCGATCAGCCCGTTCTCGGATTTCGATGCGGTGGTGAAGGAAGCCAACCGGCTGCCCTATGGCCTGGCGGCTTATGCCTATACCAAGTCGGCCAAGACGGCGGCGGCGATCGGCTCGGCCTTCGAGAGCGGCATGGTGTCGATCAACCACCACGGCCTGGCTCTGCCGGAAGTGCCGTTCGGCGGCATCAAGGATTCGGGCTTCGGCTCGGAAGGCGGCTCGGAAGCCATCGAGGCTTACCTGAACACCAAGTTCATTTCGCAGATCGGCCTCTAAGCCGGATATCCGCGTCTATCGGAAAAAGGGGGCCATCAGGCCCCCTTTTTTTATTACTCACCGTACGGAATAAAATTTTTACAATCTTTCCATGGGTTTATTATATTTTTATAGTGATAATGAATTGCAACAAGATTTCCGCCAAGGTACAAGCTCCGCATCCGGAGCAGGGCCCCGCGCTTTCCGGTCGATATTAACCACCCAGCCAGCCAGTTTCCGGCTTTTCCCACCGGACAGCCAGCCAGGTCAGAACCTCACCGCCATGCCGGAGGCCTGTCCATGACTGAGCAGAATCCAATCCGTAAAAACTTCACCCATTCCGTGGCGCCGCGCATCGAACGCTCGGCGCTTGGATTGATGTCGCTGTCTCGTGCCGCCGTGCTTGGCGCCGCTGCTGCCAGTATCGGCCTGCCGGCCCTGGCCCAGGAAGCGCCGACCCGGGCGCCGACCGTGTCGGTGGAAGGCGAGGCGGAGAAGCGCCCGCCGAAACAGGAAGACACGCCCGGAGACTATAAGGTGGACCGGGCCAGCTCGCCGAAATTCACCGAGCCGCTGACCGACACGCCGAAGACCGTGACGGTGATTCCGCGCGAGGTGATCGAGGAGCAGGGCATCACCAGCTTCAAGGATGCGATGCGCACCCAGCCGGGCATCACGCTCGGCACCGGCGAGGGCGGCAATTCCTATGGCGACCGCATCATCATCCGTGGCTTCGAAGCACGTGGCGACGTGTTCCTGGATGGCCAGCGCGATCCGGGTGCGGGCGTGCGTGAAATCTTCAACACCGAGCGGGTTGAGATCAGCAAGGGGCCGGGTTCGTCCTATACCGGCCGCGGTTCCACCGGCGGCACGGTCAACATCGTGTCGAAGGAGCCGAAGGCACAGGATTTCATTGCCGGCGATGTCAGCTATGGCAACGGCAATACCAAGCGCCTGACCGCCGATGTGAATCAGAATATCGACGACATGGCTTTGCGCGTGAATGCCATGTGGCATGAGGGCGAAATAGCGGGCCGTGGTCCGGTGTATAGCGACCGCTGGGGTTTCGCGCCGTCGCTGACGCTCGGCATGAACCGCGAAACCTCGATGACCTTCAGCTATTACCACATCACCATCGACCAGTTGCCGGATTACGGTGTGCCGTGGGATGCGCGCAATCGCCAGCCCTTTGGCGGTGGCTTCTACGGTCTGGTGAATCGCGATTTCCAGCATGTGGAAGCCGATATTTTCACCGCGCGCATCGATCATGAGATCAACTATGCGATGAAGCTGCGGCACCAGATGCGGCTTGGCCTCACCACTAACGATTACATTGTGTCGGCGCCCGAAAGTCCGAATTTCACTGCCGGTACGGTGAATGCCTCGGCCAAGACGCGCAACCAGGACAACACGTCCTATGCCAGCCAGACCGACCTGACCTGGGATTTCGCTACCGGCGAGTACGACCACACGCTGGTAACCGGCATCGAAGTGAGCCGCGACCGTGCCAAGAATCGCGGCTACGCGGTGACGCCAACCAACGTGTCGCAGAATATCTATAATCCAAACCCTTATCAGCCCTGGACCGGCTTGGTCATGCCAAGCCCAAACTATACCGATATCGTGGCGGTGAATGCTGCTGCCTATGTGTTCGATACGGTCAAGCTGAACAAGCAATGGCAGGTGATGGGCGGTCTGCGCTTCGACGACTACGATGCCAAGATCGACACCAACTCGGCGGCTACGAACAATCTCGGTGTTCATAACCGCTTCTTTTCCTGGCAGGGCGGCGTCGTCTACAAGCCGGCGCCGAATGGCAGCGTCTACCTGTCCTATGGCACCTCGGCCAATCCATCGGGCGAGAACCTTGATGCCGCGACAGATGCCGCCTATGGCGGCTTCTCGGCCGCTACCACCGGCCTGGATCCGGAGCGCAGCGTCAGCTACGAACTCGGCACCAAATGGGATCTGTTCGATGGCGGCCTGGCCGTGACCTCGGCATTGTTCCGCACCGACAAGACCAACATGCGTGTCGCCAATCCTGGCGGCGGCCAGAATGTGCTGGATGGCGAGGCCCGGGTGCAGGGCCTGGAAGTCGAACTGGCCGGCAAGATTACCGACAAGTGGAAGGTGTTTGGTGGCTATGCCCTGCTGGACCATGAGATCCTCAAGTCGACCGTCCGCACTGATATCGGCAAGCGGCTCGCCAATGTCGCCGATCATCAGCTAAGTCTTTGGACAACTTATGATCTGACCCCGGACTGGACCTTCGGCCTGGGCGCCTTCTATGTCAGCTCGCGCAAGGGCGGCACGCTGGCCTCCAACGACACCGAGGCGCCGGAATACTGGCGTTTCGATGCCATGGCGAGCTACAAGGTGAACCAGAACGTGTCCCTGCGACTGAATGTCCAGAACCTGTTCGATGAACTCTATTATGATGCGACCTATCGTAGTGCCACGCCGTTCACCCATGTGGCGCCTGGTCGTACCATCTTGCTGACATCGGCCTTCAAGTTCTGAGCTGAAGCATAAGGATCTCGCCCGCGATGATGCTGCATATCCCCGCCGTGCTGACAAAGCAGCAGGTCGCCTATTGCCGGCAGGCAATGGCGCAGGCGGAATGGATTGATGGCGCCGTCACCGCGGGCGAGCAATCCAGCCAGGTGAAGCGGAACCGGCAATTGCCCGAGGAAAGCCCGCTGGCGGTGGAACTCGGCAACCTGATCCTGGATGCGCTGGCCGATGCGCCGCTGTTCATTTCAGCGGCCTTGCCGCTGAAAACCTTCCCGCCGCTGTTCAACCGGTATGAAGGCGGCGAGACCTTCGGTTTCCATATCGACAATGCGATCCGTGGCGTGCGCGGTACGCCGCATCGGGTACGCACCGATCTGTCGGCAACGCTGTTCCTGGCCGAGCCTGAAGAATATGACGGCGGTGAACTGGTGGTCGAGGATACCTATGGCAGCCATGAAGCCAAGTTGCCGGCAGGCGACATGGTGCTTTATCCGGCTTCCAGCCTGCACAAGGTGCGGCCGGTCACGCGCGGGGCCCGCATCGCTTCTTTTTTCTGGATGCAAAGCATGATCCGGGATGACGGCCAGCGCCAGATGCTGTTCGAACTCGATAGCACCATCCAGGAGCTTGGTGCGCGCCACGGCCTGAACGATCCGGCGGTGGTGCGGCTTACCGGCATCTATCATAACCTGTTGCGCCGCTGGGCTGATGCCTGAGGCTGTGAGAATGAGGAAAGTGTAATGACCGAGTTGACGCCGGCTCTGACCGACCATTCCATGTTCGGCCTGTTCTTGCAGGCGGATATCATCGTCAAGGCGGTGATGTGCCTGCTGCTACTGGCGTCCATCGCCTGCTGGGCGATCATGATCGACAAGGCGGTGTCGTTGCGCCGCCTGAAGCGTGAGGCAGAGGCTTTCGAGGCCGCGGTGCAGCAGGGCAATGGTGTGCCGGCGGAAGCGGCCCTCGGCCCGGTGGCACGTGCTGCCTACCAGGCGGCGGTGGCGGAATGGCATGACCGCGAAGGCGAGGAAAGCCGCAAGGAGCGCCGCGAGCGGATTGAGCGCGCGATGCGTGCGAGCTTCGCCGCCGAGTTGCGCCGCATCGAGCCGGGCCTGCCGTTTCTCGCCACGCTTGGTTCGGCGGCGCCGTTCATTGGCCTGTTTGGTACCGTGTGGGGCATCATGAACAGCTTCACGGCTATTGCGCGCTCGAACGACACCTCGCTGGCGGTGGTGGCGCCCGGCATCGCGGAAGCCCTGCTCGCCACCGCGCTCGGCCTTGTCGCGGCGATCCCTGCCGTTGTTGCCTACAACAAGTTCGCTACCGATTTGGGCCGCGTCGGCCAGCGCTTCAACGCCGGCATTGGCAAGGTCGGCAATGCCCTGGCCCGTGACACTCTGCTGGCACGGGATGGCAAGCCCCGCGCCACCCGGGCGGCCGAGTAAGCGCCATGGCGATGGGCTCCATGGGCGCCGGCCCGGCCGGCGACAGCGAAGACGAACTCGGCGATGGCGGCTACCGCCCGCTCGCCGAGATCAATGTGACGCCGCTGGTCGATGTCATGCTAGTGCTGCTGATCGTGTTCATGGTCGCGGCGCCGTTGATGATGGTCGGTGTGCCACTGAAACTGCCCAAGACCAGTGCCGAGCGGGTGACACCGGCGCCGGATCCGCTGGTGCTCTCCGTTGACCGCGATGGCAAGCTGTTCATCCGCAAGGAGCCGGTGGAAGAGGCGGCGCTGGTGCAGACGCTCAGCGCGCTCCGCGGCGGCGATCCCAACAAGGTGATCTATGTGCGCGGCGACAAGCAGATCGACTATGGCCGCATCATGCAGGTGATGGGTTTGGTCGGCGAGGCGGGGTATTCGCGTATTTCACTGGTCGCTGAAGGCCAGGAGAAGAGTGAGGCGCGCTAAGCATGTCGTGGCGTAGCTGGGGCATTTCCGTGGTGTTGCACGGCGCTGCGCTCGGCGGCTTGCTGGTGGTGCTGGATGGCCCCAGGCCGCTAGATGCCCGTGGCGAGGAATTGCCCAGCATCGCCATCCAGCTTGCCAGCCTGCCGCCACCGCCGCCTCCACCCGCGCCACCGCCACCACCGCCGCCAGTGGTGGAGCAGCCTATGCCGGTGATCGAGTCCAAGGCGCCGGAACCGCTGCCCGAGCCCGAACCGCCGCCCCCGCCGCCGAAACCGAAACTGAGGCCACCGCCGCCGCAAAAGGTGGAAACCCCGCCGCCGCCCAAGCCGGTGGAAGCACCGCCGCAGCCGGTGCAGCAGGCCATGGTGGCGCCGACTCCCGTGCCGGCATCGCCGAGCACACAGACGGCAGCCGTTGCCGCTCCGCCTGCTGCCGTGGCCACCGGCAATCCCAATGCCGAGCAGGATTATCTGGCGCGACTATCCATCGCGCTGGAGAAGTACAAGGATTATCCGCGCCGCGCCGTGCTGCGGAATCTCGAAGGCGTGCCGCAATTGCGCTTCACGCTCGACCGTGAGGGTCGTGTCATTGCCTTCGCGCTGCATCGCAGCTCGGGCAGCGAAATCCTGGATGAAGCCGCGCTGGACATGATCAAGCGCGCCAAGACGCTGCCGGCTTTTCCGGAGGGGATCACCCGCGACCGCTGGGAGATCGTCGTTCCCGTGCGTTTCAGTTTGAAGCGCTAGAACAAATGCTTCACCGCCACGCCGATAATTGCCGCCAGGCTTAAGAGCCAGCCAAGGCCGAGATTGAAGCGCAAAGCCGCCACCAGGGCGATGACGCTCATGATCGCGGCGGTGATGTCGAGATGCCCCCAGTCCAGAATGCCATCCTTGAACACCACATGCAGGCCGAACCAGACCGCCAGATTCAGGATCACGCCGACCACGGCGGCGGTGATCGCGGTGAGGGCATGGTTCAGTGCCGCGACATGGCGCAGGCGCTCGACATAAGGCGCACCGAGAAAGATCCATAGAAAGCAGGGCACGAAAGTGACCCATGTGGCGAGCGTGCCGCCGATCAGTCCGCCGAGCCATTGCGGCTCGATGCCGCTGAGGCGGAAGCTGGCGAGATAACCGACGAAGGTAAGCACCAGGATCAGCGGACCCGGCGTGGTTTCAGCCAGCCCCAGCCCGTCCACCATTTCCGCCGGGCTGAGCCAGCCGAAGGCCTGCACCGCCTGTTGTCCGACATAGGCCAGCACGGCATAGGCGCCGCCGAACGTGACCACCGCCATCTCGCTGAAGAACACCGCGATGCGGCTCAGCACATGGCTTTCGCCATAGATCAGATGCAGGCCCAGCACCGGCAGGCCCCAGAGCAAGGCGAATACCATCAGGATGATCAAGTTGCGCTGGAGTGTTGGCGGTACACTCGGCAGCACATCGGCATCCGCCTTGATGCCGCCCGGCAGGATGCTTTCCGGCTTGCTGCGCCCGATCAGCCAGCCGGCCAGCGCCGCTGCCAGGATGATAAGTGGGAAGGGCAGCTTGATCGCGAAAATGGCGATGAAGCTGAGGGCAGCGATGCCGAGCAGTAGCCGCGTCTTGATCGCACGCTTCGCCACCCGCACCACGGCTTGCGCGACGATGGCCAGCACCGCCGCCTGCAGGCCATAGAAGATGCCGCCGATCAGCGGCACTTCGCGCCATAATGCATAGACCGTTGCCAGGCCGAGGATCAGCAGGAAACCCGGCAGGATGAACAGCAGGCCGGCAACAACGCCGCCCCAGGCGCGATGCAGCAGCCAGCCGATATAGGTGGCGAGCTGCTGGGCTTCCGGTCCCGGCAGCAACATGCAGAAATTCAGCGCATGCAGGAATTGCGGTTCACTGACCCATTTCTTTTCGTCGACCACCACGCGGTGCATCAGGGCAATCTGACCGGCGGGGCCGCCGAAGCTCAGGAACCCGATTTTCGCCCAGACGCGGAATGCTTCCCAGAAACTCGGCTTGGTATCACGCATCATACTGTTCCTCACGCGCCCGGCTGCCAGGCATGGCGTTCACTGCTGGCGCTGGCGCACCACGCATAGAGAGCATCGTATATCGGCATGGCTGCTGCCAACATCTCGTCATCATCCGGCAACATCGCGGAAAGCCCGAGCGATAGCGCCAGCAGCCCGGCCGATTGCGGCGCCAGGTCCAGGCGGTCGGTATCGGCCCCGCGCACGATCAGCGCCAGGCGGGCGAGGGCGGGATCGCCGCCCAGGCCATGGCGGGCGATGAAGACATCGAAACTGCACAAGTCGCCGACATGGCTGTAGGCGGTATCCGGTATGTCGAAGGGCTCGGCGCCAAGCCGCTGGCCCTCTGCGCGCACGCTTTCCGCCGGCACATAGTGGATCACGGCATCGGGGTCAATAAAACGGCGCACCAGCCAGGGACAGGCAATCCGGTCGATCTTTGGCCGTGCCCGCGTGATCCATTGGCTTGGCCTGGCCGGTGGCTTCTTGCCCAGCGGCAGCCCTGCCTCGCGCCAGGCTTCGATGCCGCCGGCGAGATAGACCGCGTCGCGGCCGTGATTGCGCAACGCCTGGGTCGCATTCTGGCTCACTTCATGGCCGTGCACGCAATAGACCACGATGCGGCTGCCGGCCGGAATGGCGCCATGCCATTCCGCGAGCTTCTCGGGATCTCGCCGGCAGGCACCGCGGATCGCGTCTCCGGCTTCGGCATAGCGCACCTCGCGGCGCACATCGATCAGAACAGGAAAACGTCCCAGGGCAATATCCTGGGCCAGTTCGGCGGGGGTTATAGCGGGAAGTGCTGTTTCCATGTCACACCTTCTTTCCGCCCTGGTCACAGGGCGGGAGTTGAAGGCGGTGCTTGGAAACCCTGAGCCGGGTTGGGTTGAGGCCGGCTGCGAGCATCTGACGGGGAGACCGCGTTGCCCCCGTGGCTGACAGAATAGCAGTTTTTCAGAGCAAGGAAACCTTGTTGCCGCGATGCCGCTGCAGGCGGCCGGCCAGCTCGCGTTCCAGCAGCACCATCTGCACGATGGCCGGGCTGTAGCCGCTCAGGCGGATCAGTTCGTCGATATCTACCGGGCTCGGCGACAGCAATTCCTCGATGCGGGCATGGGCGGCGGCAACCTCGTCATCGGCGGGCGGCTGCGGCGGCGCGGCACGGAACGGGCGGGACGGCGCGAACAGGTCGGCCTGCAGCAGCGGCTGGATCACCGCCAGCACGTCGTCGATGCGCTCCACCAGGGCGGCCCCCTGGCGGATCAGGTCATTGCTGCCATGGCAGCGCGGATCGAGCGGCGAGCCCGGCACCGCCATCACCTCGCGGCCCTGGCTGGCGGCGAAGCGGGCGGTGATCAGCGAGCCGGATTTCATCGCCGCTTCCACCACCAGCACCCCCAGGCTGGCGCCCGAGATCAGCCGGTTGCGGCGTGGGAAATGCTGTGGCTTCACGCCGGTGCCGAACGGCATTTCGGCATAGATCGCGCCGGTGGTGCTGAGCCGCCCATGCAGGTCGGCATTCTCTGGCGGAAACACCACATCGATACCGGCACCGATGAAGGCATAGGTGGCACCATTCACGGCGAGCGCGCCTTCATGGGCGGCGCGGTCGATGCCGCGTGCCAGGCCGGAAATCACCGCCAGGTCCTGGCGTGCGATCTCGGCGGCGAGGTCGCGGGTGAAACGCTGCCCGATGGCGGAAGCATTGCGTGCGCCGACAATGGCGACGCCGGGCTTTTGCGCCGGGGTCGCCTGGCCGTGCAGGGTGAGGATCGGCGGCGCATCGTCGATGCTGGCCAGTCTAGCGGGATAGGCCGGTTCGCCCCAGGCGACCAGCCGCGCACCGTGGCGGCGCACGGCTTCCGCTTCGGCCTCCGCTTCTGCCTGGCTGGCAATCGTGAGGCTGCGCTTGCCGCCGCGCCGCGCCAGGTCGGGCAGGGCCTTCAGTGCCGCCGCAGCAGAGCCGAAGCGGTCGAGCAACTGGTGGAAGGTGATGGGGCCGACATTCTCGCTGCGGATCAGACGCAGCCAGTCGAGCCTTTCGGCATCCGGCAGCTCACGCGCCGCCATCTGCTTTCTTCTTGCCGATCTTCGGTTCCTCGCCCTTGAGCAGGCGGGCGATATTCTGGTGATGCCGGATGAAGACCAGCACCGCCATCACGGCGCAGAGCAAGGCGACGCCCAAGGCTTGTGAGGGGGGCGACACCAGAAACCAGGCAAACAGCGGACTGAGCGCGGCGGCGAGCAGGGCCGAGAGTGAGGAGAGGCGGCTGACGGCGGCGACCAGCAGCCAGGTGCCGCAGCAGAGCAGGCCGAGCGGCCAGTAGAGGCCGAGGGTGACACCCAGGAAGGTGGCGACGCCCTTGCCGCCGTTGAATTTCAGCCAGACAGGAAACAGATGCCCGACGAAGGCTGCGAAGGCAGCGACAATCATCAGGTCCGGGCCGCCGAAATACTGGCCCAGGACCGCCGCCAGCGTGCCTTTGCCGCCATCGAGGATCAGGGTGGCCAGTGCCAGGTCCTTGCGGCCGGTGCGCAGCACATTGGTGGCGCCGATATTGCCCGAGCCGATGGCGCGGATATCGCCCAGGCCCGCCAGCTTGGTCAGCACCAGGCCGAACGGGATCGAGCCGAGCGCATAGCCGCAGGAAAGAGCCAGCAGGATGTAAGCTGTATCGAGGCTCATTGGCCGTCCCGCTTGCGCTGGAACACGGTGTTGCCACCAACCACGGTACGCAGCACATGGCCTTGCACGCGGCGGCCGTCATAGGGCGAATTCTTGGCCTTCGAGCGCAGCTTCTTGGCGTCGATCTTCCACGGCGCGTCGAGATCGAACAGCAACAGGTCGGCGGGTGCGCCCGGTGCCAGGCGGCCGCTCTCAAGCTTCAGCAGCTTGGCCGGCTTGTAGGTGAGGCAGGCCAGCAGCGGCAGCAACGGCATGTCGCCCGCGTGATAGAGCCCGAGCGTCAGCGGCAGCAGCGTTTCCAGGCCGATGGCACCGAAAGCTGCCTGGGCGAAGGGCAGGCGCTTGCTTTCCGGATCCTGCGGCGCATGGGCCGAGGAAATCACGTCGATGGTGCCGTCCTGCAGGGCTTCCACCACGGCGCGGCGGTCATCCTCGTGGCGCAGCGGCGGCTTCACCTTGGCGAAGGTGCGGTAATCGCCGATATCGAATTCGTTGAGCGCAAAATTATGCACGGCGGCGCCGGCGGTGAGGCGCAGACCGCGCGCCTTGGCCTGGCGGGCCGTTTCCAGCGCATCCCGGGTCGAGAGATGCGCCGCATGCAGGCGGCCACGGGTGATTTCCAGCAGCCGGATATCGCGTTCCAGCATGATCACCTCGGCAGCGGCCGGTATGCCGGGCAGGCCGAGGCGGGCGGAAACCTCGCCCTCGTTCATGGCACCATCGGTGCTGAGCTTCGGCTCCTCGCAGGGCTGGATCAGCAGCAGGTCGAACACCGTGGCATAGGACAGCGCACGGCGCATCACGCGGGCATCCGAAATGGCATGCTCGCCATCGGTGAAGGCAACGGCGCCGGCCTCGGCGAGCAGGCCGAACTCGGTCATTTCCTTGCCATGCGTGCCCTTGGTGGCGGCGGCGGCGGGCAGCACGCGCACCACGGCGCTGGCTTCGGCGCGGCGGGAAATGAATTCCACCAGCGCCACCTCGTCGATCACCGGATCGGTATTCGGCATCGCCACCACCGTGGTTATGCCCCCGGCGGCAGCCGCACGCGCGCCTGTCGCCAGCGTTTCCTGGTGTTCGGCGCCCGGCTCGCGCAGCCAGACATGCATGTCGATCAGGCCGGGGCTGAGGCAATGCCCCTGGCAGTCTATGGTCTCGGTTTCGCTGCCCAGGCTGGTGACGGCCAGGCGCGGTCCGAGATCGAGGATGCGGTCGCCCTCGGTGAGCAGCGCCCCCTTCACATCGAGCCCGGTAGCGGGGTCGAGCAGGCGCGCGTTGGTATACAGCGTCCGGCGGCGCGGCATGGTGCGTTATTCCCCGTGCCAGTTGGGCAGGTGGCGGGAGAGCATCTCCAGGCAGGCCATGCGCACCGCCACGCCCATTTCCACTTGTTCGTGGATGACGCTGCGGTGGATGTCGTCGGCCACCTCGGTGTCGATCTCGATGCCGCGGTTCATCGGTCCCGGATGCATGATCAGCGCGTCCGGCTTGGCGAAGCTGAGCTTTTCGGCATCCAGGCCGTAGAGATGGAAATATTCGCGCGTGGAGGGCACGAACGACCCCTGCATGCGTTCCATCTGCAGCCGCAGCATCATAACGATATCCACGTCCGCCAGGCCCTTGCGCATGTCGTGGAATACCTCGACGCCGAAGCGGTCGGCATGGGCGGGCAGCAGGGTGGGGGGCGCGATCAGGCGCACATGGGCGCCCATGGTGTTCAGCAGATGGATGTTCGAGCGCGCCACGCGGCTATGCAGGATGTCGCCGCAGATGGCGACCCGCAGGCCCTGCAGCCGGCCCTTGCGGCGGCGGATGGTCAGGGCATCGAGCAAGGCCTGAGTCGGGTGTTCATGGGTGCCGTCGCCGCCATTGATCACCGAGCAGCCGACCTTCTGCGCCAGCAGGGCCACGGCGCCCGAATCCGGGTGGCGCACTACCAGCAGGTCCGGATGCATGGCATTGAGCGTGATCGCCGTGTCGATCAGCGTCTCGCCCTTCTTGATCGAGGAGGTGGCGACCGACATGTTGATGACATCGGCGCCCAGCCGCTTGCCCGCCAGCTCGAAGGAAGTGCGGGTGCGGGTCGAATTCTCGAAAAACAGGTTGATGACGGTGCGGCCGCGCAGGCTGCCCTGCTTCTTGTCGATGGCCCGATTCTGCAGCACGTAGCGGTCCGACTGGTCCAGGATACTCTCGATATCCTGGGCGGAAAGCCCTTCGATTCCAAGGAGATGGCGGTGGGGAAAAGCTGGCCCGAGGGTGGCTCCTGCGGAGCCGGGCGGCGGGGCGGAGGGAGGGCTTGCGGACATTGGGCCGGGATCATACACATCCACTTGGGCGGCGGCAACGAACCCGTAAGATTTGTCCCGCTAAAGTGGATTTCATGGCGCAGCAACCGACGCACCAGTATTTCGACCCGCGCAAGTCGGCCGATCCGGTCGGCGAAGCCCTGCGTTTGCTCCAGGTGCTTGAAATGCGTGGCCGTCAGGCCGCCGAGGCCTCGCAGGAGACGTTCGAGCGGGCGCAGCTACTTTCCTTTGCCGAATACACCGACAGTTTCCGCCAGATGCAGGAATTTCTTTCCTTCTGCGAGGTGCTGGAAGGCCGCCTGGAGCATATCGATGCCGCGACACGGCAGATGGTGCTCTCGGAAGTGAATGGCGTGAAGATGCGCTGCTATGCCGCCATGCTGCGCGCCATGGGCGCCTATCTCACCTGGATGGACCGGCGCGGCATGGTGAACTTCTTCGCCCAGGCGGTGTTGCTGAACCAGATCGATTCCCTGGAATTCTTCCGCACCAACTCCCTGCCGGAAATCCCCGCCCAGTTGGTGCCCGATTACCTGCCCGGGTTGCAGGCGGAGGTGGAGGCCAAGCTGCGCAAAATGCTCGACCGCTGCGTCGACATCCCGGATTTCCGCTTCGAAAATTAAGCCCAAGCGGTTTCTAAGCTGCTGGCAATGCACTATTTTGTGCCCATGACGCGCAACAGCTACTATATCACCACGCCGATCTACTACGTGAACGACAAGCCCCATATCGGGCATGCCTACACGACCCTGGCCTGCGACCTGATCGCCCGCTTCAAGCGGCTGGACGGGTTCGATGTGCTGTTCCTTACCGGCACCGATGAGCATGGCCAGAAGGTCGAGAAGGCGGCGCAGGCGGCCGGCATGGACCCCAAGGCATTCTGCGACCAGGTGAGCACCAATTTCCGCGAGCTGGCCAAGCGGCTGAATATTTCCAACGACGACTTTATCCGCACCACTGAGGAGCGCCACATCAAGTCGGTGCAGGCGTTGTGGAACAAGCTGGTCGAAGCTGGCGATATCTACCTCGGCTATTACGAGGGCTGGTACGCGGTGCGCGACGAGGCCTTCTACCAGGAGGAAGAACTCCAGGACGGCCCGCAGGGCAAGACCGTGATCGCGTCCGGTGCGCCGGTGGAGTGGGTGAAGGAGCCGTCCTATTTCTTCCGCCTCTCGGCCTGGGAGGAGCGGCTGCTCAAGTTCTACGACGAGCATCCCGATTTCATCCTGCCGAACAGCCGCCGCAACGAGGTGGTGAGCTTCGTGAAGGGCGGGCTGAAAGACCTTTCGGTCTCGCGTACCACCTTCAAGTGGGGCGTTCCGGTGCCGAACGATCCGGCGCATATCATGTATGTGTGGCTGGACGCGCTGACCAACTACATTACTGCCGCCGGCTATCCCGATACCAATGCGGAGAAGTACAAGCGCTACTGGCCCGCCGACATCCACATGGTCGGCAAGGACATCTTGCGCTTCCACGCGGTCTACTGGCCTGCCTTCCTGCTCGCCGCCGGGCTGGAGACGCATAAGCGCGTCTTTGCCCATGGTTGGTGGACCAACGAGGGCCAGAAGATTTCCAAGTCGCTCGGCAACGTGATCGACCCGCTGGCGCTGATCGACACTTTCGGCCTCGACCAGACGCGCTATTTCCTGATGCGCGAAGTGCCGTTCGGTAATGATGGCGATTTCCGCCGCGAGTCGATGATCAACCGTATCAACAACGAACTGGCCAACGGCATGGGCAACCTGGCGCAGCGCACGCTGAGCTTCGTTGCCAAGAATGCCAATGCCGCCGTGCCCGAGCCGGGTCCGTTGAGCGAATTGGACGAGGGGTTGCTGGCCCAGGCCGGCAGCCTGCTGGTGCAGATGCGCGCCGCCTTCGACCGCCAGGAACTGCATGTCGCGTTGCAGAGCTGGTACGATCTGGTGGATGCCGCGAACAAGTATATCGACGTGGCGGCACCCTGGACTCTGCGCAAGACCGATCCGGCGCGGATGAACACGGTGCTGTGGGTATTGCTGGAAACCATCCGTCACCTCGCCATCCTGGCGCAGCCGGTGACGCCGGATGCGGCGGCGAAGCTGCTCGACCAGCTTGGCGTCTCGGAAGCGGCGCGCAGCTTCGCGCATCTCGGCGAACTCGGTCGCCTGCGTGCCGGCACACCACTGCCCGCACCCCAGGGCGTGTTCCCGCGCTTCGTCGAGGCGAAGGACTAAGGCGATGCTCATTGATAGCCCCCATGCTTATTGACAGTCATTGCCATCTCGACTTTCCGGATTTCAGCACCGAGCTGGATGCCGTGGTGGCACGTGCGCGCGAGGCCCGTGTCGGCCTGATGCTGACGATTTCGACGCGGCTGGACAAGTTCGCCCAGGTACTGGCGGTGGCCGAGCGTTTTCCCGATGTGTATTGCACCGTCGGCATTCATCCGCATGAAGCCGACGACCATGTGGATGTGGCGGCGGCGAAGCTGATCGAACTGTCGAAGCACCCGAAGGTGGTCGGCATCGGCGAGACCGGTCTGGATTACTTCTACGAACACGGCAGCCGCGCGGCGCAGAAAAGCTGCTTCCTGGCGCATATCCAGGCGGCGCGCGAAACCGGCCTGCCGATCATCATTCACACCCGCGATGCCGATGACGACACGGCGGAGATTCTCGATCAGGAAATGGCCAAGGGCGCCTTCAAGGGCCTGCTGCATTGCTTCTCGTCCGGCCATGCACTGGCCGAGCGCGCCGTCGCCCATGGCATGATGGTGTCATTCTCCGGCATCCTTACGTTCAAGAACGCGAAAGCCGTGCAGGCCAGCGCGGCATCCCTGCCGCTGGAAAGCCTGCTGGTGGAGACGGATGCGCCCTATCTGGCGCCGATCCCGATGCGCGGCAAGCGCAACGAGCCGGCCTATGTGGCCCATACCGCTGCCTATCTGGCGCAACTGCGCGGCATCGGCGTGGCTGATCTGCAGCGCCTGACCACGGCGAATTTCCTGCGCCTGTTCGACAAGGTGCCGCCGCAGGCGGTCGGCGCCGCACTCGCTGCCTGACGATAATTAAGCAATGAAAAGCATCATCCTTGGCTGTGGCGCATCAACCGGCACGCCGCGCATCGACGGCGCCTGGGGCGCCTGCGATCCGAACGAACCGCGCAACCGCCGCAGCCGCTGCTCCATTGTAGTGGAAGAGGGCGATACCCGCGTGCTGGTAGACACCAGCCCGGACTTGCGCCAGCAATTCCTGAGCAACGGCCTCACCTGGGTTTCGGCGGTGGTCTGGACTCATGACCATGCCGACCAGACCCATGGCATCGACGATATCCGCATCCTGGCCTATGCGGCGCAGAAGCGGGTACCTGCCTGGGGCGACCAGTTCACGCTCGACCGTCTGACCAAGAAATTCAGCTACTGCTTCCACACTGTCGGCGGCTATCCAGCGATCCTGGAGCAGAAGATGATCGACGGTCCGTTCCAGGTCGGTGCGCTGAACATCACGCCGATCCACCAGGATCATGGCTCGATGCATTCGCTCGGCTTCCGCTTCAACGATACGCTGGCCTATTCCAACGATGTGGTGAATCTGGACGACGAAGCCTTCGAGAAGCTGCGTGGCGTCAAGGTCTGGATCGTCGATGCGCTGCGTCACAAGCCGCATCCGACCCATGCCCATGTTGCCCGCACGCTGGAATGGATCGAACGCGTGAAGCCGGAACGCGCCATTCTCACCAACATGAATTTCGAGGTTGATTATGCCTCGCTCAAGGCTGAACTGCCGCCGCATGTCGAGCCAGCCTATGACGGCATGGTGATCGAATGCTGAAGACCATCTGGGCTGTTTCCGAACGTGGTGCCGTCGGCATGCAGAGCCAGGCGCTGGGCCTCGGCGAAGCCCTGTTCGCCGGCGGCGGCTTCGAGGCGCCCAAGGTGTATGAAGTGGCTTTCCGTTGGCCCTATACCTGGGCGCCGATGACGCCGGCCTTTGCCAGCATCAAGGCCCTGACCGCGGATACCGCTGCGCCGTTCGAGGAAGCGGCGAAGAACGGCCAATGGCCCGACCTGCTGATCACCTGCGGCCGCAAGTCGGCCTTGCTGGCGCTGGCGGTGAAGCGGATGAGCGGTGGCCGCACGGTCTGCATTCATGTGCAGGATCCGAAATCCGATCCGCGCCATTGGGACCTGCTGATCGTGCCCGAGCATGACCGTGCCCGGGCGCCGAATGTGCTGGTGTCGAAAGGCGCGCTGCACCGTGTCACCCGTGCCAAGCTGACCGCCTCGGCCGAAGCGCTGGCGCCACAGCTTGAACAGATTCCGTCGCCGCGCCTGGCGGTACTGGTCGGCGGCAACAACCGCTACTACACGCTGGATACGGAATGGATGGCCGGCTTCGTGGCGCAGCTTCGCCAGGCGACACAGCAAGGGCAGGGTGCCTCCTGGGGCATCCTCGCCACCATCTCGCGCCGCACCGGCGAAGCCGAGACCAATATCCTGCGCGGCGGCCTGGCCAGCATGCCCGGCACGTATCTATGGGATGGCATGGGACCGAACCCGTATTTCGGCTTTCTCGGCCTGGCCGATGCCATTCTTGTTACCTGCGATTCCGTGTCGATGATTTCCGAGGCCTGCGCCACCGGCAAGCCGGTCTACGTCGTCCGGCTGCCTGGGAATTCCAAGCGTTTCGACGCTTTTTTCGAGAATCTGCGCCGCCGCGGCCTGATCCAGTGGTTTGATGGCCATATCGCGCAATGGGAAAATACCCGGCTCGACGATATGGACCATATTGCGGACGAAGTGCGGGAGCGTCTAGGTTGGCGCTGATGCGCGCCCTATTGCTGCTCCCGCTGCTGCTTGCAGCCCTGTTCATTGGGGCCGGGCCGGTATTGGCCCAGGCACCGCAGCCATCGCTGACCCGGGTATCCGACCCGCCGCTGCTGCAATACCGCTATGTGCCGAGCTTCGTGCCGGAACTGCCGCGCAAGCGCGAGATGAACGGTCTCTACCGCAACGACCTGACGGCGTTGCGCGATCAGATCCTGGCCGAGAATCAGCGCGGCCATGAGTTGCCGTGTTCCTCGCAGATCCTCGAGGAAGCGCGCTGGCTGATGAACTACACCGGCGACAAGGCCGGCCTCGAGCGCCGTCTGGCCGATTTGCGCGAGAGCCTGAAACAGGCCGACCAGCGCTTTGCCTTCGAGCAGCAATCGGGCGAGGGCGGCTGGGGCGCCTGTTTCAAGGCCTGGTATCTGCGGCTGCATGCCAGCGTCGATCCGCTGAAAGAACTGATCCATGCCGGCAAGACGCCGCAATACCCCTTCCGGCTGCTGACACCGGTAAACACGCCGGAAAAGCTGCGCGCCAAGATGCAGGAGCTGCTGATTTCCGATCTGGGCGCCGGCACCAACGACAACCGCAAGGAACTGAACCTGGTGGTGACGGCTTTGGCGCAATTGCTGTTCCTGCCGGGTATGGAAAAAGTGCTGCCGGCGGACCTGCCGCGCAATGAGCTGGCTGCCGCCTTGCGCGATTTCATCGACAATCACTGGCAGGACCCGGAAACCGGCTTCTGGGGCGCCTGGTACCGGGTGAATGGCGAGATCAAGCGTACCAACGACCTGTCCATTACCTTCCATGTCATCAGCTACCGCGATGACCGGCCGCCGCGCATGCGGCTGCTGGCGGATACGCTGTTTGGCATCCGCACCCAGCGCTATCCCTATGGCTGGCGCGACCAGGGTACCCAGAACAACCACCATGCCTATGACGTGGTGCGGCTGCTGCGCCGGGCCTGGCCAGACATGACCGAGGAACAGCGTCGGCGCTCCGAGGCCGAACTGGCGATCATGCTGTCGCGCTCGCTCGGCGTCTCGATCGACGACAATGGCCGTTTTTCCGACGATCCCTATAACAGCGTCGCGGAAGCCTATTATTTCGGGGTGTCGTTCCTCGACGAGATCGGCTTTTTCCGCAAGAGCCGGCGCTTCTGGACGCCGCTGGCGGTCACCGACGCGGAATCGCTGCGGGTGGCCCTGATGGCGAGCCTGAACAAGCTGGACCCGACCAATCCCATGGCGGCGGCGGCCAAGCGCAAGCTGGAAGCCAGGGATTAACCCATGCGGCTCAACGCCGCTGGCGCATGACCTCGACGCGGTCCATGCGGTTGCGCAACTCGGCGACATCGGCTGCCGTGATTTCGCTGTCGACCGCCAGGGAGGTCAGGCCGCTGATCAGGGTCATGCTGCGCCGGGCCAGCTCGTTCATATGGGTTTCGTGCTGCATGAAGCGGGCTTCCTGTTCGCGCTCGATCTCATGCTTGGCGAATTGCGCGCCGGCATAGCCGCCGCCAAGGCCGAAGATCAGAGCAAGCAAGGCAGGAGCAAACAGGCGGAGCATGGCGGGGTCTCACGGATTGACGCTGGCTGGCTGACAGGCCCGAGTCTTGTAGCGCAAGCCAGGGCGGCATGGTATCGCGTGCTTTGGCCGCGCCGGAGAGTGTGATCTTGCTTCAGGGCGGTCGTGAGCCGTATTTGGCTGTATTTACCTGAAAACCACCATATTATATTTTCCATAATATACATTATCCGATAAATGGATGTGGGGTCATGGCGCCCTGGAATGGCTGGCGGCGGCTGCGCCGGCCCGCCCCTTGATCCCGCCACTTGGCGGGTTTGCGATATTGGGCGGCTTTGACTTGGCGCAAGGCGCTGTTGCCAGACACCGCCTAGTCTGGCTGCATGAGCATCATCTCCCGCCTGTTCAAATCCGCGCCCGCACATCCTGCCGCCACCGCCGCCAAGCCTGAGGCTTCGGCCCGGACACCAGCCGCCGCACCACATGCTGCCGGCGATACCGCCAGCCCCACCGCAAAGCTGCCATTCTGGCGCATGGCGCGCTGGCTCGGCACCTCTGTCGGCGAGCCAGACGACCACCGCAAGGACGCCCAGCGCGACGCCATGCTGCATGTCTGTCAGGGTTGCGCCAATCAACAGCCCTGTCAGCGCTGGCTGGACCAGAAGCATCCGGTCGGTTTTCCGATTTTCTGCCCCAATGCCCCTGACCTGCTCGACCGCCGTGACCATGAACGCCGGACCGAGGCCGCGCGCCAGCCAGGCCGGCCCAAATCTTGAGCTGACAGCCGGCCAGCCCGGTTCTCCAACCAGCCGGTTCCCCGGCCAGCCTCGTTCAGGGGGGCGAAATCTGCCAGGATGGCGGCAGCTTGATTCCCCGGACCAGGAAGCCGCCATGACCGCCACGCCCGCGCTGACCCGCCTGCTCGAGATCATGGCCCGGCTGCGCAACCCCGATGGCGGCTGCCCCTGGGACCTGGAACAGACCTTCGCCACCATCGCGCCCTACACCATCGAGGAAGCCTACGAGGTGGAGGATGCCATCGCCCGGGGCGACATGGCGGGCCTCAAGGACGAACTCGGCGACCTGCTGCTGCAGGTGGTGTTTCACAGCCGCATGGCCGAGGAAGCCGGCCATTTCGCCTTCGAGGACGTGGCCGCCGGCATCGCCGACAAGATGATCCGCCGCCACCCCCATGTCTTTGGCAGCATCGAGGCCGACCGGCCAGACCAGGTGACGGCCAACTGGGAGGCGATCAAGGCCGCCGAACGGGCTGCCAAACATGCCAAGAACGCTGAGGGAGACGATGGCATTTCGGCTGTGCTGGCCGGCGTCACCAGCGGCCTGCCCGGGCTGACCCGGGCGGTGAAGCTGCAGAACCGGGCTGCCCGGGTCGGGTTCGACTGGCCGGACAAGGCGCCAGTGATCGATAAGATCAAGGAGGAACTCGCGGAACTGGAAGTCGAGATCGCCAGTGGTAATGTTGAGAAAATACACGAGGAATTCGGCGATTTCCTTTTTGTTATAGCGAACTTGGCCCGCCATCTTAAACTTGATCCGGAAGATACGATGCGTGCCGCGAACCGGAAATTTGAGCGTAGATTCAGTAATATGGAGCGTATACTTGAGAAATCAGGCAAGAAACTGGTGGACTGCGACCTGAATACCATGGACGCGGCCTGGAATGAGGCCAAGGCACTGGATAAAAAGTGAAGCGATTCGAATAGATTAACTTTCAACCGGCCTTACATTCGCCGCGATATCGCCCTGCAATAACCTCTTGTTTTCCCTGGAATGGCCATCCCTGCTGGCCAGCTTAGAGACCTCGGCGCAACCCGCGTCCATACTGATAGGAGGTCCCTATGCATACTTTTTCGATCCGCAAGAAAACCGCTGTCGCCCTCACCGCCCTGGCCATTGCGGCCGCCGCGCCGCTGGCATTGCCCAGCACCGCCCATGCCGCCGACCTGCCGAACTGGCATCAGGTCGAGGGCAACTGGAATCAGTTCGCCGGCAAGGTGAAGCAGCGCTGGGGCAAGCTGACCGATGACGACATCACCGTCATCAACGGCAAGCGCCAGGAGCTGGTCGGCAAGGTGCAGGAACGCTACGGCATCGCCAAGGCGGAAGCCGAGCGCCAGGTGAAGGATTGGGAAAACACCGAACTGCTGAAGCCCAAGTCCTAAAGCGCGGCTAGCTCACCCACCCTTGGTAATTTCACACTGAAATCAGGAGTATAATCATGTCCAACACCACCGCGCGCGTTGACGCGAAGATTTCCGCCATCCTGCCGTCCTGGGACCGCATCGAGGGTAACTGGAAGCAGTTTGCCGGCAAGGCCAAGGAACGCTGGGGCAAGCTCACCGACGACGAGCTGACCGCGATCAATGGCCGCCGCGAGCAGCTCTCGGGCAAGATCCAGGAGCATTACGGCATCATCAAGGATCAGGCCGAGCGCCAGATCGCCGACTGGATGGAGGCGATGGACAAGGCCGAGAAGGCCGCCAAGTCGTCGGCCCGGCACTAAGGAGCGAGCCCATGGCACGCGCAACCACGCGCAGCCCCGAAGCCGAGCTGCGGGCGCTGCACAAGGAAGTGGCTGAGCTGGGTAGCCAGCTTAGTTCTCTCCTCACCAAGGTGAAGCAGAATGGCGGTACCCTGGCAGAGGCCGAGCTTGGCCTGATGCAGGAACACCTGCAGGGCCTGCTTGCTGAAGCCAAGGACAAGGGCCAAGAGGCCATCGCCATGGTGGAAGACACCGTGCGCGAGCGCCCCGGCACCAGCCTGCTGGCGGCTTTCGCCGCCGGTGCCGTCCTCACCGGCCTGCTGCTGCGGCGATGAGCCTGCCGCTGCTCACCCTGGCCTTTGAAGGCATGCGGGCAGCCGCTTCGGCGCGGCAACGGCGGCAGCTTGCCGTCGTTGCCGTCGCCGGCGCGGTTGGCGCCTGCGCCCTGCTCTCCGGCTTGCTGCTGCTCGGCTGGTCGCTGTTCCTCGGGCTCGGCGCCCTGATGCCGCTGCCGCTGGCGGCCGCCTCGGCAGCTTTCAGCCTGCTCGCCCTGTCGGCCCTGGCCGGCTACCTCGCCTACCGCCTGCGCCCGACGCCGGCCAACGACATCGCCGACCTGCTGGCGCAAGCCAAGCCGCTGCTGGCCCAGGCCGGACCGCTGGTGCAGCAGCATCCCGGCACCGCCGTGCTTGCGGCGGCCGCTGCCGGTAGCCTGCTGGCGTTGCTCTTGCGCCGTTGATCAGGCGGCGTCCCAGCTCGGCGTCCCCTTGAAGGCGTCGGCGAGGAAATCAACCATCACCCGCACCTTGGCGCTGAGATGCCGGCGGCTGGGATAGAGCGCCAGGATGTCGATATCGGGCAGGCTGTAACCGGGCAACACCCGCACCAGACGGCCTTCGCGCAGATCGTCGCCGATCAGGAAGGTTGGCTGCCAGGCGATGCCATGGCCAGCCAAAGCCGCCGCCCGCGCCGTATCGCCGTTATTGGCCCGCAATCTGCCGCGCACGGTGGCTTTGTGGCTATTCCCGGCTGCGTCGCTGAACAACCATTCATCGGCCATCGCGGCATTGGCGTTGATGATGCAGACATGCAGGCCGAGATCCGCTGGATGCTGCGGCATGCCGTGGCGTGCCAGGTAATCCGGCGCGGCGCAGGCGATGTTGTGCGACACCGCCAGCCGCCGCGCCACAAGGTTGGCCGAGCCGCTGCGTGAGATGCGCACGGCGAGGTCGAAGCCCTCCTCCACGATATCGACCACGCGGTCAACCAGCGATACGTCCAGTTCGACATCGGGATATTGCGCCATGAAGCGCGGCCAGAGCGGCGCCAGATGCAATATGCCAAAACTCACCGGCGCGTTGAGGCGCAGCCGGCCGCGCGGCTTCATGTTCGAGGCGGCGGCCAGGGCTTCGGCTTCGCTCACGTCATCGAGGATAGCCTTGCTGCGTTCATAGAGCGCTTCGCCACTTTCGGTCAGCGAGAGATGCCGCGACGAACGGTTCAGCAGCCGGGTGCCGAGATGGCCCTCCAGTTCGTTCAGGTAGCGGGTGACATTGGCCGGCGAGGTATTCAGCGCGGCAGCCCCCTGCACCAGGCTGCCCTTGCTCACCACACTGACAAAGACCTCGAAAGCGCGCAGGCGGTCCATGGCTCAATCCCCCAATATTCATATAAACTGAATTATATCCGCATTTAATTCGCCTATTAAATACAAAAAGCAAATCATACCTTGCTCCCATCAGCGAGCGCATCGGGCGCCGCAACCAAAACAGGAGTGAAGATCATGAACCGCTTGAATGGAAAGATTGCCCTGGTTACCGGCGCCAGCGCCGGCATCGGCCGCGCCACCGCGCTGCTGTTTGCCCAGGAAGGTGCCAAGCTGGTGGTCGGTGCCCGCCGCGAGGCGGAACTGGCCAGCCTGGTGGCCGAGATCCAGGCTGCCGGCGGCGAGGCCGTGGCGCTGGCTGGCGACGTGAAGTCGGAAGCCTATGCCAAGGCCCTGGTCGACCTGGCGGTGAGCCGCTTCGGCGGCCTCGACATCGCCTTCAACAATGCCGGTATCATCGGCGAAGCCGGCCCGAGCATCGCGGTGTCGGAACAGGGCTGGTCGGATACGCTCGCCACCAACCTGACCAGCGGCTTCCTTGGCGCCAAGCACCAGATCCCGGCGATGATCGCGCGCGGTGGCGGCTCGGTCATCTTCACCTCCACCTTCGTCGGCCACACCATCGGCTTCCCCGGCGTCGCCGCCTATGCCGCCAGCAAGGCCGGCCTGATCGGCCTGACCCAGGTGCTGGCCGCCGAATACGGGCCGCAGGGCGTGCGGGTGAATTCGATCCTGCCGGGCGCCGTGGATACGCCGATGTATCGCGGCATGCACACCACCCCGGAAGCCACTGCGGCCATGGATAACATGCATGCCCTGAAGCGGGTTGGCCGCCCGGAAGAACTGGCGCGCTCGGTGCTCTATCTCGCCTCCGAGGATTCCGCCTTCGTCACCGGCACCGCCAGCTTCGTCGATGGCGGCATTTCGATCACCCGCAGCTAACCGCTTCGCCAAACTAAAAAGGGCACCCGCGATGAACGGGTGCCCTTTTCGTTTGCCGCTGCTGAGCTTGGCTCAGAACGGAATATCGTCGTCCAGGTCGTCGCGGCGCGGCGCCGGCTTGCCGCCACCGCTGCGGCCCCCACCACCGGAGCCGCCACCAGCCGAGCCGCCGCCAAAGCCGCCGCCACCGTAATCGTCATCGCCGCCGCCGAAGCCGCCGCCCGAGGAGCCGCCACCGCCGCCTTCGCCGCGGCCACCATCCAGCATGGTCAGTTCGCCGCGATAGCGCTGCAGCACGATCTCGGTGGTGTATTTTTCCTGGCCGGACTGGTCGGTCCATTTGCGGGTCTGGAGCGAGCCCTCGATGTAGAGCTTGGCGCCCTTCTTCACGTACTGCTTGACCACTTTCACCAGGTTTTCATTGAAAATCACCACCCGGTGCCACTCGGTACGTTCCTTGCGCTCGCCGCTATTCTTGTCGCGCCAGGTCTCGGAGGTGGCAATGGAGAGCTGGGCCACTTCATCGCCGTTCTGCATCGAACGGATTTCCGGGTCCCGGCCCAGATTGCCGACCAGGATCACCTTGTTGACGCTGCCAGCCATGGGCCGTTCTCCACTATTTGTTCTTGTATCTGTTCTCTAACTGGTCTTGTACCACCTTCTCAGCGTATAATGAAGACTTAGCGCAAAAAAAGCCGTTCCAGCCCCCTAAGCCCCCGTCAGTGAGCCGTCCCATGCAGAAGACCATCTCCGTCCGCGGCGCCCGTGAGCATAACCTCAAGAACGTGGACGTGGACATCCCGCGCGACAAGCTGGTGGTGCTCACCGGGCTTTCCGGCTCGGGCAAATCCTCGCTCGCCTTCGACACGATTTATGCCGAGGGCCAAAGGCGTTATGTCGAATCCCTGTCGGCCTATGCGCGGCAGTTCCTGGAATTGATGCAGAAGCCGGATGTCGACCATATCGACGGCTTGAGCCCGGCCATTTCCATCGAGCAGAAGACCACCTCGAAGAATCCGCGCTCCACGGTTGGTACCGTCACCGAAATCTACGATTACCTGCGCCTGCTCTACGCCCGAATCGGCATCCCCTACTCGCCCGCCACCGGCCTCCCGATCGAGAGCCAGACGGTGAGCCAGATGGTCGACCGCGTGATGGCGATGCCGGAAGGCACGCGCCTCTACTTGCTGGCGCCGATGATCCGTGGCCGCAAGGGCGAATACAAAAAGGAATTGCAGGACCTGCAGAAGCGCGGCTTCCAGCGCGTGAAGGTGGACGGCAAACTTTATGAGATCGCCGAGGTGCCGGCGCTGAACAAGAAGCTGAAGCACGACATCGAGGTGGTGATCGACCGCGTGGTGGTGCGCGACGGCGTGCAGGCCCGGCTGGCCGACAGTTTCGAGACCGCGCTCGGCCTCGCCGACGGCATCGCGATTGCCGAAGGTGCCGACGCCAAGCCAGGGGCAACCGGGGGCGAGCGTACCATCTTCTCGGCCAAGTTCGCCTGCCCGGTTTCCGGTTTCACCATTGATGAAATCGAGCCGCGCCTGTTCTCGTTCAACAATCCGTTCGGCGCCTGCCCGGTCTGCGACGGCCTCGGCAGCAAGATGTATTTCGACGCCGCCATGGTGGTGCCGGATGAGAATGTGACGCTTCGCGAAGGCGCCATCGCGCCCTGGGCCAAGTCCACCTCGCCCTATTACCAGCAGACGCTGGATGGCCTGGCCAAGCATTACAAATTCTCGCTCACCGCCAAGTGGAAGGATGTGCCGGCCAAAGTGCGCCAGGTGATCCTGCAGGGCTCGGGCGAGGATATCGTGCCGATTGCCTATGACGACGGCATGCGCAGCTACACCATCAAGAAGCCGTTCGAGGGCGTGATCCCGAATTTGGAGCGGCGCTGGCGCGAGACCGAGAGCGACTGGGTGCGCGAGGAACTGGAGCGGTTCCAGTCCGCCACCGCCTGCGAATCCTGCGGCGGGCACCGCCTCAAGCCGGAAGCCCTGGCGGTGAAGGTCGGCGGCAACCATATCGGCCAGGTCTGCGAACGCTCGATCCTGGAAGCGCGGCAATGGTTCCTCGACCTGACCAAGGCGCTGTCACCGAAGCAGCAGGATATCGCCGCGCGCATCCTGAAGGAAATCAACGAACGCCTCGGCTTCCTGGTCAATGTCGGCCTGGATTACCTCACCCTGGCGCGGGCTTCCGGCACGTTGTCGGGCGGCGAAAGCCAGCGCATCCGCCTCGCCTCGCAGATCGGCTCCGGCCTTACCGGCGTGCTCTATGTGCTGGACGAACCCAGCATCGGCCTGCATCAGCGCGACAATGCCAAGCTGCTCGAAACCCTGACCTACCTGCGCGATATCGGCAACACCGTGCTGGTGGTGGAGCATGACGAGGAAGCCATCCGCACGGCGGATTATGTCATCGACATGGGCCCGGCCGCCGGCGTGCATGGCGGCGAGATCATTGCCGAAGGCACGCCTGCCGATATTATGAAATCGGCCAAGTCGGTGACGGGACAGTATCTCTCCGGCAAGCGTTTCGTCGCGGTGCCGACCAAGCGGCGCCAGCGCGTGCCGAACAAGATCGTCCGCGTCATCGGCGCCAAGGCCAACAATCTCAAGAATGTCACCGCCGAATTCCCGCTCGGGCTGCTCACTTGCGTCACCGGTGTGTCGGGCGGCGGCAAATCGACCCTGACCATCGAGACGCTGTTCAAGGCGGTATCGCGCAAGCTGAATGGCAGCCGCGACATTCCTGGTGCCCATGACCGTATCGAGGGCCTGGAATGGCTGGACAAGATCATCGACATCGACCAGTCGCCGATTGGCCGTACGCCGCGCTCCAACCCGGCCACCTATACCGGCGCCTTCGGTCCGATCCGTGACTGGTTCGCCGGCCTGCCGGAAGCCAAGGCGCGCGGCTATGCCGCCGGCCGCTTCTCGTTCAACGTCAAGGGCGGTCGCTGCGAGGCCTGCCAGGGCGACGGCCTGATCAAGATCGAGATGCACTTCCTGCCGGATGTCTATGTGCAATGCGATGTCTGCAAGGGCAAACGCTATAACCGCGAAACCCTAGACATCCATTACCGCGACAAGTCGATTGCCGATGTGCTCGACATGACGGTGGATGACGGCGTCGATTTCTTCAAGGCGGTGCCGTCGATCCGCGAGAAGCTGCTCACGCTGCAGCAGGTCGGCCTGGGCTATATCAAGATCGGGCAATCGGCCACCACGCTCTCGGGCGGCGAAGCGCAGCGCGTCAAGCTCTCGAAGGAACTCTCCAAGCGCGCCACCGGCCGCACGCTCTACATTCTCGACGAGCCGACCACCGGCCTGCATTTCGAGGATGTGCGCAAGCTGCTGGAAGTGATCCACGCCCTGGTGGATAACGGCAACACGGTGATCGTGATCGAACATAACCTTGAAGTGGTGAAGACCGCCGACTGGGTGATCGACCTCGGGCCGGAGGGCGGCGATGGCGGCGGCATGATCGTGGCCGCCGGCACGCCCGAGGACGTGGCCAAGGTGGCGGACAGCTACACCGGCCGTTATCTCAAGGAATATCTCAAACCCGCCGACAAGCGCAGCCTGGCCGATCTGCAATCGGCCAAGGCAACCCCAGATAAGACAACGCCTGCCAAGAAGCGCGCTGCCAGCCGCTAAGTTCATAGGAGATCAAGTGATGCTTACCCGTAAGATGCTGAGCCTTGCCGATGTGCAGGCGGTTGCTGCCGCCGCCGAGGCAGAAGCCGTGAAGAACAATTGGAAGGTCAGCATTGCCATCGTTGACGATGGCGGCCACCTGCTGCATTTCCAGCGCCTTGATGGCGCCGGCCTCACCACGGTGGCCATCAGCCAGGGCAAGGCCAAGGCTTCCGCCTATGCCCGCCGCCCGACCAAGGCACTGGAAGACATCATCGCCAATGGCCGCACGGCTTTCCTTTCGGTGCCGGATCTGGTGCTGCTGGAAGGCGCCGAGCCGATCATCGCCGATGGCATCTGCATCGGCGCGGTTGGTGTTTCCGGTGTCGCTTCGTCGCAGGATGCGGAAGTGGCGCGTGCCGGCATTGCGGCGCTGAAGCTCGGGTAAATCATGCCGGGGCCGCGCTCGAAGCCAGGATCACGGCCGAAAAAGGTCGATCCCGGCTATCTCGAGCGCGCGGCGTTGTTCTACCTGGAGCGCTATGCCTCCTCCACCGCCAATCTGCGCCGCGTGCTGCAACGCAAGGTGCGGCGGCGGACGGAAGGCAGCGAGGATGGCCCGCCGCCCGAGGTGGCGGCCTGGATCGACGCGGTGATCGAGAAGCTGACCCGGCTCGGCTTCCTCAACGATCAGCGCTATGCCGAACAGCGCACGCGGCGCCTCTATGACGAGGGCAAGAGCTTGACCCGCATCCGCCAGACCCTGGCGGCCAAGGGCGTGAAGGCCGATATGACGATGGCGGCGCTGGAAAATCTGAGCGACGAAAGGCCGGAGCCGGTAAGCGATCTGCCTGCCGCCATCGCCTATGCCCGGCGGCGCAAGCTCGGCCCTTTCCGCGCCGATCCGGAACAGCGCCAGGAAATGCGCCAGAAGGACATGGCGGCAATGGCCCGGCGCGGTTTTTCAAGTGACCTGATCCGGCGTATACTGGCCGCCGAGAGTGTAGAAGCGTTGGAGATGTTGCGTCATGACTAAACTGGTTCACGTCATCGGTGGCGGCCTTGCCGGCTCGGAAGCGGCCTGGCAACTGGCGCGCGCTGGTGTGCCCGTCGTGCTGCATGAGATGCGGCCCGAGCGCAAGACCGACGCGCACCAGACCGATGGCCTGGCCGAACTGGTCTGCTCCAATTCCTTCCGCTCGGACGATGCCGATAACAATGCCGTCGGCCTGCTGCATGAGGAACTGCGCCGTTGCAACTCCGTGATCATGGCGGCGGCCGATGCCAACAAGGTGCCGGCTGGCGGTGCGCTGGCCGTGGACCGCGAGGCCTTTTCCGCCCAGGTGCAGCGCGCCATCGAAGGCGAAAAGCTGATCACCATCGCGCGCGGTGAGATCGCCGGCCTGCCGCCCGAGGATTGGGATAGCGTGGTGGTTGCCACCGGGCCGCTTACCTCGCCGGCGCTGGCCGAAGCCGTGCTCGGCCTCACTGGCGAAAGCAGCCTCGCCTTCTTCGATGCCATTGCGCCTATCGTGCACAAGGACAGCATCGACATGTCGAAGGCGTGGTTCCAGTCGCGCTACGACAAGGTTGGCCCCGAGGGCGATGGCGCCGATTACATCAACTGCCCGATGAGCCGCGAGGAATACGATGCCTTCATCGTCGCGCTGCTGGAAGCGGGCAAGACCGAGTTCAAGGAGTGGGAAAAGAACACGCCCTATTTCGAGGGCTGCCTGCCCATCGAGGTGATGGCGGAGCGCGGTCCGATGACCCTACGCTTCGGCCCGATGAAGCCGGTCGGCCTCACAGATCCGAACACGGGCAAGCGCCCCAATGCCGTGGTGCAGCTCCGCCAGGACAACGCGCTCGGCACGCTCTACAACATGGTTGGTTTCCAGACCAAGATGAAGCATGCCGAACAGGTTCGCATCTTCCGCATGATCCCGGGCCTGGAGAATGCGCAATTCGCCCGCCTTGGCGGCATCCATCGCAACACCTTCCTGAATTCCCCGAAGCTGCTGGATAAGCAACTGCGCTTGAAGGCGCAGCCGCGGCTCCGCTTCGCCGGCCAGGTGACGGGCGTGGAAGGGTATGTCGAAAGCACCGCTATCGGCCTGCTGGCTGGCCGCATGGCTGCCGCCGAACGGCTAGGCGCAACGCTGGCCGCGCCGCCGCCAACCACGGCACTCGGCGCCTTGCACAGCCACATCACCGGCGGCGCCGATGCCAAGACCTTCCAGCCGATGAACGTGAATTTCGGCCTGTTCCCGCCCCTGCCCGCTGACGTGCGGCGCGACGCCCGCAAGAAGGCAATGGCCCAGCGCGCCCGGGCCGACCTCTCTGCCTGGCTCGGCGGCCCGGCGGTGCAGGCCGCCTAGAACTTTCCGCGTAACGCCGCCCAGAGCAGCGCGAAGTGCTTGCGCGGCTGCGATGGTTCGGAGAGGGCTGCCGGATTGAAGCCGGCGCGCTCCAGTTGCTTCAGATGCAAAGCCGCGATGGTCATTGGCAGCAAGGCCGGCAGCACGGCGCGTGCTACCGGGCGGCGGCGTGCCATCACCAGCAGGCGGCGGGCTTCCAGGCCGATCTCGCGCATCACCGCGAAAGTGCGCTGGTCCAACTCCTGCCGCAGGATGGCTTCCCAGGCCAACCCCTGCCCGCCCAGCATCTGCGCGGGCAGCAGCACGCGGCCTTGGGCAGCGTGGAACGGCACGGCGCGCAGGATGCCGGTGAGCGCATAGGCTTGGCCGGCATAATCCAGCGTCTCGCGCAGGCTCGCGTCGGGCACCACGCCTAGTGCCTGGCAAGCCAGCCGTTGCAACGGCGCCGTGGTCGCCCGGGCATAGTCCAGCAGTTCGGCCAAGCTGGCCGGTGGCGCCGGCTCCAGGTCGCGTTCGCGGGCATTGATCAAGGCAGCGACATCCTCGGCATTCCAGGCGGCGGCACCGGCGGCATGCAGGGCCTCGGCCACCGGATGCTTGCGCGGCGTGCCGGCGCGAATGCCATCCCAGGTTTCGCGCCACCATTGCAGCCGGATATGGCCCAGCATTGCCTCGCTCACTTGCTCGGCGCTGCGTGCGATCTCCAGGTTGAAGGCATAAAGCGCCCATAAAGCCGGGCGGGCGGCATCAGGCGCGAACAGCGCCGTCAGCCAGCGGTCGGGGTCGTGGCGGCGCAGTTCGCTGCCGCAATGGGTGGCCGAGTCGAGCTCCATGGCGGGTCAGCTATAAGCTGTAACCCGTCTTGCTGCCACCCCATTCTGTGATAGCCTGCCCAAGTCGAATCAAGCCCATAACAACAAGGAACCAGCAATGGCAAAGATTCTGGAAAATCTCTACAAGGCCCTTGGCGCCGGAATCGTGCTGACGGTTCTGGCCTTCCTGCTGCTGCATCGCAGTGTCGACCATGCCTATGTTGCTTTCTTCGTGCGCTGGCTGCATGTGCTGTCCGGCGTGCTGTGGATCGGCCTGCTGTGGTACTTCAACTTCGTGCAGATCCCGACGATGCCGAAGATCCCGGCCGAACTGAAGCCCGCCGTGGGCAAGTTCATCGCGCCCGAGGCTTTGTTCTGGTTCCGCTGGGCGGCGCTCGCCACCGTGGTCACCGGCCTGCTGCTCTCGGTGCTGAACGGCTATGGCCATGACGCTATGATGCTGAAGGAAGGCACCCGCACCATCGGCATCGGCATGTGGCTCGGCCTGATCATGGCCTTCAATGTCTGGTTCATCATCTGGCCGAACCAGAAGAAGGCGCTCGGCATGGTGCCGGTGGACGATGCTGCCAAGGCTGCCGCCGCGCGCCTCGCCATGCTCACCTCGCGCACCAACTTCATGCTCTCGCTGCCGATGCTCTATTGCATGGTGGCGCAGCAGAATATCGGCTGACGCAAGCCGTTGCATTAAGGGCCGCCGGAGTGATCCGGCGGCCCTTTTTTGTTGTTCCGCATGATGTTCAGGGAATCGGGATCAGGGCCGCAGCTGCCGCGCGGCCTTCCATGATCAGCAGGTTGTAGGTGCGGCAGGCGGCGCCGGTATTCATCGGCTCGATCACGATGCCCTGCTCGCGCAACGCGGCGCGGATCTCGCGCGGCACTGGCGCAATCGAAGCGCCGCAACCCAGCACCAGCAATTCCGGCCTTGTCTCGGCCGCCAGCAACGGTGCGAAACTTTCGATCGTCATGGCGGCAAGGCTGCCAATGCCCCAGGCCAAGGTGAGGCGCGGCTGCACCAGCACCGGCTCCAGCCAATGTCTGCCAGCGATGCGGAAGCCGCCATCGCCATAGGCGGCGATGGTCTGGCGGTCAGGTGCGACCTGTTGCTTCAGGTCGGCCATGCGGCATCAGCTCTTGGCGGGTTTGCCGGCCTGTACTGACTTTCCAGCTTGGGGCGGCGCGGTGGGTGCTTCGGTGCCACGGCGCAGCTTGTTCTCGCCGAGGAACAGCAGGATCGGCGCCGCGATGAAGATCGAGGACGAAGTTGCCAGCACGATGCCGAACAGCAGCACGATGGCGAAGCCCTGCACCGCCTCACCACCGAACAAAGCCAGCGGAATGGTGGAGAGGAAGATCGTCACCGAGGTGTTGATGGTGCGGTTCAGGGTCTCGTTGATGCTCTTGTCGATCAACTCGCGCAGCGGCATCACCTTGTACTTGCGCAAATTCTCGCGCACGCGGTCATACACCACGACCTTATCGTTGATCGAGAAGCCCATGATGGTGAGCACCGCTGCCACCGCCACCAGGTTGAACTGCAGGTCGGTGATAACGTAGAAGCCGACCGTCTTGGTCACGTCGAGCACCAGGGTGACGACGGCGCCGACGCCGAACTGCCATTCGAAGCGGAACCAGATATAGGCCAGCATGGCGACGAGCGCCAAACCCATGGCGATCATGCCGTCCTTGAACAATTCATCCGACACGGAAGCCCCCACCGCTTCGACGCGGCGGATTTCGGTGCCGGGATAGCTCTGGTTCAGCGCGGCGCGCACCTTGTCGGCGGCGCGCTGGGCGGCGGCATCGTCGCCTTCCTGGCGGCCGAGGCGGATCAGCACGTCCTGCGGCGAGCCGAATTCCTGCAACGCAGCCTGACCGAGGTCGAGCTTGTGGATGGCTTCACGCAAGGCCGGGAAATCGGCCGGCTGCGACAGCCGGGCCTCGATCACGATGCCGCCCTTGAAGTCGATGCCGTAATGCAGGCCGGGATGGAAGAACAAGATCACCGACACGAGGCTCAGGAAAGCGGATACCGCCAGGCCGATGATGCGGCCCTTCATGAACGGGTAGTTGGTGTTGTCCGGGATGAGGCGGAGCTTGTACATGCTATTGCGTCCTTACACCGGCAAAACCGCGACGCGGCGGCGGCGCAGCCATGTCACCATCATCAGGCGCACCACCACGGTGGCGGTGAACATCGAGGTGATGATGCCGAGCGAGATGGTGACGGCGAAACCCTTCACGGTGCCGGAGCCGAGCGCGTAGAGGATCAGCATCTTGAACAGCGTCGTCAGGTTGGCGTCGACGATGGTGCTGAAGGCGCGCTTGAAGCCCGCCTCCATCGAGGCCATCGGCGATTTGCCGAGCTTGGTTTCCTCGCGGATACGCTCGTTGATCAGCACGTTGGCATCCACCGACATGCCCAGCGTCAACAGCAGACCGGCAATGCCCGGCAGCGTCAGCGTGGCGCCGAGCAGCGACATGGCGGCAAGCGTGAGCAGCAGGTTGGCGATCAGCGCGATATCGGCGAAGAAGCCGAACAGGCCATAGGCCAGCACCATATAGACCATGACCAGTACGGCGGCGACGGCAATCGAGATCAGGCCGGCGCGGATCGAGTCAGCGCCGAGATCGGGACCGACGGTGCGTTCCTCCACCACCTTCAGCGGTGCCGGCAGCGCACCGGCGCGCAGCAGCACGGCCAGGTCGGAGGCCGAAGCGAATGTGAAGTTGCCGCTGATCTGGCCCGAGCCGCCAAGGATGGGCTCGTTGATGCGCGGCGCGGTCAGTACCTTGTTGTCGAGCACGATGGCGAACGGCATGCCGACATTCGCCTGGGTGATTTCGGCGAAGCGCTTGGCGCCGGCGGTGCTGAAGCGGAAATTGACGATCGGCTGGCCGGAACGCTGATCGGTGCCGGCCTGGGCATCCACCAGCTGGTCGCCCGCCACTTCGATCTTGCGCTTGACCACGAAACGCACCGGGCGGCCGGTGCCATCGCGGTCCTTGTCGGATTCCAGGATCATCGAGCCGGCCGGCGCCACGGTGGCGTTGCTGTCGGCGCTCATGTCCAGCAGGTGGAAGGTCAGCTTGGCGGTCTGGCCCACCAGGGTCTTGATGCGCTGTGGATCGTCGATGCCGGGCAGCTGCACCAGGATACGGTCGCGGCCCTGGATCTGGATAGTGGGTTCGTTGACGCCGAACTGGTCGATACGGCGGCGCACGATTTCCATCGACTGGGTGACGGCGGCGCGGGCGCGTTCCTGGATCGCGGCTTCCGACAGCACCATGCGCACGGCATTGCCTTCGGGCGCGACTTCCACGGTCATGTCGAGCTGGCCGCCGCCGAAGCCGATCAGGCTCGACTGCACCGGCTGCGCCAGCTTCTGCAGCAATTCGCGCACGCGCGGCGCGGTGCTGGGATCAGGCAGGCGCACGGTCACGGTGTTGGTGCCGGTGGCGGCGATGCCGGTATAGCGCATGTTGGCGCTGCGCAATTCGGAACGGGCGCCGTCCACCAGCGCCTCGAGCCGCTCGCGCAGCACGGTATTGGTATCGACTTCCAGCAGCAGATGGGCGCCGCCGCGCAGGTCGAGGCCGAGATTGACCTGATGCGTCGGGATCCAGGACGGCAGCTTGTTCAACTGTTCGCGGGTGAACAGGTTGGGCAGGCTCAGCAGCAACCCGGCCAGGCAGACCAGGATGATGGACCAAACTTTCCACGGTGCGAAATAAAGCATGTCGGTCTGCCCCTGCCCTCACGCATTAAGAGGGACTGGATCGGGCCGGCGACAAGGCCGGCCCGAGAGTATTTTTACGGTTACTTGGAATCGGCCTCGTCGTCGCCGGCGCCCTTCGAGCGCACTTCGGCGATAGTGGACTTGACCACCTTGATCTTGACGCCTTCGGCGATCTCAAGCTGGACCAGGCCGTCTTCCTGCACCTTGGCCACCTTGCCAACGATGCCGCCGGAGGTGGTCACGACGTCGCCGCGGCGCACCGCCTCGATCATCGCCTTGTGTTCCTTGGCGCGCTTCTGCTGCGGCCGGATCAGCAGGAAATAGAACACCACGAAAATCAGCACTATCGGCAGGAACTGCGTAGCCATGTCGGCGATACCACCACCAGCGGCCTGCGCGTAGGCTTCAGAAATCAGCATTTGTCGCTCCCCAAGGTTCAGCAAAACCGCCCGTCAGAATCCCCTTCAGGAACCCTGGCGGCGGCGCGAGAGCGGGACTATAGCCGCGCCGGCCTTGATTGCAAGGAGCGGGGCGATGGAACTGCGGACATAGAGGGAACAATCAGGAACGTCCCGGCACCTTTCGCACTTTGCGCGGTGCCGCCAGCCATACCGCCCCGGCAGCCACCACGCAGCCGAGAATCGCCACCAGAAAAGCCAGCCGATAGTTGCCGGTGGCATCGTGAATCACGCCGGTGAGCCAGGGGCCGGCAGCGCCGCCGGCAATCAGCGCCACGGTGATGCTGCCGAAGATGGCGCCGTAATGCGGGCCCTCGAAAATCTCTGCCACGATCGGGCCCATCACCGAGGTGGCGGCATAGCCAAGCAGCCCCTGGGCGGCGACCATGATGTAGAGCAGTGGCAGGTTCGGCCCCTGCTCCAGCGCGATCAGGGCGGCATAGCTGATGGCGAAGCCGAAACAGGCCAGGGCCCAGACCAGCTCGCGGCCATGGCGGTCCGACAGCCAGCCGAGCAGTACTTGCCCCGGAATGGCGACAATGGCGACCACGCCGAGCGCCCAGGCCGCCGTGAGCGGCGCGAAGCCGATTTCGATGAGATACTTGGTCTGGTGTACCTGCACGGCATACCAGGCGAAGGTCATCCAGAAAAACGCCAGGGCGAGCCACCAGAAGCGCGCCGTGCGCAAGGCCTGCGCCAGGGTCCAGTCCTGCGCCGCCCAGTCGGGATCGACGATATTGCCGCGTTTCGGCGCCGCCTGCCCTGTATTCCCCTGGGTGTCGCCATCCGGCTGCAGGCCGATATCCTGCGGGCGGCGGCGCAGAAACGGCACCAGCGGGCCAATCAGCACCAGCACCAGCAGGCCGGTGACGGTGCAGGAGGCACGCCAGCCCTGGCTCTGGATGATGCTTTGCAGCCAGGGCAGCAGCAACACGGCACCGATGCCGGCGCCGGCGAAGGCAATGCTGATTGCCAGCGCCCGACGGCGCAGGAACCAGTTCGGCAGGAACAGCGAATGGGCCGTATAGGTGGCAAGGTTGGCGCCACCGCCGACCAGTACGCCGAGGGTGGCATAGAACTGCCAGGGCGCACTTATGTAGGGGGCCAGCAATTGCCCGGCCGCCATCAGCACCACGCCGGCACCGATCACCAGCCGGGGGCCATGCCGGTCCATCAGCTTGCCCGCCAGCGGGCTGATCAGGGAGGAAACCAGGAAGCCGAAGGAAAAGGCGCCGGCGGCCAGGCCACGATCCCAGCCGAATTCATCGATCAGCGGCGGCAACAGCAATGAGAAGGCTGTGCGGGCGGTGACCGCCACGGCCATGGTGACGAAGGCGACCGCGATCACCACCCAGCCATAATAGAAGGGCAGCCGCGCCGGCCAGGGTAGCTGGGGCCTTGTTTCCGATGGCATGGCCGATTCCCTTCCCGCCCAGACATATATTGCCCTGCGCCCCTGCATTCTTTCGGGGACTGGGAGCCGGATCAATTACCAGCTAGGTAATAGCGCAGGATCAGAGGCGGAAGCGCAGCACGTATTTGATGCGGTCGAGGATGGCCTCCGGCGTCATCGGCTTCACCAGATAGCCGTTCACGCCCAGGCTCTTGAGCCGGATCACGGCATCGGCGTTGGCCGAACCCGTGAGCATGATGATCGGTGTATCGCGGTAATATTGCCGGGATTTGCGTACCTTCTCGACGAAGGCAAAGCCATCCATTTTCGGCATCGCCAGGTCGCAGATCACCAGATCAATCGGGCTGCGGGTGGTTTCCAGGATGTCGAGCGCCTCGGCGCCGTCCATCGCCTGGCGGATATTGCTGAAGCCCAGTTCTTCCAGGATGTCGACATTGACGCGGCGGGCATGCGCTTCGTCCTCGACAATCAGGATGCGGCGGCTGGACAACTCGGCAGGCAGTGGGGTCGGCATGGCTTCCGCTTACAACGACACAGCTATCACTGGCAAGGGGAGTCCGATGCTGCAATCGGCAGGCATTAGCCCGCTGACAGTGTTATCAACCATTTTACTAAAAATGCTGCCCGAGCGTGGTGCATAATTTACTGAATTGGCAACCGGAAACGGTTTGCATGAGGCTGCTCGGCTGCTATCTTATATTTCAGTTGCGCGCGGCACGCACCGCGTCCCAGCCGGTAAAAGGCCAGCATAAGGCCCGAGTTCGAGGAAACGTAAACCGCAACACCCGAGGAGGATACCTATGACTAATTTCACCAGGCGCGACGTCATCAAGACCACGCTGGGCGCCGGCGCCGCCGTCGCCGCGTCGGGCGCCGGCCTGCTTACCCCGGTCGAAGCCGCCGCCCAGGCCGCTGATGTCGAAAAGGGCGCCAAGCTGCGCCTGCTGCGCTGGAGCCAGTTCGTTCAGGGCGATATCGACACCTGGATGGCCAACACCAAGAAGTTCACCGAACTGACCGGCGTCGAAGTCCGCGTTGACCGCGAAGCCTGGCCGGACGTGGCCCCGAAGGCCTCGGTGGCCGCCAATGTCGGCGCCGGCCCGGACATGGTGCTCGACTTCTTCGACGTGCCGCACCTGTTTGCCGACAAGCTGGTGCCGCTCACCGACATCGCCACTGACCTCGGCAAGAAGTATGGCGGCTGGTTCCCGGTGGCCGAGAAGTATGCCAAGCGTGGCAACAACTGGATCGGCCTGCCGCTCGGCGCTGCCGGCGCCTGCATGGTCTACCGCAAGAGCCATGTCGACGCTGCCGGCTTCTCCACCTTCCCGAAGGACACTGCCGGTTTCCTCGAACTCTGCAAGGCGCTGCATGCCAAGGGCACGCCGGCAGGCTTCGCGCTCGGCAATGCCGTGGGCGACGGTTCCTGGACCTACTGGCTGATGTGGGCCTTCGGCGGCAAGATGGTCGACGACAAGAACAATGTCGTCATCAACAGCCCCGAGACGATCAAGGCGCTGGAATATGCCCGGCAGCTTTATCCGACCTTCATCAGCGGCACGATGGGCTGGCTTGATCCGAACAACAACAAGGCCTTCCTCGATGGCCAGATCAGCCTGACCAACAACGGCATCTCGGTCTACTACGCGGCGAAGAACTCGCAGGACCCGAAGATCAAGGAACTGGCTGACGATATCCAGCATGCCAACTTCCCGATCGGTCCGGTCGGTCGCCCGACCGAGCTGCATCTGTTCAGCCAGGCTTATCTGTTCAAGTACTGCAAGTTCCCGAAGGCGGCGAAGGCCTACCTGAAGTTCATGTGGGAGAAGGAGCAGTACGAGCCGTGGCAGACCGCCTCGATCGGCTACATCACGCACGCGCTGAAGGATTACGAGAACAACGCGGTGTGGAAGTCGGATCCGAAGAACCTGCCCTACCGCGACACGGTGAAGAACATGCTGTGGCATGGCTATTCCGGCCAGCTCGGCTATTCCTCGGCCGCCGCGCTGAACGACTACATCGTCAACAACATGGTGGCGCAGGCCGCCTCCGGCGCCAAGACGCCGCAGGAAGCCGTCGCCGAGGCCGAGAAGCGCCTGCTGCGCGTCTACAAGGTCTAGTCAAGGATTGGGGCCGGGTGGTTCGCCGCCCGGCCCTGCCCTCTTCCATTCCCGTTCAGCTTTGTTGATGGCCGCCGCATGAGCATTGCAATCAGGCGCGCTTCCCTGTGGGAGCGTATTGCCGAAAACCGCACCTTCCTGTCGATCGTGTTCATGGCACCAGCGGCGGCTTTGCTGTTGCTGTTCCTTACCTACCCGCTGGGCTTGGGCATCTGGCTCGGTTTCACGGATACCAAGATCGGCCGTGGCGGCTATTTCATCGGCTTCGAGAATTATATTTCGCTGCTCGGCGATAGCATCTTCATGCTCTCGGTGTTCAACACCGTGCTCTATACCGTGGTTGCCACCGTGATCAAATTCGGCCTCGGCCTGTGGCTGGCCTTGCTGCTGAACAAGCATATGCCGTTCAAATCGATCATCCGCGCCGTGGTGCTGCTGCCCTATATCGTGCCCACCGTGCTGTCGGCGATTGCCTTCTGGTGGATTTACGATTCCCAGTTCTCGATCATCTCCTGGGGCTTGACCAAGCTGGGGCTGATCAACAGCTATATCGAATTCCTCGGCGAGCCGAACAACGCGCGTGCCTCGGTGATCGCCGCCAATATTTGGCGCGGCATTCCCTTCGTGGCGATCTGCTTGCTCGCAGGCCTGCAGACGATTTCGCCGAGCCTGTATGAGGCGGCTGCGCTTGATGGTGCGACGTCATGGCAGCGTTTCTGCTATGTCACGGTGCCGAACCTGCTGCCGGTGTTGAGTATCGTGCTCACCTTCTCGATCCTGTTCACCTTCACCGACTTCCAGCTCATCTACGCCATCACCCGCGGCGGCCCGGCCAATGCCACACATCTCATGGCAACGCTGGCCTTCCAGCGCGGCATCAATGGCGGCGCGCTTGGCGAGGGCGCAGCCATCGCGGTGGCGATGATCCCGTTCCTCGTCCTCTCGACAGCGCTGTGTTACTTCGGGCTGCAGCGGCAGAAATGGCAGCAGGGGAGCTGAACCGATGAGCGACGCAACCGCCAATTCCGCTGCCGGCGCCGATAACCGCGAAGGCATGAGCTACTTGGAAACGCTGCCGCGCCAAGTGGTGGTGCTGTGGATTCCGCTGCTGATTTTCCTGTTCGTGCTGCTGTTCCCGTTCTACTGGATGGGCCTCACGACGTTCAAACCGAACAGCGAATTGCTGAACTACCGCGATCACAATCCGCTCTGGGTGCTGAAGCCGACCTTCGACAATATTCGCAAGTTGCTGTTCGACACGCCCTATCCCGAATGGTTGCTCACCACCATGGTGGTGGCGGTGGTCGCCACCGCATTGTCGTTGTTCGCCTCCGTGCTCGCCGCCTATGCCATCGAACGCCTGCGCTTCAAGGGGGCTCAGGGCGTCGGCATGGCGATCTTCCTCGCCTACTTGGTGCCGCCGAGCATCCTGTTCATCCCGCTCGCCACCATGATCTACAATCTCGGGCTCTACGACAGCATGTGGGCCCTGATCCTCACCTACCCCACCTTCCTGATTCCGTTCTGCACCTGGCTGCTGATCGGTTATTTCAAGTCGATCCCGTTCGAGCTTGAGGAATGTGCGCTGATCGATGGCGCCTCGCGGGTGCAGATTCTGATCAAGATCGTGCTGCCGCTGGCGGTGCCGGGCCTGATATCTGCCGGCATCTTTGCCTTCACGCTGTCGTGGAATGAATTCATCTACGCGCTGGCCTTCATCTCGTCATCCGAGAACAAGACCGTGCCGGTCGGCGTGCTGACCGAACTGGTGGAAGGCGATGTCTACCACTGGGGCTCGCTGATGGCTGGCGCGCTGTTCGGCTCGCTGCCCGTGGCGATCCTCTATTCCTTCTTCGTCGACTACTACGTCGCGTCGATGACTGGTGCGGTGAAGGAATAAAACTTCAAGAAAATGGGATGCCCGCCTCCGCGGGCATGACGACCATAACCACGTCACCCTCGGGCTTGACCCGAGGGTCTCAGGCCGTAAGACGGATGATTATTGAGTACACACACCCAGCGGCGCTGGCTCGGCGGGTGAAGGTCCGCTTAAAGCCTCCAGGAAAGCCACTAACGCATCGATCTCGTCGTTGCCGAGGAACAGTGGCTTGAGCAGTCGCTCGCCATCGGCATGCAGCCGTTCCTCGTTCAGCTCGGAGTAATGCCGCACTACGTCGCGTAACGTGGCGCGGCTGCCGTTATGCATGTAGGGCGCGGTGCCGACGAGGTTGCGCAAACTCGGCACGCGGAATTCGCCCCAGTTCCGGTGCAGCAGCGTGACATGCCGTGTGGTCACGGACTCGCGCGCCGGGTCGTCGCTGAACGGCCCCAGCCTGGTGAGCTTGCTCTCGCTTAAACGCCGCAGGCCGAGATGGCGGCCGGGATCGACCAGGCCAGGCCGCGCCATGTATGGCACGCCGATATCGTGGAATTCGCGGTTGGTGAAGCCGGGCCCGATATGGCAGATGGCGCATTGCCCCTTGCCGACGAACAGTTTGGCGCCTTGCTGCGCGGCTTCGCTCAGGTTTGGCGTGCGATTGGCGGCAAGATCATCGCTGAAGGCATCGAACGGCGCCGGGCCGCTTATCAGCGTTTCCTGAAACGCAGCAAGCGCCTTCGATGCCATCACCGCCACCGCATCGTCATCGGCCTCGGGCACCGCGCCTGTAGCGGCCCGGTAGCGGCAGCGTAAATCCGCATCGCTGCGGATGTGATCAGCGATCAGCTTCGGCGTTGCCGCCATCTCGGCCGCCGAGAGCATCGGCCGCAAACTCTGGGACCACAGGTTATCCTGCGCACCATCCCAGCCGAACCAGCGGTTCCAGCGGATATCGAGCAAGCTCGGCACATTGCGCAGGAATTCGCCGCGCCCCTTCTCATTGTCGCTATAGCGCCGCGCCGGCTGATGGCAGGTGGCGCAGCTCATGTCGCCCTTGGCCGAGAGGCGCGGATCGAAGAACAGTGCCTGACCGAATGCGATGGCGGCCTGATTGCCGGATAGCCGGTTGCTGTCGTCGCGCTCCAGCGGCAACGGCCAAGGGCCATGGCGCAGCAAAGCGGCGCGTTCCTCCGGCGTGAACTCAGCGGCGATAGCGCCCGCCGGCAGCGTCAGCAGCAGCAAAACCGCCAGCAGCCGGATCATGGCGCCTGATAATTCGCGGTGAGCCGCGTCAGCTTGCCGGCAGGGTTCGTCACCTCGAAGACGAATTCCCAGGCGCCCGGCATATGCAGCACCAAACCTTCGGCGCGGAAACGGCCCTCGCCGCTGGCGCGGATGCTGGGCTGGTAATTCATGCCATGGCGATGTGCCGGCATATGGGCATCGACGCTGAGGCGTGGTGCTGCCGGGCAGACCGCCAGTTCAAGCGCGAAAGGCGCGCCGGTGACAATCTTCGCCGGCTCGCTTTTCCACGCCACCGTCACGCCGTCGCGCGTTGTCTTGCTGGCGGTTTCGAAACCCGGCAGGCAGGCCCAGGCGCTGCCGGGCAACAGCAGCAGCAGGCCAAGCAGCAGCGGCTTCATTGGCCAGCGTAGAGCTTGGCGAAAATCGCATCGCCATTGCGGTAGGCGATTTTCTCGGCCACATCTTGCGGCAGATCGGCGAGCCAGCCGCGCGAATACTTGGCGTGCTCGGTGACGTAGTACCAGCGTTCCGGCGTGAAGGTGTCGGTGCCGACCAGGAAGCGGTCGGCGTGTTTCAGGAATACCGGACGCCAGGCTTCGGACACCTTGTTGTTGGAGGCCTGATCGTTGCGGAAAGCCAGATCGGCCCACAGCGCCTTGTGCTTTTCCAGCATCAAAGCCACCGCTTCCGGACGGTCGAAGCCGGAATGCGCCCACAGGATGCGCGCCTCCGGCCATTGTTTGAACACGCGGTCCACCGCTTCGGCATCGCCATGCAGATGCAGGAACAGGCCGTGCTGCTTGGCCAGTTGCACCATGCGGCGCACCACCGGCAGATCGGCATCGGCGCCATAGACATGGAATTCGCCGATGGCGACATAGCGGTATTGCTTCAGCCGGCTTTCCAGATACTCGATCACGGTGTCGTCGCGCACCCAGGTCGAGATGTCGCTGCGCTTGCGATAGGGCCGCAGCACCGGGATGACGATATCGGGCGCCAGACGATGCAGTTTCTGGGTGCCTTCGTCATTCGACGACGACACCATGGCGCGGCGCAGGCCGGCATCGCGCAGGATCTTCACCGCTTGCTCTGGCGGCACCACATCCCAGGCATCATGGCTGTAATGCAAATGGGCATCGAAGATCGGCAGGTCGGCGGCATGCGCGGCTTCGGGCCGCAGCAGCAGACTGGCAGCTACTATGCTGAAAAGCGCCAGGGCGCGCCGCATCGGAACCTCCTCAGATTGCAGCAGCACAATAGGCCGCACAGCCTATGGGAAGGAACAGAATAATCCGGGGAGGCATATCGGCAGGAACACAATTTTGTTAGAAAGCGCGGCTTTTGAAACTTGGCTAGACTGCCTTCCATGCATCCGAACCTGCAGCGCCTGAACGAGCTGCGCGGCACCGCCCGCCACACGCTGATGCAGCGTTTTCTAGATGTTGCGATCGCGCTGCATCCGCAGGAAAGGCTGCCCCCGCGCGCCGCGCTGAATCCCCTGGCGGTCGCCGATCTACTGCCGCATCTGGTGTTGACCCGGGTTGAATATGCAACCGGCAAGCCGCGCTTCAAGCTGACGGTGATCGGCGAACAGACCAACAGCGCGCTCGGGCTCAGGCTGGCGAACCGCTACATGGACGAAGCCCAGGCCACCGACATGCCGAGCCTGCAATACCCGATTGCCGACCGCGAGGACGTGGTGCGCGAGGGATTGGCGCTCTACCGCTACGGCCCGCCGCGCCTGGAATACCGAGCTAACTTCGCCACCATCGAACTCTGCCATACGCCGATGGCCGATGATGGTACCACGGTCAGCCATATCCTCTCCCTCACGGTGTTCGAGGGATTGACGGCAGCGCGCTGATTTTCATGGTGGGGAAGTATTGGTCGGAGCGGCGGGATTTGAACCCACGACCCCTTGCCCCCCAGGCAAGTGCGCTACCAGACTGCGCTACGCTCCGACCGTGTTCAGGGCGCCTGGCCAGATAAGCAGGCGGCACCCCGAAACGGCGCGCACTATAGCCACGCCCTCCCCCCGGCGCAACCACGCGGGGGCTGCGGAATTTCCTGGTTAGGGCTGCGGAAATTCAGCGATTCTGGCGCGCGGCGAGTTCGGCGCGCAGGCCTTCAAGATCGGCCAGGGTGGCCTTCACCACGGCCTTCAGGCCGCTCATGTCCTGCAGCAGGTCGAACGGCATCGAAACCTGGCGCAGATCGTCGGAATGCAGCTTCTTCGTGGCCTTCTCGGCGGCTTTCTCAGACGCCTTATCGGGCTTGGCGGCTTCGGCAGCAGGCTTCTTGCCAGTGGCACGGGCGCGCACGGCCTGCGCCAGCCCGCCTTCGCGCAGCAATTTCTGCACGCCGCGGATGGTGTAGCCCTGGTCATGCAGCAGGCTGCGGATCTCGCGCAGCAATTCGATGTCTTCCACGCGGTAATAGCGCCGGCCGCCATTGCGCTTCACCGGGCGGACCTGATGGAACTTCTTTTCCCAGAACCGCAGCACATGCTGCGCCACGCCGAGGCTGTCGGCGACCTCGCCAATAGTACGGAAAGCGCTGGCGGCCTTGGCGGCCTCCGCCCTGTCGCGTTTGGCGTTGCTCCGCTTGGATGTGGACTCGGCTTCCGCCACGCTGAACGGCCTCTACTGGTGGGCTACAGGGCTGCTTAGCCCGCTGCCGGCGGCGGCGCCTTCTTGGCGGAATGCATGCCGGCGTTGATCTTTTCCTTCAGCACATGGCTGGCACGGAACACCAGCACCTTGCGCGGATCGATCGGCACTTCCTGGCCGGTCTTGGGGTTGCGCCCCATGCGGCCGCCCTTCGAGCGCACCTGGAAGGTGCCGAAGGAGGAAATCTTCACCATGTTGTCAGCGATGAGGCTTTCGATGATTTCGTTGAGCACGGTCTCAACCAGGGTGGCGGATTCGCTGCGCGACAACCCGACCTCCTGATAGATCGCCTCTGCCAATTGCGCGCGCGTCAGCGTGTTGTCTGCCATCCGCCGCCCCCTCTTCTGCAATTTATCTTGGCGTGACGCTAACTTAACCAGGATATAGCGTCAATGGGGCGAACGCCGAATCGGGCCGGAAAAGTCGGGCCTGGAACTATTCTGGGGGGCTAAATCGGGGCGATTACCAGCGTACCAGGGCGCTGCCCCAGGTGAACCCGCCGCCCATGGCCTCCATCAGCACCACGTCGCCGCGCTTGATGCGGCCATCGGCCACCGCCTCGCACAGCGCCAGCGGCACCGAAGCGGCCGAGGTATTGCCGTGGTGATCCACGGTCAGCACCACCTTCTCGGTGGTCATGCCGAGTTTCTTGGCGGTGCCGTCGATGATGCGCTTGTTGGCCTGATGCGGCACCAGCCAGTCGATCTGATCGGCCGTCATGTTCACGGCGGCCAGGGTTTCCTTCACCACGTCGGACAGGTTCACCACGGCGTGGCGGAACACTTCCTTGCCCAGCATCTTGAGATGGCCGGTGGTCTGGGTGGAGGACGGGCCGCCATCGACATAGAGCATGTCGTGGTAGCGGCCATCGGAATGCAGATGCGTGGTCAGCACGCCGCGATCCATGGTGTCGCCGGCACCTTCTTCGGCGCGCAGCACCAGGGCGCCGGCGCCATCGGCGAACAGCACGCAGGTGGTGCGGTCGGTCCAGTCGATGATGCGCGAGAAGGTCTCGGCGCCGATCACCAGCGCGGTCTTGAACTGGCCGGCCTTGAGGAAATTGTCCGCCGTGGCCATGGCGTAGATGAAGCCGGAGCACACCGCCTGCACGTCGAAGGCGGCGCCATGGGTCAGGCCAAGGGCGTGCTGTACACGGCACGCCGTGGCGGGAAAGGTCTCGTCCGGCGTCGCGGTGGCCAGTACGATCAGGTCGATCTCGCTGGCCTGGATACCGGCATGTTGAATGGCACGCTCGGCGGCCTTGATGGCGAGGTCGGAAGTCTTCTCACCCTCTGCGGCGATATGGCGCTGGCGGATACCGCTGCGTTCGACAATCCATTCGTCGGAAGTGTCCACCATCGTCGCCAGTTCGGCATTGGTCAGGATACGCTCGGGCAAATAGCTGCCGCAGCCGATAACGACGGAACGTATCATGGAGCCTCCGCGACGGCGGCGGGCGCGGTATCGGAAGCGGCGTCCTTGCCATTGCTACTGGTGCTGGGTGAATTCAGGGCCTCGGCGAAGGCGCCGGAGAAATCGGCACGGATACGCTCGATCAGGCGATCCTGCGCCATGTCGACGGCAACCTCAAGCGCGGCGGCGAAGCCGACTTCATCGGTACCACCGTGGCTTTTCACCACGATGCCGTTGAGGCCAAGCATCACCGCGCCATTGTAGAAGCGAGGATCCATGCGCGATTTCAGCATCTGCAGGCCGGAATAGGCCAGCAGGTAGCCGAGTTTGGTGAGCAGCGAGCGCTGGAAGGCCGAGCGCAGCAGCGTGCCCATCAGCTTGGCGGTGCCTTCGGCGGTCTTCAGTGCGACATTGCCGGTGAAGCCATCGGTGACCACCACATCGGTTTCGCCCTTGGTGATGTCGTCACCCTCGACGAAGCCGGTGAATTCAAACGGCGGATTGGGCACGGCGCGCAGCAGATCGGCGGCATCGCGCACCGCGCCGTTGCCCTTCAATTCCTCGGTGCCGATATTCAGCAGGCCGACGCGCGGGCGATGCCGGCCAAGTGCCGAATGCGCCAGGTTGGCGCCCATCACCGCGAACTGCACCAGGTTGCGGCTGTCGCAATCGACATTGGCGCCAAGGTCGAGCATCACGGTCTCGCCCTTCATCGTCGGGATGAAGGAGGCCAGCGCCGGCCGTTCGATGCCGGGCAGCGTGCGCAGCACCAGCTTGGCCATCGCCATCAGCGCGCCGGTATTGCCCGCCGACACCACGGCCTGGGCCTCGCCCTTGGCCACGGCATCGATGGCAAGACGCATCGAGGTGTTGCGGCCACGGCGCAGCGCCTGGCTCGGCTTATCCTCGCTGCCCACCTTCTCGGACGTGTGGCGCAGTTCGGAACGGTCGCGGAGCTGGGGAAATTTGCGCAGCAAAGGCTCCACCTGTTCGGCATCGCCGAACAGGATGAATCTCACCTGCGGAAAACGCGGAAGTATTGCCGCGGCGCCCTTGATGACCATATCGGGGGCGTAATCGCCGCCCATGGCATCCAGCGCCAGGGTCAGGGTTGGTAGCGTCACAAGCGCGACCTCACCCGGAAACGCGCTGGTTAGGCGGCTTCAGTCTTGGCCACCACTTCACGGCCATCGTAATGGCCGCAAGCGCCGCAGACATGATGCGGGCGCTTCAGCTCGCCGCAATTGGTGCATTCCATGTAAGCGCTGCCCTTCAGGGCATCATGCGAGCGGCCCATATCGCGCTTCGACTTGGACTTCTTCTTCTTCGGAACAGCCATGACACTCTCTCTATCTCTTATCGACCTGTATCGGCGCTTCTCGCGAAGCGGGCCAAGAATCCCCGTCTTATACTCTCAGGCGCCCCGGGGACCAAGGGCTTTGCCTTACTTTTCCGTCCCCTGTTTGAGCTTGGCGAGCGCCGCGAAGGGGCTCACCTTGGCTTCCGGCTCAGGATCCGGGGTATAGCCTGCCGGCCAGGAAGCCCCTTCCTTGCGCGGATAGGGATTGAGCGACAGCGCCAATTCCTCCGCCACCACCTCGCCAAGGTCGATCACGCCGCCCTCGATAGGGTCCGGCGGGTCCAGGGCGTCGGGATCGACCAGTTCGGCCTCGTCCTCGCTGGGTTCCGGCAGGGCGGCCAGGGCGGCCGCCACGGCCTCGGGCGGCGCGAAACCGCGCTCGAATGCTTCCGAAACCACCTCGCGCACCGGCTCCAGCGACACCACGCAGGCCTGCTCGACTTCGGCTTCCAGCCTGCCCGAGACGTGGTAATGCCCTGGTTCCGCCAGCGGCAGCACGCGCAATTCCGCTTCCAGCTTCAGAATTCCCAGAATACCAAAGCGTTTCGCCAGCGACTTGCGCTCGGATTCGCCAGCAGCCAGACGCAGCGCCACACCCTCGGGGCCGAGCTGGGCCACTTCAAGGGGATGGGAAAATTCGTTCCGGATTGGCGCTTGCGCCACCGATGCTGCTCCAGGCCTAAAGGTTCAGGGATGCCGATTTGGGCGGCGGACCATAGGGGCGCCGCGCTTCCAGGTCAATCCCTTTATCTTAAGGAACCGGCGGGAACGAAACCTGACCCTTGAGCAGGGTATCGGCACCCTGCCCGGCCAGCAGCGCGTCGGCGGCACGGACATAACCAGCCACCAGGGCGGCCTGGGCCGGGTCGGCCTGGGGGAGCGTGCCATAGAGGTTGCGCAGCAGCGCCTGGGTCAGATCCTCGCCGCCTTCCACTCCGGCCAGCGCCTTGTCGTAGACCGTCAGGCGGCCGAAAAACGCCTTGGCCATGGCCTTGATCCGCTTGCCGACGCTCAAATCGCCGACGCCGATTTCGCGCAAATTGCCATCCATGTCGGTGAAGATCAGGTCGGCCAGCTCCTGCGCCATGGCCTGGCCCTCGGGGCCAAGGCCGTTCAGGCGGCGCAGCACCAGAAAGGCATGCAGCACCAGCAGGTCGAAGCGGCCATCCAGCGTATCGGGCACGCCGCGGTCGCGGTAGAAGCCGGGCTGGCGTGCCTGCTCCACGATGGCGCCATACAGCGTCACCGCCAGGCTTGGCGGCTGTTTTGCCTTGAAGAATGAACTAATCGCCTTAAGCATCTGGCTGCCTGGAACTCTTCAGTTAAAGTAGGGCCGCAATTTGCGTTTCCTGGGGGCAGAGGATAATATCTGGGCGTCTCAAGCGCGAGTCTCGGTCCCATGCTTATGTCGTCGCCCCGCACCCTGCTGCTGCTGGCGCTGTTCAGCGCCGTATTGGCGGCCTGCGCGCCGCGCCAGGATTACCGTGGCGCCCAGATCGATGAGGATCGCCTCAAGGAAGTGAAGATCGGCAGCACCGAGGGGCAGGTCAATGCCGCCATCGGCTCGCCCTCCACCACCTCGACGTTCCAGCAATGGGGCACCACCTGGTACTACATCTCCTCGGAAACCGAGGCTGTGGCCTTCATGGCGCCGGAATTGATCGACCAGCAGGTGTTGGCCATCAGCTTCGACAAGGATGGCAAGGTGAAGGAGATCAAGCGCTATGGCATGAAGGATGGCCGCCAGGTCGCCTTCGTTGAGCGCGAGACGCCCACCAAGGGCAAGGACATGACCATCCTGGAGCAGCTGCTTGGCAATTTCGGCCGCTTCAACAACCAGAATACCGGCCGCAGCAACCGCTGATTCGGATAAGTCCGGTATCCCCGCCCGTGTCACTCCTGGGCAGCCATCACTATATTTGAATAATGTCCGCGCCTGATCCAGACGACTTTCACGTGAAACGCCCTGCCGGCTTGGCCGGCCGCAAGCGCGACATGCTGATTGCGCTGGGCCGCCTCACCGCGCTGCCCTTTGGCAAGGATCTGGAACAGGAAGCCGGCGATGACGGCCATGCCGCCTGGGCCTATCCGCTGATCGGCGCGCTGATCGGGCTCTTCGGCGGCCTGGTTTTTCTCGGTGCCATCTCGCTCGGCCTCGGCATCGGCAGCGCCGCTTTGCTGGCGATTCTCGCAGAAGTGCTGCTTACTGGTGGCCGGCATGAGCGCGGCCTGGCCCGCCTGGCGGATGGCTACCACGGTTTCCGGCTGCTGAGCCCCGCCCCCGAGGGCCAGGGCCTCGGCCTCAACGCGGTGCTGGCGCTGATTCTCTGCCTGGCGTTGCGCGCCAGCGGCATCGAGGATCTGGCCAACAGCCTGCTGGCGGTGGCCGAGGATTTCGAGGCTACGGTGAGCTATGGCACCGCCGCCACCATCGCCCTGGTGCTGGCCGGCGCCGGTTCGCGTGCCGCCATGGTCTGGGTCTGGTTCCTGCTGCCGGCCGCGCCGGCCGACCATAATGAACCGGCTGCGCCCCTCGATCACGATGTGCCGCTCACCGCCGCGATCCAGGCGGCGGCCCTTGCAGTGCTTTGCGGCCTGCTGCTGCTGAGCCTGAAACTGCTGCTGGCGGTCGGCCTCGCCATCGCCGTGGTGACCTTGCTGATGCGTGGCCTGGGGCAGCGCCGGCTCGGCGGCCAGAATGACAGCCTGCTCGGCTCGACGCAGCAGGTGGCCGAGGTTGCCATCCTGCTGGTGCTGAGCGCCACCGCCGTGGTGCATTGATGCTGCGCGGCCTGTTGTCCGTCGCCCTGCTCCTGCTGCTGGCCGCGCCACAGGCGGCCTCGGCGCAGCAGCGCAACATCCTGGCGCTCTCGCCGGGTGAAATGGGCCGGGTGATCGGCGCTGCCGCCGAATGCAAGATGAACTCGAACCGGGCCGTGATGCTGACCCGCCGGGTGCTGACCGCCGCCGACCGGCTGAATGTTAACCCGATGACGGTGCAGAACGGCATCAACGCCGGCAGCGAGCAGGTGCGGCGCGGTCGCATGCCCTGCAATAATGCCCGGATCGATTTCGAGGCTCTGGAAGAAGCCCTGGCCGACCTGCCGCCGAAGCCGCTTTAGCCCTGTTCGCGGACTGTTTCACGTGAAACAAGACGCGAACAAACGAGCGCGGAGCGCCAGATAAATCTGATCAATCAGGTAATATACTATTTATAAGCTGCTGAACCTATTCGGCGGCTGCCGCCAGCGCCTCGCGATGCTCGATATGCGCCATGATGGCGTGAAACCACAGCCAGGCGGCGCGGCGCTGGCCTTCGGCGCTGAAATGCGCGCTGTCGCCGATGCCGGCGCGGTTTTCTTCGCCCAGCAGGCGGTCGGTATCGGCGCCGGGGAAAATCGTCGGATCGCGCCGCCAGAGGCGGTCGATGGCGCTGCGGAGCGCCTCCTCCCGCTCCGGCTGATCGTAGGCGGAAGGATGGCGGGTCGACTTGGCCACCAGCCAGTCGGGCTGGAAATCCAGCTCGCCAGCCAGCGCCTTCTGGATCTGCTTCAGGCGTTTCGCCCAATCCTCGGCCGCCAGGCCACTTTCCACATCGCTTTCGCCCTGGGCCCATAGCACGGCGCGGAAACGGCCAAGCTGGCGCGCGGCCTCGGCCATGAGGCCGAACAGCCTGCCATGCTCCGGGTGCCAGCGTTTGATCGGGCTGCCGCCGAAGGAAATGTTGGCGAAGCCCACCGGCACCCCCAGTACCCCCACCAGCATGTCGCCGACCATCGGCCAGACGCTGCCGCCATCGAAGCGCTGCTGCAGGTGCATCTTGGTCTGCAGCTTGTTCACATGCGCCCAGCGGCCCTCGCCCTCGTCCGGAAAATCCGGGGTTGGCTGCGGGTCATGGGCGACACGCCATTGCCGCTTGCGCAGGTTGAAGGCGGCGACGCGGCCGCGGGGCTCGCTCACTGCCAGGCGGCTGGAATGGTAATTGCCGACAAAGGACTGGCCGGCGATCAGGTAGACCTCGCCGACGCCGAACGGCCCGACGGTGATGCTTTCGTCCTCCAGCCGCAGATTGGCCAGGTACCAGCCGCCTGCCGGCAGCGCCAGGATGACATGGAAACGGCCCTGCGCATCGGTGCGCAGCAGCAATTCCGGCATGATCTGCTGGCGCGGAAACTCGGTGGTCATCACCCGCAGGCCGTAGGTGGCATTGGGCGCCGCCTTGCCGGCGAAGGGCACAAGGGCGCGCCCCGGCAACGCGCCGGCATCGGCTACGAAATCCGCTTTATTGTCGTCCGCCCAGGCCAGACGGCGCTGATACACCGCGTAGGGGACGGGAGAAGTAAAGGCCGTCACGCCCATAGTCACCTTCCTGGTTCCATCGGTGCAGCCTCTGGCGCCGCGCCGCGATGACAGGCCTTGCGGCCCGTAGGGACAGGGTCGCGCTGTCCTCCCAGGGACAAAGTCCCGAGACAGCGCCCCTGTAAGGACCAATGGCCAAGCTGGCCATCCGCCCAGGGGTATAGGACCTACCTATTTGAAATCGCTGGGTGATGCAACCTTGAATCCGGCCACATGGAACGGCATTTCCTCGGGGCGTTGCATATGGCCCGGAAAACTGGGGAAACCAAGTAAGAAAAACGCGTGGCTGCCCCGCCTATGCAGGGCATGACCGATAGTTCTTCATTAAGTCGTCATGCGCGGACTTGATCCGCGCATCTCAGCCCGGCGTCCAAAGCCCCCCCGGATCAAGTCCGGGGGTGACGCAAACTGGATACGTCATGCCTTGGCTTGGCGGGGGCATCCACGCGTTGTTTTTTGTGATCTCTGGCAGACAAAAAAGAAGGGCCGGGATTGCTCCCGGCCCTCCGATCTTAAGCGGATGCTTTCAGCTTAGTGCGCCAGCACGGCCAGCAGCAGCAGCGCCACGATGTTGGTGATCTTGATCAGCGGGTTCACGGCCGGGCCGGCGGTGTCCTTGTACGGATCGCCGACGGTGTCGCCGGTCACGGCCGCCTTATGGGCGTCCGAACCCTTGCCGCCATGATGGCCCTCTTCGATGTACTTCTTGGCGTTGTCCCAGGCGCCGCCGCCGGCGGTCATGGAGATCGCCACGAAGACACCGGTGACGATGACGCCGAGCAGCATCGCACCCACCGCGGCGAAGGCAGCAGCCTGGCCGGCGATGACGTTGATCACGAAGTACAGCACGATCGGGCTGAGCACCGGCAGCAGGCTGGGGATGATCATTTCCTTGATCGCCGCCGCGGTCAGCAGGTCAACGGCCTTGGAATAGTCCGGCTTCGCCGTGCCTTCCATGATGCCCTTGATCTCCTTGAACTGGCGACGGACCTCGACCACCACCGAACCGGCGGCGCGGCCCACGGCGGTCATGCCCATGGCACCAAACAGGTACGGCAACAAGCCACCGATCAGCAGGCCGACCACCACATACGGATTGCTCAAGGAGAAGTCGATGGTGACCCCCTTGAAGAAGTACTTGAGGTCTTCCGTATAGGCGGCGAACAGCACCAGCGAGCCGAAGCCAGCGGAACCGATGGCATAGCCCTTGGTGACGGCCTTGGTGGTGTTGCCCACAGCGTCGAGCGCGTCGGTGGTCTTGCGCACGTCCTTCGGCAGGTCCGACATCTCGGCAATGCCACCGGCATTGTCGGTGACCGGGCCGTAGGCATCGAGCGCCACCACCATGCCGGCGAGGGCCAGCATCGTGGTAACAGCCACGGCGATGCCGAGCAGGCCCGCCAGGATGTTGGTGACGATGATGCCGCCGACGATGAACAGCGCCGGCAGAGCCGTCGCTTCCATCGAGACCGCGAGGCCCTGGATCACGTTGGTGCCGTGGCCCGTGGTGGAGGCCTGAGCCACGCTGCGCACCGGGCGGAACTCGGTGGAGGTGTAATACTCGGTGGCCCACACGATCAGCGCCGTCACCACCAGACCGGTGATGCCGCACCAGAACAGGCTCATCGCCGTGAAGCTCTTGCCGCTCACGGTGAAGCCGGTGCTCATGGAACCAAAGATCCAGGTGGTGACCGGCCACAGCGCGATCGCCGACAGGATACCGGTGACGATCAGGCCCTTGTACAGCGCGCCCATGATGTTCTGGGACGCACCGAGCTTGACGAAGTAGGTGCCGATCACCGAGGTGATGATGCAGGCGCCCGAGATCACCAGCGGGTAGAGCATGAACTTCGAGGCAGTGGCGGCATCGGCGACGAAGTAGATCGACGCCAAAACCATGGTGGCCACGATGGTCACGGCATAGGTCTCGAACAAGTCGGCAGCCATGCCGGCGCAGTCGCCAACATTGTCGCCCACGTTATCCGCGATCACGGCCGGGTTGCGGGGATCATCTTCCGGGATGCCGGCTTCCACCTTGCCCACCAGGTCGGCGCCGACATCGGCGCCCTTGGTGAAGATACCGCCGCCGAGACGGGCGAAGATCGAGATCAGCGACGAGCCGAAGCCGAGCGCCACCAGGGCGTCGATGACTTCGCGCGGCGTGGCACCCATGGTCTGCAGCGCCATGTAGTAGACGGCAACGCCGAGCAGCGCCAGGCCGACCACCAGCATGCCGGTGACGGCGCCGGACTTGAAGGCGAGGTCGAGGCCCTGGGCGAGACCCTGGCGCGACGCTTCAGCGGTGCGGACATTGGCGCGCACCGAAACGTTCATGCCGATATAGCCGGCGGCGCCCGAGAGCACGGCGCCGATCAGGAAGCCGATCGCAACCTTGACGCCGAGCGCGAAGATCAGGATCACGAACACGACCGCGCCGACGATACCGATGGTGCGATATTGGCGGTTCAGGTAGGCGGAGGCGCCTTCCTGAATGGCGGCGGCGATTTCCTGCATGCGCTGATTGCCCGGCGAGGCCGACAGCACGGATTTCGATGTTACAAAACCATACGCCAGGGCGATAACGCCGCAGACGATGGTGAACCACAACTCGGTCATGGCGGGATTCCCCTCAAATATTGCCCTAGAAACGTTTCCTCCTGGTCCCGCCCGGCGCCTTTCGGCGCCGATCTGGCGGGCAGGATGCCCCCGCCCCGACTCACAGCCAGGGCTTTTGCGCGGGCGACGATGCCAGAAACCGCCTAGGCGCGCAATAACAAGCGTTTGGCTAGTTTCGCCGGAATTCTAGCAGCTTAGCCCTATAAAGCGGCAGCGCGCCGGCGCACCAGCATGAGCCAGGCGACGGCCAGGGCAGCCATCAGGATGAAGGGCAGCGAGGCCATGGAAACCGAATCCCAGCCATAGAAATACAACAGCTTACCCGAACCGAGCGAGGCCAGCGCGACGGTGCCGAAGACCAGGAAGTCGTTCAGCGCCTGGGTCTTGGCCCGTTCCGACGGCCGGTAGACCTCGGTCAGCAGCGAGGTTGCGCCGATATACATGAAATTCCACCCCACCCCGAGCAGGGCCAGGGCAAGTTGGAAATTCATCACTTCCTGGCCGGATAGCGCGATGGCCATGCAGATGATGTTGAGGGCTGCGCCGGCCATGATGATACGCAGGGTGCCGAAGCGGGCGATCAGGTTGCCGGTGAAGAAGCTGGGAAAGAACATGCCGAAGACATGCCACTGGATCACCGTGGCAGCCGCCGCGAAGGGGTGGGCGCAGATCTGCATCGCCAGCGGCGTGGCGGTCATCATCAGGTTCATCACGCCATAGGCGAACATGCCGGCCATGGCGGCGACGATAAAGCTGGGCTGGCGCACGATCTCGACCAGCGGCCGGCCCTTCTCCGTCATCTCCGCCACCGTGGCTTTCGGCAAGTGCACGAACAGCAGCACCAGGAGCACCAGCGAAGCCAGTATGGCGGCCGCGATATAGGATGCCAGGAAGAGATGCGGCGACAGCATCTCGCGGGTGTACTTGGCTACTTCGGGGCCCAGGAAGGCAGCGCAGAGACCGCCGACCATGACCCACGAGATCGCGCGGCTCTTGAAATGCGGCGGCGAGATATCGGCGGCGGCGAAACGGTAGAGCTGGGTGAAGGCATTCGAGGCGCCAAAGATGAAGGCGCCGATGCAGAACAGCGGAAACAGCGCGAGATAGATGCCCAGCGCCGCCAGCAGCGAGCCACTGCCGGCCAGCAGGCAGCCGAGCATGAAGCCAGGCTTGCGCCCGATGCGGTTCATCAGCATCGAAGCCGGTATGGTGGCGAGAGCCGTGCCGCCAACCACGAAGGTGACCGGCAATGTGGCATAAGCCTTGTCTGCCACCAGGATATGGCCGACCAGGCCGCCCAGCGTCACCTGCAGCATGTTGGCGGAATTGCCCAAGGCCATGCAGGCCGCCAGAAGAAAGACATTGCGTTTGGCGGCCGGTTCGGCCATCTGAGAAACACTCACGGAAACATCCTGACTGACGGCCTGATTGAAGGGCGCACGCTATTTCAGCGGCGCGACGATATTGAGCAGCAGCACCTGGGTCACCACGCCTTTGCCCATCACATCGTCTGTGGGCTGTCGCAGTATGGTCTTGAGCGGCAGTAGGTCCTTGGCTTCGAAGCGCGGCGGCACCTTGATCGGTTCAAGCTTCATCAGTTCGCGGATATAGCGGTCGCGCAGCAGATGCATCTTGGAATTGATCTCGGGCACATTGTCCGGCGGTGCTTCGAGGTGGAAGATCACGATCACCTCGCGCGGCTTCTGCCCTTCCGGCTCGACCCAGACCGAGAAGGGATCGAGCGGGATGAAAGCCGGGCGCTTCACCGGTGCGGGCGGCGGCGCTTCCTCTACGACCTCCGCAGGCTTCTTCGCGAAGACCAGGAAATACGCAGCCGCGCCGCCGCCGCCAAGCGCCAGCAGCACCACAACAGCGACAATGATCAGAACGATCTTGTTCACGGCGGCTCCGAGTCCTTGAAAACCGACTCTAACCCCAGTTCAAAAATGTTGATAGCCGCCCGAACCTTGGCCCTGATTCAGCGGTAGTCGTTGCCCGGCGGCATCCCGCAGCCACAGGCCGGGTTCCGGCACGATTGCGCCGATCCGGCTGACCGGCGTGGCCGTCGCCTCGCCCAGCGCCTGGATGGCCGAGGCCATTTCCGGCGGCGCCGCGAACAGGATTTCATAATCGTCGCCGCCAGCCAGCAGCTTGGGCAGCAGCCTGGGCACCAGGTCCGGGAAGGCACGAACGGGCTCAGAGAGCGGCACGGCTGCCGTGTCGATCACGGCGCCCAGCTCGGCGGCGCGGCTGAGATGTCCGGCATCCTGCAGCAGACCATCGGAGACATCCATGGCGGCATGGGCCAGGCCGCGCAGGCCACGGCCGAAGCCTAAGCGCGGCTCGGGCAGATGCAGGCGCAGGTCGCAATGGCGGGCAGCGGCGCCAGTCAGGGCCAGGCGTCCGAGCTTGGCTTCCAGGCCAAGCCAGGCATCGCCGATGCTGCCGGTGACGAATAATGCATCCCCTGCCCGGGCGCCGTTGCGCCGGATCATGCCGCCGGCCGGCACTAGGCCGAGCGCCGTGATGCTCAAGACCAGGCCGCCCGGCGAGCGCACCGTGTCACCACCGGAAAGCTGGATGCCGAAGGCTGCCTGATCGGCGGCAAGGCCAGCGGTAAAAGCCGCGATCCAGGCTTCCTCGGGCGAGCCTGGCAGGCCGAGGCTCAACTGATAGGCATAGGGTTTGGCGCCCTTGGCAGCGAGATCGGAGAGATTGACCCGCAGCAGCTTGCGCGCGATGCGCTCGGGCCCGTCACTGTCGAGAAAATGAATGCCGCTGACGAAGGCATCGCTGGTCAGCACCAGCTCCTGCCCGGCCGGCACGCCGAGGCAGGCGGCATCATCGCGGAGACCGAAGGCACCGGGCAGGCCGGCGCTCAGCGGCGCCAGGTATTTCTCGATCAGTTCGAATTCCCCGAGCGGCATGGCAGCCGTGCCCGGTCAGCGCGGCGTGAATTCGTTCGGGCGCAGGCGACGCGCCAGGCCGTCCAGCACGCCATTCGCCAGCTTGATCTCGCGCGGGCTGAAGAAGGCGCGCACGACACCGAGATACTCGTCGATGATGGTGCCGGCTGGCACGTCGATACGCGCCAGCAATTCAAAACAGGCGGCGCGGATGGCGAGGCGCAGCACGGCTTCCAGCCGCTCCAGCGCATCGGCACGCGGCATCGCCGCCTTGATCTGCTCGTCGATCTCGGCCTGGCGTTTTACGGTGCCGCGCACCACTTCGCCGAACCAGTCCGGATCGGCCTGGCGGAATTGCTCGCCCTCGATTTCCTGACCCAGACGGGCTTCGCGGAAATCCTGGATCACGCCTTCGGCGGGCTTGCTGGAAAACTCGATCTCATACAGCGCCTGCACCGCGAAAAGACGGGCGACGGAACGGCGCCCGGCAGGCTTTGCTGTGGCGGAACGCGGGCCAGACTTCGGCGCCGCATTCTCGCCCTGCTCTGGCTTGGTCATGATGCGAAAAGCTGCTTCAGCCCGATCATGGCGACGCAGGCAAGCGCGGCACCGCCGCCCTTGTTGAGCTTGTCCGGGCGCGCACGCTCCCAGGCCTGCTCTTCATTCTCGACCGTGATGATGCCGTTGCCAATCGCGGCCTGGTGGTTCACCGCCAGATCCTGCAGCGCGCGGGCGCTTTCGTTGGAAACGATCTCGTAATGCGTGGTCTCGCCACGGATCACACAGCCAAGCGCGACGAAACCGTCATAGGCCATGTCGCCCTTGCGGTTCATGGCGAAGCGGATCGCTGCCGGAATTTCCAGCGCGCCCGGCACGTCGATGCGGTCATAGTGGAAATCAGAAGCCTCGATGGCGGCGCGGGCGCCCTCGAACAATGCGTCCGAAATATCCTCGTAGAAGCGCGCCTCGATGATCAGCACGCGCGGCTTGCGGATATCCAGCGACAGGCTGCCCATCACCTGCGACTTCGAGGTGGCGAATTTCTTGATCTTGATGGCAGGCTTCTTCTTGCCCGCTTTCGGCTTACGCGAAACCATGGCTCAAATCTCCCCCTTGCGCACCACGACAGGCCGCGTTTCCGCCACCGTCAGGCCATAGCCTTCCAGGCCGACGATGGTTCTCTGGACATTGGAGAGCAGGATCATCTCCTTGACCCCGAGATCAAGCAGGATCTGCGCACCGATGCCATAATCCCGAAGTTGGCCTGGGTTTTCAACCGGCTCGCCCATTTTGCGCCGCAGCGTGTCCGACAAGGCGGTGGGGCGCGGCTCGCGCAGCAACACCACCACGCCACGGCCCTCCTGGCTGATCATCCGCATCGATTCATGCAGCACGCCGGCGCGGGCGCCATGGTCGCCCAGCAGGTCGCCCAGCACATTCATCGCGTGCATACGCACCATCACCGGCCCGCCGGAGGACACGTCGCCCTTTACCAGCGCGATATGCTCGGCATATTCCACCGTATTGCGGTAAACCAGCATCTTGAACTCGCCACCCCATACGCTGTCGATAGCGCCCTCGGCCACCCGCTGCACCAGGTTGTCATGGCGGCGGCGATAGGCGATCAGATCGGCGATGGTGCCGATCTTGAGGTTATGGAATTGCGCGAACTTCACCAGGTCCGGCAGGCGGGCCATGGTGCCGTCGTCGTTCATGATTTCGCAGATCACGCCGGACGGGTCGAGGCCGGCCAGCCGGGCGATATCGACCGCCGCCTCGGTATGGCCGGCGCGCACCAGGGTGCCGCCATCGCGCGCCATCAGCGGGAAGATATGACCGGGGGTTGCCAGGCTGGCGGCGTGGCTGGCCGGGTCGATGGCGACCTCGATGGTGCGGGCGCGGTCAGCCGCCGAAATGCCGGTGGTGACGCCTTCGCGGGCTTCGATCGAGACGGTGAAGGCAGTGCCATGGCGCGAGGCATTGTTCTGCGCCATCAGCGGCAATTTCAGATGCTCGCAGCGCTGGCGGGTCAGCGACAGGCAGATCAGGCCACGGCCATACTTGGCCATGAAGTTGATCGCCTCGGCATCGCACTTGGCCGCCGGGATGTAGAGGTCGCCCTCGTTCTCGCGGTCTTCCTCGTCCACCAGGATCACCATGCGGCCACGCTTGGCCTCGGCAATGATCTCCTCGGACGAGGCAAGGTAACGCTTCAAATCGGCAAGATCATCGCTCACGGCTTCACCCAATCACGCAGCCGCGCCACATAGCGGGCCAAGGTATCGACTTCGAAATTCACACGGTCACCCTGCTTCAGGCCGCCCAGCGTGGTCACGGCCTGGGTATGCGGGATCAGGTTGATGCCGAAGCGGTCGGCATCCACGGCATTGACCGTGAGCGACACGCCATCCAGCGCCACCGAACCCTTCTCTGCTACATAGCCAGCCAGCGACGCCGGCACGCGGAAGGTCAGCCGCAGGCTGTCGCCCTCCGGCCTGGCTTCCACCACTTCGGCCAAGGCATCGACATGGCCCGAAACGATATGGCCGCCAAGTTCGTCGCCGACCCGGAGCGAGCGTTCCAGGTTCACCCGGCTGCCCTCGGCCCAGTTGCCGAGATTGCTGCGCGAAAGCGTCTCCGCCGAAACATCGACGGCGAACCAGTCGGCCCCGGTCTGCACCACGGTGAGGCAGACGCCGGAACAGGCAATGGACGCGCCAATGGCAATCGTCGCGGTGTCATACGCCGTGCGAATGCGGAAACGGGTGTCGCCGCGCTGCTCGCGGGCGGTGATGGTGCCGATGTCTGTAACAATTCCTGTGAACATGGGCCTAGTTCTAGAGCGGGCGGGCGAAGGTTTCCAGCAGGTCGTCGGCCAAAATATCGGCCCGGAGCCGGCGCCAGCGGGGGGCTTCCGCTACGGTATCGACGCCAAATGCCGCGATGGCCGGCAGGCCGTCGCCGCCGATCACTGCCGGGGCCCGGAAGAACAGCAGCCGGTCGGCCAGGTCGGTGCGGATCAGGCTGGCGGCAAGCTGGCCGCCGCCTTCCACCAGCAGCCGGGTGATGCCGCGCTCAGCCAGGGCCTCCAGGGCGCGGCGGATATCGGGCAGGCCATCCTCGGCTGGCGGCACGGTGATGACCTCGACGCCGCAGGCGGCAAAAGCCTCGCGCCTTGTGGCATCGGCATCCTCGCGGCAGATGATCCAGGTCGGGTGGCTGCGGGCGGTGGCCACCAGCTTGGCGGTGAGCGGCAGGCGCAGGCGGCCATCCAGCACCACGCGGGGGGCGGGCCGTTTCGGCAGGCCGGGCAGCCGGCAGGTCAGGTCCGGGTCATCCTGCAACGCGGTGTTGGAACCGACCATGATGGCATCATGTTGGGCGCGCAGCAGATGCGCGCGCTGGCGCGATACCGGATCGGTGATCCATTTGCTGTCGCGGGTATGGGTGGCGATGCGACCATCCAGGCTGGTGGCGAGCTTCAGCGACACCAGCGGGCGGTTCTGCGTCACGCGCAGCAGGAAGCCGGCATTGATCTCGGCGGCTTCCTCACCCAGCAGGCCCAGTTCCACGGCAATGCCGGCCTCGCGCAGCTTCTCAAGCCCCTGGCCCGAGACGCGCGGATCGGGATCCTCCAGCGCCACGACACAGCGCGCGATGCCGGCCTGGATCAGCGCATCGGCACAGGGCGGCGTGCGGCCATGATGGCTGCAGGGTTCCAGCGTCACATAGGCGGTGGCGCCTTTGGCCGCCGTACCGGCTTGCGACAGTGCCACGGTTTCGGCATGAGGCCTGCCGCCGACTTGCGTGAAGCCACGACCAACCAGATGGCCGTGCTGCACCAGCACGCAGCCAACGGCTGGATTGGGCCAGGTATTCCCCAAGCCCCGCGCCGCCAGCCCGAGCGCGAGACGCATCCAGCGTTCGTCGCGGGCGGCGGCGGCCTTATCAGTCATCGTCGTGCTTGCCGCCGTTGCCGCTCAGCGAGCCGATGAAGTCCTCGAAATCCTTGGCTTCGCGGAAATTGCGGTAGACCGAGGCGAAGCGCACATAGGCAACCTTATCAAGCGCCGCCAAGCCATCCATCACCAGGCCGCCGATCTGGTCGGACGAGATTTCACTCTCACCCATGCTCTCGAGGCGTCGCACGATGCCATTGATCAGGCGCTCGATACGCTCCGGATCGACCGGGCGCTTGCGCGTGGCGATCTGAATCGAGCGCGCCAGCTTGTCGCGGTCGAACGGCACCTTGAGGCCGTTCTTCTTCACTACGGTCAGTTCGCGCAACTGGATGCGCTCGAACGTGGTGAAGCGCGCGGCGCAATTGGGGCAGAAGCGGCGCCGGCGGATCGCCGAGTTATCCTCGGTCGGCCGCGAGTCCTTCACCTGGGTATCGTCATTGCCGCAGAACGGACACCGCATGAAACGCTTCTCCCCTGCCCTTGTTGCGCTTTAGTAGATCGGGAAGCGATGGCACAGAGCCACCACCTTCTCGGCCACCGCGCGCTCGACGGCGCTGTTGTCGTTGGTCTTGGCCACCAGGCCATCCATCACATCGGCCATGAGCTGGCCGATCTGACGGAACTCGGCGGCGCCGAAGCCGCGCGTGGTGCCGGCCGGGCTGCCGACGCGCACGCCAGACGTCACCATCGGCTTTTCCGGATCGAACGGCACGCCGTTCTTGTTGGCGGTGATGCGGGCGCGCTCCAGCGCTTCCACCACCACGTTGCCCTTGAGGCCCTTGGAGCGCAGGTCGACCAGCATCAGGTGATTGTCGGTGCCGCCCGACGTGAGGTTATAACCGCGCTCCATTAGCGCGCCGGCCATCGCCTTGGCATTCTCCACCACCGCCGCAGCATAGGCGCGGAATTCCGGCGTCAGGGCTTCACCGAAGGCAACCGCCTTGGCGGCGATCACATGCATCAGCGGGCCGCCCTGGAGGCCCGGGAACACCGCCGAGTTGATCTTCTTGGCCAGCGCCTCGTCATTGGTCAGCACCATGCCGCCGCGCGGGCCGCGCAGGGTCTTGTGCGTGGTGGTGGTGGCGATATGGGCATGGGGGAACGGGCTGGCATGCACGCCACCCGCCACCAGGCCGGCGAAATGCGCCATGTCGACCATGAAGATCGCCCCGATAGAATCAGCAATCTGGCGGAAGCGCGCGAAGTCCCAGAAACGCGGATAGGCCGAGCCGCCGGCAATGATCAGCTTCGGCTTATGCTGCTCGGCGATCTTCGCCACCTCGTCCATGTCGATGCGGTGATCATCCGGGCGCACGGTGTAGCTCACCACGTTGAACCACTTGCCCGACTGGTTGGCGGGCGAGCCATGGGTGAGATGGCCACCAGCGGCGAGGTCGAGGCCCATGAAGGTATCGCCCGGCTTCAGGCAGGCCATGAACACCGCCTGGTTGGCCTGGGCGCCGGAATGCGGCTGCACATTGGCGAAGCCACAATCGAACAGCTTCTTGGCGCGCTCGATGGCCAGTTCCTCGGCGATATCGACGAACTCGCAGCCATTGTAGTAGCGGCGGCCCGGATAGCCTTCGGCATACTTGTTGGTCATCACCGAGCCCTGGGCTTCCAGCACGGCGCGGCTGACGATGTTCTCGGACGCGATCAGTTCGATCTGCTCACGCTGGCGGCCGAGTTCCTCGGCAATCGCCTTGAAGATCGCCGGATCGGACTGCTCCAGGCTGCGCTCGAAGAAACCGGCATGGGTGACGGCAGGCTTGGTGGCGGACATGGCGGTTACTCCTTCAGGCAAGCTTGGCGACGCGCCGGGCATGGCGGCCACCTTCAAAGGTGGTGTTGAGGAACACGGCAAGGCAATCCTTGGCCGTATCGACGCCGATCAGGCGGGCGCCGAGCGCGATCACATTGGCATCGTTATGCAGGCGGCTGAGCCGGGCCGAGAGCGCATCATGCACCAGGGCGGCACGGCAGCCGGGCACGCGGTTGGCAGCAATCGAGATGCCGATGCCGGAGCCGCAGACGGCGACGCCATATTGCGCCTTGCCGCCCGCCACCGCGTCGCCGATGGCTTTGCCGAAATCGGGATAATCGACGCTGTCCGGGCCATGCGTGCCGAGGTCGAGCACGCTGTAGCCTTGCGTTTCAAGCTCAGCCTTCAGGATGCCCTTCAGCTCAAAGCCGGCATGGTCCGAGGCCACGGCGATGACAGGCTTCGACATGGGCAGGCGGCCTCCGGGGGCTGGGATGGTCTGAATGGCCCGGAAACTACAATATCCGGTGGCGGCAGCCAATACCCACCACAAGGCAAATGGGGCCTGAGTTAATCCGATTTCACACCTGCAAGTGCGTCATTCCCGGCCTTGAGCCGGGAAACTGCCGCCGCGCTGCGGCAACTGGCGGTGTAGGGCCGTTATGGCCCTTTCCGGCCAAAGATCCCCGGATCAAGTCCGGGGATGACGCGTTTTATTGAACTGATCGTCATGACCGGGCTCGCCCCGGGCATCTCATGCCACTTAGGCAAAGAAAAAAGCCCGGCGGTTTCCCGCCGGGCTTTTCCGGAACCATCCGCGAACGGTGATTAGTTCACCCGAGCTTAGTTCACGTAGTCGTAGGCGCCGTCCTTCCAGACATAGACCTTGTAGGCCGGGCTGGTGGTGTCGCCCTTGGCGTCGAACTTGATGTCGTTCAGCACGGTCTTGAAGGTGCCGGCGCGCATCGCCTTTTCCACGTCCGCGGTCTTGAACGACTTGGCGGTGGTGGCGGCCTGCGCCCAGACCTGGATGGCGGCGTAGGTGTAGAGGGTGTAGCCCTCCGGATCGTAGCCACCAGCCTTGAACTTATCGACGATCGGTTTCGCCACCGGGTTCTTGCGCGGATCGGCGTCGAAGGTCATCAGCGTGCCCTGGCCGGCGGTGCCGGAAATCGCCCAGAGCTGCTTGTCGACCAGCGCGTCGCCACCCATCAGCGGGGCATTGAGGCCCTGCTCCTTGGCCTGGCGCACGATCAGGCCGGCTTCCGGATGGTAGCCGCCGAGATAGATCAGCTCGATGCCGGCCGCCTTCATCTTCGAGATCAGCGCCGAGTAATCCTTCTCACCGGCGGAAATCGCCTCATACATCGCCTCGGTCACGCCCTTGCTGTTGAGGCGCTTCTTGGTCTCATCGGCAAGGCCCTGACCATAGGCGGTCTTGTCATGCAGGATGGCGACCTTCTTGCCCTTGTACTTGTCGGCAATGTAATCGCCGGCAACCATGCCCTGCTGGTCATCGCGGCCGCAGACGCGGAAGGTATTGGTGTAGCCGCGATCGGTGAACTTCGGATTGGTCGAAGCCGGCGAAATCTGCAGGATGTTTTCTTCCTTGTAGACGTCGGAAGCCGGGATCGAGGAGCCCGAGCAGAAGTGACCGATCACCGCGGCGACCTTTTCCTGCGCCGACTTGTTGGCCACCGCGACCGCCTGCTTCGGGTCGCACTGGTCATCGCCGAAGATCAGCGTGATCTTCTGGCCGTTGACGCCGCCAGCGGCGTTGAGATCGGCCACGGCCATCTCGGCGCCCTTCTTCATCTGCTCGCCGAAGGAGGCAAGCTGACCGGTGAGCGGGCCGTTGAGCGAAATCTTGACCTGGGCCTGCGCGGCGCCGGCCATCAGGCCGAGAGCGGCGGCAAAACCAAGACCGAGTGAAAGCGTACGCATGTGTCGAACCTCCCCTGGGTTGCGGATAAAGAAACTGTAGACGTTCACTCCAAAAGCAGCAACTAACCGATAGCAGATCACGATGTTTTATCGCGCCACGCGAATAGCCCGGCCCGTTCATAGAGCCAGGGGTATTGCCGTACCATCATATCGACCCGGGTCAGCCGGAAACCAATACCGGCCAGGGCCAGCAGCACGGCACTTACCGTAAGGAAAGGCAGCAAGGCGCCGAGCTGGCCGCCGAACAGGCCAAAGACCAGGAACCGGTCAGCTAGCGCCAACAAAATGCTGTAAGGCAGGATTTGCCAGGCCGGGCGCCAGGTGGAAGCCACCGCCTGCCCCATCAGGAAGGAACAGCCGCCGACCAGAATCAGGGTGAAGCCGATGAACACCCCGAGCGAGGAACCGAGCAGCGCGGTCATGCGTGCCCTCCTTCGAGATAGGCGGCACGGATCTGTTCGTCCGCCAACAGATCAGCGCCGGAACCGCTCATGGTAATGCTGCCATTCACCAGCACATAGCCGCGATGCGCCAGCCTGAGCGCGTGATAGGCATTCTGTTCCACCAGCAGCACGGTAACGCCATCGCGCTTGTTGATCTCCTCTATGATCGAAAAGATCTGCCGCACCACCAGCGGCGCCAGGCCGAGCGAGGGTTCGTCCAGCAGCAGCAGGCGCGGCCGGCTCATCAGCGCACGGGCAATCGCCAGCATCTGCTGTTCGCCACCGGAAAGCGTGCCGCCGCGCTGCTCGCTGCGCTCTTTCAGGCGCGGGAACAGGCCATAGACGCGTTCCAGGTCGCTGTCGAAATGTGCCGGGTCCGCCGCCACCGCGCCCATGCGCAGATTCTCCAGCACGGTCATGCGCGGGAAGATGCGGCGGCCTTCCGGCGCATGCGCCAGGCCACGCCGCACCAGATCATGCATCGGCACACCGAGCAGGCTTTCGCCCTGCAGCCGGATGTCGCCTTTGCGCGGCTTCGGGTTGCCGCAGATGCTCATGAGCAAGGTGGATTTGCCAGCACCATTGGCGCCGATCAGCGCCACGATCTCGCCCTGGCGTACTTCCATGTCGACGCCCTTCAAGGCATGCACGGCGCCATAATAGGTGTGAATGCCGGTGATCGAGAGCATCAGGCGGCCCCCGCTTCTTCAACACCGAAATCCTCGCCGAGATACGCCTTGATCACGGTCGGGTCGGACCGCACCTGCGCCGGCGTGCCATCGGCGATCTTCTTGCCGTAATCCAGCACCACAACATGATCGGAAATCTGCATCACCACGCTCATGTCGTGTTCGATCAGCAGCACGCCGCAGCCATGTTGGTCGCGGATGAATTGCAGCAGATTGTTGAGATCGGCGCTTTCGCGCGGATTGAGGCCGGCGGCCGGCTCATCCAGGCAGAGCAGCACCGGCTCTGTGCACATGGCGCGCGCGATCTCAAGCCGGCGCTGGCCACCATAAGGCAGGCTGCCGGCGGGCATATCGGCCATCTCGGTCAACTGCGTCTGGTGCAGCCAGTAGCGCGCCTGCTCCACCGCTGCCTTCTCGGCCCGGGCATAGCCGCGCCAGCCGAACAGCCCCAGCAGCGTGTAACCCGAGGCGAGCATCAGCTTGTTGTGCTGGGCCACGATCAGGTTTTCCAGCACCGTCATCTGCGGAAATAAGCGGATATTCTGGAAAGTGCGCGCGACGCGGGCGAGCCTCGGGATGTCATGCCCCTGCATGCGCTCCAGCAGATACTCGGTGCCATCGTTGATCAGGCTGAGGCGGCCGATGGTCGGCTTGTAGAAACCGGCGATGCAGTTGAACACCGTGGTCTTGCCGGCACCATTGGGGCCGATCACGGCGGTGATCTGGCGCGGCTGCGCGGTGAAGGACACGTTGTCCACCGCCACCAGTCCGCCGAAGCGCATGGTGAGATGCTCTACTTTCAGGAGGTGGCTCATGGCCCGCCTCCCCCGGCTTTCGCAAGCCGCATGGTCGGCTCGCGATGCGCCAGCAGCCCTTGCGGCCGCCAGACCATGATCAGCACCATGGCGAGGCCGAAAGCGAGCATGCGAAACAGTGAGAATTCGCGCGCCAACTCGGGCAGCAGCGTGAGGAAGGCGGCGGCCAGCACGATGCCGGCCTGACTGCCCATGCCGCCCAGCACCACGATGGCCAGGATCACGGCGGATTCGATGAAGGTGAAGCTTTCCGGGCTGATGAAGCCCTGGCGCGTGGCAAAGAAGCTGCCGGCGAAACCGCCAAACATGGCGCCGATGGCAAAGGCGGTCAGCTTGGTGTTGGTCGGGTTTATGCCAAGTGCGCGACAGGCGATTTCATCCTCGCGCAAGGCTTCCCAGGCGCGGCCCACCGGCAGCTTGCGGATGCGCTGGGTGAACAGGTTGGTGAGCAAGGCCAGCGCCAGGATCAGGTAATACAGAAACACGATGCGGTGCGTGGAAGCGAATTCCAGGCCGAACAACTGGTGGAAGGAGGTGGTGCCTTCCGGCGGGTTGGCGCTGAACGGGTAGCCGAAGAAGCTCGGGCGCTGGATGCCTGAAATGCCGTTGGGGCCGCCGGTAAGCTTCTGCCAGTTCAGCAGCACGATGCGGATGATCTCGCCAAAGCCAAGCGTGACGATGGCGAGATAGTCGCCGCGCAGCCGCAGCACCGGGAAGCCGAGCGCGACGCCGAAGAGCGCCGCGAACAGGCCGGCGAGCGGCAGGCATTCCCAGAAATTCAGGCCGAAATTCTTTGAGAGCAGCGCATAGGAATAGGCGCCGACGGCATAGAAAGCGACATAGCCGAGATCGAGCAGGCCGGCCAGGCCGACGACGATATTGAGGCCCCAGCCGAGCATGACATAGATCAGCACCACGGTGCCGAGATCGACCACGGTGCGGTCGGCAAAAGGCATCATCGGCAGGATCACGGCAAAGGCGATCAGCGCCGGCATCAGCCAGGTATCGGCCTTGCGGCCCAGCTCCGCCATCCGGTCGCGCTTGCCGGTCTGTATCGTGGCCTGGGCCTGCACCTTGCCGCGCCGCCAGTCGAGCAACGCCATCAGCAGCAAGCGGCCGAGGAAGACGCCAGCAGCGGCATAGCCAACCAGATGCCAGCGGGTCTTGATGCCGAGCGGGCCGCCGGTATCGACAGTTTCGAAGCCGAGCAGCGGTAATGCCAGCACGCCGGCAACCAGGCCGGCGAGGATGGCGTCCTTGAAGCGGGCCGGCAGCGTCATCACACCTTCTCCACTTCCGGCCGGCCGAGCAAACCAGTGGGCCGGAAGATCAGCACAATGACCAGGATTGAGAAGGCCGCGACATCCTTGTACTCGATGCTGAAATAGGCCGACCAGAAGGCCTCGATCAGGCCGATCAGCAGGCCGCCCAGCATGGCACCGGGCAGGCTGCCGATGCCGCCGAGCACGGCGGCGGTGAAGGCCTTCAGGCCGGCGAGGAAGCCGATATAGAAATCGACCACGCCGTAATACAGCGTCACCATCACGCCGGCGACGGCGGCCAGCACGGCGCCGAGCACGAAGGTGAGCGAAATGGTACGGTCGGTGTTGACGCCCAGCAGCCCGGCCATCAGGCGGTCCTGCTCGGTGGCGCGCTGCGCACGGCCCAGGGGCGTTGCCTGGATCAGCCAGGTGAAGCCGATCATCAGCGCCACGGTGAGCGCGATGATGATCATCTGCAGGTAGCTCAGGTTGACCGAGAAGCCATCGCCATGCAGCAGTTCGACGCCGCCCCGGATCATCGGCTGCAGCGGCTTGATCTTGGCGCCTTGCGCGATCTGCACATAGTTCTGCAGGAAGATCGACATGCCGATGGCGGAAATCAGCGGCGCCAGGCGGAAGGAGCCGCGCAATGGCCGATAGGCGACGCGTTCCACGGTCCAGCCGTAAAGCCCGGTGAGGATCATCGAGGCCGCCAGCACGATGAGCAAAGCCAGCGGCACCCAGGTGATGCCGACCAGGCCGAGGATCGAGAAGGTGATGACGGCGATGAAGGCACCGATCATGTAAATTTCGCCATGGGCGAAATTGATCATGCCGATGATGCCGTAAACCATCGTGTAGCCGATGGCGATGAGGGCGTAGACCGCGCCGAGCGTGACCCCGTTGATCAACTGCTGCAGGAAATATTCCATCGTCCCCCGCCGGTTCCGGCCCGTTATTGTCCCTGCTGTTTCTTGGCCAGGACGAAGCGCAGTTTCTGCGCGGCAAGGCGTTTCATTTCCTCGGTGGAGCGGCGCGGGTCGCCCACCATCGACACTTCCAGGCCGGTAACGGTATCCACCGCCACCACCTTAAGCATCGAACCGACCCGGATGAACTCGACGATTACCTCGTCGCCCGGTCTGCCGCCTTGTGTCCCTGTCATGGCTTCCGTGTTACCATTTTACGCATTGTATCGCTACATTTTCGCACTCTATCCACAGGGTTGGGTTGCGGAAATTTTTGGCGTAAAACCGGGCGTCAACTGTGTGCAGGCGGGCTTTCTTCCCAAGGCTTGAGGCTTGGTATAGGCTTCGCGCCCGCCGGAACCGGCCGAGTCAGAGACAACCTGAAAAGAGTCCCGAGAGGATAGACGCGATGGCCTACACCCTTCCCCCCTTCCAGTGGGATGACCCGCTGCTGCTGGATGCCGAGCTGACCGAGGAAGAGCGCATGGTGCGTGACACCGCGCGCGATTACGCGCAGGCCAAGCTGCTGCCCCGGGTGAAGGAAGCCTTCCGCGAGGAAAAGACTGATCCGGCGATTTTCCGCGAGATGGGCGAACTCGGCCTGCTCGGCTCCACCATCGACGGCTATGGCTGCGCCGGCACCAATTATGTCTCCTACGGCCTGATCGCCCGCGAGGTCGAGCGCGTCGATAGCGGCTACCGCTCGATGATGAGCGTGCAGTCCAGCCTGGTGATGCATCCGATCCATGCCTATGGCACCGAGGAAACGCGCCAGAAATATCTGCCCAAGCTCGCCACCGGCGAATGGATCGGCTGCTTCGGCCTCACCGAGCCCGATGCTGGCTCCGATCCCGGCAGCATGAAGACTCGCGCCGTGAAGGTGCCCGGCGGCTACAAGCTGACCGGCAGCAAGATGTGGATTTCCAACGCACCCATCGCCGATGTGTTCGTGGTGTGGGCCAAGACCGAGGATGGCATCATCCGCGGCTTCGTGCTGGATAAGGGCATGAAGGGTCTCTCGGCACCGAAGATCCAGGGCAAGATTTCCTTGCGTGCGTCGATCACCGGCGAAATCGTCATGGACGACGTGTTCGTGCCGGACGAGAACTGGCTGCCCAATGTGCAGGGCCTCAAAGGTCCGTTCGGCTGCCTCAACAATGCGCGCTACGGCATTGCCTGGGGTGCCATGGGGTCGGCGGAAGCCTGCTGGCACCATGCGCGGCAGTATACGCTGGACCGCAAGCAGTTCGGCCGTCCGCTCGCCGCCACCCAGCTCGTGCAGTTGAAGCTCGCCAACATGCAGACCGAAATCGCCCTGGGGCTCAGCGCCTGCCTGCGCGTCGGCCGACTGAAGGACGAAGGCAAGGCGGCGCCAGAAATGATCTCGCTGATCAAGCGCAATTCCTGCGGCAAGGCGCTCGAGATCGCCCGTGTCGCCCGCGACATGCATGGCGGCAACGGCATCCACGAGGATTTCCATGTCATCCGCCATATGGTGAACCTGGAAACCGTGAACACCTACGAAGGCACCCACGACGTCCATGCGCTGATCCTTGGCCGCGCCATCACCGGCATCCAGGCGTTTCAGTAAAATCCTGTAAGGCTCGTCATGCCCGGGCTAGACCCGGGCATCTTTAACCAATTGGAGAGAGATCGCCGGGTCAAGCCCGGCGATGACGATTAAGTAAACAATCGTTACGCCCAGGCTTTTTCTTTCGTATGACGAATTCTTTATATTATCGTCATCGCCGGGCTTGACCCGGCGATCTCATGCCGGCCTAGACTCAAGTCATGTCGGCCTGGGTCTATATCCTCACCAACAAGCCGGGCGGTACGCTCTACATCGGCGTCACCAGCGACATCGCCAAGCGCGCCACCGAGCATCGTGATGGCATCGTGGATGGTTTTTCCAGACGCTATAATCTGAAGCATCTCGTTCATGTCGAGGAACATGCGACGATGCTTCTCGCCATTCAACGTGAGAAAACGCTGAAGCATTGGAGCCGAGCGTGGAAGATCGCCTTGATAGAACAGGCGAACCCGGATTGGCGGGATTTGTATGACGATCTGATCTAACGACGTTTATCGATCGTCATGCCCGGGCTAGACCCGGGCATCTTTACCCAATTGGAGGGAGATGCGCGGATCAAGTCCGCGCATGACGACTTAATTTAAACAATCACCCCGCCGCTTCCCTGGCGATGCCGGGCAGGAGCGGCACGAAGCGGACCGGAAGCAGGCGCTCCTCGCGCACGGCAAGGCCGTCGCGGGTGTAGCGGATAATGTCCTGCGCTGAATCGGTCTGGCCGACCGGCGCCACCAGGATGCCGCCTTGCGGTGAAAGCTGGTCAATCAGGCTGTCCGGGCGCTTGTCGGCCGCGGCCGTCACCAGGATGCGGTCGAACGGCATCTGTTCGGGCCAGCCCTTGTTGCCGTCGCCAAGCTTGGCGGTGACATTGGTGATACCGAGGTCAGCCAACCGGCGCTCGGCCTGCAGCAGCAGCGAGCGGTAGCGTTCAATCGTATAGACGCGGCGGCAGAGCCGGGTCAGCACGGCGGTCTGGTAGCCTGAGCCGGTGCCAATTTCGAGCACCTTCATGCGGTCGCCGAGCTGCAAGGCCTCGGTCATGAAGGCGACCACATAGGGCTGGCTGATGGTCTGCCCTTGCGTAATCGGCAGCGCGATATTCTCGTAGGCATGTTCCTGGAACTGCGACGGCACGAAGCGGTCGCGCGGCACCCGTTCGATGGCCGAGAGCACGCGGGTATCCTTGATACCCTGGTGCCGCAGCTCCATGATGAGCTGGATGACGCGCGGATCGACCGGCGTTTCCGACACGGCGTCAGCCAAGCGCGGCGCGGAGCGCCTTCAGGCTCGCGCCATGGGTCAGGTTGAGCTGCAGCGGCGTCACCGCGATATAGCCTTCATCGACGCTGCGCAGATCGGTGCCACGCTTCGGCTTGCCGTTCTGGCGGCGGAAGCCAATCCAGTAATACGGCACGTCGCGGGCATCGATGCGGTGATCGAGCACCAGATCGGTCAGATCGCGCTGGCCCTGCATCACCACCTGCACGCCGGCCACCGCATCGGCCACCACATCGGGGAAATTCACGTTGATCAGCACGCCGCGCGGCCAGCCGGTCTTGAGCAGCTTGCGGATCAGGCCCGGCGCATGCTGTTCGCCGGTGGCCCATTTCACCGGATGGCCGGGATTGATCTTCTGGGAGAGCGCGATGCTTGGGATGCCCAGCAATGTGCCTTCCATGGCGGCGGCGACGGTGCCGGAATAGGTCACGTCCTCGCCCAGGTTCGAGCCACGGTTGACGCCAGAGATGATCAGGTCCGGCTTCTTGCCCTTCATGATCTCGTGCACCGCCATCATCACGCAATCGGTCGGCGTGCCGCGCACGGCGAACTTGCGCGCGTTGAGCTTGCGCAGGCGCAGCGGCAGGGTCAGGGTCAGCGAATGCGAGGCGCCGGATTGCTCATAGTCAGGCGCGACAACGGTGATGTCCTTCGACAGCTTCTTGGCGATGGCCTCGGCCACCTTCAGGCCCGGGGCATGGATGCCGTCGTCGTTGGTGACCAGGATGCGCATCATGCGGCCTTTTCGATTTTCTTGAGGCCGCCCATATAAGGAAGCAGGGCGGCGGGAATGCTCACCGAGCCGTCGGCCTCCTGGTAATTCTCCAGAACCGCGATCAGGGTGCGGCCCACGGCGAGGCCGGAGCCGTTCAGCGTATGCACGAAGCGGGTCTGCTTCTCGCCCGGCGCGCGGCAGCGGGCATTCATGCGCCGCGCCTGCCAGTCGCCGCAATTGGAACAGCTCGAAATCTCGCGGTAACGATCCTGGCCCGGCAGCCAGACCTCGATATCGAAGGTCTTGCGCGCGCCGCTGCCCATATCGCCGGCACAGAGCAGCATGGTACGGAACGGCAGTTCCAGGCGTTTCAGCACTTCTTCCGCTGCCTGAGTCATGCGCTCATGCTCGGCAACCGAATCCTCCGGCCGGGTAACGCTGACCAGCTCCACCTTCTCGAACTGGTGCTGGCGGATCATGCCGCGTGTGTCACGCCCCGCCGCGCCTGCTTCCGAGCGGAAGCAGGGCGTCAATGCTGTCAGCCGCCAGGGCAACTGGCTTTCGTCGATGATGGTATCGCGCGCCAGATTGGTCAGTGGCACTTCCGCCGTCGGGATCAGCCAGTAGCCGGCCGTGGTGCGGAACAGGTCATCGCCGAACTTGGGCAATTGTCCGGTGCCATAGGCGGTATCGTCATTCACCAGCAGCGGCACGATGGTTTCGGAATAGCCGAACTCCGTCGTGTGCAGGTCCAGCATGAACTGGCCGAGCGCACGGCTGAGCCGCGCAAGCTGGCCGCGCATCACCGTGAAGCGCGCGCCGGCCAGCTTGGTGCCGGCGTTGAAATCCATCAGGCCGAAGCCTTCGCCGAGATCGAAATGCTCTTTTGGCTTGAAGCTGAAATTCTTTTGCGCGCCAACGCGGCGCAGTTCCTGGTTATCGTTCTCGTCCTTGCCCAGCGGCACATCATCGGCCGGGAGATTCGGGATGCGGCTGAGCGCGTCCTTCAACTCGGCCTCGAACGCCGCCTGGTCGGCCTCGTGCTTGGCCAGGGCATCCTTCAGCGCCGCCACCTCGGCCATCAACTCGGCGGCGCGGGCTTCATCCTTCTTCGCTTTGGCGGCGCCGATTTCCTTCGACAACGCATTGCGCTTCGCCTGCGTGGTATCGAATTCCGCCTGGGCGGCGCGGCGCTTAGCGTCCAGCGCCACCAGCCCCTCGGCCACCGGCGCCAGACCACGGCGCGCAAGGGCCGCGTCGAAGCCGGCCGGATTGTCGCGGATGGCTTTTATGTCATGCATGGTTTTTACCCGAACTTATGGCGCTGGCGGATTGGCTCCGCCCTCGCCCGTCTCCGCCGGCTTCGGCTTTTCCGCAGCTTCCTCGGCGGCCTTTTCCGCAGCCTCGCGCTTGGCGCGGTCGTGCTCGATCCACTTCACCATCCAGATCGAGACTTCGTAAAGCAGGATCAGCGGCACGGCGAGGCCGATCTGGCTGATAATATCCGGCGGCGTGACGATGGCCGCGAAGATGAACATGATGACGATGGCATAGCGCCGCTTCGATGCCAGCCCCGCCGCCGTCAGCAGCCCGACGCGGCCCAGCAGCGTCAGCAGTACCGGCAATTGAAAGGCCAGGCCGAAAGCGAAGATCAGGGTCATCACCAGCGAGAGATATTCGCTGACCTTGGTTTCAAGCTGGATCGGGATCACGCCGTCGCCGCCATGGCCCTCGAAGCCGATGAAGAATTTCAGCGCCAGCGGCATGATGAACCAGTAGACGAAGGCGCCGCCAATGGCGAACAGCACCGGGGTGGCCACCAGGAAGGGCAGAAAGGCCTTCTTCTCGTGCTTGTAGAGGCCGGGCGCCACGAACATCCAGATCTGTGCCGCTATCACCGGGAAAGCGACCACGGCGGCGGCCCAGAAGCCAAGCTTGACATAAGTGAAGAAGGCTTCCTGCGGCGCGGTGAAGATCATGCGCCGGCCTTCGGTGCTACCCATCGCCTCGATCAGCGGGTGCATCAGCAGGGCGTAGATATGCGGCGCGAAATAATAGCAGCCGACAAAGGCGATGAAGATCGAACCAATGGCCCACATCAGCCGATTGCGCAGCTCGATCAGGTGCTCGAGCAACGGCATGCGGGAGGCTTCTACTTCGTCCTCGGGCTGCTTGGTCTCGCTCACGGCTTGGGTTCTTCCTTGGCTGGCACGCCGGAAACAGCATTGGCCGGGGCAGCGGTATCGGTGGCGGGTGCGGCGGGCACCGGCTCGACGGCGGGCGCTTGCGCTGCCGCCTTGGCGGCATCGGCTTCGGCCAGGCTCACCGCATCGGTCGGCGCCGGCGCGGGCAACGTGCCATCAGGGGAAACGAGATCGTTGTAGGAGGGCAGCGCGTCAGCGGTCAGGGTCTTTTCCAGGGAGCCGTCGGGATCGACGGTCTTCTTGATCTCGTTTTCCAGCGAGAAGTCCGTCACCTGCTTGGCCGATTTGCGCAATTCGTCCAGTTCGGACTCACGCACCATGTCGTCGATGCCGGACTGGAATTCGCGCGCCATCGAGCGCGCCTTGGAGGTCCACTGACCCACCGTGCGCAACACCTTCGGCAGGTCCTTCGGGCCGATCACGACCAGCGCGACCACCGCGATAACCCCCAACTCGGACCAGGCAATGTCGAACATCGCCGACGCCTTTTTAATGACGAGGCCGGGCGCCCGTATTCCAGGCGCGCCGGCCGGTTAGAACATCAACGGCTCAGTGCTGCGCCGTCTTCTCGCTGGTGGCACCGGCAGTCGTGGTGGTGCCCGAGGCGGGGGCCTGCTGCTGGATCACACCGGCATCCTTCGCCGGCTCCTTGGCTTCTTCCGGCTCTTCCTTCATGCCCTTGCGGAAATTCTTGATCCCCGAGGCCAGGTCACCCGCCACCTTCGGCAGCTTGCCAGCGCCGAACAGGATCAGAATAACCACCAGAACCAGCAGCCAGTGCCAAATGCTGAACGAACCCATCATCTTTCTCCCTGAAGCGGCCTAACCGGCGGTTTCCGAGGCCGTTTCCATGTCGCCTCGCACTATGGCAGATAATACCCCGCCAAGGCAATTCACAGGGGCCAGTCTAACTGACGGGAAAGTACTAACTGCTTGGAAAGATATGGCAAGCCGCCTTATCCAGGGTCAGCCGCAGGCGGCTGCCGGCTTCGGGCAGCGGTCCCGGCGCCAGACGGGCAACCAGATGCGTCTCCCCTGCCCCGTTCAGTTGCACCTCAACCCGGCGATAGGGGCCCAGCGAACGGGCCCGCAGCACGCGGCAATCCAGGTCCGCGCCCCCCAGCTCGGCGCTATTCTGGACGGCCAACGCCTCGGGCCGGAATACCAGCAAAGCCTCGGTGCCATCGGCCAGATGCGGCGCGGGGAAAGTGCCAAACGGTGTATCGAGCCGGCCAGCCTGCACCCGGCCTTTGATTTCATTGGTTTCCGAGAGGAAACGGGCGGCAAAAAGCGATTGCGGCTGGCCATAGACGCCTTCCGGGCTGTCCACCTGCACCAGCCTGCCAGCCTGCATGATGCCGATCCGGTCGGCCATGCGCATGGCTTCCTCGGGATCATGGGTTACCAGCAGGGTCGGCGTGCCGGCCTGTTTCAGGATCGCCACGGTATCGTCGCGGATCTGGTCGCGCAGCCGGTTGTCCAGGCTGGAGAACGGCTCGTCCAGCAGCATCACCGCCGGTTCCGGGGCGAGCGCGCGGGCCAGGGCCACGCGCTGCTGTTCGCCGCCGGAGAGCCGGTGCGGAAACACATCGAGATGGGCGGTCAGGCCTACCCGGCCGGCCCAGAGTTCGGCGCGCTGGCGGCGTTCCGCCGCGCCAAGCTGCGACAGGCCGAAGGCGATATTGTCGGCGACACTGAGATGCGGGAACAACGCGTGATCCTGGAACACCATGCCGACATGGCGGGCCTCGGTCGGCAGGTTCAGCCCCGGCCCGGCCACGCGCCTGCCGCTGATCGAAACCTCGCCCTGCTGCAAATCCTCCAGGCCCGCCGCGATGCGCAGCGTGGTGGATTTGCCGCAACCTGATGGCCCCAGAAGGCAGAAAATCTCCCCAGCGCCGATGGCCAGCGCCACATGGTCGACCGCAAGCCGGTCGCCATAACGGTGGCTGACATCGCGGAGGATGAGATCAGGCATGGAAGTATCCCAACCCAGGAATCGTCATGCCCGCACTTGATGCGGGCATCTCGGGCCGATGCTGGAAACAGCCCCCCGGATCACTGTAAGCGCACGAACGCCAACGGCGTTCGTGGGCGCACAGGCCCGAAGGGCTCCGGCGGGGGTGACGACATGTGTCTTGGCCTCAGGCATTCCGCTGCGGGTCTTCCGCAGGCGCGGCTTCTTCTTCGGCAGCAGCCTCGGCCGCTTTTTCCGCGTCTGCCGGATCGGGCATCAGCGGCTCGAGGAATTCGCGGCCGTCATCATCCTCGCCCAGCGGGTCGACCGGGCTGTCGTCGATGGCCTCGCCCGGCATCGGCAGGCCGCCGCTGGCCGGGATGGTTTCCAGCAAGCCGGAGGCGCGCAATTCTTCCAGACCCGGCAGGCTGTCGATGCTGTCGAGCGCGAAATGCACCAGGAATTCGTCGGTGGTGGCATAGGTGACCGGGCGGCCCGGCACGCGGCGGCGACCGCTGATCTTCACCCAGCCGGCCTCGATCAGCACGTCAAGCGTACCCTTGGAAAGGCCGACGCCACGGATATCCTCGATCTCGGCGCGGGTCACCGGCTGGTGATAGGCGACGATGGAGAGCGTCTCGGTGGCGGCACGCGACAGCTTGCGCGTCACTTCGCGGTGATGCTCCAGCATATGCTTGAGGTCCGGCGCCGTGGTGAAGGCCCAGCGGCCGGCAAGATGCTTCAGGATCACGCCGCGCTGACGGTACTGGTCTTCCAGCGCCGCCAGGATCGCCTTCACGCGGGCATTCTTCGGCAGCCGCTTGCGCAAGGACGCTTCGTCCAGCGGCTCGGCGGCGGCAAACAGCAGCGCCTCCACCATGCGCACCTGCTGCGCGAACTCGGCTTCGGCATCACCCGGTTCAGGCGCGGCCTCGCCGTCGCCCTCAGCGTCTTCCGCCTCGGACTCATCGGCGCCGGCCGGCGCAGTGTCTTCCTCGAAAGCCTCAGCCATGTCGCGGCCTTCGTTCTCAGCCTGCTGGCCCTGGGTCTCTTCCTGCTGATCGGACTGCATCGCTTACTCTTCCTGCTGCGCCGGAGCAGGCTCCGGGCCATTATCCTGAACCACGCCGGTCTGGCGGCGAATGTAAATCGGGCCGAAACTCTGCACCTGGCGCAATTCGATCAGGCCCTGCTTCGCCATTTCGAGGCTGGCATTGAAGGTGGAGGCGATGGCCGAGCGCATGGTGAAGGGATCGGTTAGATCGGGCGGCAGGAAGGCCTGCAGGGTCGCCCAGTCGGGAATGGCGCCGATCATGTTGCGCAGCCGGGTCAGCGCCTCTTCCACTGAAATCACCTGGCGCCGTGCCATGCGCATGGTCAGCGCCTCGGTGCTGCCACGGCTGGAGCGGAATTCGCCATAGGCCTTGAGCAGGTCGAACAGCGAGGCGGTGAAGATCGACTTGCGGATCACCCGCACGCCTTCCGGCATGCCGCGCAGGAACATCGACAGGCCGACCTGGTCGCGGCCCATGAGCTGCTCGGAAACCTGGCGCATGGCTTCCAGCTTGCGGAGCTGCAATTGCAACCGCTCGGCCAGTTCCTCGCCGCTCGGCTCGCCCGGCTTGTCCTTCTCCGGCAGCAGCAGGCGCGATTTGAGATAGGCCAGCCAGGCAGCCATCACCAGGTAATCGGCGGCCAGTTCCAGGCGGCTCTTGCGCGCTTCGGCGACGAAAACCAGGTACTGCTCTGCCAGTTGCAGAATGGAGATGCGGCGGAGATCGACCTTCTGCTCGCGCGCCAGGGTAAGCAGCACGTCCAGCGGACCCTCGAAACCGTCCAGCTCGAGCACAAGCTGCTGCGCCAGGGATACCGGCTCGGCCAGGCCATCCCGGGTCGGCGCCTCGAAACTGTCGGCGGGGGTGGAAGCGGTCTCGGTCTCGGTCACTGAAGCTCGCGAATCTCTGATTCCGGGCGCCGCCCGGACGGGATGGATTGCTCTAGCCGCTGTGGCCCGCCAAAACAAGCAGGATATCCCGCAAACCGCTCACCAGCGGCCAAAGTACCTCGCCCAGCGGATTGAACTCATAGCCTAAGGTCCGGGCCGCAAGCGGCACTGCCAGCAGGGAAATCAGTAGAATGACCATGCCATAGGGTTCCAGCCGGGCGAGTGGCCGGGCCAAGGGCAGTGGCAGCCAGCCGACCGCCACCCGGCCACCATCCAGCGGCGGCAGAGGCATCATGTTAAATACAAACAGTATCAGGTTGATCAGAATGGCATTTTCTAGATTCATGGCGAGCCATCCACCGGTCATGCCGCCGACATGCGGAAGCAGATGAAACAGCAGCATGGCGCCAAAGGCTTGCAGCAGATTCACCCCTGGCCCGGCAATGGCGACCAGGGCCATGTCGCGGCGCGGGTTGGGCAGCCGCCAGAAATCCACCGGCACCGGCTTGGCCCAGCCGAACAGGAACGGTGCCTTGAACAGCAGCAAGGCGCCCGGCACCAGCACGGTGCCGACCGGATCGATATGGCGCAGGGGATTGAAGCTGACCCGACCGAGCCGTTTCGCGGTGTCGTCGCCCAGCTTCCAGGCCGCCCAGCCATGGGCAGCCTCATGCAGGGTGATGGCGAACAGCGCCGGCAGGATCCAGGCCGAGGCCTCGATCAGAAAACTGGTAATGGACTCCATGCGCCCAAACTTAGGCCCTGGCGGCGCGGGGTAAAGCCTCCGGGCGGCGCTTTTGCGTGGCGGCGTGGTGGATGCGGCGCGCGGCTTCCGGGCTCATCGCCGGCAAGGCCGGCAACAGGCCAACCATCTCGTCATGCTTGCCCGAGCAATGCAGCACCAGATCACAGCCAGCATTGAGCGAGGCTTTGGCCAGATCCGCCAGGCTGCCGCTCAGCGCCTTCATGGTCAGGTCGTCGGAAATCAGCACGCCATCGAAGCCGATATGGCCCCGGATGACGTCGCGGATCACGGTCGGCGAGATCGTCGCCGGCAGCGCCTTGTCATAGGCCGTGTAGACGATATGCGCGGTCATCGCCCAGGGCGCATGTTTCAGCGCCAGGAAGGGCTGGAAGTCGCTCTGCTCCAGCGTCGCGCGGTCGGCTTCCACCACCGGCAATTCCAGATGGCTGTCGGAACGCGCGCGGCCATGGCCGGGGATATGCTTCACCACCGGCAGCACGCCGGCATCGATCAGGCCCTGCATCGTCGCCTCGGCCAGCGCCGCCACAACATCTGGCGTGAAGCCATAGGCGCGGTCGCCGATCACATCATGGGCACCGGTCACCGGCAGATCGGCGACGGGCGCGCAATCGACATCGATACCAAGCGCGAAGAGTTCGGCGCCGATGGCGCGGGCATTCTCATAGGCCGCCTGCCTCGCGCCCTGCGGATCACTGGCGAATTGCTTGCCGAATTGCGCGGCCGGCGGGAATACCGGCCAATGCGGCGGCTTCAGCCGGGCAACGCGGCCGCCTTCCTGGTCGATCAGCACCGGCGCATCGGGATTGCCAACCGCGGCGCGGAAGCTTTCGACCAAAGCGCGGAGCTGCGCCGGATTGTCGATGTTGCGCGCGAACACGATGAAGCCATAGGGCTTGTGCCTGGCGAACAGGGCCTGTTCCTCGGCAGTGAGCGTGGTGCCGGCACAGCCGACGACCACAGGCGCGAAGCGCATGAGGTCAGCGGGCGACAACGATGCACCCCTGCTTCTGCGCCGAAAGCTTTTCGCACAAGGCTTGCGCGGCGGCGCGGTCGCGCAGCGGGCCGGCCTGCACACGGAAGAACACGCCCTTGCCCGGAATGTCGACACGCTCGTAGCTGGCCGAGAGGCCGCCGAGTTCGCCGGGGAATTTCTTCTGCAGCGCGGCCCAGGTGGATTGCGCCTGGGCCTGTTCCGGCAGCGAGGCAAGCTGCACACGCGCCGACCCACCGCCGGCGGCGGGTGCGGCTGGCGCAGCCGAGGGCGCTGCCGGTGTCGCAGCCGGGCGTGCCGGCTGCTGCGGCTGGGCCGGCGCGGTGGGCGCGGCGGCGGTGCGCGGCGCCGTGGTGGCGGTTGGCGCGTTGGTCTGATTGGGCGGCGTCTGGTTCGGCACGGCCGTGCCAACCGGGCGGGTCGGCACGGTGACGCTGGCGCCGGCGGGCGCGCTGCCGGCGGGCGCCGGGGTAACGGTGGGCGCATTCGCGGTCGGGCGTTCCGGCGGCGGCAGCAGCTTCTCGGTCTGCTGCTGTGCATTACCGGAATTGTTGCCGAGCCGCTCGTAGATCTGCTTGTCCTGGTTTGGCACCTGCATGCCGCCGGGATTTTCTGGCGCCACCTTGGACGGCGACTGATCGGCACGCACCAGCGGCGGCGCGCCCGAGGCCCCGCGCTTCACACCCTGGTCATAGGCGAACCAGATGCCGACGCCGAAAGCCGCAACCGCGCCAAGCGCGATGCCGGCGGTGATCATGCGCTTGGCGCTGCCGGGACCGCCCGCCGCAGCGGCAGGGGTGTTGGGAACCGGGCGCGAGCCCCGGTCAGTGCGCAGATCGCTCATGCTCTACCTCATCTCCTCAACCGGCGTGACGCCCATCACCGCAAGGCCGGAAGCAATAACGATTGCCACCGCACGGATCAGCGCCAGGCGGGCGCGGGTCAGTTCCAGGTCTTCCGCAATCAAGAAACGTGCCGTCACGTCATCGCGGCCGACACTCCACAACCCGTGGAACGCCCCCGCCACATCCTGCAGGAAAAACGCCACGCGGTGCGGCTCATGCGCTTCGGCGGCACTTTCCACCAGGCGCGGCCAGTTGGCGAGCAGCTTGAGCAGGGCGAGTTCCGCCTCATGGCTCAGCCGCTTCATGTCGGCGCCGCTCAGCGACGCATCGTCGGTGGCAATGGAGGGAACTTCCGTACGTGCATTGCGCAGCACCGAACAGATGCGGGCATGGGCATATTGCACATAGAAGACCGGGTTGTCCTTGGACTGTTCGGTCACTTTCTTGAAGTCGAAATCGAGCTGGGCGTCGTTCTTGCGCGTCAGCATAATGAAGCGGACCACGTCCTTGCCCACTTCATCCACCACGTCGCGCAGCGTGACGAAAGTGCCGGCCCGCTTGCTCATGCGCACCGGCTGGCCGTCGTCGAGCAGGTTGACCATCTGCACCAGCTTGATGTCCAACTCGCCCTCGCCCATGGACATCGCCTTCACGGCGGCCTTCATGCGCTTGACATAGCCGCCATGGTCGGCGCCCCAGACATCGATCATCTGCTTGAAGCCACGGCGATACTTGTCGTCGTGATAGGCGATGTCGGCGCCGAAATAGGTCCAGGAACCGTCCGACTTCTTCAGCGGCCGGTCGATGTCGTCGCCGAATTCGGTGGCCTTGAACAAGGCCTGCGGCCGCGCTTCCCAATCCTCGGGCAGCTTGCCCTTGGGCGGTTCCAGCACGCCGGTATAAATCAGGTCGCGCTGCTGCAGGCGGTCGAAAGCCTGCTGCACCAGGCCATCCTCATGCAGCTTGCGCTCGGAGGTGAAAGTGGCATGCCGGATATTCAGCGCCGCGAGATCCTCGCGGATCATCGCCATCATGGCGTCGGTGGCGGCAAGGCGGAAAGCCTGCAGCCAGTCGGCTTCCGGCGCATCGCGGAATTTGTCGCCATACTGCTTGGCCAGCGCTGCGCCCACCGGCTTGAGATAGTCGCCGGGATAGAGCCCTTCCGGAATCTCGATGCTCTCGCCCAAGGCCTCGCGGTAGCGCAGATGGGCGGAGCGCGCCAGCACATCCACCTGGGCGCCGGCATCGTTGATGTAGTATTCGCGGCAGACCATGTAGCCGGCCTTTTCCAGCAAGGCTGCCAGTGCGTCGCCGAACACGGCGCCACGGCAATGGCCGACATGCATCGGGCCGGTCGGGTTGGCCGAGACATATTCCACATTCACCGGCTCGCCCCGGCCCAACTGGCTGTCGCCATAGCCGGTGCCGGCCTTGAGGATCACGGCGGTCTGGGCCTGCCAATGGGCAGGGTTGAGGCGCAGGTTGATGAAGCCGGGGCCGGCGATCTCGACGGCGGTGACGGATGGCAGGGCGGCCAACAGCGGCTGCAGCTTCTCGGCGAGCAGGCGCGGGTTCAGCTTGGCCGGCTTGGCCAGCACCATGGCGGCATTGGTGGCAAGGTCGCCATGGCTGGGGTCGCGCGGCGGCTCAACCGTGACGGCCTGCAACGGCAGCCCCTCAGGGAGCACCTGCTGGGCAGCAAGCTGCTGCACGGCATCCAGGACGGCGCGGCGGAAATCGGCAAAAACGTTCATTTATTCCAAGGCTCAAGGGTTACGAATCGCGGAGGCGGACACTATAGGCCGAGGCCGGGCGTGGCAACGCCGGCTCCGGCCCGGGATACCGCAAATTGACATCCGCGAGAAACTCCCTAAATACTGGACTTGCAAGGGTAAAGCCTTGGTAAACCGGAGATGAATAGGCCGATGGACGCGCAAGTGCAGGAACTCGCAGGCGGAACCGCCCCCCAGGTGGCAACGCCAGGGGCGCTCCCGGTGACGCTTTCGGCCAATGCGGCCAAGCGGATCCGCACTATTGTCGAGGCCGAGGCCAATCCGGCGCTGAAGCTGCGCGTGTCGGTTTCCGGCGGCGGCTGCTCCGGCTTCCAGTACGGCTTTACGCTGGACGACGCCGTGACCGGCGACGACCTGCTCATCGAGCGCGATGGCGCCACCCTGGTGCTGGACCAGATTTCCGCCGATTACATGCGCGGCTCGGAAATCGACTTCGTGGAAGACCTTTCCGGCGCCGGCTTCCAGATCCGCAACCCGCTGGCCACCTCGAGCTGCGGCTGCGGCAATTCCTTCGCCGTCTGATCCTGGCGTGACCGCGCCGGCCCTGCTGGTTATCGACCTGCAGCACGCTATCGACGCGCCCTATCACGCAGCCGATGGCCCGCGCAACAATCCTCAAGCCGAAGCCAATATCGCAGCCCTGCTCGCCGCCTGGCGTGGCCAGGGCTGGCCGGTGATCCATGTGAAGCATGACAGCGTGCATGCCCATTCCGCCTACCGGCCCGGCCAGAAGGGCAACGACTTCAAGCCGGAAGCCCTGCCGCTGCCCGGCGAGACCGTGATCGCCAAGCAAGTCAACTCCGCCTTCATCGGCACTGGCCTGGAAGCCCATTTGCGCCAGCACGGTATCACTGCCCTGGTGGTGGCCGGCGTTGTCACCAACAATTCGGTGGAAGCCACCGTGCGCATGGCCGGCAACCTCGGCTTCGATACCGCCCTGGTGCAGGATGCCTGCTTCTGCTTCGCCAAGCGCGACCATGCCGGGCGGCTGCGCTCGGCGGACGAAGTCCATGCCATGTCTCTGGCGAACATGGACAGTGAATATTGTACCATCCGCGACACGGCGGCGATTCTGGCCGCCCTGCCCTAATAGTTTGAGCGCCGCATGAAAATCGCCACCTGGAATGTCAATTCGGTGAAGGCCCGCCTGCCCAATGTGCTGGAATGGCTGAAACGCGCTCAGCCGGATGTGGCCTTGTTGCAGGAAATCAAATGCGTCGATGCCGATTTCCCCACGCTGGAATTCGAGGCGTTGGGCTACAAGGCCATACCCCATGGCCAGAAAAGCTATAATGGCGTTGCGCTGCTCTCGAAGCTGCCCGTGGATGCCGTGCGCACCCGCCTGCCCGGCGACGATAGCGACGAACAGGCACGCTATATCGAGGCCGATATCGGCGGCGTGACCATGGGCGGTCTCTACCTGCCGAACGGCAACCCGCGCCCCGGCGACAAGTATGAGTACAAGCTGGCCTGGATGCGGCGGCTGGAAGCCCATGCCGCGAGCTTGCTGGCGCGCGATGTGCCGTTCCTGTTGGCTGGCGATTACAATGTCTGCCCCACCGATGCCGATGTCTACGATCCGGCCGGCTGGCAGGAAGACGCACTCTGCACTATCGACACACGCCAGCGTTTCCGCGCGCTGCTTAATTTAGGCCTCACCGAAGCCTGGCGCGCACTGCACCCGCATGTGCAGGATTATTCCTTCTGGGATTATCAGGCTGGCGCCTGGTTCAAGAATCACGGCCTGCGCATCGACCATTTCCTGCTCAGCCCGCAACTCGCCGACCGGCTCAAGGCCTGCGAGATCGACCGCCAGCCGCGCGGCCTGGAAAAAGCTTCCGACCACGTGCCGGTCTGGGTGGAGATAGAATAAAAAACAAACGCGTGGATGCTCCGCCTTCGCGGGGCATGACGAAAAAAGCAACGTCATGCGCGGACTTGATCCGCGCATCTCATGCCGATTGATAAAGATGCCCGGGTCAAGCCCGGGCATGACGACCGTGTCGAACTAAACCTTGAACCCAATCCGGAAGCCGCCCCAGTGGCGGCCCTGGATGTTGATCGGGGCTGACACGTCCTTCATCAGCAGCAGCATACCGCCACCCATGTCGCGGCGATAGCATTGCAGCAGATAGGGCTTGGTGTTGCGGCCGCAGGCGAGACCGACCGGATCGCCAAAGATGCGGCGGTTGCGGCTGTTGGCGGCATTCCATACCGGGTCGCTGCCCTGCGGCTGGCTGTATTTCAGATTGTGAGTCGGCAGGAAGCCGTTGCGGTCGATGGCAGCGCAGAAGGCGATGCCGCTATTGGCCGAGAGGATCGGCTCCTGAATCTTTGGCAGGTAGGCGTCGGTGAATTTGACGAACCGCGTCATATGCTGCTGCGGGTTGCTGCCCTGGATCGGCACGTAATTCTCGTCGAACAGGTCTTCCAGGCGGATTTCACCGCTGGTCAGGCCGCGCTCGAAGATTTCCATGATCTGGCCGGCACCCTGCTTGGCTGCACGCACGAAAGGCAGATCGGCAGCCGTGGTGACGAAGGCGGTCTGCTCCGCCAGCGCCGCCACCTGCTTGTCGATCACCTGGATCGACGACGAGGTGCGCTGCACCACCGCCAGATATTCCTTGGTGCCCTGATCCATGCCCCGAATGGCACCGGCAACACCGCGCACGCGGTCAACCTGTTCGCTTGACGCGGTTTCGATATCGACAAGCTGCTGCCCCATGCTGTCGATGGCGCCGACAATCTGCTGCAGCACGGTGCCGGTTTCCGATACCAGCTCGACGCCGGATCGGACCTTGTCATTCGATTGCTTGATGATGGCGCCAATATCCTTCGACGCATTGGCCGAGCGCCCGGCCAGCGCACGCACTTCCTGCGCCACCACGGCAAAGCCTTTCCCCGCTTCGCCAGCGCGGGCCGCTTCCACGCTGGCATTCAGCGCCAGCAGGTTGGTCTGGAAGGCAATCTCGTTGATCAGCGAGGTGATTTCGGAAATGCGCTGCGACATTTCCGCCATCTCGTTCATTGCCTCGATCGAACGGTTCACCACCTTGACGCCGTTTTCCGCCGCGCCGCGCGCCTGTCCGGCCTGCTGGTTGGCGCGCTTGGCGGCGGCCTCGTTGGCATGCGCGGCCTCGTTCAGGCTCTGGGTATCGGCAGCCACCTGGCTCAAGGATTCCGACTGCGCCTCGGCCTTCTGCGCCAGGCCGGTGGCTTCGCGGTTCAATTGCACCGTGGAGGCGGAAATCTCGTTCGCTGCCTGCAGGATAGTGCCAACCACTTCGCTCAGGCGGTGGATCGCCTGTTCCGCGCCATCGCGCATGGCGCCGAAATCGCCACCCTGGGTGTAGTCCATGCCATGCGACAAATCGCCTTCCGCCATGCGGGCGAAAAGCTGCTTCAACTCGCCGACCACTTCGTCCAACGTTTCCGCCATGTGGTTGAAGCTCTGTGCCAAAGCCTGATCGTCCGAGCCGGTGACACGGCGATGCAGCACGCCCTCGGCAATGGCGCCGCAAAGCTCGGCCACCGCCATGACCGAAGCCTTGCCAGCCCGCGCCTGTTCGGCTGCCGCCTGTTCAAGTTCGCTGACTCTTTGCCGCAGGCCGTCGCGCTCGGCCTGGAGATCACCCCATAGTGTGTCGAGCCGCTCGAAACTGCCGAAATGCGCCGTCGGCCGGGCGCTCGCAGGCAGGCCGGGCCAGCGCCGCAATGCTTCGCCAAAACCGCCATCGCCAGCGCCGCCGATCACGAATACCAGTCCCAGCAGTGTCAGCAGCCCGATACCAAGCAGGGCGCCGAGCAGGGCATTGCCGCCCAGGCTCTGCCCGAACGTGTAGGCCGCCATGGCCGCCAGTACCAACATCACCAGAACCGGCACCCCGGCCCGCAACCCTGACGGTAAACCTGCAATCACCCGCATAACCCCTCCCGGCTAGATCGCCTCGGCTGACGGATAAAGGCCCGGCGCCATGGCGTTATTTTTTGCTAATTCTAGTCCTGGTGAAGCCGTCAGGGAACGTCCTTTAAAGGATAGCCCGGATGCGCCTCTGCGACCTTAGTCGAAGTCCGTCGCGTCATGCGTCACAGATCGGACATCGAATCTTCATCGGGTTGTATTGCGCCCAGGCTATTCAGCCACGTGCCCCGCAGCATCCGCGCAAGCCCCTATGAAAAGTTACCGGCATGACCCTTGATTCGCCTCGCAAACCCCACCGCCTCCAGGCCGGCCAGACCCGCGCCCAGGCCTACGAAGCCTCGCAGGATATCGGCATCAACACCGCGCCGACCGATGTGTTCGCCGAGATCGCCGCGCGCCGCTATGGCCGCCGCGACCTGCTAAAGGGCCTCGCCGCCGGCACCGCCCTCGCCGCCCTGCCCGCCGCCACCCTGCTGCCCGAGAGCGCTGCAGCCCAGGGCAAGACCCCGGCCCGCCACAGCTTCGCCTTCGCCGAGGTGACGCATGGCGTCGACCGCACCCATCACGTCGCCGCCGGCTACAACGTCGATGTGCTGATCCGCTGGGGCGATCCGGTAACCGCCGACGCGCCGGCTTTCGATCCGCGCAACCAGACTGCCAAGGCGCAGCAGAAGCAGTTCGGCTACAACAACGACTATGTCGCCTACATGCCGTTGCCGCTGGGCAGCAGCAATCCGAACCGCGGCCTGCTGGTGGTGAACCACGAATACACCAACGAAGAACTGATGTTCCCGGGCCTTGGCCGCCAGGAAATCAAGGAAGTGAACTTCAAGGATATGACACCCGAGCTGGTCGCCATCGAGATGGCGGCGCATGGCATGAGCGTGGTGGAAATCCAGAAAACGCCTGAAGGCAAATGGTCGGTGGTGACGGGCAGCCGCCATAACCGCCGCCTGGATGCGCTGGAAACGCCGTTCGAGATCACTGGCCCGGCCGCAGGCCATGCCCGGATGAAGACCAAGGCGGATGCCACGGGCCGCCGCGTCATCGGCACCATCAACAATTGCGCCGGCGGCGTCACGCCCTGGGGCACCGTGCTCTCGGGCGAGGAAAACATCCACGGCTATTTCTGGGGCAAGCTGGACGAGGCCAACCCGGAAGCCCGCAACCACAAGCGTTTCGGCGTGCCGGACAATTGGTATGCCTGGGGCAAGTTCCATGACCGCTTCGATGTCAACAAGGAGCCGAACGAGCCGAACCGCTATGGCTGGATCGTCGAAGTCGATCCCTATGATCCGCGCTCGGTGCCGAAGAAGCGCACCGCGCTTGGCCGCGTGAAGCATGAAGGCGCCACCCCGGTGGTGAACCGCGATGGCCGCGTGGCGGTGTATTGCGGCGACGACGAGCGTTTCGAGTATGTCTACAAGTTCGTCACGGCGGGCCGTTTCAACGCCGCTGATCGCGCCGCCAACATGAACCTGCTGGATAGCGGCACGCTGTATGTGGCGCGCTACAATGCCGATGGCAGCGGCGAATGGCTGCCGCTGGTTTTCGGCCAGGGGCCGCTTAACCAGGCCAACGGCTTCCAGTCCCAGGCCGATGTGCTGATCGAGACCCGCCGCGCCGCCGACCTGCTCGGCGCCACCAAGATGGATCGGCCCGAGGAAGTGGAAGTCAACCCGGTGAGCGGCAAGGTCTACGCCATCATGACCAACAACAGCCGCCGCAAGGCCGATCAGGTGGATGCCAGCAATCCGCGCGCTGCCAATGAATGGGGCCAGATCGTCGAGATGGTGGAAGCCAATGGCGACCATGCCGCGCTGCGCTTCACCTGGAATTTGTTCATCAAGGGTGGCGATCCGCTGAACCCGGCGGTGGCCGGCTCCTATGGCCCGGAAACCAGCGTCAACGGCTGGTTCGCCTGCCCCGACAATGCCGCCTTCGACAGCCAGGGTCGCTTCTGGGTCGGCACCGACCAGGGCGAAGCCTGGAAGAAGGCCAGCGGCACCGCCGATGGCATCTGGGCGGTGGAGACCGAAGGCCCGAACCGCGGCAAGTCGAAGATGTTCTACCGCAACCCGGTCGGCGCCGAGATCTGCGGCCCCTATTTCACCCCCGACGACAAGAGCCTGTTCGTCTCGGTGCAGCACCCGGCCGCCGATGGCGCCGAGAGCTTCACCAAGAACGGCAAGGTTTCCAGTTTCGAGGATCCGGCCACCCGCTGGCCGGATTTCCGCGACGACATGCCGCCCCGGCCGTCGGTCATCGTGATCACCAAACTCGATGGCGGCGTTCTGGGTAGTTGATCCCCACCCCTTCACCCGTCTCCGCCGCCAGAGGCCCCCGGATACCCTGCCGGGGGCCTTTTTTAGAGCCGAACAGTCCGTAAACGGCCGATTTCCGCCCTCAAGCGGGGTCTATTCTTTCCCCAGCCAGCCCGATATAACCTCGGGTGGCATTTAACACTGACGTTATCGATTCGACGGACATGGCGACCAGAAAGGAACGCGCCCGCTTCATCAAGGCCCCTCAGGGCCTGAAACAGCGTGCGGTCAATTACAAGACCGGCCTTGAGCTGAACCTCACGGACGAGGTGCGCTCCAAGATCGAAGCCACCATCATGGAGAGCAAGGATGAGTTCTCCAATGAGGTGCTGGGCAAACTGCGCGAGATGCGCCGCCTGGCCGCCGAAGCCGAAACCGATGAATTCCAGCGCATCTTCATTCTGAACAACATCACCGACCTGGCTTTCGACGTGAAGGGCATGGGCGGCACTTTTGGCTTCCCGCTGCTGACCCACCTTGCCAAGTCGCTGCACGACTTCATGAGCAAGATGGCGCTGCCCAATGATCGCCAGTTCGAGGTCATCTCGATCCATATCGACGCGCTCTATGTGGTGCTGGCGCGCGGCATCACCGGCGTCGGCGGCCGGCTGGAGAAGGAACTTCTCGACAGCCTGCGCATCGCCGTGGACATGACCAAGGATCCGATCGAAGAATAAGCCCGGACAAGAAACAGGCTTAATGCCTGTTCACCATAAGCGTTTACGCTTCGCTTAACCTTTGCCGGCAGGATGCCGCCATGACCAGCGATGCCGATATCTGGCGAGCCGCCCGCGACCTGATCGCGGACCATGGCGCGCGCCATGCCGAAGTCCATGCCGCCTCCCGGGTGGATGAGATGTTTTCCAGCGGCAATTTCGTCGGCCATTTGCTGTGGCGCCGCATCCTCAAGGCGGTGCGTGGCCTCAACGCGCAATCCGGCAGCCGGCCAGCCGCCAGCGCGGGCACAGGTCCAGGCGGCAGGTTCCGGCGTTAGCCTCGCCCCCGGCGCCCAACCAAATTCCAGAAATCTTCAGGTCTTGAGCGTGGTCGGGATGCCGCGCGCGCCGTCTATCGCCGAGCCACGCAGATCGGCATCGGTGAAATTGGCATACATCAGGTTGGCGTCGCGCAGGTCGGAGCAGATCAGCTTGGCGCCATGCAGGTTGGCATTGGCGAGATTGCATTGCCGCAAATCGGCGCCACTCAGGTTCACCTGCGCCAGATAGGCACCGGCCATATACCAGCCGACCATCACGGCACGGCGGCCCGCGGTGCCCTCGGTTTCCACCCAGCGCATATGCTGGCGCACTGTTTCATCCAGAATATGCTGCGCCACCGGATCCGGCACGCGGGCATCCGAGCCTTTGAGCTGCTTGAACATATCCTGCGTCATATCCGCCAGACGGAAATTGGCATCGCGCAGCTTGGCGCCCTTCAATTGCACGCCGCTCAACGTGGCATAGGAGAAGTCCGCGCCTTCGAGATCGGCATTCTCCAGAATCGCGCCATCAAGAATGGCACCGACGAAGGAAGCACCCAGCAACTTGGCCTGACTCAGATTGGTGTTGTGCAGGTTGCTCTCGTTCAGCATCACCGTGCCGCCCTTGCCATGCGGCAATGTCGGCGGCTCGGTCAGCGGCCGCATGTCGGCATTCTCGAACCGGGTACCCTTGAGGATGGCACGCGACAGGTCAGCGCCGCGCAGGTTGGTCCAGACCATGCGCGCATTGGTCAGGTCGGCGCCGGAGAAATCGCAGCCGGACAGCACCGCCTGGCTGAAATCGACATCGCGCAAGTCGGCGCAATAGAAGCGGCAGCCCTGGAAGATCGTGCGCTGCAGGTTGGTGCCGGCCAGCTTGATGCCGGTAAGGTCGGCGCCGCTTAAGGTAAGCTGCTTGCCGCGCGGAATCTTGGCATTCTTGTTGGCCAGAAATACGCCATGCTGGCGTATCTGGTCGAAGAAATCGGCATGAGCAGCAGTGCTCTCGGTCATCAGGCCCCTCCTGGGTCCATCATCCCGCAAAATGCCGTTGGATTCGTCAACAAATCCTTAAAATTTTGACTTAAATACCAGCCAGAGTGGCGCGGTACTTGGCGCCAAGCGCGGCGTAATGGCGCGGCGTGTTCTGCATCATCGCCACTTCCTTGTCCTGGATCGGACGCAGGAAGGCAGCCGGACGCCCGGCCCAGAGTTCGCCGGCCTTGACGCGCTTGCCTGGCGTGAGCAGTGCGCCAGCGGCCAGCATGCCGCCGCCTTCGATGACGCAGCCATCCATCACCGTCGCGGTCATGCCGACGAAGGCGCCATCCTCCAGCACGCAGCCATGCAGCAAGGCCATATGGCCCACCGACACGTTGTCACCAATGGTGGTAGAGAAACGGTCGGTGGTGACATGCACTACCGTGCCATCCTGGATATTGGTGCCGGCACCGATGCGGATCGAATGCACGTCGCCGCGAACGGTGACGTTGAACCACAGCGAACTGCCGGCACCGATTTCCACATCGCCGACCACCACCGCATTCGGCGCGATGAAGGCATCGGCGGCGATGCGCGGATACTGGTCGCCGAATGGCAGGATCAGCGGCTGCTGCACGGCCATGCTTACGGCCTTACGGGAACATCGCGAGCTGCTCGAGCCCGACGGTTTCCGGAATGCCGAACATGACGTTGAAGTTCTGCACCGCCTGCCCGCTCGCGCCCTTCATCAGGTTGTCGATGGTGCAGAACAGCATGGCGCGGCCCTTCAGCCGGTCGGCAAACACGCCGATATGCGCCAGGTTGGTGCCACGCACATGGCGTGTCTGCGGCGCCACGCCCTGCGGCACCACCTTCACAAACTGTTCGTCGGCATAGCGCTTGACCAGCGTCGCCCGCAGGTCTTCCGCCGTGGCGCCATCCTTCAACTTCACATAGATGCTGGACAGCATGCCGCGGCTCATCGGCATCAGATGCGGCGTGAAGTTCACCATGATCGGCTGGCCGGTGGCTTCCGAAAGAATTTGCTCGATCTCCGGGCCATGCCGGTGCGAGGCCACGCCATAGGCGTGCACGCCTTCGGTGACTTCGCAGAAAAGCGAACCTTCCTTCGCCGCCCGGCCGGCACCCGAAACGCCCGACTTGGCATCGATCACGATATCATCCGGGTCGATCTGGCCGGCCTGCAGCAGCGGGATCAGCGGCAGTTGCGCCGAGGTCGGATAGCAGCCCGGATTGGCCACCAGCCGCGCCTGCCGCACCTTGTCGCGATAAACTTCGGTGAGGCCGTAGACCGCTTCCTTCTGCAAGTCCGGCGCCCGATGCTCATGGCCGTACCACTTGGCGTAATCCTCCAGGCTGGTGAGCCGGAAGTCGGCCGAGAGGTCGATCACCTTGAGATGCGTGGGCAGGCCCGCGATCACTTCCTGCGTGGTGCCGTGCGGCAGGGCGCAGAACACGGCATCGACGCCGCTGAAATCGACTTCCTTGATCGACACCAGCTTGGGCAGGTCATAGCCAAGGAATTGCGGGAACACGGTCTCGATGCCCTCGCCCGCCTTGCGGTCGGCGGTGAGCGCCACGATGCGGACGCGCGGATGCCGCACCAGCAGGCGGAGCAGCTCCGCGCCGGTATAACCGCTGGCACCCAAAATCGCGACCCGGATCGTATCCATGGTCCTGCACTCCTCTCGATTGGCGATGAAAACGCCGCATCGATATAGCGCCCGCCGGGCGGCAGGGGAATAGCTAAATTGTGCTGGTGCAATCCAGGGTTAGGCGATGGCCCGCATGCTGGCGGGGGGCAGGTACTTGTCCGACCAGATGGCGTCCACGGTGGCGGTCTTGGACAGGTTATAAGCGCTGGCGATGGTGTTGATGCCACGCTGCAGCTTGGCTGGGTCGATGGCGCCCAGGCCCAGCTTCCTGCCCTCTTCCGTGCGCACCTGGTGCGTCAGCACCCATTCCAGGCGGTCCTGCTCGATATCCGGCTTCACCAGGGCATCGGCCTTCACCAGCGCATCGGTCACGGCCTTGGAATTCCTCATCGCATCCTGCCAGCCGCGGCAGACGGCGCGGCAAATGCCCGGAATGGCGGCCTCGTTGTCTTTCAGGAACTTGCGCGAGACCACCACCGAATTGCCGTAGAAGTCGAGGCCGTGATCGGCATAGAGCATGATCGACACATCCTCGATCTTGTGGCCCAGGCCCTTGAGGTTCAGCCACACGGTGGAATCGAAACCGGTGACGGCATCGACTTCGCGGCGGATCAGCTGGCTTTCGCGCAGGCGGATATCGACATTGTTGAACTTCACCGCTGCCGGATCGAGGCCGTTCACCTTGTAGAAAACCGGGAACAGCTTGAAGGCATTGTCAGTCAGCGGTCCACCCACGGTCTTGCCGATCAGGTCGGCCGGCTTGGTGATCTTGGAGGATTTCCAGCTCACGATGGCGGCCGGCGTGACCTTGTAGATATTGAACACCGCCAGCGGCACCTGCTCCGGGAAGCCGGCATAGAATTCGCCCAGCGAGGTGAGATCGGCGAAGCTGACATCATAGGTCATGGATGCCACGCGCTGCAGCGCGTCGGCGCCGGATGCCGGATCCATCGCCGTGATCTCAATGCCTTCGGCAGCGAAATAGCCCTTCTCCAAAGCGTAGATGAACGGCGAGTTGGTGCCGTTGCGCGGCAGGTTGAGGGAGAATTTCACCGCCGTCTTGGCCGTCTGGGCATAAATCCGCTTCGGCATGAAGGGCACCGCCAGCGCGGCGGCGGAAGTGGCCAGCAGGCCGCGGCGCGAAGGCTTCAGAATGGTGCGGGGGGCTTTTGCGGACATGACGGACTCCGGGGTTATGGTTCCCGTCATTCTAGGCCCTGCCTAGTTTTTGTCGCGCCTATAGATTCGGCAGATAGTCCATAAGTTATTCAAAAACATTGACTATTTAAACGTCAGCGATGCCGGCGGCACCGCTAACCGCTTGATTGCATTCAATTCAGGTATCGGCGCGCAGCCAGAGCCGGGCGGCACAGATATCGTTGAAATAGCGTAGCCGCTGTTGCCCGATCTCGGCCTGGGTCCTGGCGCCATGGGTGGCGGCATAGACTTCCGGATTATCCCGGCGCACGGCGGCGATGCGCCGCTGATCGGGGCCGGTCCCAGCTTGTTCGCGCACCTGGCGCATGTGCAGCGCAAGCTGACGTATTGTTGCCGGATTGGGAATCCATCGCGTGTGGCGCAGATCGAAGAGGAAATTGTAGCCGCTGATTGCCGCGTTATCGAAACCGCCGGCAGTGTACAGCTCAATCACCTGCTGATCGCTGACAGGCCCGAGGAAGACGATGGTGGTGAGCCGTTCGTCGTCGTCGATCTCGAAAGCAACCTGCCCCGATAGTATCGCCATGCCCCCCTGCAACCATCGCTCGGCTGATGCACTAGCATATAATGATCGGAGAGGGCCGCACATCACAATCGCATCACTGCCAAAGGCACCGCCGTAAACTTGAACAAGGCAGAATACCCCCGTATTTCCGCAGCGAAACAAAGATATACGACCGAGCAGGTTTCATCACCTCCGCGAGCATTATCCAAAAATAATAGGCGGTTTTCATGGAATTCGGGCAGCATGTTTACATGCGGAAGAATGCGGTGTTGCAAGCGAATTTTTGCGCCGACTTAGAAATAATTTGCCTGAATGGCGTCGTAGATTAAGGAGGCGTGGTGATCCTGGCGCAGCAGAATATTGCGGCCACGAACAGTATCGGGAAATCGCCCTTGGTTGCGGCGGGCATCCTGGGGCTGGTGGTTTTCGCTGCATCGCTTTTTGGCATCTTCACACGGCCGATCGGTCAACTCGCCGCTTTCTGGATCGCCAATGCCGTGCTGCTCGGCCTGCTGGTGCGCAATCCCTCCTGGTCGACGCCTTGCAGCTGGATCGCAATAGCCTGCGGTTTCGTCGCCGCCGACGTCCTCACCGGCACCACCTGGGGCAAGGCGCTGTGGCTTTGTGGCGCCAATCTTGCCGGCGTTGCCGCTGGCGTGGTGGTGTTCCGGCGCTTCAGCAAGGATATATGCCTGTTCAACAGCCCGCTCTCGGTGCTGAAGATGCTGGTAGGGCTTGGCGTGGCTTCCGCCACTGCCGCTGTGGCGGGCGCGCTTTCAGGCATCATGATGTTCGACTACGACCTGCTGCATACCGGCATGCTGTGGTTCGTCACCGAACTGGTGAACTATGTCGCCATCGTGCCGGTGATCCTGACCGCACCGGCCCTGTATCCACGCCAGCCTGAGCGGCGGCATGCCGGCACCCGGCTGGCTGGGCGCCGCAATTTCCTGCCGTTACTGGCCCTGGTGGTTTCCTGCCTCGGTGCCAAATTCATCGGCGGCCCCGGTATCGTGGCCCTGCCGGTGCCGGCACTGCTGTGGTGCGCCGTGGCCTATGGTCGTTTCACCACCGCCCTGCTGTCGCTGGCATTCAGCGCCTATACCCTGCTCGCCCTATCCACCGGCTTCATCGGCATTGCCGCGAATATACAAAGCGGCGCAACACTGCTATCGATCCGGCTGGGTGTTATGCTGGTGGCGATCACGCCGATCATCGTTGCCAGTGTGATGGCAGCGCGGCAGGAACTATACGACCGCCTGCAGCATATCGCCGATCATGACCACCTCACCGGCGCCCTGAACCGCCGCGCTTTCGACGAACTCAGCCAGGATGCCGCCTGCCGGCTGGCCGAGCAACAGCGGCCCACGGCCATGCTGATGCTGGATATCGACCATTTCAAACGCCTGAACGACAGCCACGGCCATGCCGCCGGCGATGCCGTGCTGATCACCCTGGCCCGGGTGGTGCGCGAGAACCTGCGCACCAGCGACCTTTTCGCCCGTTTCGGCGGCGAGGAATTCGCCATCATGCTGCCGGATTGCGACAAGGCGAACGCGCTGGCCATCGCCGAGCGCATCCGTACTGCTTTCGCCACGACCGAAACCCCGTCGCCCGAAGGCGCGACAATCCAGGCCACGGTGAGCATCGGCGTATCCGCCACGCCGGACTCGGAATTGCCGCTGGCCTACCAGCTTGCGATGGCTGACAAGGCGCTCTATCAGGCCAAGGCGAATGGCCGCAACCAGGTGGTGATGGCTGCTGCCGGCAGTCCGGCCTGATCAATACCGACCACTCATCCGATAGCGCGAATATCGCCAATCAGATGGATTTCAGTGCCAATGGTTTCCTGGCCTGTGTCTTGATCAGCGACACCGGTCAGGTTGACGGCGATGATTGCTCCCGCCTTCGCCGCTTCCAATGTATCGCCGGCATGACGCGGCCATACCTCGAAAAGACGGCATGAAAACCCGTTGAACGCTACTGGCCGCTCCAGCACCAAGAGGGCGGCCTGTCCCTTCCATTCAACCAGTTCGGCCCGGAATTCGGCACCCTCGCTGGAAACGAAATCCCAAGGGTCGGAGATCGTTAGCAGCCAGTAACGCGGCGGTGCCATCACCTTATCCAAGTCTAATCCAGCAGGCGCATCAGCCACAGCGAGAGCACCGGGAAAGCGGTGAGCAGCGCCAGGCGGGTGATATCGGCGGCAATGAACGGCAGCACGCCGCGATAGGTGGTGGCGATGGGCACGTCCTTGGCGATGGCACTGACCACGAACACGTTCATGCCGATCGGCGGCGCCGTGAGCCCGATGCCCACCACCACCAGCACCAGGATGCCGAACCAGATCGCCACGTCATCCGGTGGTAGGCCGAAATCCAGCGCCATCACCACGGGGAAGAAGATCGGCAGGGTGAGCAGGATCATCGCCAACTCGTCCATTACCGCGCCGAGCACCAGATAGGCCACCAGCAGCAGCACCATCACGCCATAGGGCGGCAGGCCGGAGCCGGCAATGGCATCGGCAAGCTGCATCGGCAGTTGCGTCAGCGCCAGGAAGGCGTTGAACACCTCGGCGCCGAGCAGGATGGCGAAGATCATCGCCGCCGTCTCGCCGGTCTGCAGCAGGCAGGTCTTGATCGAGTCCCAGTTCAGTTCGCGCTGGCTCAGCGCCAGCACGAAAGTCGCCACAGTGCCCACAGCAGCGCCCTCCGTGGGCGTGAAAATGCCGGCATAGATGCCGCCCAGCACCAGCAGCACAACGCCAAGGAAGCCCCAGACCCGCAGCAGTACGCGGCGGCGTTCAGGCCCCTGCAAGGCGATTTCCTGCACCGGGCCGGCGGCCGGATCGCGGCGCACCGTCCAGGCGATGGCGATGGTGTAGAACACGGATGCCAGCAGGCCCGGGATCAGCGCCGCCGAGAACAGCTTGACGATATTCTGCTCGGTGGAGATGGCATAGACCACCAGGATGATCGAGGGCGGAATCAGAATGCCGATCACGCCGCTGATCGCGATGGTGCCGGTGGCCAGCGCCATACCGTAATTGTAACGCTTCAGTTCCGGCAGCACGGCGCGACCGAAGGTGGCGGTGGTAGCCACCGAGGAACCGCAGATGGCGGCGAAGATCGTCGCCGCCCAGATCACCGCCATCGCCATGCCGCCGCGCACCTTGCCGACCAGGGCGGCGGCGGCGAGGAACAGGTTGCGCGACTGGCCGCCACGTTCGGCGAAGGCGCCCATCAGGATGAACAGCGCGATCACCGAGAGCGTATAATTGGAAAACAGGTGATACGGCGTCGATTTCAGGTAGTTCAGGAAAATCGCGCCGCTGGTCAGGTGGGTGTAACCGATGCTGCCGACCACCAGCATGGCAAGCCCCACCGGCATGCGCAGCGCGATCAGCCCGAGCATCGCGACGAAGGCCGTCAGGCCCAGCATCAGGCCGCTCATGACTTCCTCCGGATCAGCGTCCAGGCCGTTGCCAGGGTGACCAGGCAGAGTATGGCGGCGAGCACGGAAGCCACGCCAATGGCCCAGCCGGTCGGCAGGCCTAGCACCATGGAAACCGTGTTGCTTTTGATCGTGTCCATGGCGCCGCGCAGCAACTGCACCGAGATGATGCCGGCCATCACGGCATAGACGATATCCCACAACGCATCGAGCAGATCGCGCGCGCGCTGCGGCAGCCAGTTGGTGAAGGTATCCACCACGATATTGCCGCGCCGCGCCTGGCAATAGGGCAGGAAGCAGAAGACCGAAAGTGCCGTCGCCATCTGCACGATCTCGAAATCTCCGCCGATGGCGCCAAGCCCGCTGCCACGGATGACAACACTGACCATGACCACGAAAGCCGCCGCCATAACCGTCAGGCCGCCAAGGATCGCCAGCGGCCGGGTGATGCCGGCCAGCACGGCGCGCTGATCGCCGGCAGGAGTGTCGTTATCGTTCATACTGCTTCACCCATCGCGGTTTGCCGCTTGCCCCCGCACCCTCTTGCCACGCTTCCGCAGCCGCATCCATGTCTTTTTTCGTATACGTTTACTGTGTTATCGCAAAAGAAATGCCCGGGCCGAAACCCGGGCATTCGTTGTGCTGCAAGCGCTATCAGGCCTTGTCGTACTTGGCCACCAGGGCGCGGGCATGCTCCAGCATCTTGCCGCCATCCACGCCCTTGTCCTTCATCGCCTTGATCCAGTCGTCGATCACCGGCTGGGTGGCCTTGCGCCAGCGCGCGGCTTCGTCGGCGCTGATCGCGGTGATCGAGTTGGAGCGCTTGCGTACCATGTCGGCAACCGCAACGCCTTCGTTGTCCCACATCTCGCCGGCCAGCTTGGCCAGTGCCTGGCCGGAATTGGCATCCAGGATCTGCTTCAGGTCGGCAGGCAGCGAGGCATACTTGGCCTTGTTCATCGCCAGGATGAAGGTGGCGGTGTAGAGCGTCGGCGAACCCGGAATCTCGATATGGTTCTTTACCAGCTCATGCACCTTCACCGCCGGCACCACTTCCCACGGGATGACGCAGCCATCCAGCACCTTCTGCGCCAGCGCCTCGGGCAATTGCGGAATTGGCATCGGAATGCCGGTGGCGCCGAGCGCCTTCAGCGCCTCGCCGGCAAAGCGCGTCGGCGAACGCAGCTTCATGCCCTTCAGGTCCTCCATGGTCTTCACCGGCTTGGAGGCGTGGATCAGGCCGCCGTCATGCGACCAGACCACGATGGGATGCACTTCCTTGAATTCCTCGCGCAGATAGGTCTCGTAGAATTCCTGCGTCGCCTGAGCATTGGCAATGCCGCGCTTGGCGGCGACGAAGGGCAGTTCGAACACTTCGACGCCCGGGAAACGGCCCGGCGTGTTGCCCGGCAGGGTCCAGACCAGATCGGCCACGCCATCGCGCGCCTGGTCGAAAAGCTGCGGCGGCGCGCCGCCAAGCTGCATCGCCGGGAAGATATCCACCTTGAGGCGGCCGCCGGACTCGGCTTCCAGCTTCTTCGCCCACGGCGTCCACAGCTTGGTATGGACATTCGATACTGCCGGCAGGAAATGGTGCAGCTTCAGCGTCACCTGCGCCTGCGCGCGGGCGTTGCGGATCACCATCGGGCTGCCGACAAGGGGGGAAGCGACGGCGGCAGCGCCGGCAAGGGTCAGAAAACGACGACGACCTATACCCATAGTTTCACTCCCTGGTTGGTTTTTCGTTATATGGCAGGCAGTTTAGGCGCAGATTCGATCATAATAAAGGTATGACGAGATTATAGTTTGGCGCATTTCCATATCATTACCGGTATGGAAAAGCCTTTCCCGCACACTCCAGGGGCATAAAATCCCCCTGTCACGGCGGTTCACCCTTGGGCTGAAATGCTTTACGGTGCCTCCGCTTAGCCGAGGCGAACATGCTGGTACTGATCGACAATTACGACAGCTTCACCTGGAACCTGGTCCATTATTTCGGGATGCTGGGCCAGAAAGTGGAGGTATTCCGCAACGACGAGAAGTCGGTGCGCGAGGTGATGGCGCTGAAGCCGAACGGCATCGTGCTGTCGCCTGGCCCCTGCGACCCGGATCGTGCCGGCATCTGCCTCGACCTGATCCACGCCGCTGCCGACACCACGCCGATCTTCGGCGTCTGCCTTGGGCATCAGGCCATCGGCCAGGCCTTCGGCGGCCAGGTGGTGCGGGCGCCGCAGCCACTGCATGGCAAGCTGAGCCGGATCAAACATGACAATACCGGCGTGTTCGCCGGGCTGCCGCAGGATTTCCTTGCCACCCGCTACCATTCGCTGACCGTGGCGCCCGAAACCCTGCCGAATTCGCTGCGCGGCAATGCCTATGCCGAGGATGGCGTGATGATGGGCCTGGCCCATGCCGCCCTGCCGGTGCATGGCGTGCAGTTCCATCCCGAAAGCATCGCCTCCGAGCATGGCCTGCGCATGCTGGCGAATTTCCTGCGCGGCTGCGGCCTGGGCGTCGAGGACGAGATGCTGGAGAAAGCCGTCAAAGCTCAAGCTAGCCAGGGCCAGGCGGCATGAGCGCAGACGTCGACAGCTTCAAGCGCCTGCTCAATCAGGTGGCCGGCGGCGCTTCCCTCAGCGTCGAGGATTCCCGCCTCGCCTTCGACGTGATGATGTCGGGCAACGCCACGCCATCGCAGATGGGCGGCTTCCTGATGGCTTTGCGCGTGCGCGGCGAGACGGTGGACGAGATTACCGGCGGCGCACTGACCCTGCGCGCGAAAGTCACCAGCGTGAAGGCGCCGGATAACGCCATCGACATCGTTGGCACCGGCGGCGATGCCAAGGGCACCTGGAACGTCTCCACCTGCTCGGCGCTGGTGGTGGCCGGAGCCGGTGTGCCGGTGGCCAAGCATGGCAACCGCGCGCTGTCATCGAAGACCGGTGCCGCGGATGTGCTGACCGCGCTGGGCGTCAATATCGATTGCGACCTGCGGCTGATCGAAAAGGCCATCCATGAAGCCGGCGTCGGCTTCCTGATGGCGCCACGGCATCACGGTGCCATGCGCCATGTCGGCCCGACCCGCGTCGAACTCGGCACCCGCACCATTTTCAACCTGCTCGGCCCCCTTTCCAATCCGGCTTTCGTGAAGCGGCAACTGCTTGGCGTGTTCGCCAAGCAATGGGTGCGGCCGCTGGCGGAAGTGATGGGCAAGCTCGGTTCCGAGCGCGTCTGGGTCATGCATGGTTCCGATGGCCTGGATGAGATGACCCTCACCGGCCCGACCTATGTGTCCGAACTCAATAACGGCGTGGTCAGCGATTTCGAGGTGGTGCCGGAAGATGCCGGCCTCTCGCGCGTGCCATTCGACCTGCTCAAGGGCGACGATCCGGTGACCAATGCCGTGGCGTTGCGCGGCGTGCTGAACGGCGACAAGAATGCCTTCCGCGATATCGTGTTGCTGAATGCCGGCGCCGCCCTGGTGATCGCCGGCCGCGCGGCCAATCTCAAGGATGGTGCGAAACTGGCGGCCGAGGCGATCGACAGCGGCAAGGCCCGCGCCGCGCTGGCGAAGCTCGTCGAGATCACCCACGAAAGCTTGCCGGAGGCCGCCCGTGAGTGACGTGCTGGCCAAGATCTGCGCCGACAAGCTGGTGCATATCGCCAAAGCCAAGGCGGCCAAGAGCTATGCTGACGTGGAAGCCGAGGCACGCCTGACCGTGGCACCGCGCGGCTTCCATGCCGCGCTCAAGGCCAAGGTTGCCGCCGGCGGCTATGGCCTGATCGCCGAGATCAAGAAGGCCTCGCCGTCCAAGGGCCTGATCCGCGCCGACTTCGATCCGCCGAGCCTTGCCCGCGCCTATCAGGATGGCGGCGCCGCCTGCCTCAGCGTGCTCACCGACGTACCGTATTTTCAAGGCAGTGACGAATATCTGCGCCAGGCCCGCGCCGCCGTGCCCTTGCCGATCATCCGCAAGGATTTCATGCTCGACACCTACCAGGTGGCGGAAGCGCGCGCGCTCGGCGCCGATTGCATCCTGCTGATCATGGCCGCTCTGAGCGATGCCCAGGCCGCCGAACTGGAAGACGCGGCGATTGCCTTCGGCCTGGATGTGCTGGTGGAAGTGCATGATGCCGCCGAGACCGAGCGGGCGCTGAAGCTGAAATCCAAGCTGCTTGGTGTCAACAACCGCAATCTCAAGACGCTGGAAGTGAGCCTCGCCACGTCCGAGGCGCTGTCCGCGCTGGTGCCGGCAGGCTACACGCTGGTATCGGAGTCCGGCCTCTACACCAAGGCCGATCTCGACCGCATGGCGCGGATCGGCGCGCATTGCTTCCTGGTCGGCGAAAGCCTGATGCGCCAGCCGGACGTGCGCGCGGCAACGCAGTTGCTGCTGACCGGCAAAGCCGAGTGACCATGGCGAAAAACAAGCCGAAGCTCTCGCATCTCGACGACCAGGGCCATGCCCATATGGTCGATGTGTCAGACAAGGCCGAGACCGAGCGCGTGGCGGTGGCCGGTGCCCGCGTGCATATGCAGGCGGCGACGTTGAAGCTAATCCTTTCCGGCAACGCGCCGAAGGGCGACGTGCTGGCCACCGCGCGCATTGCCGGCATCATGGCGGCCAAGCGCACCCATGAGCTGATCCCGCTCTGCCATCCGCTGGCGTTGACCAAGGTGACGGTGGAACTGAAGCCGTTGCGCCGGCAGAACTGCATCGACATCACCGCCACCTGCAAGCTCAAGGGCAAGACCGGCGTGGAGATGGAGGCGCTGACCGCCGCCAGCGTGACGGCGCTGACGCTCTACGACATGGTGAAGGCGGTGGATCGCGGCATGACCATCACCGACCTGCGCCTGCTGCATAAATCCGGCGGCAAGTCGGGCACCTTCGAGGCCAAATGATACCGGCCAGCCCATGATACCGGTGAGTGACGCCCGCGCCCGCATCCTGGCCGCGCTGCCGCGCATGCCGGCTGAGACGGTGGCGCTGGCGGATGGCCTGGGCCGCGTGCTGGCCGAAGCGCTGACCGCGCGCCGCACCCAGCCGCCCTTCGCCGTCAGCGCCATGGATGGCTGGGCGGCGCGGCAGGCCGATCTCGGCACCATCCCCACCACGCTGACGCCGATTGGCGCGGTCGCCGCCGGTGCTCGCTTCGAAGGCGCAGTCGGCTTGGGCGAAACCGTGCGCATCTTCACCGGGGCGCCGCTGCCCGATGGCGCCGATGCCATCGTGATCCAGGAAGACGCGGATTTGGGCGCCGATGGCCTGCTCACCGTGCGCGAGGCGCCGAAGCCGGGGCAGTGGATCCGCCGCGCTGGCCTGGATTTCTCCGAAGGCGACCTGCTGATCCCGGAAGGCCGCCAGCTTGGCCCCACCGACATCGCATTGGCCGCCGCCATGAACCGGCCCTGGCTGGCGGTACGGCGCAAGCCGCGCATCGCCGTGCTGGCCACCGGCGATGAACTGGCCCGTCCTGGCGATCCGATCGGCCCAAACCAGATCGTGTCGTCGAACAATTTCGGCATCTGCGCGCTGGTGAGAGAGTCCGGCGGCGAGGCCGTCGATCTCGGCATCGCACGCGACACCGAAGCCGACCTGCGCGCCAAGGCGGAAGCGGCGGCAGGCTGCGATCTGCTGATCACGCTCGGCGGCGCCAGCGTCGGCGAGCATGATCTGATCCACAAGGTGCTTGGCACCGGCGGCGGCGGCATCGACTTCTGGAAAATCGCCATGCGCCCGGGCAAGCCGCTGATGTTCGGTCGCGCTGATCTACGCGACAAGGGCAGCATCCCTTTGCTCGGTCTGCCCGGCAATCCGGTCTCGGCCTTGGTCTGTGGGCAGCTTTTTCTGCGCCCGGCGATCCTTGCCATGCTCGGGCAGGACTGGACCGTGCAGACCGAACTGGTGCCCAGCGCCACCGAACTGGCGGCGAATGACAAGCGCGAGGATTACCTGCGCGCCCGGCTGCGCCAGGAGGCCGATGGCCGCCTGGTAGTGGATGCCTCGTCGAAACAGGACAGTTCGATGCTCCGGCTGCTCACCGATGCCGATGGCCTGGTGATCCGCCCTGCCCTGGCGCCGCCGGTAAAGGCCGGCGAGCTGGTGCCGTTCCTCAGGCTGCGGCGCTGATTATGCAAGTCACGCTGCTCGGCACCGGCTGCCCGCAAGTCTCCACCGACCGCTACGGCCCCGCCAGCCTGCTGGACTGGCAGGATAAGCATTACCTGGTCGATTGCGGCTCCGGCGTAACGCAGCGGCTGATCGGCGCCGGTTCGGCCGGCAAGCGCATTGAGGCGTTATTCCTCACCCATCTGCATTCCGATCATCTGGTCGATCTCTACCAACTGATCGTTTCCTCCTGGCACCAGGGCCGCGACAAGCCGCAGCGCATCTATGGCCCGCGCGGCACCAAGGCCTATGCCGCCGGCCTGATGGCCCTGTGGAAACCCGAACTCGACGCCCGCATTGCCCATGAGAAGCGGCCCTCCACCACGGCCCTGCAACTCGACGTTACCGAGTTGCAGGATGGCGACGTGATCCGCGACGGCGCTCTCAGCATCACCGCGATTGCCGTGCGGCACCAGCCGGTTACGGCGGCCTTCGGTTACGTGTTCGACGACGGCACGCACCGCGTGGCGTTCAGCGGTGATACCGCCTATTGCCCTGAACTTATCGCGGCAGCCAAAGGCGCCGACGCCCTGGTGCATGAATGCTTCATCCACCGCGAGATGCTGGCCCTGCCCGGCGTGCGTGGGCCGGAAACCATCCAGAATGTCGCCGCCTACCACACGCTTTCCACCGAGGTCGGCAAAGTGGCGCGCGAGGCCCAGGCGAAATGCCTGATCCTCAACCATTTCGTCCCGGTGGTGTTCGACCGCATGAAGCTGCTGGATGAAGTGCGCGCCGATTTCGCCGGACCGGTGCTGATCGGCGAAGACCTGATGCGCTTCGACAGCACCAGCCGCAGCGTCACGCACCGCGACGCGCTGGTGGCGCTGCCACAATAAGCCTTATACACGGGAGGAAATCATGACTCATCGTATCGCCGTTATCCCCGGCGACGGCATCGGCAAGGAAGTGGTGCCGGAAGGCCTGCGCGTGCTCGATGCGGCGGCACGCCGGTTCGGCATCGACTTCAGCTTCGACAGTTTCGACTGGAGCTGCGACTACTACCTGAAGCACGGCATGATGATGCCGGAGGACTGGAAGCAGCAGATCGGCGGCCATGACGCCATCTTCTTCGGTGCCGTCGGCTGGCCCGAGAAGGTGCCGGACCATATCTCGCTCTGGGGCTCGCTGATCAAGTGGCGCCGCGAGTTCGACCAGTATGTGAATCTCCGCCCGGTGCGGCTGATGCCGGGCATCCCCTCGCCGCTGGCCAACCGCAAGCCGGGCGACATTGATTTCTATGTCGTGCGCGAGAATACCGAGGGCGAATATTCCTCGGTCGGCGGCCGCATGTTTGGCGGCACCGACCGCGAATTCGTCGTCCAGGAAACGTTCCTGACCCGCACGGGCACGGACCGCATCCTGAAATTCGCCTTCGACCTGGCGCAGAAGCGGCCGAAGAAGCATCTCACCTCGGCCACCAAGTCGAACGGCATCTCGATCACCATGCCCTATTGGGATGAGCGCGTCGTCGAGATGGCGAAGAAGTATCCCGATGTGCGGGTCGACAAATTCCATATCGACATCCTGACGGCGCATTTCGTGCTGCACCCGGACTGGTTCGACGTCGTGGTCGGCTCGAATCTGTTCGGCGACATCCTGTCGGATCTCGGCCCCGCCTGCACCGGCACCATCGGCATCGCGCCGTCCGCCAACCTGAACCCGGAAGGCGCGTTTCCGTCGCTGTTTGAGCCGGTGCATGGTTCGGCGCCGGATATCGCCGGCAAGGGCGTCGCCAACCCGATTGCCCAGGTCTGGTCCGGCGCCATGATGCTGGAGCATCTCGGCCACCAGAAGGCCGCCGACGCCATCCTGAAAGCCATCGAGGAAGTGCTGGTGGCCGGCCCGCGCACGCCGGACATGGGCGGTCAGGCCAACACCCAGGATGTCGGCAAGGCCATCGCCGAAGTGGTAGCGAAGGCCTGATGGATGCCTAGACCGTTTCCTTTTCATATTGAATCGCTGCGCCGTGGCGATTTTGCGTTTTGAGGAGGAGCCCGGCGCAGGGCGTAGTGGGGGCTACGGTCAAGCCGGGCGACGCGCTCAAAACGCAAAATCGCCCGGCCCCGCAGGGGTTGCGCCTGGAGGCGGTATCCGCGGCGTCGAAACGCTTGCAGGTACCGCCAGGTACCTGCTGCGCGCTTCTCCTGGCGGGCTACCGCCTCCAGACGCAACGCAGTTGGTTCAATATGAAAAGGAAACGGTCTAGCGCGGCTCCAGGCTGCGCTTGATGGCGGCGATTGCCGGCTTCAACTGCTCGGCAATCGCCTCCGCTTCCCGCAACCGGGCGCGATCACCGCGCAGGCCGGCGGCATAGCTCTCATACAGCTTCACCCGCAGCCCGGCATAATTCTGCGCCGCCAGCAGCCGTTCGGCGAGCCGGCTTTCCGGGCGTGGATCGTAGCCATTGAGGCTGCGTGCCACCTCGCGCCAGGGCTCCAGCAGTTCGCTCTCGATGCGCTGGCGGTAGGCCTGCGGCGTCAGCTTGGTGCGTTCCTCGTTCAGCTTTTTCGATACATCCGCCAACCGCGCATCCTCGCGGAAGGCATTGTCGATGGCTTCCGCAATCGGTTGTTCCGCCGGATAGCGGTAGGCCGGTTCTGGCAGGATCGGCAGGATCACGGCCAGGGCCAGCAGAATAGCGGCGATCCCTAAACCAAGCTGGCGCGGCCCGGCGATGCCCGGACGCTGCAGCGGCGCGGTAAGCAGATAGCCCAGCAGGGCGCCACCGACGAAGCCACCGCCATGGGCGGCATTGTCGATGCCGGTGGCGGTGATCCCCATATAGACCGAGAAGCCGATGAACAGCGCCAGGTTCACCCATTGCCCGCGCAGCACGCTCAAGGGCACCGCCTTGCCGTTGCGCAGCCAGAAGCTGGCCAGTGCGCCGCCCAGGCCGAAGATGGCGCCGGAGGCACCGGCGCTCACCGTGCGGTCGGGGCTGAAATAGACACTGGCGAGGCTGCCGATCACCGCCGCGCCGAGATAGATCACCAGAAACGGCCAGCGGCCATAGAGCCGTTCCGCCAGGCCGCCCAGGCTCCACAACGCCATCATGTTGAAGCCGAGATGGATCAGGCCGAAATGCAGGAAGGCAGCGGTGAGCAGGCGCCAATACTGGCCGCCGGCAATGGCCGGGCCGAAATTGGCCCCCCAGGCCAGATGCACTGATGAATTGGCCTCGATCAGCCCGCCGCCGAGCGGCAGCAGGGCGACGAAGGCCGCCACGTTGATACCGACCAGCCATTTGAAGATCACCGGCAGTTCGGGCCGGTTATGATACAGCAGCCAGGCAAAGGCCTGCATGTCGGCGGCCTCTGCTGCCTCCTTCTCCGGCTCTTCCCCCCGGTTATCGCCCCGGTTATCGCCCCGGTTCTCGCCTGGGCCACGGACTATTTGCATGGAAACGACTTTCGCAGGGCATTTGCGATCAGTTCGGCGCCAGCCTGGGATACCAGGGCAGGATTGAGCGCCAGCCAGTCGCGCACGATGAACTCCACTCTTGGGCCCGGCACCGCATCCGGCAGGCAGACATTGCCAGCGATCCGCAGCGAATCAAGGATGCCGGCAACATAGCCCTGACAATAGGCATCGCGCGAGCGGCAAGGCCGCTCATCTACATTCTGGGCCGGTTGGTTCTGGGCCGGTTTCGCCGGTTCGGCTGCGCGGACAGGCAGCGCCGGCAGCGCGAGCAGAAAAAACGCCAGCGTCAGCTTGCCCTTGTTTCGCCACAGAGCGCGGCTAGGATCATCAACAATAGACAAGGGCATGACGGGTCCAGTGGCGGCAAAATCAGTATCAGGCTTAGGCAAGTCGGCGGCGGCGGGCAAGCCTCATCTGCGCCCCGCCACGGCCGCCGATCTCGATGCCCTGGTGGCGCTGGAAGAAACCTGCTTCGCCACCGACCGCTTTTCCCGCCGTTCCTACGCCCGCGCGCTCGCCTCGCCGCGCGCCCATCTGCGGGTGATGGAAACGGGCGGCCGGCTCGCCGCCGCCGGGCTGATCTTCACCAGGGCCGATACGGCAGCGGCGCGGCTTTATTCCATCGCCGTGCATCCGGACTGGCGCGGCCAAGGCCTGGCCCGGCGGCTGCTGACCGCTCTTGAGCAAACCGCCCGAAAAATAGGCGCCGACGAGATGCGCCTGGAAGTCGCAGACCGTAACAAAGCCGCCCTCGCGCTCTATCGCGAATCCGGCTATGAAGAAACCGGCCGCCTGAGGCGCTATTACCAGGACGGGGCCGATGCCCTGCGTCTTACCAAGCGCCTCGCCGCCCGCAGCTAGAGACCCAAATGCACGTCATCATCGTCGAGCGCAAAACCCAGTTCCATTACCGCAATCCGGGATGCCTGGTGCTCAACAACCGGGAGTTCATCACCCGGCCGGATCTGGTGCAGGACAAGCGCGCCAAGATCATCAACCTGTCGAAGGATTATTCCTATCTCGGCTACGGCTATTACTGCTCGCTGCTGGCCGAGGCGCGGAACCAGAAGGTAATCCCCAGCGTCAAGACCATCCTGGAACTGCGCGAGCGCAGCATCTACACGCATGCGCTGCCGGAACTCGATGAACTGCTGGTGCAGCAGCTCAAGAAGCTGGTGATGGTGCCCACCGCGCCATTCTCGATCAACATTTTCTTCGGTCGCAGCGATGACCTGCGCTTCCCCGATCTGGCGCGGCGCGTGTTCGATGAATTCCGCTGCCCGCTGCTGAAGCTTAATATCTCGCCGGAAGATGGCTGGCATATCGCCTCGATCCGCCCGATGGCGCTGGCCGACCTGAAGCCGGAACAGCAGGAATTCTTCGAGCATGCGCTGGATGCCTACACGCGGGCTGGCTGGCGCGCGCCAAAGGCCAAGAGCGTGGCGAAGTATTCGCTGGCCGTGCTGCACAACCCGGCCGAAGTGCTGCCGCCTTCCGACCGCCGCACGTTGCAAAAATTCATGCGCATCGGCGAGCAGATGGGCGTGGAAGTGGAGTTGATCGAAAAGAAGGATTACGCCGAACTGGCGGAATACGACGCGCTGTTCATCCGCGAAACCACGGCGCTGGACCACCATACCTACCGCTTCGCCAAGCGCGCGGAGAAGGAAGGCATGGCGGTGATCGACGACCCGACCTCGATCCTGCGCTGTACCAACAAGGTCTATCTCGCCGAACTGCTGAAAGCGAACAAGATCCCGACGCCCAAGACCGTGGTGCTGGACAAGAGCGGCATCGAGGCGGTGGAGCAGGAAATCCCCTATCCCGTCATCCTCAAGATTCCGGATGGCAGCTTCTCGCGCGGCATCATCAAGGCCGACAACCGAACGCAATTGCTGGAAGGCGCCGGGCGGCTGCTGCGTGAGTCGGATGTGATCCTGGCGCAGGAATATCTCTACACCGATTTCGACTGGCGCATCGGCATCCTGCGCGGCCAGCCGATCTATGCCTGCCAGTATTTCATGTCGCGCGGCCATTGGCAGGTGGTGAAGCATGGCGAAGGTGGCCGCTTCACCGAAGGCGGTTTTCGCACCTTGCCGGTGGAGCAGGCGCCGGACGAGATCGTGCAGATGGCGCTGAAAGCCGCCAACCTGATCGGCGACGGCCTCTATGGCGTCGACCTGAAGCAGACGCCCAAGGGCGTGGTGGTGATCGAAGTGAACGACAACCCGTCGATCAACCAGGGCGAAGAAGACGCGGTGCTGAAGGACGAATTGTACCGCCGCATCATCCAGGAATTCATCCGGCGCCTGGAAGAGCGCCCGGGCAACAACGACGCCGCGCCGGTTGCGCCGATACTCCCGGTACTGGCGACAACCGCCACGCCTCCCGCCGGCAATGGCGCCCCCTCGCCGGCCCAGATTGCCGCCCAGGTCGCTGCCAAGGTGGCCGCGCAGGTCTCGGGCGAAATCGCCTCGCGCATCGCGGCGGAAGTGTCGTCGCAGGTCTTAAGCCAGGCCATGGGCGCTGCCCGCCCGCAGGTGGTGGCGCGCGGCGGCGAGGATGACCCAGACCTGCCCTTCCCGATCGGCAAGAACCGCAGCTAGCTTTAGACGCGACAGCCGCTGAGGAACACGCCGACGGCGTGATCGACCATGCGGTCTATATTCGCCCGTGTCGCCGCCGCCGGCCTTGCGCCGAGCAGCAGCCCAAGCTGGGTATGCCCCAGCACCATGCCGAGGAACTGTTCCGCCGCCAGGGCGGGATCGCTGATACGCAGCTCCGGCCGGCCTTTCAGGTATTTCGCCAGGGTCGCGACAATAGGATGCGGGCCGCTGCGGTGGATGATCTTGCCCAGCCCCGGCACGCGCGCCGATTCCGCCACCACCAGCCGGTGCAAGGCCAAGGAACCCGGCGCCAGTGCCAGCTTGAGATAGGCGCGGCCAACCTGCTGAAGCGCCTGCTCCGGCGGCAAGCCGTCACAAACCAGCCGCTGGATACCCTGAGTCAGCTTGCCAGCCAGCGCATCGATGATCGACGCGAACAAAGTCTCCTTGCTCGAGAAATGCGCGTATATGGTTATTTTAGACACGCGGGCGCGGCGCGCGATCAGGTCCATGCTGGTGGCATTATAGCCGCGCTCGAGGAAAACCTGCGTCGCGACATCAAGAATTTCGGCATGCTTGCCGGCATCAGCGGGCCTGCCGCGCCGTCGCTGTCCGTTCACGGAGTCTTGCACTCGTTTCCCGGCCATTCCACGCCTTTTGAACTACCAATTTCTGAACCATACAGTATAGTAATCCAGGTTGCATAGAATTTCGCGCTGCCGTTGTCTCCCCACCGGCTGGCGCTAGGGGAACAGGTCGTCGATGAAAAAGGCTTTTGGCTTGGGCGTACTGGCGCTTTTAGTAGCCGGTGGCGCCGGATGGATGTTCTATGGCCCGCAGCTGCGCGAGATGATCGCCCAGGCGACGCCGGGCGCTTCCGCTGCCGCGCCACAGGCCCCGCAAGGCGGTGCCGGGCAGCAGGGTACAGCGCGCAATCCGATCCCCGTGGATGTGCGGATCCCGCGCATCGGCAATGCCCGCCAGCAGATCGAAGCCGTGGGCAGCCTGCGCTCCAATGAATCCGTGATCCTGCGGCCCGAGATCGCCGGCCGTATCACCGAAATCCTGTTCGAGGAAGGCCAGCCGGTGAAGCGCGGCATGCCGCTGGTGCGGCTGGATGCCAGCATCGCGCGGGCGCAAGTCGCCCAGGCCCGCGCCAATATCGCGTTGAGCCGCGCCAATTTCGGCCGCGCCGAGGAACTCTATGGCAAGGGTGCCGGCACCCAGCGGGCCCGCGATGAAGCCACCGCCAAGCTGCAGACCGACGAAGCCGCCCTGGCACTCGCTCAGGCAACGCTGGACAAGAGCACATTGCTGGCGCCGTTCGATGGCGTGGTCGGCCTGCGCCAGGTCAGCGTCGGCGATTACGTCAATCCCGGCCAGGCGATGGTCAACATCGAAAGCATCGAGCAGTTGAAGGTCGATTTCCGCATCCCGGAAATCAACGCGCATCTCATCGCCGTGAACCAGAATGTGCGTGTGCGACTGGATGCCATGCCTGGCCCGACCTTCGATGGCACCGTATTCGCCATCGATCCGGCAATTGACCCGAATGGCCGCGCCGCGATCCTGCGCGCCCGCCTGCCCAACCCGGAAAAGAAGCTGCGCCCTGGCATGTTCGCCCGCGTCACCCTGGTGGTGGAAGACCGCGCCAACGCCGTGCTGGTGCCGGAAACCGCGCTGGTGCCGGCGGGCCGCGATATCTACGTACTGCGCGTGGTGGATGGCAGGGCGGTGCAGACCAAGGTGAAGCCGGGCCTGCGCCGCGATGGCGAAGTCGAAATCATGGAAGGCCTCAAGGCCGGTGAACCCATCGTGGTCGAGGGCGCGGTGAAGCTGCGCGACGGCCAGTATGTCCGCGCCACCGAGATCAAGGGTAGCTGAGCATGGGGATCTCCGACCTTTGCATCCGCCGCCCGGTTTTCGCCACCGTGCTGAGCCTGGTGGTGGTGCTGATCGGCCTGGTGTCGTTCACCCGCCTCACTGTGCGCGAATATCCCAATATCGATCCGCCGGTGGTGCTGGTGGAAACCGTCTATCGCGGCGCCAGCGCCGAGGTGATCGAGAGCCAGGTGACGCGCGTGCTGGAGGAATCCATCGCCGGCATCGAAGGCATCGACTTCCTGCGCTCGATCACGCGCCAGGAACGCAGCCTGGTAGTGGTGCGCTTCAAGCTGTCGCGCGACGCGGAATCCACCGCCAATGACGTCCGCGACCGCGTCAGCCGTGTGCGTGGCAAGCTGCCGCCTGAAATCGACGAGCCCATCGTTTCCAAGGTGGAAGCCGATGCCCAGCCGGTGCTGTTCATCGCCTTCTCGTCCGAGCGCCATACCTCGCTGGAACTCACCGATTACGCCGATCGCTATGTGAAGGACCGGCTGCAATCCATCGCCGGCGTGGCGGAAGCCCGCATCTTCGGCGAGCGCCGCTATGCCATGCGGCTATGGCTCGATGCCGCCCGCCTCGCCGCCTACAATATGACGCCGCAGGATGTGGAAAGCGCGCTGCGCCGGCAGAATGTGGAAGTGCCAGCCGGCCGCATCGAGAGCCAGAATATGGAATTCACCGTGCTGTCGGAAACCGACCTGCGCACGGCGGAACAGTTCGGCGCCATCATTGTCCGCGAGGCCAACGGCTATCCGGTGCGCGTGCGCGATGTCGGCCGCGCCGAGGTCGGGCCTCTGGACGAGCGTGTCAGCGTGCGGTTCAACGGCAAGCCTGCCGTGTCGCTCGGTATCGTCAAGCAGGCGGTGGCCAACCCGCTGGATATCTCGCGCGGCGTGCGCGAGGCCCTGCCCGATATCCTGGAGAACCTGCCCGACGGCATGCGCGCCGAAGTCGCCTACGATACCTCGGTATTCATCGAAGCCTCGATCAAGTCGGTCTACCGCACCATTGGCGAAGCTGTGTTGCTGGTGGTGGCGGTGGTGTTCCTGTTCCTGCGCAACATCCGCGCCACGCTGATTCCGGTGGTCACAATCCCCGCCTCGCTGATGGGCGCCTTCGCCATCATGCTGGCGCTTGGTTTCACCATCAACACCCTCACCTTGCTGGCCATGGTGCTGGCCATCGGCCTGGTGGTGGACGATGCCATCGTGGTGCTGGAAAACATCTATCGCCATATCGAGGAAGGCATGGCGCCGCTGGATGCCGCTTTCAAAGGCGCCAAGGAAATCGGTTTCGCCGTGGTGGCGATGACGCTGACCCTGGCTGCCGTGTATGCCCCCATCGGCTTCATGAGCGGCACCACGGGCCGTCTGTTCACCGAATTCGCCTGGGCCCTGGCCGGCGCCGTGCTGGTCTCCGGCTTCGTCGCATTGACGCTCAGCCCGATGATGTGCGGCCGTCTGCTGAAGCACGAAACCAACCACAGCTTTTTCTATAATGTCGTCGAGAATGTGCTGAATGGCATCACCCACGGCTATCGCCGCCTGCTCGGCAGCACGCTCAAGGTCCGCTGGCTGGTGATCCTGATCGGCATCGGCTTCGCCGGCAGCAGCTATTTCGTGTTCAAGCAGTTGAAGCCGGAACTCTCGCCGGTGGAGGATCGCGGCACCATTGTGGGTTCGTTCAACGGCCCTGAAGGCGCCACGATCAATTACATGGAAAAGTATGCCCGCCAGGTCGAGAAGATCATGGAGGGCGTGCCGGAAGCCGAGGCGCGCTTCGTCGTCTCAGGCAATCCCATCGTGTCGCAGGGCGTTTCCTTCACCCGCCTTGCTCATTGGGACCAGCGCAAGCGCAAGCAGCAGGAAATCGTCACGCAGTTGAACCCGAAGATGCGCGAATTGGCCGGCGTGCAGGGCTTCGCCGACAACCCGCGTTCGCTGGGCCAGAATCTCCGTTCGCCGGCAGTATGGATCGTGCTGCAGGCCAATGTCGATTACGACGAACTGAATCGCATGGTCGCGATGGTGCTGGTGGAGGCCGAAAAATATCCGGCTTTGGCCAATGTCGATACCCGCCTGAAGCTGAACAAGCCGGAGGTCAAGGTTTCGGTGAACCGCGACAAGGCGGCGGATATGGGCGTCGAGGTCGATACCATCGGTCGCACGCTGGAAACCATGCTGGGTGGCCGCCAGGTGACGCGCTTCAAGCAGAATGGCAAGCAGTATGACGTGATCGTGCAGGTGGCGGATGTCGACCGCGCCAACCCGGACGACCTCTCCAAGATCTATGTGCGCGGCTCGTCGGGCCAGATGGTGCAGCTTTCCAATCTGGTCACTGTGCGGGAATCCTTGAGTGCCCGCGAGCTCACCCGCATGAGCCAGCTTCGCGCCGCCGATATCACCGCCAACGTGGCGCCGGGCTATTCCGAAGGTGAAGCCCTGGCGCAGCTTGAGGAAGCTGTACGCGCCGTGCTGCCGCGCGGCGTGCAGATCGACTACAACGGCCAGTCGCGCGAATTCAAGCAGGCCTCCGGCGACATCTACTTCACCTTCATCCTGGCGCTGGCCTTCATCTACCTGGTGCTGGCGGCGCAGTTCGAAAGCTTCATCGACCCGTTCATCATCATGCTCACCGTGCCGCTTTCCATGACCGGCGCGCTGCTGGCGCTGAAATATGGCGGCGGCACCATGAACATCTACAGCCAGGTGGGATTGGTGACTCTTGTCGGCCTGATCACCAAGAACGGCATTCTGATCGTGGAATTCGCTAACCAGCTCCAGGAACAGGGCCGCTCGCGGTTTGACGCCGTGATCGAGGCGGCGGCGTTGCGCCTGCGCCCCATCCTGATGACCACGGCGGCGATGGTGCTGGGCGCTCTGCCGCTGGCCATGGCCATGGGTGCCGGTGCGGAAAGCCGCAATCAGATCGGCCTGGTGATCGTCGGCGGCCTGTCGCTCGGCACCCTGCTGACGCTGTTCGTGGTACCCACCGCCTACACCATCCTGGCCCGCGACCGCAGCAAGATGGCCGTGAAGCCTTCGGACGAACATGGCCCTGGTCACGACGCCGGACATCATCCGGCGCCGCACCCGGCGGAGTAAGCCCTACTCCGCCGCTTGCGTGGCGGCGGGCGCGATCTCCTCGGGCCGGTGCGGGAAGGCCAGCGAGCCGAGGAAGATGAACACGCCCAGCACCGCCAGCACGGTATACACCGCCTCGAAATTGCCTGTGCGGGTATGCAGCAACGAAATCAGCGGCACGGCAAGGGCGCTGGCGGTGAACGACATCACGTAGCGGATCGAGAAGGCCCGGGCGCGCCAGGAATCCGACGTGTAGCGCGCGATCATCGCGTCGTTGATCGTCACCTGACCGAACAGCGCGAACATAATGCCGGCGGCGAAGCCGAGCAGCGGCCAGCCCACCGCCCAGCCGGCGAGGAAGAAGCACGGCGCCTGCAAGGCCGCCACCGGCACGAACACACTGCGCAGCGGCAGCTTGTCGATGATATTGCCGATGATGAGCTGCGCCATGGCGCCGAAGGTGTAGACCAGGGCGGCGGTGATGCCGATGCCGAAGGTGCTGAGCGCACCGAACTGAAGCTGTTCCTCGAACAATTTCGGTAGCGACACGGTGCCGGCATTGAAGGTGATGCCGCCGGCAATCGTCACCAATGACAGCACCACGAAGGCGCGGATCACCACGTCGCGCGGCACATCCACGGCCTTCTTGGCCGCTGCCTTGCCGGCACTCGGGCGGTTCGGCACCATGATCAGCCAGAACACGCCGGCGATCAGCGCCGCCGCGCCAGGCACGAAGAAAGCCGCGCGCCAGCCGAGCCATTGCGCCAGGCCGCCGGTGATCAACGCCGCCAGCGCCACGCCCATATTGCCCCACACGCCGTTGATGCCGAGGTCGCGGCCCATCTTCTCGACATTGGCCACCAGCAGCGCGCCGCCGACCGGGTGATAGATGGCCGCGAAAAGGCCCATGGCGGTGAGGCCGACGGCGATCTGCCACGGCGCCTGGGCCAGGCCGGTGAGCATGGTGGCGCTGCCAATGCCGAAGAAGAAGATCGTCATCATCTTGTGCCGGCTCCAGCGGTCGCCGAGCCAGCCGGCGGGAATGGAGAACAGGCCGAACGAGATGAAACCGCCGATCGAGAGTGCCAGGAGTTCGCCGTAAGGCAGGCCGAAAGCCTGATCCATGGTCAGCACGGCGGTGGGGAAAATCAGCATCAGCATGTGGTCGAAGGCGTGGCCGATATTGACGAAATTCACCACGCGGCGGGACAGGTTCATGGTTACCACTCCGGAACGGGATGCGCGGATCAAGTCCGCGCATGACGAGATAATTTAAGGGCGTCATCGCCGGGCTCGACCCGGCGATCTCCCGCCGAGCCCGATTCCGACCTGGACAGGCTAGCCTGTCCGGTTCAATCTGTTCTGCCAAATATCATCGAGTTTCTGCCAATGGCGGCCAAAAGCACCAACCCGCAGGATTACCAGCATGTGCCCCGCCCGGTGGCGGCGATGGCCAAGCCCTTCCCGGCCGGCTACCACATCGCGCCGCATGACCACCCGCGCGCCCAGTTGCTCTATGCGGTGAGCGGCGTGATGCGGGTGATGATTCCGGAAGGCGCCTTCGTGGTGCCGCCGTTGCGCGCCGTGTGGGTGCCGGCCGGCATGCGCCATGAGGTTCGGATGGCCTCTGCCGTGGCGATGCGCACGCTTTACGTCGCCCCCGATGCCGACCCTGCCCTGCCCACCGAATGCCGGGTGGTCGATGTGTCGCCGCTGCTGCGCGAACTGATCCTGGAAGCGGTGGCCGAACCGCTGGAATACGACACGCAAGGCCGCGCCGGCCTGATCATGCAGTTGATCCTGGATGAACTGCGCCGCCGGCCCGCCGTGCCGCTGGGCCTGCCAATGCCCCGGGATGCGCGGCTGCAACGGCTCTGCGAGGCCTTGCTGGAACAGCCTGGCAGCCGGCTGTCGCTGGAGGATTGGGCGGCGAAAAGCGGCGCCAGCCCGCGCACGCTCGCCCGCCTGTTCCAGCAGGAAACGGGTTTGAGCTTCCGCCGCTGGCGCGAGCGCGCCCGGCTGGCCGATGCGGTGGCGCGGCTGGCCGGTGGTGAGCCGGTAGCGCGGGTGGCAGCCCGGCTCGGCTATGACAGCGCTTCGGCCTTCACGGCGATGTTCCGGCGCTCGCTGGGCGTGCCGCCACAGCGCTATCTGGCCGCTACCGCAAGCTTGTCTTGACCGGCCCGAGGCATTCTCTAAAGTAGTTGCACATAAAACATAAATCTGGAGGAACGTTATGATTCGGGCCATCTCGCGGCGCAGCCTTGCCGCAGCCATTGCCTTCACCCTGCCCACCCTTGCGGTCCTCGGCGCTTCCGGCGCTGCCCAGGCACAAGCCTGGCCGAACCGGCCGATCACCTGGGTCGTGCCCTTCCCGGCCGGTGGCGGCACCGATGCCTTCGCCCGTCCGCTGGCTGCCGTCATCGGCAAGGCGCTGAACCAGCAAATTGTAATCGATAACCGTGGCGGTGCCGGCGGCACCATCGGTGCCAGCGTGGCGGCCCGCGCCCCGGCTGACGGCTACAATTTCTTCATCGGCGCAGCGCATCACACCATCGCGCCGTCGCTGTATCCGAAGCTCGATTACGATCTTGAGAAGGATTTCGTGCCGATCACCGTGATCGCACAGCCGCCGCAGGTGATCGTGGTCAACCCGCAGAAGGTTGAGGCCCGCACGCTGGCCGATCTGATCAAGTATCTCAAGGCCAATCCGGGCAAGATGGATTACGGCTCGGCCGGCAACGGCACCACGCACCACCTGGCCGGCGAACTGTTCAAGATCGTCACCAAGACCGAAATCACCCATGTGCCGTATCGCGGCGCCGGCCCGGCCATGCAGGGCCTGCTGGCGGGCGAAGTGCACATGATTTTCGACGGCCTCGGCACCTCGGCGGGCCAGATCACTGGCGGCCGCATCATTCCGCTGGGCATGGCCTCGCCGACGCGCAACGGCGCCTTCCCGAATGTGCCGACCACCAAGGAAGCCGGGCTGGATGGCTATGTCGTCTCCACCTGGTATGCCATGTGGGCGCCGAAGGGTACGCCGGCGGATATCGTGTCGAAGATGTATGCCGAGACCCGCAAGGCGCTCGACTCAGCCGAACTCAAGGACATCTGGTCCAAGAACGGTTCCGACACCCCGACCATGACCCCGGCGGAATTCGCGCCGTTCGTCAGTTCGGAAATCAAGCGCTGGGCGGAAGTGGTGAAAACCTCCGGCGCGAAGCTCGACTGACCCGGCGTTTCCTGTAACCCTGTCTGCGTTTTAAATAACCTGGCGGTGCGGCTCCCGGCGGGGCCGCACCGAAGAGGCTGATGTGTCGATTGCGTACCGCATTCTGGTCTGCTGCTGCCTGAGCTATATCATCAGCCAGTTCTACCGCTCGGCCAATGCCGTGATCGGCCCGGATCTGATGCGGGAATTGCATCTCACGCCGGATGACCTCGGCATCCTCACCGGCGCCTTCTTCATCACTTTCGCGGTCAGCCAGTTCGCGGTCGGTATCGCGCTCGACCGCTGGGGCCCGCGCCTCACCATCCTGGTTACGCTTGCCATCGCCTTCATCGGCGCGCTGTGGTTCGCCACCGGCGATGGCCTGCTGGAATTGACGCTGGCCCGCATCGTGCTCGGCTTCGGTTGCAGCGCGCTGCTCACCGGGCCGCTGGTGTTGTTCGGCCGCTGGTTCGCACCGGAAAAATTCGCCACCATTTCCGGCATCCTGATCGCGGTCGGCAATCTCGGCGTCATCGCCTCCACCGCGCCGCTGGCCTGGTTTTCGCAAACCTATGGCTGGCGTGCCGCCTTCTACGTTTCCGGCGGTTTCACCGTGCTGCTGATCGTGCTCTCCTGGTTCGCGCTGCGCGATGATCCCGATCCGGCGAAGGCAAAGGCCGTGCAGGGCGAAAGCCTGGCCGAGACCATACGCGGCATCGGCGACGTGGTGCGCAACCCCAGTTTCCCCTATCTCTTCGTCTTCATTTTCACCGTCTATGCCACCTTCATCACCCTGCTCGGCCTGTGGAGCGGGCCTTATCTGCATGACGTGCATGGGCTCGATACCACGGCGCGCGGCAAGGTGCTGATCTTCATGGCCGTGGGTGCCGCTATCGGCTATTTCCTCTGGGGACCGCTCGACCGCGTGTTCAACACGCGCAAATGGCTGCTGGCAGTCGGCGTCGGCACACAGGTGCTCTGCCTCGCCGCCATCATCCTGATTCCGGGCCTGAGCGTATTCACCGTCGGCGCCATCCTGACGCTGATCGCGGTGATGAACGGCTCCACGGTGATGATCTTCGCCCATGCCCGCAGCGTCTTTCCGCCGGAACTGGCCGGACGCGGCATCACCACGCTGAATATCGGCACCATGGGCGGCGCCGCCTTTCAGCAGATTCTCACCGGCTACCTGATGGCCTGGCTGACGCCTGCCGGCACGCAGCCGACCGAGATGGCCTACCGTATCGTGTTCGGCCTGCAAGTGGTGCTGCTCGCCGCGGCGCTGGCCTTTTATCTGCGGGTGCCCGATGCCAAGCCGGGTATGATGAAGCAATGACCGAGCCTGTCGCCGCCCGTTTCAACATCGCGCGCTACTGCCTGGAAGCGAATGCCCGGCTGCGTCCGCACAAGACCGCCATGATCCTGGTCGGTGAGGCCAGCGAAACCCGCATGAGTTTCGCCGAGGTGGATATTGCCGTGCGCCGCCTGGCGGCAGGGCTGCTCAGCCTGAACCTGCCGCCACGCTCGCGCATCATGATCCGCATGGCGAACGATGCCGATTACGCGCTGACCTATTTCGCCACCATCGCCGCCGGCCATGTCGCCCTGCCCTCCAGCGCGCAGCTCACTGCCCATGAGGCCGAATTCCTGCTCGGCAATTCCGGCGCCGCCGCTGTCGCCGCCTCCGCCAAACTGGCGCGCGACCTGAAGCTGCCCGAGGACGTGCTGCTGCTTGATCCGGCAACCCTGGCACGGCTGAAGCAAACGCCGCCGCTGGAAGGCTATGCCAACACCTCGGCCGACGATCCCGCCTATCTGATCTATACTTCCGGCACCACCGGCAAGCCCAAGGGTGTGCTGCATGCCCAGCGCGCCGCCTGGGGCCGCCGGCCGATGCATCAGGGCTGGCTCGGCCTGCAGGAAAGCGATGTGCTGCTGCATGCTGGCGCCTTCAACTGGACCTACACGCTCGGCGTCGGCCTGGTCGATCCCTGGGCGGTGGGCGCCACCACGGTGCTCTATAACGGCCCGCGCGATGTCAGCATCTGGCCAAAGCTGATCGAGCGTCACCGCGCCACCATCTTCGCCGCCGTGCCGACGCTCTATCGCCAGATCCTGAAATATGGCGACGTGAAGCAGTTCGATCTTTCCAGCCTGCGCCATGGCTGCACGGCCGGCGAGGCCTTGCAGCCCGCCCTGCTCGCCGAATGGCAGGAAGTGATGCAGAAGCCGCTCTATGAAGCCCTCGGCATGAGCGAGATTTCCACCTACATCTCCACCGGCCCCGGCATGGCGATAAAGCCCGGCAGCCCGGGCAAGCCACAGCCGGGCCGCCGTGTTGCCATTCTTCCCGTCGATAGCGACAGCACCGAGGCTTTGCCCACTGGCGAGATCGGCCTGTTGGCCGTGCATCGTTCCGAGCCGTCGCTGATGCTCGGCTACTGGCACCGACCCGAGGAGGAAGCCCTGGTCTATCGCGGCGACTGGTTCCTCGGCGGCGACCTCGCCGCGCTCGATGATGATGGCTATCTCTGGCACCATGGCCGCAACGACGACGTGATGAATGCCATGGGCTACCGCGTCTCGCCGGCCGAAGTGGAAGCCGCTTTGGCCGATCATCCCGCCGTGCAGGAAATCGCCGTCACCGAATTGCGCGTGCGCGCCGATGTATCAGTGATTGCCGCCTTCATCGTGCCGCGCGAGGGTGCCCGGCCGGATATTCAGGACCTCGACGCCTTCGCCCATGACCGCCTGGCGGGCTATAAATGCCCGCGCGAATGGCGCTTCATCGACACCCTGCCGCGCACCGCCAATGGCAAGGTGCAGCGGAAGAGATTGGCGAACCCGTAATCCCCAGTATCGACATGCCCGGGCTTGACCCGGGCATAAAATGAAAAAACGTCATGCGCGGACTTGATCCGCGCATCTCATCCTGTATGGCGCAAGATGCCCGGATCAAGTCCGGGCATGACGACTTACTTTGGTTTGAGTGCACTCGGCCTAATCCCAGCCCAGCTCGCGGTTCTCGCGCACGGCCACCTCGTCGGCTTCCAGATTCTGCCGCAGGCGGGCGCGGGCCTGCTGCTGCAAGGTGATGCGCTTCTCCAGGCCTTCATCCCAATGGGCATGCATATTGGCCAGCAAGGCTTCGTTATGCGCCTTGAACATCAGGGCGCGCTTGCGGGCGGAATAAGCGCCATGGCCCAAAGCCTTCAGGGTTTCCTCACCGAGCCGCAGCGCCGAATGGAAGGTCTCGCGTTCGATCACCGACACCTTGCGGTTCATCAACTCCACCGCATGCACGACATCGCGGGCGCGGGCGATAATGGTAAGATTCGGGAAATGCCGCTGTGCCAGATCGACAAGCTTCAACGAGTCTTCCTGACCGTCAATGGCAACAATCAGCACGCGAGCCTTGGCCGCGCCGGCGGCTTCCAGCAGATCGAGCCGCGTCGCATCGCCATAAAACACCTTGAAGCCGAACAGCCGCAGGGCGTCGATGGTTTCCGGATCGTGGTCCAGCACCGTGGCATTGATATGATTGGCGAACAGCAGGCGCGCGGCAATCTGGCCGACACGGCCGAAGCCGGCGACGATCACCGGGTTGCCTTCGTCCTCCACCACATCCTCGGGCCGGTTCGACACCACCACCAGCCGGGGTTCGATCACCTTGTCATGCAGCACCAGCAGCAGCGGCCCGAACAGCATCGACAGCGCCACCGATACGGTGAGCAAGGCGGCGATATCGGCGTTCATGACACCGAGAGTACCGGCCGCGCCGAACAGCACGAAGGCGAATTCGCCGCCCGGCGCCAGCAGGAAGGTGAACAGGCTGATCTGCCCGCGCGGGATTTTCGCCAGCAAGGCCAGCACGAAGATGACGGCGGATTTCGCCAGCAGCAGGCCGGCCACCACCGCCAGCACTTCCCAAGGGTGCGACAGCAGCAGGCCGAAATCCACGGTCATGCCCACCGAGGTGAAGAACAGGCCCATCAGCAGGCCCTTGAACGGCTCGATATCGCTTTCCAGTTCATGGCGGTATTCGCTTTCCGCCAGCAGCACACCGCCGATGAAGGCACCAAGCGCCATGGAAAGCCCGGCGAACTGCATCAAGGCCGAGATGCCGATCACGATCAGCAGCGCAGCAGCGGTGAATATCTCGCGCAGGCCGGTGCTGGCGATGATGCGGAACAAGGGCCGCGTCAGATAGCGGCCGCCAAGGATCACGGCGATGATCACCGCGATAGCCAGGCCCGCCGCCTGCAAGCCCTGGGGGCCAGTGGTATTAGCCGCCACGGGAGCGATGGCCAGCAGCGGCAGCACCGCCAGCGCCGGGATCACCGCGATATCCTGAAACAGCAGGATCGAGAAAGTTGCGCGCCCGCCCGGTGTGCCGAGCAGGTTACGCTCGGTCAATGGCTGCAGGCCTATTGCCGTGGAGGACAGGCCGAGGCCAAGGCCGGCAACCACCAGAGTCTGCCACGGCCAATGGAAGGCCAGGCCGAGCAATCCCAGCGCCAGGGCGCAGCCGGCAAGCTGCGCCGTGCCAAGGCCGAAGATCGGCCCGCGCATCTGCCACAGCCGGCGCGGCTCAAGTTCCAGGCCGATCAGGAACAGCAGCAGCACCACGCCGAATTCGGAGAAATGCAGAATCTCGACCACATCGGTGATCAGCTTGAGGCCCCAGGGGCCGATCACCACGCCGGCGACGAGATAACCGATCACCGAGCCCATGCCGAGGCGCTTGGCCAGCGGCACGGCAATCACCGCAGCGGCGAGGTAGACCAGGGCGGAGAATAGCAGGCTATGCTCGTCCATGTTTCAGCGGTCCGTTTCAGGCACGTCCGGCTGGTCACAGCCGACACAATCGCGCGGGTGCGGAAAAGTGTCGAGCCAGCGTGCGTAGGCCGCAGCATGCTCGGCGACTTCCTGATCGCTCTTGGAGCGCACGCCCTGCAGCAGGAAGGGTTCGCGGTAATTCATGCCGCAAAGCACGGCGCTGCGCTCGAACGGCAGCAGCAGCTCATGCATGGTGACGCGGTTATAACCGTCGCTGCGATAGGCGAAATCCGGGCCGCCGGTGGAAATCGCCTGCACCAGGTCCTTGCCGTGCAGGGCGTTGCCGCCATTACCATAGGCCCAGCCATATTCGAGCACGGAGTCCATCCATTCCTTGAGGAGTGCCGGACAGCTATACCAGTAGAATGGATGCTGCATGACGATCACGTCATGCGCCTCGAGCAAAGCCTGCTCGCGCTTCACGTCGATATGGAAATCTGGATAGGTCTCGTAGAGGTCATGCAGCGTCACCTGCGGCAATTGCCGGGCCGCCGCAGCCATGGCGCGGTTGACGCGCGAGGCACGGTGATAGGGGTGCGCGAACAGCACCAGGATACGGGGCTTCTCCGCTATCGCTGCTGTGCTGCCCAATGCACCCCTCTCCGGTCAGAAAGCCGACATGCCGTCGTCGGCGGTGATAATGGCGCCATTGATGAAGCGCGAGGCCGGCGAGGCCAGCATCTTGATCAGGCCATCCAGGTCGCTGACATCGCCGACGCGGCGGCGCGGCAGCATCTGCATCAGCTTCTTGCCGCCCTCGGTCTGCCAATGGTCGCGGTTGATCTCGGTCTCGATATAGCCGGGGCAGATGGCATTGGTGTTGATGCCATAGCGCGCCCATTCCATCGCCATGGCGCGGGTCATGTGCACCACCGCCGCTTTCGACATGCAGTAGACGCTGAGCTGACTCAGCACGCGCAGGCCAGCCAGGGACGCGATATTGATGATGCGGCCCTCGATCTTGCGCGCCACCATACCGCGCGCCACCGCCTGGGCGACGAAGAAGGCGCCCTTGGTGTTGGTGTTCATGGTGAAGTCATAATCCTCCGGCGTCACATCGAGCAGCTTGCCCTGGGCCGAAACGCCGGAATTGTTCAGCAGGATGTCGATCTTGCCGAGCTTCTGCTCTACCTCCGCGACAGCGGCCTGGATGCCCGGGATGTCGGTCACGTCCATCTTCACGGTCACGGCGGTACCGCCGGCCTTGGTCACCCGCTCGGCTAGGGCGGCCAGGCGGTCCGTGCGCCGGGCGGCCAGCGCTACGGCGGCGCCCTCAGCGCTCAGAATTTCCGCGAATCGTTCGCCAAGCCCGCTTGACGCACCGGTGATCAGCGCCACCTTACCCTGCAACTCACCCATAACGCTCTCTCCCAACACTGTTTCCTGATAATGGTCCGCCGGGATGGTCCCGGTTCCGCCCCGCCCGGTCAAGCCTCGTCTGGCCGAAAACGCCGCCCTCTGCTAAGCTGGTTATCATGCGCATCGAAATCGTCTCCGACGTCATCTGCCCCTGGTGTTTCATCGGCAAGCGCCGCCTGGAAAAGGCTATGGCGCTGCGCCCGGATATTGAGTTCGAGATCGGCTGGCGGCCGTTCCAGCTCAATCCGGACATGCCGCGCGAAGGCGCCGACCGCAAATCCTACCTGGAAGCCAAATTCGGCGGCCCGGCGCGGGCCAAGGAAATCTATGCCCGCGTTGCTGGCGAAGGCGCCAAGGAAGGCATTGCCTTCGATTTCGACGGTATCAAGCGCACGCCGAACACGCTGGCCGCCCATAGCCTGCTGCGCTGGGCGCTGGAAGACGGCGTGCAATACGACGTGAAGGAAAAGCTTTTCCAGGCTTATTTCCTGCAAGGCCGCGATATCGGCGATGCCGCCGTACTGGCGGAGATCGCCGCCGAGGCCGGCATGGACCATGCCGCCGTGCTGGGCAAGCTGGAACAGGGCATCGATGCCGAGGTGATCGAGGCCGAGGACCGCATGGCGCGCGAACTCGGCATCACCGGAGTCCCCTTCTTCATCATCGAGCGCCGCTACGGCCTTTCCGGCGCGCAGCCGCCGGAAGTGCTGCTGGACGTGATCGACAAGGCCCTTGCCGTAGCGAATGACGCAACCTGAACCGGACACGACGCCACAACTGATCACGCCGATCTGCGACAGTGGCGTGATTGACCACGAGCGTCTGCGCCAGTTGTGGCAACTTTGGAAAGACGCCTGCGATGGCGACCGCCTGCCCGGTCGCGATCTGGTAGATCCGCTGAAACTGCGCTTCCTGATCGGCATGGTGACGATCTTCGACATCCTGCCCGGGCCGCCGTATTTCTCCTACCGCCTGCTGGGCCAGGAAATTGTCGACCGCATCGGCTTCGAGCTGACCGGCAAGCCGCTGGACGCGCATCCCGATCCGATGCGCCGGGCCGTGATCTTCCAGGCGCTGAGCCGCGTGCGCGACGAGCGCAAGCCGATGCGGCTGTATTACCCGATTGCCTTCCGCGATATCCGGCTGGCGCATGAGGCAATCCTGATGCCGATTGTCGATGGCGAGGGCAAGGTGATCCAGGCTTTATGCGGCCAGATCATCCCCGAAAATGCGCCGCGCTGGCGCGCCAATAGCTGATCAGTTTTTCTTTGCCGCCCGGCGGGTGGCCTCGGCAGCAATATCCGCCAGCCCCTTGGAGATCGACAGCACGCCGGCCAAGCGCTGCTCCGGTTCCGGCCAGTTCTGCAACAACACCAGCTTGTGGTCCGGCCTGAGCTTCGCATTGCCGCGCTGCGCCTGGATGAACAGCACCAGGCCCGGCGGATCGGCGAACACGTTGTCGCGGAAAGACAATGTCATGCCCTTCGGCCCGGCCTCGATCTTGGCAATGCCGGCATCGCGGCAATGCTTCTTGATCGCGACGATATCCAGCAGATGCTGCACTTCCGCCGGCAACGGGCCGAAACGGTCGATCAGTTCCGCGGCGAAGGCATCGATCTCCTCGCGGCCCTCCAGGTCGGCGACGCGGCGGTAGAGCTGCAAGCGCAGATTCAAATCAGGCACATAGGCTTCCGGGATCAGCACGGCGGTGCCGATCTGGATTTGCGGCGCCCATTTCTCGTCCGCCGCCTTCTGGCCCCGGGCTTCGGCGCGGGCATCCTGGATCGCCTGCTGCAGCATTTCCTGATACAGCTCGAACCCGACCTCGCGGATATGGCCGGACTGCTCCTCGCCCAGCAGATTGCCGGCGCCGCGCAGATCAAGATCATGGCTCGCCAGCGTGAAGCCGGCGCCCAGGCCATCCAGGCTTTGCAGCACACGCAGACGCTGGTCGGCATTGGCATTCAGCATGCGGCCGGGCTGGTAGGTGAAATAGGCATAGGCGCGCAGCTTGGAACGGCCGACGCGGCCACGAAGCTGATACATCTGCGCCAGGCCGAACAGGTCGGCGCGGTGCACCACCAGGGTATTGGCGGTCGGGATATCCAGGCCGCTCTCCACGATATTGGTGGCGACCAGCACATTGTAGCGGCCATCGTAGAAGGCGTTCATCACGTCTTCCAGTTCGGTCGGCGGCATCTGGCCATGGGCCATCACCGGCTTCAGTTCCGGCACATGCTGGCGAATGAAGCTCATGCCGAATTCCAGGTCGTCGATGCGCGGGCAGACAAAGAAGCTCTGGCCACCACGGAAATGCTCGCGCAGCAGGGCTTCGCGGATCACCACTGGATCGAACGGAGCCACATAGGTGCGCACCGCCAGACGGTCCACCGGCGGCGTGGCGATCAGGCTGAGTTCACGCACGCCCGAGAGGGCAAGCTGCAGCGTCCGCGGAATCGGTGTCGCGCTCATGGTCAGCACATGCACTTCGGAACGGATCTGCTTCAGCCGTTCCTTGTGCTTGACGCCGAAATGCTGCTCCTCGTCGATGATCAGCAGGCCGAGCCGCTTGAACTCGATGCTCTTGGACAGCAGCGCATGGGTGCCAACCACGATATCGACAGTGCCGTCTTCCAGGCCCTTCTTGGCTTCCTTGGCGGCCTTGGGGTTGACCAGCCGTGAGAGCTGCTCGATGCGCACCGGCATGCCACGGAAGCGTTGCACGAAGGTGCGGTAATGCTGGCGGCAGAGCAGAGTCGTCGGGCAGACCAGGGCCACCTGCTGCCCGGCCATGGCGGCGGCGAAGGCGGCGCGGATCGCCACTTCTGTTTTGCCGAAGCCGACATCGCCGCAGACCAGGCGGTCCATCGGCCGGCCGGCGCCGAGATCATCCAGCGTGTCGTTGATGGCACGGGCCTGGTCCTCGGTTTCCTCGAACGGGAAACGGGCGCAGAACTCCTCGTACAGACCCTCCGGCGGCGCGATACGCTCGGCGGTACGGAGCGCCCGCTGGGCGGCCACTTTCATCAGCGCCTCGGCCATGTCCTTGAGGCGCTTTTTCATCCGCGCCTTGCGGTTCTGCCAGGCGACGCCACCAAGCTTGTCGAGCGCTACGCCGGCATCGCCGGAGCCGTAACGCGACAGCATCTCGATATTTTCCACCGGCAGGTAAAGCCGGTCGCCGCCTTCGTAATGCAGCAGCAGGCAGTCATGCGGCGCGCCGCCGATATCCAGCGTCACCAGACCCTGATAGCTGCCGATGCCATGATCGACATGCACCACCAGATCGCCGGGGCTCAGGCCCGCCGCTTCGGTGAGGAAATTCTCGGCACGGCGCTGGCGCCGCTTGGCCCGCACCAGGCGGTCGCCGAGGATATCCTGCTCGGCGATGACGCAGAGATCGGCGGCTTCGAAACCATGCTCCAGCGGCAGCACGGCAATGCCCGCCGTGCTGCGCGGCAGGTTTTCGAGATCGGCGGCGAGTTCCACCGGCTCAATCGGCTCGATGCCGTGATCCTTCAGCACCAGGGCCAGGCGGTCGCGTGCGCCGGTGCTGTAGGCGGCGAACAGCACGCGCTTGCCGGCAGTGATCTGCTTTGCCAGATGGCCGCCCAGAGCTTCGTAGACACTGACGCCGACCTGCTTCTTTTCGGCGGCCTGCTGCGCCTGGCCGCGCTCGGGCGCGAAATCGCGGCCCGGCCGGGCGCCGAGATCGAGCGTGACCACGCCCTGCCCCGCCACAGTCTCGAATGGATTGAACGCACCCACCGGATGCTTCGCCAATACCTGACTCCATTCACCTGCAGTGAAATAGAGCCGGTCCGGCGGCAACGGCTTGTAGGGCGAGCCGGCTTCCGCCAGGCCGGATTTCATCGCCGCGCGGCGGGCATCATAGTGATCGGCGATGGTGCGGAAGCGTTCGTCGGCGGCTTCGTCGAGCAGCGCATCCAGCAGCACCGGCGCATCCGGCATATAGTCGAACAGCGTCGAAAGCTGCTCGAAGAAGAGCGGCAGCCAATGCTCCATGCCGATATGGCGGCGGCCTTCCGACACCGCCAGGTAAAGCGGGTCATCGTCGGTCACGGTGCCGAACAATTCCCGATAGCGGCCACGGAAGCGGGCTATTGAGTCTGCATCCAGCGGCACTTCGCTCATCGGTGCGAGCGTCATGCCATCGGCATCGCCGATGGTGCGCTGGCTGGCGGGATCGAAGCGGCGAATGCTCTCCACCACGTCGCCGAAGAAATCCAGCCGCAAGGGCGCCTCGGCGCCGGGCGGGAACAGGTCCACTAGGCCGCCGCGCACGGCATATTCGCCGGGCTCCATCACCGTGGAGGTGCGGGTATAGCCATTGCGGTTGAGATAGGCGACCAGGCTTTCCGGCGGCAGCTTGCCGCCTTTGGCCGCACTCAGCGCGCTGGCATCGAGATAGGCCGCCTGCGGCAGCCGCTGCAACGCCGCGTTCAGCGTGGTGAGCAGCAGCCAGCCGCCTTCAGGCCGGGAACCCGCCAGTTTGCTCAGGGCATCCATGCGCCGCGCCGCGATCTCGGCATTCGGCGACACGCGGTCATAGGGCTGGCAATCCCAGGCTGGTAGGCCGATCAGCGGCAGGTCTGGGGCAAAGAAGCGCAAAGCCTGTTCCAGCGCCGCCATGCGCGCATCGTCGCGGCAGATCATGATCAAGCCACGGCGCTGCTTGGCCGCCAGTGCCGCCAGCAGGCGGGCATCCTGGCCTTCCGGTACGCCGCCCAGCGCCCAGCGCCCTGGCCGGCCCAGCATATCGGGCAACGGCTGTGCCATGATCAGCGCGGCGGGATGTAGCTTTTGAGCAGCCGCATCACCGGCGTATCGAACTCAGCCGGCACCGGCTCGCGGCCAATCGCCCAGGCATAGATCTGCGGATCCTCGTTGGTATCCAGCAGCGCCTCATACTGATCCAGCATGGTGGCGTCGAAATCCGGCAGATGCGCGCGCGCGAAGCCGCCGAGCAGCAGGTCGGTTTCCTTCATGCCGGTATACAGGCTGCGGTGGATCAGCCGTTTCCGACGGATTTCAATAGGTTCCGACATGACGCCTAGCTCTGGGAATGTGGCCAAGGATATAGTACGCCCCCTAGGGTATCGACAAGCATTTCCAGGAACAAAATGCGGCCGGAGCTGCTCAACCCCGCCTTCACGCCGATCAACCGCCTGAAGGGCTGCGGCCCGAAACTGGCGGCATTGATCGAAAAGCTGGCCGGCGGGCGGCTGCTGGACCTGTGGTGGCACCGGCCCTCAGGGCTAGTGGACCGCCGCTATCGCCCAACCATAGCCGAGGCACAGCCGGGCCGCATCTGTACGCTGGAAATCACCGTCGAGAAGCACTTCCCGCCGCGCACGCCACGCCTGCCCTACCGCATCGCGGTGAGCGACGCCACCGGCTCCCTCACCCTGGTCTTCTTCAATGGCCGCGAGGATTACCTGCTGCGTGCGCTGCCGCCGGGCGAGACACGGGTGATCAGCGGCCAGATCGAGTTGTTCGATGGCCGGGCGCAGATGACCCATCCGGACCGCATCGGTACGCCCGAGGAAATCGCTGCCATGGCCGCCGTTGAGCCGGTCTACCCGCTCACCGCCGGCCTCTCGGGCCGGGTGATGAACAAGCTGGTGGACGAGGCCGTGAGCCGTGCGCCGGTGCTGCCGGAATGGCTCGATCCGGCCTACCAGAAACGCCAGGGTTGGAGCGACTGGCAGAGCGCCTTGCGCCGCCTGCACAAGCCGGAGGAAGCCGAGGATCTGGAGGCCTTCACACCCTGGCGCTCGCGGCTGGCCTATGACGAACTGCTCGCCAACCAGCTTGCTTTGCTGCTGGTGCGCCGCCGGCTGAAACGCCTCACTGGCCGGCCATTGGTGGGCGATGGCCGGCTGCGCGATACGCTGGACAAGGCCCTGCCCTGGCCGCTGACCAATGCGCAGCGCCAGGCGATTGCCGAGATTGCCGGCGACATGGCATCCGAGCGCCGCATGCTGCGGCTGCTGCAAGGCGATGTCGGCAGCGGCAAGACCATGGTGGCGCTCTATTCCATGCTGGTGGCGGTAGAGGCTGGCGCCCAGGCCGCGCTGATGGCGCCAACCGAAATCCTCGCCCGCCAGCATGCCGAGACGCTGGCGCCTTATGCCGAGAAACTCGGCGTCAAGCTCGCGCTGCTCACCGGTCGCGACAAAGGCAAGGCGCGTGCCGCCCTGCTGGAGCAACTCGCCAGCGGCGGCATCGACATCGTGATCGGCACGCATGCGTTGTTCCAGGGCGATGTGGCGTTCCACAACCTTGGCTTGGCGGTGATCGACGAACAGCACCGCTTCGGCGTAGGTCAGCGGCTTGGCCTCACCAACAAGGGCGAAGGCGTCGATATGCTGGTAATGACGGCAACGCCGATCCCGCGCACGCTCTCGCTCACCGCCTATGGCGACATGGATGTGTCGAAACTCACCGAGAAGCCGCCGGGCCGCAAACCGGTGGATACCCGCACGGTTGCCGCCGAACGCCTGCCGGAAGTGATGGAAGCCGTGGCCCGCAAGATTGAAAGCGGCGAGCGCGTCTACTGGGTCTGCCCGCTGGTGGAAGAAAGCGAGGCCAGCGACCTCGCCGCCGCCGCCGAACGCCATGCCGCGCTGCGCGAAAAGCTGGAAGCGCGCTTAGGCCATGGCAGTATCGGCCTGGTGCATGGACAGATGCCGGCGGCCGAAAAGGACGCGGCGATGGAGGATTTCGTCGCCGGGCGTTCCAGGCTGCTGGTCGCGACCACGGTGATCGAAGTCGGCGTCGATGTGCCGGAAGCCACGCTGATTGTCATCGAACATGCTGAACGCTTCGGCCTGGCGCAGTTGCACCAGTTGCGCGGCCGTGTCGGGCGCGGCGGCAAGCCCGGCTCCTGCCTGCTGCTCTATTATGGCAAGCTCGGCGAAACCTCGCGCGCGCGCTTGAAGATCATCCGCGAGAGTGACGACGGTTTCCGCATTGCCGAGGAAGACCTGCGCTTGCGCGGTGCCGGCGAAGTGCTGGGCACGCGCCAGAGCGGCCTGCCCGAATTCCGCATTGCCGAACTGGGCGCCCATGGCGACCTGCTGGCAACGGCGCGCGACGATGCCAAGCTCATCCTCGAGCGCGACCCGACGCTGAAAACAGAGCGCGGCGAAGCCCTGCGCCACCTGCTCTACCTGTTCGAGCGCGACGCAGCGATCCAATACCTGCAATCAGGCTGACAACAACAGCAAACTCGTCATACCCGCGCTTGACGCGGGTATCTCATTTCCGGAAGTCGAGAAGAGATGCGCGGATCAAGTCCGCGCATGACGATGATGGATGTTTAACCCTGGCTGCGACGCTTCAGCGCCAGATGCCAGGCGGCCTGCATCACGGCAACACCGAGCAGGGTCTTCACCAGGGTGGCGGCCCAGAAGGGATAGAGGCCAGCGGCCAAAGCCTTCTGCACGCCCACCAGCGTGGCGAGCCAGCTCACGCCGAACACAAACACCACGGCATGGCCGACCGCCATGGCGATCAGGCAGCGCAGCAGCGAGCGATCCCAGCCGCGCTCAGCCAGCCAGCCGATCAGCCAGGCCGAAGCCACGAAGCCAATCAGGTAGCCCGCCGTGGGGCCGGCGAAATAGGCCGGACCGGCAGCAGCACCGGCAAAGACCGGCAGACCGACGAAGCCTTCCGCGAGATAGAGCAGCACGGTTGCAGCACCGAGGCGGCTGCCGAACGTCATGCCGATCGCCAGGATGGCCAGTGTCTGCAAGGTCATCGGCACCGGCCAGAACGGCACCTGCACCTTGGCCGAAATCGCCAGCAGAGCAGAACCGGCCAGCATCGCCAGGGCAACGCGCCAGGCTTTCATGCCGGGCGCCACATGCTTCAGCAGGGTCGGGTTGAGCGTCGTCGTGGTCATGTCTGTTTCTCCCTTACGCGAATTCGAGGATCACCTGGTCAACGGCCAGGCTGTCGCCCTTCTTGGCATTGACCTTCTTCACCGTGCCGTCGCGTTCGGCGCGCAGCACGTTTTCCATCTTCATGGCTTCCACCACGGCGAGCGCCTGGCCGGCCTTGACCGGCTCGCCCTCGGCGACATTGATCGACACCACCAGGCCCGGCATCGGGCACAGCAGATACTTCGACATGTCGGGCGCCACCTTTTCCGGCATCAGGCGGGCCAATTCGGCGGCACGCGGGCTGCGCACGATCAGGTCGAGTTCGGCACCGCCATGGGTGATGCGGAAACCTTCCTGGCGCATCGCCACGCGGGCAACGATAGGCGTGCCATCGACAGTGCCGCGGAAGAAGGCTTCGCCGGGATGCCAGTCGGAGCGCACCTTCACGGCCTTCTTCGCCCCAAGCTTCACATCATAACCACCCTCGGCATCGCTGGCGCTGGCAACGGTTTCGGCCTTGCCTTCGAACACCACCCAGTCGCCGCCGGCTGCCTTCTCCGGCAGGCCGAGCTTGCCGGTGATATGGCTGGCGCGGCGTTCGGCGCGCAGATGCAGCAGCACCGCCACCGCCGTCAGTGCCTGATGCCTGGCGGCAGGCAGCGCTGCGCCGGCAAAGCCTTGCGGCCATTCCTCGGCGATGAAGTTGGTCGAGAGCTTGCCGGACTGGAAGCGCGGATGCGCCAACACGGCGTTAAGGAAATTGACATTGTGGCCGATGCCGGAAATCCAGGTCTCGTCCAGCGCATCGGCCAGCGCCTTGGTCGCTTCCTCGCGGGTTTTGCCGTAGCCGCAGAGTTTCGAAATCATCGGATCGTAGAACATGCTGATCTCGCTGCCCTCGACCACGCCGGTGTCGTTGCGGATCACCGGCGATTCTTCCGCCGTGCGCCAGCGCACCAGGCGGCCGGTGGAAGGCAGGAAGCCGCGATACGGGTCTTCGGCATAGATGCGGGCTTCGATGGCCCAGCCGTTCAGCTTCACATCCTTCTGCGCGATGGTCAGCTTCTCGCCGGCCGCGACGCGGATCATCTGCTCGACCAGATCAACGCCAGTGATCAGTTCGGTGACCGGATGCTCCACCTGCAGGCGGGTATTCATCTCGAGGAAGTAGAACTTGCGGTCCGGGCCGACGATGAATTCCACCGTGCCGGCGCTGTCATACGCCACGGTCTTGGCCAGCGCGACGGCCTGCTCGCCCATCGCCTTGCGGGTCTTGGCATCGAGGAACGGCGACGGTGCTTCTTCAACGACTTTCTGGTGCCGGCGCTGAATCGAGCATTCGCGTTCGCCAAGGTAGATCACGTTGCCGTGCTTGTCGCCCAGCACCTGAATTTCGATATGGCGCGGCTCCTCGATATACTTCTCGATGAACACGCGGTCGTCGCCGAAGGAATTCTTCGCCTCGTTGGTGGCGGACGAGAAGCCCTGCTCCACTTCCGAGTCAGAGCGCGCGATGCGCATGCCCTTGCCGCCGCCGCCGGCAGAGGCCTTGATCATCACCGGATAGCCGATCTCGCGGGCGATCTTGGTGGCTTCCTTGCCGTCCTTGATGGCGCCGAGATAGCCCGGCACGGTGGAGACGCCGGCCTTCTTGGCCAGCTTCTTCGACTCGATCTTGTCGCCCATGGCGAAGATCGCGTTCGGGTTCGGGCCGATGAAGGCAATACCGGCCTGCTTCAGCGCCTCGGCGAATTTGCGGTTCTCGGAGAGGAAGCCGTAGCCCGGATGCACCGCCTGGGCGCCGGTCTGCTTGCAGGCGGCGACGATCTTGTCGATCACCAGATAGCTTTCAGCGGCCGGCGGCGCGCCGATATGGATTGCCTCATCCGCCATGCGCATATGCAGCGCGCCATCATCGGCATCGGAATAGACCGCCACGGTCTTGATGCCGAGCTTGCGGCAGGTCTTGATCACGCGGCAGGCGATTTCACCGCGGTTGGCGATCAGGATTTTGTCGAACAGCTTGCCGGCCTTAGCAACAGGAGCGGCAGCTTTCTTGGTCTGGGTCTTTTTGGCCATTGTTTTGCGCTCGCTCACAGCGGGATGTTGTCGTGCTTCTTCCACGGATTCTGCAACTCCTTGTCCCGCAGCATGGCGAGAGAGCGCGCAATCCGGTAGCGCGTGTTATGCGGCATGATCACATCGTCGATGAAGCCGCGATGGCCGGCAACGAAGGGATTGGCGAATTTCTGACGATATTCCTCGGTGCGCGCCGCGATCTTGGCGGCATCGCCGATCTCAGAGCGGAAGATGATTTCCACCGCGCCCTTCGGCCCCATCACGGCGATTTCCGCCGAGGGCCAGGCGTAGTTGACATCACCGCGCAGATGCTTGGAACTCATCACGTCATAGGCGCCGCCATAGGCCTTGCGGGTGATCACCGTCACCTTCGGCACCGTCGCCTCGGCATAGGCGAACAGCAGCTTGGCGCCATGCTTGATGATACCGCCATATTCCTGCGCCGTGCCGGGCAGGAAGCCGGGTACGTCGACGAAGGTGACAATCGGAATCTCGAAGCAGTCGCAGAAGCGCACGAAGCGCGCCGCCTTGCGGCTGGAGTCGATATCGAGGCAGCCGGCCAGCACCATCGGCTGGTTGGCGACGATGCCGACGGGCTGACCGCCGATGCGGGCAAAGCCGGTGAGGATATTCTTGGCGAAGCTCGGCTGAATCTCGAAGAAGTCGCCGTCATCGACCACCTTCTCGATCAGCTCCTTCATGTCGTAGGGTTTGTTCGGATTCGGCGGCACCAGGGTATCGAGCGAGGTTTCCTGGCGTTCGATCGGATCGAAGCTTTCGCGTGCCGGCGGCTTCTCGCGGTTGGAGAGCGGCAGGAAGCCCATCAGGCGGCGCACCTGCACCAGCGCCTCGACATCGTTCTCGTAGGCATTGTCGGCCACCGAGGACTTGGTGGTGTGGGTCACGGCGCCGCCAAGCTGCTCCTGCGTCACCACTTCCTGCGTCACCGTCTTCACCACATCGGGGCCGGTGACGAACATGTAGGATGAGTCCTTCACCATGAAGATGAAGTCGGTCATCGCCGGGCTGTAAACCGCGCCGCCGGCGCAGGGGCCCATGATCACCGAAATCTGCGGCACCACGCCCGACGCCAGCACGTTGCGCTGGAACACCTCGGCGTAGCCGGCGAGGCTGTCGACGCCTTCCTGGATGCGGGCGCCGCCGGAATCGTTGAGGCCGATCACTGGGGCGCCGACTTTCAGCGCCTGATCCATGATCTTGCAGATTTTCTTGGCGTGGCTGGCCGAGAGCGAGCCGCCGAACACGGTGAAATCCTGGCTGAAGACGAAGACCAGGCGACCGTTGATGGTGCCCGAGCCGGTAACAACGCCGTCGCCTGCCACCTTCTGCTCGGCCATGCCGAAATCGGTGCAGTCATGCTCCATGAACATGTCCCACTCCTCGAAGGAGCCGGGATCGAGCAGCAACTCGATGCGTTCCCGCGCGGTCAGCTTGCCCTTGGCATGCTGCGCGGCGATGCGTTTATCGCCGCCACCGGCGCGCGCCTCAGCGCGCTTCTCCTCGAGTTGCCGGATAATGTCCTGCATTACACGTCCCCCTATTGCCCTGTCAGGGCTACCTTACACGCGTTAGATTTCTCTCGAATAGCACAATGTATCGCACTGCAAAATAGCCAGAAGCGCAACAAATTACTCGCTGATCGGGTGAAGATCGTCGGTAGGCGAACAGTTCAGCCTATGGCGGAAATCAGGCCTTGCGGCGGCTAGAAACCGGCGTTTCGGGCAGCCGGCAATCGGTCAGGTCGGCACCATCCAGCATGGCGCGGGCCAGATCGACCTCGTCCATCACCGCGCTGCGCAACTGCGCGCCGCGCATGTCGGCGCCGCGCAGCACCGCCCCGGTCATATTGGCCGGAAACAGCCGGTTGCCCGGCATGATCAGCGGCCCGAGATTGGCATCGCGCAAATCCGCGCGCACCATCTGTGCGCCGGCCAGGTTGGCGCCGCGCAGATCGGCACCCATAAGATTGCAGTCGCGCAGGTCGGCATCCATCAGTTTGGCCCCCTGCAGCATAGCGCGCTGCAGGTTCAAACCCTGAAGAATGGAGCCCTTGAGGTTGGCGCCGGTGAGGATCACGCCCGGCTTCGGGCCGATGGCGCGCAGGTCGAGTTCGCTGAAATCGAACAGCTTGCCCTGCTCGCCGCCGGTGCCCAGCCATTGGGCATAGAGTTTCAAGGCTTCGTCGATCGGCACGCCGAGATCGGCCAGCGGCCGGCCTTTCGGCTTGTCATCGAGCACGCCTTCGACATCGGTGCCGGCCAGCAGCGCATTCTCCATCTTGGCACCGACCATCACGGCGCCGCGCAGTGTGGCATCCTTCAGGTTGGCGCCGGAGAGATCGGCACCGGAAAGGTTGGCGCCTTCAAGCCGTGCGGCAGCAAGATTGGCGCGTGTCAGGATGCAGTTCACCATGATCGCATCGGTGAAATCGGTGCGCCCTGCGGCGACGCCGGAAAGATCGGCGCCGGTGAGATCCACCGCCACCATCTTGGCGCCACCGAGATCCACCGGATCATGGTCCGGCTTCTTGATATGGACATTGCCGTATTTGTCGCGCTCGGCCACCACGCCATCGCGCATGTCAGCATCCAGCAGCCGCGCGCCGGTCAAGTCAGCGCCGCGCAAGGACGCGCCGCGCAGGTCGGCGCGCTCCAGCCGCGCGCCTTGCAGATTGGCGCCGCGCAGGTCACAGGCATAGAGCACGGCCTGGCTCAGATTGGTCTCCGCCAGATTGACGCCCTGCATCTTGCAGCCGGTGAAATCGGCGCCGGCCAAATCGGCACCAGCCATTGTCAAATTGGAAAGATCGCGGAATTGGAAAATCGAGCGCCGCCCGCCAGCGAGGCGCTGGCGATACTTTTCATGGTCGGCAATTGCAGCGAGCAACTCGCCGTAGCCTACTTTTGGACGCTGCCTGTTTTCCATACGCGACGCTGTCACGCGCCATCCCCCGGAAACGCTAAAAGGATCACTGTGCGACGCAGCATCCCCCGCTTCGCCACCCAGCCGATTCATTTGAATGCGAAGGATGATACGCCCGCCGCCGGGGGGCCGGCAACCGGATATTTATGATTAATAACAGATGGTTACAATCAATCTGACAGATTTCGACTGATTTCTTGCCGATCTTAGCGGCCGCGAAAGTCTGGCGGGCGCTTGGCTTTGAAGGCCGCCAGGCTTTCCGCGAAGTCCTCGGTCATGGTCATGAGCGCGAATTGCTCTGCATCCAGAGCAGACGCCATCTGAATCAAACCTTCGGTGTATGCATTGGCGCCGCGCTTGATCATGCGTACCGCGAGTGGCGGCTTTGCTGCTGCGATTTCAGCCAACGCTAGCGCATGTTCCAATGTGGAACCGTTCGGCACCACTTCATCAACAGCGCCCAGCCGCCGTAATGTTTCACTATCTGAAACTTCACCGAGGATCGCGAGCCGCTTCGCTGCTGCCGGACCGCAACGCGCGATGAGGCGCGGCAACGCCGTCCAGCTCAAATTCATGCCGCGATCCACTTCCGGCAGACCAAGCCTGGCGCCCTCGCTCGCCACCACCAGATCGGCCGCACTCGCCAGCGCCAGGCCGCCACCGAGGCACCAGCCTTCAACCGCGGCAATGGTGTAGCATTCAAGACCGCTCAGCGCCTTGCACATCGCGGCACCGGCCAGCGGCCCCTGCATGCGCTCCGGCACGCTGGCGCTGGCAATGGTCGCCAGCATCGGGTCCTTGAGATCGAAGCCGACCGAGAACACATCGGCGGCACCGACCAGCACCAGCGCATTCGGCGGCTCGGGCGCATTGGCCAGATCGTCGAAGGCCTGGCGCAAGGCCCGCATCGCCAGCACCGAGAGCGCATTGCGGCCATCGCCGCGATCAAAACGCAGCAATGCGACGCGGCCGCGACGCTCCAGGCTCAACATTATTTGGCTCCGGTTTGCACCGACTTGATGATCGCCGAGTAATCCAGCGCGCCATGACCGGCATTGACGAATTCGGAATAGAGCGCGGTGGCCTCGGCACCCAGCGGCGTGACCACGCCGGCGGCGCGCGCCGCTTCCTGGGAAAGCTTGAGGTCCTTCAGCATCAGATCGGCGGCGAAGCCCGGCTTGTAGTCGCGGTTGGCGGCCGAGGTCGGCACCGGACCCGGCACCGGGCAATGGTTGATCAGCGCCCAGCAGGAACCCGACGACGCCGAGACGATATCAAACATCGCCTGCGGCGCCAGGCCGAGCTTCTCGCCCATCACGAAGGCTTCGGAGATGGCATTCATGGTGATGCCGAGCACCATGTTGTTGCACACCTTGGCGACCTGGCCGTTACCGGCGCCGCCAGCATGCACGATCTTCTTGCCCATCTTTTCCAGCAAAGGCCTGGCCGCCGCGAAGGCATCATCACGGCCGCCGACCATGAAGGTGAGCGCAGCATTCTCCGCCCCCGCCACGCCGCCCGAGACCGGCGCATCCAGCATGCGCATGCCCTTGGCTTCGGCGGCGGCAATCACTTCGCGCGCCGTCTTCACGTCGATGGTGGAAGAATCGATGAACAGCGTGTTCGGCTTGGCGACGGAAAGAATGCCCTTGGACCCGGTATAGACATCGCGCACATGCTTGCCGGCCGGCAGCATGGTGACCACGGCATCGACATCGCTGGCGGCTTCCTGCGCCGTAGCGGCTTTGGTGCCGCCGGCCTCGACCACGCGGGCAACCGCCTCGGCGCTGAGGTCGAACGCCTTCACGGCATAGCCGGCCTTCAGCAGGTTGCGCGCCATCGGCCCACCCATATTGCCGACGCCGATGAAACCGATGCTCTTCATGTCTCTCTCCCTGGGTTTCTTTATGTCTGTATCAGTCGAAAAGCAGATCACCATCCGGCAGGGCAGCGAAATAGCTTTCGATATAGGCGTCTGACACTTCTTCCAGCGTTGCCGGCTGCCAGCGCGGTGCGTGGTCCTTATCAACGATCACGGCACGCACGCCTTCATAAAAGTCATGGCCGCCGAGCACATGATTGCACATGCGCCATTCCAGCTTCATGCAGTCGCGGAAATTCAGGCTGCGGCCACGACGGAGCTGCGCGAAGGTCAACTTCACCGAGGTCGGTGACTTGGTGCGGATCAGCTTCGCCTGCTCAACGCCGAAACCATCCGAGGCACCGAGCTGCTGCATCACCTCTGCCACGCTGTCACCAGCGAACAACAGGTCGATCAGGCCGAGATGCGGCGCCAGCGGTGCCGGGCCCGGATCATGCTGGAACGGCATGATCACGGCATCCACCGAAGCCTTGTCAGTGAGCGGCGCGGCGATCAGCGCCGCTTCCAGCGCAGCGTGATCGGCACGCTTGACGCAATGGGTGGCGATGCCGGCATGCAGCACATCCGCCGATTTCAGCCGCGCGCCGGTGAGGCCCAGATACGTGCCGAGTTCGCCCTTGAGGCGTGGCAGGAAATAAGTGCCTCCGACATCGGGGAACAGGCCGATACCGGTTTCCGGCATGGCGAACAGCGCCTGTTCGCTGATCACGCGATGGCTGCCATGCACCGAAAGGCCGACGCCGCCGCCCATGAAGATACCGTCGATCAAGGCGATGAACGGCTTTTGCATTTCAGCAATCAAGGTATTGGCGCGGTATTCCGTGTTCCAGAAAGCGCGCGCACCGGCACGGCCCTCCTCACCCGGTGCCGTCAGATGCCGGATATCGCCGCCGGCACAGAATGCCTTCTCTCCGGTGCCCTTGATCAGCACGGCCTTGATCGCGGTGTCGGTGCTCCATTGCCGCAGAGTCTTCTCCAGCGGCACACACATGGCGTGATTCAGCGCGTTCAGCGCCGCCGGGCGGTTCAACTGGATGATGCCAAGCCCGTTCTGGACGGAAAACAGAATCTCATCAGTCATATTTCTTATCTCAATCCAGGAACGAGCCGGACAGCAGCGACCGCGACACGATCACGCGCATGATCTCGTTGGTGCCTTCAAGGATCTGGTGCACGCGGGTATCGCGCAGATAGCGCTCCACCGGATAATCCTTCAGATAGCCATAGCCGCCATGCAACTGCAAAGCCTCGTTGCAGATGGCAAAGCCGGCATCGGTGGCGAAACGCTTGGCCATGGCGCAATACATCGTCACCTCCGGATGCTTGGCATCCAGCATGGCGGCAGCATTGCGGATCATCAGCCGCGCGGCAGCCAGGTCGGTCGCCATGTCGGCGAGCTTGAACTGCGTCGCCTGGAAACTGGCGATGGCATTGCCAAACTGCTTGCGGGTGGCGACATGCTCGCGCGCGATGGTGAGGCAGGCCTTGGCGGCACCGATCGAGCAGGCACCGATATTCAGCCGGCCGCCATCCAGGCCGGCCATGGCGATGCGGAAACCCTCGCCTTCGGCGCCGATGCGGTTGGCTTTCGGCACGCGGCAATCCTCGAAGATCACCATTGCCGTGGGCTGCGAATTCCAGCCGAGTTTCTTTTCCTGCGCGCCGAAACTCAGGCCCTTTGTGCCATTCTCCACCACAATGCAGGAAACGCCACGCGAACCCGGTTCGCCGGTACGCACCATGCAGACATAGATATCCGAACGCCCACCGCCGGAGATGAAGGCTTTGGTGCCGTTCAAAACATAATGGTCGCCAGCATCCACAGCGCGGGTCTGCAAGGCGGCCGCATCCGAGCCGGCATTCGGCTCGGTGAGGCAGTAGGAGGCGAAATGCTCCATGCTGGTCAGCTTCGGCAGGAAGCGCTGGCGCTGTTCCTCGTTGCCGAAGCGGTCGATCATCCACGACGCCATGTTGTGGATCGAGATATAGGCCGCCGTCGAGGTGCAGCCGGCCGCCAGTTCCTCGAATACCAGCGCGGCATCGAACCGCGTCAGGTCAGAGCCGCCGACATCGTCGCGGACATAGATGCCGGCGAAACCCAGGGCTGCCGCTTCACGCAGTTCGGCCTCGGGGAAAATCTTCTCGGCATCCCATTTCGCCGCGCCCGGCTGCAGTTTTTCCGCAGCGAAGCGGCGCGCCATCTCCTGGATGGCGCGCTGGTCCTCGGTCAGACCGAAGGACATGGCGTCACTTCATGGTCGGGATGTTGAACTCCGCACCCGAACGGATGCCGGTGGGCCAACGGGCGGTGACGGTCTTGATCTTGGTGAAGAACTTCACGCCTTCCGGACCATGCTGGTTGGTGTCGCCGAAAGCCGAGCGCTTCCAGCCGCCAAAGGTGTGGAAGGCCAGCGGCACCGGGATCGGCACATTGATGCCGACCATGCCGACCTGCACCTTGGCGGCGAAGTCGCGTGCCGCATCGCCGTCGCGGGTGAAGATCGCAACGCCATTGCCGAATTCATGCTCGGTCGGCAGCTTGGCTGCTTCCTCGAAGCTCTCGGTGCGCACCACGCTCAGCACGGGACCGAAAATCTCTTCCTTGTAGATGCGCATGTCCGGCGTCACGTTGTCGAACAGGCAGCCACCCATGAAGAAGCCCTGCTCATAGCCCTGCAGCTTCAGGCCACGGCCATCCACCACCAGCTTGGCGCCTTCCTGCACCCCGGTATCGACATAGCCCTTCACCTTGGCCAGATGCTCCGCCGTCACCAGCGGGCCCATCTCGGAATCCTTGTCCACGCTGGGGCCGACCTTCAGGGCGCGCACGCGCGGCGCCAGGGCCTCCACCAGACGGTCGGCGGTCGACTTGCCCACCGGCACGGCGACAGAGACAGCCATGCAGCGCTCGCCGGCCGAGCCGTAGCCAGCGCCGATCAGCGCGTCCACGGCCTGATCCATATCGGCATCCGGCATCACGATCATGTGGTTCTTGGCGCCGCCCATGGCCTGCACACGCTTACCATGCGCTGCCGCCGTGGCGTAGACATACTGCGCAATCGGCGTCGAGCCGACGAAGCTGATCGCCTGGATGCGCGGATCGGTCAGCAGCGTATCCACCGATACCTTGTCGCCGATGACGCAGTTCAGCACGCCCGGAGGCGCGCCGGCTTCCAGCATCAGCTCGGCCAGACGCAGCGGGCAGCTCGGGTCCTTCTCCGACGGCTTCAGCACGAAGGTGTTGCCGCAGGCAATCGCCACCGCGAACATCCACATCGGCACCATGGCGGGGAAGTTGAACGGCGTGATGCCGGCCACCACGCCCAGCGCCTGGCGCATGGAATAGACGTCGATGCCGGTCGCCACGCTGTCGGAATACTCGCCCTTCAGCAGATGCGGGATGCCGCAGGCGAATTCCACCACCTCGAGGCCGCGCTGCAGCGAACCGCGCGCATCCGACACCACCTTGCCATGCTCGTTGGCGATCAGCAGCGCGATCTCGTCGGCATGCTTCTCGCAGAGCTCCTTGAACTTGAACATCACCCGCGCCCGCACCAGCGGCGAGGTCCGCGACCAGGTCTCGAACGCCTTCTGGCTGTCGGCAATCGCCGCCTCGACTTCAGCCTTGGTCGCCAGCGGCGCCCGCGCGCCAACTTCGCCCGTGCTCGGGTTGTAGACGTCGAGGAACCGGCCGGACGTACCCGCCACCTTCTTGCCGCCGATAAAATGATGCAGGTCCTTGGTCATCAGTTCCTCCGTCGCTCCGCTTCTACTGCGGGTGCCGTAGCTTATGGCAGGTCGGCCGTCCGCTGGGTATTCGATTTTTTGCACAATAGCTGGGGTATAATCCCAACCCTTAACCAGTACAGGAATAGCCCTAGCGGCTGTTGGCGGCAACCCGTCGGCGGCCGCAAAGAATTCGAATACCACCCTCTTTTACTCCACTTCGACGCTACACCATGCGGTAGCATGCCGGCTGGCGTGCGAGCGTCATACGAGATAGAACCCAGGCATGCCCGAAACCCAGGACATGACCACAGCCTTGCCATGGGGCGATGGAGCCGCCCGCCTCGCCGGCGGCTGCCTGCTGGCCCTGTCTGGCGCCCTGTTGTTTGGTGCCACCACTGGCCAGGTCGACGTCATCGATTGGCTGCCCGGCCCACCGCCGGTCCATTTCGAACTGATCGCCGGGGCGGCTATTGCCGCCATCGGCCTGCTCGCCGGCGCGCGCCGCGTGCTACTCGGGCGGGTGGCTGCCGCACTGCTGCTGTTGCTGGCAATCTCAAGCCTGGGCGATGCCATCCTGCGCGGCAACATGGACCGCAGCGCCGAAATCGCGGCAGCCGGCAATGGGCTGCTGCAGCATATCGGCCATATGGGACCGGTGGCGGCCTTCGGCTTCCTGTTCGCAGCCCTCGGCCTGGCCATTCCGGCGCGGCCTACCCGCCAGGCCTCCCGCCTGCTGCCGCCTTCGCTGCTGATCTGGACCGCCGCAACCATGCTGATCGCCTGGGTGCTGATGCTGTTGATCGGTGCTTTCGACCTGCTGCCGCAAACCCGTGCCTGGGCCCGTCATACCCAGGCACTGATCGCCGCCGTGCCTGTGCTGTTGCTGATCGGCCTGGGGCTGGCCGGACGTTTCAGCGCACTCGGCCGCCTGCCCGCCCCGCCGCCGCTGCTGGCCGCCGTTGCCGCCATCCTGATTTTCGGTACTGCCGTGTCTTTCACGCTCTGGCAAGCTACGGCGGAAGCCGAGGAACGCCTGCTGGAACGCGATATGGCGCAGCATGCCCGCTGGTTCGCGCAGGAATCCGGCCGCCGCCTGGATATCCGGCTCGGCACGCTGGAACGCATGATGGAGCGCGAGGGCGCCCAGGCGGTCAGCAACGACCGCCCGCTGAACGCCACGACCGGCCTGCTGCTGCAGGCCGATGCCACAATGAGCGACCTGCAGCTTTGGCGGCTCGGCCCGCAAGGTGGCGACGCTTCTCTGGTCCGGCTCTGGGCCGAACCGGCGCGCAATGCCGGCGCCCTCAGTATTGACGAAGCCGTGCTGGCGAACTGGACGGCGGCATTGCGCGCCGGCAGCCTGGCCAACGGCAAAGCCACCTATCTTGTCGGCGGTCGCTATCGTGGCGTTGACCCAGCGCTGCTGATCATGGTGCCGCAGCTCCACGCCGATGGCAGCGCCTTGCTGCTGGTCGGCGGCATCAATCTGGTGCGCTATTTCGACAATATCGCCAGCATCGCCGCCAGCTTCGGCTACGCGCTGCGCATCGATCACAAAGGTGTGCAGCAATTCCGCCGCGGCGACCTGCCGGATGGCGCCATCCATGCCTATGACCTGCCCTTTCTTGGCGACGACTGGCGGCTGCTGCTGGCGCAGACGGGCGGCACCGAACCGGCTCAGGCGTTGCCGGTGGCCGGGCTCACGCTGCTCTTCTGCCTGCTTGCCACCGCAATGATCGCGGGCCTGGTGGCGCTGGCTTATGGCGCCGTGTTGCGCCGCCGCGACATGGCCGATGCCCGCGCCCGGCTGCAGGAAATCAACGACCGGTTCGAAGCGGCGATGCGCGCCTCGCGCATCGGCATCTGGGACTGGGATATCCAGCGCAACGAAACCCTGGTGATCGCCGGCTTCCTGGGCGAGGCCGGCAGCGGCAGCCAGATGCCGAGCTGGCGGCGCTTCTCCAGCCCGGATTTCTTCGACCGCGTGCATCCGGAGGATCAGGACATGATCCGCCGCCGGATGGAGAAGCAGCTCAGATACGGCACGCCTTTCGAAGCCGATTTCCGGCTGCGCCGCGATGACGGCCTCTATGTCTGGACGCAGACCCGCGGCATTGCGCTACGCGATGAGCAAGGCAGGCCGGTGCGCATGGTCGGCTCGATGGAAGATATCGAGGATGTGCGCCGCCAGATGATGGAGATGGAGCAGCAGCAGCGCATTCTGGAGGCCCAGGCCGAGCGGCTGGCGCAGGTTGCCCGCGACCTGGAAGTGGCCCGCGACGCGGCGGAAGCCGCCAACCGCGCCAAATCAAGCTTCCTCGCCATGATGAGTCACGAAATCCGCACGCCGATGAACGGCGTGCTGGGCATGCTCACCCTGCTGCGCGACGCCGGACTGCAGAATCACCTGCAGCGCTATGCCGAGGTGGCCGAGCAGTCAGCGCGCGAATTGCTGTCGCTGATCGACGATATCCTCGATGTTTCCAAGCTGGAAGCCGGCAAGCTGAAGATCGAGGATACCGATTTCGACCTGCGCCCGGCGCTGGAAAACCTGATTGCCCTGCACCGCCCACGCGCCGAGGCCGCCGGCAACCGGCTGGATCTGGCCATCGCCGCCGATGCGCCGGAACATCTGATCGGCGATCCGCTGCGGCTGCGCCAGATCGTCACCAACCTGGTCGGCAATGCCATCAAGTTCACCGAGCAGGGCCACATCACGGTCAATGTCACCGCCACCCGGCCGAAGCCCGCCGACCCGGAAGCCGTGCTGCTGCGCTGCGAGGTGCTGGATACCGGTATCGGCATCGAACCGGCAGTGCAGGAACAACTGTTCCAGCCCTTCACCCAGGCCGATGCCTCGATCACCCGTCGCTATGGCGGCACCGGCCTCGGCCTCACCATCTGCCGCAATCTGGTGCAGATCATGGGTGGCGACATCGGCGTGGTCAGCACGCCAGGCCAGGGCTCCAGCTTCTGGTTCACCCTGCCACTGCGCGAGGACCGCGAATTGCTCGAACGCCTCAATGCCGCCAGCCAATAAATCTTTTGCTTGCGGGGAATCTTTTGCCTGCGGGGCTTTTATCGCCTGTTAACCAGGATGGCGCGAAGATTCCGGCATTGACCAGCCGGAGCGTCCCGCATGTTGCCGCTGTATCCGATCACCCCGCCGCCGAATAAGCTGCTGCTGCAGGCCATCGCCAGCCGCGGCTACAGCCCTGAACGCTTCCGCGTCGAAACGCGCATCAAGCCACGCCTGTTCCGCGCCGTGATCAGCGGCAAGCGCCCGATCAAGCTGGGCACCGCGATGCGTCTGGGCCGTTTCTTCGGCACCTCGCCCTGGGTATGGATTGCTTTTCAGGAACGGTATGATAAAGCCGTCTGAATGAGCACCGACCGCCTGCCGCCCAGCTTTCCCGCGTTCCCCGTCAGCCGTCCGCGCCGCCTCCGCCGCAGCGACTGGACCCGCCGCCTGGTGGCCGAAAACCGCCTCGGCATCGACGACCTGATCTGGCCGATTTTCGTCCATGAAGGTCCGGGCAATGCGCCAATCCCCTCGATGCCGGGCGTCGAACGCCTCACCGTCGCGGCTGTCGCCGAGGCCGCCCGCGAAGCCGAAGCGCTTGGCATTCCCTGCATCGCCCTGTTCCCGGCCACCGATCCGAAGCTCAAGACCGAGGATGGCCGCGAAGCGCTCAATCCGAACAATCTGGTATGCAGCGCCGTGCGCGCCATCAAGGCGGCAACCAAGAATCTCGGCGTGCTCTGCGACGTGGCGCTGGATCCCTATACCAGCCACGGCCATGACGGCCTGATCGTGGACGATGAGATAGTCAACGACCCGACGCTGGAGATGCTGGTGCAGCAGGCCCTGGTGCAGGCCCGTGCCGGCTGCGACATCATCGCCCCGTCGGACATGATGGATGGCCGCGTCGGCGCCATCCGTGCCGCGCTGGATGGTGAAGGCTTCCAGCATGTGCAGATCATGGCCTATGCCGCCAAGTATGCTTCCGCCTTCTACGGCCCATTCCGCGATGCGGTCGGCTCGGCGGCGAATTTGGGCCGTGGCGACAAGCGCACCTACCAGATGAATCCCGGCAATGGCGATGAGGCTCTGCGCGAAGTGGCGCTGGATATCGCCGAGGGCGCCGACATGGTGATGGTGAAGCCCGGCATGCCCTATCTCGATATTTGCTGGCGCGTGAAACAGGCTTTCGGCCTGCCCACCTTCGCCTATCAGGTGTCTGGCGAATACGCCATGCTGGCCGGTGCCGCGGAACGCGGCTGGCTCGACCGCGCCCGTGTCGCCCATGAAAGCCTGCTCGGCTTCAAGCGCGCCGGCTGCGACGGCGTGCTGACCTATTTCGCCCGCGACATCGCCCGGGCGCTCAAGCAGGCCTGATCCGATCTACTTCTTCGTCTTGGTCGCTTCGAGGCGCGCAATCAGGCTCGAGGTATCCCAGCGATTGCCGCCCATCTGCTGCACTTCGGCATAGAACTGGTCGACCAGGGCGGCGACTGGCAGGCTTGAGCCGTTGCGGCGTGCTTCCGCCAAGCAGATGCCGAGGTCCTTGCGCATCCAGTCGACCGCGAAGCCATAATCGAACTTGCCTTCGATCATGGTCTTGTGGCGGTTGTCCATCTGCCATGAACCGGCGGCACCCTTCGAGATCACTTCCACCGCCTTCATCAGATCGAGGCCGGAAGCGCGGCCGAAGGCCAGGGCTTCCGAAAGGCCCTGCACCAGGCCGGCAATGCAGATCTGGTTCATCATCTTGGTGAGCTGGCCCGAACCGGCCGCCCCCATCAGGTTCTGCATCTTGGCATAAGCCTGGATCACCGGCCTGACCCGCTCATACACCGGCGCGTCGCCGCCGCACATGATGGTGAGCTGGCCATTCTCGGCGCCGGCCTGGCCGCCGGATACCGGCGCATCGATGAAGCCAAGGCCGGCGGCGCTGGCCTTGGCATAGATCTCGCGGGCGACATCGGCAGAAGCGGTGGTGTGGTCGACAAACACAGCGCCCTTGCCGAGGCCGGCCAGGATGCCGTCATCGCCATAGACGACCGAGCGGAGATCGTCGTCGTTGCCGACGCAGGCCATGACGAACTCGGCGCCCTGGGCCGCCTCGCGCGGACTGGCGGCGCGCTTGCCGCCATGTTGGGCAGCCCACTTTTCAGCCTTTGCGGCAGAGCGGTTCCATACCGTCACATCATGCCCGGCCTTCACCAGATGGCCCGCCATCGGGTAGCCCATGACGCCTAAGCCGATAAATGCCGTCTTTGCCATTGTTCCCCCTAAATACGTGTTTATATTAGGTATTATCGCTGGAGGCGGACTTTGGCACAGCTCCGCCTGGGCCGCAATCGTCTCGTCGCGGCCCCCCCTGCACCCACCCAACTACAAGGCGCTTAATTCCCGCTTGCATTCTCCTATTATGTTTTTTATATTTAACGCTAGGAAACCGTATCCAATGGGAGAAACCCATTATGCCGCTCAATAGCATCGGCCAAGTTGCCGGCGCGGGCAGTAGCGGCGCGGTAGCACGCGAGGCCCGCGTAGAATCTGCGAGTTTTGCCAGCGTCAACTCATCCGAGTTCTCGCAACGGAGCACTGTTATCAGCGCTCCAGAGGAAAGTGGCACCCGCCAGGGTGCCTACTATATCAGTCCGTTCATCCGGCTTGATACCTCGACACGCCTCGCAATCCTTGAATTCCGTGACTCCGAAACCGGCGAAGTCCAGCAGCAGTATCCCTCGCCCCGCGTGGTGAAGGAATACGCACAGAACCTGCCGGACAATTTCGATCTGCCGCGTGCTGGCAAGGGCGACCGCTCGAATGACGCGCCGCTGCCGAGCTTCGGCAAACCGGCGAACGAGCCGACCGGCGAAGCCCGCATCATCGGGTCGAACCAGGACAAGCGCGCCGAACAGCCGCTGCCGGGCGAAAAGCCGGTTGGCACCGGCGCCGGTTCACCTGCCCCGGCCAATCCGGCGATTGCCGCCTTCGGTGCTGCCCTCAGCGGCCTGACCAGCGGCTTCAGCTCACGTCAGGTCGCGGTCGCTTAAAAGCCCGGCTTTCAGCAAGTTCATGGCGTTTTACACCTTTTGAGGCCCACGGCTCGCGTCGGCGGGTTTTTTGTGCTTCCTTAAAGGGCGTAGGTGCGGATTCCCATGCAATCCTGGGGAACCTTACCCGTGCCTACATTGGTAATCATTACCTGAGGAAGCGTCCGGTTCGGTCATGCGCTGGGTTTTCCGCCTGCTCGTCCTGCTCCTGTTGCTTGCTGGCGCCGCCGGCATAGCGGCGTATTTCATCGCCCGCGCCTCGCTGCCGCAGACCGCCGGCAGCATCGCCCTGTCCAGCCCGGCGCTGACACAGGAGGCGCGCATCCTGCGCGACCGCAATGCCATCCCGCATATCCAGGCTGCCAGCCGCAACGAAGCATTGTTCGCGCTTGGCTTCGCCCATGCCCAGGATCGCCTGTGGCAGATGGAAGTGAATCGCCGCGTTGCCGCCGGCCGCTTGGCGGAAGCCTTTGGCCCACGCGCGCTCGATACCGATAAATTCCTCCGCACCCTCGGCGTGCGCCGCTCTGCAACACGCGCTTATGATTTCCTCAAGCCGGCAACGCGCAGTGCGCTCGATGCCTATGCTGCCGGCGTGAATGCCTTCCTCGAACAGCATGAGGGCATGCTGCCGCCGGAATTCCTGCTGCTCGGCATCAAGCCGGAGCCGTGGACACCAGCGGACTCGCTCGGCTGGCTGAAGATGATGGCCTGGGATCTGAGCGGCAACTGGGGCACCGAGATGGCCCGGCTGGCCTTGAGCCGGCGGCTCGATAAGAAGCAGATCGAGGAATTCTTCCCGCCCTATCCCGGCGACGCGCCGGTTTCGCTGGCCGACTACACGCAGCTTTACCGCCAGGTAGCGAAGGCGCTGGATGTGGAAGAACTGATGGCACGGCTGCCGGAGGCGCGGCCCGATGGCATCGGATCGAACAACTGGGTGCTCAGCGGCAAGCATACGGTAACCGGTGCGCCGCTGCTCGCCAACGATCCGCATCTCGGCCTCACCACGCCGGCAATCTGGTATTTCGCGCATCTTTCCAGCCCCAGCGGCGACGTGATCGGCGCCACGCTGCCGGGCATTCCCGGCGTCATCCTTGGCCATAACGGCAAGATTTCCTGGGGCTTCACCAATACCGGCCCCGATACCCAGGATCTCTTTATCGAGCAGGTCGATCCTGCCGATCCGTCGCGCTACATCGCGCCGGACGGGCCGAAACCCTTCGTCACGCGCAGCGAAACCATCAAGGTGAAGGGCGAGGCCGATGTGGTGCTCAGCGTGCGCGAAACTCGCCATGGGCCGGTGATCTCGGATGTGAACCCGCAAGCGCAGAAGCTGCTGGATAGCGGCTATGTACTGAGCTTCGCCTGGACCACGTTGCGCGACGACGACCGCTCCGCCGACAGCCTCACCGGCCTCGACAACGTGTCGGACTGGAATAGCTTCATCGAGAATTTCCGCGACTTCACCGGGCCGCAACAGAACATCGTCTATGCCGACACCGCTGGCAATATCGGCTTCTTCGCCCCTGGCAAGGTGCCGGTGCGCAAGCCGGACAACGACCTCAAGGGCATGGCGCCGGCACCAGGCTGGGATGCGCGCTATGACTGGGATGGCTTCATCCCGTTCGAGCAATTGCCGCGCAGCTACAATCCGGCTTCAGGCCAGGTGGTGACCGCGAACCACAAGATCGTGCCCGACAGCTACCCCTATTTCATCACCAGCGAATGGGCCGATCCCTACCGCGCGCGGCGCATCGAGCAATTGCTGCGCGAGCGCAAGGTACATTCGGTGGAAAGCTTCAAGCAGATCCAGGGCGACACCGTGTCGCTGATGGCGGCGGAAATCCTGCCCTACATGCTGAGCGCGCCGCTCAAGTCACAGCCGCAGAACAGCGACCTTGCCGCCATGCATGCCCTGCTCAGCGGCTGGAATGGCGGCATGGGTGCCAATCATATCGAGCCCCTGGTATTCCAGGCCTGGTATCGCGAGTTGACCCGCCTGGTGCTGGCCGACGAACTCGGCGACGACTTTCAGCGCCTGTGGCGGCACCGCCCGGCGCTGATGCGCAACATTCTGTCCAATACCGATGGCCAGGCCTATTGGTGTGCCAATCGCGAGGCCGGCCTGCCGGCTGATTGCCCGCGCCTTGTGGCCGAGGCGCTGGACCTGGCCTTGACCAACCTGAAGCAGCGCTATGGCCAGGACCCGGCGCGCTGGCGCTGGGGCGAGGCACATTTCGCCAAATCCAGCCACCGGCCACTGTCGAACACGCCGCTGCGCCGCCTCGCCGAAGTCAGCGTGCCGACACCGGGCGATGCCTTTACGGTGAATGTCGGCCGCAATGCGCTGAACGACGAGGCCGAACCCTTTGCCAATGTCCACGCCGCCTCGCTGCGGGCGATATACGACCTGGCCGATCTCAACCGCTCGCTGTTCATCCACTCGACCGGGCAATCCGGCCACCCATTGTCGCCATTTTACCGGTCTTTCGCGCAAAGCTGGGCGACCGTGATGTATGTGCCGATGACGCTACGGCCGGCCGATATCGAGGCCGGCGCCATCGGCACCCTGCTGCTGCGCCCCGCCGCCGCCCCGGATGCGGCAAAAAGCCAGTGATTCACCAAGAATTCAATATTCTATTTACCATCCCTCTACGATAAAAAGGGGTGAACGAATCCCGGCTCCGGGTGAACCTTGATTCTTGTCTGGGTCCCGGCGGGACAAGGAGTTGAACCATGCTGATCGTTATCGGCACCGTCGTCGGCATGGCTTGCGTGCTCGGCGGCTACGTGGCCATGGGCGGCAAGCTGGCGGTGCTGTATCAGCCGTTCGAGCTGGTGATCATCGGCGGCGCCGCCGTTGGCGCCTTCATCGTCGGCAATCCGAAGCCGGTGCTGAAGGCGGCGCTAGGCGGCTTCAAGCAGGCCTTCAAGGGGCCGCGCTTCACCAAGGATGATTACCTCGAACTGCTCTCCCTGCTCTACTCGGTGTTCAAGCTGGCCAAGAGCAAAGGCATGCTGGCGCTGGAAGCGCATATCGAGAAGCCGGAAGAGAGCAAGCTGTTCAGCCAGTTCCCCAAGTTCACCGCCGACCATCATGCGATGGACTTCCTCTGCGACTATCTGCGCCTGATGACCCTGGGCAGCGAGAACCCGCATGAGATGGAATCGCTGATGGACATGGAACTGGAAATCCATCATCAGGAAGACCACCTCGCCCAAGGCGGCGTGTCGGCCTTCGGCGAAAGCTTCCCGGCGCTCGGCATCGTCGCCGCCGTGCTTGGCGTTATCAAGACCATGGGCTCGATTTCCGAGCCGCCGGAAGTGCTGGGCAAGCTGATCGGCGGCGCGCTCGTCGGCACCTTCCTCGGCATTCTGCTCTCCTACGGCATCGTGTCGCCGATCGCGGCGGCGCTGAAGGCGACGCAGGAGCATGACAGCAAATACCTGCTCTGCCTCAAGGCCGGCCTGCTGGCGCATCTGCAGGGCTACGCACCGGCAGTCTCTGTGGAATTCGCGCGCAAGTCGCTGATGTCGAATGTGCGGCCAAGCTTCTACGAAGTGGAAGAAGCCACCAGCAAGGTGCAAGCGGTCTAACCGCCGGAGGGTGCTGTCATGGCTGCCGCCGAAGGCGAACGCCCGATTATCGTCAAGAAGATCAAGAAAGGTGGCCATGCAGCCCATGGCGGCGCCTGGAAGGTCGCCTATGCCGATTTCGTGACCGCGATGATGGCGTTCTTCCTGCTGCTGTGGCTGCTCAACGTCACCACCGACGAGCAGAAGAAGGGCGTTGCCGACTATTTCTCGCCCGCTTCCGTAAGTCGCAGCTTCTCCGGTGCCGGCGGCGTCATGGGTGGACGCACCATCATCGAGGATGGCGGCAAGATCAGTTCCTTCGGCCTGCCCACCGTGATCGTCGGCCCGTCCTCGGAAAAGACCGACCAGCCCGATCAGCCGCAATACGATCAGAAATACCAGGATGTGCGCCAGCCACCGCCCTCGCCCGGCCAGCGCGGCGACCTCAGCCCGGACCGCACCGATGGCAGCCAGGGCCCGGGCCTTTACGAGCGTCAGGGCCAGATCGACGCCCAGGCCGCCGCCGAGCGCATGGCGGAAGTGGAGCGCGAGAATTTCCAGCAGGCCGAGGATGCCATCCGTCAGGCCATCGCCGACAACCCGCAACTGGCCGACCTGGCCAAGCAGATCGTGTTCGACACCACGCCGGAAGGTTTCCGCATCCAGCTTGTGGACCAGGAACAATCCTCCATGTTCCCGTCTGGCAGCGCCGCGATGAACGACAAGACCCGCCGCCTGATGCAACAGGTGGCGCAGGCGGTGTCGAAACTGCCGAACAAGCTGGCGATTAGCGGCAACACCGATGCCCAGCCCTTCCGTGGCCAGGGCAATTATTCCAACTGGGAACTTTCCACCGACCGCGCCAATGCCAGCCGCCGCGCGCTGATCGATGCCGGTGTACCGGCCGAGCGCATCCGTCAGGTGACCGGCAATGCCGACCAGGACCCGCTGATCAAGGACAACCCGCTTGATCCGCGCAACCGCCGTATTGCCATCCTGGTCTTAAGCGACGTCAAGAAGACCAACGCCGCCGATGCCCAGCCGGGCAATACGAACGGCCCGCGTCCGGCCACCTCGGTGCCGCTGTCGCGCAGCGTTGCTCCGCCGCCGCCGCCGCCGCCGCCACCAGGCCTCGGCGGTGCCTCCAACGGCGGCATCCGCATCCAGCCGGCGCGCTGATGAGCCAGCCCCGATGAGTGATCCGCAAGGCACCCCGCCTGCCCCGCGCTTCATTCCCGTGGTGGCCTTTGAATTCGGGCCGGAGGCTTTTGAAGGCGTGCTGCTCCGCCGTGCCTTCGCCTATCTGATCGACCTGACGCTGATCCTGCTGGTCGGCTGGCTGTTCATCTTCGTCGCCGTCCTGCTCGGCATCGCCACCTTCGGCCTGTTCCTCTACCTGCTGCCCATGAGCCTGCTGCTGGCGGTTTGGCCGACCGTCTACCATACGCTCAGCATCGGCGGGCCACGCTCGGCCACGCCCGGCATGCGGCTTTGCGGCATCGAAGTGCGCGTCTGGCATGGCGGCCGTCCGGGCTACCTGCAGGCACTGCTGCACACGGTCGTGTTCTATGCCTCTGTCGCTTTCACCGCCGGCCTGATCCTGGTAGTGCCGCTGTTCCATAACCGCAGCCGCTGCCTGCACGACATCCTTTGCGGCACGGTGGTGGTGCGCGCCGGAAGCTGACCGGACGGGAATTGACCAGATTCCACAGTCACCAGATTCCCCTGTGTCATACCGGCTTATTTCCGCTAACATATTGGCGACTCAAAGCCGGGAACCTGTAAACTGAGCGCATGAAGCCCTAAAACCCATCGCATGAAGCACCGTCTGCAAATCCCCCTGCGGCATTTCTTCGCCACACCGCCCACGCCCTGCCCCTATCTGGCAGGCAAGCTGGAGCGCAAGGTGGTGACGCTGCTGGCCGGCGATGATCCGGATGGCCTGCATAATGCGTTGAGCCAGGCCGGCTTCCGCCGCAGCCAGGACCTCGCCTACCGCCCGGCCTGCGAGCAGTGCAATGCCTGTGTGCCGGTGCGGGTACCGGTGGAGACCTTCAGCCGCACCGATGGCCAGAACCGCCTGTGGCGCCGTGCTTTCGGCACGGGTTCGACCGCCGGGATCACCACCCGTCGCCTGCCGGCCTATGCCACTAGAGAGCATTTCATGGTGTTCCGCCGCTATGTCACGGCACGGCATGAAGGCGGCGGCATGGCCGACATGGAATTCGCCGACTACCGCGCCATGGTCGAGGATAGCCCGGTGCGCACGGCGCTGACCGAATTCCGCTTCGCCGATGGCCGCCTGCTCGGCGTCTGCCTCACCGATGCGATGCAGGACGGCATCTCTCTGGTCTACAGTTTCTTCGATCCGGATTTCGACCGCCTCAGCCCTGGCAGCCTGATCATCCTGTGGCATATCGAGCAGGGGCGCGAACAGGGCCTGCCTTATGTGTATCTCGGCTACTGGATCGCCGAGAGCCCGAAAATGGCTTACAAGAGCCGTTTCCGCCCGCTGGAGGCCCTGACTCCAGACGGCTGGCAAATCCTGCAAAACCCCGCTTAAGCCTTGTTTTTGTGCAGGTTTTCGCAAGCGCGCGGCATTGCGCGGGGAACCGTGCTTCTTTAAAATATCTGCCTAAGGAGGATCACACAGATCCCCCTGCACGCACGCTTGCCGGTCCTCCCCCAAAAAGGCCGGCTGCGGAGCGACTTGTCATCCTAGGGAGAACCTTCAATGGAACGTCGTAAATTCCTCAAGGGCGCGGCTTTCGCCGGCGCTGGCAGCCTCGGGGTTGCCGCGAGCTTCCCGGCTCCGGCCATCGCGCAGGCCCTGCCCGAAATCAAGTGGCGTATCGCGTCGAGCTTCCCGAAGAGCCTCGACACCATCTATGGCGGCGCCGAAGTCGTTGCCAAGCGCGTGGCTGAACTGACCGACAACAAGTTCCAGATGCGCGTGTTCGCCGCGGGCGAAATCGTGCCCGGCCTGCAGGTGCTCGATGCCGTGCAGAACGGCACTGTCGAAGCTGGCCACACCGTCAGCTACTACTATGTCGGCAAGGATCCGACCTTTGCCTTCGACGCCTGCATGCCGTTCGGCCTGAACGTGCGCCAGCAGAATTCGTGGATGCGCCTCGGCGGCGGCCTCGAGCTGATGCGCGAGTTCTATGCCGGCTACAACATCGTGCAGTTCCCTGCCGGCAACACCGGCACCCAGATGGGCGGCTGGTTCCGCAAGGAAATCAAGACCGTCGAGGACCTCAAGGGCCTGAAGTTCCGCATCGCGGGCATCGCCGGCCAGATCCTTACCAAGCTGGGCGTGGTGCCGCAGCAGATTGCCGGCGGCGACATCTACCCCGCCCTTGAAAAGGGCACCATCGACGCGGCCGAGTGGGTCGGCCCGTACGACGATGAGAAGCTCGGCTTCAACAAGGTGGCCAAGTACTACTACTACCCGGGTTGGTGGGAAGGTGGCCCGCAGGTCTCGCTGCAGATCAACAAGCCGCAGTGGGATGGCCTGCCGAAGCCGTATCAGGCCGCGATCGAAACCGCCTGCTCGGAAGCCACCCTGTGGATGCTGGCCAAGTATGATGCGCAGAACCCGGTGGCGCTGCGCCGCCTGGTCGGTTCGGGCACCCTGCTGCGTCCGTTCCCGAACGCTGTCATGGAAGCCTGCTTCGACGCTGCCAACGAAGTCTACGCGGAAATCGCGGCCAAGAACGACAAGTTCAAGAAGGTCTACGAGCCGTGGAAGAAGTATCGCGATGAGCAGCTGCAGTGGTTCCGTGTTGCCGAAGGCACCTTCGACAACATCATGACCCGCGTTTCGACCCGCAAGCCGGCGGCGAAGAAGCAGTAACGGCGTTACTTTCCGCCGTGTGCAGATAATTGCAAACGGCAGATTTTACGGGCCCTGATCGCAAGATCAGGGCCCGTTTCGTTTCGGTTTGTTTATGCGAATTATGATTGCCGCACACGCGCACCCATGCATAAGCTGCGTGCATCGTTTTCATCCGGCCAAAGAAAAATTGGGGGTGCCGGGTGGACGCGTAGAGTGGGCCGGAGAGCCCGGCTCACAAAACGGACTGCACAACGGTCTTAACTAGGGAGAAACAATCAATGCAACGTCGCAAGTTCCTCAAGGGAGCTGCGTTGGCAGGTGCCGGCGTGGTGGGTACTGCCGCTTCATTCCCGGCACCAGCGCTGGCGCAGAGCCAGCCGGAAGTGCGGTGGCGTCTCGCCTCCAGCTTCCCGAAGAGCCTCGATACCATCTATGGCGGCGCGGAAGTGGTGTCGAAGCGCGTGGCGGAAGCCACCGGCGGCAAATTCCAGATCCGCGCTTTCGCTGCCGGCGAAATCGTGCCCGGCCTGCAGGTGCTCGATGCCGTGCAGAACGGCACCGTCGAATGCGGCCATACCGCCAACTACTACTATGTCGGCAAGGATCCGACTTTCGCCTTCGACACCGCCATTCCGTTCGGCCTCAATGGCCGCCAGCAGAATGCCTGGATGTACTATGGCGGCGGTCGCCAGCTCATGAACGAGTTCTTCAAGGATTATAATTGCCACGCCATTCCGGCCGGCAATACCGGCACCCAGATGGGCGGCTGGTTCCGCAAGGAAATCAAGACCGTCGAAGACCTCAAGGGCCTGAAGTTCCGCATCGGTGGCTTTGCCGGCCAGGTGCTGACCAAGCTCGGCGTGGTGCCGCAGCAGATCGCAGGCGGCGACATCTACCCGGCGCTCGAGAAAGGCACCATCGACGCGGCGGAGTGGGTCGGCCCGTACGACGATGAAAAGCTCGGCTTCAACAAGGTGGCGAAGTACTACTACTATCCGGGCTGGTGGGAAGGCGGGCCGCAGCTTTCTCTGATGGTCAACATCAACTCCTGGAATGCATTGCCGGCCGAGTACAAGGCTGTGCTTGAAGCTGCTGGCGCCGAGGCCAATATCGGCATGGTGGCGAAGTATGACTCGCTCAATCCTGGCGCACTGAAGAAGCTGGTTGGCGGCGGCACGCTGCTGCGGCCCTTCCCGCGCCCGGTGATGGAAGCCTGCTACGAGGCGGCCAACGAGCTCTACGCCGAAACCAGCGCCAAGAATCCGAAGTTCAAGAAGGTCTTCGATAGCTGGGTGAAGTTCCGTGACGAGCAGGTGCAATGGTGGCGCGTCGCCGAGAACACCTTCGACAACCTGATGATCTCGGCCAGCAACAAGAAGGCGGCGAAGAAGAAGACCTGATCGGTCGCGCTTCATAGCCCAAAAACAGGAACGGCCGGTCCACAAGGACCGGCCGTTTTCTTGTTAGCTATGATCTGGAAAAGCCGGATCAGTCCGCCTTTTCTTCTTCCTCGGACTCCTCGTCCTCGGTCTCGCTAGGCTGCTGCTCTTGCGGCTGGCCGCCAAACGCCTGGTTCGGATCGGTGGCTTCTTCCGCTGCCTCGCCCTCTTCGTCGGCCGGATCCGAACTCGGGATCACAATCTCGACCTTGGACGGATCGACCTTCACACCGCGGTCGAGGCCGACATAGACCATCTGCGGGAAGATGATGACCAGCGCCACCATGATGATCTGGATGCACACAAACGGCACGGCGCCCCAGTAGATCTGTCCGGTGGTGACCTTCGGGATCAGCTTGCCGGTAATCTTGTCGATATAGTCGGCAGCCGGTGCCACGCTGCGCAAGTAGAACAGCGCGAAACCGAACGGCGGGTGCATGAACGAGGTCTGCATGTTGACGCCGAGCAGCACGCCGAACCAGATCAGGTCGATGCCCAGCTTTTCGGCGACAGGCCCGAGCAGCGGCACCACGATGAAGGCCAGCTCGAAGAAATCGAGGAAGAAGGCGAGCAGGAACACCATGATGTTGACGACGATCAGGAAGCCGATCTCGCCGCCCGGCAGGCCGGTGAGCAGATGCTCGACCCAGAGGTCGCCATCCACCGCGCGGAAAGTGAGGCCGAACACCGTCGAGCCGATCAGGATGAAGATCACGAAGGCCGACAGCTTCGTCGTCGAATCCATCGCCTGGCGGGTCAGCGACCAGGTCATCTTGCGCTTGATCAGCGCCAGGATGATGGCGCCGGCCGCACCCATGGCGCCGCCTTCGGTCGGTGTTGCCACGCCGATGAAGATGGTGCCGAGCACCAGGAAGATCAGCACCAGCGGCGGCACCAGCGACACCAGCACGCGATAGGCCAGCTTGGCGCCGCGCAGCGGGCGGGCTTCCGGCGGCAAAGCCGGCGCGGCTGCAGGCTTGATCATGGTGACCAGGAAGACATAGCCGGCATAGAGCGAAGCCAGCACCAGGCCCGGGATCATCGCGCCGGCATACATGTCGCCAACCGAACGGCCGAGCTGGTCGGCCATCACGATCAGCACCAGGCTGGGCGGGATGATCTGCGCCAGCGTGCCGGATGCCGCGATAACGCCAGAGGCGAGCCGGCGATCATAGCCGTAGCGCAGCATGATCGGCAGCGAGATCAGGCCCATGGAGATAACCGACGCCGCCACGACGCCGGTGGTGGCCGCCAGCAATGCGCCGACGAAGATCACCGCATAGGCCAGGCCGCCGCGCAGTGGGCCGAAAAGCTGCCCAATGGTATCGAGCAAGTCCTCCGCCATGCCAGAGCGTTCCAGGATCAAGCCCATGAAGGTGAAGAATGGGATCGCCAGCAGCGTGTCGTTGCGCATGATGCCGAACACACGTTCCGGCAGCGCCTGGAACAAGGCCGGCGTCAGCAGGCCGAGTTCGATGCCGATGAAGCCGAACAGGAAACCATTGGCGGCCAGCGCGAAGGCGACCGGGTAGCCCATCAGCAGGAAGAACACCAGCGCCACGAACATCACCGGCGCCAGGTTATGGGTCAGAAATTCAACCATGATCAGAAATCCTTCGCGCTCAGGACTGCTTGGCGGCTTGATGCTCTTGCTGGATCTCCTGGATCAGCTCGAGCTCGGAATCCACCTTCTTCGGCGCGGGATTGGGGATCAGCCCCATCAGGAAGGCGACACGCTTGATCAATTCGGAAATGCCCTGCAGCGACAGCAGCGCGAAGCCGACCGGCACCAGCAGCTTCACCGGCCAGCGGATCAGGCCGCCGGCATCGGACGACATCTCGTTGCGAACCCAGGATTCAATGAACATCGGCCAGGCCAGATACATGATCACCAGCGACATCGGCAGCAGGAACAGCACCGTGCCGAAAATGTCGATCCAGGTCAGGGTGCGCTCGGAGAAGCGGCTGACGACGACATCGATGCGGATATGCTCGTTGCGCAGCAGGGTGTAGCCGGAGGCCAGCAGGAACACGCCGGAGAACAGATACCACTGCACCTCCAGCCAGCCATTCGAGCTGGTGTGAAACAGGTAACGCACGCTGGCATTACCGGCGCTTATGACCACGGCGGCCAGCACCAGCCAGTAGACCAGACGGCCAACGCGCTCGTTCAGCGCATCGATCAGCCGGCTCAAAGCAAGCAATATCGTCACGGGAGTCCCCTTCCCTAAAGCCTGCCGGTGCGGGCCACAATTCCCCGTCGGCGGGCGCGCAATAACATTACCCGGAGCCGCGCTCAAGGGTCGCGGCCTCGATTTGCCGGCCTTTGCGGCCTGGCAGGATGTTGCCTCCCTGTCGAGGCGCTACCGATATAGCAGCGTCACGGGAAATTGCGAAGCCATTTCCCCTTTTTGAGTAGCGTGCAAACCCATCAGAAGCCTAGTAAATTCCTTGCAAATTCCGCTGGCTCGGGTACCACTTTGCCGAATCTGCCCAATTTTACAGCAGTATCCCAGGGGCCCGGATTGGCATGACCATCCGGGGCAAATTGGCCGCCGCCTTCGCGGTGGCGGTGCTGGCCGCTGCCGGCCTTGGCGTCGCTGCCCTGCTGGCCCTGTGGGGTGTCGGCGACCTGGTGGTGCGGATGTATGACCAGCCGCTGCAGAGCATCAATTTCGCCCGTTCGGCCCAGACCAGCTTCGCGGTGCTGGAACTGGCCAATCGGGAATTCGACTCCAAAGACGCCCAACGCATCCGGGAGCAGATTGAAATCGTTGAGGCCCGTAACGGTGATTTTCTCGGCGACCTGCAGGTGGCCGAAGAGCGCGGCATCTCGCCCAGCATCCGCGATATCGCAGCCGATATCCGGACACTGAATGGCGAATGGCTGGCGGCGGCCAAGGTCGCACTTCAGATGCGTGCCAACCATGGTGAACTGGAAGCGGCCGTGCTGCGCCGCGAGGCCAGCGCCAACGCCATTTTGGAAAAGCTGGAAATCCTCACCCAGATCGCTGCCGCCGATGGCTTCGTGTTCCGCATGGATGCGGAAGCCGCCGTCGAGCGCGCCAAGCAGCGCACGCTGCTGGTGATCGCCGGCCTGGTGCTGGTGATCTTCGGCGTCGCCTTCCTGCTGATCCGCGACATCGTGGTGCCACTGAATACCATGACCCAGATGATGTTCCGCCTCGCTGGCGGCGAGCGCGACATCCAGCCGCCGCATCTGCAGCGGCGCGACGAGGTCGGCCGCATGGCGCGCTCGCTCGGCGTGTTCCGCACGGCGATGATCGAAGTGGAGGAAGCGCGCGAGAAGGCAGAGGCCGCCACCCGCGCCAAATCTGAATTCCTCGCCATGATGAGCCACGAAATCCGCACGCCGATGAACGGCGTGCTGGGCCTGACCCGGCTGCTGCTGCGCACCGATCTCGACCGCGAGCAGACCGATCTCGCCAGCACGGTGCTGCAATCGGGCGAGGCCTTGCTGGCGATTCTCAACGACATCCTGGATTTCTCCAAGCTGGAGGCGGGCCGCGTCGATCTTGAGCATATCGACTTCGACCTGGCAGCCGTGCTGCGCGGCGCGGTGAAGCTGATGCGCAGCCGGGCCGAGGAAAAGGACCTGGAGATCGGTTTCGATTTCCCGATGGATGTGGCGCGCTATCACAAGGGCGATCCGGGGCGGCTGCGCCAGGTGCTGCTGAATCTGATCGGCAATGCCATCAAGTTCACCGAGCAAGGTCGCGTCTGGGTCACCGCCACGCGGCTCGGCGATGCGGCAAACGGCGGCGATCGCCTGCGTTTCGGAGTGCGTGACACCGGCATCGGCATCGCGCCGGAAAACATTGGCAAGCTGTTTGGCAGCTTCGCCCAGGCCGACTCATCCATTACCCGCCGCTTTGGTGGCACCGGCTTGGGCCTTGCCATCAGCCGCAAGCTGGTGGAGGCCATGGGCGGCCAGATTGGCGTCGAGAGCCAGCTTGGCGAGGGCAGCACCTTTTGGTTCGAAATCGATCTGGATGCCGGTGTTGCCCCCAAGACCAGCGAGGAACTCGCCGCCAGCCGTCCGGCGATGCCGGCCTTGCGGATTCTGGTGGCTGAGGACAATCCCGTGAATCGCAAGGTGATCGGCGGCATGCTGGCCGAGGGCGGGCATCAAGTGGATTTTGCCGTGAACGGCCGCGAAGCCGTGACGATGGCGCTGGCTGGGGATTACCGGCTGATCCTGATGGACGTGCATATGCCCGAGCAGGATGGCCGTGCCGCCACCCGCGCCATCCGCGCCGCCGGCGGTCCTCGCGCCGAGGTACCGATCATCGCGGCCACGGCCTCCCTGTCGCCTGACGGCATCCGCTCCTGCCTCGATGCCGGCATGAACGATTATGTCGCCAAGCCAATCAATCCGGCAGCGCTGGATGACGCCATGCGCCGGGTGCTGGGGCTGGGCGGCGACGCGGCCCCCCTGCCGCCAGCCGAGCCGCTTTCGCTGGTCGAACGTCTTGATGCCGATGCCGCTCCCTTCGACGATGCCGTGCTGGAGCAGCTCAAGACCGATCTCGGACCAGAAATCGTGGTGGAACTGATAGATGCCTTCTTCGAAGCGGCGGAGCAGCTTGAACGGGATTTCGCCGCCCAGGCCCCCGCCGGCGACTGGAACGCCATCGGACTTGGCGCCCATAGCCTGAAAAGCTCCGCCGGCAGCTTGGGGCTGGCCCGGCTCTATCGCAGCGCCGGGCTGCTGGAGGAACTGGGCCGTGGCGGCGAGGATGCGGAAGCGGCAAAAGCTCTAGTTGTATTGCAAAATGACCTGAAAGACGGCATGGAATGGCTGGCCAACAGGCGCCAGGAACTGGCGTGATGGCGCGGGAATGGATGCTGAATGCTTGAGGATACCAAGGTAGCGGGTTTCGAACGGCTGCAGGTGCTGCTGGTGGAGGATGATGCCTTCGCCCAGCGTCTGGCCGCCAGCGTGCTCAAGCAGCTTGGCATCACCAAGCTGGTGGTGGTGAAGGATGGCCAGGCGGCCATCGACCAGCTCAATCACGAAGACACAAGGTACGACCTGATCATCTCCGACTGGAACATGCCCAATGTCACCGGGCTGGACCTGCTGAAGCACGTGCGCAAGACCTGGGAGAACATGCCGTTCCTGATGTTGACCGGCAATGCCAACGAGGATTTCGTCCGCATCGCCCAGGCCAACAAGGTGGACGCCTATATCATCAAGCCGTTTTCCCCGGCGCAGTTGAAGCAGAAGATCATGGCGATCTTCCGTATTAAGCCGGTGTAAACCAGACTGGGGCCAGGATCGCGGCATGTGGCGGAATGTTGCCAAGCGCCTGACCGGCAAGCAGCCGGCTCCCGACCCGGGTCCCTCGCCCCGGGACCTGGAGCGTGTTGACCGCATCCTGAGCAAGATTTCCGAGGAGACCTTCCTGGTTTTCGATCTGCTGAAAGACGGCATGGTCAAGGAAGCCTCGTTCAAGACCGTCGAGGAAAGCATCACCAAGAATTCCATCCTCGCCACCTTCGAGCAGGTGCGCGCGGATGCCTATGGCGATGTGGCGCATATCGCCCGCGAGCATGCCCGCCGTTTCGCCCAGGCTGCACTGGACATGCCGGAGCCACAGCAGCGCCAATTCGCCCTCTCCGTGGCGCAGGCTTTCGAACGCTTCTCCAAGCAGCTCCAGGTCGCCCAGCGCAAGCTCAACGATGCCGAACCCGGCGGCGCGGCGGCGCTCAAAGAGCCCAAATCCTGAGCCGTCGGGACCAGGCCTTTTCCTCGTTTACCTGCCGTAATTTATAGAGACCCTTGCCAAAGCGCGCAGAGGGCGCGATACAGATTTCAACGCTTTGTAACGGGGCTTTGTGACGGGGGTAGAGATGTTCGGCTTTGGCGCGCGGGTCTACGACTACGAAATCTACGTCATGATCGATGGCCGCTGGCGCCTCGACAAACGCCTGGAAGGCGAACCCGGCACCGGCAAGGCCGCGGCCGAGATCCTGGAAAAGAATGCCATCGCCCAGGCCAACGCCCTGCTCAATGTCGGGGACTTCTCGGCGGTGAAGGTGATCCGCACCTCCGACAAATCCAATACCCAGACCGAGATCTACAGCAAGACCGCCACCGTGCGGCCGAAGGTGATGCAGACGCGGCCCTACAAGGGCGTTTTTCCGATCTGCGACACGGTCTATGCCTTCACCACGCGCGAGGCCTGCCGCGGCTTCGGCGCGGTGTTCCGCGAGTTCCTGGACAAGCAGAACTGCACAGCCGTGGAGCTGCTGCATTCGCCGCAGCAGCAGCGCAAGCTGGCCGACCAGAGCAACTTCCTGCGCGCCGGCATCTATATCCTGGCCGGTTCCCAGACCCAGCCGGGCCTGCCCAGCCAGGCCGAGCGCAGCAAGAAGCTGGAAGCCCTGTTCGACAAGCTGATCAGCCATACCCGCAATGCGCTGGCCGAGAAGAACTTGCCGAGCCTGGAGACCGGCAACTTCGACACCCTGATCGAACGCATGAATGGCCGCTACCAGCAGCCCGGCGATGCCCGCTTCTACACCTTCTTCCAGGTCTCGAAGGTGCTGATCCAGTTGCCGAGCTATGCCGCCAAGCTGGACTGGGTGCTGAAGCTGATGGCGCAGCGCACGCATGCCGAAAATGATGTGCTGCTGGACGAGATCGCCGCTTCCTGCCTCGACTCTTCCACCCTGGTGCAGGACCTGCTGGGCCACCGCGCCAATCTCTCCGATGCGCTCACAGCCCTGGCCGAGCTTTCTGCCGGCAAGCTGGAAATCCCGGCGACACCGCAGGCCGATCCGTTGCTGGCGGCGGTGAATGCCATGCTGGCGCAGAACCGCCTGCCGCTCTGCGTCGAGACCTTGTGGGACCGCATCCATTCCAACCTGACGTCCAAGGCGCTGCTGGCGAAGAACGATCCGAAGAAGGAATGGCAGCTCACCCGCAACCTGAATCACAAGCTGCTCTCCATGGCACCGCCGGCCTTCAAGGACCAGATCGACCATGCCGGCCGCATGCGCATGGAGCGCGTGCGCGACATGCAGAGTTGATCGCACATGCTGAGTATCTGGGGCCGCCCGAGTTCGGTGAATGTGCAGAAAGTGCTGTGGGCCGCCGATGAACTGGGGCTGACCTACGAGCATATCGTGGTCGGCGGCAAATTCGGCGGCACCGACGGCGCCGCTTATGGCGCGCTCAACCCCAACCGCCTGGTGCCTTCGATCCAGGATGATCCGGAAACGCCCGGCGGTGCGCCGGTGACGATCTGGGAAAGCAACAGCATCACGCGCTACCTCGCCGCCCGCTATGGCGCCGGCACGCTATGGCCCGCCCTGCCCGGCCAGCGCAGCGAGGCCGACCGCTGGATGGACTGGGCTCTCACCATCATCGGCGAGCCGCTGCGGGTACTGTTCTGGGGTTTCATTCGCGATCCCGCCCATGCGGTGCCGGAAGCGATGCAGCAGGCCGAAGCACAGGCAGCGCAATACTGGGCACGGCTGGATGCCCACCTCGCCGACCGCGCTTATGTTGCCGGCGATGCCTTCAGCATGGGCGACATCCCGGTCGGCTGCTTCGTGCAACGATGGCTGAACTTCCCGATCACACGGCCTTCGCTGCCGCATCTGGAAGCCTGGCACGAAAGGCTGAGCCAGCGCCCGGCCTATGCCAAGCATGTCATGGTGCGGATGGAGTGAGCGGCGCTCGCCCATAATGCCTGAGACCCGCGGGTCAAGCCCGCGGGTGACGAGATGAAATACTGATTGAATGCGTCATCCCCGGCCTTGAGCCGGGGATCTCACGCCGGATAAAACTCAATCCATCGGCGGCAGCAGCGCGCCGGTGGTGTCGGCGTCGGTGAGATCGGCATTCACCATCTTGGCATCGGTGAGATTGGCATTGCGCAGACGCGCCCGCACCAATCGCGCGTCGATCAGGTTGGCACCCTTCAACACCGCTTCGGAGAAATCCGCTTCCGTGGCATCGACGGCAGCGAGGCTGGCCGACCAGAAGCGACCGATTGGCTTGCCATCGGGACCGCGCAGCGGCACCTGGCCGAGCGTGGCACGATGCAGCACGGTCTTGTGCAGGATGGCGCGCGAGAGATTGACGCCGTTCATCAACGCGCCGATCAGGTTGGCGCCGGTAAGATCGGCTTCCGAAAGATCGGTCATCACCAGCGTGGCATTCTGCAGCTTGGCACCGGCCAGCTTCGCGCCCTTCATGTTGGCGCCAGAGAGATCCTTGCCAGACAGGTCGATGCGCTCCATCGCCAGGCCGGCAAGATCGGCGCGTGTGCCTTCGGCACCATCGCTTTTGATCCAGCGTTCATGGTCCTGCAGCATGGTGGCGACGGAATTGCCGAAGCTCGCCACATCGACGAACATCTCGGCATCCTTGAAATTCGCCGTATCCATGTCGACGTCTTCAAGCACCGCGCCCTTGAGGTCGGCGCCTTCGAAATTCGCGCCCTCAATCAGCGCCAGCGACAAATCGGCACCGCGCAGGGAAGCGCCGTTCAGGTTCGCGCCGGCCAGATTGGCCTTGCGCAGATTCACCTTAGAGAGATTGGCCTTGGTCAGGTTGGCGCCGGAGAGATTGACGCCGACCATATTCGAGCCCGTCAAATTCGAACCGCGCAGGTTGGCTTCCGACAGATCGGCGCCCTGGGTGTTGGCCTTCGGCTTCTTGCCTTCCGCCGTGGGCGCACCGAAGCCGACACCGGATTCAGAGGCCTGCATCAGGGCGCCGCCGCGGAAATCGACCCCGAGCAGCCGCGCGCCGGCAAGTTGTGCGCCACGCATCGAGGCGCCGCGCAAATCGGCTTTCGAGAGATCGGCGCGCGAAAGATCGGCGCGCTCGAGATTGGCGGCAAACAGATCGGCTTCGGACAGATTCACGTCGCTGAGGATGGCACGCGAGAGATTGGAGCCGGAGAGCTTGGCGGCGCGCAGGTCGGCACCGGAAAAGTCATAGCCTTGCAGGTCGGCGAGCGAGAGATTGAGCCGAACGCCGCGCGGACGCTTGCCAAGCCACTCTCGGTGGCGGGCCAGCATCCTTTCCACTTCCATCGGATTCATTTCGAGTTCTTCTACCCCCAGGGCCGCCAGCGCCCAGCCCCGGCTTCTCCGGGACCTCCGCAACGCTGCATCCTTTACGCGATTTTAGTGCATTTCCGCGCCCGCGCAATCTTCGCTGTTAACCAAGACACCCCGATCTGGGGCCGGAAAACCGCCCGGACGCCGAATGTGCCAATCCTTTCGCAACAAGCTTAAGAAACGGCAAATACCACCGCTGCTGATCCCCGCCAAGATATCCCCTGACGCGCAGCCGGATGTTACAGCCCGGTTGCATGGCGGCCCGGGGCATGGGCTAATCGGTGCAATTGCCGCGAATCGCCGTTCCGAGTCGGGGCGGCCGGCGGCTTCGCACCGATGGGGGATGCCATGGTCATGACCAACTGGACGGAAAAGAATGGCGGCGTGATCGCGCCGGATGAGCGCCTGCCCTGGGGGCAGACAGTGGTGGCCGGCCTGCAACATGTGGTGGCGATGTTTGGCGCCACGGCGCTGGCACCGATCATCATGGGCTTCGATCCCAATGTCTCGATCCTGTTTTCCGGCGTCTCAACGCTGATCTTCTTCGTCGTTACCGGCGGCAAGCTGCCGAGCTATCTCGGCTCCAGCTTCTCCTTCATCGCCGTGGTGATCGCCGCCACCGGCTATGCGGGCAGCGGCCCGAATGCCAATATCGCCGTGGCACTGGGCGGCATCATCGCCTGCGGCGCGCTCTATGCCATCATCGGCGCCATCGTCATGGCGGTGGGCCATGCCTGGATCGAGAAGCTGATGCCGCCGGTGGTCACTGGCGCCATCGTCGCCATCATCGGCCTCAACCTGGCGCCGATTGCCGTGAAAGGCGTCTCGGCCTCGCAATTCGACATGTGGATCGGCCTGCTCACCGTGGTCGCGGTCGGCCTCGTCGCCGTGGCCGCACCAGGCAGCCTGCGCCGCCTGCCGATCCTCCTCGGCGGCCTGATCGCCTATCTGTTCTACGTGCTCTGTGCCAACGGCCTCGGCATGGCCAAGCCGGTGGATTTCTCAGCCATCGCCAACGCCGCCTGGCTCGGTCTGCCGAATTTCACAGCACCTGTGTTCCAGGGCAGCGCCATCGCCCTGATCGCACCGGTGGCGGTGATCCTGGTGGCGGAAAATCTCGGCCATGTGAAGGCCATCGGCGTGATGACCGGCCGCAACCTCGATCCCCTGCTCGGCCGCGCCTTCCTCGGCGACGGCATCGCCACGATGCTTTCCGGCGCGGGCGGCGGCACCGGCATGACCACCTATGCGGAAAACATGGGCGTGATGGCGGTGACGAAGAACTTCTCCACCGCCTTGTTCGTGGTCGCGGCCGGCTTCGCCCTGCTGCTTGGCTTCTCGCCCAAATTCGGCGCCGTGATCGGCACCATTCCCGGCCCGGTGCTGGGTGGCCTGGCTTTGGTAGTGTTCGGCCTGATCGCCGCCACGGCTGGGCGCATCTGGGTGGAGAACAAGGTGGACTTCTCGTCCAGCCGCAACCTGATCACCGTCGGCGTCGCGCTGGTGGCGGGTGCCGGCGACCTGGCGCTGAAAATCGGCGGCTTCTCGCTCGGCGGCATCGGCACGGCCACCTTCGGCTGCATCATCCTCTACCACCTGCTGGCCGGCCTGGAGAAGCAGGAGGGCTGAGCTTAAGGAACCCGCTCGGATCCCGCTCGGGCGCTTCAGGCGTAAATCGCCACCAGGCGCTCGAGCGATTCCGTCCAGCCGCGGGTATGGCGCACAGCCGCCTCGGCATCGGCGAACTGGTCATGCTTGAGCGTGATTTCGGTGCCGGCCTCAGTGGCGCGGAAGCTGACCGAAACCCGCGAGATGCGGTCCGGCGTGCTGGCCCAGGCCCAGGAAAACACCAGCTTCTTTTCCGGTACGATCTCGCTGTAGCGGCCTGAAACCTCGTGCCGCCCGACGCCCGGTTCCTCTATCACGGTGCGGAAGCGTCCGCCAACGCGCAGGTCGGCCTCGGCCTCGACGCAGCTTGTGTGATGCGGCCCCCACCAATGCACCAGCATTTCCGGCCGCGTCCAGGCGGCATAGACCAGCGGCGGCGGGGCTTTCACCTCGCGCACCAGGGTCAGGCTCGGGGGAATGGCGTTCATGGCGGCAGGGGGGGGAGCTCGAGGTTGGCGTGCCCTGGTGGATTCGAACCACCGACCTGCCGCTTAGAAGGCGGCTGCTCTATCCAACTGAGCTAAGGGCACCCGGAATCAGTCTAGCCCGCGCGCCCTTAAAAATCAGCGCACGCGGTTGAAGGCGTAGTTATCGGCATAGGCGCGGCGGGCGAGGATTCTCTCGTGCGGCTCTTCCACTTCAAAGGCGATGCCGCGCTTCTCGGCATAGGCAATCGCCAATTCCTTGCTGTCGAATTTCAGCACCAACTGGCCGAGCGTGGTGGTGGAACCGGTCCAGCCCATCAGCGGCTCGACGAAGCGGTTGCCGGCAGCATCATATTCCAGCACCCACTGCTTGGTCTTGGCACGACCGGACTGCATGGCCGTCTTGGCCGGCTGATAGATGCGCGCAAGCATGGCGAACCTCTTGTCGATTCAGGCAAATATGCCCGGTATGGCTGGTCGGGGCGAGAGGATTTGAACCTCCGGCTTCCTGCTCCCAAATTAGAATGAACCGCCGAAGCAAGCAATTGATCCGGCGGGTTTTTCTTTGATTATCGGGCTATACCTACACAAGCCTCATGTTCTCATTGCTGCTGTAGGCGAACTATTGCATCCGTATGTCGAACAATTTTTCAGGATTTTTCAGGACAGATTTTTCAGGATCAAATTTGCATGTGGAAGTAATTCGGTGGGGCCATCCCGCCCGCCAGGGCGCCCCCGGCATCACCGATCCGGTCTTAAAATTGCGCGTTAAATCGGATACCCCCGACGGCAAAATCCTGGAGGTCGCACTGCCCTTACAGGTTGTCGAAATGCTTAAGGCGCAGGGGCCGAAAGCTACCGGGCGCGTGTTCCTTTACACTCCCCAAAATTGCCCTCGTAGCGAGATTGGGAAGCCGCTCCCCTTCGACTCCTTACGTCTGTCTTTTCATAGCGCGCTGCGCTACATCGGCGTGCCCGTAACCGACAAGCGACAGCGAGTGAAGGGGTTCCACATCCACGATCTGCGGCACACCTTTGCCACCCAGGCGTATCGTAATGGGGTCGAGTTAGAGCAGCTTCAACAGATGCTCGGTCACGCCAACATTGAGACCACGCGGGCCTATATCGGTTACGAACATATGTCCATGGAGGAAAAACAGCGAGCAGTCCGCGAGGCCGCCGCCGGTATTTTTGCGGCCGTGCCTGGGCTTACCCCCCAAGGTAATTTTGATTCGCGGGCGTCAATAATTTTCAGGATTTTTCAGGATTCGCCGTGCGGCTTAATCGTTAATGTTAGATTTTATTGCCAACAGATTGAAAAGATTGGTCGGGGTGAGAGGATTTGAACCCCCGGCTTCCTGCTCCCAAAGCAGGCGCTCTACCAGGCTGAGCTACACCCCGCAATCGCGCCGGTTATTAGCATGCCGCCCGGGCCTCGGACTAGCCTTTCCGGCCAGGGCTTTAAGCTCAGGGCTTCCGGCCGAAAATGGCATGGTCGACCTTGTCGCCCGGCTTGATGCCGAGGCGCGAGGCGGTGCCGCCATTCACTTCCAGCACCGCCCGCACCGGGCCGGCGGAGTTGATGCTGGTCTCGTCATGGGGGATGGCGCGCTGGTGGATATTGAGGATCGTGCCATCGGCCTTGATGAAGATCATGTCGAGCGGAATCAGGGTGTTGCGCATCCAGAAGGAGGCCGGCTGCTCGGTGAAGAAGTCGAACAGCATGCCGGCATCGGGCGCCATCTGGGTGCGGAACATCATGCCCCGGCTGCGGCTGGCATCGGTGTTCGCCAGCTCGACACGGAATTTCTTCGGCCCGGCCGCCGTGTTGATCACCAGATCAGAGACCGGCAGGCCGGTCTGCGGCTGCGCCCAGGCGTCACCCTGACCTGCCTGGCCACTCAGCAGGGCCAGCACAAGAGTTAAAGCAAGAAAACAACGACGCAGCATAATCCCCTCATATACCAATGCTTTTAGCCCCGACACTTTTAGCCAGGGCGGCGAGCGCCCTCACCTCGTCCCGCAACGCCCCCGGGCGCGGTGCATCCGCCAGCGTGGTGAACCAGCTATCCGGCGGATTACGTCCGGTCGAATGGTTCCAGCTCAAACTGCGCAACAGGCTTTCCGCCGCCGCCGGCAGCCGGTCAGGTATTTCCTGGCCGCTCAAGCCGGCCCAGATGCCGCTCCAGCAACGCGCCACCGACCAGGGATTATAGCCGCCGCCCCCGGTGACCAACAGCCGGGGCGCCAGGCCCTTGAGCGCCGCCACGGCCTGCCACAAAGCCCGGTTGGACAGAAGCTGCTTGCCCAGGGGATCCTCGGCCAGGGCATCGGCGCCGCACTGGATCAGCAGGGCCTCGGGCCGGAACCCGGCGACCAGCGGCACAATCGCCTCGCCCACCAGATGCGCCATCTCGGTGTCGTTCATGCCTGGCGGCACCGGGAAATTGAACAGGTTGCCGAGGCCATGGTCCTCGGCGGCGCCGGAACGCGGCCAGCGCCCGGCTTCATGGACCGAGATGAACAGCACGTGCGGATCGTCGCGGAAGGCTTCCTCGACGCCATCGCCGTGATGCACGTCGAGATCGACATAGGCCACCCGTTCAAGGCCACCATCCAGCAAGGCCAGGATCGCCACCACGGCATCGTTGAAATAGCAGAAGCCGGAAGCCTGGGCGCGGCGGCCATGATGGGTGCCACCACCGGGGCTGTAGATGATGCCGGGCTCGGCCAGCAGGCGCCGCGCCGCCATCAGGCTGGCGCCGACGCCGGTGGCCGGACGGCGGAACATGGTGCCGTAGATCGGATTGCCGCCGCGCCCGAGATTATAACGGACCGACTCATCCTCCGGGATCGCCAGCACCCGCTCGGCGCGCTGCACGGCGGCGACGTAATCCGGCGCGTGGTAGCGCGTCAGTTCCGCCGGCGTCGCCGGGCGGCTTTCGGCATAATTCGCCGCCTCCACCCAGCCGAGCGTGCGGCACAGATCCATCACCGTCGAGACGCGCGGGATCGACAGCGGGTGTTTTCCACCCAGGCTGGAATGGCGGTAGATCTCGTTGCCGATGAACAGGGGCTGGCTCACCCCCTTAATGTAGCGAGCCGGCATCGGTTGCCTAGAGGGGCGCGTCGGCTATACTTAGGCCCAAGCCCTGAGGGGGAGCCGATGGTCGGCTGAGAGGTTCGCGCAAGCGGACGACCCCTCGAACCTGATCCGGGTAATGCCGGCGCAAGGGATTCAGCGGCGTGCGGCACGATACCTTACCCACTTCCGTCCATTCCGATTCCGCCCTGGCCTTTGGCTCCCAGGCGGTGCTGGCGCCTTTTGCGCTCGATCTGGCGCCGGGGCGCTGGATCGCCGTGCTGGGCCAGAGCGGCATCGGCAAGAGCACAATGCTGCGCGCCCTGGCCGGCCTGTTGCCTCAGGCGCGCGTAACGCCGGACCTGCGCGGCCGCATCGCCTGGATGGCGCAGACCGACCTGCTGCTGCCCTGGCTGCCACTGGTGGACAATCTCTGCCTCGGCGCCCGCCTGCGCGGCGAGACAGCCGATACCGAACGCGCCCGCGCGCTGCTCGGTCAGGTCGGCTTGAGTGGCCGGGAGAACTCCCTGCCCGCCACGCTTTCCGGCGGCATGCGCCAGCGCGCGGCTTTGGCCCGCACGCTGATGGAAGACCGCCCGCTGGTGCTGATGGACGAACCCTTCGCCGCGCTCGACCTCGTCAACAAGCGCAAGCTGCATCAGCTCAGCGCCGAATTGCTGGCCGAGCGCTGTGTCATCTTCGTCACCCATGATCCGGCCGAGGCGCTTAGCCTCGCCGACCATGTCTACATCCTGGCCGGCACGCCGGCGACGCTGACGCTGGCCGCCGAACCGAGCGGCGCCCGCCCGCGCGACGTGCTGGCGCCCGAGCATGTAGCAGCGCTCCGCGCCATCCAGGCCACTTTGCTGGCGGAGGCCGCATGAGACCGCTGCTTACGCTCGCCGGGCTGTTGGCTGTATGGGAAGCCGTCGTGCGCGGTTTCGCTATTCCGAGCTATCTGCTGCCGCCGCCCAGCGCCGTGGCGCAGGCCTTCGCGCTGCATATCGAGATGCTGGCGCGCAATGCCGCCGTCACGGTGGCGGAAATGCTGATCGGGCTGCTGCTCGGCGCGCTGCTTGGCGCTTCTGCCGCCTTGGCCTTGCTGCTTTCAACCCGCGCGCGGCGCTGGCTGCTGCCGCTGCTGGTAGCCAGTCAGGCCGTGCCGGTCTTCGCGCTGGCGCCTTTGCTGGTGCTGTGGTTCGGCTATGGCCTGGCTTCGAAGGTCGCCATGGCCCTGCTGATCATCTTCTTCCCCGTCGCCGTGACGCTCTACGATGGCTTGCGCCGCACCGATCCCGGCCTGCTCGACCTGGCCCGCGTGATGACCGCCGATGCGCGCCAGCACCGCCTGCGCGTGTTGAGCGAGATCCGCCTGATGGCGGCGTTGCCCAGCCTGTTCAGCGGCCTCAAGGTTGCCGCCGCCGTGGCACCGATCGGCGCCGTGATCGGCGAATGGGTCGGCGCCTCCGCTGGCTTGGGCTATGTCATGCTGCAGGCCAATGCGCGGGTGCAGATCGACGTGATGTTCGCCGCCTTGTTCGCGCTCGCGCTCTGCGCCGTATCGCTCTACGCCATCGTTGATTATCTCAGCCGCCGCCTGCTGCCCTGGCAGGCCGACAGCCATCTTTCCCTTCGCAGCACCGAGGAATCCTGATCATGCGCAAAACTCTGCTTACCACTCTGTTCGGCCTCGGCCTTCTCGCCACGGCGCCGGCACACGCCCATGACAAATTCACCCTGCTGCTGGACTGGTTCGTCAATCCCGACCACGCGCCCTTCGTGGTCGCCAAGGAAGCCGGCTTCTTCGACCGCCATGAATTGCAGGTCGACCTGATTGCGCCGGCCGATCCCAACGATCCGCCGAAGCTGGTCGCCGCCGGCAAGGCCGATGCCGCGATCTCCTATCAGCCGCAACTGCATGTGCAGGTCGGCCAGGGCCTGCCGCTGCGCCGCATCGGAACCGTGGTGGCAACACCGCTGAACAGCCTTGTCGTACTCGGCAGCGGCCCGGTGAAATCGCTCGCCGATCTCAAGGGCAAGAAGATCGGCTATTCCGTCGGCGGCTTCGAGGATGCGCTGCTCAAGACCATGCTGGAAGGCTATGGCGTCAAGCTCAGCGACGTGACGCTGGTGAATGTGAATTTCTCGCTCTCGCCGGCGATCTTCGCCGGCCAGGTCGATGGCGTGATCGGCGCCTTCCGCAATTTCGAACTCAACCAGATGGACATTGCCGGCAAGCCCGGCCGCGCCTTCTATCCCGAAGATCACGGGGTGCCGCTCTATGACGAACTGATCCTGGTGGCCCATGCCGACAAGTTGAAGGACGCGCGCCTGTCGCGCCTGCTCGACGCACTGGAGGAAGCCACCGCCTATATCCACAACAACCCGGAAAAGAGCTGGCAGCATTTCATCAAGAACAACAAAACCCTGAATGACGAACTCAACCGCCGCGCCTGGCGCGACACGATCCCGCGTTTCGCCCAAAGCCCGCGCGCACTGGATACGCGCCGCTACGCCCGCTTCGCCGACTACCTGGTGAAACAGGGCATGATCAAGCAGGCTTTGCCGGTTGCATCCTACGCGGTGGAACTGCCCTGATTGCTGCGTTTAAAGGATTTTTCAGATAGGGTAATGGCACTTACTCAACTAAAAGCATGAGGAAATAATCGTAAAAGACGATAAATCGCTTTCCAATGCAATAGAAAGCGAGATTCCAGGTGACGCAGCGGGAGGTTGAGTCCTAATCTCTGCACGGAGCAACACCTGGGGGAATACCACTTGGTACCCAAGGAGAAAGAGCAACTCGTCCCGTTTGAATCGCTGCATCCGCGGTTTGCCTGGATGCGCGATTACCTGGAGAGTTTGGCGCCGGCGGGGAAACTTCCCTCGCGGCGCCAGCTTGATCCGCTGGACCTGCGCGCGCTGCTGCCGTTCATCGTCCTGGTCGATGTACACCGCTCAGGCAGCGGATCTGGCAGCGAGCGCGAATTCCGCTACCGCCTGATGGGCAGCCGCCATGTCGAGGCCATCGGCCATAACTTCACCGGCGTCACCGTGCAGGATGCCTCGGCGCCGGCTTATCTCGAACGCGTGCTGAGCAACATGAATTTCGTGGTCGATACCGCCAAGGCCTTTTACGACCGCTTCCCGATGCCGTTCCGCGACCGCGAGTTCATGGATTCCGAACGCGTCTACTTTCCGCTTGCCGATGATGGCGAGACGGTGGATGTGATCCTGGTATTAAACGGCTATCCCAACAATCCCGACCTGGACCGCGTGCAGTTGCCGCCACCGAAGCGGCGCGGCTGACGCCAAGCCGCTTTCCTAGATCAGGTTGCAGGCATCGCCTGCACAAAGAAAAAGCGCCGGGCGGAACCCGGCGCTTTTCACATTAGCGTGTTCAGAGCATACCGCCCTTACAGGCGCTCAGCTCATGCGGATCTCGGCCACCTGCGGCCCCTTCGGGCCCTGGCCGACGCGCACCCGCACCGACTGGCCGGGCTGCAATTCGTTGATGCCCTCGCGGCGCAGCACTTCCATGTGCACGAAGATGTCCTGGCCGCCATCGCCGCGCGACACGAAGCCATACCCCTTCACGGCGTTGAACCACTTCACCTTGGCCTCGAAGAATTCACCGGTGGCAACCACGCTGGGAAAGCGCGGCGCGCCGCGATCAGCGCCGCCGAAACCGCCGCCGCCGCCGAAGCCGCCACGGTCGCCGCGATCACCACGGCCGCCGAAACCGCCACGGTCGCCACGGTCGAAACCGCCGCCAAAGCCACCACGATCGCCACGATCAAAACCGCCGCCAAAACCGCGGTCTTCGCGCGGTCCACGGCGCGGGCCGCGATCACCGCCGCCACCGCCACCGGCACCCGAGGGCGCCGCCGTGCTGGTATCGACGGAAAGGATGCGTACGGCCTGCATGCCCTTGGGGCGGCGTACGACTTCGAGCACCAGCGTCACACCCTCATCGAGCGTCTCGTATCCTGCCTGCCGCAGGCAGGAGAGATGCAGAAAGATGTCGCCGGAATCATCTATCGGGCTCACGAAACCGAAGCCCTTAACGGCATTGAACCACTTTACCTTGCCGGAAATCTCAATCAGTTCACCGCCGTCCACGCCAAAGCCCCCATGCTCCACTGTCTTATTCCTTTAAAAGCCACAGTAACCCGAAAAGCCTAACACCATTTCTAGCCGCTGCAAATCCAGAATCGCGCTTAAGGCGAAGCGGGCAAAGCCAATTTCCGTGCCGCAAATATACGCAGACGGAGTGACGCCCAGGGAGATATCCAGGGAGATGCCGGGGGTAATGCAGGGATATGCGGAAGCCGGGAACGGTTAACGCCGTTCACATCGTCGGGCCATCGACGCGGCGCTTCGGGCGCCAGCGGGTGACCGAGCGGCCATCGGCGGTGAAGCGGATTTCCTGACTGTCGGGTGGGGCTGCGCGCAGATGCGCCACGCTCTCGCCCACCGAGGCGGTGCGCGGGGCGCCGGCCTTGCCGGTAGTGGCGGGCGCAGCACCGGGCGTTGCCGCCGGGCCATTGCCGCCACGCACCAGCTTGCCCGCGGCAGGAGCGCGGGAATACTGCTCAATCTTGGCTTTAACCTCGTCCTCGAAGGGCGGCAGGTCGGCGGAGCGCTGCGCCGCGGTGCGACCGGTGATCTGCTTCACCGCGCCGGCACCGGCAGAGGTGCCGCGTCCGCTGCCGCGATGCTGCTCGACGTAGATTTCAGTGCCGGGGCCATTCTCATGCGCCCGCTTCCAGGATGGATCGCCCAGCACCAGCTTATGCAGCGCCACACCCGGCAATGCGCCGAAGCGCTTCCAGAAGCCTTCGAGGAAAGCCTCGGCGCCCTCGCTGAAACTTGGCGACCACGGATTTTCCAAACCGGCAACGAAGACCAGGTCCAGCGTCGGTTCCAGCGGACCATCCTCGGCTACGACGAAAGTCGCAGGCATCAGCTTGGCACCCTCGCGGGCAATGGCGTAATGCGCCTGCGCCAGATAGAGCAGCCAGCGCAGCTTGGGCAGCGACATGGCAATGCGCTCCGAGGCTGCCCGCTCAAGCAGCCAGAAGCTGACATCAATGCCGGATCGTGTCGCCGGAACCATGGCGGCCCTCCTCTGCAGGTTCAGGTAGTGGCCTGACGCCCGCTCCTAAAGCAGGTGGGACGCCAGAGTGGCTAAAATTGTCCTGAACCTAGTTGTGCGCATAGTATAGAGCTAATCTTAACGGTAGGTGAATCAGAACTGTCGCAGTTTTCGGAGGAAACGCCATGGAAATGACCGGCGAACAGCTCATCCCGGCACCGCGCGCGGCGGTTTGGGAGGCACTCAACGATCCCGCCATCCTGAAACAGTGCATTCCCGGCTGCGACACCCTGGAAAAAACCTCCGATACCAGCTTCGAGGCGGCCGTCACAGTGAAGCTCGGCCCGGTGAAAGCGAAGTTCAAGGGCAAGGTTGCGCTCTCCGATATTGACCCGCCGAACGGCTACACGATTTCCGGCGAAGCCCAGGGCGGCGTTGCCGCCGGTTTCGGCAAGGGCAGCGCCAAAGTATCGCTTTCCGATGCCGATGGCGGCACCCGCCTCGCCTATGCAGTGAATGCCCAGGTCGGCGGCAAGCTGGCGCAGATCGGTGCCCGCCTGATCGATGCCACCGCCGCCAAGATGGCGGATGACTTCTTCTCCAGCTTCAACACCCTGGTCGCCGCCGGCAATCCCGCCGCCGCAAGCATGCCTGGGCCTGCCGCAGCGGCAGCGCCGGCTGCCGAGGCCGCAGCAGCCACCAAGCCGCTGGTCGCGCCGGAAATCGCCGACCAGCAGCCGGAGCCGGAAGGCAGTGGTCTGCCGGCCTGGGCGTGGATCGGCGGCCTGATCGTGCTCGTCGGCTTCATCACCGCGCTGGTGCTGAAATTCTGACGCGCTGCAACATCACATTTTTCTGTGCAGCATCGCCGCATGACGATTGCAGCATTAACGGCATTGCAACTTGACGCCCGCGCGGCGTTGCGCCCACACTTGCGACACGACAGCAGCATCTAAGAGTCCAGTAGCCTTTTAGGCCCCACCGGGAGGAAATCGAATGACCAATGTGTCCATGACCGTCAACGGCAAAGCCGTGACGCGCGAGGTGGAGCCGCGCACGCTCCTGGTTCAGTTCCTGCGCGAAACCCTGGAACTCACCGGTACCCATGTCGGCTGCGACACCAGCCAGTGCGGCGCTTGCGTGGTGCATGTGGATGGCCGCAGCGTGAAGTCCTGCACCATCCTGGCGGCGCAGGCCAATGGCGCCAAGGTCACCACCATCGAAGGCCTTGCCAATGGCGAGACGCTGCATCCGATGCAGGAAGCCTTCCGCGACAATCATGCGCTGCAATGCGGCTTCTGCACCCCCGGCATGATCATGTCTGCCGTCGATCTGGTGCAGCGCAATCCCTCCCCCACCGAAGAACAGATTCGCCATGAGCTGGAAGGCAACATCTGCCGTTGCACCGGCTATCACAACATCGTCAAGGCCGTTCAGGCCGGCGCTGCTGCAATGAAGGGGTGAAGTCATGACCAACCAGGCTGTTATCGGCACCTCCGTCCGCCGCAAGGAGGATTACCGCTTCATCACCGGCCAGGGTAACTACACCGACGACATCAACCGCCCCGGTCAGGCCCACGCGCATTTCCTGCGCTCGCCGCATGCTTTCGCCAAGATCAAATCCATCAACACCAAGACCGCCAGCGCCATGCCCGGCGTGGTGGCGATCTATACCGGTCAGGACATGGCTGCCGACAAGGTTGGCGGCCTGATCTGCGGCTGGACCGTGAAGGGCAAGGATGGCCAGCCGCACAAGGCGCCGCGCCATGATTCCATCGCGGTGGAATATGTGCGCCATGTCGGCGATCAGGTAGCGGTGGTGATCGCCGAGACGCGCGCCCAGGCACGCGACGCGGCGGAAGCCATCGAGGTCGAGTATGATGTCCTCGCCCCCGCCATCGACCTGCGCGCGGCGCTGAAGCCCGGCGCACCGCAGGTGCATAATGATGCCCCAGGCAATCTCTGCTACGACTGGGATTTCGGCGACAAGGCTGCCACCGCGGCGGCCTTCGCCAAGGCGGCGCATATCACCAAGGTCGAACTGGTGAATAACCGCCTCTCGCCGAACCCGATGGAACCGCGCTCGGCAGTGGCCGAATATGATCGCGGCACCGATACCACCACGGTCTATGTCACCAGCCAGAACCCGCATGTGCTGCGGCTGATCCTCTGCGCCTTCGTGTTCGGCCTGCCCGAGCACAAGGTGCGCGTGGTGGCGCCCGATGTCGGTGGCGGCTTCGGCTCGAAAATCTTCAACTATCCGGAAGAGACCGTGGCCTTCTGGGCGGCGCGCAAGCTGCGCCGGCCGGTGAAATGGACCTCCGACCGCAGCGAGGCTTTCCTCACCGATGCCCATGGCCGCGACCATTTCACCATCGCCGAACTGGCGATGGACAAGGATGGCAAGTTCCTCGGCCTCAAGGTGGATACGCTCGCCAATATGGGCGCCTATCTCTCCACCTTCGCCTCCGCCGTGCCGACCTATCTCTACGCCCTGCTGCTGGCCGGCCAGTACACCACGCCGGCGATCTATGCCGAGGTGAAGGCGGTGTTCACCAACACCGCACCGGTGGACGCCTATCGCGGCGCCGGCCGCCCGGAAGCCACCTATGTGGTGGAGCGCATCGTGGAAGCGGCGGCACGCGAGATGAAGCTGGACCCGGCGGAAATCCGCCGCCGCAACTTCATCAAGCCGGATGCCTTCCCGTATCAGACGCCGGTGGCCTGCGTTTACGACAGCGGCCAGTATGAATTGACGCTGAACGAGGCGATGAAGGCCATCGACTATGCCGGCTTCAAGGCGCGCAAGGCGGCGTCGGCGAAGCAGGGCAAGCTGCGCGGCATCGGTATCTCCTGCTACATCGAGGCCTGCGGCATCGCGCCCTCGGCGGTGGTGGGTTCGCTCGGCGCCGGCGTCGGCCTCTGGGAGTCGGCCAAGATCCGCTTCAACCCCACCGGCTCGGTCTGCGTCTATACCGGCAGCCACAGCCATGGCCAGGGCCATGAAACCACCTTCGCCCAGTTGGTCTCCGACAAGCTCGGCGTGCCAATGGATCAGATCGAGGTGGTGCATGGCGACACCGCGCAGATCCCGATGGGCATGGGCACCTATGGCTCGCGCTCGCTCGCGGTCGGCGGCTCCGCCATCTCCAAGGCGGCGGACAAGCTGATCGAGAAGGGCAAGAAGATCGCCGCGCATCTGATGGAGGCCAGCGTCAACGACGTGGTCTACGAACGCGGCACCTTCTCGGTCGCCGGCACCGACAAGACGGTGCCGATGGCAGCGGTGGCCTTCACCGCCTATGTGCCACACAACTACCCGGCCGATCTCGAACCGGGCTTCGAGGAAACCGCCTTCTACGATCCGGCGAACTTCACCTTCCCGTCTGGCTGCCATATCGCTGAGGTGGAGATCGACGCCGATACCGGCGTTACCAAGATCGCCAACTGGGTGGCGGTGGACGACTTCGGCAATGTCATCAACCCGATGATCGTCGAAGGCCAGGTGCATGGCGGCATCGCGCAAGGTGTCGGCCAGGCGCTGCTGGAAGGCGTGGTCTACGATACCGAGACCGGCCAGTTGCTGACCGGCTCGTTCCTCGACTACACCATGCCGCGTGCCGACGACCTGCCGAGCTTCAACGTGAGCATGACCCATACCCCCTGCCCGCATAATCCGCTGGGCGTGAAGGGTTGCGGCGAAGCCGGCGCCATCGCCGCGCCCGCCGCGCTGATGAATGCGATCACCGATGCGCTTGGCACCGAAGCCATCACCATGCCGGCAACGCCGCTGAAGGTCTGGCAGACCATCCAGGCGACGAAGCCCGCCATGGCAGCCGAGTAAGGGAGAACCAGCCTATGTATTCGTTCAACTATCATCGCCCCGCCTCGCTCGCCGATGCCTCTGCCCTGCTGGCCAAGGCCAGCGACGGCAAGCTCTTGGCCGGCGGCCAGACCCTGCTGCCGACCCTGAAGCAGCGCCTCGCCCAACCCTCCGATCTGGTCGACCTCGGCGGTATCGCCGAATTGTCGGGCATCAAGGTGGAAGGCGGCGCTGTGGTGGTCGGCGCCGGCACCAAGCATGCCGCCGTTGCTGCCTCCGCCGAGGTCAAGAAGGCCATCCCGGCCCTCAGCCACCTCGCCGGCGGCATCGGCGACCCGCAGGTGCGCAACATGGGCACGCTTGGCGGCTCGGTCGCCAATAACGACCCGGCGGCGGATTACCCGGCCGCCGTGTTGGGCCTCGGCGCCACCGTGCACACCAACAAGCGCACGATTGCCGCCGACGACTTCTTCACCGGCCTGTTCGAGACGGCGCTGGCGGAAGGCGAGATCATCACCAAGATCGCCTTCCCCGTGCCGAAGCGTGCCGGCTACGTGAAATTCCCCAACCCGGCCTCGCGCTATGTGATGGTCGGTGCCTTCGTGGCCGAAACCGCGTCCGGTATCCGCGTCGCCATCAACGGCGCCGGCCCCGGTGTGTTCCGCCACAAGGAGATGGAGGCAGCGCTCGCCAAGTCCTTCTCAGGTGACGCGCTCAAGGGCATCAAGACCGATCCGAAGCGGATGAACAACGACATCCATGCCTCGGCGGAATACCGCGCCCATCTGGTCGGCGTGATCGCCAAGCGGGCGGTGGAGGCGGCGCTGGGCTGATACCCTCCCGCCGGGCTTGTTCAGGGGCCGCCGGGCAACCGGCGGCCCTTAACATTTGAGCAACCATTCCCAGGCAATCTCTGGTTACTATTTGCCAGAAAGGGGCGAGTCTGCGGACTCGGCGGGAGAAGCCATGGCCAGTTTGAACAATATGGAATGCGTCATCCTCTGCGGTGGTCTTGGCACCCGCCTGCGCGAGGAGACCGAGTTCAAGCCGAAGCCGATGGTGGAAATCGGCGGCCGCCCTATCGTCTGGCACATCATGCGGCATTACGCCTCCTACGGCGTGCGCAACTTCGTGCTCTGCCTTGGTTACAAGGGCGACGCGATCCGCGACTACTTCCTCAATTACCGCATGCGCAACGCCGATGTGGCGGTGTCGCTGGCCGACAACAACATCGAATTGCTGAGCCAGCCCAACGTGGATGACTGGCGCGTGGTGCTGGCCGAGACCGGCGCCGAGACCCAGACCGGCGGCCGCATCAAGCGCGCCATCCGTCATGTGCGCGGCCAGCGCTTCTTCGCCACCTATGGCGATGGCGTCGCCAATGTGGATATCGCGGCGCTGCATGCGCTGCATGAGCAGCGCGGCCTGGAAGCCACCGTCACCGCCGTGCATCCCTCCTCGCGCTACGGCGAGATCGACATCCAGGACGGCACCGTGCACAGCTTCCAGGAGAAGCCCCAGGTCGGCGCCGGCTGGATCAATGGCGGCTTCTTCGTGTTCGAGCGCCAGGTTTTCGAGCGCGCTTCCGATAATCCGAAGATGGTGCTGGAAACCGATATCCTGCCGCCGCTGACTCAGGCCAAGCAGCTTGCCGCCTATCACCATGACGGCTTCTGGCAGTGCATGGACACCTACCGCGAAATGCAGATGCTGAACGAGATGTGGCAGAGCGGCCGCGCGCCCTGGCTGCGTTCGTAAGAAGGACGCGTCGCCGTGGCACCGCTGCCCGATCCGAGTTTCTGGCGCGGCAAACGCGTTTTCCTCACCGGCCATAGCGGCTTTGTCGGCGGCTGGACTGGCTATTGGCTCAGCCTGCTCGGCGCCGAGGTCACTGGCTTCGCCCTGCCGCCGCCAAGCAACCCGCATTTCTTCGGCCATGTGGCGCTGCATACCCGCCTGAAATCCATCGAGGGCGATGTGCGCGATGCGGCGCATCTGGAGCGCGCCATGCGCGCCGCTGATCCGGAAATCCTGCTGCATCTCGCCGCCCAGCCGATCGTGCGCGAGGCCTACAAGAACCCGGTCGACAGCTTCGCCACCAACGTGATGGGCACGGTGCATGCGTTGGAAGCGGCGCGCGGCTGCTCACGCCTGCGCACCACCATCGTCTTCACCACCGACAAGGTGTATCGCAACCGCGAGACCGGCCAGGCCTATCTGGAAAGCGACGAACTGGGCGGCGACGAGCCCTACTCGGCATCCAAGAGCGCCAGCGAACTGGTCGCGGAAGCCTATGCCAACCGCTACATGAAGGACGATGCCGGGCTCGCCACGATCCGCGCCGGCAACATCATCGGCGGTGGCGACTGGGCTGCCGACCGTCTGGTGCCTGATGCCGTGCGCGCTTTCGGCCAGGGCCGCGTGCTGGAAATCCGCCGCCCCGATGCCGTGCGCCCCTGGCAGCATGTGCTGGAAGCGGCGCGCGGCCTGCTGCTGCTCACTGAAGCCTTGAGCAAGCAGCCGAAGGAATTCCACGGCGCCTGGAACCTTGGCCCGGCCCAGGCCAGCGCCGCGCCGGTACGCCGCGTCGTCGAAATCCTGGTGAAAGCCTGGGGCAACAATGCCGCCTGGGCCAATACCGGCGGCGACGGCATTCCCGAAGCCGGCCTCCTGATGCTGAATTCCGCCAAGGCCGCCGAGCGGCTCAACTGGGCCAATGCCTGGAGCCTGGAAGAAGCCCTGGAACAGAGCATCGCCTGGTACCGCGCCGCCAATGACGGGCAGGACATGGCCGCCTTCACCACCGCCCAGATCGCGGCCTATGCCGACAAGGTGCGTGGCCTATGAAGATCGAGAAGCGCAAGCTGCCCGGCGTGCATGAAATCACGCTCAGCCCCCGCGGCGACCATCGCGGCTATTTCATGCGCATGTACGACAAGCAGATTTTCGCCGAGGCCGGCATCGACCGCGCCTGGCTGCAGGAAAACGAGGCCCGCACCGAGAAGCGCCATACCGTGCGCGGCCTGCATTTCCAGCGTCCGCCCAGCGCCGAGACCAAGCTGATCCGCGCCACCCAGGGCGTGGTGCTGGATGTGTTCGTGGACCTGCGCGCCGGCTCGCCCACCTTCGGGCAATGGGATTGCGTGGAACTTGATGCGGCGAAGCACAACATGGTGCTGATCCCGCGCGGCTTCGCCCACGGCTATTGCACGCTCACCGATGATTCCGTGGTCACCTACAAGGTCGATAGCGTCTACGCGCCTACGCTCGAAGGCGGCCTGCGCTGGAACGACCCCCAGGTCGGCATCGCCTGGCCGGTCAGCGAGCCGATCATGTCGGACCGTGATAAGCTGCAACCGTTGCTCGCGGAACTGGAACCGATCCAGGAGGCCTGGGCATGAGCGAAGCATTACAGATCGACCCGACGGCGCAGATCAGCCCAGATGCGCGCATCATCCCCTCGTCGCGCGGCAGCCGCATTGTCATCGGTGCCCATACCCATATCTATGATTTCGTCGTTATCCGCCCGGTCGGCGGCAGCGGTGACGTCATCATCGGCGAGCATTGCTACATCAACCCGCATAGCTGCCTGTATTCCGGCAACGGGATTACCTTCGGCAATTATGTGCTGGTGGCGCCGGGCTGCATGATCGTGCCGACCAACCATGCCTATGGCCGCCGCGACATCCCGATCCGGCACCAGGGTTTCCTGCCCTCCAAGGGCGGCGTGGTGATCGAGGACGATGTCTGGCTCGGCGCCAATTGCACCATTCTCGATGGCGCCCATATCGGCAAGGGCGCGGTGATCGCCGCCGGCTCCGTGGTGCAGGGCAAGGTGGAGCCCTATGCCGTGATGGCCGGCGCCCCGGCGCGCTTCATCCGCTGGCGCGACGAGTAACCGCCATGACCGTGCAGATCCTCGGCGCTTACGGTCTGATCGGCAGCGCCATCCTGAAAAAGCTGCCCTGGGCCACCTGCCCGACCCGCGCCGATCTCGACCTGAACGATGCCGCCAGCATCGCCTCGGCCGACCTCACGGGCAACACGCTGGTGCATGCCGCCGGGGTTACCGATGAGGAATTCGCCGCCGATCCGGCCGCCGCCTGGCTCCGCGCCACCCGCCTCACTCAAGGCTTGCTGGAAGCCGCAACCAAGGCCGGCATCAAGCGGCTGGTCTATATTTCCACCGCCCATGTCTATGGTCCGCTGGAAGGCGACATTACCGAGGCGCGGCCGGTGAACCCCCTCGGCGATTATGCCCTGGCGCATTATGCCTCCGAGCAGCTTTGCCGCCGCGCGGCGCTGCAACGCGGCCTGGACGTGCTGATCCTGCGGCCCTGCGCCGTCTATGGCCTGCTGCCGGACCCGGCCCGCTTCAAACGCTGGTCGCTGATCCCCTTCTCCTTCCCGCGCGAGTTGCTGCAAACCGGCAAGATCGTGCTGAAAAGCGATGGCGAGCAACGGCGCAATTTCGTTTCCGCAGACGCCATCGCCGCCGAGGCCGCGGCCTTCCTGGCCAGCCCTGCGGAGCCCGGCCGCTGCCGGGTGCAGAATGCCATCGGACCGGATGACATGACCGTCTACGCCTTTGCCGAGCATTGCATTGCCCTGCTCCGTCCTGGCCAGGGCCGGGTGGAGCGCCCGAGCCCGACCGCAGGCCCCAAACCAGCCCCGCTGGCCTATCGGTCCCGCTATACAAGCGCGGAACCGCACTCTACGCTGGACGCGACGATTCGCGCTCTGGCTGCGCAGATTCAATAGTCAACGACGAGGACGACACATGCCATTGCCCGCGCCGGGCCCCGCCCTCGACAAGGACATCGCGCAGAAATACATGCGCCACCTTGTCACCAACAACGCAGTCGACGATGCTGAGCAGCGCAAGGCGTTCTGCGAGGCCAACAACGTCCATCCCAAGCTGCTCTATTCCAACCCGCATATTCACGCCATCAACAAGCTGTATGGCGACCACTCGAATTTCGAGCGGCTGCTGGATATGACGCTGAAGGATTACCTCTACTACCACTACTACTATATCCATCAGGGCTATCGCTACGGCGCCTCCGACCTGCAGCAGCGCTGGCTCGGCCATGACCTGATCAAGACGCCGATGGATTGCTGGATCTATCAGGAACTGATCTGGGAGACCAAGCCGGATATCGTGCTGGAATTCGGCGTCATGTTCGGTGGCGCCAGCCATTTCTACGCCTCGATCCTCGATCTCGTCGGCCATGGCGAAGTGATCGGCGTCGATATCACGCTCTCGAAGGTGAAGGAGATCCGCAACAAGCGCATCTCCTATATCGAAGGCTCCTCCACCGCCGAAAAGACGCGCGAGGAAATCTTCCGCCGCTGCCACGGCAAGAAGGTGCTGATCATCGCCGATTCCGATCACGAGAAGACCCACGTGCTGAACGAGGCGCTGCTCTATCACCCGCTGGTGCCGGTGGGCGGCTACTACGTGTTCGAGGATTCGCTCAACGACGTGATGGGCTACCACCCGGTGCCGAATGAAGGCCCCAAGGCGGCGGCGCATGCCTTCCTGGCGCAGAACAAGTCCTTCGAGGCCGACATGCGCTTTGCCGAGCGCTACATCATGACCCTCAATCCCTACGGCTTCCTGCGGAGGGTCAAGCCATGAGCATCGCGATTTCCGCTGCGCCGCATATCGACACCTCGGCGCTGGTCAAGAAGCTGGCCGCCGAGAGCAAGCTCAGCCCGGTTGCCGACCCGACGCCGCTGCTGGTGCGTTCCTACGGTTTCCAGACGCTGTACGACATGCCGCTGCCGCTGCAGACCACGATCCGCAAGCGCCTGATCGCCGAACACAAGGACGCCCTCACCGGCACGCCGAAGCTGTTCGAGCATGGCGTGTTCCCGTGGCTGGCCGACTGGATGCGCTGGCATTGGGGCACCACGCCGGCCGAGGCCTGGGAAGACGTCATCGCGCTGGGCGCCGCTTGCGCCCAAGGCTATGGCCGCATCATCCATGTCTCGGATGGCCCGACCAAGGGCTATGACGGCTATGCCTGGCTGGACAAGCGCAACAGCCGCCAGATCGACATTCTGCTGCATCAGCTCTACGCGCAGCTTGGTGTCACCGCCAAGGTCGAGACCATCACCCTGTGAGTGGTACGCCTTTAGATCGCGAGCATGACCGGCGCGGCCACGCGCCGGATTCTGCGCCGCGTTTCGCCGATGCCACCCTGCTCGGTTTCGCTCAAACCCTGCTGCTGAAAGCTGGGATGGAAGCCGACAAGGCTGCCTGCGTCGCCGAATTGCTGCTCGATGGCGACCGCATGGGCCATTCCACCCATGGCCTGCAATTGCTCGCCGGCTATCTCGCCGAGATCGAGAAAGGCAACATGAAGACCAGCGGCCAGCCAATCGTGCTGGCCGACCGCCCGGCGGCGCTGACCTGGAATGGCGACTATCTGCCCGGCCTGTGGCTGCTGCGTGAGGCGATCCGCGAGGGCATTGTCCGCGCCAGAACACATGGCACATGCACGGTTGTGATCCGCCGCTCGCATCATATCGGCTGCCTCGCGGTCTATCCGCCGCTTGCCGCCGCCGAAGGCATGATGCTGCTGCTGGCCTCCTCCGACCCGTTCGGCAATTCGGTGGCGCCGCATGGCGCGCTGGCCGGCCGCTTCACGCCCAATCCGATTGCCGCCGGCTGGCCCACCGACGGGCTGCCGGTGGTGATGGATATCAGCGCCTCCACGACGTCGAACGGCATGACCTCGCGGCTGCATCGCCTGAACCAGGCCGATGGCGGCAGCCGTCGCCTTGGCGGGCAATGGCTGGTCGACAACCAGGGCAATGCCACCGACGATCCGGCTGCCTTCTTCACCAAGCCGCCTGGCGCCATCCTGCCGCTCGGTGGCATGGATCTGGGCCACAAGGGCTATGCGCTAGGCCTGATGGTGGAAGCGCTGACCAGCGGTCTCGGCGGCTATGGCCATGCCGACAAACCGGCGCATTGGGGCGCCAACGTGTTCCTGCAGATCATCGACCCGGAAGCCTTCGGCGGCCGCGAAGCTTTCCTGCGCGAAACCAGCTTCATCGCCGAGGCCTGCCGCACTGCGCCGGTGAAGCCGGGCAATCCGCCGGTGCGCCTGCCCGGCGAGCGCGGCCTGAAGCTGAAGGCCGAGCAGATGCAGGCTGGCATCCGCCTGCATCCGGAAATCCTGCCGAGCCTGGTGCCGTGGGCCGAAAAATTCGACGTCGCCCTGCCGGCTGCGCTCTAGGCCGCTTAAACAATTCTCCTTCGTCATGCCCGGACTTGATCCGGGCATCTTTCTCTATTTGGCTTGAGATGCGCGGATCAAGTCCGCGCATGACGATTCTAGTGTCTAGTAATTACCCGCCTAATAGGCGTTGATCGTCAGGTATTCCTTCACTCGCGCATCGCGCCAGGCATCGTCGCGGCCCCAGCCGGTGTTGCGCACCACGTCACAGGCGGCAAGCGCGGCCTCCAGGCCGCCCTGGCGTGGCCGCAAGGGTTCCGGGGTTGCCGCCAGCAGCGCCGCCGCCACATCGGCCGGCGGTTGTGGCCCGCCCTGCAGCCAGGCATCGTTGAGCTTGAAATCGCTGCGGCGGCATTTCTCGATCATGTAGTCGCAGGCCGATTGCAGGCGCGGCAACTGCCCCGGCAGCACGGTGATCGCCGGCAGGATCGGCGCCAGGCCGGGCAGCACGGTGTTGGCGTAAACACTGGCGCCCCAGTAACTGCCGGCAATCGCCGCGAAATGCTGGAAATCCTCGACCTCGGCCATGCCGGACTCAACCCAGGGCAACACCTCGATTGGCGGCTTGGCCGGATCCACCGTGTCATTGGCGACGTCGACATAGAGGCTGCCGACCTGGAAGGCATTCTGGAAATAGCGGCCGCGCAGCACACCCCAGACGCTGCGCACTTCGCCGCCGCCGCCGAGAAAGCCGCGCAAGGCCTGCAGGCTGGGTGGCAATGGCGTCTGCTGCTGCATCAGAGCGGCAAGCTGCCCCAGCACATGGCGCGAAATCAGGTCGCAACGGCCCAAGGGATAGGGCTTGCCATTGGCATGCGGGAAACGCGGCTGCAATTCGATATCGGCATTGCGGCGCAATTCCAGCAGCACCGTCATCAATTCCGGAATCACCGGCGCGATGGCCTGCGCGGTAAGCTGTTCCATTGCCGGCGTCACCGGCGCCGGCTGCTGCGGCAATAGACTGTCACTCATGGCACATCACGCTTCGCGGGTCCTGTATACTGGTAGAGAAAATCCGGCGGGGTCGGCCCCTTGATGCGGGTGCCTTCGTTCATCTGCTCCCAGGCATGGGAGAGGATGCCGACGCCGCGCGAGAGCAAAAACAGGCCGCGCCCCAGCGGCGGCGGAAAGCCGAGTTCGCAGAAGATCACGGCGGTGGCGCCGTCTATGTTCATCGGCACCGGCTTCTTGGCGCCCGCCTTAGCCTGGGCCAGCGCCTGTTCAACGGCGCGGCCGATGGCGGCATAGCGGCCCGAAACCGTGCCGACCGCGACAGCGGCATCCACCAGCGCCAGCAGCTTCGGGCTGCGTGGATCGACGGGATGGAAGCGGTGGCCGAAACCCGGCACATGCTTGCCGTAGCGCTCCTGCCACAACGCCACGCCTTCCAGCACCGAGGCTTCAAGCGGCGCGCCACCGGCAATGCGGGCGGCGATTTCCTCATAAAGCTGCATGCATTGCTGGCCGGCGCCGCCATGGGTATCGCCGAGCGCCGCGATACCCGCCCCCACCGCGCCGTTGAGGTCGTTGCCAGACGATACCGTCATGCGCGCGATGGCAATCGAGGGCGCCTGCGGCCCATGATCCACCGCCGCCACCAGGGCGGCCTCCAGCAGCGCCGCCTGATCCTTGTCCGGTAACTCGCCACGCAGCATCAGCCACAGCATTTCGGCATAACCGACGCGGCCGATAAGCTGCTCGATAGGATAGCCGCGCGGGCGGATTACGCCCGGCTCGATATCAATGATCGCGGTGCGCCACCACTCGCGGGCGCGCTCTCGGCTGTCGTCGCTCATGCCTGATTCCTTAGCCAGAGCCCAGTCTAGAGCCTGCCGTGGCGCAAGCAAACCGTTAGCTCGCCCTGGCTCAGCCGATCAAGAAGCTGCCATCGGCGAGGGTGACGACCCCGACAAGATTGATGGCGAAATCCGCCACCCCATCGCCATTCACTTCGGCGGTAAGCAGCCCCTTGGTCACCATCACCTGCCCGGCCGCGGTGAACACCTTGCCCGTGATAAAGACGAAATCCTGATCTCCCGCCTGGGTCGTGTCGGCGTCAATGGCAGACAGGTTGATCCGGTCGCCGTGGCGCAGATTCAGGTCGCTGATGGTGTCGCGGGCGGTACCGGCGAAGGGTGAATCATTCAGGCTGGTGAACATGAACACATCGGCGCCGCCGCCGCCGGTCAGCGTATCCTGCCCTGCCCCGCCGGAGATCGTATCGTTACCGCCACCGCCAAGAATACGATCCTTGCCGGCACCGCCGCTCAGGACATTGGCGCCCTCATTACCGATCAGGTGATTGTCGGCGCTATTGCCCGTGCCGTCGATGGCGGCGCGGCCCGTCAGCGTCAGATGCTCGATATTGGCCGTCAGGACGTAGCTGATGCTGGCTTGCACCGAGTCATTGCCCTGGTTCGCCAGTTCAACCACCACATCGCCTGCATCGTCGATCACATAGACATCGTTGCCAAGGCCACCGATCAGCGTATCTGCGCCGGCACCGCCATTCAGCGTATTGTTGCCGCGATTGCCGGTGATGACATTGGCAGCAGCATTGCCGGTGCCGTTGATCGGGTTGGCGCCGGTGAGAGTCAGATTCTCGATATTGTCGCGCAAGGTATAGGAAACAATCGACGATACGGTGTCGTCGCCCTCGCCCGCCGCTTCCACCGCGCGGTCCTGGGCATTGTCGACGACGTAGGTATCATTGCCGAGGCCACCGATCAGCGTATCCGAGCCGGCGCCGCCATTCAGCACATTATCCAGCGCATTGCCGGTAATCGTATTGATGCCGGAATTGCCGGTGCCGTTGGCCGCCCCTACCAGCACCAGGTTTTCCACATTGGCGCCGAGAGTGTAGCTGGCGGAAGCGATGACGGTATCCGCGCCCTGGCTGACATTCTCGAGCACCTTGTCGGCTGTGTTATCGACATAATAGGTATCGTTGCCGGCACCGCCGCTCATCGTGTCCTTGCCGGCGCCGCCAGTCAGCACATTGGCGGCAGCATTGCCGACCAGGGTGTCATTGCCGCTGCCCCCAGTGGCATTTTCGATCACCACCTTGTTGGCGATGGTAAGGCCACCCTGCACGCCGCTGGTCTGCGAGATCGAACCGCCGGCCGTGGCGCCGGATAGGGTTGCGGCATTGAGGTTGATGGTGACATTGCCAGTAGAGGCGCTGGCATCCACGGTATCGTTGCCGCCGGTATCCCACACGCTCTGCCAGGCGGTGCCTATGGTGTTGCTGGTGGGCAAGGCGTAGGTGTCGTCACCCGAGGCCGTGGTGGTGTTGGCACCATAGATACGTTGCAGCGCGGCGATGTCCAGCGCCATCAGGGTGCCCTGGGCACCAAACGAGCTGGTGGTGGGCGGCGTGGTGTTGAGCCCATTATTGTAGCTCATCGTGGTGTAGACGCCCTGGTTCAGCGCATAGGTGCCAAGCGATGCCGAGGATGTCACCCCCGGGAACAGCGTGGCGCCGGGATTGCCGCCGCCATCATGCGGATGCGCCAGGCCCATGCCGTGGCCCAGTTCATGGATGATCACCAGATTGCCGACCGAACCGGGCGTCAGTGTCTGGAAGGCAGGGGCGTCGATGTTGAAATAGCCATGGGTCTGGCTTTGCGACCCATCCGGCACATCATGCTGGCCCAGCACATTCGGCTGGAAATTGCTGCCGGGCGCCAGGTGCCACACCATATCGGCACTGGCGGCATCGGTCACTTCGACGAATTTTACATTCGCCACCGCTTCGAATTGCCCGATCGCTGACTCAAACGCCGCGATCAGACCGGTCGTCCACGGCTGCCCGGTAAAGCCGCCAATGGGACTGTCTGCCGCACTCACCGCGTCGGCGGAAAAATAATAGCCGATGGGATTGCTGGCAGCATTCTGCCAACCGGCACCCCAGACCAGGGAGTCGATCTGCGGACTGCCATACCCCTTCTCGGCGAAACTGTTGCTTTGCGTGGCCATTCTGTCCCAACGCGCGATGCAATGGCCCACGCTAGACAATCTGACTGATTATGCCACCAAAATTATTCAACCGGGTCCGATGTAAGCAGACGCTTATGGTTAACTCCCGCGTGGCGGCTTGAACTTGGCCCGCGCCCTGGCTGCTTTGGCGCGGATCACGCAATCCTCGGCATGGTCGTTCACCAGGCCCATGGCCTGCATGAAGGCATAGACCGTGGTGGGGCCGACAAAGGCCCAGCCGCGCTTCTTCAAATCCTTAGACAAGGCCACCGAGGCCGCCGTACTGGAGGCGCTTTGCGGCGGCGCTGTTTCGCCGGACACCGGTTCAAAGCGCCAGATATAGGCGGCGAGCGACCCTTCCGCCTTGACCATTTCCCTGGCGCGCTTGGCATTGTTGATAGTCGCCTCGATCTTGCCGCGATGGCGCACGATGCCCTCGTCTTTCAGCAAGCGCGCAACATCCTTCTCGGTGAAGCGCGCCACGCGTTCGAAATCGAAGCCATGAAAGGCGGCACGGAAATTCTCGCGCTTGGCCAGGATGGTGCGCCAGCTCAGGCCCGACTGGAAACTTTCCAGGCAGAGCTTCTCGAACAGGCGCCGGTCATCCTCCACCGGGTAGCCCCATTCATGGTCGTGATAGGCGAAGAATTCCGGTGCTGCCGCACACCAGCGGCAGCGTGGCTTGCCATCGGGGCCAGGTATCGTCTTGCTCATGTCTCAGCCTTTCAGGAATGCCAGCCGTTCATCCAGCCGGCCCGGCGCGATTTCAAGAATCTCGGCACTCACAACCTGCTCGGCAACGAACGGGTCTGCAGCCACCCGGGCCTCGATCTCCGTGCGCGATATGGCATGGGCCAGCACAGCGCCGCCCAGCGCAGGTTGCATACTGCCGGTGAGCAGGAACACACCGTCCTCGAAGCCTTGTCTGATCCAGGCATTATGGCCTTCCATAAGGCGCGGCGCTGCCGCCTTGTTGGCGGCGAATTTCAGCGTCACGACAAACATTCCATCCCCCTTCCCCATAGCCTCAGGCTCGCGCGCGTGCCGGCTTCTGCGTCTCGAGCCAGGCGCACATATCCTCCACCTCGCGGCGGATGAAGGCTTCGTCGCGGAACGCCGTCGCCAGCGTGGCAACGCCCTGGCTGCGCGCCAGGAGATGCAGCGCCAGCGCATCGGCCTCGCGGCCATGTCCCCGCGCCTTGAACTGCTTCGCCAGCCAGTCGCGGAACAGCGCAAACAGCTTCGCCGCCTCGCCCTTGGCGCCGTGATCAAGCTTGGCCAGTTCGCTGCACAATGTGCCGACCGGGCAACCATAGAGCATGATCTTGGCGCGGTTCATGATCAGGATATTGATGAAGCTGCGGATGCGCTCTGCCGGCGCGGCGCCTGCTGCCTCCCAGGCATCGAGCATGTGCTGCGTATTCTCCAGCCGCAGCACGATCACAGCATCAAGGATCTCGTCCTTGGTCTTGAAGTGATAATAGAAATTGCCACGCGACAGCTTCACGGCTGCGGCGATATCGGCGAACGACGTCGCCTCGAAGCCCTGCTCGTAGAACAGCCGGTCCGCCGCCTCGACAATCTGCTGCCGCGTTTCCGCCGCGCTCATTCGCCGCCCCTAGGTCATTTGCCCTAGAAGCATTTTAGGACGATTGTCCAAATCCGGTCAAGCCGTCGCGAAGTGCGTGCCTAGCCGCAATCAGCGACCGGAATCACCACTGACTCGCTGCCGGTTTTGCGAAACTCGGTGAACACCGCCTTGATCATGCATTTCGAAACGGCGGCGAACGAGCTTGCCGAACCGGCGCTGGTCGAGCGCGCTTCCCACACGCCGGCGAGTTTGTTCTCCGCGATGGAGCGTTTCCAGTCGTAGATGTTCACATCCAGGAAGCGCGTGTAATGCGTGCTGGTCTGGGTGCTGCTGCCGACCACGCCATAGGTCGGTGGCGTGTAGGTGGTGCTGTTGTAGTTCGCGGTGCCGAAACCGCCGCCACTGCCATAGGCATTCACCGTGCCGCTGGTATAGCTGGTGCCGCCGCCGGTCTGGCCCCAGATCGGCACCTGCGTGGTGATGGTGCGGGCATTGCCCTGGCCATAGTTGAACGCGACGCTGTAATCGGCGTTGCGCATGTCGTTGGTGCGGCGCCAGCCGAGACGCTCAAGCTGGGCGGCAATCGCCGTGGCATAGGTCTCGTATTCCACCGAGCCGGTCTGGCTGTCCATCGGCACGAATACGAAGGTCTTGCCGGTGAGATCGGCCGGCAGGCTTGGGGCCTGGAAGCGTGACACATCGGTCTGTACCCGGGTGACGCAGGCGGCAAGCAGAAGCGGCAGCAGCAGAAGGGGCAAGGAGCGCAGGCGACGCATAGGGCCTCAGGGGCGTGGTGGCAGCTCCCCATATAGTAGCAAATTTCTATCTCAAGTGAATGCTGATCAAACCGCAGGCTCGCCAAGGTTTTGGGTTCAGTCAGCCAGATACAACCGCCACAAGCAGCTCAACAGACTGAGAATAAAAGGGAAATGGCGGAGGGGATGGGATTCGAACCCACGGTACAGGTTTACCCTGTACAACGGTTTAGCAAACCGCCGCCTTCAGCCACTCGGCCACCCCTCCGCACGCGAGTGGGTTTTACATTACACGGCGTATGCGGGGCCTCTTCTAAGGGCCGGGGGCAGGCCTGTCAATAAGTTGGGGGCCGCCGAGGCGGCTTCAGCTTGCGGGCGCCAGATCCGCGACGGCCAGGCCGCCGGTCCAGGCCAGCAATTCGGCATAGGTGAGCGGGAAAACCGCGTGCGGATGCCCGGCAGCGGCATGCAGCAGGGCGAATCGCTGCAGCGAGGCATCGATTGCCATGGGCAGTTTGCCAGGGTGGCCGAAGGGCGAAACGCCGCCGATGGCGAAGCCGGTGGCTTCCCGCACCAGGTCGGCGGAAGCCCGCTTCGGCGGCTTCTCCAGCCCCAGCGCGCGACCGAGCGCCGCCGTGTCGCACATACGGTCGCCGGCCACCAGGGCCATGACCGCCCGCCCGTTCCCTGGGCCTCCGGAATCGAATACCAGCGACTTCACGATGGCGCCGACTTCGCAGCCCAATCCTGCCGCCGCCTCGGCAGCTGTCCGTGCGCTGTCGGACAGCGCGATGATGCGGCTGCCCGCCCCCGGCGCATGGGCCTCCAGCGCCAGCCGCACGCGCTGAACGGAAGCGTTGTCGTCTAAAGCCATGGCTTCTCTGCCCAGGTCAGCGCCTGTTCCAGGCGGTCGTTGCCCCAGAAGACCTCGCCGCCAGTGCCTTCGGCGCTGGCACCGACCACGAAGCTCGGGGCGCCGAACAGGCCGCCATTGATCGCGGTCTCGACCTGCTGGGTGAGTTGGATCTTCACCCGCTCGCTCTGCGCCTTGCGCAACGCCGCCTCGCCATCGCGGCCCAGGCTGCTGGCGAGCTGGCGCAGCACCTCCGGATCGGCGATGTCGCGATCCTCGGCGAAGGCGGCCGAGTAAGCGGCGCGGATCAGGTCTCGCCCCCAGCCCTCTTCCAGTGCCACCAGGGTCAGCCGGGCGGCATTCAGGCCCATTGGCGGATAGCGCGTCGGCAGGGTCCAGGGGATGTCATAGAGCGCGGCATGGCGGGCGACGTCGCGCCAGCGATAGCCGCGCTCGGACGGCGACACATCCTGGAACGGGCTGGGATTGGCCGAGCGGCGCTGGAAGATCGGCCCCAGCAGGAAAGGCCGCCAGTCGATCTCGATGGCCTGGCCATTGGCCGCGCGCGCGGCCACCAGCCCCTCCACCCGCGACACCGCGAGATAGGAATAGGGACTGGCATAGTCGAACCAGACGCTGAGCCGCAACGGCGCTGTCATGCCCTGCCCGCCTTAGCCTTACGGCACGTCGTAGCCGCGCTGCACGGCAGGCCGGGCGGCGATGGCGTCGAACCAGCGCTTCACCACCGGATAGTCAGCCAGGTTGATGCCATGCCATTCATGGCGCCCGGCCCAGGGATGGGTCGCCATGTCGGCAATCGAGTACTCCTTGCCGGCGAGGAACTCGTTCTTCGCCAGATGGCCATTCAGCACGCCATAGAGCCGCTTGGTCTCGGTGCTGAAGCGGTCGATGGCATAGGGCACCTTCTCCTTGGCGAAGCGCACGAAATGGTGCGTCTGGCCCAGCATCGGGCCGAAGCCGCCCATCTGCCACATCAGCCATTGCAGCGCCTGGCCGCGCGCCCGGGCATCCTGGGGCAGGAAAAGGCCGCTCTTTTCCGCCAGGTAGATCAAGATGGCGCCGGACTCGAACACTGAATACGGCTCGCTGCCATAGGCTGCCGGCGGCGCATGATCGACAATCGCGGGAATCTTGTTGTTCGGGTTGACGCTAAGAAAATCCGGGGCGAATTGCTCATCTTTAGTTATGTTTATGGGGAATACCTGATATTTGAGGCCAGCCTCCTCCAGCATGATGGAGACTTTGCGGCCATTGGGCGTGCCCCAGGTATAGAAGTCGATCACGGTCTGAATCCTATTTGAGATACTTCAGGAAGTGGAAGGCGGTAACGGCATAGCGCTGGCGGAAGTAGAAGCGGTGGGCGTCGGTGCGCTGGGTGCCGGAATCGAGATCCACCACCTTGCGGCCCTCAGTCCTCGCCAGCGCCTCGACCCAATCCAGCATAACCGCGCCATAGCCTTTGGAGCGCACGGCAGCCAGGGTGGCGAGGTCATCGACATAGATAAGCGGGCCATGCACTAGGCGTTCCTGGCGGCGGAAACCGATACAGGCGACCGGCTTGCCGGCTTCCTCGACATAGCCGAGCTGGAAACCCTCGCGCTCCTGGCGACGAACCCGTTCAATGAGTTCGGCGGCATCCTTGAGGTGCGGCCGCAGCTCCTGGATCACCGGAAAGCAGGCGGCGATCTGGGCGTCGGTCTCAGCAATCGTAACGGTCGGCATCAGTTCTTCATCCTAATTCTTCACCACGGCGGCGGTCTGGCCGAACAGCACCTTCTTGGCATCCTCGGTCATCGCCGGCACACCCTGGTTGATCGGCTTGCCCTTCTCATAGGCCAGCTTGGTGGTCGGCCGCGCCCAGATGCTGTCGAACCAGCGCTTCAGGTTCGGGAAGTCGGTCAGCGTCTGCCCCTGGCGCTCATGCGGCACGATCCAGGGATAGGAGGCCATGTCGGCAATCGTGTAGGCATCGCCGCAGATGAACGCCCGGCCCTCAAGCCGTTTGTTCAGAACGCCGTACAAGCGATTGGTTTCATTCACATAGCGATTCATCGCATAGGGAATTTTCTCGGGCGCATACTGGTTGAAATGATGGTTCTGGCCACACATCGGGCCAAGCCCGCCCATCTGCCACATCAGCCATTCGGTGCAGGCCACCCGGCCGCGCAGGTCGGTGGGGATGAACTTGCCGTATTTGTCCGCCAGGTAGAGCAGGATGGCGCCGGACTCGAACACCGAAACCGGCGCGCCGCCATCGGCGGGCTGGTGATCGACAATGGCCGGCATGCGGTTGTTCGGCGCGATTTTCAGGAAGTCAGGCGCGAACTGCTCCCCCTTGCCGATATTGATCGGCTTGATCGTATAGGGGATACCGGCTTCTTCCAGGAACAGGGTGATCTTGTGCCCGTTCGGGGTCGGCCAGTAATACAGATCGATCATCGTTTGCTCCCCAGCATTCAGCTCGGGCCGGAGTGTGGGCGAAGCCGCCCATGCTTGCAACCCGCGGCCACGCAGCCCACAGCCAAGTTAAGGCGCCAAGTGCTTGAAGCAACCGGGTTTCAGGCTGCCTTGGCGGGCGCCTGCAGCGGCAGGATGATGGTGAAGCGGCTGCCGCCATTGGGGCGGCTCTGCACGGTGATATGCCCGCCGAGTACCTGGGTCACCAGGTTATAGACGATATGCATGCCTAGCCCGGTGCCGCCGCTGCCACGCCGCGTGGTGAAGAACGGATCGAAGATGCGCGGCAGGATCGCCGGCGGGATGCCCTTGCCGTCGTCGCTGATCTCAATGGCGAGGCGGTCGGCACGCACCGGCGCCACCCGCACCCGGATCACGCCAGGCTGGTTGCGACCCTCGTATGCGTGTTGCAGGGCGTTCATCACCAGGTTGGTGACGATCTGGCTCAGCGCGCCGGGGCGGTGTTCCACCACCAGGCCTTCGGGGCAATCCAGCGCCACCCGGTGCGGCGTGCGGCGCAAAGCCGGCGCCAGGCTGAGCAGCACCTCCTGCAGATAGGCGCCAATATCGAAGGCGCGCTGGGTATCGTTGGTCTGGTCGGCCGAAACCTGCTTGAAGGCCTGCATCAGCCGTGCCGCGCGGCTCAGGTTGCCCTGCATGATGCGGGTGGCTTCCACGGCATTGTCGATGAAATCCTGCAGGGCGGCCGGGTTCATGCTGCCGGCCTTGGCCTGAGCGGCCAGCTTCTCCAGTTCGCCGGCCATATGCGAGGCCGCCGACACGCCGATGCCCAGCGGCGTCGAAATCTCATGGCTCATGCCGGCCACCATGGAGCCGAGCGAGGCCATCTTCTCGGCCAGGATCAGGCTGGCCTGGGCTTCCTTCAGTTCGGCCAGCGCGCGCTCGGCATCGTCCTTGGCGCGGCGCAGCTCGTCCTCCATGCGCCGGCGCGCGGTGATGTTCGAGCGTACCACCACAAGATCGCCGGATGGCGTGACGCGTTCCTGCACCAGATACCATTCGCCGTTGCGGGTGCGGATATCGGCGGTGCGCTCGGCCTGGACATTGCGGTCCAGCCGTTCATTGCTCACCGCACCCTCTTCCGCCCGGCTTTCCGCCGGATCGAACACGCCGCGCTCGTAACCGATGGCGATCAGTTCGTCGAAGCCCTTGCCCAGGGTCTCCTCCACCGTCAGGCCATAGAGCGCGGCGAAGCGGCTGGAACAGATCGACACCTTGTCCTCGGCATCAAAGATGGCGAAGCCGTCGCCGGCCACTTCCACGGCATGACGCAGGCGGCGGTCGGTGGCATCGCGTTCGGTGGCATCGGTGATGGCGAAGGCAACGCTGCCATCCGGCAGATTGCCAGCAGTGAAATCCAGCACCTTGCCGCTGCGGCGATGGCGCGCGGTCTGGTTGCCAATTTCGCCGCTGACCAGGCGGTTGAGATGGAAGCGGAAATCCTCCGGCCCGAGATCGCCGAAATCGCGCCGCCGTGCCAGCAGGCGGATCATGTCCTCCAGCGTGGTGCCGGGCTGCACCGCCTCGGACGGCAATTGCAGCAATTCCAGCGCCCGCTGGTTCACCGTATGCAGCCGCTGCGCGGCATCGAACAGGGCGACGCCGATCGGCAGCGCATCCAGCGCCCAGGCCTGATAGGCCTCGCGCTGGCGTGATTCCGCCAGCGCCGCGTCGCGCTCTGCGAAACTGCGCTCGGCGGCCTTGGCGGTGAGATAAGCCCGGCGCCGCGCCAGCTTGATCTTGCGCATGCCGACAAAGCCGGTGACGTTGACGCCGAGCAGCAGCAGCGCCATCAGCCACACCTCGCCCAGCGCATGACCGAACAAGGTGGCGGAAAGGCCGAGGAAACCAAGCGACAACAGAGTCGCGTTCAGCATCGCCACGATCAGGCCATTCGGCATCACCAGGTAATAGCCGAACACCGCCGCCATGGTGATGGCAGGCGGCGTGATCACCGGCATCTCGGCGCCATTGCCGCGCGTCAGATACCAGGAAGCCAGGATATGCAGGTTAAGCAGCAATTCGCCGAGGCCAATCCAAACGAACAGCGCATCGGTGCTGGCCGCCTGCCGGATCGCCAGCAGCACCATGGTGCCCACCGCCAGGCCAAGCAGGCGCAATGCTGCCAGATCGTAGAACGGTTCCGTGAGGCCGAAGAACCAATAGTCGCGCAGGCCCGCCAGCACGAACACGCCGGTGGCGATGATCGCCACCAGACGGCCCAGGTCGCGTGCCTCTTCCAGGATCGAGGCGCGGAAAGCCTCCTCCTCGCGCGCGTCGCGGAATTCACCGGTGAAGGTGAAGCGGCTTTCGGGCAATGGTGGCAGGCGGCTATCGGCCATGGTGGCCGCATTATCACCAGCCGCCCGGCCCAAGCCAAGGAACCCCAGCAACAATTGCCGCGGCCTCTGCCCCTACCCGGCAAATTTTGCCGGGCCGGGCTGCCTTGGCCGCTGCCATGTTAACGAATTCCGCCACTTAACCGCTGGCACGCGGCTTGCTCCATCTCAGGCCAACAGGACTCATCTTGCCCGTTCGGAGGCGATCACCATGACCTTTTTCGGCGCGCTCGGTACTGCGGTTTCCGGCGTCAATGCTGCGGCCACCTGGGTCGGCAGCATCTCGGACAACATCGCCAACAGCACCACCAACGGCTACAAGGTGGTGAACACAGCCTTTTCCGACCTAGTGCATAACAAGGTGCTGGGCGAAAGCCCGGTGATCGACAGCACCAAGCAGGGCGGCGTGCTGGCCTCGGCGAAATTCGAGAACCGTGCGCAGGGCGGCTTCCTGCAAACTTTCCAGACCACCAATATCGCGGTTTCCGGCCAGGGCTTCATCCCGGTCGGACGCCCCACCAACATCGTCGACACGACAGTCAACGGCGAAAGCGACCGCACAGTGACGGTGGACAGCACCACCTATTTCACCCGGCTTGGCGACTTCCACATGGATGCCGGCAATTACCTGGTCAATTCCAACGGCTATTACCTGCTGGCCAGCCCGCTCGGCACCACACGCACGCAATTGCTGAAGGTGGATGACTCGCCGATCGAAGCCATTCCTACCAGCAATATCTCCTTCACCGCCAACCTGCCGGCCAATGCCACCACCGGTGCGCAATCGCGCTATTCCATCCCGGTCTATGACGCCAATTCCACCGCCACCACCGGCCAGCATGATCTCCAGGTGACCTGGACCAAAACGGCGACGGCGAACGAATGGCAGCTGCAGATTGATGCCGGCGAAACCGGCCAGACCAGCTTCGGCCCGGTCACCGTCACCTTTGCCGATGGTTCCACCCCGCCCTTCGTTGCTGGCCGGCTGCAGAGCATGACCACCGCCGATGCCGGCCTGACGTTGACGCCCTCCACCGATGGCGGCCCGGCCACCATTACGCTCAGCCCCGAATTCGGTGGCGCCGCTCAGGAATTGACGCTCGATCTCGGCTTATTCAATGCCAGCTTCGATGCTAGCGCCACCGCCGGCCTGACCCAGTACACCACGCCCACCGGCCAGCCGAGCAATGTCGATTTCAGCCAGGATGGCCTGCCCGGTGCCGAATTCAAGAACGTGTCGTTCAACGATCTCGGCCATATCATCTACAATTACGGCAATGGCCGCAGCCAGACGCTGTTTCAGGTGACGCTGGCCAATTTCCGCGAACCTGACCGCCTCGACCGCCTGGACGACACCACGTTCCTGCCGACCTCGTCATCCGGGACCGCCGTTTTCGGCAATTCCGATGACCCGGATAATCCGGCCGCTGTCGGCCGCTTCGTGCCGGCCACCGTGGAGCAATCCACCGTGGACATCGCCGAGCAGATGACCTTTCTGGTGCAGGCACAGCAGGCCTATGGCATGAACAGCCAGGTGATCACCGCCGCCGACCAGATGCTGTCGCGGCTGATCGATCTCAAGCGGTAAGCCATACTCAGGCTGGCGTACACCTAACGATGAATTTCGGCTGCGTGTAGCGGCAGAGCATGTCATTCGCCTTGTTTGGCGGCGCGACGCGGAACACCTCGCCTTCCATGCGGCGCAAGGCATAGCCATTGGAAAAACGCAGCCAGCCGAAGCTGTCGAAATAGCTGGTCAGGCCATTGGAAAAGACCAGCTCGCGCTTGCGGTTCTTCTCCACCGTCACGTTGTTGGAATAGGTCAGCTTGCCGTTCTCGCCCTCGGCAATGGTGAGGTCGGTGCTGCAAATGGCGCTCTTCTCATCGGGCGTCATGCGGCACTGAAACGGCGGCTGCGGGCTGCTCAGCAGGATGGCAAAGACGGTGGCTTCCATCAGATTCATGGCAGGGCCCCCTCAAGCGATTTCCGGGTGTCGATTCCCAGGGTGCGATTCCTGGCTGCCATCCTAGCAGAGCCAGGCACCGGGGCTAAGCCGCGATCTCGAAGCCGGCCTGCTCGATGGCGCTGCGCACAGCCGTTTCCGGGGCCGTGCCGGGTTCCACCCGCACGATCTTGGCCGGCAGGTCGATCTCCACTTTGCCGATGCCGGGCAGGTCGCCAAGTGCCTGGCGCACGGCGCCGGCACAGCCGCCACAGGTCATATTCGGAACGGTATAGGTAAGCATGGTCTTTCTCCTTGCCTCCAAGGTGGGGCTTGCCACGGGGCAAGGTCAAGGCCGGGCAAGCGTTATTTGCCGACCCAAACATTGTCCTGGTCCGGCATCAGGTCGTTCCGGGTCCAGGAGAAGAAAAACAGCAGGCCCCAGTCGGTCTTCTGGGCAAAGCCGTAAACCGGGTCGCCAGCCTGCACCAGTTCGCCGGTCTTGGCATCCATCGTGGTGGCGGCCAGCTTGATCACGCCCTGGCGCCGGCGCTTCTTGAACAGCGCGATCTCCGGCACGTTGACATTGCCGGCGAGCGGAATCGGCACACCGAAATCGGGGATGCCGACCAGCGTGTTCTTGTCGTCGATCGACAGCGCGCCGATGCGCAGTTCCACCGCCATGGCGGCATCCTTGCGCTCGGCCACCAGACTGGCACCCCGGCGCAGCACATGATCGCGGATCGCCGCGATGGCGTATTTGGCATCCGCGCCTTCGACAAAGCGTTCGTCGATGAACACCGTGGTACCAGTGGGAATCTTCGTTGCCACCTGCTCGGCAGCACGGTCGGCGGCGGTGGACAGCAGCATCTGTTCGGTGGCGGTGCGGCCGGTATCGGTTTCCTTCAGCGAGGAACAGCCGGCCAGCACCACCAGCAGGGCCAAAACGGCCAAAGCACGGTAGGACATGAAAAAACCTCGGAACTGTATGTTTCAGTTCCGAGGTCTATTGCCGAAAAAGGGCAAGAACGTGGCCCTTTTGCGCCGATAATTAGCTCACATACTTAATCGTGCAGCCATAGGCGCGCGTCACCGGCGGATCCATGGTCTTGCCCGCCTTCGCCGCCGCCACTGCCTCGCGCACATAGTTGCGCGCGCCGTCCACATCGGCGAGCCGGGTGGATGGCTTGTCGTCGATGGCGCCGGCATAGGCCAGCACGCCCTTGGCGTCGATCACATACATATGCGGCGTCACCTGGGCGCCATACAGTTTGCCGATACGGCCATCGGTATCGAACAGCACATTGCCCGGCGCCGCATTGCGCTCGGCCGTGAGCTGCTTGGCCTGTTCCACCGACACATGGCCCTGCTCGCCCGGTGCCGAGGAAAGCAGCGTCAGCCACACGACGCCCTCGGCGGCGGCGGCCTTCTGCAGGTTCTGCATGTTGCCCGACTTGTAGTGCTTCTGCACGAACGGGCATTCATGGTTGGTCCATTCCAGCACCACGGTCTTGCCACGGAAATCCGCCAGGCTGACCGGCTTGCCGTTCACATCCACCGCCTTGAAGGCCGGCGCCGGCTTGCCCGGCGTTGCCGTGGTGGTATCCGCCAGGGCCGGGCCTTGAGCCTGGGTGATGACGATGCCGCCGGCCAGCAGGGCCGCACCGGCAAGCAGAAGATGACGACGAAACATGATGTCCTCCTTTTCTGGTTCAATCCGTCTGGTTCAAAGTCTGTTCAACGCGTCCAAGACAATGCCTTCGGTAAGCAACTGCGGCAGCACTTCCGGCGCAGCCGCCGGGTCCGCAGGGTAAAGCACGTAAAGCGGCACGCCGGAGCGGCCATACTGCCCGAGATACCGGGTGATGGCGGGATCGCGCCGTGTCCAGTCGCCTTTCAGCGCCAGCACGCGGCGCTCCGAGAGCTTGGCGGCGATGGTGGATGACGACAAAGCCGCGCCCTCGTTGACGATGCAGGTGACGCACCAGGCCGCCGTCAGGTTCACCAGCACCGGCCGGCCCTCGCGCCGCGCGCTCTCGATTGTCGCCGTGTCGAAACGGCTCCAGGCGATGGCCGAGCCCGGTACCGAAACTTTCGCCTCGGCTGTCATCGTGGCTGGTTGTTCCTGCGGCAGGATCAGCAATGCCAGCGCAGCGGCAACAGCCGCCGCCGCCGGCAGCCGGGCCAGGGCGGGCCGCTTCGCCCCCTCGCCCTTGCCCCAGGCCCAGGCGGCGAAGCCAAGCAGCAGCATGCCGAGCAGACCGGCCAGCATGGCATCGGCACCAGCCTGCTGCGTCAGCACCCAGAGCAGCCAGGCGGCAGTGGCGAACATCGGGAAAGCCAGCGCCTGGCGGAACACCGTCATCCAGGTGCCGGGACGCGGCAGCAGACGCGCAAGGCCCGGCGCCAGGCTGAACAGTAGGAAGGGCAAAGCCATGCCGAAGCCAAGCCCGAGAAATACCAGCATCGCCTGGACCGGCGGCGCCGCCACGGCATAGCCGAGCGCCGCGCCCATGAACGGCGCCGTGCAGGGCGTCGCCACCACTACCGCCAGCGCGCCGGTGAAAAAGGCGCCCATGCTGCCGCCACGTTCGGCGAGGCCGCCGCCCAGATTACTGGCGAAGCGGATCTCGAACAGACCGGCAAGATTGAAGCCGATCAGCGCCATCAGGTAAGCCAGCCCCAGCACCACCAGCGGGCTCTGCAACTGGAAGCCCCAGCCGATGGCGGCGCCGCCGGCGCGCAAGGCCAGCAGGCTGCCGGCCAACAAGGCGAAAGTGGCGAGCACGCCCGCGGTATAGGCCAGGCCCTCGCGCCGCACCGCGCCGCGCTCGGCCTGCCCCAGTCGTGCGAAAGCCAGCGCCTTCATGAACAGGATCGGGAACACGCAAGGCATGATGTTGAGCAGCAGGCCGCCCAGCATCGCCATCAGCAACGCCTCGATCGCCGTGACGCCAGGCGCCTGCGCTGCCTGCAATGGCGCAGCAGCCGCAGGCTTCGCCGATATCGTGAATGCCTGGCGTGCCGTGGTGCCGTCAAGCTTCTCGGTCAGCACCAGCACGCCATCCAGCGGCGCCAGCGGCTTGCCCTTGTCGATGCCGCGCTCGATCTCCAGCGTCAGCCCCCTGGCATCAACGCGCAACGTCTGTGTCGCTGCATGCTGCACGGCATTGCCGTCCGAGGCGAAGAAATGCACCGCCTGCAGCCGTTCGGCATCGAGGCCCGGCGCCTCGATGCGCAGGCTCAGCCGCTCACCGCTGCCGGAAACACTGGCGCTCCATGGACTGATGCTGGGCTGCGCCTGGCGTGCCGCCGTGAACAGCCCGGCCCAGCGCATATCCGGCACGGCAGGCCCGGCGCTGACAGGCAGCGCCAAGCTCAGCTCCGCTTCCTCCGGCACGCAGATTTTCTCGCAGGTCAGCCAGGTGGCACTGGCCTTCAATGCCACCGTCTCGCCGGGCCGGGCATCCTTCGGCGCCGTCACCGCCACGGGCAGCAGTAACTCGCCCTCATAGCCGTAATTCACCAAAGGCGGGATCGGGATGCGCTGCGGCGCCGGCCACAGGATCTCGCCAGCCTGCCAGCCGGCGGGAAGTTCCCAGGCGATCTCGGTGGCGAGCCCGGAATCGCCGGGATTACGCCAATAAGAATGCCAGTGTTCGCGATGCTTGAGCCGCAACGCCAGCCACAACGTCTCGCCGGGCGCAATGCCTGTGCGCTCGGCCACGAGTTCCGCTTCGGAATACTCGGTCTTCACCGCCTGCGCCGTGGCAAGCGACGGCACGAACAGCAGCAAGAGCAGCAGCGGCAGGAGGCGTAATTTCTGCATTAACGCCAGCCTACCGGAAGCCATGCCGGGGTCAATCCACCTCACGCCAGAGTGATGTGAGGATTGTGCCCCCCCGGAACCTGCTGTCAGCCCGCCAGCTTCTTCTTCAGCAGTTCATTCACGGCGGCCGGGTTGGCCTTGCCGCCCGATGCCTTCATGGTCTGGCCGACGAAGAAGCCGAACAGCTTGTCTTTGCCTGAGCGATACTCGGCCACCTTGTCGGCATTGGCCGCCATCACCTCGTCGATCACCTTTTCGATGGCGCCGGTGTCCGTGACCTGGCGCATTCCCTTCTCATCGACGATGGTAAGCGCATCCTTGCCGGTCTCCACCATCAGCGCGAACACATCCTTGGCCAGACGGCCGGAGATGGTGTTGTCGGCGATCAGGTCGATCAGGCCGCCGAGCTTCGCGGCGGTGATGGTGAAGTCGGCCATGCTCTGGCCGGACTTGTTCAGCACGCCGAAATACTCGGTGATCACCCAGTTGGCGCAGAGCTTCGGGTCGCGGCCCTTGGCGACGGCTTCGTAGAAGTCAGCCGCCTCCTTCTCCGCCACCAGTACGCTGGCATCATAGGGGCTCAAGCCCAGCTTCTCGATGAAGCGCGCCTTCTTCTCGTCGGGCAGTTCCGGCAAAGTCGCCTTGATGCCATCGACCCAGGCCTGCTCGAATTCCAGCGGCAGCAGGTCGGGATCCGGGAAGTAGCGATAGTCATGCGCTTCTTCCTTGGAGCGCATGCTGCGCGTGACACCCTTGGCGGTATCGAACAGGCGGGTTTCCTGGTCGATCTTGCCGCCATCCTCAAGAATCTCGATCTGGCGGCGGGCTTCATACTCGATGGCCTGCTGCACGAAGCGCACGGAATTGACGTTCTTGATCTCGCAGCGGGTGCCCAGCGGGCCGCCCGGCTTGCGCACGGAGACGTTGACGTCGGCGCGCATTGAACCTTCGTCCATGTTACCGTCGCAGGTGCCGAGATAGCGCAGGATGGTACGCAGCTTCTTGAGATAGAGGCCGGCTTCTTCCGAATTGCGCATGTCCGGCTCGGAGACGATCTCCATCAGCGCCACGCCGGAGCGGTTGAGGTCGATGAAGCTCTCGCGCGGGCTCTGGTCATGCAGGCTCTTGCCAGCATCCTGTTCCAGATGCAGCCGCGTGATGCCGATGGTGCGGGTGCTGCCATCGGGCATGTCGAGCAGCAATTCGCCCTTGCCCACCACCGGCTGCAGATACTGGCTGATCTGGTAGCCCTGCGGCAGATCGGCGTAGAAGTAGTTCTTGCGGTCGAACACCGAATGCAGGTTGATCTGCGCCTTGAGGCCGAGGCCGGTGCGCACCGCCTGCTCGACGCAGAAGCCATTGATCACCGGCAGCATGCCCGGCATGGCGGCATCGACAAGGCTGACCTGATGGTTCGGCGCCGCGCCGAATTCGGTGGCGGCACCGGAGAACAGCTTGGCCTTGGAAGCGACCTGGGCATGCACTTCCATACCGATGACGATTTCCCACGGACCAGTAGCGCCCTGGATATAGTTCTTTTCCGGATTCTCGCTCATGTCACTTGCTCCACCAGGCTTCCGGCATCGCCTTGTAATCCGCCGCCTGCTCGATGCTGCGCGCCACGCGTAGCAGGGTCGCTTCATCGAACGGTTTGCCGATGAGCTGCAGGCCGAGCGGCAGGCCATCGCTGTTCAGATTGGTCGGCACCGAAATCGCCGGCACGCCGGCCAGGTTGATCGGCACGGTGAACACGTCGTTGAGATACATCGCCACCGGATCGTCGCTGTTGGCGCCAATCGGGAAAGCGGCATTCGGCGAGGTCGGCGTCAGGATTGCATCAACGCGCTGGAAGGCGGTGTCGAAATCCTTCTTGATCAGCGTCCGCACCTTCTGCGCCTTGGTGTAATAGGCATCGTAGTAGCCCGCCGAGAGCACATAGGTGCCGATCATGATGCGGCGCTGCACCTCGCGGCCGAAACCGGCGCCGCGGGTATTCTCATACATCTCGGTGAGGTCCTTGCCCGGCACGCGCAGGCCGTAGCGCACACCATCGTAGCGCGCGAGATTCGACGAGGCTTCGGCCGGTGCGACGATGTAGTAGGCCGCCAGCGCGTGATAGGTATGCGGCAGGCTGATATCCACCACTTCGGCCCCGGCGGTGCGCAGCCATTCCTTGCCGCGCTCCCAGAGTGCCGCGATTTCCGGGTTCATACCGTCCATGCGGTATTCGCGCGGAATGCCGATGCGCAGGCCCTTCACGCCGGCGTCCAGATTGGCGGTGTAATCCGCCACCGGCAGATCCACCGAGGTGCTGTCCTTGGCATCGAAGCCGGCCATGCCCTGCAGCAGCAGCGCGCAATCGCGCACGGTCTTGCCCATCGGGCCGGCCTGATCCAGCGACGAGGCATAGGCGATGATGCCCCAGCGCGAAACGCGGCCATAGGTCGGCTTGATGCCGGTGACGCCGCACAAGGCCGCCGGCTGGCGGATCGAACCGCCGGTATCGGTGGCGGTGGCGCCGAGCGCGAAGCCGGCGGCGACGGCGGCGGCGGAACCGCCTGACGAGCCGCCCGGCACCAGCTTCTCGCCATTCTTGCCGCGCCAGGGATTCACCGTCGGGCCGTAATAGCTGCTCTCGGTGGAGGAGCCCATGGCGAACTCATCCAGGTTCACCTTGCCCAGCATCACCGCGCCCTCGGCCCACAGCTTGGCGGTGGCGGTGGATTCATAGGCCGGCTTGAAGCCATCCAGGATGTGACTGGCCGCCGTGGTCAGCACGCCCTCGGTGCAGAACAGATCCTTCACCGCGATGGGGATGCCATCCAGCAGACCAGCCGAACCGGCGGCGCGGCGCACATCGGAGGCGCGCGCCATGGCAATCGCCTGCTCTGGCGTTTCGGTGATCACGGCATTCAGCGGCTTGGCCGCCTGCATCGCCTTGATGCAGGCCTCGGTCAGCTCGACGCTGGTGAATTCCTTCTTGGCCAGGCCGGCAAGCGCATCGGCGATGGTCAGGCGGGCGGGATCGAGGCTCATTATTCAACCACCTTGGGAACCGTGTAGAAGCTGCCCTGGCGGCCGGGCGCGTTCTTGAGCACCGCCTCTTCGTTGCCGCCATCGTTGACCACGTCCTCGCGCTGGCGCAGCTTCATCGGCGCCACCGAGGTCATCGGCGCCACATTGTCGGTATTCACCGCCTGCAATTCCTCGACGAAGGAGAGAATCTTGTTCAACTCGGCCGTCATCGCCTCCTGGCGTTCCGGCTCCAGTTTCAGCCGCGCCAGCTTGGCGATCTTCGCCACCGTCGCTTTATCCAATGACATGCGCTGTCCGTTCGTGCTAGCAGGTCGGAATCATTACGAAAATCGCGGCGGAAAGTAGCATTCGTGACCCTTCCCGGCAACCCATCCTCACCCCCATCAGGCCCTGGCCCGAAACGCCCGCCGAAGCCCGGCGCGGCGCCGCTCTGGCTCGGCGAAAACCAGCGTTTCCTGGGGCTGGACCTCGGCACCAAGACCATCGGCCTGGCGCTTTCCGATGTGGGGCACAAGATCGCCACGCCCTATGCCACGATAGCGCGCAAGAAGCTGAAAGACGACGTCGCCGAACTCACCCGCATCACTACCAAGGAAGGCGTCGGCGGCCTGGTGCTGGGCCTGCCGGTGAACATGGATGGCACCGAGGGGCCACGCTGCCAGGCGGCCCGCGCCTTCGCCCGCAACCTTGGCCCGCTGCTGCCGCTGCCGCTGACCTACTGGGATGAACGGCTCTCCACCGTCGCCGTGCAGCGCATGATGGTGGAAGCCGATTTAAGCCGCGCGCGCCGCGCCGAACTGGTGGACAAGCTGGCCGCCGGCTACATCCTGCAGGCCTATCTCGACTGGCTGCGCGGCCAGGAACCGGCAGCAGCGGATCAGTCCGGCAGCCCGTAGCGCTGCTTCAGCGCGCTGAGCATCGCAGTCTCGCGCTGCATCCATTGATCCAGCCGCTGCAGCAGGTCCTTGTTGTCGCGGGTGGAAACGTAATAGCTGCCGCGCTGATGCGGCAGCCGTTGATCGAAAACCAGCGTCTCGTCCGGCAGCATCATGATGTAGCGCATCTGGTGCTTCAGCACTTCCACATTGCCGAACAAACCCTCTGCCTGCCCCAGCAACGTCTCGCGGATCGAGGCGCCGAGTGATGTCAGTTCAATCAGGGCCGGCGGCTGTAATTGCCAGGGCGTGGCCGCCGGCAAGCTGAAACCGCGCACCATGGCCAGAGTATGCAGCGGCTCAGCCGGCTGTTTCAGCCGTTCCGGCTTCACCATGATGCCGTCGATATAGCCCACCACCGGCTGGCTGTAGGTCACACCGGCAGCCTGCTTCGGCTCCGGCTGCCAGCTCGGGTGATCGGGGTATTTGAAGGTGATGCGGCCTTCCAGCAGCGCCTGGTGCAGGCGCACCACCGGCAGCGGACGGTATTCCACCGTCAGCCCTTCGGCGGCGGCGAAGGCATCGAAGAATTCACGCCCGAAGCCGCGATAGGTGCCAGACAGCGTGGTGTAATGCGGCGGGTAATCGAGATCCTCGACGCCGACAATTATGCCACGCGGCTGAGACCGGACATCGAAGCCGACGCCGAGTGCAGCCACCGCTAGAAATATGTACACAAACAATCTAACCACAAGAGGTTTTTGCCATAGGGCCAGGGGCAGCACAAGTGAGCTTTGCTGCGCGGCACCGCAAATCACAACCAGGGCTGTGTTTTTGGGCAAAAACCGCTACAGTGCATGCAACCGGCGGTAAAGCCGGGATGGAAACGCCGCCGCCAGCATAACCCAAACCGCTAATGACCGATCTCGCCCTCCCTGCCGACCAGAAGCCGGAATTGCCTTTCCGCGACATGCAGGTGATGGCGCTGATCGGGCTGGCGCATGGCATCAGCCATTTCTTCCAGCTTGTGCTGCCGAGCCTGTTTCCGCTGCTCAAAGATGATTTCCAGGTCAGCTATACCCAGCTCGGCGCCGTGATGACTGTGTTCTATGTCACCTCCGGCCTGCTGCAGACGCCGGCCGGTTTCCTGGTCGACCGCATCGGCGCGCGCAACGTGCTGCTTGGCGGCCTCGGCCTCTATTGCGCCGGAATACTGCTCTATGGCCTGGCGCCAAGCTTCTGGATGCTGTTTCCCATCGCCCTGCTCGCCGGCGCCGGCAACAGCGTGTTCCATCCCGCCGATTACTCGATCCTCAATGCCTCGGTGAACCAGACCAGGCTCGGCCGCGCCTATGGCTCGCACACGCTGGGCGGCAATCTCGGCTGGGCGCTGGCGCCGCCGCTGATGGCCGGTGCGGCCTTGCTGCTCGGCTGGCGCGGCGCGCTGGCGCTGGCGGCGGTGATCGGCTTCGCCACCCTGGCCTTGCTGCTGCTTGGCCGTGAGCGCCTGGCCGAGGATGTGAACAGCAAGGGCCGCGCCCAATCCGCCGGCGGCGACAAGGCCAGCCTCGCGCCCATGCTCAGCCTGCCGGTGCTGGTCTGCTTCGGCTATTTCCTGCTGCTCGCCATCGGGCTGGTGGCGATCCAGAATTTCCTGCCGACCACGCTGGATGCGCTGCATGGCACGCCGCTCAGCCTCGCCACCATCGCCCTCACCAGCTTCCTGCTCGGCGCTTCCGCCGGCGTGATGCTGGGCGGCATTGTGGCGGACCGCGGCATTCCGCCGGGCAAGATCGTGGTGTTCGGCCTGCTCAGCGCCGCTGCCCTGCTGCTGCTGGTGGCGCGCTTCGACCTGCCGGCCTTGCCGATGGTCGCGGCTATTGCTGCCGCCGGCTTCCTGCAAGGCAGCACCACGCCATCGCGCGACCTGATCGTGCGCGCTGCCGCGCCCAAGGGCGCCTCGGGCCGGGTATTCGGTTTCGTCTATTCCGGCCTCGATGCCGGCTCGGCCCTGGCGCCGCTGGCGGTCGGGCTGCTGCTCGACCACGGCGCACCGCAACATGTGCTGGTGCTGTCAGCGGCAACCTTTGCCCTGACCACGCTCACTGTCTACGGCATCCGCCGCGTCAGTGCGCAATAGGCTTCAATTCAGCAGCAAGGGTTGGCGCTGGCGCAGTTCGGCGCTCACCATCGGGCCACGCTCACCGGGCAGATTGACCCGGCTGCCGGTAACGGCAACATGGCCCGGCTCGACGCCGCGCGCCAGCAGGTAGTCGCGCACCGCTTCGGCGCGCGCCAGGCTGAGCGCCACGGCCTCGTCGCCTTCATCCAGCGACGCCTCACCCGTCAGGGTCAGGTCGGCACCATCCAGCAAAGCCACCTGGGTATCCAGCACACGCTGCGCCAGATCGCTCAGGCCCGCCGACTGCTCGGAGAAGAACACAATCGTCTGCTTGGGTGCGCTTTCGCGCTCGGCACATTCTTGCGCCAACGCGGCACCAGACATCATGGCAGGCGGCAGGGAAAGCATCAGGGTGGTTATCAGGGCAACAGCACGCATGGCCATCCTCCTTGATTGGATGGCCACCAGGATGCGGGGCCATCCGTGCTTATCGGATGGCCTAAGGTTCCCGCCAGATTGGGGCCGCTTTGTGGCCCAGTTATGGAATCACTTTGGCAATGCCGCCGGAAAACCGCGCTAAACGGTCTCGAAATGGTAAACCTTCGAGATGATCTGCCAGCGGCCGTCGAGCAGCACGAAGTTCAGGTAGTCGGTGAACAGGCGCGGCAGGATGGCGCAATTCAGCTTCACCAGCGCCGTGTTCGGCCCGGTAACATCCAGCAGCAGCAGGCGCTCATGCTCGCGGCCCTGGCCCTTCGACTTGGCGGACGGGCGGGAATTCACCAGGTCATACCATTGCTGCTGGTCCACATTCACCAGGGTGTTGCCGGTGGTGCAGTAGAGATGCGCCGCCGGATGGAACGCCTGCGCCAGTTTCTTGGTGTCGCCTTCATACAGCCCATCAAGATAGGTCTGCACCACGGCAAGAATGTCCTGCTCTGGACGATTATGCATTGTTTGGTTTCCTCCTGACTGCCTGCGCCGCATAATCGCCCGCGAAGCAGGAGGACGCAATGCGCATCGGCTGGGAGGATATCCGCGCGGGCCGCACCGAAGCCCTGCACGGTACCTGGGTGGAACTGGAAGGCTGGTGCCTCGGCCTGGAAGGACCGCAGCGCAGCGACTATTTCGCGCTCACGGATGAGCCGGGCTGCTGCGCCACGCATCTGCCGCGCGATCCGGCACGGCGTGTGGAGGTGCTGGCTGCCCTGCCGCTGCGCCTTGATGCCCCGCGTCTGCGCCTGCGCGGCGAATGGCAACGCCTGCCCGGCGACGATCCCGACGACTGGCGCTACCAGCTTCGCCAAGCCGGCCCCGTCGCTGACCCGATGGAAGCCACACCGCATCCCGGCTTCACCCGCCGCGCCATGCTGGCCGGCGGCGGCGCCCTGCTCGGCCTTTCCGCCTGGCGCCCCCAAGAGGCCGAGGCGGCAACACCGGCGCTCGGCGCAGCAGAGATGCGCGCCCTGCTCACTGCCCTGCCGACCATCGACATCCACAGCCATGGCGGCTCTTTGATCGGCCTGCGCCGCACCGAGGAAGCCGCGCCCTTCTCACCGCTCGCCGAACCGATGCGCCAGGGCGGCATGGCGGTGGTCTGCCTTACCGTGGTGGCGGATACGCCGGTCACCACCATCACCGGCGGCCAGGTGAAGCCGGTGCGCGATCCCAAGCCCGGCGAACTTTATGGCTTCGCCACCAAGTCGTTTCCGCGCGCGCTGGCGCTCGCCAAGGCGCAGAATCTGAAAGTCATCACCACAGCAACCGAACTGGCGGCAACGCGGCCCGATAATCCCGGCGTGATCATCGCCAGCGAGGGCGCCGACTTCCTGGAAGGCAAGCTGGAGCGGCTGGACGAAGCCTATAGCCGCTGGCAGCTGCGCCATCTGCAACTGACGCATTACCGCCCGAACGAACTCGGCGATATCCAGACCGAGCCTGCCGTGCATGGCGGCCTCACGGCGTTTGGCGCCGAGGTGGTGAAGCGCTGCAACCAGCTTGGCGTCGTGGTGGATGTGGCGCATGCGCCGATGAACATGGTGCGACAGGTGGCCGAGGTCAGCACCAAGCCGCTGGTACTGTCGCATACCTCGATGACCATCAAGCCCAGTCCGACCAGCCGGCAGATTTCGCGCGAGCATGCCCGCTTCATTGCCGCCACGCGCGGCGTCATCGGCATCTGGCCGCCCAGCGGCATCTACGCCACCATGGCCGAACTGGCCACCGGCATCGCCCGCGTGGCGGAACTGATCGGCACCGATTATGTCGGCATCGGCACCGACATGATGGGCCTGGTCGGTGCCTCGACGTTCGACAGCTACACCGAGTTGCCGACCCTCGCCAATGCATTGCTCGGCATCGGCTTCAAGCCGGCGGAAGTGCAGAAAATCCTCGGCGGCAATTACGCCCGCGTCTTTGCCGCGACCGTTGGCGGCTGACCCTTGCTTCGTCACGCTCGCGAAAGCGAGGGTGACGAAGAAAATCAGCCTTAGGGCTGGCGGTGGTATTTCAGTGGCAGCAGGTCGGCGGTGCTAAAGGCACGCAGGCCGCCATCGACGTCTAGGATCACGCGGGCCTCTGGCGCGAAGTCGCGCAGCATCTCGCGGCAGATGCCGCAGGGTGCCACAACTTGAATCTGCTGGTTAGCCTCGGTCGGCCTGGGATGCCGCACCGAGACGATGGCCGTGATCGGATCGTCCTTGCCGGCGCCCTGGGCCATCGCCTGCCCCACCGCCACCGCTTCCGCACAGACGGAAGCACGCCCGACATAGGTATCGAGATGCAGGCCGGTGACGATCCTGCCCGAGCGCGTGCGCAGGGCCGCCGCGATGTGATGCCGCCCGACGGCGTAACGCTGCCGGATCAGGCCGCGCGCGGCTTCCAGCAATTCGGCATCTTCGGCGGGCAGCGTCATGTCACCCAAGCTGCGCCAGCGCCTCGCCGAGCTTCTCGGCGAGCGCGCCCTGCACCACGCGGCGTTCGCGCTGTTCTTCCACCACGGCCTCCGGGGCGCGCGACATGAAGGTGGCGTCGCCGAGCTTGGCGTCGATCTTGGCGATCTCGGCCAGCGCCTTGTCGCGTTCCTTGGCCAGGCGCGTGCGCTCCTTGGCAATGTCGATCACATCGGCCAACGGCAGCACCAGGGTGGCATCGTCCAGCACCACGCGGGCAGAGCCCTGCGGCACCGGCTGCTCCAGCGTGATCGTCTCGATGCGCGCCAGGCGCTTGATCGGATCGGCATGACGGTCCAGCCGCGCCGCCACATCGGCGCCGCCGCCATTGACGATCAGCGCGATCTTCGCCGCCGCCGGCACGTTGAGTTCACTGCGCGCCGCGCGCACGCCCTCAATCAGGCGGATCAGCCAGTCGATCTCGGCAGTGGCTGCCGCATCGTCGGCGCGGGCGCCATCGCTCGGCCAGTCACGCAGCATCAGGAAGCCGCCACTCGTACCATCGGGGCTCTTGCCGTCAAACAACTGCTCCCAGAGTTCTTCCGTGATGAACGGCATGAAGGGATGCAGCAGATGGATAAGCTGCCGCAGCACATAGGCGCAGGTGGCGCGCGTCTCGGCCTTGGCCGCGCCCTCCTCACCCATCAGCACCGGCTTGATCAATTCCAGATACCAGTCGCAGAACACTGACCAGGTGAACTGGTAGAGCGCGGCGGCGGCCTCGTTGAACTTGTAGGCTTCCAGCGCGGCGGTGGTTTCGCGCGCGGCACGGCCCAAGCGGCCGATGATCCAGCGGTTCACCGTCTGCTGCACGGCGGCGGGATCGAAGCCGGCATCAAGCCGACATTCGTTCATCTCGGCGAAGCGCGCGGCGTTCCAAAGCTTGGTGGCGAAGTTGCGGTAGCCCTCGACGCGGCTCTCCGACATTTTCACGTCGCGGCCCTGGGCGGCGAAGATGGAGAGCGCGAAACGCAGCGCATCGGCGCCGAATTTGTCGATCAGGTCGAGCGGGTCAAGCACATTGCCCTTCGACTTCGACATCTTCTGGCCCTTCTCGTCGCGGACCAGGGCGTGGATGTAGACGGTGCGGAACGGCACTTCCTTAGTGAAATGCAGGCCCATCATGATCATCCGGGCGACCCAGAAGAAGATGATATCGAAACCGGTGACCAGCACGTCGTTCGGGTAATGCGCCTTCAGCACGTCGGTCGGTTCCGGCCAGCCGAGCGTCGAGAACGGCCACAGCGCGGACGAGAACCAGGTATCGAGCACATCCTCGTCACGGGTCAGCGCGACAGTCTTGCCATAATGCTTATCGGCCTGCGCTTGCGCTTCCGCCTCGTCATAGGCGACGAACACCTGATTGTCCGGGCCATACCAGGCCGGAATCTGGTGGCCCCACCAGAGCTGGCGCGAGATGCACCAGGGCTGGATGTTGCGCATCCATTCAAAGTAGGTCTTGTCCCAGCTCTTGGGCACAAACTGGATATCGCCCTTCTCCACCGCCTCGATGGCGGGCTTGGCCAGCACCTCGGCGTTGACATACCACTGCTCGGTCAGCCATGGCTCGATCACTACCTGCGAGCGGTCACCATGCGGCACCATATGGGTGTTGGGCTCGATCTTCTCGACCAGTTCGAGTGCCTCGAGATCGGCCACCACCTTCTTGCGCGCGGCGAACCGCTCCAGGCCACGATAGGCTTCCGGCACGTTGTCGTTGAGATGGGCGTGCTTGTCGAAAATGTTGATCATCTCGAGGCCATGGCGCTTGCCGACCTCGAAATCGTTGAAGTCATGCGCCGGCGTCATCTTCACCGCGCCCGAGCCCTTGGTGGGATCGGAATACTCGTCGCCGACAATCGGAATCCGCCGGCCGACCAGCGGCAGGATGGCATACGAGCCGATCAGGTGCTTGTAGCGTTCATCTTCCGGATGCACCGCAATGCCGGTATCGCCCAGCATGGTCTCGGGCCGCGTGGTGGCAACGGTGATGAATTCGCCGTTCCGGCCCACCAGCGGATACTTGAAGTACCAGAGATGCGAACGCACCTCATGCTGCTCGACCTCAAGGTCGGAGATCGCCGTCAGCAGCTTGGGGTCCCAATTGACCAGCCGCTTGTCCTTGTAGATCAGGCCATCGCGATAGAGTTCGACGAACACCTTGCGCACGGCGGCGCTGAGGCCCTCGTCCATGGTGAAGCGTTCGCGGCTCCAGTCGCAGCTTTCGCCAAGCCGGCGCTGCTGGCCGGTGATCATGCCGCCGGATTCAGCCTTCCACTCCCACACCGCCTCCAGGAACTTGGCGCGGCCCATGTCGTGACGGCTCATCTGCTTGGCGGCGAGCTGGCGCTCCACCACCATCTGCGTCGCGATGCCGGCATGGTCGGTGCCCGGCTGCCACAGCGCATTGCGGCCGCGCATGCGCTCGAAGCGGATCAGCACATCCTGCAGGGTATGGTTCAGCGCATGACCGATATGCAGGCTGCCGGTGACGTTCGGCGGCGGCAGCGCGATGGTGTAGGGCTTGCCGGATTTCACACCGGGCTTGAAGGCGCCGGCACGCTCCCAGGCCTCATAGAGGCGCTGTTCCACGGATTGCGGCTGATAGGTCTTGTCCAGCATGGTCCAACTCGGGGGCAAAAACGGGCGCAAATAAAAGACGATCCGGGCCAGTCAGTCCAGCCCGGAGAGCATCATTCAGGCGGATTTACAGGTGGTCCTGCTCCTCTTCCGCCTGAATAGTCAGGCGGGCCACCTCGCGCTCGACGATGCGCTGTACGATGGTGGCGAGATGCGCGTCGAGCCATTCCTTGAGCATCGGGCGCAGCAATTCCTTCACCAGCTCCTCGAGCGTGCGCTGGCCATTGCCCAGGCCCATGGCGCGGCCGCCGGCGACGGCGCCGGCAAGGGTGCCAAGATGGCTGGCGGCGCGGGTGGCCGTCGGCTGCGAGACCAGGGCCTCGTAGTCGTCGTCCCGCACCACATCGGTGAGGTCGTAGATTTCCTCGCGCGGCGGCGGCGGCGGGCGACGACGCGGCGGGGGTGGCGGCGGAGGGACATATTCCTCCTCCGGCTCCGGTTCCGGCTCGGCCATACGCGGCGGCGGTGGCGGCGGGGGTGGAGGTGGCGGCGGCGGCTCGGGTTCCGGCTCCGGCTCGGGCTCGGGTTCCGGCTCGGGCGGCGGCGGTTCCGGCTCGGGTTCTGGCGCAGCAGCTACGGGTTCGGGCTCAGGCGCCGGCGCGGCGGCATTCTCAGCCCCATCCTCGGAAATAATCCGGCGGATGGAGGCAAGAATCTCCTCCATTGTCGGTTCGCTCTGCCCTGCCTTAGGGTCGCTCATCCCCTGCCCGATCTTCCCGTCACGGGGAAATCACCCCGGTCTGGCTGCTTGAACCTGCCTGTAGCGCGGCTAGCGGCACGAAACGGTGCCGACCAGCCGGTAACACCGACTCGTCAGCACCATGATATGCCTACAAAAGATAACCGAACTGTTAAACCGGGTTAAGGCGTTTTTCCCGATCCTGCAAGGCCTTCGCCGAAAATCTGCGATTATTCGACGTCGAGCCCGCCATCGGTGCCAAACCACAGGTCGCGCACCCGCGTGTAGTTCTCGGCCGGATCGTAAAGCTGTACCGGCAGGGAGAGGTTGCGGGCCGAAAGACGGCCAACCGCCGAGTAGAGCACGAAGCCGGCGACATACTCGTCGCGCTCGGCGCGCACCTGCGCCACCTGGGCATCGAGGTATTCCTGCTCCGCGTCCAGCACGTCCAGCGTGGTGCGCGAGCCGACCTCGGCTTCCTGCTGCACGCCTTCGAGGGCGATGCGCGAGGCCTGCACCTGCGCCTTGCGGGCGTTGATGTTGGAGCGCGCGGTATTGAGGTTTTCCCAGGCCTGGGTGACGCTCTGGCGCACCAAGCGGCGCTGCTCGTCCACCTGGATGCGGCGCTGGTTGAAGGTCTGCTTGCGCTGGCGGGTCTGGCTATAGACGCCGCCGGCCTCATACAGCGGCACCGTCACCTGGATACTGGCGCGGGCGGTGTTGAGGTCGAGATCGGCGCGGCTCTGCTCCGTGGTGCGGGCCGCCGAAGCATTCAGCGACACGCTGGGCAGCAGCGCACCGGAGGCAGCGCGCACATCGGCGCGGGCCGACAGCTCGCGGAACTGTGCCGCCTGCAATTCGGGGTTTTCCTTGTCGCCAATCGAAATCGCCTCGTCCTCGTTGGCCGGCAGGGTCGGCAACGGCGGCGGCGGCACCAGGCGGCCCGGCTGCAGGCCGGTGATGCGGGCGAAGGTGGCGCGGCTGGAGATCAGCGCGCCCTCGGCGGAAATGCGGTCGGCGGTGGCACGGCTCAGGCGCGATTCCGCCTGCGCCACGTCGGTGCGGGTGATTTCACCGACGCGGAAACGCTCACGGGTGGCTTCGAGCTGGCGACGCAGCACACCTTCGTTATTGCGGGTCAGATCGACCACGGCCTGATCGCGCAGCACGTCCATGTAAGCCGTGACGCTATCCTGCAGCACGCGGCGCTCGGTGCTGGCGAGATCCTGGCGGGCGGCCTGGACCAGCGCCTCGGCACTGTCGGTCAGCGCTTCGACGCGGCCACCGCGATACAGCGGCTGAGTCACCGAAACGCCGAGCGAGGTCGGGTTGATGGTGTCGCTCTGGGTCGAAACGGTGTTCGGCTTGTAATCCTGGCGCAGCACGCCGGCTTCGCCGGTCAGGCTGACGGTCGGACGCCAGCCGGAAAGCGCCTGCGGCACGCCTTCATCGGTGGCCCGCACCGCGGCGCGAGCAGCACCAAGCGTCGGGTTGTTGGTATAGGCGTTGGACAGCACCTCGTTGAGGGTCTGCGCTCCGGCCTGGGACGCGGCCAGAAGCCAGGCGGCAGACAAGATCGCAGCACTACCAAGAAGCGCACCGCGCAAGAAAGATACTTTCGCCATTCCAACCACCATTCTTCCCCTGGGCCCCGTCTCCGGGCAGCCCGCCATATTCAATCAGCCAGAAACCGTCAGTAGGTCGCCATGTCCGGGTCGATCCGTTCGGCCCAGGCATGAATACCGCCGGCGAGGTTAATCGCCTGTGAAAATCCATTCGCCCGCAGCCACTGGGTGACCCGCAGGCTGCGCCCGCCATGATGGCAGAACACCACCACCCGGCTGGCCTTCGGCACTTCCCCGGCCCGCGCGGGCACCTGGCCCAGCGGGATATGGATGGCACCCGGCAGGGCGCAAAGCTTCACTTCCCAATCCTCTCGCACGTCGAGCAGGGCGACATCTCCCTTGCCCTCGAGCCAGAGCGACAATTCCTCAACTTCGATTTCCACCGGCAGGGCAGTCATCGGCTCAGAACACGAAGCCCGCAGGACGCTCGAAGCCCGGCAGCGGCCGCGTGGCGGCGTCGAAGATCACACGTTCGGCGAACAGGTTTCCGGCGCGCTTGACCAGCACGGCCTGACCCATCGGTGCCCCGGCCGGACGACGCACCGCCACCAGACGGCCGCCCTCGGCAAGCTGCTGCTTGAGCTGGGCCGGGATTTCCGGCACCGCGCCGGCCAGCAGAATCACGTTATACGGCCCCTGCTTCGCCAAGCCATCGGCCAGCGGGCCTTCGATCACCGGGGCATTGTCGAGGCCAAGCTGGGCCATCAGCTTGGTCGCTTCGGCGGCAAGCGCCGGGTCGCTTTCCAGGCCGATCGCGGTGCTGGCCAGGCGGGCCAGCACGGCCAGGTCGTAGCCGGTGCCACAGCCGACCACCAGGGCGACATCGCTGGCGGCGATATCGGCTTCCTGCAGCAGGCGGGCCAGCACTAGCGGCTCCATCAGCGCGCGACCGGCGCCGACAGCGATATCCTCATCCAGATAGGCCACGCCCCGGTAGGATTTCGGCACGAATTGTTCGCGCGGGGTCGCCGACATGGCCGCAATCAGGCGCTCGTCGATCACCTTGTTCGGCAGCAACTGGGTCAGCACCATCTGGCGCCGGGCCTCGGCGAAAAGTCGGTCGGCGGAAGCCATCACACGATTCCGGTTTGGAGCAGAGGGAATTAGCCCTCGGTTTATAATGCCGCATTGCGGTAAAAACAACGTCCGTAGTTTGGCTTAGCCGCACCGGCCTGTGACATTTGTCACAGCCGCCAGTAGCCCGCCCGGGGTCTTCGGGTCAGAGACTCCGGCCTGGCTGCCCACGCCCCCCGGCACTTGACCCGGCCAACCGCTTCCGCCTACAAGGGCCGTCGCGCCAGTTCGGCAGAGTCCAGCCGGTGCATCGGGGTCCGGTGGCGGAGTGGCTACGCAGAGGACTGCAAATCCTCGTACGCCGGTTCAATTCCGGCCCGGACCTCCATATTCCCCCTCTTGAAAGCCTTCCTTCAACCTGCGCTAGCAGGCCAGGCGAATTGCGCGCCACCCCTGGCCTGGGGCAGGATGGCCGCCCGTCCCGCTCCCCGCGGTTCCGTAGTCTGACCGGAAGCCCCCGCCTATGTCCGCCCTGCCCGCCTCCATCGATGCCGTCGAAACCCTGCTCGCCCATGGCGACTACGTGGCCGACCGGCCGCTGGCCACCAGCCTGTTCCTGGCGCTGAAAATGGGCCGGCCGCTGTTTCTCGAAGGCGAAGCCGGCGTCGGCAAGACCGAGATCGCCAAGGTGCTGGCAACCACGCTGAACCGCCGCCTGGTGCGGCTGCAATGCTATGAGGGCCTGGACCTCAATTCCGCCGTCTATGAATGGAACTACCCGCGCCAGATGCTGGAAATCCGTCTGGCGGAAGCCGCCGGCGAACAGGATCGCGGCAAGATCACCCGCGACATCTTCTCCCGCGACTTCCTGATTGAGCGGCCCTTGCTGCAGGCGTTGCAGGACGATGCCGCCGGCCCGCCGGTGCTGCTGATCGACGAACTCGACCGCACCGATGAGCCTTTCGAGGCCTATCTGCTGGAAGTGCTGTCCGATTTCCAGATCAGCGTGCCCGAACTCGGCGTCATCAAGGCGGCCGAGCCGCCCATAGTCATCATCACTTCGAACCGGACCCGCGAAATCCACGACGCGCTGAAGCGCCGCTGCCTCTATTACTGGGTGGATTATCCCAGCGCCGAGCGCGAACTGGCGATCCTGGAACGCAAGGTGCCGGGCGCGCCGAAGCGGCTCAGCCAGGAGATCGTGCGGTTCGTGCAGGCGCTGCGCAACCAGGAACTGTTCAAGCTGCCGGGCGTCGCCGAGACCATCGACTGGACCCGCGCGCTGACCTTCCTCGACAAGGTGGCGCTGGACCCGGAGACCATCGACAACACGCTGGGCGTCTTGCTCAAGTACCAGGACGACATCGCGAAGATGCAGGGCAGCGAGGCAGCCGCGATCCTGCGCCAGGTGCAGCAGGAACTGGCGGGGCTCTGACGCATGAACCTGATGGCGCCAAGCGAAAGCCCGGAAGGCGGCCGCTTCGCCGAGAATATCGTGCATTTCGTACGCATGCTGCGCGCCGCCGGGCTGCGGCTCGGCCCCGGCAAGGCGCTGGAGGCGGTGCGCGCGGTGGAAGTCGCCGGCATCCAGCGGCGCGACGATCTCTACTGGACTTTATTCTCCGTGCTGGTGAACCGCCGCGATCAGCGCGAATTATTCGATCAGGCGTTTCATATCTTCTGGCGCGATCCGAAAATCCTCGAACGCCTGATGCGCATGATGCTGCCCGAAGCCGAGGGTGGCGCCGAACCGCAGAAGCATCAGATGTCGCGCCGCGTGCAGCAGGCCTTGATGCCGAACCGCCAGGGCAAGGCCAAGGAAGATGACCGCGAGCGCGAGATCGAACTCGATGCCACGCTGACTTTCTCGGCCAGCGAATTGCTGCAGACCAAGGATTTCGCCGAGATGAGCGCCGAGGAAGTGGCGGCGGCCCATGCGGCGCTGGCGCGCATCGCCTGGCCTTTCCCGCCGCGCCGCACGCGCCGCTTCAAGCTCGATCCCAGCGGCAAGCGCATCGATCTGCGCGCCACGCTGCGGCGCTCGCTGCGGCTTGGCGGCGGCGCCATCCCGCTGGTGCGCAAATCCAATGTCACGCGCGAACCGCCGCTGGTGGTGCTATGCGACATTTCCGGCTCGATGAGCCAGTACAGCCGCATGTTCCTGCATTTCATGCATGCCCTGAGCAATGACCGAAGGCGCGTGCATAGCTTCCTGTTCGGCACCCGGCTGTCGAATATCTCGCGCCTGCTGCGCCAGAAGGATGTCGACAAGGCGCTGGCCGATGTCGGCTCGCGTGTGCCCGACTGGTCCGGTGGCACCCGCATCGGCGCCACGCTGGCCGAGTTCAACCGCTACTGGTCGCGCCGCGTACTCGGCCAGGGCGCCGTGGTGCTGCTGCTCACCGATGGCCTCGACCGCGAGCCGGGGCCGCAGCTCGCGCGCGAAATGGAACGGCTGCACAAGTCATGCAAGCGGCTGATCTGGCTCAACCCGCTGCTGCGCTGGGATGGCTTCGAGCCCAAGGCGCTCGGCATCCGTGCCATTCTGCCGCATGTTGACGATTTCCGTCCCGTGCACAATCTAGACTCCATCGCCGAACTCGCCGCCGCGCTCAGCGGCCAGAACGACATCGGCAACCGGCTGCAACAGAACCTCGGAAGGATGGCGGCATGAGCCTTAATCAAGAGAGTAATGCAGCGCGCGAAGATCTGCTGGCCGAGGCCCTGGCCTGGAAAACCTCCGGCAAGGGCGTTGCCATCGCCACCGTGGTCACCACCTGGGGCTCGGCGCCGCGCCCGGTCGGCAGCCAGTTGGTGATCGATGATGAAGGCCGCTTCCTCGGCTCGGTCTCCGGCGGCTGCATCGAGGGCGCCGTGGTCACTGAAGGCCTGGACGCGATCCAGGATGGCAAGCCGCGTCTCTTGAGCTTTGGCGTGTCCGATGCCCAGGCCTGGGAAGTGGGCCTGGCCTGCGGCGGCAAGATCCAGGTCTATGTGGAGCGGCTGGACGGATGAAACAGGAAATCCTCACCCAACTGCAGGCCGACCGCGCCGCCAAGATTCCGGTGGTGCTGGGCACCTTCCTCAATAGCGGCGAGCAGCGGCTGTTCTATCTCTATGGCAAGAAGGGCCTGAAGGATATCGATCCGCGCATCGGCGAGGCGGCGCGCGCCGCCATGCTGGAAGACAAGCCGCGCACCATCGAGACCGATGACGGCCCCCTCTTCCTCAATGTGTTCAATCCGCCGCTGCGCCTGATCCTGGTTGGCGCCGTGCATATCGCGCAGGCGCTGGTGCCTATGGCGCAGTTCGCCGGCTACGAAGTGGCGGTGATCGATCCGCGCAGCGCCTTTGGCAGCGAGGCCCGCTTCCCCGGTGTGTGGCTGTCGAATGACTGGCCGGACGAGGCCATGGCGCAATTGAAGCCTGACCTGCGCACGGCGGTAGTGACGCTGACGCATGATCCGAAGGTGGACGACCCGGCATTGCAGATGGCGCTGAAGTCGGACGTGTTCTATATCGGCGCGCTGGGCAGCAAGAAGACCCATGCCTCGCGCCTCGAACGCCTCACCGCCGCCGGCTTCGGGCCGGAGGATCTGGCGCGCATCCATGGCCCGGTAGGGCTGTCCATTGGCGCCAAGACACCGGCTGAAATCGCCATCGCCATCCTGGGCCAGATGACTCAGGCGTTGCGCCAGCCGGCCCCTGGTTCACATTCGGGCGCCACCACCAGCGCCGCCGCCTGACGTCATGTTTTTCGGTCCGGTTCCGGTTCGCGAGGCGGAAGGCTGCATTCTCGGCCATTCCATGAGCGTCGGCACGCAGCGGTTCCGCAAGGGCCGCGTGCTGAGCGCCGAGGATGTGCAGGCGCTCCGCCAGGCCGGACAGGACAGCGTCTATGCCGCCCGGCTCGGCCCCGACGACGTGCCCGAGGACCAGGCCGCCAGCCGCATCGCCGAGGCCGCGGCCGGCACATCGACACGCGCCGCCACCGCCTTCACCGGCCGCGCCAATATCTATGCCGAAGCCGCCGGCATCGCCGTGCTGGAACCGACCCGCGTCGACGCCCTGAACCTGCTGCATGAAGCCGTCACCATCGCCACGGTGGCGCCTTACGATGTGGTGGAACCGGGCCAGATGCTGGCCACGGTGAAGATCATTCCGTTTGCCGCGCCGCGCGATGTGGTGCAGCGCGCCGCTGAAATCGCTGCCGAAAACGGCCCGCTGGTGCGCGTGGCGCCATTCGCGCCGCGCCGTGTCGGCCTGGTGATGACCCGCGTCGACGACACCAAGGACAGCGTGCTGGCCAAGACCGAGGCGGCGTTGCGCGAGCGCCTGCTGCGCCTGGGCAGCGATCTCGGCGGCAGCCTCACCTGCGAGCATGACGCCACGGCCATCGCCGTCTGCGTGGCGCAACTGCGCGAGCAAGGCTGTGCGCCGATCCTGGTGTTCGGTGGCAGCGCCATCGTCGACCGCGAGGATGTGGTGCCCGCCGGCATCGTTGCCGCCGGCGGCATTGTCGAGCATTTCGGCATGCCGGTGGATCCCGGCAACCTGCTGCTGATCGGCCGCCTGGCAGAAGTGCCGGTGGTTGGCGTGCCGGGTTGCGCCCGTTCGCCGAAGCTGAACGGCTTCGACTGGGTGCTGCAACGGCTCTGTGCCGGCCTCGGCGTCGGTCGTGCCGAGATCATGCGCATGGGTGCCGGCGGCCTGCTGAAGGAAATCCCGACCCGGCCGCAGCCCCGATCAGGTCCGGGCGCCGGCACCAAGTCGGAAATTCAGGCGCCGACAGTCCAGCGCCGGCCCCGCATCGCTGCCGTGATCCTGGCAGGCGGCCTGTCCAGCCGCATGCAGGGCGGCAACAAGCTGCTGGCCGACCTGGAAGGCAAACCGATCCTGCGCCATGTGGTCGAGCATGTGCTGGCCTCCCCCGCCCGGCCTGTCATAATCGTTACCGGCCACCGCGCCGAGGAAGTGCAAGCCGCCGCCCTGGCCGGCGCCCCCTCCGATGGCCCAGGGCCAGATAGCTTGAGCTTCACCCACAACCCGGATTTCGCCGGCGGCCTGGCCACCTCCCTGGTAGCCGGCATCCGGGCCCTGCCCGAAGGGCTGGACGGCGCCCTGATCTGCCTCGGCGATATGCCGGACGTGCCACCGCGGGTGCTGGACAAGCTGATTTCCGCCTTCAACCCGGTGGAAGGCCGCGCCATATGCGTGCCGGTAGTGGGTTCCAAACGTGGCAACCCAATCTTGTGGGGCGCCCAGTTCTTTAATCAGCTCAAAGGCTTGGACGGCGATAGCGGTGCCCGCCGGCTGCTTGAGCAGCATTCCGACTGGGTTTGCGAGGTCGCTGCCGGGGATGATGGCGTGCTCAACGACATCGACACCGCCGAAGCGCTCGCCGCCCGCCGCCTGCGCTAACGGCCCAGGCGAACACCCAGGCTCTGCGTGTGTCACATAGCCGTGATTTCCACCAGTCTGGGGGAAATTAATGCTTTATTATCCCCGTAGCGGTTATTAACCAAATCATCCGGCTTTTTAGCTGGGTCATAATTTGTCATAGTGCCGCCGACAGGGATTTTTACATCCGGAGGCGGCGCCGTGCAGCCCCCGGGGTGGGAGAAAGCGGCCGAGTCGATGATGAGCGAGGTCAATAATACGACGCCGGCGTCCGATGACGAAAAGATGTTCACGGACTTCGACCGCATTGTTCGCGGCAAGATCTTTGGCGGCCGCATCTGCGCCATCATGCAGTTCGTCAACCCGAAGAATTTCGAGCGCAACCGCGAAAGCTACAACATCGTAGTGCACGCGATCCGCTCTCTGATGTCGAAATACGAGGGCAGCTATTATACGCTGCACGACTATTCCATCGTGCTGTTCGCCCGCCTTTCCGAGCGCTTTTTCGAGCAGAGCTTCGAAAAGATGGTGCTCGAGATCGACGATGTGCTGACCCGCAATAACGTCGCCATCGGCCTCACCCCTGAGGAAGCCGAGAATGCCGTGCGCTGGTATCGCTTCGACCACAACCTGGATGAACTCCAGGAGTGGATGGACGCGATGGCGCAGCGTTTCCGCGTCTTTTCCGAGCGCCGCAAGCGCCTGCTGGCCAAGGCCGGCACGGGCGCCGGCGCCACCGATGGCGTGCCGATCACCCCCGGCGCCCTACAGCAGATCGAGGACATCCTAAAGAAGGCGGATGTCACCACATTCATGCGCCGCCAGCCGATTTCCGTAGTGTTCGGCAACCAGCCGCCGAAGCCAATTTTCCAGGAAATCTATGTCGGCGTGAACGAATTGCGCCAGGCCATCGCGCCGAATGTGAACCTGCGCGGCTCGCGCGCCCTGTTCCAGTATCTGACACGCACGCTGGACAGCCGCGTGTTCCGCTCGCTGCTGGATGGCTTCGTCACCCGCAACAGCGGCCCGTTCTCGATCAATCTCAATGTCTCGACGGTGCTGAGCGACCAGTTCCGCGATTTCGACAGCCGCATCGGCAACATCGTCAAGAAAGAGCAGATCATCATTGAGCTGCAGCGCTGGGACGTGTTCTGGGATTACGCCGAATACCTGCTGGCCTGCGAATTCCTGCAGAATAACGGCTACCGCATCCTGATCGATGGCATCACGCCCGACCTGCTTGGCCTTTTCGGCCGCAAGGAACTGCGCGCAGATTTCATCAAACTGTTCTATTTCAAGGACCACCACGACGACTGGGTGGCCAAGGATATCCAGCAGAAGATCACCGACGCCGATCCGAACCGGGTGATCATGGCGCGCTGCGAGACCGATGAGGCCTTGCGCGCTGGCCAGCAGGCCGGTATCCGCCTGTTCCAGGGCTGGCATATCGACAACCTGATCCGCGCCGCCAAGGAAGTCATTTCCTGATTGTTTACGCGCCGCTTGCGGGCGGCGGGCGGTCTCGTGCTATGCTGAATTGAGCCGAAGAAATCCGCCCCGGCGGGCAGCGCAGCCTGTTGCCTGCCTGGCCCTATGTTCAGGTGATTGCCATGTGGAACCGCACTTCCTCCAAATCCGCCCTGCCCGAGCAAGAGATGAAGGAACGCATTGCCGCCACCTCCCCGCGCCCGCTTTCGGCCAAGGATAACGAGCGGATCGAGAAGATCCTGGCCTCCATCGCCATTGACACCTCGCAGACCTTCAACGCCATGCTCGACTCCCTGATGGGGGAGCGGCCGGTGACGCATCACCAGAGCAACCAGACCCGCGACTACATTGTCACCGTATTCGACGAGATCCGCATGGACTCGAACCGCGAGGCGATCCAGCTCGCGCGCAAATTCGCCGATCTCTGCATGCGTGCCGCCGACCAGCTCAACGACAATCACCAGCGCACCGTGGCGCGCTGCGTCAGCGAATTGTTCGAGCAGTTCGCCGCCAAGCTCGACCACCGCGAGCCGGCAAACTCAAATTAAGCCCACTTACCAGCGTCATGCCCGGGCTCGACCCGGGCATCTTTATCAGGCGGCACGAGATGCCCGGCTCAAGGCCGGGCATGACGAGTGGAGTACGGTTAACCGTCATGGCCCGCCTACGCGCGCAATCTACGCGTTTGTTTTCGGATAGCCTCAATCAGCCGGCTTGTAGCGGGCCAGGTTGACCATGAAGTCGCCAAACACCTCGGCCGGGGCCTCGCCCACGGTGTCGATGAAAAGCTGCTTGTCGGCGCCCTGCAGGTCGCGCAACGGCCGCACTAGGCTGTCGAAGAAGGTGTAGAACTCGCGATTGCCGAAGGGCAGCGGTTCGCCATCGAATTCCTTCTCGATGAACACATTGGTCGCCAGGCCGACACTGGTCGGATCATGCTGCATGATCTTCAGCACCCAGTCGCGCCGCACCTCGAAGGCACGGAACGCCTTCACCACGCGAGCAATCACCGTGTAGAAAATTGCCTTCATGCGCGGATCGGCATAGAAGGCGTCCCAGCCCTCCTGGGTGTCGCCGGCACGCAATTCCTCGGCCACCTGGGCGCAGCTCTCGGCGAATTCGCTCACCTGGTCGCCGAACAGCGAGCGGATGAAGAAGAAGAAATTGCCGATCACGCGGCGGTCCAGCCGGCCTTCCTCGAATAGATCCGAGAGCGGGTGCACCACCAGCCGGCCGAAGGCATTGGTGCGGATATTGCGCTTCTTCTCTTCTTCCTGCAGGCGCTCGAGCTGCTGGTAGCTGGCGCGGTAGAAGTGGTCGAGATCGGATGAGTCCTTGGTTGCCTCGACGATGCGTTGCAGATCGGCAAGGTTGAGCGGGCGGCTGGCCAGGCTCTCGCCCAGGGCATGCAGCAGGGCATCCAGCACCATGTTGGACATCTTGCGCAGATACTCGGGACCGGCATTGAACATCGGACTGGCCTCCTCCTCGGGGCCTTGGGATTCGCACCTTTTTTGAGCATAGGAAGCCCCCGCCAAAGATGCGAGGCAAATCTTGCAATTATCGCGCGGGTCTTCCACACTCAGGGATTGTTAACCCAGCCCTAACCAAAGCGACGCCGGCAACGACCGTGAATTCCCGCCTGCCTGCCTTCGATAATATGACCCGCCTGCCGGTGGACCTGCGGGTGCGGCGGATCATGATTGTCGACGACGATAATGTGTCGCGCCAGATCGCGCTGCGGCTGCTGCAGCAATTCTCCTTCGGCCAGGTGCTGGAAGCCACCAATGGCGAGGAAGCCCTCTCGCTGCTCAAGGCCTCGGAAACCCCGATCGACCTGCTGCTGGTGGACCTGATCATGCCGATCATGGATGGGTTCGACCTGATCGACCGCATCCGCAGCGGCGAGCGCGGCATCGACCAGAATATCCCGATCATCATCATGTCTGGCCGTACCGACCCGGAAACCTTGCAACGGGTGCGCAAGATGCGTATCAACGGTTTCGTCGCCAAGCCGCCCCAGGCGCGCAATTTCTTCGAGCGCATTGTGGCGGCGCTGCAAAGCGCCAAGGCGAAGCCGAATTCCGATCCCGCCGTCCGCAAGCTGACCTGACCCCTCCTCCACCAGCCCCCCCACTTATCAGCAAAGCTCCATGGGCCTGATCCTTACCCTGTCCTGCCTGGACCGCCCCGGCATCGTTGCCGCCGTGTCCGGCTTCCTCGCCGAGCAGCGCTTCAACATCCGCGAGTCCGCCCAGTTCGGCGCCGCCGAGACCGGCCTGTTCTTCATGCGCGTGACCATCGACGACCTCACCGAGAGCCATCGCCCGGTGGAAGATGTGCGCTCAGCCTTCGCCCCTGTCGCGGCGCCGTTCGGCATGACCTGGGCGATCCATGACGAAAGCGCGCGCCAGCGTGTGCTGATCATGGTGTCGAAATTCGGCCATTGCCTGAACGACCTGCTCTATCGCTATTCCATCGGCGCGCTGCCGATCGAGATTCCGGCCATCGTCTCGAACCACCGCGAATGGTACCAGCGCGCTGCGGCCCATGACATCCCGTATCATTACCTGCCGGTGACACGCGACAACAAGGCGGCGCAGGAACAGCGCCTGCGCGACATCATCCGCGAGGAGCGCATCGACCTGGTGGTGCTGGCGCGCTACATGCAGGTGTTGTCGCCCGAACTCTGCGCCGACCTGCAGGGCCGCGTCATCAACATCCACCATTCCTTCCTGCCGAGCTTCAAGGGTGCCGCGCCCTACAGCCAGGCGCATAAGCGCGGCGTGAAGCTGATTGGCGCCACGGCGCATTACGTCACCAGCGATCTCGACGAAGGCCCGATCATCGAACAGGAAGTGGCGCGCGTCGATCACTCCTATTCGCCGGAGCGGCTGGCCGCCCAGGGCCGCGATATCGAAAGCCTGGTGCTGGCGCGTGCGGTTGGCTACCACGTCGAGCACCGCATCTTCGTCAACGGCAGCAAGACCGTAATTTTCCGGGGCTGAACGCCCCGGCATTTTTCAGCTACTTCTTCTTCGGGGCGCAGTTGCGCGCCACGCCCATCACCGGCTTGATGCTGAAGGGCTGCGCTGCGTCCTGGCTGACGGTGATTTTCAACGCATCAACGATGCTGTCGCCGGGCACTTCCACCCGTAGCAGATTGGGGATTGGCGCCGCATCGGGGCCGAAGCCCGGCGCTGCCGGCTGGATCACGCATTCATGGCTGTCGCCATGCACCAGCAATACCGGCTTCTGGAAGCGTCGCGTCTCCTCCTCCAGCAGCTTCATCAGATCGTCCATGCCGTCGCGCGAGCCCTTGCCGTTGTCGATCGTGTACCAGAGGTCGGCCTGCATGAAGAGCACCAGCGCGCGGTCGCCACGGGCAGAAGAGAAAAGCTGCCGCAGCCAGCTCAGGTTGGCATCGTTGCGGGCAGCATATTCGGCACGGTCCCGGCGCATGTTGTTGAAGCTGCCGACCACATGCAGCGTGCCGAAGCGGATGCCGTCCGTGCGCCAGGCCTGGTTCTCGGGGTAAGCATTGCTCTGGCGCTCCAGCGGCATCGGCCTGGCGCCCAGGCTGTCCGGGCGCTGGAAGAACATGCGCCGCAGCAGCTTCAATTCCTCATTCGGGTCGCTGGGCGGATTTGCGCGATGGCAATCGGTCCACTCGTTGTCCCCCGGCGTATAAATCAGCGGCGCCTGAAACATCGCGAACCAGGTCTGCACCCGCTTGTTCCAGGCTTCGCCGCAGGCGGTATGGCTGGCCTTGGTATCGCCGACATGCACCGAGAAGCGCGGCTTCTCGGCGTTGATGGCGTCGAACAGGGTCTCCATGTCGGGGATGTCGCGGTCCTGGTAGGGCATGTCGCCGAGCGCAACAAAGCTCCAACTGCCCTGCGCCAGAACGGGCCGGCCCAGGCAACCGATGACGAGTACAAGGACGAGAGCCAGGATGACGCGCATGTTGAATTCCTCCGCTGCGGCAAATCATAGCCGGAAGCGCCGCGGCAGCAAGATGCCGGCGATGACGGGAGAGTGACATGCACCGCAAGCCGCATCTGCCAAGCAAGCTCTGCGCAGCTTGCCAGCGGCCTTTCGCCTGGCGGCGTAAATGGGCCCGGGACTGGGAGCAGGTACGCTATTGCTCGGATGGCTGCCGCAAGCGCGGCAGCCCTGGGCGCAAGGCGGCGCCATGACCATCGCCAGCCTGCGCCTGGTGCTCGGCGATCAACTAAGCTTGGCGCTTTCCAGCCTGCGCGATGCCGAGCCGGCGCATGACCAGATCCTGATGGCCGAAGTGATGCAGGAGGCCAGTTATGTGCCGCATCATCCGCAGAAAATTGCCTTCATCTTTTCCGCCATGCGGCATTTCGCCGAAGAACTACGCGGCCGTGGCTTCACGGTGCATTACACCCGCCTTGATGACCCGGCCAACAGCGGCAGCCTGTTTGGCGAAGCGCAAAGATTTGCCGCGCAGTTGCAAGCGCTCCGGCTGGTCCTGACCGAGCCGGCGGAATGGCGCCTGGATCATGCCATGCGGCGCTGGGGCGATGAATTGAACCTGCCGGTGGAAATCCGTGATGACGACCGCTTCCTGTGCAGCCGTGCGGCCTTTGCCCGTTGGGCTGAGGGCAAGCAGCAATTGCGCATGGAATTTTTTTATCGTGCCATGCGGCGCCGGCATCAGGTGCTGCTGGATGCCACCGGCGAACCGGAAGGCGGCCAGTGGAATTTCGATGCCGAGAACCGCAAGGCGTTGCCCAAGGGGCTGGTCATCCCGCAGCGCCCTGCCCCCGCCCCCGACGCCATCACGCGCAGCGTGCTGGACCTGGTGCGCGCCCGCTTCCCGCATCATTACGGCCAGCTCGAACCTTTCCGCTGGGCGGTGACGCGAGTAGAGGCCGAGGCGGCGCTGGATTGGTTCATCGCCCATGCCCTGCCTGATTTCGGCGACTACCAGGATGCCATGGCGGCAGAGGAGCCGTTGCTGTTTCACAGCGTGCTGTCGCCCTACATCAATGTGGGGCTGCTGGACCCGTTGCAGGTGATCCGTGCCGCCGAAACGGCATACCGCAAAGGCCGCGTGAAACTGAATGCCGCCGAAGGCTTCATCCGCCAGATTCTTGGCTGGCGCGAATATGTCCATGGCCTCTACTGGCTGGATATGCCGGGTTATGGCGACAGCAACGCGCTGGATGCCCAGCGCCCCTTGCCGGCATTTTTCTGGACCGGCGAAACCGGCATGAACTGCCTGCGCCATGCCATCGGGGACACCCTGCGCCAAGCCTATGCCCACCATATCCAGCGCCTGATGGTGATCGGCAATTTCGCGCTGCTGGCCGGGCTGGCGCCAAAGCAGGTGCAGGCTTGGTACCTCGCCGTCTATGCCGATGCCTTCGAATGGGTGGAATTGCCCAACACCCATGGCATGGCGCTTTTCGCCGATGGTGGCCGCATGGCCTCGAAGCCCTATGCCAGTTCCGGCAAATACATCCAGCGCCAATCCGATTATTGCCGTGGTTGCACATATGACGTGGCGCAATCCACTGGACCGAGGGCTTGCCCGTTCAACGCGCTTTACTGGGACTTCCTTGCCCGCAACCAGGGCAAGCTCGCCGGCAATCCACGCCTCGCCATGCCCTATCGCAACTGGGCCCGCTTCAGCGCCGAACGGCAGGCAGACTTGCGTGATCGGGCCGCGCAATGCCTGAACAAAATCGACCGATTGTAGGCGGGAACTACAACCGTTAGATTGCCGCGCCATGAGCGAGACAGTCTACGACGTCTACATCTTCGCCGATTACCGCTGGCAACTGGTGCGGCAATTCAAAAGCCACCAGCGCGAGCCGGCGGTGGAATATGCCGAGTTCATGTATCGCGAGAAGCATGTGCTGGCCTACCGCGTGGTGGAAGAAACCCACGACGATGAGGGCGGCCAGCGCGAGCGCAAGATCGCCAACAAGAAAAAGGTCGATACGCTGCCGACCCGGCCGCCGCCAAGCCGCGTGGCAGCGCGCAGCATACCGGGGGCCCAGGCGCGGGTAACGCCGGGCGCCAGCCAGCCAGCACCCGGCAGCGACGCCCTGGCTCAGCCCGAACCGCTATCGCCGCGCGGGCGGCAGGCGGTGGCGGTGCTGCTGGCGGCCCTGGTGATTGGCGCCCTGGCGATCCTGGCCTTGCTGCTGAAAGCCGCCGGCGCCGCTGGCTTCGTTTCCACCACCATGCTCACCGGCCTGGCCGGCGGCTTCTCCGTCGCGGCGGCCCTCGGCCTTGGCCTGCTGGCTTCCGCCCCCGATGAGCGCAGCCGCATCCTGAGCCAGCTTTTCCGATTCTTAAGCGAAGCCGAGAAACAGCAGCCCGCCGGAATGGTGCCGGTCGCCGTGCCGCTGACCCAGCCAGAAGCGGTGGCCGCGCTCGAGCCCGCCTTGAGCGAGCCGGAGCCCGAGCCGGAAGCCCTGGTGCAGCTCGACCCCGAAGACGCAGCCAGCCTGGTGACGGCGGAGCGGCACCACTCGCTCGGCACCGTGATGCAGGGCTTTGTGCTGCTCACCCGGGCCTGGATGGCCAAGCTGCTCGGCCTGCCGAGGGCGGCTGAGAACGGCCAGATCACCGGCCATATGCGCTTTGGCCTGCATCTCTTTCTCGCCGGCCTGTGCGAGCAATCGGGCAAGCTGAAGCAATGGCAGCCGCATGAGCAGCGCTACGTGCTGGCCCATAGCCTGGCGGAATTGTTCGGCGATGCCGCTGGCGCGCGGCGCTTCGCCGGCATCATCGACGATTATCTCGCCGAGCCGCGCTACATGGAAATGTACAAGGCCGGCCTGACCTGGGATGGCCGGCTGGATCAGGGCCTGCCCGGCGGACCGGCCCTGGTGGAGCGCTGGCTCAGCCGCAGCGATGGCCGCGCCGTCGAGCAGGTGGTGGTGATGTTCACCGATATCGTCGGCTCCACCGAATTCACCCAGCTCCACGGCGACAGCATGCAGATGGAGCTGGTGCAGGCGCATGACCGCATCGTGCGGCAGTCGATCGAGGACCATAACGGCCGCTGGGTGAAGCATACCGGCGATGGCGCCATGGTGGCTTTCGACCGCGCGCTCGAAGCCGTGCGTGCCGCCCTGCAGATCCAGGGCGAAGTGCGCGTGCATAACGAGATCATGCCGGCCCTGCCGCTGAAGCTGCGCATCGGGCTATCGGCGGGCAAGCCGATCAAGGCCGGCGACGACCTGTTTGGCTCGACCGTGCAGCTTGCCGCCCGCGTCTGCGGCCTTGCCATCCCCGGCCAGATCACCACCTCGGCCACGGTGCACGAGGCCTGCGCCAATGCCGGCATCGTGTTCACCGCGCTTGGCGACTACACGCTGAAGGGCTTCCAGGAGCCGCAGGCGGTCTACGCCATCAACCTGACCTGAGCCTCTACGAGAGGCGTGCCGTCAGGATCTTGAAGCCGGCATAGCCGAAGGCCAGCGCGAACAGCCCCTCGAACCAGCGGCGCAGGCGCAGATAGGCGCGCACTGCCGGCGCACTCGAAAACAACAGCGCATAGCCGGCGAAGACCAGGGTGCTCTGCAGCGCCATGGCAGCGATGATGATCAGCAGGGTATGAGGCGAAGTCTGTGGCGGCACGCCGATGGCATAGAGCGAGCCGAAGAACAGGATCGGCTTCGGATTGGTGAGATGCAAAGCCAGGCCGCCGGCATAAGCCCGCCGCAAGGAGCCATACTGAACCGCTTTCGGGGCCACATCGCCGGGTTTCAAGGCCGAACGCGCCGATTTGAAGGCCAGGAAGATCAGGTAGCCGGCGCCGGCATAGCGCAGCAATTCAAACAGCCAGGCATTGGCCAGCATCACCGCGCCCAACCCGAAGGCGGCAGCCGTGGACCACATCAGCGAACCGGTGGCGACGCCGCCGGCAACCGCCATGGCGAAAGGCCGGCCCGCCGTCATCGCCGTGCCGGCGATATTCAGCGTGGCGGGGCCGGGGCTGCCGGTGGCAAGCAGGGCGGCGGCGAGGATCAGGGGGAGATTTATCGTGTCGAGCATGGCCGCAGCTTGGCGATGGCGACCGTGAAAATTCAAGGGCGGAGATGTACCGCTACAATCCTGTGGCCAGCCTGCTACTTGAGGGCCGCTTTGCGGCCCTCGTGCGACTGGATGAGCTGCTCGCAGCGCACTTCGATATCGTAGGCGGTCTGGCGCGAGAAGCCGCCCTGCACCTTGCGCAGGCCTTCGTTGATGCATTCGTTGCGCGATGCCGGCGCCAGCGGCAGGGTATCTTCCGCCTGCACGGCAGCCACAACCTTCATGCCAATCACGCCAGTGGCGCCGAGGCCGCCGAGCACCAGAATGCCGACCAGGGCGGCACGCTGCAATTGTGAAAGTTTCATGGTCGACTCGTCTTTCTGAAAGGCTGTTTAGATGCATTTTTACCGACCGGAACCGCACGTCAAGCACTGTTACTTTTGGTGAGAATCTGACGCGCGGAGATTTTCGACGACATACGTTTTCGCCGCAAAAATAGCCACGAAAATGCTGCTCATCATGACTCGAACAGGCGTGGCTCGATTCAATACGAAAGCGAAAACCGTTGTAGTTGCGTGGGCTTCCACTCCGAAACCGCAAACCGATAGCGGCGGGCTGGTGGCTTCAACAAGGGGCGGATGTGGGATGCGTTGCAGGTTTTTGATCGTGGCATTCGGGTTGCTACTGCTTGCCATCGCCAAGCCAGGCTTGACCCAATGGCATCCCTTCGCGCCGCCGCCGCCGAAATGGACCGCCTCTATCAGCCTGATCAGCGGCGATGCCCACGCCTATTGCCCGCCGCCCGGCCCGAGTACCGGTACCAGCCCGGCGGCGGCGGCACAGAACAGCGCCCCGGCCAGGGCGCCCTTTTCCATTACCCCCTGATTTTGCGCGGCACCGGCTTGATTTGACCGCCGAACCGGGCTACACCCTGCCCCGCCTCACCGGCTCGCCTCCCGCCCAAGCGGCAGGCCCAGGACCGGCCCCTTCGTCTAGAGGCCTAGGACACTACCCTTTCACGGTAGGTACACGGGTTCGAATCCCGTAGGGGTCGCCACCTATTTTTCTTGAAAATCCGGGTTATTCACGCCACGTGAGCGGCGTCTTCCAGTACAAGCTGGATGCGGCGCTCGCCGCGCCAGTAATCGGCGCGCAGATGGCCGGCGAGATGCATCGGCCGGCCCGTGCTGCGGGCCGCGATCAGCGCCTCGGCAAGTTCCGAACCCTTGGCGCTGCCGCCGCCATCCATGACGCGGAAGGCGATGCCGCGCAGCCGTGGCCCCTCGCCGCTTTCCGAACAGGCCAGCAGGCGCAGATGGCGCTCGCCCACCACATCAGCCTGCAGGATGCGGGCGCGGGTGATCACAAAGCGCGGCTCGGCATTGCCCGAGCCATAGGGGCCGAGCAATTCGAGTTTCTCGTAAAGCTCGGTCGAGCAGCCGCCGACATGCAACGCACCATCGAGGCCGAGGCTGGCATCGGCGCCGGCCTTGGCTACTTGGGGGGCCAAACGCGCGCTGAGGAAATCGTTCAGCGCCTGGATGCCATCGGCTGCCACCGTGAGGCCCGCCGCCATGGCATGGCCGCCACCATTCACCAGTAGGCCGGCCTGCTTCGCCGCCACCACGGCGCCGCCGAGATCGACACCCGGCACTGAGCGGCCCGAGCCCTTGGCAAGGCCGTTGTCTTCAATCGCCAGCACGAAGCTCGGCCGCCCCGCCGCCTCGCGGATGCGCGCGGCGACAATGCCGATCACGCCGGGATGCCAGCCCGCGCCGGCCACCAGGGCCAGCGGCGCCTCATCAGGGATGGCTTGCAGCGCCAGCATGGCATCCGCCAGCACAAGCTGCTCGATCTCCTGGCGTTCCTTGTTCAGGCGGTCGAGTTCGCGCGCCAGATTGGCGGCCTCGCGCGGATCGTCGCTGGCGAGCAGCCGCGCGCCGAGATCGGACAGGCCGACGCGGCCACCGGCATTGACGCGCGGCCCGAGCAGGAAACCGAGATGATAGGCGCCGGGCGGTTCGTTCAGACCGGCGACATCGGCAAGCGCCGCCAGGCCGACATTGCCGCGCCCGCGCAGCACCTTGATGCCTTGCGTCACCAGGGCGCGGTTTAGGCCGGTGAGCGGCACGACATCGCAGACCGTGCCGAGCGCCACCAGATCGAGCCAGCCAAGCAGATCCGGCTCCGCGCCTTGCGCATAATAGCCGCGCTGGCGCAAAGCGCGGTTCAACGCCACCAGCAGCAGGAAGGCAACGCCGACGGCGGCAAGCTGGCCGTGGCCGGGCTGCTCATCCAGGCGATTGGGATTCACCACCGCCACCGCTTCCGGCAGATGCGGTTCGGCGAGATGATGGTCGATCACCACCACATCGAGGCCGAGCTTCTTGGCTTCCGCCAGCGGCTCGAAGGACAGCGTGCCGCAATCGACCGTGACGACGACGCGCACGCCCTCCTCTGCCAGCTTGCGCATCGCCGGTGCGTTCGGGCCATAGCCTTCCTTCTGACGGTCCGGGATATAGACCCGCAGCGGCCGGCCAATGGCCGAAAAGAACCGCTTCAGCAGCGCCGAGGAGGTGGCGCCATCCACGTCATAGTCGCCGAACACCGCCACCCGCTCGTTGCGCTCGATGGCAACGGCCAGCCGCGTGGCCGCCGTATCCATGTCGTGAAAGCGCGAGGGATCGGGCAGCAGGCGGCGCAGCGAGGGCTTGAGGAAATCCTCCACCGTCTCCGGGTCGACGCCGCGCCCGGCCAGCACGCGGCCCAATATTTCCGGCAACCCAGCGCGCTGCGCCAAAGCCAGGCCGATGCGGTCATCGCCGCTGCGCAGCCGCCAGCGCCGCCCCTGCAGGGATTTATTGACGCCGAGGAAGGCTTCCGGCTGCGGCTGCATCGCTCAATCGAGCGCGTGCAGGATCACCGCCTCGATGCGGCGGATGGTGCGGGTCTCGGAGCGCATCGAGACCGAATGCACCTTGTGACCGACGGCGGCACGTTTGACGCCGGACAGCAGCGAGCCATCGGTGACGCCGGTGGCGGCGAAGATCACGTCGCCCGAGGCCAGGTCGGTGATCTCGTATTTGCGGTCCAGTTTCTCGATACCGAGCCGGCGGGCGCGCGAACGCTCATCCTCGTTGCGGAAGATCAGCCGGCCCTGCATCTGGCCGCCGATGCAGCGCAGGGCCGCCGCTGCCAGCACGCCTTCCGGCGCGCCGCCAGAGCCCATGTAGATGTCGATGCCGGTATCGCTGTCGGTGGTGGCGATGACGCCGGCAATGTCGCCATCCGAGATCAGCGCCACGCGGGCGCCGGTGGCGCGCACCGCGTTGATCAGTTCCATATGGCGCGGGCGATCAAGGATGCAGACCGTGAGGTCGGATACCGCGACATTCTTGGCCACCGCCAGGGATTTGAGATTCTCGGCCGGGCTGCGATCAAGATCGACCACGCCGGGCGGCAGGCCGGCACCCACCGCGATCTTGTCCATGTAGATATCCGGCGCATGCAGGAAGCAGCCGGCATTGGCGAAGGCGATCACCGCCATGGCATTGGGCGCGCCCTTGGCAGCATTGGAGGTGCCTTCCAGCGGATCCAGCGCGATATCGATGGCCGGCCCCTTGCCGTTGCCGACTTCCTGGCCGACGAACAGGCGCGGCACGTCATCGCGCTCACCCAGCCCAATCACCACCTTGCCGGCGATGTTCACGGCTTCCAGCGCTTTCAGCATCGCCGCCGAGGCGGCTTCGTCGGCGGCCTGCTCGTCACCCAGGCCGATCAGGCCGGCGGCGGCAATGGCGGCGGCTTCCGTCACGCGCACGGCTTCGAGCGTCAAGTTGCGCTCCATCGAAATGCTCTTCGCCGCCTTCGCCTTGGCCATCATTGCCTCACAGCGTTTCGATACGGATCAGGCGCGGCGCTTCCTGCATGGAGCGCAGCTTGGCGATCCGCTTCAGTGCCCGCACCATATCGGCCTCGCGGGCTTCATGGCTGATCAGCAGCACCGCCACCGGGGTATTCTCGCCCTCGGCACGGCCACGCTGCACCAGGCTTTCAATCGAGATCCTGTGGTCGCGCAGCACCGCCGAAACATCGGCCAGCACGCCCGGCCGGTCCTTCACCAGCAGGCGGATATAATAGCGGCCGACATGATCGGCCATCGCCGCTGACTTGAGCTTGCCGAGCTTCGCCGCCGGCACGCCGAAGGCGAAGCCGCTGCGGCCCGCGGCGATATCGGCGAGATCGGCTACCACGGCCGAAGCGGTCGGGTTCTGGCCGGCGCCCCGGCCCTCGAACATCACCGGGCCGACAAAATCGCCTTCGGCGGCAACGGCGTTGAACACGCCATCGACATGGGCAATCGGCGTGTTCGCCGGCACCATGCAGGGATGCACACGTTGTTCGATGCCGCGCGGCGTGCGGCGCGCGATGGCCAGCAGCTTGATGCGGTAGCCGAATTCGCGCGCGAACGCGATATCCACCGCCGAGACATGGCGGATACCTTCCACATGCACGGCCTTGAAATCGACCTTGGTGTTGAAGGCCAGCGCGGTCAGCACGGTCAGCTTATGCGCGGCGTCGATGCCATCGACATCGAAGCTCGGATCGGCCTCGGCATAGCCGAGCCTCTGCGCATCGGCGAGCACGGCGCTGAAATCGCCGCCCTTCTCGCGCATCTCGGTGAGGATGTAGTTGCAGGTGCCGTTGAGAATGCCGTGCACGCGCTTCACGTTGTTGCCGGCCAGGCCCTCGCGCAGCGCCTTCAGGATCGGGATACCGCCCGCCACCGCCGCCTCGAAAGCCAGCGGCACGCCGGCCTGCTCGGCAGCCAGCGCCAGCTTGTCGCCCTGCATGGCAAGCAGGGCCTTGTTCGCCGTCACCACGCCCTTGCCGTTGCGCAGGGCGGTTTCGCAGAGTTCCTTGGCCACGCCGCCCGAGCCGCCGATCAGCTCGACCACCACGTCCACATCGGGATCCTTGGCGATATCGACGGCGTTGCTGTACCAGCGCCACTGACCTGCCGGCAGGCCGCGCTTCTTGCGCTTGTCGCGCGCCGAAACCGCCACCACCTGGATCGGGCGGCCGCCGCGCGCGGCCAGCAGGCCGGCCTGTTCATGCAGCAGGCGCACCACACCGGCGCCGACAACGCCGAGGCCGGCGATACCAACGCGCAGCGGCGACTGCTTGGACGATGCAGAACGAGCCATCAGCCAGCCACCTTCTTCAACGGCGCCTCTTCCTGATTGGAGGGCGAACCCAGCAGGCGCTTGATATTCTTCACCGCCTGGCGCGTGCGATGCTCGTTCTCGACGAAGGCGAGACGGACGAAGTTGTCGCCGTATTCGCCGAAGCCGATGCCCGGCGCCACCGCCACCTTGGCCTCGCGCAGCAGCAGCTTGGAGAACTCTACCGAGCCGAGATGGGCGTAGCGTTCCGGGATCGGCGCCCAGGCGAACATCGAGGCATTCGGGTTCGGGATTTCCCAGCCGGCCTGGGTCAGACCCTGCACCAGCACGTCGCGGCGCGACTTGTAGACGCCGCGGATTTCCTCGACGCAATCCTGCGGCCCGTTCAGCGCTGCGGTCGCCGCCACCTGGATCGGCGTGAAGGCGCCGTAATCGAGATAGGACTTCACGCGGGCCAGCGCGCCGACCAGCTTAGCATTGCCGGCACCGAAGCCGATGCGCCAGCCCGGCATGTTGTAGGTCTTGGACAGCGAGGTGAATTCGATGGCGACATCGCGCGCACCCGGCACCTGCAGGATCGAGGGCGGCGGGTTGCCGTCGAAATAGATCTCCGAATAAGCCAGGTCGGAGATGATCCACATGTTGCGCTTCTTGGCGAAATCCACCACCGCCGCGTAGAAGTCGAGATCGACGGTCATCGCGGTCGGGTTGGCCGGGAAGCTGACGATCAGCGCGATCGGCGCCGGCACGCTGTGGCGGTAGGCGCGGTCCAGGCCGGCAAAGAAATCGAAGCCCGGGCCGATCGGCACGGAGCGCACATTGGCACCGGCGATGATGAAGCCGAAGGCATGCATCGGATAGCTCGGGTTCGGCACCAGCACGGTGTCGCCCGGCGCCGAGATCGCCATGGCGAGATTGGCCAGGCCCTCCTTGGAACCGAGCGTGACGATGCATTCCTTGTCGGCATCCAGCGTCACGCCGAAGCGGCGGCCATAGTAATTCGCCAGCGCCTTGCGCAGGCCGGGCACGCCACGGCTGGAGGAATAACGGTGGGCGCGCGGGTTCTGCGCCGCTTCCACCAGCTTGGCGACGATATGCGGCGGGGTCGAATTATCCGGGTTGCCCATGCCGAAGTCGATGATGTCCTCGCCCTGGGCACGCGCCTGGGCCTTCATCCGGTTGACTTCCTCGAACACGTAGGGCGGCAGGCGCTTGATGCGGTAGAACTCGGTATCCATAGCGTAGGTTCCAGTCTGGGAGAAATGAGCCGCCAGCAACGACAAAAGCGGGACTCGGTGGAGCCCCGTGCCGCCGCTGCTATCTAGCTCAATGTGGTCTAATTTTCGAGATAGATTTCGACGCGGCGGCTTTGTTCGGCGGTAGCGCCTGCGGCGGCCTGGTAATAGGCCGGGGCACCCTCTGCCCTGGCCTCCAGGGTCATCATATTGGCCGCCACGTAATGCTTCTGCAGCTCGGCGGCCACGGTCTGGGCCCGCTTGCCACCGGTATCGGCGGCTTCGGCGGTCGCCGAGGCAAAGCCGACGACGCGCAGGCGGCCCTTGCCGCCGATGCCCTTCTGATAGTCCGCCACATTCTTGAGCAGGGTGCGGTCGCGGGCATCCAGGGTGGCCGAATTGGCCGGGAAACGCACCACGGCAAGAAGCTGGCGGCCCCCGGGTTGCATGCTGGCCGAGGCCGGCGCACCGGCAAGCGGTGCGGCAGCCGGCTGGGTAAGCTGAGGCTGGCTCTGGGCCAGGTTCGGCGGCAGCACGGTGGCGGCGGAAGCCTGCAGGTTGGCGGCGTAGACCGAGCCCATATTGGCGGCGTTGGCTGGCGCCTGATAGGCCGGCGCCTGATAAGCCGGTGCCTGATAGCCCGGCTGCTGCGGCGCAGCCGGGGCGGCCGGGGCATTCACCGCCCGCTGGCCGACCGGATCGTTGCGGCCCGCGGCCAGGCGCTGCACCTGCTGCGCCGGCACGGCGCCGCCCTGGAGCTGCTGGTTGGCCTGGATTTGACCCTGAGCCTGGCCCGGCAAGCCGGGAAGCTGGGTCTGCGGCGCGGCCGGGGCCGGCGGCACCTGGTTGCCGGTGGCCGGGCGGGCACGGAGTTCTTCGTCCGTATACCGCGCATTGCTCCGGTCGGCGGCCAGGGAACCGATGGCCTGGCGGCGGTCGGCGCTGCTCGACTGCTCCACCGGGCGCGGCGGCACGCGGCCGAGATTGGGGAACCGCTCATCGGTTGCGGCGGTGGCCGGCTTGGTAGCCTGCTGGGTAGCGACCGGATCATCGTCGCCGAACCAGTTCAGCGGGTTGGCCCAGCTCGCCGCGTCGGACACGGTGGAACAGCCGGGCAGGACCAGCAGGGCGGCAAAGGCAGCAGCCAGCATGGCGGCACGGGCGCCGGTCGGGCGCTTGGTCGTCTCTGCCGTGAACTGGCTCTTGCTGCTCATCACCGAACTCCTCGAAACCTACCCCGCGCCAATCTGCCTTGTAGCATCATGGCTTGCGGGCATTACCCACAATCCCGTAACCTCATGTTCCGGCGCCAAGCGGCGGCGGGCGAGCGCGCCATGAATAAGGCCGACCGCCCGGAGGAAACGGGGTGAGAGAATAGGGATAGTCGGATGAACAAGCAACCAGACAGTGGCGTGAAGCTTCCCGACCCGACCGAATGGGCCAAGAACTGGAACGAGATCGCGGAGCAGAGCCAGAAGCTGGTTTCCGAATTCCTTGCCCGCCAGGGTAGCGAACCTCTGCCCTCCCCGGCCGCCATCGCGCCGGACCCGCTCAACATCGGCTCCGCCTTCATGGAAATGACGGCGAAGATGATGACCAACCCGGAAAAGCTGGTGGAAGCCCAGGTCGAGCTGTGGCGGGCCTATACCGAGCTGTGGACCTCCTCGGCGCAGCGCTTCATGGGCCAGGAGGCGCAGCCAATCGCCCAGCCGGAAAAGGGCGACAAGCGGTTCAAGGATGCCGCCTGGAACGAAAGCTACCTGTTCGACTACATCAAGCAATCCTACCTGCTCACCGCGCGCTGGCTGCAGAAGACCGTGAACGATGTCGACGGCCTGGATGCCAAGACGCGCAAGAAGGTGGATTTCTATACCCGCCAGTTCGTCGATGCGATGGCGCCGTCCAACTTCGTGATGACCAATCCGGAAGTGCTGAAGGCGACCATCGACAGCAACGGCGAGAATTTGGTCAAGGGCCTGCACAACCTGCTGGAGGATCTGGAGCGCGGCAAGGGCAAGCTGAACATCAAGATGGTGGATGCCAAGGCGTTCGAGGTCGGTGGCAATGTCGCCACCACGCCGGGCAAGGTTGTCTACCAGAACGACCTGATGCAGCTGATCCAGTACAGCCCGACCACCAAGGAGGTCTACAAGCGGCCTCTCTACATCGTGCCGCCCTGGATCAACAAGTTCTACATCCTGGACCTCAAGCCGGAGAATTCCTTCATCAAGTGGATGGTGGCGAAGGGCTATACCGTTTTCGTGGTGTCGTGGAACCAGCCCGACGAGCGCCATGTGGACAAGACCTTCGAGAGCTACATGCGCGAGGGCATCCTGGATGGCCTCGATGCCGTGAAGCATGCCACCGGCGAGGAGGAAGTCACTGCCATCGGCTATTGCATCGGTGGCACCCTGATGGCCTCCACCCTGGCCTGGATGGCGGCGCAGGGCGACGAGCGCATCAAGGCCGTCACCTTCTTCGCCGCCCAGGTGGAATTCTCGGAAGCCGGCGAACTTTCGGTGTTCATCGACGAGGAGCAGATCAAGTATTTCGAGGAACTGATGGCGCAGAAGGGCTATCTCGAAGGCACCGAGATGGCGAATACCTTCAACATGCTGCGCGCCAACGACCTGATCTGGTCCTTCGTGGTCAACAATTACCTGCTGGGCAAGGAGCCCTTCCCGTTCGACCTGCTGTACTGGAATGCCGACGCCACCCGCATGCCAGCGAAGATGCACAGCTTCTACCTGCGCAACATGTATCAGCGCAATCTGCTGGCGCAGCCCGGCGGCCTGGAACTCGGCGGCCAGAAGATCGACCTGCGCAAGATCAAGATTCCGGTCTACCTGCAGGCCAGCCGGGAAGATCACATCGCGCCGTTCCGCTCGGTCTACAAGGCATCGCAGCTCTATTCTGGCCCGGTGCGCTTCCTGCTTGCCGGCTCCGGCCATATCGCCGGCGTGATCAATCCGCCGGCGGCGAAGAAGTACCAGCACTGGATTAACGACACCAAGACCAACCCGGCCCGGGCCGAGGACTGGATCAAGGGCGCCACCGAGCATCCCGGCTCGTGGTGGGATGACTGGGATGCCTGGCTCTCGGCCAAGTCCGGCGGAAAAGTGAAGGCGCGCGTACCCGGCGACGGCAAGCTCAAGGCCATTGAGGAGGCCCCCGGATCCTACGTGAAGAAGCGCATCATTGATTAGTGCAGTGGAGCAACCAGCCGGCAGGAGAGATCGAGCAGAATACGTCCGATCAGTTCCGACTGGCGGCTGGTGCCGGTCTTGGCGAAAACCTGCCGTATCTGCACCTTGAGCGTATTGATGCTGATGCCGAATTGGCCGCCGATCTGATCCAGCGTGAAATCCTGCAACAAGGCGATGACTAGGCGGCTTTCCGCCGGAGTCAGGCCATACAGGCTGTGCAGCATTTCCGGCGCCGGCGACAGCCGCTGCTCAGGGTCATTGATGAACACCATCACGGCGGAGCGCCACGCCAGAGGCAGGCCCTCGGCCGCTCCCGGCATCGGCGCCACCATCACCGCATAGGGTTTGCGGCCCGATGGCCGTTCTGCCCGGATCACAATGGGCACCTGGGCGTGCGCAGTCAGGCTGGCATAGCCGCCCGTGCGCCCGGCCAGGACAATGCCCTGCGCCAATTGGCTGTTGGCCGTTCGATTGCCAATCCGCAACTGGCCGTGCCGGAAGGTAATGCCATCATCCTGCCGGCTCATCTGCTCGGCCGCCGCGTTAACATAAAGCAGGCGGCCCTGAGCATCGACCACCGCAATGCCGGTCGAGAATTGGTCCATCGCCCGTTCCCGCAAACGCCTTTCTTCGGCCAGCAAGCCGAATTGCCGGCTCAGCCGCATGGCACGCTGCAAATGCGGCCCCATCAGGCCGATCAGCCGCTGCATCTCGTCATACTGGCGATTGCCCGCCTCTCGCTGTAGGGAGGAGAACAGCATATGCCGGCCAGGATCCTGCTCGGTAAGATAGCCGAAACTGGAATCGACGCCGAGCGGCCTGGCCCAGTCGTTGTAGAATTCCGACCGGTAGAAATCCGCCGGCTCCACCATCTCGCTGCCATACAGCACGCGACCGGGCGTCATCTGCGGGATCGACAAGGCCCAAGGATTGGTCGAGATGTAGTGATCGGCATAGGAAGCGGCATGGCTGGGTGGGATGCCTGAAACGATCATCTTCAGCGCCCGCTCGGCCGCCGCTGCCTCATCCCGCAGGCGCAGGCCGATGACAAAGCCGGGGAAATGATGGGACAGCCGATCGACAAAACGCTGCCATTGCCCATCCTCGAAAGCCGAGGCGTAGATCACCTCGATGGCTTCCAATGCAATGGTTTCGACGCTAAGCCGCTGCGACACTGATCGTCTCCGCACACTCATGGCCGGCTGATACGGTGCCGCCGGATTAAATCAGCTTGGCCATGCAAAGCGAAGCGTTAAGTTACCGCCTAGTTCTTCGGCAGCTTGCGGTCGAGGAAATCGAACAGCCGGTCGGCAGTGTCGGCGGTAATCGTACCGCTGTAGGTATAGACCACCTTCGCGCCACGAATGTCGGTCTTGGAAAAACCGCTCATCTTTGGGCAATCCCAGCAATGGGTGGCATTGGGAAACACATGCCACTCCACCGGCGCGCCAGCCTGCTTCACCTTCTCCAGCCCCGGCACGCACTCCTCTGGCGGCGCCTCGGTATCGGCGCCCCCCATGAGTACTAGCATCGGCTTGTCGATATCCTGGCGCAGCACGCCCATGCCGGCGACGCAGGCCGGATAAACCGACACGACCGCATTGATCCGGTCGCCGGCAGCAAGTGTCTCGCCGAGCAGTTTGCTTGCCGCCATCATCCCGGTCATGCCGCCAATGGAAAACCCGGTTAGGCCGATCCGCTGTTTGTCCACGAAGTCGAAACCGCGCAGATGCTGCGCTGCCAGCGCTGCGTCACGCACGATACGTTCGTAGGTGATGCCACCTTTCGGGCCAAAACAAATGGTATCGATACCGCGGCTGCCGATGGCGTCCAGGACGAAGGCGACATAGCCGCGCTTCACCGTCTCATGCGCCCAGTTGATCAAGTCCGGATCATTGGCGCCAGCCGAACAGCGGCTGACGATAATTAGTGCCGGAAACGGCCCCTGCCCCGCCGGCTTGTAGATCGCGGTGACCCCAGACCGGGCTTTCGACAAATCCGCCGGCTCGGTTGGAAAAGCGATATCGGCGGCCTTGGCGGCATTGGCGCGGACCTGCTCCGGCGACTGCATTTCAATATCGGTGGCGGTAACGGTCTTGGCCTCGCGGCCGCAGGCGGCACGCATCTGCGCGCCAGCTTCAAGGCCCGATGCCACCGGTTCGGCATAGCGGCCCTTGGCAGCAATGGCGAGGTCGAGCACGGTATCCACCGTCAGCTTTTTCCGCGCATCCTCGTCCATCTGGCAATAAACGCTGATGTCTGGAAACTTGCCCTTCATTGTCGCAACGATCTTGTCGACGAAGGCCGGATCGGGCTTGCCTTGTGCCTGCGGCGCGGCGGGCATGAGGCCCGCCAGCAGCAGGCTGATGCCCGCGATGGCAATGCAGCGTTTCATGGCGTGCTCGCTATTGCGCGCGCTTGTAGGAGATCATTTCGTGGTAGCGGCCATTGCGGCTTACCGCCACCCAATGACCCACCGACGGCGCATACCAGTAGCTGAAATGGTATTGCCCCTGGGCGTGCTTGAACACGCAATCCACTGGAATGGTATCGAAGCGCCCGGCCGTGACGGCGATATTCTGGGATTCCTCCACCGTGCAGGTGACCTCAAAGGGCAGATTGGCGCCGCCCGTCTCATTGACGCCGCGCGACTTCACCGACTTGCCGACAGCCAGCGGGAAGATACCGTCCATCGGGCTTTCGGTCTTCATCTTCAACGCGCCGGTGAAACCGCTGCCGGTCCATTCTGGCATATTGGTGAAGGCCCGGCTGTGCTTCATCACGCCGAACACCCGGCTTTCGTAGGTGATGATGTCGCCATCGATGGCAACGACGCGCTGCACATCGTCCAGCGGCCCGACCCGGAAGGTGAATTCATCACCGATCTTGTATTGCGGCAGCGGTGCCGGCGGCAGCGCCGTGGTCACCGGCTTGGCATCGCGACTGGTGGGGCCGCAGGCGGTCAGCAGCGGGCCAGCCAGCAGCAGGATACAGGTTGAAACCAGGCTGGTCCGGGACAGTGTCAGCGGCATGGCGGTCTCTCGAATGGCGGCAGGGCGAGACAACACAAGCCGCTGCCCGGAGGGAGGGGAATTGGAAATGACCCGGACAGCGGCTTGCGGATGGACAAGCTGGTGGGATCAGCCGCCCATGCAGGAACGGCCGATCTTGGCGCCGGCCTCGGCGCCCACGGCCTGGGGATTGCCCTTGATCTTACCGGCACCAGCCAGCGTGCGGACCTGGGTGGTCACGGCAGTCTGAATGCCCGCCGGGCCACCGCCGCACAGCTTGGCCTTGTCGGGGTTGGCGGCCGTGACGGCGCTGACAACCGCATCGACCTCAGCCGGATTCTCCGCCGCCTGAACCATGGGGGCGGTGAGAACCAAAATAGCGGCGGCGCAAAACATGTTGAATTTCATTGCTGTCTCCCGGTTAGGTTAGAGGATGGGGCGCAAAGAATCCTCACTTAAAGTTGTTACTCACCCCACTCGTTTAGGTTATCGGGATGTTTATGAATTGCGCATCACTCGAACGAGCTATCCCCATAAACATTCTGTTTATTAGATGTATTCCAGTGCTAATCTTCTCGCATAAACAGCGGGTATATTTGTGGCGGAGGCAGCGCATGGACGTTGTGCTATTTTCCAGCCTGGTCGAGGCGCTTTACGAAGCCGCCCTCAACCCTGCGCAGTGGAATGGCATGGCGCAGCGCATCGCCGCCGCCTTCGACGCCCCAAGCTGCGCGCTGCAATTCCGCGACTCATCCGCCAATCAGACAGCGGTGCTTTACGTCACGGATAACTACGACCAGAAGTCGCTGCAGGATTATGAGAGCTATTTCGCCAGCCGCGACCCCTATGTCGATGGCGCGCTGCGCGCCGGTATCGGCAGGCCGATGCTAGGCCAGGAGATAATCTCCCCCCAGGATTACATGAACAGCGAGATTTTTGTTGATTTCGCCAAACGCATCGGGATCTGCCATATCGTCGGCGCGATGCTGCCGGTCAGTTCAACCGCCATAGGCGGGCTCGGCATCCATAGTGAAGTTGGCGCCGCCCCGTTTACTGAAGAAGACAAGACACAATTTACCTTGCTGTTGCCGCATGTGACGCGTGCCCTGCAACTGCATAGCCGCCTGAACACGCTGGAACGCGACCGCGCCATCGGCTTCCAGACACTCGAAGCCATGAGTGTCGGCGTGATGGTGGTAGCCCTCACCGGACGGCTGCTCTTCGCCAATAGCAGTGCCGAGCGGCTGCTCCAGCTCGGCCAGGGCATCACCGCAAGCCATGGCTACCTGCGCACCCAGATGCCCGCCAACCAGCCAGCATTGCAGAAGGCAATCCACGATGCCGCGCTGATGCCCGAGGGCGGCTCCCGCACGGCCGGCGGCCTGGTGCTGGCGCCGCGCGGTCCTGGTCCCGAAAGCGAGAACAAGCAGCCGCTCTCGCTGCTGGTCTGCCCGGCGCCCGGCAATGCCATGGGCAGCGACCTGCGCAAAGCCGCTGCCGTGATCTTCGTCAACAACCCCGACGATGAACGCAGCCCAAGCGAGGCGGCGCTGATGGTGCTGTTCCGCTTCACGCCGGCGGAAACCAAACTCGCAGCCGCGCTGCTGGAGGGCGAACAGCTTGAAGAATATGCCCAGCGTGCCGGCCTCAGCCTGCATACGGTGAAATCGCAGCTCCGCCAGGTATTCGCCAAAGCCGGCGTCTCGCGCCAGGCGGAACTCATCCGCAAGGCACTGTCCAATCCCATCCTCAGCCTTTGCCGGGAGAACTGAATGGATGTGATGCAGCTCTCATCGCTGTTCGAGGCGCTTTACGAAGCCGCCCTCAATCCTGCGCAGTGGAATGGCATGGCACACCGCATCGCCGCCACCTTCGATGCGCCGAGCTGCGCGCTGCAGATACGGGATGAAGCCGCACCACAGACATCCCTGCTCTGCTTTACAGATAATTACGATGAAAAAATGCTGAGCGACTATGCCGAGCATTTTTATGCTGATGATCCCTATGTTGAACGAGCGATGAAAATTGGTATCGGCGTGCAGGTTGCCAGCAGCGGCATGATGACCAAGAGTAGCCTGTATAATTCTAAGTTTTATGCAGACTTCGGCAAGCGGGGCGACATCTTTCATCTTACTGGTGCCATGTTGCGCATCAGCGAAACCGCGCTCGGTGGCATTGGCATCCATCGCCCGTATGGCAGCCTGGATTTCCAGGCAGCGGATAATCATGCTGTCAGCCTGCTGTTGCCGCATCTGACCCGCGCGCTGCAAGTAAACAGCCGCCTCAGCACACTTGAACGCGATCGTGCCATCGGCTTCGGAGGGCTGGAGGCCTTGAGTGTCGGCGTGATAGTGGTGGCCCTCACCGGACGGCTGCTCTTCGCCAATCGCTGCGCCGAGCAATTGCTGCGTCTTGGGCAAGGCATCACCGCAAGCCATGGCTACCTGCGCACCCAGATGCCCGCCAACCAGCCAGCATTGCAGAAGGCAATCCACGATGCCGCGCTGATGCCCCAGGGCGGTTCCCGCACGGCCGGCGGCCTGGTGCTGGCGCCGCGCGGTCCTGGTCCCGAAGGCGAGAACAAGCAGCCGCTCTCGCTGCTGGTCTGCCCGGCGCCCGGCAATGCCATGGGCAGCGACCTGCGCAAAGCCGCTGCCGTGATCTTCGTCAACAACCCCGACGATGAACGCAGCCCCGGCGAGGCGGCGCTGATGGCCCAGTTCCGCTTCACGCCGGCGGAAACCAAACTCGCTGCCGCGCTGCTGGAGGGCGAACAGCTTGAAGAATATGCCCAGCGCGTCGGCCTCAGCCTGCACACGGTGAAATCGCAGCTCCGCCAGGTATTCGCCAAAGCCGGCGTCTCGCGCCAGGCGGAATTCATCCGCAAGGCACTGTCCAATCCCATCCTCAGGCTCTGCCGGGAAGCCTAAAGCGAAATCAGCGCGCCGGCAGTTTTACAAACGGATCGAAGCGCGTGGCCACCGGCGGCAGCAGCACTTCGATCTTGGCACCACCCCATATCCGCATCTCGTCGAGTGCCGCCGGTACATCGTCAACCGGCCAGGGGAATGGCTGTAGCGGTTCGCTCAAGGGCCGGGTGAAATCATCCCAGTGCGTCGGGATGACACGTTTCGCGCCAGCATCCAGCACAGCATTGTCCCAATATTCCCAGCGCGTTTTCAGGTCCTGACGGCCATGGCCGCCAATCGCCAGGAAAACCAGATCGGCCTTGTATCGCTCCGGCTCGGCCTTGATCGGACCGGCACTGCCCAGCACCAGGATGCGCCGCCCGCGATGCTCGACCAGCAACGCATAAGCGCCGCCTTCAAGATAGTTGTTGAAGTAGGTCGGGGTCTGGAGCGGCTTTGTCAGATTGCCCGGCGCCGAGATCCACTCAAGCTGCTTGGAATGTTCCGCTTCAAACAGCGTCAGCCGAAAGGCGCCGAACGGGTAGGTCTTGCCGGGTTCGATCAACTCGAAAGCCGGCCATGGCTGCTTCATGCCTTCCATGATCATCCTGGTGGAATATGAGCCGAACAGCCTGGCCTTGCTCCGCTCCGCCACCAGCGGCGCATCCATGGCGTGATCATGGTGCGAATGCAGCGTCACCACCACATCCAGCGATGTAGCGCCGTATTTCTTCAGGGCCGGCATCACCACTTCTTCATCAGGTGCGATACGGCCGAGCAGGGTCTTGAACTTGCCAGGCCGGGTGAAGAAGCCATCCACCATGATGCGCTTGTCGCCATCGTCGATCAGCAGCGTACTGACGCCAAGGAAGGTGACGCCAATATCACCGGATGGCGGCGTAGCCACGGGCAGCACCGGGAAACGCTCCAGGCTCGGCGCGCAGGCACCGAGCAGCAACATGGGCAGCAGCAATAACCCCAGCAGCAATGCGCGCGGCAACGCCTCTTCCCCCGTTAGCTGGCCCCGTCTGCTGGCCCGCGCCAGCTTCAGGAGTGTAGCAGGTTTGCCGCCGCCCGTCCGTCGCGGCCTTGCCGCTGCCGGCGCATCACTTCCTGGCGCTGACGCTGGCGGCGGGCACGCCACCACATCACGAAGCCGGAAATGGTGAGGAACACCATCGCCGCGCCGGTGATATCGATCCACAGCCATTCATATTGCTTGCCGAGCAGCGCCTTACCGGTATGCAGGTCAAGAATCAGGCGGCCGAGACTGACCGCGCCGGGATCGATGCCGCCCTGCTCGGCAATGGCCCGCGCCATGCCGCCCTCGCTGCGCCAGGTGACGCCGCCATCTTCCGACACCAGCAGACCGCGCTCGCGCGTTGCCGCCGCCAGACTGCCATCGGTGCGGACATTCACCGACCAGGCTTCGGCCTTGAGCAGCAGGCGCCATTCCCCCTGCCCGCTGCCGGCCCAGACGCCGTTGCGGGCGGCGGCATAAAGCCGGTCACCGCTGGCGGCCAGGTCACGCAGTTCGACACCATGCAGCGCTGCCACGGCCTCGACCTGGCCGTCCCGCAGGGTGAACAGGCCGAGCCGCGTGGCGACATAATCGGTATCGCCGTGGCGCTGCGCGGCGCGGATTTCCACACCACTTCCCGCCTCGCCATAGCCCGGCAGCCAGTCCGCCGCCACCGTCATGCTACGCAAGCCGAGCGAGCGGTCATGTGCCAGCAAGATCGCCGTCACCGCCACGATCAGCAGCGGCAGCAGCAGCACGATGCCGAGCCATTTATGCCACCAGCGCCATTGCATCGGTGGCTTCAAGGGTTGGGGAAATTTCAAGGGCATGTGGGGCTGCCTTTGCGTGATGGCTCAGAAGGCCGAGACCAGGCGCATGTAGATGGAGCGGTAGGTGGGTTCATCGGTCCGCGACTGCGCCGTGAGCGCACCGGCCGCATTGTAGGTACGGTCCTCGCGCTTCTCGGTGGCGGCGAAGACATTGAGTGCCGAAATATTCAGCGCCATCTCCTTGGTCAGCTCGATCCGCACCGAAAGATCGAAGCGCGCGGCGGATTGCACATCGGCGGATTGCGAGGTGCCATCGGCCAGGCGGTTATTCTGCCTGTAGCCGCTGGCCAGGTTGACGCTGGCGCCGAAAGTGGTGGACAGCATCGGCACAAACCAGTCGATGCCGATATTGCCGACGTAATCCGGCTGATCGAGGAAACGGCGGCTCTGGCCGGTGGCCTTGGCCTCCACCTGGGTCAGCACGCGCGTGGCATTGCCCCATAGCGTCAGGTTTTCCATGCCGACGAAGCCGAGCGGCAAGCGGCCTTCCAGTTCCAGGCCATACATCTTGCCGGTGCCGACATTCTGCCCGCGTGAGACGATGCGGCCGGCTTCATTGGCCTGGATATTCTCGATCTTGTCGGTGAAATGCCGGGCGAAGATGTTGCCCGCCACCAGGCCGCGATTGCCCCAGAAATACTGGTCGAGGCCGAAATCCAGGCCCCAGATCGATTCCGGCTCCAGATCCGGGTTGCCGCCAGTATCGGGACTGGCGGCGGTGCCGCCAGCGGTGGCGACGCTCGGCGACAATTCACGCAGGTCTGGCCGGCGCAGCGTGCGCGCGATACCGGTGCGGAAATCCAGGTCGCCGGCAAAGCTGTGGACGTAGTTGAGCGACGGCAGCACGAAGAAATTGTCGCGCTCGCGGCTGACGCCGAAGAAATCCGCCGTCTTGGTGGTGGTATCCTCCACGCGCACGCCATAGGTCAGGCGGTCGTTGGCGGTGATGCGGAAGCTGTCCTGCGCGAAGGCGTTCCAGCGCGTCTCCTCGATGCCGTAGCGGCGCGTCTGGTTCGCTGCATCGACCACGCCGTTGGTGACCGAACTGTTATCCTCGTCGCGGGTGGAGAAGGAATAGTCGCTGCCGACTTTCAGCTCATGGCCATCGATTTTGTGGCCCAGCACCAGGGCCGGATTGTAGCGTTCCAGCTCGATGATTTCGGTGCGGTTGCGTACCCGGTTCGGCACGCCGGCAGCGGTGTAGCGCACCGCACGACGCAAAGTATCTTCGGTCGCCTGCTGGTAATCCAGGCTCAGCGTCAGGTCGGTAGCCGTGCTGAAATCATGCGTCCAGGCGCCATAGAGGCCGTAATTCTCGCGTTCGCGGGTGCGCTTCTCCACTTCGCGGTTGTTCACCGTCACCTGGTTGGCAAGCAAGGCGGTCGATACGTCGTCGCGCAATTCGCGGGTGCGCAGGTAGCTCGGCTCGAAGCGGAGCGTATCCTGATCGCCGGCACTGAGTTCAAAGGACGGCGTCAGGTTGATCTGGTCGAAGCGGCGTTCGTTCTTTTCCAACGTACCGCCATTGGCGGCGCCGGCGCCGGTGTAATTGTAGGTATCCTTGCTTTCGTTACGGCGCTGGCGCTGCACGCCGCCGGACAGAACCGCGCGCAGCGGACCCGCTTCCAAGGCCTGCAGGAAAGTCGCATCGCCAAGCGGGCCATTTTCATCCTGATAGCCGACACCGGCCCCGACCTCGCCGCGCGAGGTGAAATTCTGGTTCTTCAGGATGATGTTGACCGTGCCGGCGGAACCCTGGCCATCCATGCTGGCCAGCGGCGCGCGGATGATCTCCACCCGCTCCACCATCGAGCTGGGGATGCGGTCGACCTGCACGCTGCGCTTGGAATTGCCGTCGATCAGGGCGCGGCCATTCACCAGCACCTGGGAATATTCCACGCCGACGCCACGCAACTGCACGTCACGGGCACGGTTGCCACCCGGGAAGCTGACGCCCGGCAGGCGGCGCAGCGCGTCGCCGAGCGGCTGGTCGCCAAACTGGTTGAGCTGTTCTGCCTCGATCACGGTGATGGCGTTCGGCGCGGCGCGCTTGTCCTCGATGGCGCGCTGCGCGGCGGTGTTGATTGCTTCACCTTCCACCGTCACCGTCGGCAGCACCGTCGGGCTGGTACTGCTCCCTGCCTGCTGTGCCCAACTATCCGCTCCGTAAAGTGCCAGCAACCCCACCGACAGACCGAGCTTACCAAACGTCCGCATACTTCCCCTTTGAGATTATTTTTACTGAAAAACAGCGAAAATCATTGCCCCCGCTGCTCATTATCAAATTGCTTTTAATAGTTATTGTCATATTTATCTAGCAATTAAGAAGCATTCTTAATTGAATTATTTCCGTATAAACATTGTCTGAAGTGCCAGCCGGCAATGCTGCGGATCATGAGTCGCAAGCCATGCGCCCACGCCGATTCATGCGGGTATTTCCAGTGCCGGGCGTTGCACCGGCAGCTCATGGCGGCCTGCCCCAAGGTATCTTCCGGACGGCCAATCGGGTTATAGTTAATAAAGTATGAATCGCCCGATTCGCCGCCTTCTGGCTGGCATCGGAAGTGAAAGGATTCGGAACAGCCGATGGCCGACCCGGCACCCGTCCTGACCCTGCCGCTCTTGCGCTCGCTTTACGCCTATTGGGACGGCAAGCGGCAGGGCCGGCCCCTGCCCGACCGCGCCGATATCGACCCGATCGAGATGCGGCCCTGGCTGGGGAACCTGATGCTGGTCGAGCGCAGCGGCGAGGATGACTATATATACAGGCTGTACGGCTCGGCTTTTGTTGACCAGTTCAAGGTCGACATGACAGGCCAGTCGATCTCCGCCCTGCCGCAGCAGCAGGCGCTGCTGCTGCGCACCGAATACGCCGCTGCCGTGCGTGCCGGCATCCCGCTCTCGCGCCAATATACCGCCACCTTCGACTATACCTCGCGCGACAAACGCTCGGCTTGGCAGGTGGAACGCACCTGGGAACGCCTGGTGCTGCCGCTCACGGGCGGGGCTGAGTCGGTGCGGATGCTCCTGGTTGGCGCCTATCCCCTTGAAACGGTTGAAGAACCGGCCAAGTAACGGCATCGCCAAAGCGGTTCGATTTGACAGCGGCCCGGCTTTTGCCCATGTTCTGGCCGCCGTTAACACCCGCTGGCACTCCCCGCCGGCGCCTATTTGAGATGCCCCGGACCCGATGAAAGTTGTCGTCGTCGAAAGCCCTGCCAAGGCCAAAACCATCGAGAAATACCTCGGTCCCGGCCACCGTGTGCTGGCCTCCTTTGGCCATGTCCGCGACCTGCCGGCCAAGGACGGCTCGGTGGAACCGGACAAGGATTTCGTGATGCATTACGAGATGTCCGGGCGCGGCAACGAGTCGATGCGGGCCATCGCCACGGCGCTCAAAGATGCCGACAGCCTGATCCTGGCGACCGACCCCGACCGCGAGGGCGAGGCGATTTCCTGGCATGTGCTGGAAGCGCTGGAAGCCAAGAAGGCGGTGAAGGGCAAGGCGGTCAGCCGCGTGGTGTTCAACGAGATCACCAAGTCCGCCGTAACCGATGCGATGCGCAACCCGCGCGACATCGACATGGACCTGGTGAATGCCCAGCAGGCCCGCCGCGCGCTGGATTACCTGGTCGGTTTCACGCTCTCGCCCGTCATGTGGCGCAAGCTGCCGGCGGCGAAGTCGGCTGGCCGCGTGCAGTCGGTGGCGTTGCGCCTGATCTGCGAGCGCGAGACCGAGATCGAGGCCTTCCGCGCCCGCGAATACTGGACGATTTCCGCCGAGTTCCTCAACGCCGCCGGCCAGAAGGTATCCAGCCGCCTGGTGGAACTGGCGGGCAAGAAGCTCGACAAGTTCGACCTCGACAATGGCGACAAGGCCCATGCGGCGGTGGCGAAGCTCGCCAACCTCGCCTACTCGGTCGCCGATGTTTCGATCAAGCCAGCGCGGCGCAATCCCTACCCGCCCTTCACCACCTCGACCCTGCAGCAGGAAGCCGCGCGCAAGCTCGGCTTCTCGGCGCAGTTCACCATGCAGCTCGCCCAGCGCCTCTATGAAGGCGTCGATATCGGCGGCGAGACCACCGGCCTGATCACCTATATGCGTACCGATGGCGTCAGCATGGCCGACGAGGCCATCCGCTCGGCGCGCGACGTGATCGCCGAGGATTTCGGCCGCGAGGCGGTGCCGCAGAGCTGGCGCGTCTACAAGTCGAAGCAGAAGAACGCCCAGGAAGCGCATGAGGCGATCCGCCCCACCGACTTCCGCCGCCGCCCGCGCGCCGTGGCGCGCTATCTCGACGATGCCCAGCTCAAGCTCTACGAACTGATCTGGACCCGCGCTCTGGCCAGCCAGATGGAAAGCGCCGAACTCGAGCGCACCAGCATCGACATCAAGGATGGCGCCAATACCGGCACTTTCCGCGCCACCGGCACCGTTGTGCTCTCGCCCGGCTTCCTCAAGCTTTACGAGGAAGGCACCGACGACAAGAGCGGCGATGACGAGGAAGGCGCGCGCCTGCCGAAGCTGAATGTCGGCGACAAGCTCAGCACCCAGGACGTGAAGCCGGAGCAGCATTTCACCGAGCCGCCGCCGCGTTTCTCGGAAGCCAGCCTGGTGCGCAAGCTGGAAGAACTCGGCATCGGCCGGCCTTCCACCTATGCCGCGATCCTGGAAGTGCTGCGCGCCCGCAATTACGTGAAGATGGAAGCCAAGCGGTTCGTGCCGGAAGATGCCGGCTGGCTCGCCTTCGCCTTCCTGGTCTCCTTCTTCGACCAGTATTTCGCCTATGACTTCACCGCCAATCTGGAAGAGAAGCTCGACGAGATCGCCGAGCACAAGCTCGACTGGAAGAAGGTGCTGGAGGATTTCTGGCGCGATTTCAGCCAGGGCAGCGATGATCATACCTCGGTGAAGGATGCGATCACCCGCATCGACGAGAAGATGGGCCGGCGCGGCGAAGTGCTGGATGCCATCAATGCGATGCTGGAGCATCATTTCTTCCCCGCGCGCGAAGATGGCCGCAACCCGCGCCTCTGCCCGGCCTGTAACAAGGGCGCGCTGGGTATCAAGGCCGGCCGCACCGGCGCCTTCATCGGCTGCTCGGATTACCCGGAATGCCGCTACACCCGGCCGCTTTCCGCCGGCAACGGCAATGGCGACGAGATGGCGCTCTCCGGCCCGCAGGTACTGGGCGAGGACGAGAATGGCGTGCCGGTTACGCTGCGCCAGGGTCCGTTCGGCCCCTATGTGCAGCTCGGCGAGGCCGAAGGCGAAGGCAAGGCCAAGACCAAGCCGAAACGCGCGTCGCTGCCCAAGGGCTTGCAGGGCGAGGAAATCTCGCTGCAACTGGCGCTGAAGCTGCTGGCGCTGCCGCGTGTCGTCGGCCTGCATCCGGAAACGCAGAAAGAGATTCTCGCCGGTTTGGGCCGCTTCGGCCCCTACCTGCTGCATGACGGCAAGTATGCCAAGCTGAAAGACGCCATGGAGGCGCTTGAAATCGGCATCAACCATGCGGTCGAGAAGATCGCCGCTGCCGCCGCGCGCGGCCCGGGCCGCAAGCGGCCGGAGCCGAAGCCGCTGCGCACCATCGGCGCGCATCCGGAAGACGGCGAGCCGGTGAACGTGATCGATGGCCGCTATGGGCCGTATCTCAAGCACGGCGACACCAACGCGCCGGTGCCGCGCGGCGAGGATCACACCACGCTGTCGCTGGAAGCCGCCATCGCGGCCATCGCGGCCCGTGCCAAGGGCGGCAAGGGCAAGAAGGGTTCGGCCCGCAAGGCGGCGCCGAAGAAGGCTGCCGCGCCGAAGAAGCCGGCGGCCGAGAAAAAGCCTGCGGTAGAGAAGAAAGCCGCGCCCAAGAAGGCTGCCGCCAAGAAACCGGCCGCGAAGAAGAAAGCCGCGCCGAAGAAAGACGCTGCGGAATAGACGTGGCGAAGAAACCGCGCGGACCGCTGCCCTCGAAACAGGAAATCCTGAAGTTCATCGCCGCGAATCCCGGCATGGTCGGGAAGCGTGAAATCGCCAAGGCGTTCAATGTCGCGCCGGCCGAGCGTGTGGCGCTGAAGGGCCTGTTGCGCGAGATGAAGCGCGAGGGCGAATTGCAGCCTGCCTCTGCCGGCACCCAGCGCCTGCTGCCCACTGGCACGCTGCCGGAAGTCTGCCTCGCCGATATCGTGCGCCAGACCCGCGATGGCGACCTGGTGGCCCGCCCGGTGGAATGGACCGGCGAAGGCGACCCGCCGCAGATCGACCTTTCCAACAGCGGCGGCCGCTCGCGCGAGCTGGGCGCCGTCGGCATCGGCGACCGCGTGCTGGTACGTATCCGCCAGGCCGGCTCGCACCGCTACCAGGGCCGCATCATCCGCGTGCTGGAACAGCGCGAGCAGCCGGTGCTAGGCCTCTACAGCATCACCGAGGAAGGCGAAGGCCGGCTGCAGCCGACCGACCGCAAGCTGCGCCATGAATTCCTCATTGCGCCGGAAGATGCCGGCAAGGCCAAGCCCGGCGAACTGGTGGTGGCGCAGCCGCTGGCCGGCCGCCGCTTCGGCCTGCGCTCGGCCCGCGTCACCGAAGTGATCGGCCATGCCGAGGACCCGCGCGCACTCAGCCTGATCGCCATTCACACCCACGGCATCCCCACGGCCTTCTCTGGCGATGCGATGCGCGAGGCGGAAGCCGCCAAGCCGGTGACGCCGAAGGACCGCGAGGATCTGCGGCCCGTGCCGCTGATCACCATCGACCCGGAAGATGCCCGCGACCATGACGACGCGGTGTTTGCCGAACCCGACACCGACCCGAACAACCCCGGCGGCTGGCATGCCATCGTCGCCATCGCCGATGTGGCGCATTATGTGCGGCCCCATAGCGGGCTGGACCGCGAGGCACGGGCGCGCGGCAATTCCACCTATTTCCCCGACCGAGTGGTGCCGATGCTGCCCGAGGCGCTGTCGGCCGATCTCTGCTCGCTGATCGAGAACAAGGACCGCGCTTCGCTGGCGGTGCATCTGTGGTTCGATGCCGATGGCAACAAGCGCCGGCACAAATTTGTCCGCGCCATCATCCGTGTCGCCGCCGGGCTGCATTACGCCCAGGTGCAGCAGGCCATCGACGGCGCCCCCGATGAGGGCGCCGCGCCGTGGCTCGAAAGCGTGCTGAAGCCGCTCTATGCCTGCCATGCGGCGCTGAACCGCGCGCGGCAGGCCCGCCAGCCCTTGAGCATCACCTCCGACGAGCGCCGCGTAGTGCTGGCACCGAACGGCGCCATTGCCGCGATCCGGCCACGCCAGAGTTTGCTGGCGCATCAGGTGATCGAAGATTTCATGATCGCGGCCAATGTTGCCGCCGCCGAAGAACTGGAGAAGCATCGCACGCCCTGCATGTACCGCGTGCATGAACCGCCCTCGCCCGACAAGGTCGATTCACTCCGCCGCTTCCTGGAAACCCTGGACCTGCGGCTGGCCAAGGGCCAGGTGCTGCGGCCGCATCACTTCAACCGCATCCTGGAAGCCGTGCAGCAGAGCGAGCATATGCGGCTGGTCAACACCGTGGTGTTGCGCACCCAGATGCAGGCTTACTATTCGGCCAACAACCAGGGCCATTTCGGCCTCAACCTGGCGCGCTATGCGCATTTCACCTCGCCGATCCGGCGCTATTCCGACGTGCTGGTGCATCGCGGTCTGGTCAGTGCGCTGCGGCTCGGCCCGGATGGCCTGACCGACGAGGACCGCGCCAGCTTCGACAATATCGCCGAGCATATCTCCTTCACCGAGCGCCGCTCGATGCTGGCGGAACGCGACAGCCTCGACCGCTTCGTTGCCGCCTTCATGGCCGAGCATGAGGGTGCGGATTTCGCCGCCCATATCACCAGCGTCAACCGCTTTGGCCTGTTCGTCGAACTGGATGAGACCGGCGCCGATGGCTTCGTGCCGATGTCGGCGCTCGGCGACGACTATTACATGCATGACGAGGCGCGGCATGCATTGGTTGGGCGCCGCACCAAGAAGCGGTTCCGCCTGGGCGACGCCGTGATGGTGCGGCTGATCGAGGCAACGCCGGTGACCGGCGGCCTGCGCTTCGAGCTGCTTAATGCCTATGGCCAGACCACAGGCAGCAACCGCCCGCGCAAGCAGGCACCAGGCAAACAGCCCGGCGTGAAATTACCCAAGCCGAAAAAGCCGAAGCCCGGCCGCCCCGCCGGCATCCGCACCGGCAAGAAGCAGAAGAACCGCTAGAAGCGCCGAACTAGCCGTTGCCCCGACTCCACGAACGGGCGTTAGATAGTCGAATCATGACGGAAACGATCAAAAAGCCCTCGCCGCCGATCCGCGACGCCGCCACCCTTATCCTCTACCGCTTTGAAGCCGGCCGGCTGCAGGTGCTGCTCGGCGAACGCGCCGCGTCCAATGCCTTCATGCCAAAAACCTATGTGTTCCCCGGCGGCCGGCTGGATCTGGCGGATTACCGCGTGCGTCCTGCCGCGCCGCTGAATGCCGCCACCGCTGCCCGCTTTGCCCGCGCCCGCATCACCGGGCCGCGCAAGGCGTTGGCCCTGGCGCTGGCCGCCATCCGCGAGACCTTCGAGGAAACCGGCCTGCGCCTCGCCAGCCCGGCCAGCCGCAGCATCAGAGGCGAACTGCCCCAGGGCTGGGCGGAATTCTGCGCCGCCGGCCTGGCGCCCGACCCCTCCACCCTGGCCTATGTCTGCCGCGCGGTGACGCCGCCGAAGCGCCCGCGCCGCTTCGATGCCCGCTTCTTCGCCGCCCCGGCCAGCGCCGCCAGCGGCGAGCTGCGCCCTTCCGAAGAACTCGGCAACCTGCTCTGGATCACGCCCGACGATGCCGTCCGGCTCGACCTGCCGCCGATCACCCAGGAAGTACTGCGCCGCCTGCCCGACTGGCTGGCCGAACCGGCTTTACATAATCCCGATCTGGGCATCCCGTATTTCCGGCGCGGCTATTCCGGTCGCGACACGATGATTCTGGAATGACCGGGATTCTGGAATGACCGGAATTCTGGAATGAGTGATCAGGAAAGCCAGCTGCCGCCTTTCGCCCGGCCGGAACAGGGCTTTCCGTCGCTCGAGCCCGGCACCCGCCCGGTAAAGCCGCGCGACGCCGCCAGCCTGGTGCTGCTGCGCCGCCGGCTTTCGGGCTCCTGGGAAGTGCTGCTCGGCCGCCGTGCCGGCAAGCACCGTTTCCTGCCCAATGTCTATGCCTTTCCAGGTGGCCGGGTTGACTTGAGCGACAAGTCAGATACTCACCACAAGCCATTGGATAAGAATACGGAAAGCAGATTACTTAAACACGGATGTTCAATCCGTGAGGCGCAGGCTTTGGGCATCGCCGCTGCACGTGAAACCTGGGAAGAGACCGGGCTGGCGCTGGGGCCTTTGGTGTCTGGCAGCCTGCAGCCGGATCTCTCCGGCCTGGCCTATCTCTGCCGCGCCATCACCCCGGCGCAGAGCCCGATCCGCTTCCATGCCCGCTTCTTCGTCGCCGATGCCGAGGCCGCCTCGGGCCAGCTTGGCGGCTCGGGCGAACTGCTCGACCTGAGCTTCCGACCGCTCGACGACGCCCTGGCGCTGCCGCTGGCGGATATCACCGAGTTCGTGCTGACCCAGCTTAAAGGCCTGGAAAGCCTGTCCCAGCCCGCCCGCACCGCCTTCTGGCGCTACCGCGCCGGGCGCCCGGTGGTGTCATGGGAGGGCTGACAGGGAAAATCGATGTTCCGGGTCTGTTTCACGTGGAACACTAAAAGCCCGGCCCGCCCCTGTTTCACGCCCGGCAGGGCACCCTTTCCTTGACAAAGCGCCGCGAATCCCTATGCTGCGCCAACTTTTTAACGCCCGTCTGTTGGAATCAATCCCATGGCCAAGCCGACCACCCTGAAGATCAAGCTCGTGAGCACCGCCGATACGGGCTTCTTCTACGTGACCAAGAAGAACCCGCGCACCAAGACCGAGAAGCTCAGCTTCAAGAAGTATGATCCGGTGGCGCGCAAGCACGTGGAATTCAAGGAAGCCAAGATCAAGTAAGCCTTGATCAAGAAGGCCTGCGCTTAAGTAACCGGCTGGTTACTTAAGCCTGGATATGCAAACGGCGCCTTCCGGCGCCGTTTTTCATTTTATCTGCTTTTTGTTTTGACGGCCGACAGATACCCGGTCCGCCGCGCCACCACCCCGGTTCCCCGAAGGGTTGCTCGCCGAAGGTTACTCGGCCGCGATATGCACCTGGTTGCGCCCGGCGGTCTTGGCGCGATAGAGCGCGTCGTCGATTCGCTTCAGCAAGGCATCGGCCGGTTCGCCGAGGCGGCTGGAGCCGAGGCCGATGGAACAGGTGACGGTAAGCTGGCCCACCGGCGCACTCACCTTGATCGGCACCTCGCCAATCGCCCGATGCAGGCGGCTGGACACCACCTGCGCCGCTTCCAGCGCCGTATCCGGCATCAGCACCACGAATTCCTCGCCGCCGAAACGGCAGGCCATGTCCATGCCGCGAATATTGCGCACGATACGGGCGCCGATCTCACGCAGCACTTCGTCGCCGACGCCGTGGCCATAGGTGTCGTTCACCTGCTTGAAATGATCGAGATCGAGGATCAGCGCCGCGGTGCCATGCTGCGACGGGCTCTGACTCAGCAGCGTGCCGAGATGCGAGGCCATGTAGCGGCGGTTATACAGCCCGGTCAGCGGATCGGTCACCGCCATCTCGATGCTCTGCTGGTAATGCTGGCGCAGCCGCTCCTGATAGCGCTTGCGGCGCACCTGGGCGCGCAGACGGGCGATGAATTCGTTGCGGTCGATCGGGCGCACCACATAGTCGGTGACGCCGATTTCCAGGCCCTTCACCAGTGCGCGCTGATCGTCCGGCCCGACCAGCAGCAGGATCGGCACATTGCGGGTTTCTTCCGTGGTGCGGAGCTGCGAGCAGAGTCGCAGGCCATCGGGATTCTTCAGGCCCAGACTGACCACGATGGAATCGTATTCCTGGCGCCGTGCCTCGGCCACTGCGCCCGCACCATCGGCCTGCATATCGAGCATGAACTGGCCTTCGATCATGCGCTGCAGCCGCACCTGATCGCGCGGATTGTCCTCCACCAGCAGCAGCCGCGCGCTGGCGTAATCTTCGTCCAGGCTCGGCACCGGCGGCGACAGCACGCCGAGCGAGGCAGAGGTACGCTCGCGCATGCGCAGCTCGTCCAGCATCAGCTTGACACGCAGCAGCGACCGCACCCGGGCGAACATCGCCACGTCATCCACCGGCTTGGTCAGGAAATCGTCGGCACCGGCGGACAAGCCCTGCACCCGGTCCTCCGGGTCGCCGAGCGCCGTCACCATGATCACCGGGATATGCGCCGTCACCGGATCGGCCTTCAGCCGCCGGCAGACTTCGAAGCCATCCATGCCCGGCATCATCACGTCGAGCAGGATCAGGTCCGGGTTGCCCTGGGCCGCGGCATCCAGTGCCTCAGGCCCATTGGATGCGGTGATGACTTCGTAATATTCGCTGGTCAGCTTGGCTTCCAGCACCTTGATATTGGTGCGGATATCGTCGACGACCAGGATGCGCGCAGTCATGACGACCGCGTCAGTTCTTGGCGTCCAGGAAGTGCTTCACCGTCTCGATGAACTTGCCGACCGAAATCGGCTTGGCGATATAGGCGTCGCAGCCGCCCTCGCGCATCTTCTCTTCGTCGCCCTTCATGGCAAAGGCCGTTACCGCCACCACCGGAATGGAGCGGAGGTTGTCGTCCTCCTTGATCCACTTGATCACTTCCAGGCCCGAGACCTCGGGCAACTGGATATCCATCAGGATCAGGTCCGGCCGGTGCTGACGCACCATGGCCAGGGCCTCCATGCCATCCTTGGTTTGTAGGGTCTGGTAGCCATGAGCATCCAGCAGGTCGTGGAACAACTTCATATTGAGTTCGTTGTCCTCGACGATCAGAACGGTCTTGCTCATCCGGCTTGTCCCCGACTAGCGCCGCCACACGGGGCGGTTTCTATCCGTATTATCTCAACGATATGTAGCATCCGGTTGCAACCGGGCCAAGCCGTTTCAGGACCGCGAATCATGTATAATGTGTCAGTCATGCCCGAGAACAACCCGCTCCCGCCTTCGGCGAATCCCTCCCCGGCCACTGCCGCCCAACTGGCCGAATTGCGCCTCACCCCCGGCCGCCCCCTGCTGGTGGTCGATGCCGATGAGGTGCTGTTCTATTTCATGCGCGGATTCGAACGCCATTTGCAAGCCAATGGCTTCTATTTCAACTGGGCCTCCTTCGCGCTGAACGGGAATGTGCGCCGCCAGGCCGACGATACCGCCGTGTCACAAACCGAACTTTCGCCGCTGCTGGATCATTTCTTCGCCAGCGCCACCGACCTGCTCGACCCGGTGGATGGTGCCGCCGAGGCCCTGGCGGGACTGGCCGGCCTCGCCGATATCGTGGTCTTAAGCAACCTGCCACTGCATGCCCGCGATGCCCGCGCCACCGCTTTGCACCGCCACGGCATGCCCTACCCGATTATTGCCAATACCGGCCCCAAAGGACCGGCGATGGCCGCCTTGCTGCGTCACGCCCCGCGCCGCGCCGCCTTCATCGACGATATTCCGCGCAACCATGCTTCGGTGGCCGAGGTAGCGCCCGATGTGCACCGGGTGCATTTCATCGCCGATCCGCGCCTCGCCGTGCTGCTGCCGCCTTCCGAGCATTGCCAGCATCGCGGCGAATCCTGGGCGGCGATGGCACCGCATCTCGCCGCGCAACTGAGCGGCTAGACCATGCGCATCGGCGTGGATCTCGGCGGCACCAAGATCGAGGCCATTGCGCTCAGCGACGATGGCGTGATCCGTGCCCGCCGCCGCATCGCCGCACCTCGCGATGATTACACCGCCACGATCCGGGCCATTCGCGATCTGGTGCAGGCGGTGGACAGCGAAGCCAATGTCGTCCGCTTCGGCCCGCCGGCACCGGTCGGCGTCGGCATTCCGGGCACCATTTCGCCGGCCACCGGCCTGGTGAAGAACGCCAATTCGGTCTGGCTGATCGGCCATGCCATGGATCACGATCTGCAAGCCGCCCTGCAACGGCCGGTCAGGCTCGGCAATGACGCCAACTGCTTCGCGCTGTCGGAAGCCGCCGATGGTGCCGGCCAGGGCTACCGCACCGTGTTCGGAGTCATCCTCGGCACCGGCTGCGGCGCCGGCATCGTGGTGAACAGCCAGTGCCTGCTCGGCCCCAATGCGATTGCCGGCGAATGGGGCCATAACCCGCTGCCCTGGCCGGAGCTAGGCGAATTGCCTGGCCCGGATTGCTATTGCGGCTTGCAGGGCTGCAACGAAACCTGGATCTCAGGCCCTGGCTTCGAGGCCGATTATGCCCGCGCCAGCGGTACGCCGCGCCGGGCCAGCGACATCGTGGCCCTGGCGGCACTGGGCGATGCCCAGGCGGAAGCCGCGTTGCAGCGGCTGGAAAACCGCCTCGCCCGCGCCCTGGCCGGGGTGATGAATCTGCTCGATCCCGATGTGATCGTGCTGGGTGGTGGCCTGTCGAATATCGAACGCCTCTACGCCAATGTGCCGAAGCTGTGGCAGCGCTGGGCGTTCAGCGACCATGTCTCGACGCCGCTGCTGCGCAACCTTCACGGGGACAGTTCCGGCGTGCGCGGCGCCGCCTGGCTGTGGCGCATCGGCGAGCGGAACTAAAGCGCCACCGCCGCGTTGATACCCCGGATGACACACATCATGGGGCTACCATGCGCTATATTCTGCTGTGGCTTGTCGGCGTGCCGATACCGGTGATACTGCTGATCTGGTTCATGTTCAGCTAGCAGCGATCCCAATCGGCTACGATCCCGATCAGCAACGATCCTTGGGCAGTATCTCAAGCGATTGCAGCGTGGCGCGGATGGCGTAGTCGCCATAATCGAACACGATGTCGTCGCTGATGCCGTTCTCATAGAGCCGGAAGGCGATCTCGTAATCCGGCGTATCGCTTTTCTTCGCCGTGGAGAAATAGGCCAGCCGCACGCGCCAGGAACGCTGCTGCTTGAGGCCATCGAACCGCGCCTCGGCATTGGGCGGCAGGGTGCGGCCGATAAAGCCGCCGATGCTGGCAAAGCCATCCGCCGCAGAGCCGTCGAACACATCAGCCCGCAGCAGATTACGCGCGGCGCGGCCGGCCTCGATCAGGCGGATGGTGTGATCGGTGGGAAACATCGCGCCAGCCGGCAGGTCCAGCGTGGTGTCGGCGGGCTGGGAAAACGTGATGCGGCCACCGCCCGGTCCCAACTGGCCCTCGCCGACCAGTTCTTCCTCATCCTCGCCGTTCAACTGCTCGCGCAGGCGGAAACGGAAGCGCTGGCCATCCAGGCTCTCGAAGGAACCGAGCGTCATGTCGCTCAGCACTTGGCCATCGTCGGTCTGGGTTTCGATCACGAAACGCTGGTTCAGCACATAGCCATCGCAGCTATTGAGGAATTCCAGCGTCAGGCCGCCACCGATGCCGGAGCGGTAGTTCCGTGGATCATGCCGCGCGATGGACAGGCCATAGATGGCGCGGTGCGAAACCAGGCCCTTGCCGATGGCCTGCAACGCCTTGGGATCAGCCTGTTCCTGGGCATGGACCGGCCCGGCCGCCGGCGAGAATGCCAGGCTGGCAGCCAGCAACAGCAAAACAGCAAACCAAGCAAAAAGGCGCTTCATCGAATCCTTGCCCGCGGCACGTCCGCTCTTCACAATATAGGGGCGCTGCGGCGGTGCAACATGCCGTCGCGCATCTAATGGAAAAATAACGCGAATCCCCAATAGTGTGAATGCAGGGACCATGAGCCGCTTCCGCCTGTTGCTGACCCGCCGCCTGCCGCCCCATGTCGAAGCCCGCGCCCAGCGCGATTATGACACCCTGCCGAACCCGGAAGACACGCTGCTGAGCCCGCAGGAGATCGCCGCCCGCGCCAGCAGCCACCGCGCCGATGGTATCCTGGTCTGCGCCGGCGACCGCGTCACCGCCGAGGCGGTGGCGCTACTGCCGGCCAGCGTGAAGGTGATCGCCACCTTCTCTGTCGGCTACGAACATCTCGACGTGACGGCAATCAAGGCGCGCGGCATCGTTGCCACGAACACGCCCGATGTGCTGACCGAGGCCACCGCCGACACCGCCTTGCTGCTGCTGCTGGCCGCTGCGCGGCGGGCGCATGAGGGCAACAAGCTGGTACGCGATGGCGCATGGCGCGGCTGGCACACCACGATGCTGCTGGGCCGCGACCCCAGGGACAAGCGGCTTGGCATCTACGGCATGGGCCGCATCGGCCAGGCGGTGGCGCAGCGCGCCCGCGCCTTCGGCATGCGGATCCATTATCACAACCGCCGCCGCCTGCCGCCAGAACAGGAACTCGGCGCGGTGTATCACGACACGCTGGAAAGCCTGCTCCAGGCATCCGACTTCTTTTCCATCAATGCGCCCTCGACACCGGAGACGCGCGGCCTGTTCAATGCCGAAAAGCTCGCCCTGCTGCCGCGCGGCGCCATCTTCGTCAACACCGCGCGCGGCGACATGGTGGTGGACGAAGCTTTGCTGGCAGCGCTCAAATCCGGACAGATCCGTGCCGCCGGCCTGGACGTTTTCGCTGGTGAGCCGAACCTGCATCCAGGCTATGCCACGCTCGACAATGTGTTCCTGCTGCCGCATGTCGGCAGCGCCACCGAGGAAACCCGCGATGCCATGGGCTTCGCCGCGCTCGATAACATCGACGCGGTGCTGGCGGGCCGGGCGCCGCCAAGTCCGCTCTAGAGTCTATTTCCGTTCAGGCCCGAACTGTGCCTTGAAATTATCGTCGAGCGGGAAATAGCGCTCGAGGTCATGCAGCATCGCGCGGCGCAGCAGGGCGGCAGCCTGGCTTCTATCGGCCTCGCTGCCGCTTTGCGACAACATGCCGGCCTCGAAGAACAGCGCGATCGGATCATTGGCATCAAGCGCCTGCAGCCGGCGCGCCATGGCGCGAACCTGGTCGAACCCGCGATTGGCGAAGGTCCAGGTGAGATAGCCAAGGGCCACGTCATTGCGGCGTGGCGCCAGCATCAGCGCCTGTTCGACGACGCGCCGCCACAGCGACAAGGCTTCCATCGTCGGTGGCCGATAGGAGGCCAGCTCCTGGCGCTGCATCAGGTCTGAGAGAAACCGCTCGCTGGCCAGGGCAAACTGCACCGAGGTGGTCTGGGAGATCTGCGCCGCGATCATGCCAAGCAGCGCCGCGCTGCGCTGCGCCTCCCAAGCCATATCGAGCGTTTGGCCATTGGCGGGTTGATGCCGCCAGACAAGCGAGTTGGCGTGGGCTTTGATGAAGTCAGCCAGCACAACATCGGCGCGGCGCGGATCAACGGGGGTGGGCGGCACTGGTCCGCCGACGCCGAGCTTGGGGTCGAACCAGGCAACCAGCGGGTTGAACATCGCCGACATGCGCTCCAGTGCCACGGCGGCCCAGAGGCCGGTGCCGCCCAGCAGCAGCAGCCCGGCGATGCCGGCGGCAGCCAGCGCCGGCCTGTGCTTGCCAAGGCTTTCCGGCTTCTCCTGCCGCTGCTTGCTGCGCTCCGGCTCGGAAGGCGCCACCAATGCAGCCCAGGTGATGCCGATAAAGGCCAGTGACAGCGTATGCTCGAACCAGAGGCCGAGGCCGAGCCAGTAGGCCACGGTCAAGGCTAGCGCCAGGCCGCGCCGTTCGGGCCGCGCCAGCCGCAACGGCATGGCGATCAGCCAGGCCAGCAGCAGCAAGGCTGGCAGCCCGCCATCATGCAGCACCTGCAGCAGCCAGTTATGCGCATTGGAGTAATCGCGCGACAGAAAGTCCCATTCCTGCAAGCGCCAGACCGGGAAGCCCGCCGCAAGGGTTTCGGCCGCGAGCGTGCCGGACATCGAGCCCGCCCCCAGGCCGCGCAGCCACATCGCCGGTTCATGCTCCAGCGCGCCCCGCACCACCATCCAGGTCAGCCGCCGCGATTCCAGCGAGGGCTGGTTTGCCGTCAGCGCCGGCAGGCTGATCAGCAGCAATGGCAGCAATGCTGCGGCTGCTACCAAAGTCCAGACCATGACCGGATGGCGCAGCCAGGTCAGCGGTGGAGCCCGCAGGCGTGGCCAGGCCAGCGCAACTGCGGCGCCGACAGCTGCCGCACCAACCAGCGTCGCCGTGCGGCTCATCGCCAGCAGCAGCAGCGACACCGCAATCGCCGCCATCAGCAGCCAGTGGCCCTGCCGCCCGTCATCCTTATAGAGCGCCGCCGCCCAGATCGGCAGGAACAATGCCGGCCAGGTATAGAAGGCGCGCACTAAGAGGCCCGAGGATGTGCCAGTGATGTATTCGACGACATAGGCGCCGAGCATCGGCAGCGACACGGCGATAGCACCGAGCAGCGCGAGTTGGCGTGCCTGCGGCTGGCGCAGCACCAGATCGCCGAGCAGCACCCAGAGGCCAATGGCGGCATACCATAAGGCGCCTAGCCCGAAGCTGGGATCGCCAAGCAGGCGCAGACGCCAATGGACGAACGCAAAGCCTTGCGGCCCGCTCATCATGAGCCATAACGCCAGCAGGAAGGCCGGCAGCGCCAGCAGCAGCGCCGGGCGGCTCGGCCGCCCTCCCGCCGCGATCCAGCCGGCCAGAACCAGCGCTGCCAGACCGGCCGCGGCGAAGGCGGTGAAGAGGATCGGTTCGGACTGGGCGCGGAAGCCATGCTCGAAGGGCGGCAGCGACACCATGCTGCCAGCGCAGCCAAGCCAGATCACCGGCAGCGCGGCATAGGCAGCCAGACGCTCGCGTGTTTCGGCAATCAATGCCCCAGGCTTCGCCATGCGGCGTATTCTGCCTGATTCCCTGCGCCGGTGATAATCCACCGGCGAGAAAAAACCCGCATCAGAAGCCCCCGCATCAGAAATACGGGGCGCACAAACAAAAAGGCCGGACCTTTCGGTCCGGCCTTTGTTCTTGGCCCGAGGGCCGAGGCAGCTTAGAAGGCCATCCGCACGCGGCCGCCGACGCTCCACACATTCAGGTCCTCGCGGCCCAGCGACTTGTAGCCGCCTTCAATATGGCCCGACATACCGCTGGCGCCGAGGAAGCGGACACCGATCGCCGCCTGACCACCGAAAGTCTCGACCTGGGTGAACTGGCCGTTGCCGATCGAGACTTCATCCGGATGCTCGAAGTCGTACTCGCCGACCAGCTTCACATACGGCATCAGGTTCTCGAAGGCATAGCCGACCGAACCGCCGAACGACAGGCGACCGAGCTTGGTGGTCGAACCGGCCACGTTCGCGCCAGTGCTCTCGCGATAGGCATCCGACTTCTCTTCCAGATACAGCACGCCAACCGTCGGCATCAGGCGGAAGCGGCCCACCGCGTAGTTGCCATCCAGGCCGCCGCCCACGAACCAGCGGGTCGCGTCATACGAGCCGCGCACCGTGTTGCTGGTACGGGTCATGTCGTATTCCAGCATGGTGTAGTTGGCGTAGGCGCTGAGGCTCCAGGTGTTGTTCAGCGCGAAACCCATGAACGGCGTGACGCCGAAACCAGTGCCTTCAAGCGTACCGGCATTGTAGGTGGTGGTGATATCCGCCGATTCATAACCCAGCGACACGCCGAGCAGCAGACGGTCCGAGGCCTTGTAATCCAGGCCGGCAAGCATCGAATAGGCGCTGCCATCGAAGGCCAGCACGGTGCGGTTATATTCCAGGCTGGTGTAATCGCCCTGCAGCCAGGCGCCGAAGCGCTTGTCGGCGGCGCCGGCGGCACGGCCCGATTCACGCGAATTCATCGCAACGCCGGTATTGCTCTTTGGCGCGGCATCAACGACTCTTAAACCGCTAAAGCTGCCGCCGATCGACGCACTAAGCGAACTGCCAATATTGCTGGCCAGGATCGAGGCGTTGCTGGTTGAGATGATTACCGTCGACTGCTGCTGGGCCTGGCTGGAAGAACCCGGCGCGTTATAGCCCTGGGCAGAGGCAACCTGCGGAGCGAAAAAAGCCGCGCCAAGCAGCAGCGTAAAGGCCAGTTTCTTCAGCATACTCATCCCCCTCGAGGCTCAAGGTATCGGCATCGACACTACTTGGTCGATATCTCACCTTCATAGATACGCGACGGCTGAGTGCCCCGTCAATCGCAAATGCCCGAAATGCCACGTTTTTCACATATGTTTCCGGGGGTTGCGGATTTGCAACAGCCCTGCCGCCCGCCCCGCCCCGCGGGCAATTCTTGCCGGGTCAGCGAAAATATTTTTCCCGAATTTCCAACAAAAATTATCTGGCACGACCATTGCTTTGCTCGTCCCGGAACAAAGTCACACGGGTTTCGTCATGAGCTTCGCCCTGCCAGCCAATGATCTGCCGGTCAACCTCGCCGACTGGCGTGCCGACCAGGCCCCCGCCTTCGGCACCGCCTTGCCAGATACAGTTTTATCTGGGGCCGCCCGGCCCGGATTCGCCAGTCTGGTACTGCGCCTGCGGTTGCAGCTCCGCCGCGACAGCGACCCCGCCCGCCTGGCACTGCTCGACCAGATCCTCGATGTCGCGGCCGAAAGCGAGCAGAAGCTTGCCGATCAGCAGCAGCGCATCGAGGAACTGGAGCGCGTCAGCCTCACCGATGAACTTACCGGCCTCGCCAACCGGCGCGGCTTCGAGCATCACATGGACCAAGAACTGGTCCGCGCCCGCCGCCAGAATGGCGGCGGCGTGCTCGGCTTCCTCGACCTCGATGGCCTGAAAGGCATCAATGACGGCCATGGCCATGCCGCCGGCGACGCTGCTTTGCGCCATGCCGCGCGGCATCTGCACCAGGCCGCAGCGCCTGAGGATTTCGCCGCCCGCCTGCATGGCGATGAATTCGCCCTGGTGCTGCCCGGCGCCAGCGTGGCGGCAGCCGAAGCCCGGCTGCGCGGCCTCTGCGCGGCGATCCGCAACGAACCCCTGCTCTGGGGCCAGGGCCGGCTGCCGGTCGGTCTTTCCTATGGCCTGGTGCGCTATGATGGCCGTGCCAGCCTGGCCAGCCTGCTGAAAGCCTCCGACCGCGCGATGTATCTGCACAAGGAAACGCGGCGCGCGCGCCCCGTAAGTTGAACGGCCGTCGGTTGCGGTCAGGGACTGCTTGGGGCTAGATTCCGGCTCCAGTAAGCAAAGGGTATCTCCCATGACTGCCAGCCATGAAGCGCGTCTCAAGACGCTGGGCATCGAATTGCCCAACCCGGCCACCCCGGCGGCCAATTATGTCCCCTACACCATCAGCGGCAAGACGCTCTATGTCGCCGGCCAGATCACCATCTGGAACGGCGAATTGCGCTATCTCGGCCGGCTCGGCGCCGATATGAGCCTGGAACAGGGCGTGGAAGCGGCGCGGCTCTGCGGCCTCAACCTGATCGCCCAGGCGCGCGCCGCGGCCGGCGGTTCGCTGGATGGCATCAAGCGCGTGCTGAAGGTGGGCGGCTTCGTCAATTCGACGCCGGATTTCATCCAGCAGCCGCAGGTGATCAACGGTGCTTCCGACCTGTTCGCGCAGGTATTCGGCGATGCCGGCAAGCATGCCCGCTTCGCGGTCGGCGCGGTGTCGCTGCCGCGCGGCGTATCGGTCGAGATCGACGCCATCTTCGAACTGGTCTGACATCTTGGCCGGCCGCATCGCCGCCCGCCTGAAAGAGCTAGGCCTGGTGCTGCCGCCGGCGCATCTGCCGGTGGCGACCTATGTCGGCTGGCAGCGGCTCGACCGCGAAGTATGGGTTGCCGGCGTAGGCCCCACCTGGGGCCAGAGTGTGCGCCATCAGGGCAAGCTCGGCGGCTCGGCCTCGATGGCCGATGGCGTGGCGGCGGCACGGCTGACGGCGCTGAACCTGCTGGCGCAGGTGAGCCAGGCGGTGGAGGGCGATCTCGACCGCGTCGAACGCTGCCTCAAGGTGTTCGCCCTGGTGAATTCGACGCCGGATTTCCAGCAGGCGCAGGTCGTCGCCAACGGCATCACCGATCTGTTGCAGGAGGTGTTTGGCGAACCGGGCCGGCCCGCGCGCACCGCGATCTCGGCACCGTCCCTGCCCTTCGACATCACGGTGGAAGCTGACGCCGTGTTCCTTATCCGCGAGTAGGCAAACGCAATGACCGAAGCCCCCCCGAAATGGCTCTTGAAGACGCCGGTGGCGCATCGCGGCCTGCATGACATCGCCAAGGGCGTGCCGGAAAATTCGCGCCTTGCCTTCCAGCACGCAATCGACAACGGCTATGCCATCGAACTGGACGTGCGCATCACCGGCGACGGCCAGGTGGTGGTTTTCCATGATGCCGTGCTCGACCGCCTCTGCGGCAAGTCCGGCCGCGTGTCGGAAATGAGCCTGGCGGCGCTCAAGCGCGAAACCATCCTCGGCACCACCGAGACAGTGCCGAGCCTGAATGATGTGCTCGACCTGGTGCAGGGCCGCGTGCCTTTGCTGGTCGAGATCAAGAAAGACAATGCCGACCCCGCCGGCGCGCTGGAGCAGGCGGTCGCCAACATGCTGCGGCATTATCCCGGCCCCGTGGCGGTGCAATCCTTCAGCCCGCGCACCGTTGCCTGGTTCCGCGACCATGCCCCGCAATTCGTGCGCGGCCAGATCGCCTGCGCGCTCGCCGAGATGGGCAAGAACCTGAACTGGTATCAGAAGTTCGGCCTGCGCTGGATGCTGAACCGCTTCCATGGCGAGCCGATGTTCCTGGCCTATGACGTGAACGACCTGCCGGCACCGCTCACCGCGCGCTACCGCGCCCATAACCTGCCGGTGATCAGCTGGACGGTGCGCAGCAAGGAGCAGCGCGCCCGCGCCGCCGCCCATGCCGACAACATCATCTTCGAGGAGCTATCCACGAAGTGAGCAGCCTCACCGTCCGGTCGATTGGCGGCATCGCCAATATGCCGGCGGTGGCTTGGGATGCCTGCGCCGGCACGGATAACCCTTTCCTGCTGCATGGCTTCCTGCTGGCGCTGGAGCAATCGGGCTGCGTCGCACCGCGCCACGGCTGGCAGCCGACGCATCTGGTGGTGGAGGATGGCGACAAAGCCGTGGGCGCCATGCCGCTGTATTTCAAGGGCCACAGCCAGGGCGAATACATCTTCGACCAGGGCTGGGCGAATGCCTATGAACGCGCCGGCGGGCAGTATTATCCGAAGCTGCTGTCGGCGGTGCCGTTCACGCCGGTGACCGGCCCGCGCTTCCTGGTTGCGCCGGGCCATGACCCGGAAGCCGTGCGCGGCGCGCTACTGCAGGGCGCGCTGGAAATCGTCAAGCGCCACAAACTCTCCTCGCTGCATGTCAACTTCGTCACCGAAGCCGAGAAGGACTGGGGCGAGAGCACCGGCCTGCTGCATCGCCTAGGGGAACAGTTCCACTGGCAGAATGACGGCTATGCCGATTTCGATGCTTTCCTGGCAGCACTTGCCTCGCGCAAGCGCAAGGCGATCAAGCGCGAACGGCGCGAAGCGGTGAGCGATGGCATCGAGATCGAGGCGTTCTCGGGCGCCGCACTGCTTGATGAGCATTGGGACGCCTTCTTCGAATTCTACATGGATACCGGCAGCCGCAAATGGGGCCAGCCATACTTGAACCGCGATTTCTTCCGCCGCCTGCACCGGGCGATGCCGGAGCGCGTGGTGCTGGTGCTGGCGAAACGCGAAGGCCGCTGGATCGCCGGGGCCTGGAACATGCTGGGCAGCGACACGCTCTATGGCCGCAACTGGGGCTGTATCGAGCAGCATAATTTCCTGCATTTCGAATGCTGCTACTACCAGGCCATTGACTTTGCCATTCGTCACGGCCTCAAGCGTGTCGAGGCCGGCGCCCAGGGCGAGCACAAGCTGGCGCGCGGCTATCTACCGAGCCCGATCCATTCGCTGCACTACATTCCCGATCCCGGCTTCCGCCGCGCCGTGGCGAACTTCCTGGACCAGGAGCGCGCCCATATGCAAGGCCTGATCGCGGCACTGGATGAGCATTCCCCCTTCCGACATGCGGACAGCTCAGCGGAAAGTGAGTGAAAGCTTGCCGGCTTGGCGGTATCGTCGTCATGCGCGGGCTTGACCCGCGCATCTCAATCTCAATGAGCCCCCCGGATCAAGTCCGGGGGTGACGCCCTGGGGATGGAAAATGAGCGGCGACAATTGCGTGTTCTGCAAGATCGTGGCGGGAGAGATCCCGAGCATCAAACTCGCCGAGGAAAAGCATTGCCTCGCCATCATGGACATCAATCCCTTTGCGCCGGGCCATGCCCTGGTGATCGCCAAGGAGCATCACCCTGACCTGTTCAGCACGCCAGCCGAAACCGTCGGTGCCGTGGCCAAGCTGGCCAAGCGCATCGCCGGCGCGGTGCAGCAGGCCACCACGCCGGACGGCCTCAACATCGTGCAGTCGAACGGGCCGGGCGCGGCGCAGTCGGTGCTGCACTACCACGTGCATGTGCTGCCACGGCACAAGGGCGATAATGCCAAGCTCAACTGGAGCCTGACGCCGGGCGACCGCGATGCGATCATCGACATGGCGGCGAAGATCAAGGGCTTTCTGTGACGCCATGAAACGCCTGGCTGCCCTCGCCTGCCTGTTGCTGCTCAGCCAGCCCGCCCTGGCCGCCGACTGGCTGGAGCGTTGCGAGGCCGGGATCAAAGCCGGCGATGCCGCCGCCTGCGAACGCGCGCTGGAACAGAAGCCGGATGATCCGGAAATCCTGCGTCGTCTCGGCAATGCCTATTTCCATGCCGACCGTTTCCTGGAAAGCCACCGCGCCTATCAGGCCGCTTTGCGTGCCGCGCCGAATGATGCCGGCCTGCATTACGAATATGCCAGCCTGCTGGTGCTGATAAATGAATACCATGAAGGCGTGCGCGAGGCTGAAGCAGCCGTTGCGCTGGCGCCGGACCACCGCCTGTCCTGGGCCCTGCTCGCCACCTGCTATCGCATGATGAAACGCCCGGATCAGGCCATCAAAGCGACGCAGCGCGCGGCCAGCCTGGGCGACCGCCGCGAGGCCTACACGCTGGCCCATGCCTATGGTGATGGCCGCGACGGGCTGCGGCGCGATCCGAAGCAGGAGGCCCGCTGGCTGGAACGCGCCGCCCTTGCCGGCCATGTCGCCGCCATGGATGACCTAGCTGAATTATTCGCCAAGGGCCGCCCAGGCATTCCCGCCGACACGGCCAAGAGCCGCTACTGGCATGAGCGGGCGATGGCGGCGGTGCGGTGACGCCCTCCTCCTTCGTCATGCCCGGACTTGATCCGGGCATCTCTCACAGTGTGGCCTGAGATCGCCGGGTCACTGTAAGCGCGCGAGCACCTAACGTGCTCGTGGGCGCACAGGCCCGAAGGGCCCGGCGGCGATGACGTGTTGTGGATGGGGAAATTGGAAGCTACTGCAACTTCGGATTCAGCGCGTCGCGCAGCCAGTCGCCGAGCACATTCACCGCCAGCACCAGCAGCACCAGCGTGAGCGCCGGGAAGAACACGGTCCACCATTCGCCGGAGAACAGGAAACTCTGGCCGACGCGGATCAGTGTGCCGAGCGAGGGCTGCGTCGGCGGCACACCAACACCGAGGAAACTGAGCGTGGCTTCCGAAAGGATTGCCAGCGCCAGGCCGACGGTGGCCAGTACCAGCACCGGCCCTAGCGTATTCGGCAGCACATGGCGCCAGACGATGGACCACGGCGCGCGCCCGATCACCTTGGCCGCCGCGACATAATCCTTGTTGCGCTCGACCAGCGCAGCCGAGCGCGCGACGCGGGCGAAATGCGGCCATTCCGCCACACCGATGGCAAAAACCAGCACGAACAGCGCGATCTCGCCATGCAGTTCACGCGGCAGCGCGGCGCGGCCGATACCGTCGATGGTCAGCGCGATCAGGATGCTGGGAATGGTAAGCTGCACATCGGCGGCGCGCATCACCAGGGTATCGAGCCAGCCGCCGCGATAGCCGCAGAGCACGCCGATCAGCGTGCCGAACACTGCCGCGAAACCAATCGCAGCAAAGCCGACGAACAGCGATACCCGGCTGCCGTAAAGAATGGTGGAGAGCAGGTCGCGGCCCTGGTCATCGGTGCCGAGCAGATACTTGCCCATGCCGCCTTCCACCCAGGCCGGCGGCGTCTGCGCATCCATCAACTTCAGCGACGACGGATCGAAGGGATTGAACGGCGCCACCAGCGGCGCGAACACGGCAGACAGGATCATCACGGCGGCAACGATGGCGGCCACCACCACCACCGGCGAGCGGCGGAAACTGTAGGCCAGGTCGCTATCGTACCAGCGGGCGAGCGTCTTGATCATGTGTTCTTGCCCGCCTGCCCCTGCTGCGCGCTGAGGCGCGGGTCAATCAGGAAATAGACCAGATCGACCGTGAGATTGAGCACCACGAACAGCAGCCCGACCATCACCAGATAGGCCGACATCACCGGAATATCGGCGAAAGTGACCGCTTGGATGAACAGCAGGCCCATGCCGGGCCACTGGAACACGGTTTCGGTGACGATGGAAAAGGCGATCAGACCGCCGACCTGCAGGCCGACAATCGTGACCACCGGCATCAGCGTGTTCTTCAGCGCATGGCGGAAATGTACCACGCTGTCGGTGAGGCCGCGCGCGCGGGCGAATTTGATGTAATCGGTGCGCAGCACTTCCAGCATTTCGGAGCGCACCAGGCGCAGCACCAGGGTAAGCTGGTAGAGGCAGAGCGTGATCGACGGCATGATGATGGCAGCCCAGCCCGATTTGGTGAGGAAGCCGGTACTCCACCAGCCAAGCTGCACCACCTGCCCGCGCCCGAAGCTGGGCAGCAGGTCGAACTGCACCGAGAACAGATAGATCAGGCCGATGCCGATGACGAAGGTGGGCAGCGACACGCCGACCAACGATGCCGTGAGCACGGTGCGGGTGAGCCAGCTATCGCGCCTGAGCGCGGTGTAGACGCCGAGCGGCAGGCCAAGGATCAGCGCCATGATTGCAGACAGCGCGACCAGTTCCAGCGTCGCCGGCAGGCGCTCGCGGATCAGGATGCTGACCGGGCGCTTGAGGCGGTAGCTGAGGCCGAACTCGCCCTGTGCCGCATTGACCAGGAAACGGCCGAACTGCACCAGGGCAGGATCGTCCAGCCCAAGCTGTTCGCGCAGGGCAGCACGGTCCGTGGTGGTGGCATCCTGCCCCACCATGTTGTTGATCGGATCGCCGATGTAATTGAACAGCACGAAAGCGACCAGAGCCACCGCCAGCATGACGGCGAGCGCCTGGCCCAGACGACCGATGAGATAACCGAGCATAGGGGCGGACTCTAAAGGAAACGGGCCGCCCTGCGAAGGGCGGCCCGTTGGCCGATCACTTCAGCTTGGCGAAGTGGAAGCGCGGCACGTTGTCGGCGATGATGGGCATGTCGAGCTTTTCGGCCATGGCCCAGTTCAGCACCTGATGATGCAGCGGCAGGTAGATCACTTCGTCGTTGATGATGTCCCAGGCGTCGCGGATCAGCTTGTCGCGCTTGGTGGCGTCAAGCTCCGAGAGCATGCCGTTGATCATGCCGTCCAGCTTCGGGTTCGAGTAATTGGTGAAGTTCCAGGAGCCGTTCTTGCCGTCCGGAGTCTGCACCAGATACGAGAACACGTAATGCGAGTCGAAGGTCGGCACGCCCCAGCCGAGCAGGAAGAAGCTGGTATCCTTCTTCTGCAGCTTGGGGAAATGCAGCGTCTTGGAACGCGCCGCGAGATCGACCTTGATGCCGGCCTGGGCCAGCATGCCGACGACCGCCTGGCAGATCGCCTCGTCATTGACGTAGCGATCGTTCGAGCAATCCAGCGTCACGCCGAAGCCATTCGGGTAGCCGGCATCGGCCAGCAGCTTCTTGGCCTTCGCCACGTCATACGGCAGGCGCTTATCGATAGCGGCATCATAGCCATGCACGCCCGGCGACGTGATCATGCCGGCGACCACGGCATCGCCGCGCATCACCTTGGTGCGGATCGCTTCCATGTCGATGGCATGATACATGGCCTGGCGCACGCGCTTGTCGGCCAGCGGGTTCTTGCCCTTGACATCGGAATACTTCAGCTCCGGGCTGCCGACATCGAGGCCGAGGAAGATCGACCGGATTTCGTTGGTCTTCTTCACCTGGATGCCAGCCGTGCGGCGGACGCGCTCCACGTCCTGCACCGGCACGTCGAGCACGAAATCGAGCTGGCCCGAGAGCAAGGCGGCAACGCGGGTGGCGGCGGTGGTCACCGGGGTATAGACGATCTCGTCGATGTTATGCGGCGCGTCCTTGAGGCCCCACCAGTTCGGGTTCTTGGCGGTGACGGTGCGGACATCCTGCTCGCGCAGCTTCAGCGAGAACGGACCGGTGCCGTTGGCGTTACGCACGGCATAGGTCTCTTCCTTGTCCTTGTAGCTCTGCGGGTTCAGCACATTGTGCTTTTCCGCCCAGCTCTTCGACAGGATGAAGATATTGGCGATCTGGTTCGGCAGGATCGGGTTGGCGCCATCGGTGATCACATGCACGGTGAAATCATCGACCTTCTTCACATCCTTGACGGAGGCGATGTAGGTCTTGAAATCCGAGTTGGCATGCTGGGCGCGCTTGACCGAGAAAACCACGTCATCGGCGGTGAAGCTCTCACCGCCATGGAACTTCACACCCTGGCGCAGCTTGAATTCCCAGGTGGTGGCGTCGAGCGCCTTCCACGAAGTGGCCAGCGCCGGCACGAACTTCAGATCGGCCGAGTAGCCGAGCAGGCCTTCATAGACCTGGAACGAGCCGGTGCGGGTGAGGCCTTCGTTCTGGCTATGCGGATCGAAGGTGAGGTAGTCGCCCTGGCTGGCCCAGCGCAGGGTCTTGCCCTGTGCATGAACCTGGGGGGCGTAAGCCGCAGTAGAAATCGCCGCCAGCGCGAGCGCGCCGGCAAGCAGAGCCGCCTTGAGACGGAAGGTTGCCATTGGTGTCTTGCCTCCATGCAATGCCGGCCCTGGCTGGTTTTCGATTGGCCGGCGATTGATGCAGAATTTATGTAAAATAAACATATAAGTCCACGCGGCGGCGGGCTGGCGCGCAGGAAATTCATTTGGGGATTCAGGCAATATTCTTGCCTGTAGCGTTTACCCTAGGTCAGCCCGGGTCAATGGCGCGGCTGCTGCACGATCACGCCGTACCAGCCCAGACCGTCATAGGTCTCATACCCAAGCGTATGGGCGAAGGCGACCAGGCTGCCATCGGCGGCATAATAATAGCCGCGTTCCCGCCCCTCGGCCTGCAGGTCGAAGGGCTGATACAGGCCCTGGCCATCGGAAGCGGCAATCACCCGGCGCTTGGCGTCGAGCAGCAGCACACGGCTGCGTTGCCATTCCTCGGCGCTCAGGCTCGGTTCATCGCAGACGACGCTGCGGCCCTGCTTCTCCCAATCGAAGATCACGCCCAGCACGCCCAGCGGCGCACCATGGATCTGGCCGCCGGTACGCACCGCCGCGGCATAGATCGCCACCGCCTTGCGCTCATGGCTGACACTCTGGCTGATCTCGTCAACACAGTAATCATCGCCGCTGCGCGACTGCATCGCCTTCTGGAACCACGACGTGCGCGACACATCGGCCCGCGCGACGCGGGGAAACAGCTTCGGGTTGGCGGTGGCCACCACCCGGCCCGAGGCATCGGCCAGCACCAGGTTGAGATACACCGTATAGAAACGGTTGATCACGCCGAGCCGTTCGCTGGCCAGGGCATGCAGTTCCTCGGAAGGCTCGGCCAGAGCCTGCCACATCGCGGCATCGGTGGCCCACCAGCGACAATCACAGGTCCGCTCATACAGGTTGCGCACGATCAGCTGCACGATGGTCTGCGCCATGTCGGCAAGGCGCGGTCCCTCCAGATCCTTCACGATCTGGGTGACGATCTGCTCGGCAGCCTGCTTGGAAGCACCGATCCGCTTCAGCACCACATCGCGGAAGCGTTTGGAATTGTCGGCGGTCTGGTTGGCCAGCGCCTTCACTTCCTGCGCCACCACCGCGAAGCTGCGGCCGACTTCGCCGGCGCGCGCCGCCTCGATGGAGGCATTCAGCGCCAGCAACGTGGTCTGGAAGGCAATGTCTTCATTCTGCGCGCCGAATTCCTGAACGTCGCGCTCGATGCCATCGATAACCTGATGGACTTGCAAATGATGATTCTGATCAGCCATGGACCTGACTCAAAGCTACTGACGGGAACGACGCCGGCCCTGCCGGCGTCGCATACGGTCCAAAAAGCGTGCAGAATCTATGCCAAGAAAGCGTTCAACCGCCGGAATAAGCCCACTTAATTGGCGTATTCCGGCTCTTTGCTTTCCGTGGCGTCACCCTTGCCCTTCGGCGCCGGAGACTTCTCGGCGGTGATCTCGAAGCCGAGCTTGCCGTCCTTCACCGTCACCAGGATATGACCACCCTTGACCAACTGGCCGAACAGCAATTCGTCCGCCAGCGGCTTCTTGATGTTCTCCTGGATCACGCGGCCAAGCGGCCGGGCACCATAGAGCGGATCGTAGCCATGCTCGGCCAGCCAGGCGCGCGCCTCGTCGGTCAGCGCGATGGTGACATTGCGGTCGGCAAGCTGGCCTTCGAGCTGGGCGACGAACTTGTCGACCACGCGCGAGATGGTTTCCTGCGCCAGCGGCGCGAAGCCGATGGTGGCATCCAGGCGGTTGCGGAATTCCGGCGTGAACAGCTTCTTGATCGCTTCCTCGTCCTCGCCTTCCTTGAGGCCGCGGCCAAAGCCGATGGCCTGCTTCGACATCTCGGAAGCGCCGGCATTGGTGGTCATGATCAGCACCACGTTGCGGAAATCGACGCTCTTGCCATTGTTGTCGGTGAGCTTGCCGTGGTCCATCACCTGCAACAGGATATTGAACAGGTCGCCATGCGCCTTCTCGATCTCGTCGAGCAGCAGCACGCAATGCGGATGCTGGTCCACTGCATCGGTGAGCAGGCCGCCCTGGTCGAAACCGACATAGCCCGGCGGCGCACCGATCAGGCGGCTGACGCTGTGGCGCTCCATGTATTCCGACATGTCGAAGCGGATCAGCTCGACACCCATGATATGGGCAAGCTGGCGTGCCACTTCGGTCTTGCCGACGCCAGTGGGGCCGGAGAAGAGATAGGAGCCGATCGGCTTTTCCGGTTCGCGCAGGCCGGCACGGGCCAGCTTGATGGCGCTGGACAGCGCATCGATGGCGGCATCCTGGCCGTAGACCACGCGCTTCAGCTCGGCATTGAGGTTGCGCAGGCTTTCCTTGTCCTCGCGGCTGACCGACTTCGGGGGAATGCGCGCGATCTTGGCAACGATGGCTTCCACTTCCTTGACGCCAATCACCTTGCGACGGCGCGATTCCGGCTTCAGCAACTCGGCGGCGCCGACCTCGTCGATCACGTCGATGGCCTTGTCCGGCAGCTTGCGGTCGTTGATGTACTTGGCCGAAAGCTCGACGGCCGCCTTGATGGCGTCGTCGGTATAGCGGACATGGTGATGCTCTTCGTAATAGGTCTTGATGCCGCGCAGGATCTTCACCGCATCGGCCAGTGTCGGCTCGTTCACATCGATCTTCTGGAAACGGCGCAGCAGCGCGCGGTCCTTCTCGATATAGGACCGGAACTCCTTATAGGTCGTCGAGCCGATGCAGCGCAGCGCGCCGGAAGCCAGCGCCGGCTTCAGCAGGTTGGACGCATCCATGGCGCCGCCAGACGTGGCGCCGGCGCCGATCACGGTGTGCATCTCGTCGATGAACAGGATGGCGTTCGGCTGTGCCTCCAGCTCCTGCATCACCTGCTTCAGGCGTTCTTCGAAATCGCCGCGATAGCGCGTGCCGGCGAGCAGGCTGCCCATGTCCAGCGCGTAGATCACGGCTTCCTTCAGGATGCCCGGCACTTCGCCATGGATAATGCGGCGCGCGAGCCCTTCGGCAATCGCAGTCTTGCCGACACCGGGATCGCCGACATAAAGCGGGTTGTTCTTGGTACGGCGGCACAGGATCTGGATGGTGCGCTCGATCTCCGGCTCGCGGCCGATCAGCGGGTCGATCTTGCCGGCCTTGGCCTTGTCGTTGAGATTGACGCAATAGGCGCTGAGCGCCTCCTTGTCCTTATCCTTGGCGCCCGGCTTCTCGCGCTCGCGGTCGCCACGCTGCTCGCGCGCGCCCTCCTCGCCCGAAGGCGCATCGGCGCCACGCACCGGCCGGCGCTCGTTGCGCGTGCCCGGCGCCTTGGCAACGCCATGGCTGATATAGCTGACGGCATCGAGGCGCGTCATGTCCTGCTCCTGCAGGAAATGCACGGCATGGCTCTCACGCTCGGAGAAGATCGCCACCAGCACATTGGCGCCGGTCACTTCCTCGCGGCCGGAGGATTGCACATGGAACAGCGCGCGCTGCACGGCGCGCTGGAAGCTCAAGGTCGGCTTGGCATCCTGCGGCAGGCCGGTGACTACCAGGCCGCGCAGTTCTTCATCGATGAAGGTGCCGAGCCGCTCGCGCAGTTTTTCGATATCGACATTGCACGCCCGCATCACCGCGATGGCGTCGGAGTCTTCGGTCAGGGCGAAGAGCAGATGCTCAAGCGTAGCGAATTCATGCTTCTTGGCGCCGGCCAGCGACAGGGCCCGGTGCAGGGATTGTTCAAGCGTGCGCGAGAAGCTTGCCATTCGGTCTACGCCTCCATCAATCGCGTTCCACTAACTCAGTCACGTTCCACTAACTCAATCACGTTCCATCGTGCATTGCAGTGGATGCTGGTGCTGGCGGGCGAAATCGACCACCTGGGTCACTTTCGTTTCCGCCACCTCGTAGGTGAACACGCCACAGATGCCGACGCCCTTTTGGTGGACATGCAGCATGATCTGTGTGGCTTCCTCGCGGGGTTTGTTGAAGAAACGCTCCAGCACATGCACGACGAACTCCATCGGGGTGTAGTCGTCGTTCAGCAACAGCACCTTGTACATTGGCGGCTTTTGCGTCTTCGGCTTGGTCTTGGTGACCACGCCGATTTCGGTACGCCCGCGTCCGTCGCGTCCATCCCGTTCGCTCATGCCCGCCTACTCATCGGCTCTACTCTGTCCAGCTCACTGCTGATGCCGTGGCTCATTCCTGTGCTCCGCCCGACTAGGGAAAGCGCCGTCTGCGCCGCCGCATCGGTTAAGGATATGGGAACATGGTAAAAAAATACCAGCACCCGGCGGGTAAAAAAAGATGGCGTTTCGTACCTTGACCACACCTGTGGACAAAAAAAGCCCGGCGTTGCCGCCGGGCCCTGTACTCATACTGTGTCACAAAACCGTGTGCGGCGTGGCGCCCGATCAGGCGGCCAGCGGCTTCACGAACTTCTCGACCGCCGCCTGAACCTGGGCGTTGATCGGGGCGAAGGTGTCCTGCGCAACCTTGGCCGACACTTCGCTCAGCTTGGTGGCATGGGCGGCGTAGGCCTCGAAGGCGGTCTTGGCGAAATCGTTCTGCAGTTCGATAAGTTCCTGCAGGGTCTTGGCGCCAAACAGGGCCTTAGTAGCGGCCAGGTTGTCTTCGTACTGAGTCTTCGCGAAAGCCAGCACTTCGGCGTTGATGGTCTCGGCGCCCTTCGAGGCGACGTTGCCGGCGGCGACGAAGGCGTCAATGTTGGTCTTGGAGAACTTGGCGGCGTCGTCGTAACCCTTCACCACGGTTTCCAGACGCTCCTTGGCCTGGGCAAAGGCGCGCTCGGTGGCTTCGGTGGTGGCCTTCAGCGCCTTCTCCATCTGCTCCTTGGAGGTGGCGATCAGGGTCTCGTAGGGGGCGGCGCCCTCGAACTTCGGCGCTTCGATCTTCGGCGCGACGGTCTTGGTCTTGGCCATGGGAATAATCCTTCTAGCGACTGTTGATCCTGGGGTGGGTGCTCATAAAGCCGCCCCGGCGTACCGGCGCGGCAGAAAAATGCTGCGGTGCAACATTGATGTTTATATGGGCACGCCCTGGGTTGCGTCAAGGGATTTTTTGTGCGCCGCAATATAAAAATGCGGCAGCGCAGCGTTCCCTTGCGCGATCAATAGTTTATTGCCTAATTAAGGGCCCGGGCGCCTAATTAAACGCCCGCTGGGTATACACCAAGCCGTTGTCCCCGACGATATAGCGCGGCGGCACAACCTTGGGCTTCTCGCTGGTTTCGTTGAAAAGTGTCGAATACGGCGGCAGCGGCACCTTGCGCGGCGGATTCACCGCCACCCCGGTACGGTCGAACGGCGCCAGCACTTCCAGGAAACGCAGATCCTTGAAGCCAGAGGTCTCCGCCGGGTAGCCTTCGGCGGCCCAGGCGTTGAAGTGGAACTTGCCATCGCGGCAGGCACTGGCGGTCCAGAAGAAGTCATCGCCGCGCAATTCCATGTTGCGCTTCGCCATCTGCTCGAAGCCGGCATCGGTCAAGGCTTTGGTAACAGTGGAGAATTCGGCTGCGGTCAGGCGATAGAGGGCTTGCTCACCGCGCCACGGCTTGAGTGGGTCCTCCACCGTGAGGCGCAGCAGCGAGCCGGAGCCGATCACCCTCGCCTCCAGCATGGCACCGCCATCGGGCTGGGCCGAGAAATCATAGGAGCGGCGCTGTTCGTCGTGGCGGCCATTATAGACCAGGCGATAGCGCGCCGGCTGGCCGGGCTGGCAGCTCACCGCCAGATCGTCGCCGCCGACATAGCGGTCCCAGGAATAATGACGGCGGATCGGGTCGTCCGTGGGGCCGACCGAGGCACAGGCAGTGAGCGCCAAAACCGCCGCCAGACCAAACCATTCCTTAACCCGACGCATTTTAGACTCCATAAGTTGTGCTGCCGCCTGATGGTTAACGCTATGCTGAATCATAGCTGAATCAAGCGTTTGGCAGACTTTTCCACTGGACAAGCCGAATCGCGATTCATACACTCATGCCAAGCGAATCGGGCGAATTGATGGCCGTCCATCTCGCCTAGTGTATGAGTCAAGCAGGATAGTGACGGGGGATCAATGATGCAGGTTGGCGCTCTGGTGCGGGGTATTACGGCCCTAGTTGTAACGATTTGTTTCTCCATCCTGCTCAGCCAAAGCCCCGCCCTCGCCCAGGGCAAGTATGCCGCCATCGTGGTCGATGCCGATTCTGGCCGTGTACTGCACGCCCAGGATGCCGATGCCCTTCGCTACCCGGCATCGCTGACCAAGATGATGACCCTGTACATGACCTTCGATGCGCTCAACAGCGGCCAGTTGCAGATGAACCAGCCGCTGAAGGTTTCGGCCCACGCCGCTGCCCAGCCCTATGGCATCGAACTGCGCGCCGGCCAGACCATCACCGTGCGCGATGCCGTGCTCGCCGCCATCACCAAGTCCGCCAATAATGCCACCGCCGTGCTGGCCGAAGCCATCGGCGGCACCGAGGCGCAGTTCGCCCAGATGGCAACCCGCCGCGCGCATCAGCTCGGCATGAGCCGCACCACCTTCAAGAATTCCTCTGGCCTGCCGAACAAGCAGCAGCAGACCACGGCGCGCGACATGGCAACGCTGGGCATGGCGCTGATCAAGAACCACGCGAAATACTATCACTACTTCTCCACTGCCGAATTCCAGTGGAAGGAAGCCACCATCCGCAACCACAATCATGTGCTGGCGCGCTATGAAGGCGCCGACGGCATCAAGACCGGCTTCATCGCCGCCTCGGGCTTCAACCTCGTTGCTTCCGCGAAGCGCGATGGCCGCCGCGTGCTGGCCGTGGTGTTCGGCGGCCCGAGCATCGTCGCCCGCGACAACCGCATGATCCAGCTTCTCGATGCCGGCTTCGAGCGCATCGGCAAGCCGGGCAACGATCCGGTGATGGCCTCCGTCGAGCCGGCGCCGGCCTTCAGCCTTATCAGCTCGGCCCAGGCCGCCGAAACCGGCAGTGCCGCCCGCGCCGCCAAGCCGAAGACCAATGCCAAGGCCGAAGCCGCCGTCGCCAAGGCCCCCGCTCAGGCTCAGGTTGGCGGCAAGGGCAAGAAGCAGAATGCCAACGGTTCCTGGGCGGTGCAGCTCGGCGCCTTCAAGAAGCAGGATGCGGCCCAGGCCACTGTCGCCAAGGCGCAGGCCAAGGTGCCCACGGGCGAGCCGACCATCGAGACGCTGCGCGCCGATAGCGGCATGCTCTACCGCGCCCGCCTCACCGGCCTCACCGAAGCCGATGCCCGCAGCGCCTGCAGCAACCTTAAGCGCAAGAACCTGACCTGCACGGTTGTCTCGCCGTCTGCTGGCTAAGAGCTGGCGCGGGCTAGTCCACCGAAGTTGCTTGATTTTCAGGCATGGCGCGGCCAAAGTCCGCGCCAATGACCGCGCGCCGGCCCACCACCACATCCAACGCGTCCGACGCTCGCGCCGAAGGCATCAGCCTTGCGCCGATCCTTTATTTCGTCAGCGTGGTGATGTGCTGCCTCGGCGCCTTCATGCTGGTGCCGATGGCGGTGGATATCGTCGACCGCCATCGCGATGCCTACACCTTCCTGGCCTGCGCGCTTGGCACCATCTTCGTCGGCGCCGGCATCGCCATTGCCACCCATAACAAGCAGCAGCGTATCAGCCAGAACGAAACCCTGCTGATGCTGCCGGTCACCTGGGTGGTGGCCTGCCTGATCTGTGCCGTCCCCTTCATGCTCTCGGTACTGCGGCTGCCACTGGCGGATGCGGTGTTTGAGTCTGTGTCCGGCCTGACCAATACCGGTTCCACCGTGATTGTCGGCCTGGACAATGCGCCACGCGGCATCCTGTTCTGGCGCTTCCTGCTGATGTGGATCGGCGGCTTCGGCGTGGTCACCATCGCCGTGCTGCTGCTGCCCTTCCTGCGCATCGGCGGCCTGCAGCTTTTCAGCCTCGATCTCTCGCCAAGCTCATCGAAATTCGTGCCGCGCATGGTCGAGGTGGTGACGCAGATCGGCCTGATCTACGTGGCCCTGACAATTCTCGGCGCCGTGAGCTACTGGCTCGCCGGCATGAATGCCTTCAATGCCATCGGCCACGCCATGACAGCGCTGGCCACCGGCGGCTATTCCTCGCACGACTCCAGTATCGGCTTCTACAACAGCGCGGCCATCGAATGGGTCAGCGTTGTGTTCATGACGCTCGGCGCCATGCCGTTCGGCCTTTATATCCTGGCATTGTATGGACGGCCTGGAGCCCTCTACCGCGACCAGCAGGTGCAGCTATTCCTTGGCATCATCTGCGCCGCCGCCCTGCTGATAGCCCTGTGGCGGATGGTGCATTTCGATGTCGAGCTGATGCAGGCGCTGCGCGAGGGCTTCTTCGTCACTGTCGCCACCATCACCACCACCGGCTATACCAGCCACGACTACTCCACCTGGGGCGGCTTCGTTGAAGCGATTGCATTGATGCTGATGCTGATCGGCGGCTGTACCGGCTCCACGGTGGGCGGCATCAAGGTGTTCCGCATCTTCGTGATGATCCAGATCCTGCGGGTGCAGATTCATCGTCAGATCTTTCCGCATGGTACTTTCCGCGTCACCTTCAACGGCGAGACCGTGTCGGATGCCGTACGCGCTGGCGTCATCACTTACTTCTTCACCTACCTGCTGACCCTGGCCTTCCTGACCATCGCCATTGCCGCGACAGGTCTGCCGTTGAGCGAAAGCCTTGGCGCCGCCGCCACCGCACTCGGCAATGTCGGCCCTGGCCTCGGCCCCAACAACGGCCCCTGCTGCACCTTCAAGGAAGTGCCAGAGGCCGCCAAGTGGCTGATGAGCTTCGGCATGCTCGCCGGCCGGCTCGAGATTCTCATTCTGATCATCCCGTTCAGCCGCTATTTCTGGCGCACCTGACGATTAGCGATACCACAGCGTCGGCAGGTAGAGCGTCAGGATCGGGAACACCGAAATCGCTGCCAGCACGACGAGCAGCGGGATCAGGAACGGCAGCACCGCCATCACGGTCTTATCAAAGCTCATCTTCGCCACGCGCGACAGCACGAACAGCACCATGCCGACCGGCGGCGTCAGCAGGCCGATCATCAGGTTCAGCACCATGACGACGCCGAACTGAACCGGATCGATGCCGAGCTTGGTGATCGCCGGCATGAAGATCGGCACCAGGATCGAGATTGCCGCGATGGTCTCCATGAAGCAGCCGACGATCAGCAGGATGATGTTGATGATCAGCAGCAGCATCAGCGGATCGGTGGTGAGGCCGAGCAGACCTTCCGTGAGCTGCTCGGTGATCCGCGTGGTGGTCAGCACCCAGCCGAACAGCGAAGCGGCGCCGACGATGATCAGCACGCTGGCGGTGGTCTCGATTGTCTCCAGCGAGATGCGGTAGAACTGCTTCCAGTTCAGCGCGCGATAGAGGAACACGCCGAGGATCAGCGCCCAGGCACAGGCGGCGATGGCCGCCTCGGTAGGCGTGAAGGCGCCCGTGCTCATGCCGCCGATCAGCAGCACCGGCGTGAACAGCGCCGGGATGGCACGCACGAAGGTGCGGCCGAGCGTCGGGATGTGGAAAGCCTGGTCGCGGCCAATATTGTGGCGGTGCGCGTACCAGGTGACATAAATCATCATGGCACCGGCCATCAGCAGGCCCGGCACAATGCCGGCAACGAATAGCTGCCCTATGGACACATTTGCCATCACGCCAAAGATCACCATGGGCAGCGAAGGCGGAATGATCGGACCAATGGTGGAGGATGCCGCCGTGATGCCGACCGAGAAATGGTCGGGATAGCCGTGGTCGCGCATCGCCTTGATCTCGATGGTGCCAAGCCCGCCGGCATCGGCCACCGCCGTGCCCGACATGCCGGCGAAGATCACCGAGCCAACCACGTTGACATGGCCCAGGCCGCCGCGCAGCCAGCCGACGGCAGCGGTGGCGAAATCGTAGATGCGGTTGGTGATGCCCGCCGTGTTCATCAGATTGCCGGCCAGGATGAAGAACGGCACCGCGATCAATGGAAATGAGTCGACGCCGCCGGCCATGCGGTGCAGCACCACGAAATCCGGGATGTTGGAAAGAAACGCCGTGTAGAACAGCGACGAGCCGCCCAGCGCGACGAAGATCGGAACGCCGAGCAGCAGGGTGGCGAAAAAGAAGACAAGCAACGCAAACATGCGGGTAACTCCTGCGAATCCGTAGTTCAGTCGATGATGAGGCTGGCCTTGTTCGGATCTTCGCGCCAACCGCGCTTGGCATTACCGAACACCACGCGGACGCAGCGATAGAGCATCAGGAAGCAGCCCAGCGCGACACCGGCATAGACGATGCTCATCGGCCATTCGATCACGGTCATGGTCTGAATCTGCATTCGCTCGGTAACGGTGATGCCGAACCAGCAGAGTGCGGCAATAAATCCGAGCGTAATGATGTCGATGATGAAGCGGCTTAACCGCGCCAGCCTATCGGGCAGGAAATGCTGGATTGCCTCAACGCCGATATGGGTGCCGCGCCGCATCGCCGTGGCGCCGCCGATGAACGTGACCCACATCAGCAGGTAGCGCGAAATCTCCTCGGTCCAGGCGTAGGAATCATTGAGGATGTAGCGCGAGAAGAATTGCAGGAAGACCACGAAGGCCAAGCCCCAGAAAATCACGAAACCCAGCATGTCCTCGATATAAGGCTCGATCTTCACTTCCGGATCGGTGACTTCGATCAAATGCGGGTCTTCGCCGTGTGACGGGTTCATCTCTGGCTTGGTCATGACTTAGCCTCTAGACTGCAAGAAAATGGAGGAAGTGGATGGCAACGATTACGTGCGTGGAAATCCTGCAGGTCGATCTGGCGCCGCTGGTGAAGCGCACCGATGCGATCCAGTCTTTCATCACCCAGGAAACGCCGATGGTGCGCATCACCACCAGCGACGGACTTACCGGCACCGGCTACAGCTACACTATCGGCACCGGCGGTTCCTCGGTGGTGGCCCTGCTGCGCGATCACCTGGCGCCGCGCCTCCTGGGCCGCGATCCGCTGGAGATCGAGGCGATCTGGAAAAGCCTGTTCTTCTCGACACACGCCACGGCGGTGGGCGCCATCACCGCGCTGGCGCTGGCGGCCATCGACACGGCGCTCTGGGACCTGCGCTGCCTTGCCGCCAACCGGCCATTGTGGCTGGAAGCTGGTGGCGCGCAGCGGAGCGTGCCGGTCTACACCACCGAGGGCGGCTGGCTGCATATCGAGCCGCAGGCGCTGGTGGATGACGCACTCGCCGCCAGGGCCGGCGGCTTCGGCGGCAGCAAGATCAAGGTCGGCCGACCGCATGTGGCGGAAGACATGGCGCGGCTCGGCGCGGTGCGCGAGGCCGTCGGCCCGGCTTTCGAAATCATGGTGGATGCCAACCAGGCTTTCACGGTGGCGGAAGCGATCCGCCGCGCGCGGCATTACGAAGCGCTGGACCTGGCCTGGTTCGAGGAACCGCTGCCGGCCGAAGACATGGACGGCCATGTGCGCTTGAGCCAGTCGACCAGCCTGCCGGTGGCGGTGGGTGAATCGATCTATCACCCCAGCCATTTCCGGGAATATCTGCAAAACCGCGCCTGCTCCATCGTGCAGGCCGACGTGGCGCGCATCGGCGGCATCACGCCATGGCTGAAGGTGGCCCATCTGGCGGAGAGCTTCAATGTGGCGATCTGCCCGCATTTCCTGATGGAATTGCATGTCTCGCTGTGTGCCGCCGTGCCCAATGCCGCCTGGGTGGAATGGATTCCGCAACTCGACCCGGTGGCGAGCAGCAGGCTCGAGGTGACGAACGGCAAGGTCACGGCGCCGGATATGCCGGGCCTTGGCATTGCCTGGGACTGGCAGGCCATTGCGAAGCATCAGGCCTTTACCCCCATCGTCATCAAAGCGTGATTGAAGAGAACCCGGCGGCGCCGCATGCACGGCGCCGCCGGGAGGTTCGGATTTACTTCAGCGCCTGCAGCGTGTCGTATTCCGCCTTGCTCCAGCCGGCGCCCGCCGAGGCATCGTTATGCAGCGGCGCGGCAGCGGCAATGAACGGCTTGCGGTCCACTTCCACCACGGTCTTGCCGAGCTTGCGGAATTCCGCCGCCAGGTTCTGTTCCGAGATACGGATCTGATCCGTGGCGCGCGAGGCGGCGGTCTTCAGCACATCGGTGAAGATCGTCTTCTCGTCGGCGCTCAGCTTGTTCCAGACATGGCCGCCGACAATGCTGAGCAGGCTTTCGGTGATATGGCCCGACAGCATGATGTGGCTCTGCACTTCGTAGAACTTCTTCGCCATGATGGTCGGCAGCGGATTCTCCTGGCCGTCCACGGTGCCCTGTTGCAGAGCGAGGTAGACCTCGGCAAAGGCAATCGGCGTCGCATTGGCGCCCACCGACTTGGTGAACATCAGGTACAGCGGCGCCGGCGGCACGCGCAGCTTCATGCCCTTCATGTCCTCGGGCTTGTTGATCGCCTTGTTGGCGGTGAGATGCCGCTGGCCATAATAGGTCAGTGCCGTCACCTTATGCTTGGTCTTCTGCTCGTAGCCCGACGCGATGTCGGTGAACAGCTTTGAATCGCGATAGGCCTTCCAATGGTCGAAATCGCGCAGGATGAACGGCGCGTTCGAGATCGCGATCGGCTTGTGGATCGAACCGGCGAAAGCTACGCCGGTGTAGATGATATCCACAGTGCCCAGCGTGAGCGCCTCGTTGATCTGGTTCTCGTTGCCGAGCTGCGAGGCGGCAAATACGTCGACCTGGTACTTGTTGTTGGTGCGCTTGGCGATTTCCTGCGCCGCCCACAATGCCTCGGTATGATAAGGCTCGGGCGTTTCATAGACATGCGCCCATTTCAGCTTGGTCTGCGCCAGGGCGGGCGTGGCGGCGACGGCCATGGCCAGGCCGGCAGCGGCGAATGCGAACAGTTTCATCGTGCGGTTCCTCCGGTTTTTATGAACAGCTACACAAGTGCCCCGGTGCCTCCGGGGCGCGGGGTCAGACTTCATCCTCCTCGGTGAAGTAATCGGGATTGATGCTGCGGATATCGGGCAGGCTGCCCTGCAGGCCGTCGAGATGGTGGTCCATGGCGCGCAAAGCCGCTTCGCCGTCGTGGCGCGCGATGGCAGCCACCACCGCTTCATGCTCCTCGATCACGCGGGCGATGCGACCCACCTGCGGCAGGGTGAGGCGGCGGAAACGGTCGACATGGAATTTCACCTGCCGCACCAGCACCCAGATGCCGGGATAGCCGGCCGCCTCGGCGATGGCGGCATGCAGGGCCTCGTCGGCATTGTGGAAGGCTTCCGCGTCATTGGCCAGTTCGGCCTCGCGCTGGCGTTCGATGATGGCGTGCAGGCCGGTGATCTGGCTTTTCGACGCCCGCTCGGCGGCCTTGCGCACCGCCACCTCTTCCAGCGCGCGGCGGATCACGATGGCCTCGCCGAGCTTGGCATAGGGAATACGGCTGACCGTGGTGCCGGATTTCGGCACGATCTCCACCAGGTTCTCGTCGGAGAGCCGCAGCAGGGCCTCGCGCACCGGGGTGCGGCTGACACCGAAGCTGCGCGCCAGATCGTTTTCGGACAGCGACGAGCCGGGCGGCAGGGCCAGCGAGAGGATGTCTTCGCGCAGCCGCTCATGCACGCGCGCCGCCGCCGTGGCGCTGCGCCCCAAGGTACGCCCCTGGCTTGTGCCGGACAGATTGTTGCGCTGTACCGGCGGCACCAATACCGGCACCGCCTGCACCTGCGGGCCGCTCGACATGGCTCCCCGCTCCCCTCCCTGTGGCTGCCTGCCGGCCTTGCTGACCTGACGGCGCCTTTGCATATCTTGTATGTAAGATATGTGCTGCCCTGGGGCGGCGTCAACGGTTCTCTCACATGGGTTGCAAATCACCAAAAGTTCAAACCCTTCCGGGGTTTGCCGGTTCCAGCCGGCGCCCTATCCTCGCGCCATGACGCCAAGAGCCCCCTCCTTCGCCGCCCTGCTGCTGTTGCTTCTGGTATTGGGCGCCTGCACCCCCGCGCCCGACGCCTTGCAGGCCGAGGGCAAGCCCTATCACCACCTGGCCGATGGCCGCTTCCGCAACCCGCCGGGCAGCCCGCCGCGCACGGCTGGCTTCAGCGATTTCGCGCCCTTCCTGTTCGGCCAGTTCCTGCGCTCCTTCGATCCGCCGGAGCCGCCGCCCGGCCATGTGCTCAGCGCCGCCGAAACGCAGGCTGGCCGCGCCGCGCTGGCCGGCCAGGACCATGTCACCTGGCTCGGCCATGCCGCTTTCCTGCTGCGCCTGAACGGCGCCACGCTGATCACCGACCCCTATTTATCCACCCGCGCCGGGCCATATTTCTTCGGGCCGCAACGCTATGTGCCGGCGGCCATGGGCGTCGAGCAATTGCCACCGCTGGACCTGTTGCTGGTGAGCCATAACCATTACGACCACCTGGATGAGCGCACCATCGAGGCCCTGCCCGGCAAGGATCGCATCACTGTCGTGGTGCCGCTCAAGCTTGGCGATTTCTTCCGCGAACGCGGCTATGCCAACGTGGTCGAGCTGGATTGGTATGACAGCATCGAGCGCAGCGGCCTCAAGATCACCGCCGTGCCGGCAGTGCATTTCTCGCGCCGCACACTGTTCGATACCAACCGCACATTATGGGCCGGCTTCGTCATCGAGGGTGGCGGCAAACGGGTCTATTTCAGTGGCGACACTGCCTATGGCGCGGTGTTCAAGGATATCGGCAGCCGCTTCGCGCCGGTCGACCTGGCGCTGATCGGCATCGGCGCCTATGAACCGCAGGCAATCATGAAAGCCAGCCACACTACACCAGAGGAAGCTGTGCAATTGGGCCGCGATATCGGCGCGAAACGGCTGGTCGGCATGCACTGGGGCACCGTGGTGCTGACCCAGGAACCGGCCTTCGAGGCAGCGCCGCGCTTCCGCGATGCTGGCGGCAAGGCCGGCTACACAGCGGATGCCGTGCTGCCGCTGAAGATCGGCGAAAGTTTGGGGTTCTAGTTCTAGCCGACTTTCTCGGCCAACCACGCCTTGATCAGAGACTGATAGGGCATGTCACGCTTGTTGGCTGCCACTTTGATCTGATCCAAAAGGCCGACCGGCAGGCGCAGGGAAATCGATGTGGTGGTCGGCTTCAGATTGGGCAGGCGCGCACGCTTCGCCTTGCTCCAATCGACGTAATCGCTGGAATCATGGCTTTCCCAGAAAGCCCGCTCTTCCGCTTCGGAAGCAAAAACCGGCATGGTTTTAAACTTCTTCTTCGCCATAACGCAGCCACTCCTTCCTATGCATGCCGCGCGCCGATATGACCCGGATCATTGTGCCCTGACTGCGCAACGTGAACGTAATGTGCAGCAGGCGGCCATCGTCACTGCGGCCAAGAGCATGATACCGAGGTTCGCCGCCGCTATGCCGCTCATCAGACAGCAGCAATAACGGCTCATTGAAGAACACCTGCTCGGCCATACTTTGACTGATGCCGTGCTTGTCCTCGCTCTTGCGGGCATTGCCGCCATCCCAGTCGAACCCGACGATGCGGTCGAGGTCAATCATCGGTGTATATTATGATAATATACAAAAATCGGCAACCCTACTCCTCCTCCGGCCCGCCGCGGGCGTAGCGCAGGAAGGCCTCGCCGACCAGCAGATGGGTGATGGTGCCGTTGCCGTCATCCAGTGGCAGGATCAGGCGGTCGTATTGCAGGATGTTCGGCCCGTCCCAGCGCGTGATGCTGATATGGAACGGATGGCCTTCGCGGCTGGCGAGATCGAGATGCTGGCGGATCACGGCGCGGCTTTCGCGTGTCACGCCATCGCCATCGGGCGGCAGGGCCGCCAGTGCCTTGTAGGCCTTGCCCATGGAGCGGTAGCGATAGCCGCCATAGGGCTCGATCTCGACCAGCGCCAGGTCGGCGCCGCCCGGCAGCTTCGAGAGTGCCGGCAATGCGGCCACTGGCAGGATCGGCTTGTCGCCGCGCGTGGTGTTGTACCAGGCCAGCAGGTCCACCAGGGCCGGCGCCTGCACCTCGTCGGCCAGCCAGCCGCGCGGCGGGGGCGTGATCACGATGCTGCCGCCGCGATCGGGCGGGGCCGGCCCTGATCGTCGATGGCGACATAAATGAAGGTGCCCTCGGTCACCTTGATCTCTTCCGGGTCAAGCCGGCGGGCGACGATGGTTTCCATATGCACAGAGATCGAGGTACGGCCGACCCGCGTCACCGTGGCATAGATCGACACCACGTCGCCGACCTTGATCGGCTGCTTGAAGGTCATGGAATCGACCGCCACGGTGGCGACCCGGCCCATGGCCCGCCGCGCCGCAATGATGCCGCCGGCGATGTCCATCTGGCTCAACACCCAGCCGCCGAAGATATCGCCGTTGCCGTTCATGTCGGAGGGCATCGGCGCGGTACGGATCACCGGTTCGCCCCGCTTGGTCTTAGCCGCCGCTTCGGTCATCCACCACTCCTGCTTGCCGGATTAAGTGCTTTTCGCGCCTGCAAAAAATACTATATTTGGTAGCCAACGATTCGTCCGCCCCTATACAGGGGTCCCTGATTGCAGTATAGCGCGGCCCATGAATTCGATGAATGACTTGTTCCAGGGTGGCCCCAAGGGCGGCTCGGACTACACCGCCAAGGATATTGAGGTCCTCGAGGGCCTGGAACCGGTGCGCCGCCGCCCCGGCATGTATATCGGCGGCATCGACGAGCGCGCCCTGCACCACCTGTTCGCCGAGGTGCTGGACAACTCGATGGACGAGGCCGTGGCCGGCCATGCCGACCGCATCGAGGTGGAATTGCTGGCCGATGGTTCCCTGCGGGTGGCCGATAACGGCCGTGGCATCCCGATCGACAAGCACCCCAAGTTCAAGGACAAGTCGGCGCTGGAAGTGATCCTCACCACGCTGCATTCCGGCGGCAAGTTCTCCGACAAGGTCTATTCCACCGCTGGCGGCCTGCATGGCGTCGGCATCTCGGTGGTGAATGCGCTGTCCGACCGCCTGGTGGTGGAAGTGGCGCGTGAGCGGGAATTGTGGCGCCAGGATTATTCGCGCGGCACGCCGCAGGGCAAGCTGGCCAAGGTCGGCGCCGCGCCGAACCGTCGCGGCACCACCGTCACCTTCCATCCCGACGAGCAGATTTTCGGCAAGGGCGCGCATTTCCGCCCGGCTCGTCTGTTCAAGATGGCGCGGTCCAAGGCCTATCTCTATCCCGGCGTCGAGATCCGCTGGAAATGCGCCGCCGACCTGCTCAAGGGCGACGACGAGACGCCGGCAGAAGCGACGCTGCATTTCCCCGGTGGCCTGCAGGATTATCTGAACGCTGCCCTGGAAGGCCAAGCCACCATCACGCCGGTGCCGTTCGCCGGCCGGGCGCAGTTGGCGGGCGAGCGCGGCCAGGTCGAGTGGGCGATCCACTGGCCGCAGGAAATCGGCGATGGCTGGCTGAATTCCTACGTCAACACCGTGCCGACGCCGGAAGGCGGCACGCACGAGGCCGGCTTCCGCTCGGCCCTGCTGCGCGGCTTCAAGGATTACGCCGACCTCACCAACAACAAGCGCGGCGCCCAGATCACGGCGGAAGACATCGTCAGCGGCGCCACCGCCATGCTGTCGCTGTTCATCAAGGAACCGCAATTCCAGGGCCAGACCAAGGAAAAGCTGGTGACGGTGGAAGCCGCCAAGCTGGTCGAAACCGCGATCAAGGATCATTTCGATCATTGGCTGGCCGGCGCCCCGCAGCAGGCCACGGCTTTGCTGCTGCGCATCATCGAGCGCGCCGAGGAACGCCTGCGTCGCCGGGCTGAAAAAGAAGTTGGCCGCAAGAGCGCCACGCGCAAGCTGCGGCTGCCCGGCAAGCTGGCCGATTGCTCGGATGACAGCGCGGCAGGCACCGAAATCTTCATCGTCGAAGGCGACAGCGCCGGCGGCTCCGCCAAGCAGGCGCGCGACCGCAAGACCCAGGCCATCCTGCCGCTGCGCGGCAAGATCCTGAACGTCGCCTCCGCCACCTCGGGCAAGCTGGCCGCCAACCAGGAACTCGCCGACCTGATCCAGGCGCTGGGCTGCGGCACCGGCACCAAGTATCGCGACGAAGATCTGCGCTACGACAAGGTCATCATCATGACCGACGCCGACGTGGACGGCGCGCATATCGCCTCGCTGCTGATCACCTTCTTCTTCCGCGAGATGCCAAGCCTGATCCGCAATGGCCATCTTTATCTGGCGCAGCCGCCGCTGTTCCGCATCAGCCAGGGCGGCAAAACCGCCTATGCGCGCGACGACGCGCATAAGGAAGAGCTGATGAAGACCACCTTCAACAGCCGCGGCAAAATAGAGATCAGCCGCTTCAAGGGCCTCGGCGAAATGCCGCCGCAGCAATTGAAGGAAACCACCATGGATCGCAAGAACCGGGTGTTGCTGCGGGTGCAGGCCGGCACCGACATCGCGGAAGAAGCGCATGACATGGTGGAGCGCCTGATGGGCCGCAAGCCGGAAATGCGTTTCCAGTTCATCCAGGAAAACGCCCAGTTCGCGGGCGAGATCGACATCTAGACAGGGGGATGCCATGGCACGCTTGCTGATCGCCGGTGCAAGCGGGTTGGTTGGCAAGATTGCTCTCTGGGCCGCGCTGGACGATGCCCGCGTCGAGCAGGTGGTCGGCATCGGCCGCCGCCCGCTGCCGATCCAGCATCCCAAGCTGGAACAGCGCATCAGCGACTTCACCTCTCCCCTGCCCGATCTCGGCCACTTCGATGGCGCCCTCTGCGCGCTCGGCACCACGATAGCCAAGGCCGGCAGCCAGGCCGCCTTCCGTGCCGTCGACCATGATGCCGTACTGACCTTCGCGCGCGCCGCGCAGGCTGCAGGCGTGCAGCGCTTCGCCCTGGTCAGCGCAGCCGGCGCCAATGCGGCGGCGAAAAACTTCTACCTCTCCGTGAAGGGTGCCGTGGAGCGCGACCTGGAGGCCATGGGCTTTCCCATCCTGGTGCGCCTGCGGCCCGGCCTGATCATCGGCGACCGCGCCGAGCGCCGCCCCGCGGAATGGCTGTTCCAGAAGATCAATCCCCTGATCAACCTGCTGCTGACCGGCAGCCTGCGGCGCTACCGCTCGATCCCGGCCACCACAATTGCCCATGCCCTGCTCAATGCCGGCCTTGCCGCAACGCAAAGCGCGGTGCTGGAATTTGACGGCATCCGTGCCATGGCGGGCAGTGCCGACACCTAAAGGGTGGACTGCAACCGGCACGACTTGCTAGTTTCACCCGGTAGAAACACAGGCAGCCGGAGAATTCGGCCATGAATATACATCTGGACGTGACGACCCTGTCGTTCATGTCCGTCGTCGTCATGACCATCCTGGCGGCGCTGATGTGGTTCCTGTGGCATGGCCATCGCGATGAGCGGGCAACCCTGCTCTGGGCCCTGGGCATGACCGGTTCGATCTTTGCCATCGGCCTGGTGATCCTGCGTGGCCAGGTTCACGACATGCTGTCGATTGCCATCGCCAACACAATGGCGATTGTCACCTATTGCCTGTTCTGGTGGGGCAACGACGAATTCTTCCATCGCCGCCCCAGATACATGATCGGCGGAATCGCCCTGGCGGTGTTTTTCGCCTTCCAGGTCTATTTCGCCCTGCTTGACCCCAGCCTGCGCACGCGCGTGCTGATCTATACCGGCGCCTGCGTTGCGTTCGGACTGGCCTGTGCGGAATCGGTGACGCGGCGGCCAGAACCCGGCATGCGATTGCAGCAACTGCTGCTGGCCGGCGTATTCCTGATGCTGACGGCATTCAACATCGTGCGCTTCTACATCACCTGGCGTTCACCGAATTCCAGCGAGATATTCGATCCCGGCCCGCTGAACATGCTGAACTTCATCCTGCCGCCACTCGGCGCGGTGGTAGGGGCTTTCGCCTGGGCCTTGATGGTGAACCAACGGCTGCGCGCCCGCATGGCCGACCTGATCCGCCAGGATGCCCTCACCCGGGTGCTGAATCGCGTCGGTCTGGATGAAATCGGACAGCAGGAAGTGGCGCGCTATCTGCGGCACCAAAAGCCGCTCAGCGTCATCATCATGGACCTCGACTCCTTCAAGGCGCTGAACGACCGCCATGGCCATCGTGCCGGCGATGCCCTGCTCTGCGAGATCGTTGCCTCGGTGCGTGACCTGCTGCGCCGCGAGGACCATATCGGCCGCACCGGCGGCGACGAGTTGACCCTGATCCTGCCGGAGACGCCGCAGGACGGCGCCGAACAACTGGCCGAACGGGTGCGCCGCGCCGTAGCCGCCGCGCAGCACAAGACCGAGACCGGCGACGTGCTGAATTCAAGCGGCAGCGTCGGGCTGGCGACGCTGGACGATGCCAGCGGGGATATGACCTGGGATCAATTGCTGAACCGCGCCGATGCGGCGCTGCACGAAGCCAAACGGCTGGGCCGCAACCGGGTGGTGGTGGCGCCCGGCGATGCCGGGCTTACGCTCGCAGCCATGCTCTGAGCAAGGTGGCGACCTTGCCGGCCCGCTCCATCGGCGGCAGGTGGCCGGCATCGCGCACGATTTCCAGCTTCGCGCCCGGGATCAGTGCCGCCATCTCGTGATGCAGCTCAGGCGGCGTCAGCGCGTCGCTCTCGCCGCACAGCACCAGAGTCGGCACACGGATATGAGGCAGCGACGGGCGGCTGTCGGGCCGGCCCATGATCGCGGTCTGCTGCTTGATGAAGCCGTCTGGCCCGATCTCGTCGGCCATGCGGATCAGGCGGTCGCAAAGTGCCTGGTTGGACAGGTTCTTCTGATGCACCAGGAAGGGCAGCAATTGCGGCGTCACGCCACGGAATTTGCCAAGCCGGGTGAGATCGAGGAAAGCCTTGCGCCGCTGCGTCTGCTCCGGCGTATCGGGCCGCGCCGAAGTATCCATGAGTGCCAGCCGCGTCACCCGCTCCGGCGCCTGGCGCATGATCTCCTGCACGATATAGCCGCCCATGGAGAGGCCGCAAAGCGCAAATTTATCCGGCGCCTCGGCCAGCACGGCGCGCGCCATGTCGCCAATATCATCAAGCTGCATCTGGCCGCAGGGCACCACGCAATGCGCCACATCGCTCAGGCGCGCCACCTGCTCACGCCAGAAATCGGCGGTGAGCAGAAGACCGGGAACCAGGACCAGCGGCTGGCGCGTAGACATCGGGCTATCCTTCACGCGGGGAACACACGGAAGGATAGCCCGATCCGCCGGCGACGAAAACCCGCCGCCGGCCCCCCACTAGCCGAACAAACCTAGTTGCTGAGCAAGACCGGCACCGTCATGGCATCGAGGATGGTTTCGGTGACGCCGCCGAACACCATCTCGCGCAGCCGCGAATGGCCATAGGCGCCCATCACCAGCAGGTCCACCTCGCGGTCGGCGACCGTCGAGAGCAGCGCCTCACCCACCGAAATATCGTCGGCCACCGTATTTGCCAGTTCGACGGTGACGCCATGGCGGGCAAGATGCCGGGCCAGAATGGCGCCCGGCGTGCCGCGCGACTTGTCGGCATTGATGCTCAGCACCGTCACCTTATCAGCCGCCTTGAGGAACGGCATCGCATCATGCACGGCGCGGGTGGCTTCCTTGGTGCCGCTCCAGGCGATCATCACGCGCTTGCCGATGCTGGGGAATTTGCCGGCATAGGGCAGCACCAGCACCGGGCGGCCGGCACTCAGCGCAATGTCATGCGGCAGCAGGCCGATGGCAGGCGCCAGCACCGGGTTTTCCGCCGGCGACGGATCGGGCTGGCCCAGCACCACCAGGTCGACGGCACGGGCGGCCGAGGCGGCGGCTTCGATTGGCGGGCCTTCCGTGACGATCCATTCCGCCGCCACGCCCTCGCGGGCGGTCGCGGCTTCGAAAGCGGCCTGGGCCTTGGCGGCAGCGGCCAGCGACTCATCGACCTGCTGCTGTATGAAGGCGGCGGGCACGAATTCGCCGGAGTAATACGGCACCACCGGCGGCGGCACGGTATAAAGCCCGATCAGATGCGCCTTGAATTTCTGCGCCAGGCGCAACGCCACATCGGTTTTCACCGCGCTGCGCGGATCGTCGGAAAGATGCAGGAGAATATCTTGATAACCCATGGCAACCTCATTGCCGATGCGGGTGCGAAACGGAAAGGTAGGGCCGCATCGTTGTAATGAGTATGGCACGGCCTGCCGGGAACCTCCTTGACCCAGGTCAAGGAGATTGGTTGTTTGCAAGGCCGTGGGAACGCCGCGCTGGTTGCCGAGCCGGCGGCGTCAATTGCTGGCAACCCGGATCAGTTGCTCAGCAGAATGGGCAGCGTCATGGCGCCGAGCACCGTTTCGGTGACACCGCCAAACACCATTTCGCGCAAGCGAGAATGGCCGAAAGCCCCCATCACGATCAGGTCGCATTGCTGCTTCTGGGCTTCGGTGAGCAGGGCATGGCCGACCTTGGCACCGCTGGCACTGGCGATCACGCCCTCGGCGCGGATGCCATGGCGGCGCAGCAGGTCGACGATCTCTTCCTGCGGTGCCCGGCCCTTGCGCTCCGGCCCGAAGGTGAGCACCACCACGCTTTCGGCGCCCTTCAGCAGCGGCATGGCATCATGCACCGCGCGGGCGGCCTCGCGCTTACCATTCCAGGCGACCAGGATGCGGCGGCCAACATCAGAGAAGGTGCCGATATGCGGCACCGCCAGCACCGGCCGGCCGGCCTGCAGCGCCAGCTCCTGCGGCAGCACATCGGTACCGTAGGGAATGGCGCCGGGATCGCTCGGCTCCGGATCGGGCTGGCCGACGATGACGATATCGCTGGTGCGCGCCTGAACCCGCAGGGCCTCCACCGGCGCGAGATCGCTCTGGCGCCAGCGATGCGGCAGGTTGGCCGCAGTGCAGGCGGCGATGAAGGCGTCGCGCGTGCCGGCCGAAGCATGCTGCGCGTCGTCCATCTGCTTCTGGATCAACTCGGTGGGAATATACTCGCCCATGTAATAGGGCACATTCGGCGGCGGCACGGTGTAGAGGCCGGTAAGCTGCGCGGCGAAGCGTCGCGCCAGCGCGATGGCCAGTTGCGTGCGGGCATTGTTGCGCGGGTCCAAGGTGAGATGGACCGTGATGTCACGATAGCTCATCGCCTGCCTCCTTCGGCTCGGTTGCCGGCCCGCCCGTCCCCCTGGCTTGCCGATCCGGTTCAGTTTTCAACGTGGCGATACTCTAGTGAGGTTAAATCTAGGGCCTTGGGCGCGGAATTCCAAGGGGCGTCGCCGCCCCTTCGCCCTACATCATGGTTACACGAATGTTTATGTGGCCTAAGCAGCGCCCGGAATCTTTACGTGGCGCCAGACATCTTTGCCGCCTACGCGGCGCCAGACATCTTTGCCGCCTACGCGGCAGCTGACTTCCACACCGGCAGGCGGTTCTCTTCCGCCGCATGACAGGCCACAGCACCGCCGCTGACTGGTAGCGGCTTCGGAATCTCCGCCTTGCAGCGTGCATTCGCCAGCGGGCAACGCGGGTGGAAGCTGCAACCCGAAGGCGGGTTGAGCGGAGAAGGCACTTCACCCGCCACCGGCGTGCGGGCGCGACCGGTCATCTCCAGATCGGGAATCGCATCCAGCAGCATGCGCGTATAGGGATGCAGCGGACGTTCGAACAGCGTGCGCTTGTCGGCCCATTCCACCAGGCGACCGAGATACATCACGCCGACCTTGTCGGAGACGTGATAGACCACCGCGAGGTTATGGCTGATGAAGAGATAGGTCAGGCCCAGGCGGCGCTGCAGATCCTTCATCAGGTTCAGGATCTGCGCCTGCACCGACACGTCGAGCGCCGAGGTCGGCTCGTCACAGACCAGGAATTCCGGCTCGCCGGCAAGCGCGCGGGCAATCGAGATACGCTGGCGCTGGCCGCCGGAGAATTCATGCGGGAATTTGCGCGCATCCAGCGGCGAGAGACCGACCTGGGTCAGCAATTCGCCGACGCGCTGCTCGATCGCCTTGTTGTCCTTCAACAGGCGTCGGAAGCGCAGCGGCTCGGCGATGATCTTGCCCACCCGCCAGCGCGGATTGAGCGAGGCATAGGGATCCTGGAAGATCATCTGCATCCGGCCCTGGATTTCCGGATGCTTGGCGCGTTCGGCGGTGGGGCCGACTTCGACGCCATCGAAATTGATCGAGCCGCCATTCAGGCCATAGAGGCCGACGATCAGGCGGGCCACGGTGGACTTGCCGCAGCCGGACTCACCCACCAGGCTGAACGTCTCGCCCTGGTTGATGGTGAAATCGACGCCATCGACAGCGCGCACGATACGGCGCCCCTGCGCGTTAGTAAGGCGCTGCCACAGCGAACCCTGGCCGGAGGTCAGGCGCTTCAGCAGCCGGCCATCGAGAATCTGGTTCAGCAGCGGCGGCGACACGTCGAAATAGCGCTTGAGGCCGGCGACCTGCAGCAGCGGCTTGGCCTGCTTGGATATGCCCGCCTTAGACATGGGCCGCCTCCTTCTGCACCAGCCAGCAGGCGGCCATGCTCTGGCCAGCCGGCATCAGGTTGGGCCGCTCCTGGAAGCAGCGGTCGATGGTCTTGGGGCAACGCGGATTGAAGGCGCAGCCCTTGGGGATGGCGTTGAGGCGCGGCATCGAGCCGTCGATCTGGGTCAGGCGCTCGACATCCTGGCCCATATTCGGGATCGCGCCCATCAGGCCGATGGTATAGGGATGATGCGGGTGCTTGATCACATCCTGCACCGGGCCGATCTCGGCGACACGGCCGGCATACATCACCGCCACGCGGTCGGCGGTCTCGGCGATCACGCCCATGTCGTGCGTCACCAGCAGCACCGCCGTACCCTTCTCGCGGCACAGCTTCTTCAGCAGCGCGATGATCTGCGCCTGGATCGAGACGTCCAGCGCCGTGGTCGGCTCGTCGGCAACGATCAGCTTCGGCTCCGCGGCCAGGGCCAGCGCGATCACCACGCGCTGCCGCATGCCGCCGGAAAACTGGTGCGGATACTGCGTGATGCGTTCGGCAGCCGACGGGATACCGACATCTTCCAGCAGCTTCACGGCTCTGGCCTTGGCATCGGCGAGCGTCATCGGCAGATGCGTCAGGATGGTTTCGACGAGTTGGTCGCCGACGCGGTAAAGCGGATTGAGGCTGGTCAGCGGGTCCTGGAAGATGGCGCCGATCTCGCGGCCACGGATCTTGCGCATCTCGTTATAGGGCAGATTGTCGATGCGGCGGCCTTCCAGGAGAATCTCCCCGGCCGCAATACGGCCGGGAGGTTCCAGGAGTCCGATGATGGCCGAGCCGGTCATCGACTTGCCGGCACCGGACTCGCCCACCATGCCCAGCACTTCGCCGGCATCGATATGCAGCGAGATATCGTCGACCGCGACCAGGGTGCCGCGTCGTGTCGGGAATTCGACCCGGAGATTATTCACTTCGAGGAGTCGAGCCATTGCGCCGCTACCTGAGCTTGGGGTTGAGCGCATCGCGCAGCCAGTCGCCGAGCAGGTTCACTGCCAGCACCAGGATCGCGAGGGTGAGCCCCGGGAAGATGGTGATCCACCATTCGCCGGAGAACAGGTATTTCTGCCCGGTGCTGATCAGCGTGCCGAGCGAGGGATTGGTTGGCGGCAGGCCAACACCAAGGAAGCTGAGCGTGGCTTCGGTGATGATCGCCAATGCCAGGTTGATGGTGGCGATCACCAGCACCGGACCGAGCACATTGGGCAGCACATGGCGGATCGCAATCAGCGCTGGCGACAGGCCGATGACGCGCGCCGCCTGCACATATTCCTTGTTCTTCTCCACCAGCACCGAGCCACGCACGGTGCGGGCATACTGCACCCAATAACTGAGGCCGATGGCGACGATCAGCACCACCAATGCCGAATTGTCGCGGCGGTCGTTGCCGAGCAGGCTGCGGGTGACGCCGTCGATCAGCATGGCGACCAGGATCGCCGGGAAGGAAAGCTGCACATCGGCGATGCGCATGATCACTGCATCCACTGCGCCGCCGACATAGCCGGCGATCAGGCCGAGCGTGATACCCAGCACCATGGCGAAGATCACGGCGAGGAAGCCGACCAGCAGCGAGGTGCGCGAGCCATACATGATGGCGGAAAGCAGGTCGCGGCCCTGATCATCCGTGCCGATGGGGAATTGCGCCATGCCCGATGCATTCCAGGCCGGCGGCATAAAGGCATCGGAAAGGTTCAGCTTGGCCAGGTCGAGCGGGTTATGCGGCGCGATCCAGGGCGCGAACAGCGCGCCAATGAAAATCGCCACCGTGACCCAGAAGGCCACCACCACCAGCTTCGAGCGCTTGAAGCTGAAATAGATGTCGCTGTCGCGGGCGCGGTGGAACAGGTCTGCGGCGGTGCTGAGGGCGCGCATCACTTATGCCCTCCGGTGCGCAAACGCGGATCAACGACAAAATACAGCATATCCACGATCATGTTGATCATCACGAACAGGAAACCGATCAGCACCAGGTAGCAGGCCATCACCGGGATATCGGCGAATTGCACCGATTGCAGGAACAGCAGACCCATGCCCGGCCAGGAGAACACCGTCTCGGTGATGATGGCGAAAGCGATGATGGCGCCAAGCTGCAGGCCGGTGATGGTGATCACCGGCACCAGGGTGTTCTTCAGCGCATGGCCGAAATGCACCGCGCGGTTGGTGAGACCACGGGCGCGGGCGAACTTGATATAATCGGTGCGCAGCACTTCCAGCATTTCCGAGCGCACCAGGCGCATGATCAGCGTCATCTGGAACAGGCCGAGCGTGAAGGCCGGCAGGATGATGGCCTTGAGGCCGGAGACGGTGAGCAGGCCGGTGCTCCAGCCGCCGATGCGGACAACCTCGCCGCGCCCGAAACTGGGCAGCCAGCCAAGCATCACGGCGAAAACCAGGATCAGCAGGATGCCAATCAGGAAGGTGGGCAAGGAAATGCCGACCAGCGATATGGTCAGCATGAAGCGGCTGGCCCAGTGATTGGGATAGAGGCCGGTGAACACGCCCATCGGGATGCCCAGCGCCAGCGCCATCAGGGCGGCGACCAGGCTCAGTTCCAGGGTTGCCGGCAGGCGGTCGACAATCATCTTGGCGACCGGCTCGGTGGTGCGGTAGCTCAGGCCGAACTTGCCCTGCACGGCATTGCCGACAAAGCGGGCGAAGCGCACCGGCATGGGGTCGTCGAGGCCGAGCGTCTTGCGCAATTCCTCGCGGGCCGCGGCGGGCAGATCGGTGCCGCCGATATTGGCCACGGGGTCGCCGACATAGTTCGACATCATGAAGGCGATGAAGCCGACCGCCAGCATAACGAGGGCGGACTGAATCAGGCGGCGGATAATGAAAGCGATCATTGGGGCTGCTTGAAGCGGATGGCGGCCCGGTTCGACCCGGGCCGCCTCCTTGGGTACTTACTTGACCTTGACGAAGCGCAGCGGGAAGTAATTATCCGAGAGCTGCACCAGGTCCACGCTGTCCTTGGCCGCCCATACCACCACCTGCTGATGCAGCGGGATGTAAGCGAAGTCCTCGAGATACAGCTTGGTGGCCTCCTTGATCATGGCATCGCGCTTCGCCTTGTCGCTTTCGCGCTCCATGGCATCGGCGAGGTCATCGACCTTCTTGTTGGAATAGCCACCGGCGTTGAACAGGCCCTTGCCGGTCTTCTGGTTCGGGGTCTGGATCAGGGCCTCGAAGACGTTGTGCACGTCATAGGTGGCGCCCGGCGACCAGCCCAGCATGTAGAAGCTGGTATTCGGCGACTTCTCCATGTCCGACGAGGTGCGCAGGATCTTGGCGAAGTACTTCGAGCGCGTCTGCGCGTTCAGGTTCACCTTGACGCCAACGCGGGCCAGCATCGCCACGGCAGCCTGGCAGATCGCTTCGTCCTTGACGTAGCGGTCGTTCGGGCAGTCGAGACCGACCTCGAAGCCCTGCGGGTAGCCGGCTTCGGCAAGTAGCTTCTTGGACGCTTCCGGATCGAACTTCGGACGCACGTCAAGCGAGGCATCGTAGCCGTTCAGGCCGGTGCCGATCATCAGCGCCGTCGGCTTCGACTGGCCGCGCATCACGGTGCGCTTGATGGCTTCCACGTCGATGGCGCGGTAGAACGCTTCGCGGACCTTCTTGTCCTTGAACGGGTTCTTGCCCTTGACGTTGGAATCCGGCAGCTCGTCGAGCTGCTGGTTGAAGCCGAAGAACACCACGCGGGTTTCCGGGCCCTCGAGGACGCGGCGGCCGGCGGTCTTGCCGATGCGGTCGGTATCCTGCGGCGGCACGGTGTAGATCATGTCGATCTCACCCGACAGCAGGGCGGCGACGCGGGTGGCGTCATTGGCGACGCGCTGGAACACCACCTCGGTGAGGTTATGCTCGGGCTTGTCCCACCAAGTCGGATTCGGCACCAGCACGGTGCGCACGTCCGGCTCGCGGATCTTCAGCATGAAGGGACCGGTGCCGTTGGCGTTGCGGGTGGCGAAGTTCTCTTCGTTCTTCGTCATGTCCGCGGTGAACTGGGCGTTGTTCTTCTCGGCCCACGCCTTCGACATGATGCCGATCTGGGAGAGCTTGTCGGCCAGCAGCGGGTCCGGATACTTGGTCTCGATCTCGACCACGAAATCGCTGACCTTGCGGACTTCCTTCACCGACACGAAGTTGCCGGTGACGTTCGAGCCGCGGCCAGCGGCGCGGCCATAGGAGAACACCACGTCATCGGCGGTGAAGCTCTCGCCGCCCTGGAACTTGACGCCCTCGCGCAGGGTGTAGCGCCACAGGGTCGGGTTGACCATCTCGGTCTTGGTGGCGAGCGCCGGCTCCAGCTTCAGGTTCTTGTCACGCCGCTGCAGGCCTTCATACATGTTGAGATTGAAGCTCAACAGGAAGGTCTCGTTGCGGGCATACGGATCCATCGAGCTGACGTCGCCGTCATTCGCCCATTTGAAGGTCTTCGCCGTGGCCATGTCTGCTGCGAGCAGCGACAGCGCCGCGACGGCGGCCATCAGCGTTCCTTTGAAGAATGCGCCTGGCTTCATTGTCCCCTTGTCCTTTTCACGTTGCGCCACGAATCGCCAGGGGTGAGCAAGTGTGGTGGCTCACCCCCGCGAGCCGTTATCCGATGTCCCGCCATGCCGGCCCTGATTACCGGTCTCCAGCGGACATTCCTCGGATCATAATGTTAAGCCGATCAAGCCGTCTATAGGCGAAAATTATCGGAAAGTTATGGCAAAGGCCGGGCCAGCGACACGACGTCGCGCCCCTGCTGGATGCGCCGTGTCGGCATGATCACCGTGCAGCGGGGAAATGGCGCCCGCACCTCGGTATCGCCATCCATGGCGATCAGCTCGCCCTCCTCCAGCTCCTCGAAGCCGACCCAGGGCTTCACGAAGCGGAATTCCGCCGTCTGCGCCACCAGCACCCGGGTTACCTCGTAGCGCCGCGGATTGCCGATTTCCGCCGGATGGCGGACGGCGAGTTCCGGCGTCACCATGCCGAAGAAGTCGAGGAAGCGGATGGTGATGTCGATGGCAAGCTGGCCCGAGGCGGCAGCGAAATGCTGGCCGCATTCCACCACCAGGCCCAGCGGCGGCTTCTCGGCCGCGCCGTAATCGCCATACTGGATCAACGGTCGGCCGGGATGCATCACACCCGGCAGCAGCACATGATGCAGCGGCGAGTGCAGATGCTTGGAGATTGCCGCATACTTCGGCTGCGGTTCGTGGATCAGCATCGGCGGCACGGCATAGGATGTGGAATGGATATCCAGCAGTGCATCGCCCTCGGCGAAAATCGGGCGCAGCTCGCGGGCGCGGCGCAGTTCGGTATTGTCCTCCGCGCTGTCCAGCAGCGCGCTGTCCCAGATGCGGTTGAAATCGCGGTCGACGAAGCGCGATTCAAACGGCTTGGCCGGATCGAAGCGGCCATAGGCCTCCATGTTGGAGAATGACAGCGTCAGCTTGCCCCGGCGCGGGCGGATGTTCTGCTCCAGCAGATGCGTCACCGCCACCATGCCGCAGAATTCGTTGCCATGGGTCAGCGCGTTCACGATCACGTGAGGCCCGGGACGGCCAGAGTCGAAGGTATGCACGTAATCGACGCCACGATTGCCCTTACGGTAGGCGGACAGGTCCTTCGGCGTGATCTCGATCGGCGGCAGGCCGTCATGCTGACTGGTCATCGGATTCCCTGACTCCACATCCACAGAACGCTCCCCAAGCCATACAGCGCAAAGCCAAGCAACAGCAACCCGGAGAGGCGGTTCACGGTGGCAAGCCCACCCTCGGCAAGCTGGCGGCGGAACCGCCCGGCCAGCGCGGCGAGCGACAGCCACCATACCGAGGAACCGATAAACACACCCAGCACCAGCCAGCCGGCCTGTGCCTGATCTACGCCCACGGCACCGATGCCAAGGAACGCGAAGATGCCGAGGAACGCGACAATGGTGATCGGGTTGGTGGCGGTGAGCAGGAAGGTAGAGAGCAGGCCATGCACCAGATCGTCGCGCGGCACGCTGGGCAGCGGTGCCGCCGGATCGTGGCGAGCCCGCAGCATCTTCGCCCCCATGAACAGCAGGAAGGCGCCGCCGATCAGGCGGAACAGTATTTCATGGCTTTGCAGCCACTCGGCGATCAGGCTGAGGCCGAAGGCGGCGATGCAGCCATAGAGCGCATCGGCGCAGGCAGCACCCAGGCCGGCCACCAGGCCGCTGCCGGCGCCCAGCGCCAGGGTCCGCTGCACGCAGAGCACGCCCACCGGCCCCACCGGCGCGGCGATGACGAATCCCGCCAACCCGCCCTTGCCGAGCATCAGCAGGTTTTCCAGCAAAGCGAGTCTCCGTTGCAGCCAGGGCCAAAGTAGCGGGTAAATCCAAATCAGGGGTAGCACGGGGCAGCCATCCGGGCCAACCCGTGCCGCCTTTCTGGTATCATCATTTATACAGATTCCGGTTCTTTATCTGGTGCCTGAATCAGCCTAACCAGGGGACCAGAAAATTCTGCCCCGGAGTATGCCATGAACGCCCTGCCTCCCCAGACACCGCCTGACAATGGCGCCAAGCCCGCCTCCGACCGCGTGCGGGTGCGCCGCCTGCATGAGCGCGGCCGCTACGACGCCGAGAACGTGCATGCCATCCTGGATGCCGGCTATGTCTGCCATATCGGCTTCGTGCAGGACGGCCAGCCGATGGTGATTCCCACCGCCTACTGGCGCGAGGGCGACCATCTCTACATCCATGGTTCCAGCAAGAGCCGCATGACGATGATGCTGGCGGAAGGCATTCCGGCCTGCGTCACCGTCACGCTGCTGGACGCCCTGGTGCTGGCGCGCTCCTCCTTCCACCATTCCATGAACTACCGCTCGGTGGTGGCCTTGGGCCGCTTCACGCGTGTCGACGGCGAAGCCGCAAAGCTCAAAGCCCTGGAGTATTTCGTCGAACGCATCGCCAAGGGCCGTTGGTCCGAGATCCGCGGCCCCGATGCCCAGGAGATGAAGGCCACCATGGTGCTGTCCATGCCGCTCGACGAAGCCTCGGCCAAGATGCGCGTCGGCCCGCCAAAGGATGACGAGCCGGATATGGGCATCCCCTGCTGGGCCGGCCTGGTGCCCTTCGCCACCGGCTTCCAGGCGCCGGTGCCAGACCCGCTGCTTGCGCCCGGTACGCCGCTGCCGGGTTATCTGAGCAATCTGCCCAGCACTTGAGCCGCGCGCTCCAGTTCGGCCGGCGGGAAAGCCGCATAGCCGAGCAGCAATCCGCTTAACTGCCGGCGGATGGCGTAGCGCGACAGCGGCGCCACCGTCAGCCCCTGGGCGGCGGCGGCCAGGGCGATGGCCTTGTCGTCGCGCTGGTCGGTGAATTCCGCCACCAGATGCAGCCCGGCCTCGGCCGGGCCGACGCGCAGGCCGGGGCAATGGCGCTGCAGGGCGCCGAGCAGGGCCTGCTGGCGTTCGCGGTAGAGCTTGCGCATGCGCCGCACATGCTGGGCCAAGTGGCCCTCGGCGATGAAATCCGCCAGCACCGCTTGGGGCAGCAAGGCGCCATGGCCGTCGGCGGTGGTCTTGGCGCGCACGAAGCCGGCCACCAGGCGCGGCGGCAGCACCAGGTAGCCGATGCGCAGGCCGGGAAACAGCACCTTGGAGAAGGTGCCGACATAGATCACCCGGCCGCCATCGGGGCCGGCGGTGTCGTCCAGGCCCTGCAAAGCCGGCAGCGGCGGGCCGCCATAGCGGTATTCGCAGTCGTAATCGTCTTCCGCGATCATGCTGCCGCGCTCGCGCGCCACCGCCAGCAACCCCAGGCGGCGGGCCAGCGGCATGGTGCCGCCCAGAGGGAACTGGTGCGAGGGCGTCACGGCGATCAGCTTCGGCGCCGCCTTCAGCCCCGCCACCTGCTCCGGGTCCAACCCTTGAGCATCCACCGGAATGGGTTCGAGCCGGGCGCCAACGGCGGCCAGGGCCTCGCGGGCACCGGCATAGCCGGGGTCTTCCACCACCGCCAGGTCGCCGGGATCGAGCAACACCCTGCCGACCAGGTCGAGCGCCTGCTGCGCGCCGGAGACCACCAGAAGCTGGTCCGCCGTGCAGGTCAGGCCGCGCGCCTCAGTCAGATAGCCGGCCAGGGCCTGGCGCAGGCTCGGCAGTCCCTGAGGGTCGCCGCCGGCCATCAGCCCGGTCTCCGGCCGCCGCAACCGGCGATTGGTAAGCCGGCGCCAGGTCTCCAGCGGGAAATCGGCCAGCGCCGGCAGCCCGACGGCGAAAGGCCGCGCCGTGGCCGGGCTACCGCGCTCAGGGGCGGCAGCGATCAGGCGGTGACCGCGATCCGAGAAACCCGCCGGGCCGGATACCGCCCGGGCGGCCTGGCCGAGATCGGCCGGAACGTCGTCGGCGACATAGACCCCGGAGGCCGGCCGCACCGCCAGGTAGCCTTCCGCCACCAGGCGGTCATAGGCCCCCAGCACGGTATTGCGGGAAAGCCCCAGCTCCTCGGCCAGGGCCCGGCTGGAGGGTAGCCGCTGGCCCGGTCCGAGCCGGCCATCGAGTACTCCGGCACGGATCGCAGCATATAATTGCAATTGCAAAGGTGGTGTGCCGGCGCCCCGCTGGGGCCGGAACCAGCCGATGAAATGCCCCGCCGCGCGCCGCGCCATACTTCACCTTCTACATAAGATCAATTTTATATAATAAACATTTATTATTTCTAATTATAATACGGTATTGCCGGAATCCCCGTCATGATGTGATGAAAGGCCAGGATAAGTGCATAAAGCACTACAGTCACAGCAATATTGACCATGCCGAGATCATTGAACTTAAACCTTTGCCTTCCTTCCAGCACCGCAGCAAAAGGAATGATCGAGGTCTTTCCGATAAATACCTGCCAATCCTTGCCGAATTTGGCTGCCCGCTTGCGGTCGATGGAAACCATGCCGTTCAATGCCGTGACCAGGAAGGCGCCGAAGAAAAGCCAGGCCGCGGCATCGCCGTTGGCCACCATGTGGCTGACGGCCCAGAGGCTGAAGCCCCAGAGCATGGGATGGCGTGTCACCTTGGTGAAGCCCAGCACCGGCAGCGTGCCTTTCAGCAGCATGTCCGGGCCGGCCAGCGTCGGGTTGCTCGGGCGCAGCGCGGCGACCAGGAACAGCAGGGCGACCGGCATCACCAGCAGCGGCACCACGGCAAGCGCGGGAGACGGCGGCCAGAATTCCACATAGGGCGCCTGGCCAAAGGCCCAGATCAGGAAGGCCAGCGACACCGCGCTGAGGCCGGAGAAGATGCCCCGGTAGCGCGCCTCCCCGATGCCGGCGATCAGGCCGGCACGCAGCGGACCCGCTACTATGACGTGTAGAGCCACCCAGGCGATGGCGGCGGTGAGGAGCATGAGCATGGGGGCCTCCTGCTGGTGAATCGCATCAGTCTTCGTCAGCCTGGGCTGCCGCTGCCTCGGCCAGAAGTGCCTGGGCGAGCTGCCGGGCCCGTGCCTGGGCCTCCGGCGCCGCGATCTGGCGCTCCAGCATGCGGCGGTTCGGCCCGGCATCGGCCAGGCCGAGCCGTTCGGCCACCGCCCAATGGGCCCAGGCCAGCACCGGATCGGCGGCCACGCCCTCGCCCCGGTAGTAGAAATCGCCAAGCACGAACAGCGCCTCGGCATTGCCGCGCCGCGCCGCCCGCTGCAGGAAATCCAGGGCCATTTTCGGGTCCTTCGGTACGCCTTCGCCGTTGAAGCTATAGCGCGCCAGCAGGAACAGCGCCTCGGCATTGCCGGCCTCGGCGGCCTGGCGGTAGAGCCGGATCGCCAGCGCCGGATCGGGCGTCGCGCCACCCTCGCCGGCCTCGACATAGGCGGCATATTTGAACATCGCCCGGCTGGAACCGGCCTCGGCGGCGCGCTTGAACCAGACCAGGGCCTCGCGGGTATCTGGCTTCAGCCCGGCGAAACCGGCCTCATGCCACAGGCCAAGACGGAAGGCGGCGCGCGGCACCCCCTTCTCGGCCACGCCGCGCAGCACCGTCACGGCGCGCGCCGGATCGGCTGCCCGACCCTGGCCGAGCGCCAGATACATGGCGAAATTGTTGGTCGCCGCCGGATGCTGCTGGGCAACCGCGCGTTCCCACCAGTCCATGCCCCTGGCTTCGTTGCGCGTCATGCCCTCGCCGTTGAAATAGGCCAGGGCCAGATGGTTCTGGGCATCGGCATCGCCGCCCTCGGCAGCCTGCGTCAGCCACCAAATGCCGGCCACCATATTCGCCGGCCCACCGCGCCCGCGCAGCAGCATCTCGCCGAATTTGCCCATGCCGGGCACGAAGCCGCCTTCCGCCGACAGTTGATAGGCCGAGCGCGCCGACGCGGCATCGGGCGGCCCGAGGCGGTGGCTGTTGAGCAACAGCCCGAGATTGTAGCCGGCAATCGCCGTGCCCTGGCTGAGCGCGCGGCGGTACAGATCCGCGGCCTGGCGCGGATCGGCGGCAACGCCGATGCCGAGATCATAAAGCCGCGCGAGATCGTTGGTGGCCGGTCCGTAGCCGGCCTCGGCGGCCTGGCGCAGCAGCCCGGCGGCGCGCGCTGCATCGGCCTTCAGGCCATTGCCGCCAGAAAGCAGCATGGCAGAGAAATACAGCGTCGCTTCCGGGTGGCCGCGTTCCACGGCCTGTTCCACCAGGGCCATGCCCTCAGGTACCCGGCCTTCAGCAATGTCCAGCCGGCCAAGGCGGTAGCGGGCATTCAGCGCACCGCCGGCAACCGCCTGCGCCAGCATCCGGCGCGCTTCCGCCGCCTCGCCGCGCAGCAGCAGCAATTCCGCGAGATTGGCAGTGGCCGACGCCTCGCCGGCCTCTCCCGCTCGGCGCAACGCCTGCTCGGCACCGGGAATATCCTGTGGCCCGCCGCTGCCAGAAAGCAGCATATAGCCATGGGCGCCGAGGCCCTTCACATGGCCCTGGGCCGCCGCTCGGCCAAACCAGGCCCGCGCCGCCGGCCAATCCGCCGGGCCACCGAGGCCGAACTGGTAATCCAGCCCCAACTGATACTGCGCTTCCGCCTCACCGGCCTCGGCGCGGCGCTGCAACTCGGGCCGCGCCGGCTGCACGCCGGTCGGCTTTTCCAGCGGCTGGCTGACCGGGGCATCCTGCACCCCGAGCGCCGCCCAGGCCGGCCCCCCCGCCTGCAAACAGAAAACCAGCAGGGCGGCGGTACTAACGGTACTGAAAGACTTCATGCGACCCCGTCGTCGCGCAGCGCCTCGCGGCCTGCCTCGGTCAGCTTGCACACCACCCAGTCGGGCTTGATCGGATTCTCGAACCATGGCTCGGCCCAGCCGGCGCGGATGCAGGATTTGATGGTCTGCAGGCTGATCTGCTGGCCATCGAGATCGAACAACGGCAGCTTGCCGCCGGGCTGGCTCAGGCCTCGCTTGAGGTAGAGACGCTGTGCATGCGTGGTCTTGGTCACGGGTTCCGGCTCCACGGCCGCCACCGGCGGCTGGTAGTGACGCATCAATCTTACCACTTCACCCATCATACATCCCCTTCGTCGGCTGCGGCCAAGGCAAAGACCGGCGCCCGGTTGATCCGGCCGGCCCCGCCCTTCCGACGCTGGCGCAAATCCTTTAAAGAAATACCAATTCAAACCAAGAAGATGCCGTGACCGAGGTTACCTTTTCACCGAATGAGGCCCCCCAGGGATCGGCCAGGCGCGGCCATGGCCGGCTGGCCTGGACCCTGTTCGCCGCCGTACTGGCCCTGCTGATCGCCGCCCCGCTGTTGGCGGTGCTGGCCAATCTCGGCCGGCCGACCCAGGGCGTGTTCGCACATCTGGCCGCCACCGTGCTGCCGGAGATGCTGCTCAACACCGTGCTGCTGCTGTTTGGCGTCGGCCTCGGCTCGGCGCTGATCGGGGTCGGCTGCGCCTGGGCGGTGACGATGATCGAATTTCCCGGCCGACGCCTGTTGAGCTGGCTGCTGTTCCTGCCGCTGGCCATTCCGGGCTATGTCTCGGCCTTCGTCTATGGCGAGTTGATGCAGTTCGCCGGCCCGGTGCAGACCGCCTTGCGCCAAACCTTTGGCTGGAGCCGGGGCGATTACTGGTTTCCCGATGTGATGACCTTGGGCGGCGTCACCGCGTTGCTGACGCTGGCCTTCTATCCCTATGTCTACATGCTGGCCCGCGCAGCGTTTCAGGATCAGTCGGTCTGCGTGCTGGAAGTCGGCCGCACGCTCGGCATCCGGCCCTGGGGCCGTTTCTGGCGCATCGCGCTGCCGCTGGCCCGACCGATGATTGCCGGCGGCATCGCCCTGGTGCTGATGGAGACGCTCGCTGAATTCGGCGCCGTCAGTTATTTCGGCGTGCCCACCTTCACCACCGCGATCTACCGCACCTGGTTCGGCATGGGCAATCCGGTGGCGGCGGCGCAACTTGCCGGCATGCTGATGCTGTTCGTGCTTGGCGCGGTGATGCTGGAGCGTATCAGCCGCCAGGCCAAACGCTTCCACCACACCTCGGCGCGCACCCGGCCGCTGAAACTGCACCGGCCCACACCGCTGCTGGCCGCCCTCACCCTGCTGCTCTGTGCTCTGCCGGTGCTGCTTGGCTTCCTGCTGCCGGCTGGCCGGCTGCTCTATCTCGCCATCACCGAGGGGGACTCGCTCGGCTCTGCCCGCCTGCTCGGCTTCGCCCTCAACAGCTTCATGCTGTCTGGCCTGGCGGCGCTGCTGCTGGTCAGCCTCGGCCTGTTGCTCGCCTATGCCCAGCGCCTGGCGCCGGGCCGGCTGCTTTCCTGGCTGGGACAATTCGCCACCATGGGTTATGCCGTGCCCGGCTCGGTGATTGCCATCGGCATCCTGCTGCCACTGGCCAGCCTGGATCACACCTTGAATACCTGGATGCAGCGGCTGTTCGGCCATGCGCCCGGGCTGCTGCTTTCTGGCACCCTTCTCGCCTTGCTCTATGCCTATGTGGTGCGCTTCATGGCTGTCACTCACAACACCATGGATGGCGGCCTGCACCGCATCCGGCCGAGCCTGGACCAAGCAGCGCGCGTGCTGGGCGAAAGCCCGTTCGGCGTGGTGCGCCGAGTGCATGCACCGCTGCTGCGCGGCAGCCTGTTTACCGCCGCGCTGCTCGCCTTTGTGGATGTGCTGAAGGAACTGCCGGCGACGCTGATCGTGCGGCCATTTGATTTCGACACCCTGGCAGTGCGCGTCTACCAGCTTTCCAGCGACGAACGGCTGAGCGAAGCCTCGACCGGCGCGCTGATCATCGTTGCCGCCGGGCTGCTGCCCGTGCTGTGGCTCAATGCCGCCCTGGCAGGTTCCCGCCCAGGCCAAGAACAGGACACCCCATGACCAAACCCAGCGACATGCTGCTGCAGCAATCCGGCATCGGTGGCGACGTTACCGTGCCGGTGGCATTCGACCTGCTCAACAAGGGCGAAGTGGAACTGGCCAACGCCGCTTTCACCCGCATCCTGCAGAAACAGCCGCGCTCGGCGGAGGCGCTATTCGGCCTCGGCCAGATCGCGCAGCGGCGCGGCGACCTCAAGGAAGCCGCACAGTTTTACAGCCGCGCCGTGCAGGCCAACCGTTCGCTGATCGAGCCGCATATGGCATTGGGCAACGTGTTTCAGGCCATGGGCCGGCTGAGCCAGGCCTATAGCGCCTACAAGGAAGGCCTTTCCGTGGCGCCCGGCTACGCACCGCTGCATTTCAATATCGGCGTCTGCCTGCGCCGCATGGGCGACCATGATACCGGCATCGCGGCGCTGAAGAATGCCGTGAAGCTGCAGCCGGACCACGTGATGGCGCTGTTCAGCCTGGGCAATGCCTACCGCGACCGCGAGGATGCCGCCAGCGCCGAGCAGTATTACCGCGAAGCCGTGCGCCTGCGCCCCGACTATGCCGACGCGCAATGCAATCTCGGTGGCCTGCTGGCGCAGCGCAAGGCGCATGAGGAAGCCGCCGCCTGCTTCGATGCCGCTTTGCGCGCGGTGCCGAACCATTTCGTGGCACTGAAGAACCGGTCGCTGTCGCTGTTCCAGCTTGGCCGCTACGAGGAAGGCGCGCTGAATGCCGCCGCCGCGCTGAAGCAGCAGCCGGACGACATGATGCTGCATTACCATATGGGCGAAATGATCTACGGCCTGATGCGCAGCGGCAATGTGGAGACCGCGCGCCGCCATGCCCGCGAATGGGCCGCCGCCTATCCCGACAACAGCGTGGCGCAGCATATGGCCGCCGCCGCGATGGGCGAAGGCGCGCCGAGCCGAGCCGACGACGCCTATGTGCGCGAAACCTTCGACCGCTTCTCCGCCGATTTCGAGAAGGTGCTGGGCGGCCTGGAATATCGCGCGCCGCAATTGCTGGAAGCCGCCATCGCCGCCCGCATCGGGGATCGCCGCGGCCTCAGCATCCTGGATGCTGGCTGCGGCACCGGGCTATGCGCGCCGCTGCTGAAGCCGCGCGCCGACAAACTGATCGGCGTGGACTTGAGCGGCGGCATGCTGGCGAAGGCCGAGGGGCGCGGCTATGACGCGCTGCATGAAGCCGAACTTGGCGCCTTCCTGCGCGGCACGCCGGACCGCTACGACCTCACTGTCGCCGCCGACGTATTCTGCTATTTCGGCGACCTGGCGCCGCTGCTGGCCGATCTGGCGCCGCGCATGACGCAAGGCGCCCTGCTGGCTTTCACCGTCGAGCGCATCGACGGCGAGGCGCCGGCGGGGGGCTATCGCCTCAATCCCACCGGCCGCTATGCCCATGCCGGCAGTTACCTGCAGAACGTGCTGGCGCAGCACGGCTTCACCGAATTGCAGATGCAGGAAGATGCCGCGCGCGTCGAAATGGGCGTGCCGGTGCCCTGCTATGTGGTGACCGCGCTGAAGGCCTAAACCTTCAGGCGGCGCCGCGCGGCGCCAGCGGCACCAGGCGCACGGGTGGCTCGCCCTGCTCCAATGCCTCGGCCTCGATCATGCCGGCGAGATGCACTTCCTGCACGCAATCGCATTGCCCGGTGGCGACGCGGGCGCGGGAATACCATTTCTTCACATCGTCCATCATGGCTTCCATGAGGCGCTTGCGCATATCCCGCTCCGGCCATTCGGCGATCAGCCAGGCCAGCATCGCCTCATCGAGGAACATGTTGCCGAGATCGGCCGGATCGACGCCAAGCTGCATGGCTTCGGCGCGTGCCTTGGCCAGGATCGCCACCGCCCGGCGGCGGCGCTCGGCGGCGTCATTATCATTGTTCGGGATGGTAGCAGTGTCAGAGGGCGACATTGTTATCCGGCCTCCAGTGGTTGAAGCGGCGTTCCAGCAGCTTGACGATTTCGGTGAGGGTGATACCGAGTGCCGCCAGCGACAGCACCACGACGAAGACATAATCGGTGGCGAACTGGTTGCCGTAATTGGTCAGCATGAAGCCCATGCCGGCGATGCCGAGGAACATCTGCGCGACGATCATGCCGATGATCGCCTGGCCGATGCCAAGCCGGAGGCCGGACATGATGAACGGCACGCTGCCCGGAATGATCACGGAAAAGAAAAGCTGCCGTTCATTGGCGCCGAAGGAATAGGCGGTTTCCAGCAGCCGGGCCTCGATATTCTTCACCCCGGCATAGGTACTGAGCAGGATCGGGAATACGGTGGTGCCGAACACCACCACGATCTGCGCCTGCACGCCGAGGCCGGCCCAGACGATGATCAGCGGGATCAGGGCGATACGCGGCACCACGTAAAGCGCGCTGACATAAGGATCGAGCAGGTATTCCAGGGTGCGGAAGCGGCCCATCAGCAGCCCGACCGGAATGCCGATGACGATGGCCGAGACGAAGCCGGCAGTGGTGACACCGAGACTGACCAGCACCGCCATGGGCAATTCGCCCGACGAGATCGTGGTGGCGAAAGCCTTGGCGATCTTCACCGGCGTGGACAGGAAGATCGGGTTGATATTGCTGCCGACGATCTGCCAGGCAGCCAGCACCACCAGCAGCGACAGGCCACGCAAAGCCCATTTGTTGCTCAGCATCTTACGCCTCGCTTGCGGTTTCGCCGGCGCTGCCGCGCTGGCCGAAGAGATGGTCGCGCAGCCGCTTGCGCAGGCGGGCGAATTCCGGCTCGGCGCGCACATCGTAATTCCAGCGCGGCTTCGGGAATGGCACCTCGATGATCTCGCGGATACCGGCGGGACGCCCGCCCAGCACCACGATACGGTCGGAGAGGTAGATCGCCTCGTCTATATGGTGCGTCACGAACAGCACCGTCTTGCGCGTCTTTTCGACGATGCGGAGCAGTTCATCCCAGAGGAATTCCGCCGTCTGCGCATCCAGGCTGCCGAACGGCTCGTCCATCAGCAGGATGGCCGGATCGGTGGCCAGCGCGCGGGCGATGCCGACGCGCTGCTGCATGCCGCCGGAAAGCTCGTGCGGAAAGGCATGGCCGTGATCGCCCAAGCCCACCAGGCGCACGAACTGTTCGGCACGCTCGCGCCGGGCAGCGCGGGATTCGCCCTGCAACTCCAGCCCGAGCTCGACATTCTGCAGCACGTTGCGCCAGGGAAACAGATTGATCTGCTGGAACACCACGCTGCGGTCGCGGCCCGGGCGTGTCACCGCCCGGCCATCGATCTCGACCGTGCCGGCATTGGCCTGCGCCAGACCGGCAACGATGCGCAGCAGCGTGGTCTTGCCCGAGCCACTGGCACCGATGATGCTGATGAACTCATTCTCCCGCACGTCAAGGTCGACGCCGTCAAGGATCGTCGCCTGCCCCGCGTCCTGTTGCTGGCCGCGGCGCAGGGGAAAACTCTTGCCGACGCCCTTGAGACGCAGGCGCGGTACGCCAGCAGCGGCCATCAGACCGTCCCCAGCTTCGCAACCGCACGGGCGACATGGCCAGTGACGGCCCATTTGTCAAAATCGACGGGGCCGGAAATGACGCCGTAGCGCACCATGTCGGCCACGGTTTCGTCGCCGGCGGTCTTGTTCAGCAGCGCGTCATTCGGATCCCACGGACCGGTTTTGAGGAGGATGTCGTAGGAACGCGAGATCACATCCGGCGTCATCGGCGCCAGCGGCGGCGGCGCATAGGACATGAATTGCTGCTTGTTCAGCGCCTCGCGGGTGGAAAGCAGATGCGCGCGCACGATGGCATCGGCGGTTTCCGGATTCTTCTCCAGGAAATCGCGCTTGGCCCAGAAGGCCTTGAAGATGGTGTTCTTCAGGCCGTCGAACGGTGCCGGCACCAGATCGAACGATCCCTTCTCCATCAGGTCGAGCGCCTGGCCGACCTGGAACATCGCCGCCTTCACGGCGCCCGAGATCATGGCATTGGCACGGCCGGCGCCGCCGCCAACAACACGCCACTGCACCTTGGTGGGATCGGCGCCCTGGGAGCGCATCATCATCACCAGCAGGTAATAGGTGGAATCGACCAGCGAGATGACGCCGACTTCCTGGCCCTCGAGCTGCTTCAGGCTGGTGATACCCTTGGCCGCCACCGGCACCAGATAGGGCCGCGCGCCGGAGGCCAGACAGAAGACGCGGATATCCTGGTTCTGCAGCACAGCGGCCAGGCCGGAACCAAGCGTGGAAATGCCGACCTCGGCCTCGCCAACCAGAACCGCCTGGATGGCGCGCACCGCGCCAGGCACATAGGTGACGCTGGTCTGGTAGGCGCCTTCCTTGGGCAGGAAGACCTCGAAGGTGCGCACATCGGGCAGCGACAGGATATCCAGCGTGGTGCCATTGGCGACACGCACCTGCTTGGCCTGCGCCCAGGCTTTCGGAGTAAGCGACGGCACGGCGCTGGAGAACGCGCCAAGCGCGCTGGCGGCAAGGAAAGAACGGCGGTTGATGATCATGGACCTCTCCTGTCTGCTATTCATTAAACTTGGGTGGAACTGGCAATGAAGCGGCCCTTGCCGGGCTCTCCGGTGACCTTACCGTTCTCCATCACGACACGGCCGCCGGCGATGGTCATGGCAACGCGGGCGGAAACGTCGCGGCCGGTATAAGGCGACCATTTGACCTTGGTGTAGCATTCCTCGTCGGTGAGGCGGCCCGTACGCGCCATGTCGACAACGGCAATATCGGCATCGGCGCCGACCCGCAGCGTGCCCTTGCGCGGATAAAGGCCAATCAGCTTCGCCGGCCCCGTCGCCAGCACCTGCACCAGGGCTTCAAGCGTCAGCACATTCTGGTTCACCATGCTGAGCAGCACGGATGTGACATGATCGAGCTGCGGATTGCCGAACGGAATGCTCCAGGCATCCTTCCAGCCCGGCTCCAGTTCGGCGCGGGTATGTGGCGCGTGGTCGGTGGCCAGAACATCCACCAGGCCTTCACGCACACAACGTAGCAGCGTGGTGCGTTGGGTCAGCGGCAGGCCGTAGGGCGTACTGGCGGGGCCGAGGCGCGCCATATCCTCCTCACCCAGCAGCATGTATTTCGGATTGATTTCCAGCGAGACAGGCACGCCCTCGGCGGCCGCCTCGCGGATCATCTTGATGCTGCGCTCGGTGCGCACATGCAGGATATGGGTGCGCGCCTGGGAGGCACGGCTCATCTCGATCAGCGTGCCGATGGCGGTGTGATCGCCGACGAAATTCTCGCCGAAATAGGCTTCCAGAAAGTCGCGCGGCCCGGTGGTGCCCGCCGCCCAGCGCTTCTTAGATTCATGGGTGAAAAGCTGCTGGTTCTGCGGATGTACGGCGCAATAGATGCCCAGATCGCGCGCCAGCTTCAGCACGTCGTAAAGCTCGCCATGGTCGCCGGTGAACAATTCCGGGTCATGCGGATATTTCGACTTCGGATCCGAGACCATGAAAATCTTCACACCGATGGCGCCCTCTTTCACCATGCCCGGTATCTCGTCCGGATTGGTGGCACCGGCATAGAGCGCGAAATCCACCAGCGCCTTCTGCGCCACGGAATCGCGCTTGTTGCGAAAACGCTCGGCGGTGAGCAAGGCCGGCTTGTTGTTCGGCATGTCGACAACGCAAGTGACGCCACCATGGGCCGCCGCCTGGGTGCCGGTGAGGAAGTCTTCCTTGTAGGTCAGGCCCGGGTCGCGGAAATGCACATGGGTATCGATGAAGCCCGGCAGCGCGATCTGGCCGGTAATGTCGATCACGCGCTCGGCCGGCGGCGTCCAGTCACGCGCCGAAACGAAGGCGACCTTGCCTTCCGAAATGCCGAGCGAGGCCTCGACCAGGCCTCCATCGGTGAAAACCTTGCCCCCGACCAGCAGAATATCGACTGACTTACCCATGATTCACGCAGCTCCTGCCATATCGCGCCGGCCTTCACCGGCGCTGTAACCCAACTTGTTGGAAATCTCTTCCGCGGCGCGCTTCACATGCGCGCCGAGCACGGCCGTGGCCGCGCCATCGAAACGCTCGCGCGGCCCCCACACATCAATCGAGGCCATCACGGCGCCGCTGGCATCCCGGATCGGCGCCGCGATACCCCAGATGCCCTCGCGCCATTCGCCGCGATTGACGGCAAAGCCCTTGTCGCGGATATCAGCGAGTTCGCGGGCCATCGCCGCCTTGGTGATGATGGTGGCCGAGCTGTGGCGCTGCAGCGGATACTGCAACTGCGCCGACAGCGGCTCGGAAAAGGCCAGCATGGCCTTGCCGCAGGAAACGCAATGCATCGGCACGCGGCTGCCGATCTGGGTGATGGCGCGCAGCGGATGCGGGCTGTCGGCCTTGTCGACATACACCATCATCAGCCCTTCCGGCACCGCAAGCTGCACCGACTCGTTGGCATCGATGCAGAGCTGACGCACCACAGGGCGGGCGACTTCGGTCAGGCTCAGGCGCCGCAGGCTGCGCGAGCCGAGCTCCCACAGCTTCATCGACAGCACATAGCCGCCGCGCTCGCCTTCCTGCACCACATAGCCCTGATCCATCAGCGTGCGCAGCAGGCGATGCACATTGGCCTTGGTCAGGTTCAGCGAAACTGCCAGCTCGGTAACGCCGCGAGGCTGTTCGGAGATGGATAACTCCTCGAGCAGGGTCAGGGCTTTGACGACGGTTTTATCCACTGGGGTCAGCCTTATCCGCTTGCGTATTGTTCCAAATGTTGATACAGTGGTACGAATCTTGGAATAGGATAAGCAGCCCCGCGCCTGTAACGCAAGGGGAAAAAAGACGTGCGCCCTATCGGCCAGCATCGGCTTGCGGGCGGCGAGCAGCAGCCAGACGGCTTTCGCCAGAAAATTTCAGGTGGAGAATTTCAGGCAAAGAAAAAGGGCGGGAGCCTGAGCCCCCGCCCTGTTTGTCTCATCTATTGCTGGAGGTTTACTTCCAGCCGGCACGATCCATCAGCTTCAGCGCCGCTTCGTTGTTCTTGCCGAACACGGCAGCATTCACGTTGTCTTCCTTGAACTCGGCCCAACGCTGGATCACCGGGTGCAGCTTCACGCCACCTACCACCGGGAATTCATAATTGCCCATGGCGAAGTAGCTCTGCGCCTGCTTGGAGGCCAGGTATTCGAGGAACTTGATCGCGTTGGCCTGGTTCGGCGAATAGCGCGCCACGCCGGCGCCGCTGATATTCACATGGGTGCCGCGATCCTGCTGGTTCGGGAAGATCACCGCCAGCTTCGACACCACTTCCACATCCTCAGGCTTGGTCGAAGCCATCAGGCGGGCGAGATAGTAGGTGTTCGACACAGCGATATCGCCTTCACCGGCGGCCACCGCCTTGAGCTGGTCGGTATCGCCACCCTTCGGCGGACGCGCCATATTGGCAACCACGCCGCGCGCCCAGGCTTCGGTCTTTTCCTCGCCCTGGGAAGCGATCATGGCGCCAACCAGCGACTGGTTATAGACGTTGGTGGAGGAGCGGATCACTACCTTGCCCTTCCACTTCGGATCGGCGAGATCCTCGTAGCGGCTGATCGAACCCGGCGCCACGCGGGCCTTGTTCACCACGATGACGCGGGCGCGCTTGGAGAAGCCGAACCACTGGCCCGACGGCTCGCGCAGATGATCCGGGATCAGCTTCTCAAGCTCGGCCGACTTGATCGACTGCAACAGGCCCATCTCCTGGGCGCGGTAGAGGCGGCCGGCATCGACGGTGATCACCACATCAGCCGGGCTCTTGTCGCCCTCGGCCTTGAGGCGCTGGATCAGTTCATCCTCGCGCGCTTCCAGGCGGTTCACCTTGATGCCGGTCAGCTTGGTGAATTCGGTGTAGAGCGCCTCGTCGGTATCGTAGTGGCGCGACGAGTAGAGATTGACCTCGCCCTGCGCCAGCGCCTGGCCCGGCAGCACCAGCATGGCGGCAAGAGCGGCGGCGGAAAGCCCGAAAGCAGCAGCGGCGCGACGCGTCGGATGCTTGATCATTGAGGACACTCCCTAGTTCCTTTTGCGAATAAGAATAATCTACGTATAAATACCCTGCCCTCTGCCACCCCGCAAGTGCGACTAAGTCGCATTTTTGTTATATCACGAAAACGTTTGTTTTCCGCAAATAACCGTGCTTTGACAGTTTCACGGGCAATCACCACGATGTCCTCAATGTTCATCCTGCGCCGCAGCCTGTCCCTTTGCCTCATCGTTTTGCTGCTCGCGGGCTGTGTCTCGACGGACAGGCAAGCTGCGTTGTCTGCCGCTCCGCGCCTGCTGCCGCGCGACAAGATCGTGCTTGCCTCCACCATCTCCGTGGACACCACCAGCATGAGTGCCGTGCTGCCGCTTTATCGCGGCACGGCGGAGGGACGCACGGTCTGGCATGTCATCACCGACTCATCCGATGCAGCCGATGCCAAGCTGCGCGGCGTGGTGCATGCGCCACTGCTGGCCCGCGCCGGCCATGTGCAGGAAGTGCGTGAGCGGAACGGCGTGATCGAGTTCAATGCGGCGCCGGATTTTTCAGCCAACCGCCGTGTGCAGCCGGGACCGCAGGGCTTTCCTCTCGCCTCTGCCCTGCCAGGCGCCACGGCACCGGCCGGCTATTCGCCCTTCATCCGCCTCAGCCCCGATGGTCCGGTGCTGAATGCGCCGATCGTTGCGGTCGGCGACGGCCCCTTCACTATCGAAGGCCACGGCACGACGCTGGACCGCGTGCTGGCCATCGACACCGCACAACGCCGCGTCACGCTGCAGCTCAGCCTCGGCTTCGCCGAAGGCCGGCGCGTGCTGTATTTCAGCAGCGAAGCCTCCGACCCGGCGGTTGCGGCTCTGGAGCGCGCCACCTATGTGCCGCAGCTTGGGCGTGGCGATGGCGATATCGGCCTGCTGGCTTTCCTCAATGGCCGCGAGCAAGGCATGCAGACACTCTTGCTGAAAGGCCGCATTGCTGCCGAAGCCCTGCCCGAGACCGCCGCCGGCCTTGGGTCGCCGGACAATGTGCTGACCGCTTTTCCCACCGGCAAGACGGCCAGCGGTTATTCGCCGCTGTGGAGCGTGACATTGCTGCTGTGGAGCGATGAAGCCGTGGCAGCCCGGCGGAATTCGCGCCAGACCGACCAGGCGGCGATCTATCGCCTCTATGGCAAAGGCTTGAGCGGGCCCGATGGCAAGGCGGTGGAGCCGACTGGCATCACCGTCAATTGCCCGGTCGTGGCATTCCTCGACGAAGCGCCGCCGTAACGGAATGAGATGCGCGGATCAAGTGTACTGGTGTCCAGTTTAAATCTGATGGCCTGATATCTCCCCCCATTCTCGTCATGCGCGGACTTGATCCGCGCATCTCGTTCCAGTCGAACAATGCTTGCAAATAGCTGAAAATGAGATGCCCGGGTCAAGCCCGGGCATGACGACTACTTTAGTAAATGCGTCATGCCCGCCAAGGCCGTTCAGGCCTGTGCGCCCACGAGCGCCCTTTGGCTCTCGCGCGCTTACAGTGATCCGCGCATCTCAGCAAAGGCTACCAACAAACCCCGCCAGCGCCGCGCGTACCGCATCGGGCTGATCCTTGTGCGGCGAGTGGCCGCAGGCGGGCAGCACCAGCGTCTCCACCCTGCCCTTGGCCAGCGCCTTGATGGTGTCGATCTGACGCAACGTGCCGTATTCGTCGGCCTCACCCTGGATGGCCAGCAGCGGCAGCGTGATCCGCGCTACTTCGGCCTCGATATTCCAACGGGCGAAATCCGGGTTGAGCCAGGAATCGCACCAGCCACGAAAAGCGCAATCGACATTGTCGCCGTGATACTTCGCCAGCCGTGCCCGCAGGTCGCCCTGCTCATAAGCCTGATGCGCCGCCTGGATCGAGCCGAAGGACACCGCCTCGCCATAGCTGTGTGGCGCCATCACGGCGAGCCCAAGCAGGCCGGAGGGTGGGTCAGAGCCGGCATGAATCAGCGCAATCGAGGCGCCATCGGAATGGCCGACCAGGATATAGCGTTCAACGCCCAGCGCGGTGAGAAGATGCGGCAAATGGATCAGCGCATCGTCATGCATGTAGGTGATCGGGCGCGGCAACGCGCAGGCACTGGACGCGCCATAGCCGATGCGGCTGTAGACCAAGGTGGGCAAGCCGGTGACGGCGGCAACCGTATCGGGAAAATCGCGCCACATGGCAACGCAGCCAAGGCCTTCATGCAGGAACACCAGCACCGGCAAATCGCCCTGGCGCGGGCCGATCCAGCGATACTCGATGCGGCCGCCCGGAATCTCTGCGTACTGGGTCATTGCCTCAACTTGAAACGCTGGATCTTGCCGGTGGCGGTCTTGGGCAGTTCGGCGACGAACTCGATCCAGCGCGGATATTTATGCGGCGCCAGACGCTCTTTCACGAATTGCTGCAACTCGGCGGCCAATGCCGCATCGCCGCCGATGCCGTCGCGCGTCACCACATAGGCCTTGGGCTTGATCAGCTTGTCAGTGTCTTCATTCGCCACCACGGCGGCTTCCAGCACCTTGCCATGGGCCATCAGCGCGGACTCAACCTCGAAGGGTGAAACCCAGATGCCGCTGACCTTCAGCATGTCGTCGGAGCGGCCGGCATAGGCGTAATAGCCATCCTTGTCGCGGGTGTATTTGTCGCCGGTGCGGGTCCAGGGGCCATGGAAGGTGGCGAGGCTCTTGGCGCGGTTGTTCCAGTAGGCGACGCAGCAGGACGGGCCGGCGACCAGCAATTCGCCGATCTCGCCATCAGCCACATCGCGGCCCTGCTCATCGACGATGCGCAGGTCATAGCCCGGCACCGCCTTGCCGGTGGTGCCATGGCGGATGTCGTCGGGCCGATTGGAAACGAAGATATGCAGCATCTCGGTGGAACCGATGCCATCGAGGATCGAGACACCGAACCGCTGGTCCCAGCGCTTGGCAATATCCTCGGGCAGCGCTTCGCCCGCCGAAACGCATTGCCGTAATTTCGCCGAACCGCTTTCGCGCGTGATCGACTGGTCGGCCAGGATCGCGGCATAGAGCGTCGGTACGCCGTAGAAGATGGTCGGCTGGTGCTGCTTCAGGCGTGCCATCACGCTTTGCGGTGTCGGGCGTTCGGCCATCAGCACGGCGGTAGCGCCGACATGCAGCGGGAAGGTCATGGCATTGCCCATGCCATAGGCGAAAAACAGCTTCGCCGCCGAGAACACCACATCAGACTCGCGGATGCCCAGCACTTCGTCGGCATAGAGCACGGCGGTATGCACCAGGTCGCCATGCAGATGCATCGCGCCCTTGGGCTTGCCGGTGGAGCCGGAGGAATAGAGCCAGAAGCCGATATCGTCCGGCGTGGTATCAGCCGCTTCAAGCTGATCGGATTGTTCCGCGAGCAGGCTTTCCAGCGGCTTGATGGTGGGCGCCACACGGCCCGAGACCAGCACCTGCTTCAGATAGGGCTGGTCGTTGACGATAGGGCGGAATTTCTCCAGCAGTGCATCGGAGACCGCCAGCACCACGGCGCGGCTATCGCGCAGCAGGAAATCGTAATCCGCAGTCGGCAGCAGCGTGTTCACCGGCACCGGCACGGCACCGATCTTCAGGGCGCCGAAAAAAAGCGCCGGGAAGTCGATGCTGTCCAGCATCGCCATCAGCACGCGCTGCTCGCGCTGCACGCCCTGGGCCTTGAGCAGATTGCCGGCGCGGTTCACCCGCGCCGCCAGATCGGCATAGGTATGGCTGCCGCGGTCGTCGATAAACGCGACCTTGGCGCCGCGCCCCTCGGCGACATGCCGGTCGATGAAATGAGTGGCGGCGTTATACCGCCGCGGCAGGTCTAGAAAGCGCGGCATGGTTTCCTCCCAGAAACCGTTTTCTTGTTTTTATGGTGTTAGGCAGCGGCCTGTTGCAGCGGCTCCACCACCTTCACCCATTCCAATGCCCAGGCGACGCCATCCTCTTCCGGCAGCGTGGTGCCAGACGCATTGTGCTGCATGCGCTCGCCCACCAGGGTGGCGCCGAGATCGCGCAGGATCTGTTCGAACTGGGCGCCGCCATTGTTGAACGTGTCGCCATAGGTGGTGTCGCCGAGACCGATGACGCCAACCAGCTTGCCGGCGAGGTCCGGGCGGGCCTTTTCCAGATCGGCATAGAAGTCGCGGGCATTGTCGGGCACATCGCCCTGGCCGTAGGTGGATGTGCAGATCAGGAAAGTGCCCGGACGGGCAAACACATCGGCCTTCAGATTATCCATCAGCAGCACGTCGACGCCATGGCCCTCGGCCTCCAGCGCCTTCTTCACGTCGCCGGCGACGATCTCCGCCGTGCCGGTCATGGTGCCGACCAGAATACTCACCTGCATGATCACCCCTCTTAACGCCACTGATTTTCACAAGAGGCCGAAATATAGCGCATTGATTTCTAGCGTTCCAGCCCAAAAAGCACTATAATGCATGTTATGGTCAAGGCACCGGAACAATCTCCCGTCGGCGATACGGCGGATAACGAAGACCAGGCTTTCCTCGCGGCGGTGGGCGAGCGCGTGCGCAATGCCCGTGCCCGGCGCGGCATGAGTCGCAAGATCCTAGCCCGCGATTCCGGCGTGTCGGAACGCTACCTCGCCCAACTCGAAACCGGTGCCGGCAATATCTCCATCCTGCTGCTGCGCCAGATCGCCCAGGCGATGGACCTGCCGATTGGCGATTTCCTGGCTGACCGGCCGAAATATGGCGTCGATCAGGCGCTGCTGCTGCAGCAGATCGAAGAACTGACCCCGGCACAACAGCAGGACCTGCAGGCCATTATCCGCGAACGCTTTGGTGTCGCCCCCGCCGTGAAGCGCCATATCGCCCTGATCGGCCTGCGCGGTGCGGGCAAGACCACGTTGGGCCAGCGACTGGCCGCCGGTCTGGGCCTGCATTTCGTCGAAATGGCTAAGGAAATCGAGGCCGAAGCCGGGCTGAGCTTGAACGAGATTTTCGACCTCTATGGTCAGGGCGCCTATCGCCGCTTCGAGCGCCGGGCGCTGGAGCGCGTTACCGCCGAACGCGCGCCGGCGGTGATCGCCAGCGGCGGCTCGCTGCCCTCCGAACCCGGCACCTTCGCGCATCTGCTGGCCAATTGCTTCACCATCTGGCTGAAAGCGCGGCCGGAGGAGCATATGGGCCGGGTGGTGGCCCAGGGCGACATGCGCCCGATGGCCGGCATGTCGGAAGCCATGGGCGACCTAAAGCGCATCCTGGCCCAGCGCGAAACCCTCTATGCCAAGGCCGACATGGCCTTCGATACCGCTGGCAAACCGGTGGAAGCCGCCAGCGCCGAATTGCTGGCCGCCCTGCAGGCCCATCCCGGCTGGCTCTCCCCTGCAAAATAATTCTTGAGCCGATCAAAAAATGCATTATAATGCCGGTCACGTTCTAGGGGTGAAACGCCATGGCCGAGCCAAAAACCGATGCCGCCGCGCTGCCGCCGGTGGATTTCCGCACTGATCCGAGCCGCTACAAGCATTGGAAGCTGAGCATCGACGGTCCCGTCGCCACGCTGGCGCTGGATGTGCGGGAAGATGGCGGCCTGCGCCCCGGCTATGAACTGAAACTGAATTCCTACGATCTCGGCGTCGATATCGAACTGCATGATGCCGTGCAGCGCCTGCGCTTCGAGCATCCGGAAGTGCGCAGCGTGGTGCTCACGTCGGCCAAGGAACGCGTATTCTGCGCTGGCGCCAATATCCGCATGCTCAGCCAGTCCACCCATGGCTGGAAGGTGAATTTCTGCAAGTTCACCAACGAGACCCGCAACGGCATCGAGGAAGCCACCGCTGAATCGCGCCAGACCTATATCGCCGCCGTGAACGGCCCCTGCGCCGGCGGCGGCTATGAACTGGCGCTGGCCGCCGACCATATCCTGATGGCCGATGACGGTAATACGGCGGTGTCGCTGCCCGAGGTGCCGCTGCTGGCGGTGCTGCCCGGCACCGGCGGCCTCACCCGCCTGGTGGACAAGCGCCAGGTGCGCCGCGACCGCGCCGATTTCTTCTGCACCCTGGAAGAAGGCATCAAGGGCAAGCGCGCCGTGGAGTGGCGCCTGGTGGATGAAGTGGTGCCGCGCACCCGGCTGAACGAAGCCGTGCGTGAGCGCGCCCTGAAGCTGGCCGAAAAATCCGACCGCCCCGCCAATGCCAAGGGCATCGCGCTGCCGGAACTGGCCCGCCAGGTGAATGGCGCCTCGCTGGCCTATTCCCATGTCGATGCCAAGATCGACCGCGCCAAGGGCATCGCCGAAATCACCGTGCATGGCCCGAAGACCGCTGCGCCGGCTTCGCTTAATGGCATTGATGCCGGCTTCTGGCCGCTGGCGCTGGCGCGCGAGCTGGATGATCTGGTGCTGCATCTGCGCACCAACGAGGAAAGCATCGGCATGTGGGTGATCCGCAGCACAGGCGATGCCGATGCGGTGGCGGCCTATGACGCGCTGCTGGAACAGCATAAGAGCGACTGGCGCGTGCGTGAAATCCGCCTGTTCCTCAAGCGCGTGTTCAAGCGCATCGACGTGTCGTCGCGCAGCCTGTTTGCACTGATTGAGCCCGGCTCCTGCTTCACCGGCACGCTGCTGGAACTGGCGCTGGCCGCTGACCGCTCCTACATGCTGGACGGCCAGTTCGAGGGCGACAACCGCCCGCCCGCGACGATCCGCCTGACGCCGCTGAATTTCGGCGCCTATCCGATGGTGAACGGCCTGTCGCGCCTGCAAAGCCGCAGCCTGGATGACCTTGCCCGTGTCGATGCGTTGCGCGACCAGATCGGCGAAGACCTGGATGCGGAAGCCGCCGACGAAGCCGGGCTGGTGACCTTCACGCCCGACGACATCGACTGGGAAGATGAAGTGCGCATCGCCATCGAGGAACGCGCCGCCTTCTCGCCCGATGCCCTCACCGGCATGGAAGCGTCTCTGCGCTTCGGCGGCCCGGAGACGATGGAAAGCAAGATTTTTGCGCGCCTCACCGCCTGGCAGAACTGGATCTTCCAGCGCCCGAACGCGGTGGGCGAGCAAGGCGCGCTCAAGCTCTATGGCACCGGCCAGCGTGCCAATTACGACCGCAGGAGGGTCTGACCATGGCGATCGACTACGCTTCGCGCATCCCGAACAACGTCAACCTCTCCGACAACCGCCGCCTGCAGCGCGCGCTGGAGGATTGGCAGCCGAAATTCCTCGACTGGTGGCAGGATATGGGCCCGGCGGGCTTCCAGGCGCGCGAGGCTTACCTGCGCACCGCCATCAGCGTCGATGCCCAGGGCTGGGCGAATTTTGGCTATGTGAAGATGCCGGATTACCGCTGGGGCATTTTCCTCGCCGAGCCTGAAGCCGGCCGCAAGGTGAATTTCGGCGACCACAAGGGCGACGATGCCTGGCAGGAAGTGCCCGGCGAATATCGCGGCGTGCTGCGCCGCCTGATCGTGACCCAGGGCGATACCGAGCCGGCTTCCGTCGAACAGCAACGCCTGCTGGGCCAGACCTGCCCGTCGCTCTACGACCTGCGCAACCTGTTCCAGATCAATGTCGAGGAAGGCCGCCATCTCTGGGCCATGGTCTACCTGCTGGATGCCTATTTCGGCCGCGATGGCCGCGAGGAAGCCGAAGCCCTGTTGCAGCGCCGCTCCGGCGATGCCGACAAGCCGCGTATCCTCGGCGCTTTCAACGAGGCGACACCGGACTGGCTGAGCTTCTTCATGTTCACCTTCTTCACCGACCGCGATGGCAAGTTCCAGCTCGCCTCGCTGGCGGAAAGCGGCTTCGACCCGCTGTCGCGCACCTGTCGCTTCATGCTGACCGAGGAAGCGCACCATATGTTCGTGGGCGAGACCGGCATCAGCCGCGTGCTGCAGCGGACCTGCGAAGTGATGCGCGACTTCAAGACCGATGACGTACGCAAGCATGGCGTGATCGACCTGCCGACGATCCAGAAATACCTCAACTTCCATTTCTCGGTATCGCTCGACCTGTTCGGCTCGGAAATCTCCACCAACGCCGCCAACTACTACACCATGGGCATCAAGGGCCGCTTCGATGAGACCCGCATTGCCGACGACCACAAGCTGACCGACGCGGCCTACAAGGTGCTTGAAGTTCATGGCGACGGTTTCCGCGAGAAGGAAGAATCCGCCCTCACCGCCCTGAATGAGCGGCTGCGCGACGACTACGTGGCCGATTGCGCGCGCGGCGTGATGCGCTGGAACCAGGTGATCAAGCGCGCCGGCATCGACTTCGAACTGAAGCTGCCGCACCGCGCCTTCCATCGCCAGATCGGCCAGTTCGCCGAACTGCGCGTCGATCCCCAGGGCCATATCATCAGCCAGGCGGAATGGGATGCCCGTCATCACCGCTGGCTGCCGACCGAGGAAGACCGCCTCTATGTCATCAGTCTGATGCATGCGGTGACCGAGATCGGCAAATACGCCAACTGGATCGCCCCGCCGGCCCGCGGCATCAACAACATGCCAGTCGATTTCGAGTATGTCCGGGCCTGAGGCCCGGCCCCCTTTCCTCCCCAACCTGGCACCGGGGCTCCGCCGAAATGGTTGGAGCCCCATCTTTTTTTACGCCCCGGCCCTGTGTATAGTCCGCCGCCATGAAACCCGTGCCGCCACCCTATTCGCCAGACCGCCTGTTTGCCATCGAACGCGTGGTGCAATGGGGCGAGGCCGACCCGGCCGGCATCGTCTACACCACGCAATTCCTCGACTATGTGATCGAGACGGTGGAAAGCTTCTGGCGCGAGCAGATCGGCTGCAGCTGGTACCACCTGCACAAGCGGCACAATCTCGGCTCGCCCACGGTCAGTTCGAAGCTGGATTTCCAGAAGCCGCTGCGCGCCGCCGATCCCTTCACGGTCGAGCTGCGCATCCCGCGCCTCACCCGCTCCACCATCACTTTCCATATCGTCGGCCGCAATGCCGCTGGCGAAAGCTGCTTCACCGGCGAACTGGTCTCCTGCATCATCGACGATCAGGCGGTGCGCTCGGTAACGATTCCGGACTGGATCCGGCAGCCCATCGAGGCCTACCGGACAGCGACTGCACAAGAGGACATGCCATGACCGAGGGCCACGGCTATAACAAGTTCTTCCCCGTCTCTTGGGAGGAACTGCACCGCCATTGCAAGGCACTGGCCTGGCGCCTGCTGGAGCGCAGCCCCTATCAGGGCGTGGTGGCGATCACCCGTGGCGGCCTGGTGCCGGCAGCCATCGTGGCGCGCGAACTGAATGTGCGCGTGATCGAGACGATTTCCTGCTCGACCTATAACGAACTCGAGCGCGGCACCAAGGTGAATATCCTGAAGCAGGCCGATGCGGCGCTGCCTTCCCAGGGCGAAGGCTGGCTGATCGTCGACGACCTGGTGGATACCGGCATCACCGCCAAGGCGGTGCGGCAATTGCTGCCGAAGGCGCATTTCGCCACCATTTACGCCAAGCCGAATGGCCGCCCGATGGTGGATACCTACATCACCGAAGTGAGCCAGGACACCTGGATCCTGTTCCCCTGGGACCAGGAAGCGGTGATGAGCAAGCCGATCGTCGAACTGAAAAAGGGCGGCTAGGTCCGGTCACCGGTTTGGTCACTGGTTCGGCGCCGGATTGGCTGCTGGATTGGGCTGAGGATTCGGTGCCGGATTCGCCGCCGCCGGTTTAGCCGGCAGGTTCTTCGAGCCGATATAGACCGTGTTGCTCAAGCCCATCAGGATCAGGTAGCCCTCCGGAATCGACGGAATCTCATAGGTCGTCAACACATTGGCGAGCACGAAGCCGGCCGAGATGACGGTGAAGATCAGCATCTGCAACCGCGTGACGTCGATTACCTCGCCTTCCGCCCCGCCGCCGACCAGATCAATGAACAGCGAGCGCGGCGCATTCGGATCGGGTGCAGCAGCATCGCTTGGCGTCGGGCTGACCTTCGCCAACAGCGTGGCGCCACCAGCAATGCCGAGCAAGACCAGCGTGCTGCTGGAAATATCAACCAGCGCACCGGAAATCAGCATGACATAGACCGAAGAGAAGGCCACCACGATGGTCCAGAGCATGACCTGGAACTGCGACAGGCTGGCCTTGCCCGATCTGGTACCGATCAAGCGGTAGATCCAGTTCGGCCCCTTTTCGTCTTTGGCGCCGTCCGTGGTTGGACGCTTCTTGGTCATCCAGCCGACAAGCAGCAGAATGATCGCGAGAGACAGGAGGAAGGTGATGAGCTGATGCGTGATGCCGACAACATGCGAGACATCGACCACGATATTGCCCTGGGACACACCGATGATGCGCAGATCGGCCAGCGGCACCACGAACAAATCGGTATCGCCCTGCAGCCAGCCCGACGGAATACTGAAGTCGCGCGGCACTGTCACCGCTACGGTGATCGCCCCATTGGCTGCCGCCTTGCTGATATCCACCGGCGCCTCCACTGCCTGGGCGCCATCGCGCTTCCAGGTCAGGCAGGCGATCAGGCGGGTATCGGCGGGCAACGGCGCGGCCGGCGCGATGGTGAAGGTGAAGCTGCCATCCACTGGCTGCCAGTTTTTCTTCACCGCCATGGTGACGGAACCATCGGTCAACCGGGTGCCGGTCTGGCTTTCGTTGCAGAACGCGCGCAGCGGCTTGGCCGGTGTCGTCGTTGATGCCGGCGTTGTCGTAGCCGCCGGCACTGTCGTGGTTGCCGGCGTGGTGACGGCTGGGGCTGCGGGCGGGGACTGGCTCTGGGCAGGCAGCGGAGGCACAACCAGCATCAGGCCGAGCAGAATCGCGGCACAGACACCCAAGCGGCGAGATTGACTCATTTTCCCCCAATCCAGGCCAAGCATGGCCTGAAATTGAGGAGAATATACACCAATATGTATATTATTTAAACAACAAACACATCCATACAGGGTTATGCTTCTTTTCGCTTCGTCCAGACCTCTTACGCCGGATTGCCACTGCGCAGGGTCCATTGCACCGTATCGCGCAACACGCGGCCCAGCGCCTCATCGAAAGCCTGCACCACCGACAGCACATCGGTGCCCGCAGCCTTCACGCGGCGCTCGAAACTGGTGGCGGCAACGATTTCCTGGCGCGGCTGCTGGATCAGCTTCGAGGCCAGCGCGACGCGGACGGTCGGCACCGGATCGCCGCCGCTCAACTCGGCCTGGAATTCGCGCAATTCGCTTTTGAGATTGAAGTCCGAGCGCAGCCCCACCGACTGGCGCCCGACCGAGAGGATCTTGCCGGTATTCTCGAAGCTCTCCACCAGCAGGGTCTGTATCATGCGCGGCACCCGCTCGGCCCAGCGCGCCTCGGCGTAATACTTCACCTCATAGGGATTGGTCATGATCGCGATGCGGTGGGTATCCAGGCCGCCCGCCGCATAAGGCTCCTCCACCACAAGCTGCCAGGTCGCGCGCGGCAGATCAGCGGCGAAAGTGTTTTTCGGCGACAGTGTGTAGAGGTTCGAAGGCGGCGCCTGCGGGATGATGCCGCCGCAGGCAGTGAGGCCAATACCCATCAGGCCGCTGGCGCCAAGGCCGCGCAGCAGGCCACGCCGGTTGAAACTCGCCGTCATCGCCGGCCTCCCTCGCTACGGTATTCAGCATCGCGGTTGCCAAACAGCACCGCGCTCGGATCGTCTTCCAGCCGTTGCGCCACCCGCGCCAGGCTGCCCACCAGGATGCGCGCCTCGGCAATGAAGCGGCGGAATTCGCCGAAGCCATCGGTGGTGATGGCGTTGATCGGGGCGCGGTTCTCCGCCACCATTTCGTTCACGGTGGACAGCACGGCATCAAGCTGCTGCATGGCGCCGCGGATATCCTGCACTGCAACCTGCGCATCCTTCACCGTGGCGGTGGCATCGCCCTCGATCAGCTTCGTGGTCGCCTCCAGCGTGTTGCGCGCCGCCACCAGGGTGCTGTTCGCCTCCTTCACGATGCCGCCGAACTGTTCGGCGACATCGCGCGCCGCGCGGGCGGCAATGGCGATGTCGGCGCTGGTGCGGTCGAAGCCATCAATGGCGCGGGTCAGGGTTTCCTGGCGGCTGGCGAGCGTGATGGTAAGCTGGCGGATATCGCCGATGATGCCGCCGATATTCTCGATATTCTGGTCCGACATGATACGCGCGGCGCGGTTGACCAGATCGGGCGCCGCCTCGAACAATTCCGCGATGGAGGAATTGCGCGAACGGATCACCGGCAGTTCCGACACATCCTCGCTATAGCGCGCCGGCAGCAATTCCGCCCCCTTGGTGCCAGCACTGATCTGCACGAAGGAAACGCCGGTGATGCCCTGCAATTCCAGGCTGGCGACACTGTCGCCACGGATCGGCGTGTCGGCGGCGACGTTGACGGTAACGCGCACCTTGGCCGTATCCTCGCGGTCGATGCTGATCTGGCTGACATTGCCGATCTTGATACCGTTGAAGCGCACATCGCCGCCCTGCCCCAGGCCGGCCACCGAGCCGGTGAAGAAGATATTGTAGCGCGCGATCTCGCGATCGAGCTGTGCCTTGGCCAGCCACAGCGCGAAGCCGAGGATGCCGAGCAGGAACAGCAGCAGGAAACTGCCGATCAGCAGATGGTGGGCGCGGGTTTCCATTACGAACCGCCTCCTTCAGGTACAGGCTCAGACATGACTGGCCCAGCTACGGCATGATCTGCCGTCGCCTGGGCGGCGCGGGCGCGCGGCCCGTGAAAATATTCCCGGATCCAGGGATGCGGGTGTTGCAGCAGGTCACGCAGCGGCCCGGCGACCAGCACCTTCTTTTCGGCCAGCACGGCAATGCGGTCGCAGATCGCATGCAGTGAATCCAGATCATGCGTCACCATGAACACGGTGAGGCCGAGGGCCTGCTGCAGGTCGCGTACCAGGGTATCGAAAGCGGCGGCGCCAATGGGATCGAGGCCGGCGGTCGGCTCATCCAGGAACACGATCTCGGGGTCCAGCGCCAAGGCGCGGGCCAGGCCGGCGCGCTTGCGCATGCCGCCGGAAAGCTCGGACGGGATCTTGCCCGCTGCATTGGCCGGCAGGCCGACCATGCGGATCTTCGCCGCCGCGATCTCGTTCAACAGATCCGGCGGCAGATCGTAGAATTCCTTCAGCGGCACCTGGATATTCTGCGCCACGGTGAGCGAGGAGAACAGCGCGCCATCCTGGAACAGCACGCCGACACGCTGACGGGCGCGGCGCCTTGCGTCCTCATCGCCTTTGATCATGTCCGAGCCCAGCAGGTCGATCTGCCCGGCCTGCGGCTGGTTCAGCCCGATGATGGTGCGCAGCAGCACCGACTTGCCGGTGCCGGAGCCGCCGACCACGCCGAGCACCTCGCCGCGATAGACATCGAGATCGAGCCCGTCATGCACCTTGAAGCCATCGAAGGCGTTCACCAGGCCGCGCACCTTGATCACCACATCCCTTCCAGCGTCACCGGCCATCGCCTAGATCCCCAGCGCCGAGAAGAAGATCGAGAACAGCGCATCGGCCACGATCACCAGGAAGATCGACTGCACCACCGAACGCGTGGTGAGCCGGCCGACGCTTTCCGCATCGCGCTTCACCCGCAGGCCCTCGTAACAGCCGACCATGGCGATCAGCGCGGCAAACACCGGCGCCTTTACCAGGCCGACCAGGAAGGAATTCACCGACACCGCCTCATGCAGCCGCTGGAAGAACAGGAACGGCGTGATATCCAGCGTCACCCAGGCCATCAGCGCACCGCCCAGCAGGCCCATGATATCGGCGAAGAAAGCCAGCAGCGGCAGGGTGATGATCAGCGCCAGCACGCGCGGCACCACCAGCACTTCCACCGGATCAAGGCCGAGTGTGCGGATCGCATCCACTTCCTCGTTCACCTTCATGCTGCCGATCTGCGCGGTGAAGGCGCTGCCGGAGCGACCGGCCACCACGATGGCGGTGAGCAGGATGCCAAGCTCGCGCAGCACCGAGATGCCGACCAGGTTGACGACAAAGACCTCGGCGCCGAATTGCCGCAACTGATCCGCGCCTTGGTAGGCCATCACCACGCCGATCAGGAAGGAAATCAGGCCGACGATGGGCAGCGCATTCAGTCCGGTCTGCTCCATATGGAACACCACCGAGGTGAAGCGCAGCCGGCGCGGGCTGATGGCAATGCGGGCGAAGGCCTCGACGACGCGGCCGATGAAGGCGATGAAGCGGCGGCCCTCGCGCGCCGCGAACAGCACCAGCCAGCCGAGATGGGCTATGAAACGCAACAGGCCGTTGCCCGGGCCGGGCGGCGCCGCCGAAGCCGGGTCGCAATCGGTAACATAGTCGATCAATGTCTGATGCTCGGGCTTCACCGCCCGCCACTCCACCGCCACACCGGGACCGAAGCGGCCATTCAGGCGCTGCAGCAGCACGGCGCCGGCGGTATCCACCCGCTCCAGCCCGCCGGCATCAATGCGCAGCCGCCGCGCGGCGCCGAGATTGAGGCTATCGAGGCTACGCGAGAGGCGTGCCGCCTCGCCCAGCGTCCAGGCGCCGGAGAGGCTCAAACTCGCCATGCCGTCTTCATGCCTCAGACTCATGCCGCCGGGCTGCACGCGCGAAAATCCCTGTTGCCTACGCCGCTTGTCTGAAAGTTACCAAACATGACATGCTGTGCGTAAGGGGTAGCCGGGACCGATGCATGCCGCGCTTCAGCGCCAATCTGACATTCCTGTTTCAGGAATATGCCTTCCTCGACCGCCTCGCGGCGGCACGCGAGCAGGGTTTTGCTGCCGTCGAATTCATGTTCCAGCCGGACCAGTCGCCAGCGGCCATCGCCGCCGCCTTGCGCGACAACGGCCTGGAGCTGGCACTGATGAATACCCCAGCGGGCAATTTTGAGGCCGGCGAACGTGGGCTGGCCTGCCTGCCGCAGCAACGCCAGGCCTTCCGCACCTCGATCCACCGCGCTTTCGAGGTGGCGACTGCTGCCGGCTGCAAACGCCTGCATGTCATGGCCGGGGTGGAGCCGCCAGGCGCCGACCGCCGCGCGCTGGAAGCCTGTTTCCTCGACAACCTCGCCTGGGCTGCGGAACAGGCGGCAAGGGCCGGCCTGACCCTGCTGCTGGAGCCGATCAACCGCCGCGACATCCCCGGCTACTTCCTGCACGATTACGATGTCGCCGAACGCATTTTAAGCGAAATGGCCCTGCCGCAGTTGCGGCTGCAATTCGACATGTACCATGTTCAGGTAGTGCATGGTGACGTGAGCAAGCGCCTGGAGCGGCAATTGCCGCTGATCGAGCATATCCAGATCGCCAACCCGCCCGACCGCCGCGAGCCCGGCAACGGCGAGCTGGATTACGGCTTCCTGCTCGGCCGCCTCGACCAGCTCGGCTATGCCGGCTGGGTCGGCTGCGAATACCGTCCCGCAGGCGATACGCTGGCGAGCCTGGCCTGGATCCGGCCCTGGGGCGTGACGCCCCGCCGTTAACCCTATAGCCGGTTGCCTGACCGGAACCGGTTGCCAGGGCCGGCATCGGCACTTTATGGTGCGCAACCAGGAATTTCGGAGATTTAACAAAGAGGCAATCTCAGGGCATGGCACGCAGTTTTGCCATCGCGATCATTGCGTTCTTCGCCGGGCTTTGCATTGGCCTCGGCTATCTCGCCGTGCAGCGCGCGACACCGATCCCCGAACGTGTGGTGTTGCCGCAGAACCCGGTGCTGCGCGATGACATGCAGCCAATCTCGCTGCGCCTCGCCTCCTCCTATACATCGGCCGCGCCGCAATTGGGCAGCATCGGCGCCGCCACCACCACCAAGCTGGCGCGCCTCTCGGGCGGTCTGCTCGATCTGAAATTCCATGAGCCCGGTGCCCTGGTGCCAGCGGCGGAAGTATTCGATGCCGTGGCCTCGGGCGAAGTCGATGCCGGCTGGACTTCGGCGGCCTATCTGCTGGAGAAGGACTCAGCCTTCGGCTTCTTCGTCGGCCTGCCCTTCGGCCCACGCGCCTCGGAATATCTCGGCTGGCTGTATCACGGCGGCGGCCAGGAATTGATGGCGGAATTGTTCGGCCGCTACGACGTGGTACCGATGGTCTGCGGCGTGCTGGTGGCGGAAGGCGGCGGCTGGTTCCGCAAGGAGATCAACTCGTCCAACGACCTGCGCGGCATGAAGCTTCGCTTCCCCGGCCTGGGCGGCGAAGTGCTGCGCAAGCTTGGCGCCGAAACCAATTCGATTGCCGGCGGTGAAGTTTATAACGCCTTTGCCACCGGGCAGATCGACGGCAGCGAATTCTCCACGCCGATCAACGATCTCCGTTTCGGCTTCTACAAGGTGGCGCCGCATTACTATCTGCCCGGCTGGCACCAGCCCTTCACCGCCATCCTGATGGTGTTCCACCGCGCGGCCTGGGAGAAGCTCTCGGAATCGCAGCAGGCGATGGTCGAAACCGTCTGCGGCGACAACATCTCCGACAGCCTCGCCGAGGGCGAGGCGCAGCAGCCTTATGCCATCAACGAATTGCGCGCCAAGGGTGCCATCATCCACACCTGGCCGCCGGAAGTGCTGCAAGCCTTCGAGAGATCCTGGCGCAAGGTGGTGGCCGAGCAGTCCGCCGCCAACCCGAACTTCAAGCGCATCTGGGAAAGCTATTCAGCCTTCCGCGAAGCCTCGAAGGAATGGCGCCAAGTCAACTACATGAAGTGAGGCCTAGCCGAGCTGACGGCGCAGTTGCCGCAGGCGGCGCTCCACCGAGATGTCCAGCGACGCGGTGATTTCCAGGCTGCGGTCCTCCAGCGCGTTGGCGCGCGGATTGGCCCGCGCGCGGGCTTCCACGGCGGCATCGCGGCGGCGAATCAGTTCGGCGATCTCGGGGTGAAACAGCCGCAGCAGGTTGGTCAGCCAGCCATTCACCTCGGCTGACGGATAACTGTGGCCGACCTGGAAACGGTCGAGCATGGCGATCACGTCGCGGGCCGCGAACCAGGTTTCGTCCGTGACCCAGCGATTGACGGTAAACAGCCGCACCGGCAGGCCGTAATTGTCCATGCCGATGGCGATGATGTGGGCCAGCGCCGCGTTGCCGGTCGGGCCACAGGGCAGCGCGATGCCGGGCTTGCCGCGCCGCGCCGGCTCGAACCGTTCGGGCAGGTGATGCGGCCGCATGAAGACATGGAAATGACCATGCTCGCGGGCATCGCCGCGATGGGCATGATAGTAGTATTGCGCGCCGCTTTCGGGGTCGAACACGTCGCCGTCAGGATAATGCTCCTGCTCGTAGAACTCGCCCTGCCCGCGCAGCAGCTCGGCCACAAGATTGCCGCGCCGCGCCGCCAGGGCTTCCTGGATCCGCAACACCTCGAGACCGGCCGCAAGCATGCCTTGCAAGCGGGGGCGACCGAGGCTGGTCATCATGTTCATGCGCTACTACCCCTGATGAAACCGCGCTACCTAACCACGGCGTTCTTAAACGGCGGTAAATGCGACTCGGTTCACCACCTCCGGGAATCGGGGCTGGGGGAAAAAAATTTCGCCCTGGCCGGTTCCCGATCACGAAACCGCTAATGCGGCAATGCGCCGCTTTGTCGCCGGCAAGGCGCCGTGCTATCTCAATGGCAAGCATTTACCAGGAGTTAGCTGGTAATTAGCCAAGCCCCTATGCCTGGAGTCCCCCCATGATGCGTCTCCCGCTTGCCGCCGTCCTTGCCCTCAGCCTCACCAGTGGCCTCGCCCTCAGCCTCACCAGCGGCTTCGCCCAGGCGCAGGATGCCGCCGCCGGCCAGAAGGCCTTCGCCAAGTGCCGCACCTGCCACGCCCTCGAAGCCGGCAAGAACGGCGTCGGCCCCAGCCTGGCCGGGGTTTTTGGCCGCAAGTCCGGCACCGGCGCCGGCTTCAAGTATTCCGATCAGATGGTGGCCAAGGGCGTGATCTGGGACGAAACCTCGATCGCCGCCTATCTGGCCGACCCGAAGGGCTATATCCCGGGCAACAAGATGGTTTTCCCCGGGATCAAGAAAGAGTCGGAAGTCGCTGATCTGATTGCCTTCCTCAAGACGGCCAAGTGAGTACCCGCAGAGCGCGAAAAACAGGCGGGGGCAGCCTCGCCTGCCGCTCTTTCAAGGAACCTGCTCTTTCAAGGTAATGGCGCGGTCTGTATGCTGCCGCCATGAGCGCGCCCCTACGGATTCGTCCCGCCTTCATCAGCCGCCGGAATTTGCTGCTGGCCGGTCTGGCGGTACCGCTTGCCGGCCTGGGCCTGAACCGCCCGGCAGCCGCCTCCGCCGATACCAATGCCGCGATCCGTTTCATCGACAGCCTGGGCCAGCAGACGCTGGGGATCCTGGGCCAGCAGCAGCCGCTGGCGCAGCGCGAGAGCCAGCTCCGCGAATTGCTGCGCCAGGGCTTCGACCTTGCCTTCATCGGCCGCTTCGTGCTGGGCCGGCCCTATGCCTCGCTGAGCCCGGAACAGGCCGCCGACTATCACCAGGCCTTCAATGACTTTGTGCTGCGCACCTATGCCCGCCGGCTGTCCGGCTTCCAGGCGCGCAGCTTCGCCATTCTCGGCGCCCGTGCTGCCGGCGACACCGACACCGAGGTCTCAACCCGCATCGACCCGGCAAACGGCCAGCCGGTGCGCTGCGACTGGCGGGTGCGCCAAAGCGGCCAGCGCCTCGGCATCATCGACGTGGCGATCGAGAACGTCTCCATGGCGGTGACGCAACGCAATGAATTCGCATCGGTGGTCAACACCGGCGGTGTCAACGGCCTGATCGGCACGCTGCGCGCGCGGGCCGACCGAGAGACGGTGAGCGTCTCGCGCTGAGCCACAGGGAGGGAAGCATGACGAAACAATACGCCGCGCGGCCCATACTTTTCCTCACCGGCCTGATGCTGTTCGCGGCGCCGGCCTTCGCCGGCCCCTATGAGGATGGCCTCGCCGCCTACGACCGCAGCGACTTCGATACCGCCGTGAAGCTGTGGCTGCCGCTGGCGGAAGCCGGCGATGCACGCGCTCAGTTCAATCTCGGCGCTCTCTACCAGGATGGCCTCGGCGTGCCGCTGGACCTGCGCCCTGCCCTCTCGCTGTGGCGCAAGGCGGCGGAACAAAATCATCCGCAGGCGCTGCATAACCTGGCCATGCTCTATATCGCCGGAGACGAGGTGCCGCAGGATATGGCGCAGGCGCGGCAATATCTCGAACGCGCCCAGGCCGCCGGTTCGGTACGCAGTATCTACAGCCTGGCTAAAATGTATCTTGATGGCCTCGGCGGGCCGGAGAACAAGCCTGCCGGCTTCGCCCTGATGTTGCGCGCCGGGGAAATGGGCTTCGACAAGGCGCAGTATAATCTCGGCAAGATGTATCGCGATGGCGAAGGCACCCATCGCGATCTGGTGGCCGCCGCCGCCTGGTTCAGCAAGGCCGCCGAGCAGAACTACGCCGCCGCCCAGAACCATATCGGCAACCGCTATCTGCGCGGCGAAGGCGTGGCCAAGGACGATGCCGCTGGCCTCACCTGGCTGACCATCGCCGCGCGCAACGGCTTCGGCCCTGCCGGCGACCGGCTGGAAGCCTTGCGGCCCCAGGTCGATGGCGCATTGTTTGCCGAGGCCGAGCGCCGCGCCGAGGCCTTCCTGAAATCCGTGAAGCAATAACCCTCCAAACCTGAGGCCGCGAGCCGATGCGTCATCTTCTCCCGGCCCTTCTCCTGTGCCTTGCAGTCCTCGGCTCAGGCCCGTTACAGGCCCAGCCTGTGCCGCCGCAGGTCTCGTCCGAGGTCGATGCCATCCTCCAGGCCGGCGCCACTGAGCAGGCGCGCGACCGCGCCGCCTATGGCACGCTGCGCAATGGCGAAGTGCTGGCGACCAAGGAGCGGCAACTGGCGGCACGCATGAGCCGCGAGCTTTCCGGCGTGGTGGCACGCGAAGCGGTGCTGGATCAGCGCCGCGGCCAGGCGGCGGCAGCCTATATCGCCAGCAGGGCGCCGAGCTTCGGCCCGGCCGCCTATGCCGCCGCCGCGCAGTATCAGGCCGCGGCGCAGCCTGCCCTGCCAGGCAACTGGTATGCCCAGACCAGCGCCCCCGCCTATGCCTCACCGCCGATCCAGCCCACCACCTATGTAGCCGGCCCCGCCGCCGGCCGGCCCGGCCAGTGGTACGAAAACCCCTACATGGCGCGCTACGGCTTCCAGACCGCCAGTACCGCCGCTCCCGCTGCCGCCTTGCAGCCGATGCAGCAGCCGCTTTTCACCGCCTCTGCCGCCGGCACCGGCCCGGTCAGCACCGCGCCGGATGTGTGGGACCCGCTGGAGCCGATGAACCGCGCCTTCTTCGCCTTCAACGAGGTGCTGGATACCTTCCTGCTGCGGCCGATTGCCTGGCTCTACTCCTTCACGCCCGATGTGGTGAAGGGCGGCGTGCGCAGCGCCTTCGCCAATCTGAGATCGCCTGCCGTGCTGATGAACCATACCTTGCAGGGCAGCTTCGGCGATGCCGCCACCACGGTCGGCCGCTTCGCGGTGAATTCCACCATCGGCGTGCTCGGCCTGTGGGATGCCGCCAACGACCTGTTCGACTGGAAGGGCAAGCCGGCGGATTTCGGCCAGACCCTGCATAGCTATGGCATCGGCGAAGGTCCCTTCCTGATGCTGCCGCTGCTCGGCCCGGCGAATACCCGCGATGCCATCGGCGGCGGCGTTGATGCCTTCGCCGATCCGCTCATGTACATCCTCAACGACAATGCCAATATCGCGCTTACCGCCGGCAAGACGCTGGCGCGGCGCGAGGAGCTGCTGGTGCCGCTGGACGAGCTGCGCGCCGGCTCGCTGGATTATTACGCCAGCCTGCGTTCCTCCTCGCAGCAGCAGCGCCGCGCCTTCCTGCGCGGCGGTGCCCCGGCCTCGCCAGAGCAGCGCAAGGCCAATGACGACCTGTTCAACGAAGTGAAGTAAAGCGAAGGAAACGCCCATGCCCATCCACGGCCCCGACGTGGTGCTGAACGATCCCGCCTATATTCATGAGACCGCGCATATCTATGGCAAGGTGCGGCTGGAAAAAGGCAGCTCGGTATGGATCAACGTAGCGATGCGGGCGGAGAATTTCGAGATCGTGGTGGGTGAGTATACAAACATCCAGGATTTCTCGATGATCCATATTGGCGGCCAGACCGCCACCCATATCGGCAGCCATTGCTCGATCACCCATCACTGCAATATCCATGGCTGCACCATTGGCGACAATTGCCTGATCGGCATCGGCGCCACCATTATGGATGGCTGCGTGATCGGCAATAACTGCATCATCGGCGGGGCTGCCTTCCTGAAAGAGGGCACCGTGATCCCGGACAATTCCGTGGTCGTCGGCGCGCCGGGCAAGGTGATCAAGACCCAGAACAACTACGTGCGGAACCGGCTCAACGCCTATCTCTACTACCGCAACGCGCTGGCCTATAAACAAGGCCAGTACCGGGAATGGGATCAGCCCGAGACGCTGAAAGCCATCGGTGAGGAAATCGCCCGGCTCAACGCGGAATTGAAGGCCATCGACGGGGGCGTCTGACCCGGGGGAACCGCTGTGCGCAGGAAAACCGCCGCCATGCCGTGTGTTCTCCTGCATGCCAAGTATCGCCTGGACATATCCCGCCTCTGCCTCCGCTGCGGGGCGCCACAGCCCAACCGGCCGCCCTGCCATGAGCGCGGATGAACGCCTGCGCCTGGCCGAGGAGGACCGCGCCCTGATGGCGCGGGTGGCGCGGCAGGACCGCGCCGCCTTCGCCCTGCTGCTGCAGCGCCATCTCACCGGCGCCGTGGTGACGGCGCAGCGCATCCTGCTGAACCAGGCCGATGCCGAGGAAGTGGCGCAGGAAGCCTTTCTGCGGGTGTGGCAGCATGCGCCGCGCTGGCAGGTGGATGGCGCCGCCGGCTTCCGCACCTGGCTGCTGCGCATCGTGGTCAATCTCGCCATCGACCGCAAACGCCGCCCCGGCATGGATGCGCTGGACGAGCAGCCGGAGCCCGAGGACGGCGCTCCCAATCCCTATGATCACCGCCTTGCCAGCGAGACTGAAGCGCGCATCGCCGCCGCTTTGGCCAAGCTGCCGCCGCGCCAGCGCGCTGCGCTGCAGCTCTGCTTCTGGGAAGGCGAAGGCAATATCGAAGCCGCCGCCACGCTGGGCATCAGCGTCGGCGCCCTGGAATCCCTGCTGGTACGTGCCAAGCGCACGCTCCGAGATGAATTGGGCCCCATGCTGGGCCGGGAGGAAAAGCCATGAACCTCGACCGCTTTGCTGAAATCGTTGCCGCCTATGGTGCCGATCCGGCTTTGTGGCCGGCTGCCGAGCGCAGGGCTGCAGAAGCATTGGCGCAGGCTTCCAGCGAGGCCCGCCGCCTGCTGGATCAGGCAGCCCCGCTGGATCATCTGCTGCGCCAGGCAGCCATGCCTCAACCGAGCGCCGATCTTGCCCAGCGCATCATGGCCCGCCTGCCGGCGCGAGTAGCTGCCCATCGTGTCTCGGGGCGACGCCTGTCGGCCTGGAAAGAGTTCAGCCTTGCGGCATTTCCGTTCCGCGCCGCCTGGCCGCAATTCGCCGTGCTGGCCTTGGCCTTGAGCCTCGGCATCGGCGCCGGACTTGGCGGCCTGGAAGAAATTCTCGCGGAGGATTCGACGCCCTACGCCGTGCAGATGGTTATCGCAGACGCCAGTTTCATTCCGGAGTAACGCTCATGGCCGATACCGCCGCCCCCGCACCGAAGCCGCGCTACAATAAATGGCTCGCCATCGCCCTCACCGTCTCGGTGGCGCTCAATCTCGCCGCCATCGGCTGGGGTGCCAGCCGCTATTACAAGAGCCGTGAAATCGCCCGCGCGCCCTTCTCCCAGCTTGAGAAGCGCTTCAGCCGCCATCTGCCGGATGCGGCGGCGGCGGCTTTCCGCGCCGAGCTGGACAAAACCCGCCAGGCCGTCGGCCCGGTGGAATTCGGCCTGGTCCGCCGCAGCCTCGCCGCCGCCTTGGGCGCCGAACCCTTCGATGCCAAGGCGCTGAACGCCGCCATGGAGCAGCAGCGCCTGCGCATGGAACAGTTCCACCAGGGCATGCAGGCCGCCCTGCTCGCCGCCGCCCAGGCGATGACGCCCGAGGAACGCAAGCGCTATGCCGAGAAGCTCGCCCGCATGCCAAAGCATTGGGAAAAGGAAAAGTAAATTCCTGGCGCTTGCCTGCCTCATCAACGAACCCCATCACCACACTGCGTCATGCCCGGACTTGATCCGGGCATCTTTTTCCGCCTGATTTGCATGAGATGCGCGGATCAAGTCCGCGCATGACGATTGCGGGAGAATGGTTTTTCACCCCCGTCGACATTGTCAGTAGGCTTACGATCCGCTTAGATAGCCGCTCCAAATAAAAAGCCTTATGGGAGCGGACATGTTGAATGTGGTGATCACCGGCGGCGCCGGCTTTATCGGCCAGGCCCTGACCAAGCAGCTTCTGCAGCGCGGCGAACTCACCGGCCCGAGCGGCAGCCCTCAGAAGATCAGCCGCATCACCCTGTTCGATAACGTCGCCCCGAATGATTTCGGCGACAGCCGCGTCACCACCATTGTTGGCGATATCGGTGACCAGGCCGAAGTGCGCATGCTGATCGGCCAGGACACCCATTCGGTGTTCCACCTCGCCGCTGTGGTTTCGTCTGGCGCCGAAGCCGATTTCGACCTTGGCTACCGCGTCAACCTGGCCGGTACGCGCAATGTGCTGGAAGCCTGCCGCAGCCTGGACGGCACGGCGCGCGTGATCTTCGCCTCCTCCGTCGCGGTCTATGGCGGCGCCCTACCCGCCACCGTCACCGACAGCACGCCACAGCGCCCGACGACCTCCTACGGCGTGCAGAAGCTGATGGGCGAATTGATGGTCAACGACTATACCCGCAAGGGCTATATCGATGGCCGCGCCGTGCGGCTGCCCACCATCATGATCCGCCCCGGCAAGCCGAACAAGGCCGCCTCGACCTGGGCCAGTTCCATCGTGCGCGAGCCGCTTTCCGGCGTCGATGCGATCTGCCCGGTCTCGCCGGAAAGCATGATGGTCTGCCTCTCGCCCCGCCGCACCGTGGATGCCTTCATCCGCCTGCATGAACTGCCCGGCGAGGCGCTGGGCGTCGACCGCGCCATGCTACTGAACGGCATCCCGGCCTCGGCCGGCGAGATCGCCGCCGCCATGGAGCGCAACACCGGCAACCGCAAGGTCGGCAAGATCATCTGGCAGCCGGACCCGCATATCCAGAAGATCGTCGATGGCTGGCCGCGTGCGCTGAGCAGCGACCGCGCGCGCAGTCTCGGTTTTTCGGTGGACCAGAATATCGATGAGATTGTACGCTTCTTCATCGAGGACGACCTGGACAACCAGATCAAGAGCCTCGCCTCCTAAGACAAAAAACCAGAAAGCACCATGAGCCGACCGAGCGATGCCTCCCTGGCGATGATCCGCCAGTTGATCGAAATGCCCACTGTGAGCCGGGATTCCAATCTCGACCTCATCCACTGGGTGCGCGATCACCTGAAGTCGCTCGGTGTCGCCTCCACCCTGGTGCATGACGCCAGCGGCAAGAAGGCGAACCTGTTCGCCACCATTGGCCCCACGGACGTGCCCGGCATCGTCCTTTCGGGCCATACCGACGTGGTGCCGATCGACGGCCAGGAATGGGATACCGACCCGTTCAAGCTGGTGGAGAAGGATGGCAAGCTATGGGGCCGTGGCACTTCGGACATGAAGTCCTTCGTCGCCATCGCGCTGGCCTATGCGCCGCATTTCCTGGCCCAGGACCTCAAGACGCCGATCCACTACGCCTTTACCTATGACGAAGAGGTTGGCTGTCTCGGCGCCAAGCAGCTCATGCCGGTGCTGGCGAAGATGCCGGTGAAACCGGCCGCCTGCATCGTCGGCGAGCCGACCGAGATGCAGGTGATCGCGCAGCACAAGGGCAAGAAAAGCTGGCGCGTCGATTTCCGCGGCTTTGAATGCCATTCCTCGCTGACGCATCAGGGCGTCAATGCCGTGGAAGCCGCCGCCGAGCTGATCGCCCATATCAAGTCGATTGCCCGGCGCAAACGCGACCAGGGTCCGTTCGATCCTGAATTCGCGCCGCCCTACACCTCGCTGCATACCGGCGTGGTGCATGGCGGCACGGCCCTGAACATCGTGCCGAAGGATTGCAGCTTCCTGTGGGAAATCCGCTATCTGCCGCAGGACGATGTGGATGCGCTGTATCAGGAAGTGGTGGATTTCGCCCGCACGCGGATCGAGCCGGAAATGAAGGCCGTGCAGCCCGATTGCGGCTGTTCTTTCCACCAGATTTCCGAGTTCCCGGGCCTTGCCACCGACGACCGCTCGCCGATTATTGAGCTTGGCAAAGCGCTGACCGGTGCCAATCGGGTGCAGAAAGTGTCCTTCGGCACCGAGGCCGGCCTGTTCAGCCAGACCGATATCCCGACCATTGTCTGCGGCCCCGGCAATATCGAGCAGGCGCATAAGCCGAACGAATTCATCGAGTTGACGCAGCTAAAGCTGTGCGAGGAGTTCCTCGACCGCCTGCTGCCGCGCTTGCGCGAAGGCAAAACCGGCTTGGCAGGCGTCTAAACAGCTTATTTCACGATAATGCCGCAATCTGGTCATTGAATTTTTACAATTCAGGCCTACATTACTTATCAAGCCCAGCAGCAATGTTGGGTGGAGAAGGCACCGTCCGTAATGCAGGATGCAGTGGCCTGCCGGTGACACCTTCTCCCGCCCCCGGGCCTCCTAGCGGAGGCCTTTTTGATTCTGGCGGCCTCCCGACAGGGAGGCCTTTTGATTCCTGGGGCTACTTCTTTGCTGCTTTCACTGGCTTGAAGCGCTTTGCCACTTCGCGCGCGGCGGCCGCCTCCGATTGCAGGCGAAAGCCGGCGAATTGCACTTCCTTCACCCGGCCCCGGCCATCGCGGATACGCCGCACGGCTTCACCATGATTGGCATAGCCGGCGGCCTCGATGCGGCCCTCGTCGCGGCTGCTCGGCACGATCTCGCTGGCATCCATCAGCGGATTGAGCCAGGCCGGGGTTGCCACCAGCACGCGGTTGCCCATCGGCAGCCAGTCGCCGGCGCCGAACAGAGTCCACCAGCGGCCACCCCAATCGGCGACGCGGCGGCTCGGCGCACCATGGCGAGACCAGGCACGCAGCAGATGCGCGATGCCATCGGCCCAGGGGCCGGACAGGCCATCGCCGGCATTGGTCAGCACCGACACTGCCAGACCCGGCTCCGGCAACACGAAGCTGCGCGTCAGCGTGCCCTGGAAGCCGCCGTTATGGCCGTAGAGATCCCAATCCTGAATCTTGCCCGACATCACGCCATAGCCGTAATGCTGCTCCAGCAGGCCCGGCGGGCGCCATTGCCGGCGCAGCATGGCGCGGCGGCTGGATACCGAGAGCAGGCTCCGCTTCGCCGCCGGATCGAGCTGCGAGAGGAAGCGCACGATATCGGCGGCGGTGCTGACAAAGCCAGTGGCCGGAGCCAGCGCATGGGTGGCATTATCGCCCGGCACCACATGGCGCAAACCTGCCGGTGCGATGGCGCTGTGGCCGCGCGCCAGGCGCCAGCCGCGCCAGCGCGGCGGGCAATCCGGCAGGGTTTCTGCCAGGCCGGCGGCGGCGATCACCTCGCGCTGCATCCAGGCGCCATAGCTCTCGCCCGTCACCTGCTCGATCACCAGGCCAAGCAGGCCGAAACCGTGGTTGGAATATTTGAACCGCGTGCTGCCGGCCAGCACCGCCGGGCGCTTGAGGTCGGCGCGCAGTTCTTCCGCGTTCAGGAACGGCCGGCGGTCCAGCCATTGCCCGGCATCCCAGCCATCGCGGATCAGCCCGGCGCTGTGCGACAGCAATTCAGCCAAGGTCGCCTCGGCGATGCTTTTATGCAGGCCGGAAACATACTGGCCGGCGGTATCATCGAGTTTCAGCTTGCCGCGTTCGCGCAGCAGCATGATGCCGGTGGTGGTGAAGCATTTCGAATGGGAAGCGACACGGAAACGATGCCGCGTGGTCAGCGCCTCGCCGCTGGCCAGATCGGCATGGCCGAAGGCGCCCTCCGCCACCAGCTTGCCGCGATGCGCGATGGCATAGGCGCAGCCCGGCTGGCGGTGCTGCCGCATCTGGAAATCCAGCCAGCGCGGAATGTAATCGAGCGCCGGTTTGAGCCACTTTTCCATGCGTGCTTCCTGATTGTTAGTTACCGCTGAAATTCGGCGCCCGCTTTTCGATGAAATGCGCCACGCCTTCCTTGAAATCCGCACTCTTGAAGCTCGCCAGCATCTCGGCATTGCCAATCGCAGTGGCCTCGCTGAGGTTCTGGAACGCCGCCTCCCAGAGCTGGCGCTTCATCACCCGCATCGAGCGCGGCGACACCATGTCGGCCAGCTCGCGGGCATAGACACGCACATCATCCTGCAACGCCTCGGGTTTGCACAAGCGGTCCACCAGCCCGATGCGGAGCGCCTCTGCCGCATCCACCTTGCGCGCCGAAAGCATCAGGTCCATGGCCCGGCTGGGGCCGACCAGACGCGGCAGCAGCCAGGAGATGCCATGCTCGGCGATCAGGCCCCGGCGCGAGAAAGCCGTGGTGAATACCGCGGTATCAGCGGCGAAGCGCATGTCGCAATACAGCGCCGCGATCAGGCCAAGGCCGGCGGCGGGGCCATTGATGGCGGCGATCACCGGCTTTGGCAGGGCCGGAAAATAGCTGTAGCGCATCTGGAAGTTCGGGTTGGCGGTGGCGTCGAAGGGTTCGCCGCCGACGGCGCCACGGCCCTTTCCACTATTGTCCTGCTGGATATTCGACAGCAGGTCCATATCCGCGCCGGCGCAGAAGCCCCTTCCCGCCCCGGTCAGCACGATCACCCGCACGCCCGGATCGGCCGCCGCCAAGGCCATGGCGACACGGATTTCGCCCTCCATGGTGGCGGTCCAGGCATTCAGCTTGTCCGGCCGGTTCAGCGTTACCGTAGCGATGCGGTCGTGTACTTCGTAGAGGATATGCTCATAGGTCATGGCGTCTCCTTCCCTTGTCATGTGCCCAGCTTCCGCCCCAGTCCTCACGCGGGTCAAGCCCAAAAACCCGACAAATCGTCATTATCCCATGGGAATCAAAGAGTTGCGGAAGGACGGAGCAGACGTCCCGCCGGGTGGTGCATAGCTGCCCTGCCGAACTCTTCTGTTGCGCCGTTTTGTGCGCCGCACTATAAACCCCGCAACCAGCCGCAACCTTAGAGGAATCGCGCCCGGCCGCCTTTACCAAGGTCGACCGGGCCTTTCGTTCAAGCCCATGGAAATTCGCAATATCGCCATCATCGCCCACGTTGACCACGGCAAGACCACCCTGGTCGACGCCCTGCTGCGCCAGTCCGGCTCGTTCCGCGAGAACCAGCAGGTGGCCGAGCGCGTGATGGACTCCAACGACCTCGAGCGCGAGCGCGGCATCACCATCCTGGCCAAGTGCACCTCGGTGGAATGGCACGGCACCCGCGTCAACATCGTCGATACCCCCGGCCACGCCGATTTCGGCGGCGAAGTTGAGCGCATCCTCTCCATGGTGGATGGCGTTGTGCTGCTGGTGGACGCCGCAGAAGGCCCGCTGCCGCAGACCAAGTTCGTGCTTGGCAAGGCACTCGGCCTCGGCATGCGCCCGATCGTGGTGATCAACAAGGTCGACCGCTCTGACGCCCGCCCGGTCGAAGTCCATTCCGAAGTGTTCGATCTCTTCGCCGCCCTGGACGCCAGCGAAGAACAACTCGACTTCCCCTGCATGTTCGCCTCGGGCCGCTCCGGCTGGGCCGATGACAGCCTGGAAGGCCCGCGCAAGGACCTCGCCCCGCTGTTTGACCTGGTGGTGCGCCATGTGCCGGCGCCGACCGTGGAGAAGGATGCGCCGTTCCGCATGCTGGTCACCACGCTGGAAGCCGACCCGTATCTCGGCCGCATCCTCACCGGCCGCATCCATTCCGGCGTGCTGAAGGTGAATAGCCCAATCCACTCACTGCGCCGCGATGGCAGCGAAATCGAGCAGGGCCGCGTCACCAAGCTGCTGGCCTTCCGCGGCATCGAGCGCGTGCCGGTGGAAGAAGCCGAAGCCGGCGATATCGTGGCGATTGCCGGCCTCACCACCACAACGGTGGCCGATACCATCTGCGAACTGGCCGTCTCCGATCCTGTGCCGGCCAACCCGATTGATCCGCCGACCCTGGCGATGACCTTCTCGGTCAATAACTCGCCCTTCGCCGGCAAGGAAGGCTCCAAGGTGCAGAGCCGCGTGATCCGCACCCGCCTGATGCGCGAAGCCGAGGGCAATGTGGCGATCCGCGTGCGCGAGAGCGACGACAAGGATGCCTTCGAAGTCGCCGGCCGTGGCGAATTGCAGCTCGGCGTGCTGGTGGAAACCATGCGCCGCGAGGGCTTCGAGCTTTCGATCAGCCGTCCGCGCGTGCTGTTCCAGCAGGATGAGGACGGCAAGCTGCTGGAGCCGATCGAGGAAGTGCATATCGACGTGGATGATGCCTTTACCGGCATCGTCGTGGAGAAGATGAGCCTGCGCAAGGCCGAGCTGCGCGACATGCGCCCGTCGGGCGGCGGCAAGACCCGCATCACCTTCCATGCCCCGTCGCGCGGCCTGATCGGCTACCACGGTGAATTCCTCACCGATACGCGCGGCACCGGCATCATGAACAAGCTGTTCCACAGCTATGGCCCGCATCGCGGCGCCATCCCGGGCCGCCGCAACGGCGTGCTGATCGCCAATGGCACCGGTGAAACCACACTCTACGCGCTGAACTTCATCGAAGAGCGCGGCGTGCTGTTCGTCGATCCGGGCGTGGCCGTGTATGAAGGCATGATCATCGGCGAGCACAGCCGCGACAATGATCTTGACGTCAACCCGATGAAGGCAAAACAGCTCACCAACATCCGCGCCGCGGGCAAGGATGAGCAGGTGCGCCTTACCCCGCCGCGCAAGATGACCCTGGAGCAGGCCATCGCCTACATCGCCGATGACGAACTGGTGGAAGTGACGCCGAAGAGCATCCGCATCCGCAAGAAGATGCTGGACCCGAATGACCGCAAGAAAGCCCAGCGCCAGGCCGAAAACGCCGCGTAAACCAGCCACCGCCGCCAGACATGATCTGGCGGTGACGATGGTCACAGCGACAGGCCGGGCCACAAGCCCGGCCTTTTTGCTGCCGCTTTCCTATTGCGGTTGATCAGCATATCATCGCCGGGTCTCGTTCGCGGAATGAACCAATAATGGCTCTTTCTACCCGCCGCCGCCGCCAAGTGATGCTGCTGCTGCGCTTCATCGGCATCGGCAGCCTTGCCGGCGCGCTCTATGGCCTTGCCATCGATTCATCGCTTGGCGGCGATTCCGCCCGGCTTGGCTTCCTGCGCGGCCTGATCACCGGCGCCATGGTTACATTCGCGATTGCGGTTTTCGAAATCTTCTACGCCACCGGCCCCAGCGGCCAGGGCCTGCGCCGCCTGCCCTTCATGCGCGTGGCGCTGATCAAGACCGTACTCTACTCCTTCTTCATCGTTTCCCTGGATGGGCTCGGCAATGTACTGGTGCCGATCGAGGACGCAGAACCGACCGGCTTCAACTCCGCGACGCTGATTACCCTGGTGGCGGCACTGGGCTTCACTTTCGTGGTCAACACGCTGATGCAGATCAACCTGCTGCTCGGCCGCCGCGTGCTGAAGAACTTCATCAAGGGTCGCTATCACCATCCGCGCCTGGAACAACGCCTGTTCCTGTTCCTTGACATGCGCGGCTCCACCGCGATTGCCGAGCGCATCGGCGATATCGCCTTCCACAAGCTGCTGAACCAGTTCTTTTCCGACCTCGGCGAAGCGGTGGAAGATCATGAGGGCAGTATCGAGAAATATGTCGGCGACGAAATGATCGTCACCTGGCCATCGCCTGTGAGCGATGCCCGTGCCGTCGCCACCATATTCGCTGCCCGTGACCTGTTGCAGCGCCGCGCCGCTTTTTACGCCGAGCGCCTGGGCGCTGTGCCGGATTTCCGTGCTGTGCTGCATGCCGGTCCGGTGGTGGTAGGCGAAATGGGCGATTTCAAGCGCGAGATCGCCCTGCTCGGTGATACCATCAACACCACGGCCAAGATCGAGCAATGGGCCAAGGGGGTGGAGCATACGGTTATCGCCAGCCGCGCTGCGCTTGATGCCATGGGCGCGCTGGAGGATGTAAAGGCCGTTCCGCTCGGTGCGCAGACGCTGCCGGGCAAGGCCCAGCCACTAGAACTTTTCGCTTTACAGTCAGAACAGAAATAACGCCGGGAAGAGAGTGATCATGAGTACATCGGTTCCGCTGGCATTCATCGCCGGGCGCGTGTTGCTGCCCTTCGCCTGCGGCTATTTCATGTCCTACCTGTTCCGCTCGGTGAACGCAGTGATCGCACCGAACCTGCAACAGGATCTTAATATCGGCGCCGCCGATCTCGGCAGCTTGACCGCTGCCTATTTCATCATTTTTTCGCTGGCACAGTTGCCGCTCGGTATCCTGCTCGATCGCTACGGGCCGCGCCGCGTGCAAGCTGCCTTGCTGCTTTTCGCCGCGCTCGGCGCCGGCGTGTTCGCCCTCGGCACGCAATTCTCGCATCTGTTCATCGGCCGCACCCTGATCGGCCTGGGCGTTGCCGGCGGCCTGATGAGCGCGATGAAAACCATTTCGCTGTGGCTGCCCGCTGAACGCTGGGCGCTGGCCAATGGCGTGTTCATGACCGCCGGCGGCCTCGGCGCACTCTGTGCCACGCTGCCGGTGGAATTGCTGGTGCAGTGGCTCGACTGGCGTGCCGTGTTCTGGATTCTCGCCGCCATGGTGATGACGGCATCGGCGGCAATCTTCTTTGCCGTGCCGGAGAAACCCGGCTCGCATAGCGCGGCGGAAAGCCTGGGCAGCCAGTTGCGCGATTGCGGTCGCATCCTGGTCGACCGCCGCTTCTGGCGCATCGCGCCGGTTTCGATGCTGGGCATGGCCAGCGGCATGGCGATCCAGGGCTTATGGTCCGGACCTTACCTGCGCGATGTCGGTGGCCTGGGCCGGCTTGAGGCCGCGGAATTACAGTTCATGCTGGCCGCTGCCTTGACGCTCGGCTTCACCCTCACCGGCATTGTTGCAGACCGGCTGCAGCGCTTTGGCATCAGCCTGCGCATAACACTTTGCGCCGCTACGCTGCTCTACGGCGTCACGCTGGTGATTCTGGCTGTCGGCTGGGCGCCGACCAGCCTGATTGTCTGGTGCGTGTTCGGCCTGCTGTGCAACACCACGGTATTGGCCTACCCGATCCTTAGCACGCAGTTTCCGGCGCAACTGACTGGTCGCGTCAACACGCTGCTGAACGGCGTGGTATTCGGCTTCGCCTTCTTCGCCCAGGCCGGCCTCGGCTGGATCATCGACCTGTGGCCGCGCCAGGCCAATGGCGGCTATCCGCCGGAAGCCTACACCTGGGCCTTCGGCATCCCGCTGGTGGCGATGCTGCTGGCGCTGCTATGGTACATGGCGCCGGGGCGTACCAAAATGGATAGGGATGCGCAGATCAAGTCCGCGCATGACGACTGAAGAGTAAACACGTCATCCCCGGGCTTGACCCGGGGATCTCATGCCACTCACACGCTCGGTCGGCCGACGGAGTGATAGGTGAAGCCGGCCTGGCTCATCTCCTGCGGCTTGTAGATATTGCGCAGGTCGATCATCAGCGGCTGCTTCAGCAGGCGCTTCAGGCGGTCGAGATCAAGGGCGCGGAACTGGTTCCACTCGGTGATGATCACCACCGCGTCGGCACCTTCCACGGCCTGATAGGGCCCTTCGCACCATTCCAGGCCGGAAAGCAGCTTCTTCGCCTCGCCCATGCCTTCCGGGTCATAGACGCGCAAGGCGGCACCCGCCGCCTGCAAGGCCGGCACGATCACCAGGCTGGGGCTGTCGCGCATGTCGTCGGTCTCGGGCTTGAAGGTCAGGCCCAGCACGGCAACGGTCTTGCCGGCCAGCTTGCCACCCATCGCCGCGATCACCTTCTCGGCCATGCGCTGCTTGCGCTTCTCGTTGATGTCCACCACGGTTTCGACGATGCGCAGCGGCGCATCATGCTTGCGGCCGGTGGCGACCAGCGCCTGGGTATCCTTCGGGAAGCAGGAGCCGCCATAGCCTGGGCCGGCATGCAGGAACTTGCCGCCGATGCGACCATCCAGGCCGATGCCCTTGGCCACATCCTGCACATTCACCCCGGTCTTTTCGCAAAGATCGGCGATCTCGTTGATGAAGGTGATCTTGGTCGCCAGGAAGGCATTGGCGGCATACTTGATCAGTTCGGCGGTTTCGAGCTGGGTGAACAGGATCGGCGTTTCGTTGATATAGAGCGGCCGGTAGAGGCGGCGCAGCAGGTCCTTCGCCCAGTCGCTCTCGGCGCCGCAGACCACGCGGTCCGGCCGCATGAAATCCTCGATGGCCGCACCCTCGCGCAGGAATTCCGGGTTCGACGCCATCTCGAATTCGGCATCCGGCCGGGTGGCGCGGATGATGCGCTCCACCTCGCGGCCCGTGCCCACCGGCACAGTGGACTTGGTGACGACCAGGGTACGCCGCGTCATGCTTTCGGCGATCTCGCGCGCAGCAGCATAGACATAGCTCAAATCGGCCTCGCCATCGCCGCGCCGCGACGGCGTGCCAACAGCGATGAACACCGCCTCGGCCTCCGCCATGCCGGCGCGGATATCCTGGGTGAAGCTGAGCCGCCCGGCTTTCACATTGCGCGCCACCAGATCCTCGAGCCCCGGCTCGAAGATCGGGATCTCGCCGCGCTCCAGGGCTTCGATGCGCTCCGGATTCTTGTCGACACAGATCACCGTATGGCCGAATTCCGAGAAGCAGGCTCCCGAAACCAGGCCGACATAGCCGGTGCCGATCATCGCGACGCGCATCGTGTTACTCCCCCGGGGGTGACGCTTACAGCGTCTTGACTACTTCGCGCATGATGCGGGCCGCATCGGCGCGCAGGTCGGGCCGATCCAGCGCAAAGGCGATATTGGCTTCAAGGAAGCCGATCTTGTCGCCGCAATCATAACGCTCGCCCTTGAAGCGCAGACCGTTGAACGGCAACTCGCCGATCATCTTGGCCAGGGCATCGGTAAGCTGGATTTCGCCGCCGGCGCCGCGCTGCACCTGATCCAGATAATCGAACACGCGCGGCTGCAGGATATAGCGGCCGATCACGGCGGTGGTGCTCGGCGCGGCAGCCGGTTCCGGCTTTTCCACCAGGCCCTTCACCTCGACCATGCGGCCTTCGCTCTTGCCCGGATCGACCACGCCATAGCGGCGGGTATGCTCGCGCGGCACTTCCATGGCGGCGATCATGTTGCCGCCGACCTCGTTATAGGCCTCGATCATCTGCGCCAGGCAGCCGGTGCGGGCCAGGATCAAGTCGTCCGCCAGCAGCACGGCGAAGGGTTCGTTGCCGACCAGCGACTTGGCGCAGCGCACGGCATGACCCAGCCCCAGCGGCTCCATCTGGCGGGTATAGGCGACCTGGCCGGCCTGCGGCATCCAGCTATGGATCGCTTCCAGCAGGTCGCGCTTGCTGCGGTCACGCAGCACGTCCTCCAGTTCGTAGGAGCGGTCGAAATGGTCTTCGATCGCCTGCTTGCCACGGCCGGTGACGAAAATGAATTCCTCGATGCCGGCGGCCTTGGCCTCTTCCACCGCATATTGGATCAGCGGCTTGTCGACGACGGTGAGCATTTCCTTCGGCATCGACTTGGTGGCCGGCAGGAAGCGGGTGCCGAGGCCGCCGACGGGAAAGACGGCCTTGCGGATCGGACGAATCATGGGCGCGAGACTTTCGGGGTTGTTCGTGGTCAGGTTTTTACGCCGAGGCGGGTTCCCGTGCAACCGGGTGGCCGCGCCGGCAGCCCCGGTTCTGCCCCCGCTTTGCGGCGGAATTACGACAAATTCCTTTTGATTTGAAGGCCTTTGAGGGGGGCGCCGGCTGGGCTATGATCCGCCTCCCCCGACCCGCCGTCGCCCAGGAGCTGCCCGATGTCCGCCGCCCTCGACCTCAGCCCGGATACAATTGTGCTGCGCGAGCAGGCCGCGCCGGGCGTGGTGCGCCTGACGCTGAACCGGCCCAAGGCCTATAACGCGCTGTCCTCCGACCTGATGCGGCAGTTGCAGGCGGAACTCGACGTCCTCCGCAATGACCGCGCCACCACGGTCGTGATCATCGCCGCCAGCGGCCCCGGCTTCTGCGCCGGCCACGACCTGAAGGAAGTGCGCGGCCTACCGAACCGCAAGGCGATCGAAAACCTGTTCAAGCAATGCTCGACCCTGATGCAATCCATCGTGGCGTTGCCCAAGCCGGTGATCGCCCAGGTGCATGGCACTGCCAGCGCCGCCGGCTGCCAGTTGGTGGCGAGCTGCGACCTGGCCGTGGCCGCCGACACTGCCCGCTTCGCCACGCCGGGCGTGAATATCGGGTTGTTCTGCTCCACCCCGATGGTGGCCTTGTCACGCAATGTCTCGAACAAGCAGGCCATGGAAATGCTGCTCACCGGCGAGCCGGCCAGCGCCCAGCATGCCCGTGAGATCGGCCTGATCAACCGCGTGGTGCCCGCCGCCGAGCTGGCCGATGCCACCCTGAAGCTGGCCGAGCTGATTGCCTCGAAATCGCCGCTGACACTCAAAATCGGCAAGGAAGCCTTCTACCGCCAGCGCGAATTGCCGCTGGCCCAGGCCTATGATTATGCCTCGCAGGTGATGACCGAGAATATGCTGATCCGCGATGCCGAGGAAGGCATCGACGCCTTTATCGAAAAGCGCATCCCCTGCTGGAAGGGCGAGTGAGTCCCGATCATGAATCACGATAGCTATAGCGAAGACTATATCCGCGGCATTCTGCGCAGCACGCAGGTGATCGCCATGGTGGGCGCCAGCGCCAACTGGAACCGGCCGTCCTATTTCGCGATGAAATACCTGCAGGCCAAGGGCTACCGCGTCATCCCTGTGAACCCGCGCGAAGTCGGCAAGGAAATCCTCGGCGAAAAGGTCTATGGAGCCTTGAGTGAGATTCCAGTGAAAATCGACATGGTGGACTGCTTCCGCAATTCGGAAGCCATCCCGCCGATTGCCGACGAAGCAATCAAGATCGGCGCCAAGGTGCTGTGGATGCAGCTTGGCGTGCGCAACGACGAAGCAGCGGCCAAGGCGGAAGCCGCCGGGCTGAAGGTGGTGATGAATCGCTGCCCGAAGATCGAATATGGCCGCCTGTCGCTGGAAATCGGCTGGATGGGGGTGAATACCCGCGTCATCTCCGCCAAGAAGCAACGCCGGATCTGAGTGTCATGAGCAACAACACGAATCCCCCCTCCCCTAACAATCCCAACGCCTCGCCCTTCGGCTTCGACACCCTGCAGGTGCATGCCGGCACCTCGCCTGAGCCGAATACCGGCGCCCGCACCACGCCGATCTTCCAGACCACGGCCTATGTGTTCGACGACGTGGACCATGCCGCGTCGCTGTTCAACCTGCAGACCTTCGGCAACATCTATACCCGCCTCACCAACCCGACCACCGCCGTGCTGGAGCAGAAGGTGGCCGCCCTTGAGAATGCGCGCGCCGCCACCGCCGTGGCTTCCGGCCATGCGGCGCAGCTCATCGCCTGCCACATGCTGATGAATCCGGGCGATCATATCGTCGCCTCGCGCAAGCTCTATGGCGGCTCGATCACCCAGTTCACGCACAGCTTCAAGCGTTTCGACTGGCACGCCACCTTTGTCGATCCCGATGATATCGCCGGCTTTGCCGCCGCCATCACGCCCAAGACCAAGGCGATCTTCGTCGAAAGCCTGGCCAATCCGGGCGGCGTGATTTCCGATATCGAGGCTTTGGCCAAGGTAGCGCATGACGCCGGCATCCCGCTGATCGTCGATAACACCATGGCGACGCCCTATCTCTGCCGCCCGGTCGAATGGGGCGCGGATATCGTGCTGCATTCCGCCACCAAGTTCCTTGGCGGCCATGGCAATTCGATGGGCGGCGTGATCGTCGATGGCGGTACTTTCAACTGGGGCCAGAACGACAAATTCCCCCATGTCGCCGCCGCCACGCCGGCCTATCACGGCCTGAACTTCTACGAGACTTTCGGCGACATGGCCTTTGCCGTCGCCTGCCGCGCGGTGAGCTTGCGCGATCTCGGCCCGGCGATCTCGCCGTTCAATGCCTTCATGATCCTCACCGGCATGGAAACCCTGAGCCTGCGCATGCAGAAGCATTGCGCCAATGGCCAGGCGGTCGCCGAGTTCCTCTCCAAGCATCCCAAGGTGGCCTGGGTCAGCTATGCCGGCCTGCCCAGCGACCGCTATCACGCGCTGGCGAAGAAGTACCTGCCCAAGGGCGCCGGCTCGGTCTTCACCTTTGGCGTCAAGGGTGGCTATGCCGCCGGCACCAAGCTGGTGGAAACCGTGAAGCTGTGGTCGCACCTCGCCAATATCGGCGATACCCGCAGCCTGATCATCCACCCCGCCTCCACCACGCACCGCCAGCTCACGCCCGAGCAGCGCGCCGGTGCCGGTGCTGGCGACGACACCATCCGCCTGTCTGTCGGCATTGAGGATGTGGCTGACCTGATCAGCGACCTGGATGCGGGCCTGAACGCCGCCTGAACTCGGTCGGCGTCATGCCGGCCTGCTTGGTGAAGAAGCGGGTGAAATAGGCCGGGTCCTGGAAGCCCAAGGAATAGGCCACTTCCTTCACACTCAGCAGCGTGAATGTCAGATCGCGCCGCGCTTCCACCAGCAGGCGCTGGTTGATCACGCCGAGCGCCGAGTGGCCGAGGCTGGCGCGGCAGACGCGGTTGAGATGCACCTCCGAAATGCCGAGCTTGCGGGCATAGAAGGCAACGCTGCGCTGCTCGCGATAATGCTGGTCCAGCAGGGCGCGGAAGGCGGCGGCATGGCGGTTCGGACTCAAGGCATCGGCATCGGCGGCCAGAACGCGGCCCAGCGTGATCAGCAACACGGTCAATTGCGCCTCGATCATGCCGACCCGGCTGACACCTGAACCGGCATAATCGCTCACCACGGCCTGCACCGCCTGCGCTATGGCAGGGCTGGAATCCGCCGGCAACTCGATGATGCGCGATTGCGCCAGCAGCGGCCGCAATTGCGGCGCCAGGCCGGGAAATTGCAGCGCCTGGTCGGCCAGCAGAGTCAGCACATGACCATCGGTATCGGGCGAGAAGCGGAAACCATGCACCACGCCCGGCATCACCAGCACCGCCACCGGCGGCTTCAGCGGCCGCCACACCTCGCCAATCAGGCAATCGGCGCGGCCGCGCGTCATGTTCAGAATCTGAAACAGGTTGGCATGGCGATGGGCGGCAATCTCCCAGTTGAAGCGCGACGACCGCGCGGGAATCGACTCGCAATGCAGCCAATCCATGGGCTGATTTGAGCTTTTTTCGCCGTATAGGGCATAGGTCGGGACTTGCCGCATCCCCTCACTCCTCCCGTTTCATGTTCGGATTATCCAAGTTTTTGTTACATCCGTCCATCGCCCCAAAGCCCGCCGGAGCCTACCTTGGCCACAGCGGAGGAAACCACATGACGCTGCCCAAGCGTACCCAAGTCGCCATCATCGGCGCCGGGCCGGCCGGCCTGCTGCTCGGCCAGCTATTGCACAAGGCCGGCATCGACGCCGTGATCCTGGAATTACGCAGCGCCGACTACGTGCTGGGCCGCATCCGCGCCGGCGTGATCGAAACCGGCACGGTGGGACTGCTTGAGGAAGTCGGCTGCGCCGAGCGCCTGCACCGCGAGGGCCTGGTGCATGAGGGCGTCGAGATCAGCTTCGGCGGCGCCCGCCACCGCATCAATTTCCACCAGCTTGTCGGCCGCAGCGTCGTCGTCTATGGCCAGACCGAGATCACCCGCGACCTGATGGAATCGCGCGCCGCCTCTGGCGCCCTCACCATCTACGAGGCCGAGGATGTAATACTGCATGATGTGACCACCGCCCGCCCCTATGTCACCTTCAAGAAGGATGGCGTGGTACAGCGCCTGGATTGCGATTTCATCGCCGGCTGCGATGGCTCGCATGGTGTCAGCCGCCGCAGCATCCCGGCCCATGTACAGCAGGTATTCGAACGCGCCTACCCGTTCGGCTGGCTCGGCATCCTGGTGGACAAGCCGCCGGTCTCGGAAGAACTGATCTATGCCAACCACGAGCGCGGCTTCGCGCTCTGCTCGATGCGCTCCCATACGCGCAGCCGGCTGTATATCCAGTGCGACCTCGACGACAAGGTGGAGAACTGGTCAGACGCGCGGTTCTATGACGAACTCAGCCAACGGCTGGATGCCACCGCCGTGGCACGGCTGGAGCAAGGCGCTTCGATCGAAAAGAGCATCGCGCCGCTGCGCAGCTTCGTCGCCGAGCCGATGCGCTACGGCCAGCTCTTCCTGGCCGGCGATGCCGCCCATATCGTGCCGCCGACCGGCGCCAAGGGCTTGAATCTCGCGGCCAGCGATGTGTTCTATCTCAGCCGCGCACTGATGGAATTCTACATCGAGAAGTCACCCGCCGGCATCGATGCCTATTCCGCCACGGCGCTCGCCCGGGTATGGAAGGCGGTGCGCTTCTCCTGGTGGATGACCAGCATGCTGCACCGCTTCCCCGATAGCAGCGGCTTCGAGCAGCGCATCCAGCACACCGAGCTGGATTATCTTGTCAGTTCAGAGCATGCGCTGCGGGCGATGGCCGAGAATTACGCCGGCCTGCCCTACTAGTTACTCCGCCGCCTGGGCTTCCGGCGCAGGCGCCGCGGCATTGCCGTTATCCTTGGGCAGCAGCAGCGCGAAGGCACCGGCACCAATGGCGCAGCAGCCGAGTACGACGAACAGAATGTCCAGCGAGCCGGTGAACCGGTAGATCACCGGGATCATCGCCGCGCCGAGCGAGCCGACACCCAGGGTCAGCACGAATTTGGCGCCGAAGGCGCGGCCGCGCCATTGCGGCGGCGTATAGCGCGCCAGCAGCGAATTCTCCGCCGGCTGGCCCAGCACATTAAGGCCCACCATCAAAGCCGCGACGCCGACCAGGGCGGGATGCACAGTGATCATGCCAATCGCGATCACCGGGATCTGCAGCCATTGCGCGCTGGCATAAACGCCGCGCAGTGAATAGCGGTCGGCGAGTTCGCCCCCCACCACCTGCAGCAAAGCCGAGAGCGTGTAGACCAGCGTGACCATGCCGCCGATGCCCAGCACCGAACCGCCAAGCGTGGCGCCAAGGCGTTCATCAAATACCTTAGGCAGAGCAAAGGATGTTGCCTGGAAGGTCAGGCCGGTGCACAGCATGGTGGCCGACATCACCCAGAAAACGCGCCAGATATCCGCCTTCTCCGGCTGCGGCTGCGGCGACATATCCTCGCCGCGATCCAGCAGCAGATCGCTTTGCCGCGCCCAGACGAAGGCAAGGCCGATCACCAGGCAGACCACGCCCGGCACGATGAAGGCAGCGCGCCAGCCGTAGAAATTCGCCAGCAGGCCGGCAACCAGGGCAGCGGAAGCCGTGCCGATGGAGCCGAACACGCCATTGATGCCAAGCGCACGGCCGCGATTGGCGGCATTGCGCACCAGCCAGGGAATACCGACCGGATGATAGATCGAGGCGAACAGGCCGATGCAGGCAAGGCCGAGGCAGAGGGAGAGCGGACCATCCGCGAAACCCGCCGCGATAGAACCGGCACCGACGCCAAGGAAGAACAACGCCATCATGCCCGAGGCGGACCATTTGTCGCCGAGCCAGCCGGCGGGCAGAGCCGCGGCGCCGAACAACACGCTCATCGGAATCGAGAGCGCAAACAGCGTGTCGTAGCTCATGCCCCATTCACGCTCGAGCACCAGCACCACGGTGGCGAAGAGCAAGGTGAAAAGGTGGGAAAAGGTGTGCGCGACGCTGGAAAAGGCCAGCGTCAGGAAAGCGGCGTGTTTCTGCATGGGGAGCCCGGCTGATTCTTAGGCCTAGCCTACGCCTCCTGCCGGTCAGGACAAGCGGTAAAAATGCACCGCTACAATCTTACTGTGTCTGGCTTACTGTGTCTGCTCCGCCAGCCAGGCGCGGTAATCCGGGTTGCCGCCCGGCAGCACCGGCAGCGGCAGCACGCACGGCACGGTGTAAGAATGGGCCGCCTTGATCGCCGCGGTGGCAGCCTCCACCAGATTTGGCTGCGTTTTGAAGATCAGCACGATTTCATCGGCTTTTTCCAGCTTGCCCTGCCACCAATACACCGAGCGCATGCCGGGCAGGATATTGGCGCAGGCGGCCAGCCGCTGCCCGACAACGGCCTCGGCCAGCGTCTCCGCCTCCGTCAGGGTCGGACAGGTGACGTATAAAAAAACAATATCCGTTTCAGCCATGGCGCCGCGCCTTGCCATGCCACAGCATGATGCCGCCCATAAGCACCAGCAGGGCGCCGAACTGGTGCAGCGCCCCCAGCGAAACCGGCACATGCGCCAGCAGCGTGGCAATGCCCAAACAGACCTGCAGCAGCACCATGCCGAGCAGCATATGGCGGGCGCCATTGCTCACCCGGCCGGCATAGCGGACCCAGATCAGGATGGCAAAAGCGAGCACGGCATAGGCCAGCATGCGATGCTGGAACTGCACGGTGAGTGCATTCTCGAAGATGTTGTGCCACAGCGGCGTCATGATGCCGAGACCATCGGGAATGAACTTGCCCTCCATCAGCGGCCAGGTGTTATGCGCCAGGCCGGCATTCATGCCGGCGACCAGGCCACCGGAGAGAATCTGCACATAGACCAGGGCGACAAACAGGATCGCCAGGCCACCACCGGCCGGGCTCTGCATGCGCGAGCCGCGCGCCATCGAGAGCGCGCCCCAGAGCAGGTAAGCAAAGATCAGGAAGGCGAGACCGAGATGCATGGTGAGGCGGTAATGGCTGACATCGGGATGATCGATCAGGCCGCTGGCGACCATGAACCAGCCAACGCCGCCCTGGGCGCCGCCGAGCAGCAGCATCAGCACCAGATGCAGATGCATGCCGGCCGGAATCTGGCGCCGGATCCAGAACCACAGCAGCGGCAGCGCGAAGGCAACGCCGATCAGGCGGCCGAGCAGGCGATGGATATATTCAAACCAGTAGATTTCCTTGAAGCCGGCCAGATCCATGCCGAGGTTGATCTTCTGGTATTCCGGGAATTGCTTGTACTTCTCGAACTCGGCCATCCAGGCGGCTTCGGAAAGCGGCGGCAGCCAGCCGGTGACCGGCCGCCACTCCACCATGGAGAGGCCGGAATTGGTCAGCCGCGTCAGGCCACCGATCACCACCATCAGGGCGACAAGCCCCGCGACGATAGCCAGCCAGCGTGCCAGATGCTTTTGTGTCGTCATATCCCTCACCGCTTCTTGCGCGCCCGCAGGTCGATGATGCCAGGGCGCTGCCTGGGATCCTCGCCGGGGCGGAAAATCTGCGTCTTCTGTACCTTCTGGGTGCCGGTAGTCGGCAATGCGTCGACAAACAGCAGCCAGCCTGGCGCCTTGAAATAGGCCAGCCTTTCGTTGCACCAGGCAAAAAGCTGTTCTGCCAGGGCCTCGTCGGCCTTGGTTCCGGGCATCGCCACGATGCAGGCCAACACCTCTTCCTCGCGGATTTCATCCGGCACCGCCAGCACCGCCACCTGTGCCACGGCGTCATGCGCCTGCAGCACCGCCTCGATCTCGGCGGCGGCGATATTCTCACCCGCGCGACGGATGATATTCTTCATGCGGTCGACGAAATACAGCATCCCGTCATCGCCCATGCGCACCGCATCGCCGGTATGGAACCAGCCGCCCTTCCAGGCTTCCTCGGTGGCCTCAGGGTTCTTGAGATAGCCGCCATAGAAGCCACGGCGCGGGTCGGCGGCTGAATGGCGCACCAGCAACTGGCCTTCCTCGCCGCGTGGCACTTCCACATCATTGGCATCCACCACCTTGGCTTCCAGGCCGGCGACCGGCTTGCCGAAGGCGCGCGTGTCGATGCGGCGCGGCTCGAAATTATCGGCCAGGATGCGCCCGGTCTCGGTCATGCCCCAGACCTCGACCAGCGGGAAGCCAAAGCGATCCTCGAAGGGCTTGTGCAACAAAGGCTCGACCCCGGCACCAAGGCCAAAGCGGACACAATGCTGGCGCTCAATCTCGCTCTGTGGCTGGTTCAGCAGCAAGGGCGGCACCACGCCAAGATAATGGATGACAGTAGCGCGGGTCTGCACCACTTCGGGCCACCAGCGGGTCGGGCTGAAACGCTCCGGCAGGATCAGGCAATTACCGGTGAGGATGGCACAGGTCACCGTGATCGCCAGATGGTTCATGTGGAACAGCGGCAACGGATTATAGAAACGCTCCTCGCCAAGCCGCAGGCTCATCACGCCGCCGATATCGCGATACCAGGCGCCGGCATTGAGAAAATAATAGTTGGTAAGCACGCAGCCCTTGGGCCGCCCGGTGGTGCCGGAGGTATAGAGCAAACCGGCTTCGGTCTGCTGGCCAGGCACGCCTTCGCCCGGCGGCGTCGCCGGCTTCGGCAATTTGGCCGGCATGGCCAGGCCGTTCACCACCGGCAGCGGCTTCTCCGTACGGTCGGCGGCAACCCGCTCCAGATCGGCGATGCGGCCCGGCAGCACCACGGCAAGATCGGCTTCCGAATGCTGCATCTGGTAGAGCATTTCGTCATGCCGGTAATCGGGATTGATCGGCACGATGCCGACGCCCAGGGCGTTCAACGCCAGGTAATGGAAGAAAAATTCCGGGCGCATCTCCAGCAGTAGGGCAACGCGATGGCCCAACCCGTAGCCCGCTGCCTTGTACAGCGCCTTCATCGCCTCCACATGCACGCTCACTTCGGCGAAGGTCAGCTCGACGCCCTGCGGCCAGTAATCGCGGTCAGCGCGCGCCGCCAGGCAGAGGAAGGCATGGCCGGGATGCGTCTTGATGGTGGCGGCGAAGGCTTCATGGACCGAAGCGGGCAAACTCATCGGGCGGTTCCTCTGCTTTTCTTGTTTTTGTTTAGCGCAGGAACAATAGCACAAGCATGCCCGCGCCCAAGAGGATGCGGTAATAGGCGAACGGCGCGAAGCCGTAGCGGTTGATGAAGCCGATCACCGCCCGCACCACCAGCAGCGCGCTGGCGAAAGCGACCAGGAAACCCAGCCCGATGACGCCGCCATCCTTGAGGCTGAGCCCCTGCCAGTTCTTCATCAGGTCGTAGGCGGTGGCAGCGGCCATGGTCGGCATGGCGAGGAAGAAACTGAATTCGGCGGCAGCAGCGCGCTGCACGCCAAGCAGCCGCGCACCGATGATGGTGGCGCCCGAACGCGATACGCCAGGGATCATCGCCAGACACTGGATGAAGCCGATCTTCAGCGACAGGCGGAAACGGAAATCATCGACGCTGGCGATTTCGCCCTCGCCAGCAAACCGCTCCACCGCCAGGATGATAAAGCCGCCAACAATCAGCGCCACCGAAACGACCCAAGGGTTGAACAGCACGCCCTTGATAAAGCCATGGGCGAAGAAACCGATCACCATGGCCGGCAGGAAGGCGAAGAGCAGGTTCACCGTGAAGCGGTTGGCACGGTCGTCTCTCCCCAAGCCGCGCAGCGTGTCATAGAGCCGGCGCCAGTAGACCAGACAGACCGCCAGGATGGCGCCCAACTGGATGGCAATCTCGAACACCTTGCCGGGCGGCCCTTCGAAACCGAGCAGGTCACCGAGCAGGATCAGATGGCCGGTGGAGGAAACCGGGATGAACTCAGTGAGCCCTTCCACCAGGCCCAGCAGCAGCACCTTGAGATAGAGGCTGTCCATGATCCGTCCACACCCTGATTCCGGACCGCCATTCAGCCAGATTCGGCAGCTTTCGTCGCCTGCTCCGGCGCGCGACACGCGGTCGCGGCAACGGGAACATAAAAAGAACTTTACTGTGTCAAGCGATGCTGTCTTGCCCCGCAAGGCGTGATTCACTATGAAGGCCACGGCAACCCCTGGCATAGTGGATAAGGCCGGGTCAGGAGAGATGGAATGTTTGGCTTTCTGTTCGGGAAGAAAAAGAAAAGCGCCAGCGGCCAGCCGCTGATCCCGATGGAACATGAGATTTCCATGACCGTGATCGGCGAGAAGTCGGTCACCATCGTCAAGGCGCCCTTTGCGGCAACCCAGACCGACGATATCGCCCGCGTTGCCATGCGCTACTACCTGCGCGCTTTCCCCAACACCACGCCGGTGATGGTGACCTTCGACCCGATGGACCCGGATCAGCGCGCCATCTTCATCGGCCCGCGCGATTTCACTCAAGTTTTGCAGCAATACCAGATCGGCGATTTCAAGTTCGCCACCGTACGGGTCGACGTACCCTTCATCCCGTGGTTCCTGAAGCCCGACACCGAGAAGAAGGAAGGCGAAGGCGACGCCGCCGAGGGCGAAAAGAAGGCCGATTAGCCCCCGCCCATGGTTCCAAGCCGGGCAACCGCAGCCGCCCGGCTCATCACGCTCACGGCGCCATCCGCTTCGCGCCAGGCCACCTTGCCTTGCTGCATTTCCGCCGCGCCTACCGCCAGCAGCACCGGGATATGCTGGGCATGGGCATCATGCAGCTTCTGACTCAGGCGCTCGGGCCGCAGATCCGCAACGGCACGAAAACCCGCTTCCTCCATTGCCGCCGCCACCTCTTCCGCATACTCGGCCTGTTCCGGCTTGATACTGGCCACCAGCACCTGCTCCGGCGCCAGCCAGAAGGGCAGCTTGCCTTCGTAATGCTCCAGCAGCATCCCGATAAAGCGCTCCATACTGCCGAGCACGGCGTGATGGATCATCACCGGGCGGCGGCGCTGATTGTCGCTGTCGACATACTCGGCATCCAGCCGCTCGGGCAGCACGAAATCGAGCTGCACCGTACCGCATTGCCAATCGCGGCCGCGCGCATCCCGCAGGATGAAATCCAGCTTCGGGCCATAGAAGGCGCCCTCGCCCGGCTGCTCGATGCAGTTCAGCCCTGCCGAGCGCGCGGCTTCAGCCAGCGCCGCCTCGGCACGATCCCATAGCGCATCGTCACCGGCGCGGCTCCGGGGCCGCGTCGAGAAACCGACGCGGAAATCGGGAAAGCCGAAATCGCCGTAGACCTGGCGCAGCATGCGGGCGAAATTCGCCACCTCCTGCACGATCTGATCCTCCCGGCAGAAGATATGTGCATCATCCTGCACAAAGGCGCGCGTGCGCATCAGGCCCTGCAAGGCGCCGGATGGCTCGTTGCGGTGGCAGGCACCGAATTCGGCGAAGCGCAGCGGCAATTCACGGAAGGATCGCACCCGCTTGCGGAAAACCTGCACATGGCAGGGACAGCTCATCGGCTTGAGCGCGAAAGGCCGGTGGCCATCATCCAGCGCGAACATGTTGTCGCCGAACTTCTCCCAATGGCCGCTCTGTTCCCAGAGCGAGCGCGCCAGCATCTGCGGCGTGCGGATTTCGCGGAAACCCGCCTGGCGCATGCGGCGACGGATATATTCCTCGATCACGCGATAGAGCGCGAAGCCGCGCGGATGCCAGAAGATCATGCCGGGCCCTTCCTCCTGCTGGTGGAAGAGATCGAGGCGGTTGCCGATAGCACGGTGGTCGTTGTGGTCCATGGGTGTCTCCATTCGTGAAATGCCGGGACGGAGACCCCGAAAAAAACCAAGGCCCCGTCGTTGCCGGCGGGGCCTGTGGGTTGGTTTATGCGGCGTGTATCAGGCGCGCAAGCGACCAGTCCCCAGTCCGCCAAAGCGGATAGTGGTGGTGGTCGCGGTGGTGTTGCGGCGTGAATGCAGCATGGCGCGGGGTTTTACGCGCGGTTTCTGAAGCCGTCAAGCTTAATTATAAACCGCGCGCTCGAAAGCGTAGAAGGCATCCAGCACATGCGGATCGGGGAATGGCAGCAATTGCGCCATCACCGCGCCGGCAATGCCACGGGTGCGGTCAACCCAGAAATAGCAATTGCTGCGGCCACCCCAGGTGCCGCTATAGGCGGCACGGCCTTCCGCTGTTGGCTCCGGATTCACCGCCACGCCATAGCCCCATTTCCAGCGCCGGCCGGGGAAGTAGCGCCGCTCGCCACTGCTCGGCGAAGCACCAGCCGGGAAACCATTGGCGTCGATTTCGCCGATGCGGTTGGAGAACATCAACTCGATTGTCTCGGGTTTCAGCACACCCAGGCCGCCCCGCAGGAACAGGCCGAGGAAACGCACATAATCCGGCATGGTGCCATAGAGGCCACCGCTGCCCATGAAGAATTCCGGTTTCTGCGGCACCTCATGCTCCATCACCTCAAGGCTGCCATCGGGCTGGCGATGATGCATCTGCGCCAGACGCTGGCGTTGATCGGGGCGCAACAAGAAATTGATATCCTCGACACCTAAGGGGGCGAAGATATGGTCGCGGAAATACTGCTCCAGCGATTTGCCGCTCGCCCGCTCCACCATCAACCCGACATAGTCGGTGCTCATGCCGTATTCATATTTTTTGCCGGGATCGAACAACATCGGCAGGTCCAGTGCCTTCAGCAGACTGGTGCCAATGCGTGGAATGCCGTTTGCCTTGGCGTAATCGAACAGCGCCTTGTTCCAGGTGTCGTAGGAAAAGCCGGAAGTATGGGTGAGCAGATGATGCAGCGTGATCGGGGCGGCAACGGGTCGCAGGATCGGCTGCTTATCGGCATCAAAACCTGTCAGCACCTGGCGGGGCGGCAATTCCGGCAGGATTTCCTGCACGCTGCTGTCCAGCGACAGCCTGCCCTGCTCCACCAGTTGCATTGCAGCCGTGGTGGTGACCAGCTTGGTCATCGAGGCGATCCAGCCCACCGTGTCGGGTGTCATCGCCACGCCGCTCTCGATGCTGCGCAGCCCCAACGCCCCTTCGGCGAAGCGGCCTTCGGCGTCGGTCAGGGCATAGCTGATGCCGGGGATACGGTCATTGGCGATAAAGGGCCGCAGGGCGCCATCGAGGTCCATAACATTTGCTCGCGCTGAAAAAACTACACAAGTGTAGCCGCTGCCCCAAGTCAGGCAAGCCCGCTGCGGTTTCTCTGGCCCTGGCTGGTACCCTGCTGCTAGTCTCCTGCCCCAAGGGGAGAGAAACAGGGACCTGTGCCATGCTGCATCCGTCGTTTCACGCGGCGACGCATCCGGGGAAGCCGGCCTATATCATGGCCGGCAGCGGCGCCACGTTGAGCTATGCCGAGCTTGACCGGCGCTCCAACCAGGGCGCGCAGCTTTTGCGCTGGCTGGGACTGAAGCCGCAGGATCATATCGCCCTGCTGGTGGAAAACAGCTTCGCCTTCCTGGAAATCTGCTGGTCGGCACAGCGCAGCGGCATCTACTACACCGCGATCAGCACACATCTGACGCCGGCCGAGATCGGCTATATCGTCAAGGATTGCGGCGCCAAGGCTTTCGTTGCCTCGGCCAAACTGGCGGAACAGGCCAAGGCAGTGCGGGCGATGCTCGACGATGACATCGCCTGCTTCGCCTGCAACGGCACACTGCAGAGCTTTCAATCCTGGGAAGCCGCCCTCGAAACCCAACCCGCCGAGCCGATCCCCGATCAGGTGGTGGGGCTGGATATGCTCTATTCATCGGGCACCACCGGGCGACCCAAGGGCGTCAAGCCGGTATTCACCGGCGAAAAGCTCGGCTGGGTCAATCCCTTCCTGCATCGCCTGGTGCATGGCCTGTGCGGCATGGATGGCAACAGCACCTATCTCTCGCCGGCTCCGCTCTATCATGCCGCGCCGTTGCGCTATTCCATGATGTGCGTGGCGCTGGGCGGCACCGTGGTGGTGATGGAAAAGTTCGAGCCGGAGCTTTTCCTGAAATTAGTCGGGCAATACCGCGCCACTCATACGCAGCTGGTGCCGACCATGTTCGTGCGCATGCTGAAACTGCCCGAGGCCGAGCGGCAACGCTACGACGTCTCATCCCTGAAAGCCGCGATCCATGCCGCCGCGCCCTGCCCAGTGGATATCAAGCAGCAGATGATCGATTGGTGGGGGCCGATCCTGATCGAGTATTACGCCGGCACCGAGGGCAATGGCGTCACCCTGATCACCTCGGTGGAATGGCTGAGCCATCGCGGCAGCGTCGGACGTGCAGCGGTGGCCGAAATCAAGATCGTGAGCGAAGAAGGCGCGCTGCTGCCAAACGGCCAGATCGGCACGGTGTATTTCGCCGGCGGGCCGCCGTTCTCATACCACAACGATGCCGACAAGACGCGCGGCGCCTACAATGCTGAAGGCTGGTCGACGCTCGGCGATGTCGGCTTCCTGGATGACGACGGCTATCTCTACCTCACCGACCGCAAGGCTTACATGATCATTTCCGGCGGCGTGAACATCTATCCGCAGGAAGCCGAGAATGTGCTGATCAACCATCCGGCGGTGGCCGATGTGGCAGTGTTCGGCGTACCGGACCCTGAGATGGGCGAGCAAGTGAAAGCTGTCGTGCAGCTACAGGATCATCGCAAGGCCGGCCAGGACATGGAGCGCGAGCTGATCGCCTATTGCCGCCAGCATCTCTCCGGCGTGAAATGCCCGCGCAGCATCGATTTCGATGCGGAACTGCCGCGCACGCCGACCGGCAAGCTGGTGAAGCGCTTGCTGGTGGACCGCTACAAGGCGGCGGCGATAAAGGCCGCCGCCCTGTAATTCGGCTTAGCTGAAGCGGTTATTGGTGTTGAAGCCGCGTGGCACGATGCGGCCAGCCTGGGCGCGCTCGGCGCGGTATTCCTTCAGGTCGTTCTCGGTCTTGACCCGACCGGCACGGTCGATCCAGGTCAGGCCTTCCTTGAGCTTGAAGGTCTTGGCGTCCGACAGCGTGCCATCCTTGTATTTTTGCAAGGTGATGCCACGGCCCTTGGTCATTTCCGGCACCTGATCCAGCGGGAAGATCAGCAGCTTGCGATTATTGCCAACCACGGCGACATGATCGCCTTCCACCACGGTGCAGACACAGGCTTCCGCCGGCGCCTGTACGTTCAGGATCTGCTTGCCGGCACGGGTCTGCGCCAGCATTTCGGATTCAGGGCAGATGAAGCCACGACCATCGCTGGCGGCCACCAGGAATTTGCGGTCGCCCTGATACTTGAACAGCGTGACGATATCCTGGTCGTTGCCGAGATCGACGGTGAGGCGCACCGGCTCGCCATGGCCACGGCCGCGCGGCAGCTTATCGCAGGCGATGGTGTAGACGCGGCCATTGGTGCCGAACAGCATCAGCTTGTCGGTGCTTTCGGCATGCATCCAGAAGCGGCCCTTGTCGCCTTCCTTGAAGGCGGCGTTGCCATCATCCTGCACATGCCCCTTGAGGGCGCGGATCCAGCCCTTCTCGGAGCAGATCACGGTGATCGGCTCGCGCTCGACCAGGGCCTCGAAAGCCTCTTCCGAAATCTGCGGCGCATCGGCCACCGTGGTGCGGCGCTTACCCAATGCGGTCTTGGGGCCGACCTTCTTCTTCAATTCCTGCAACTCAGCCGCAATCGACTGCCAGCGCTGGTCCTCATCGGCGAGCAGTTTCTTCAGATTCTTCAGTTCTTCCGAAAGCTGCTTGTGCTCGGTGCGAATTTCCATTTCCTCCAGGCGGCGCAGACTGCGCAGGCGCATGTTGAGAATGGCTTCGGCCTGATTGTCGGTGAGCTTGAAGCGCTGCATCATCACCGGCTTCGGCTCGTCCTCATGCCGGATGATGGCGATCAACTCGTCGAGATTCAGATAGGCGATCAGGAAGCCTTCGAGCAGTTCCAGGCGGCGCTCGATCTGGCCCTGGCGGTAGCGCGAACGGCGCTCCAGCACTTCCATGCGGTGATCAAGATAGGCCTGCAAAGCCTCGCGCAGATTCATCACGCGCGGCACCTTGCCGCCATCCAGCACATTGAGATTCAGCGGGAAGCGAATCTCGAGATCGCTGGCGCGGAACAGGCTTTCCATCAGCACCGCCGGATCGACGTTGCGGCTTTTCGGCTCCAGCACCAACCGCACATCCTGCGCCGACTCATCACGGATATCGCCGAGCAGCGGCAGTTTGCGCTCGTTGATCAGTTCCGCGATCTTCTCGATCAGCTTCGACTTCTGCACCTGGTAGGGAATTTCGGTAACGACGATCTGCCAGGCACCGCGCTGCAATTCCTCCTGCACCCAGCGGGCACGCAGGCGGAAGCTGCCGCGACCGGTGCGGTAGGCTTCAAGCCGGGTTTCCGCCGGCTCCACCAGCAGGCCGCCGGTGGGGAAATCAGGCCCCGGAATCAGTTCCACCAGCTTCTCGATGCTGGCATTGCGGTGCTTGATCAGATGCAGCAGGCCGTCGCACAGCTCGGGCAGATTATGCGGCGGGATCGAGGTGGCCATGCCGACCGCGATGCCGCTGGCGCCATTGGCCAGCAGGTTCGGCAGGCCGGCCGGCAGCACGATGGGTTCTTCCTCGGTGCCGTCATAGGTCGGGCGGAAATCCACCGTCTCCTGGTCCAGGCCAGACAGCAGCAGGTCGGCAATCTCGGTCAGGCGGGCTTCGGTGTAGCGCATCGCCGCGGCATTATCGCCGTCGATATTGCCGAAATTGCCCTGGCCATCCACCAGCGTGTAGCGCTGGGCGAATTCCTGGGCCAGGCGCACCAGGGCGTCGTAGACCGACTGGTCGCCATGGGGATGGTATTTACCGATCACGTCGCCGACGACGCGGGCGCATTTCTTGTAGCCGGCCGCCGGATCAAGCTTCAGCAGCCGCATGGCATAGAGCAGCCGGCGCTGCACCGGCTTCAGGCCGTCGCGGGCATCAGGCAGCGAGCGCGCCGTGATCGTGCTCAGCGCATAGGCGAGATAGCGTTCCGAGAGCGCCGAGGGCAGCGGCACGTCGCGGATGGAATCGGGAAACTCCCGGGGGGGCACATGCTTGCTCATGGCGCGGTTATATCGAAATCACCAGATATAGCTAGGGCCTTGGTGATAGCCTCTAGCAGTCGTGGGCGGGCGGCGGGAACCGGGCCATGCAGCACGGCAAACAACCGTTTTTCCAGGAAATACCCAGTCAGGCCCAGGCCAGCCAGCACATCGGTTCCGGGGTGGTTGGCGGGCGGCGCCCCCCTGCCCGGCACCAGGAAGGCCGGCAAAGCCAGCAGCCGCCCGGCATAGGGCTCGGCGGCCTCGGCCGAAACCGCTCGGCCGGAGCGCGGCGAAACATGGGTCAGCCGCTGCCGCGACCCGGTGGCGGCACAGCTTTCCAGGTCCAGGCCATAGCCCATTTCTGCCAGCAGGCCCAATTCCCAGCGCACATAGAGCGCGCCCCAATCCGCCGGGTCGGGCATCTCGGCCATGGTTTCCAGCAGCAGCCTGGTGGCGGCGAACAAGGCCGGATGCGGCTCGCGTTCGGGCAAGGTCGCCTCCACCAGCCCCAGCGCGGCATTGAGGCCGGCCAGCCGGGCGGCATCGTCCAGCATCAGGGCGGCGGGATGGGACAGCGGCTCCAGGCTGAAATGCCCGAGATGCTCGGCCAGCCTGGCCCGCCAGGTGGCATGCACCACCTGCCCGGGCTGCAACGCCCCACCTTTGCTGCCGCCGCTGCCGCGCAGCAGCCCGGCATGGCGGCCCTGGTTCTCCGCCAGCAATGTGACGATACGGGCATTCTCGCCATGATGGCGGACGCTCAGCACTACCGCATCGTCGCTCCATTCCATGATTCGCAGGATAGCATGATCAATACAAAATAAGAACACAGGCTGACTTGTCAGAGGCTGAGCCCCGACGTAGTATTACCTACATAATTCAAGTATTACTTTTGGAGGCAACCATGTCCCATGCGCTCACCAGCAAAGGTCAGGTAACGATCCCGAAGCGGGTACGCGAGCATCTTGGCTTACGCCCCGGCATGGCAGTCAGCTTTGAATTGCGCGCCGATGGTGAGGTGGTGGTACAGCGCGTCAGTGGCCGCAAGGCAGCGCCCGCCGCCTCTCCCTTCGCCAAGCTGCGCGGCAAGCTGAAACAGGGCCTCAGCACCGACGAGATCATGGCACTGACGCGCGGCGGCTGATCATGGCCGATGCAATCCTGGTCGATACCAACCTGCTGCTTGATCTCACCACCGATGATCCGCGCTGGGCGGACTGGTCGCAGCAGCAGTTGGAACGCTGGTCGCTGACCCACCGGCTGCTGATCAACCCGGTGATCTATGCCGAGTTCTCCATCGGCTTCGAGCGGATCGAAGACCTGGACGAGACGCTGGATCTGATGCGCATAGATAGCGTGGAGATACCATCCGCCGCCCTGTTTCTTGCCGGTAAGGCCTTCCGCAGTTTTCGCAAGCGCGGCGGCAAGGGCGGCGTGCTGCCCGACTTCTTCATCGGCGCCCATGCCGCAGTAGTCGGACTGCCCTTGCTCAGCCGCGACAAGGGCCGGTTCAAAAGTTATTTCCCGACGCTGGAATTGATCACGCCGTAAGTCTGCATCACCCCGGCGGGCGAATGACTGCTTTACAAGGCCAGCCGTGTTTCCGAGAATTCCTCCATTACAGATACGGGGGAAGCATGATGGCAACCGGAATATCCATCGTGGACGCGCGGCTCCGCCGGCTGCATGATTATTGGCTGCTGAAAAAGCGCGAACGCCCCTTCCCGGCCCGCGCCGATATCGCGCCGGAGGAAATCCGCGACATCCTGCCCTGGGTGTTCATCATGGAGCGCGTGGAAGAACGGCTGCGCTACCGCCTGGTCGGCGAGGCCTTCCGCGAAATCTATGGCGACAAGCTGATCGGCTTGTTCATGGACGAGATCGACCTCGACCACATCACCGCCGCCTATATCGGCGAATACGCCACCTGCATCGAGACCAGGCAGCCCGTGGCGCGGCAATGGAAATTCACCAAGCTGAGCGGTCGGCATCTCGAATACGAGCGACTGATCATGCCGCTCTCCGCCGATGGCACCAGCATCAACATGTTCCTCTGCGGCGCCGTGGGATTTGGCTATGGCTAAAGTGATTATTTAAGCGCGCGTAATTTATCGAACAACTGCTTTGCATCGCGTGCATTGGTATTGAAGAATCCGCGTGAGCCATTCGGCCATGGAACATAATTACGCATTTCACTGTGCAGAAAGAATAAATAATCGACACCTGCCTGCAGCATCAAACCACAATTTCCAGGCCCCGGAATCGGATCACGGACTGTGTTATCGGTCGGTGGCTGTCCTTTGAAAACTTCAATCAGACGAAAAGTACCGATCACCATCGGCTCTACTCGTCCATCAAACGTCTCTGTCGATTCTTCAGTTTTGTATATGCGCCCGAGAAATACGGCTGATGCCTGCCGGAAAAAATCCTCGTCCGTCGGCTCAGGCTGACTGGGATCACGCGAACAGGCGAATGATGGCTGTATGCTTGCCGCCAATAACACCAGAACAAGGAAAAAATGGAGCATTTCAGTTTCCTGTGTTTGCCGCATAATGCCCTTAAGAAATGGACAAAAAAAGGCGGACCTTTCGATCCGCCCTTCTCTTTCCGGTATGAACCAGAGGCTCAGTCGGCGTCGCCGCCGACCGCTGCCTGCAGTTCGCTCTCGAGCGCATCGGCGAAGTCGCGGTCGCGCTGGGCGGCGAGCGACTTCATGCGGCCCATGATAGCGCCGGTGCCGGCCGGGATCAGGCGGCCGACGATGACGTTCTCCTTGAGGCCGATCAGGCTGTCGGTCTTGCCCGACACGGCGGCCTCGGTGAGCACGCGGGTGGTTTCCTGGAAGGACGCGGCCGAGATGAAGGACCGGGTCTGCAGGCTCGCCTTGGTGATACCGAGCAACACCGGCATCGCCTTGGCAATCTTGCGGCCCTCGGCCTGGGTCTTGCCGTTGACTTCCTCGAACTCGACCTTGTCGACCTGCTCGCCGATCAGGAACGTGGTATCGCCCGGATCGGTGATCTCGACCTTCTGCAGCATCTGGCGGCAGATGACCTCGATATGCTTGTCGTTGATCTTCACACCCTGCAGGCGATAGACCTCCTGGATCTCGTTCACGAGATAGTTGGCCAGCGCCTCGACGCCGAGCACCTTGAGGATGTCATGCGGCGCCGGGTTGCCATCGAGCAGATGGTCGCCAACACGCACGAAATCACCTTCCTGCACGGCAATATGCTTGCCCTTCGGGATCAGGTATTCGACCGGCTCAAGACCCTCTTCCACCGGGCGGATCACCAGGCGGCGCTTGGCCTTGTAGTCCTTGCCGAATTCCACGCGGCCATCGATTTCGGCGATGATCGCATGATCCTTCGGACGGCGGGCTTCGAAGAGTTCGGCCACGCGCGGCAGACCGCCGGTGATGTCGCGGGTCTTGGTGCCTTCCACCGGGATACGGGCGAGCACGTCGCCGGCATGGACGGTGGCGTTATCCTCGACCGAGAGAATGGCATCCGGCGACAGGAAGTAGCGCGCTTCGCCGCCATTGGCCAGCGTGAGCACTTCGCCCTTTTCATCACGGAGCGTGATGCGCGGACGCAGTTCGGCGCCCTTCGGGTTCTGCTTCCAGTCGGCCACCACGCGATAGGTGATGCCGGTGGCTTCGTCGGTCGCTTCGCGGATCGAGACGCCTTCCACGAGATCGCGGAAGTGCACGATACCGGCGCGCTCGGTGATCACCGGGCGGGTGTAAGGATCCCACTCGACAATGCGCTGGCCCTTCTTCACCTTGCCGCCTTCATCCACCGCCAGGCGGGAGCCGTAAGGCACCTTGTAGCGGGCGCGCTCGCGGCCGTTGCCGTCCACCAGCACGATTTCCGAATTGCGGCCCATGACCACGAAGCGACCCGAGCTATCGGTAACGAGGTTGCGGTTCACCACCTTGATGGTGGCGTCGTAGGGCGCATCCAGGCTCGACTGCTCGGCCACCTGGGCCGTGCCACCGATATGGAAGGTACGCATGGTGAGCTGGGTGCCCGGCTCGCCGATCGACTGGGCCGCGATGACGCCCACGGCCTCGCCGATATTCACGGTGGTGCCGCGCGCCAGGTCACGGCCATAGCACTTGCCGCAAACGCCGGTCGGCGCTTCGCAGGTCAGCACCGAGCGGATCAGCACGGTTTCGACACCGGCCGTCTCGATGCGATCCACGTCGCGTTCCTGGATCATCTCGGCCGCCGGCACGATCACTTCGCCGGTAAGCGGATGCTTCACGTCGACGCTGGCGAAACGGCCCAGGATGCGCTCGCCGAGCGTGGCGATGACATCGGCGCCTTCCACCACTTCGCTGACCGTAAGGCCGCGCTCGGTGCCGCAATCTTCCTCGGTGATGATGCAATCCTGCGCCACGTCGACCAGGCGACGGGTCAGGTAGCCCGAGTTCGCGGTCTTCAAGGCGGTGTCAGCCAGACCCTTGCGGGCGCCGTGGGTCGAGTTGAAGTACTCGAGCACGGTAAGGCCTTCCTTGAAGTTGGAGATGATCGGCGTTTCGATGATCTCGCCCGACGGCTTGGCCATAAGGCCACGCATGCCGGCAAGCTGCTTCATCTGGTTGGCCGAACCACGGGCGCCGGAATGCGCCATCATCCAGATCGAGTTGGTGTTCTTACGGGTGCCGTTATTCGGATCGATGTCGGTCTGAATGACCTTCATCATCTCGTCCGCCACCTTGTCGGTGCACTGCGACCAGGCATCGACCACCTTGTTGTACTTCTCACCCTGGGTGATCAGACCGTCCTGGTACTGCTGCTCGTATTCCGACACAAGCGACTTGGTGTCGTTGATCAGCTTCTCCTTGGTGGCCGGCACGAGCATGTCGTCCTTGCCGAACGAAATGCCGGCGCGGCAGGCACGGGCGAAACCGAGCGCCATCATACGGTCGCAGAAAATGACCGTCTCCTTCTGGCCGCAATGGCGATACACCACGTCGATGACGTTGGTGATCTCCTTCTTGGTCAGAAGCTGGTTGATCACCTTGAACGGAACGTTCTTGTCCTTCGGCAGGATCTCGGACAGCAGCATGCGGCCCGAGGTGGTGACGACGCGGGCAACAATCGGGTTGTTCTCCGAGTCCACCGTGTTCAGGCGCGACTTGATGCGGTTATGCAGCGAGATCGCCTTGGCATCCAGCGCCTGCTGGATTTCCGACACGGTGGCGAAGAACGGCACGCGCTCGATGATGGCATCGGAAGCCAGGATACGCTCGGCTTCGGCCTTCACGTTGGTCTTCGGCAGCTCGACGCGGGTCTTGGGATCGAACACGATCACGTCGTCTTCGGCCCAGGCCTTGATCAGCACCGCCGGGTCCTTGATCTTCACCACGTCGCCGCGCGGGGTGCTGCGCTCCAGCGTCTGGTAGTAGAGGCCGAGCACGATATCCTGCGACGGCACGATGATCGGCTTGCCGTTCGCCGGGCTGAGGATGTTGTTGGTCGACATCATCAGCACGCGGGCTTCGAGCTGGGCTTCCAGCGACAGCGGCACGTGCACCGCCATCTGGTCACCGTCGAAGTCGGCGTTGAAGGCCGAGCAAACCAGCGGGTGAAGCTGGATTGCCTTGCCTTCGATCAGCATCGGCTCGAACGCCTGGATGCCGAGGCGGTGCAAGGTCGGGGCGCGGTTCAGCAGCACCGGATGCTCGCGGATCACCTCTTCCAGGATGTCCCAAACTTCCGGACGCTCCTTCTCCACCATCTTCTTCGCCATCTTGACGGTGGCGGCGAGGCCGCGCAGCTCAAGCTTGGAGTAGATGAACGGCTTGAACAGTTCGAGCGCCATCTTCTTCGGCAGGCCGCACTGGTGCAGCTTCAGTTCCGGGCCGACGACGATGACCGAACGGCCGGAGTAGTCGACGCGCTTGCCAAGCAGGTTCTGGCGGAAACGGCCCTGCTTGCCCTTCAGCATGTCGGAGAGCGACTTCAGCGGACGCTTGTTGGCGCCGGTGATGACGCGGCCACGGCGACCGTTGTCGAACAGGGCGTCAACCGCTTCCTGCAGCATGCGCTTTTCGTTGCGCACGATGATGTCCGGCGCGCGCAGTTCGATCAGCCGCTTCAGGCGGTTGTTGCGGTTGATGACGCGGCGATAGAGGTCGTTGAGATCCGAGGTGGCAAAGCGGCCGCCATCCAGCGGCACCAGCGGACGCAGTTCCGGCGGAATCACCGGCACCACGGTCAGCACCATCCATTCCGGCTTGTTGCCGGACTCGATGAAGCTTTCCACCAGCTTGAGGCGCTTGACCAGCTTCTTCGGCTTCAGTTCCGACGTGGTCTCGGCCAGTTCCTCGCGGATGTTGATCCGCTCCTGCTCCAGGTTGATGCCCATCAGCAGGTCGCGGATCGCCTCGGCACCGATCTTGGCGACAAAGCTGTCCTCACCATACTCTTCCTGGGCGCGCAGATACTGCTCTTCGGTCAGCAGGTCGAACATCTTCAGCGGGCTGAGGCCCGGCTCGATGACGACGTAGTTTTCGAAGTACAGAATCCGCTCCAGGTCCTTCAGCGTCATGTCGAGCATCAGGCCGATGCGCGAGGGCAGCGACTTCAGGAACCAGATATGGGCGACCGGCGAAGCCAGTTCGATATGGCCCATGCGCTCGCGGCGCACCTTCGAGAGCGTGACTTCAACGCCGCACTTCTCGCAGATCACGCCACGATACTTCATGCGCTTGTACTTGCCGCACAAGCACTCGTAATCCTTGATCGGGCCGAAGATGCGGGCGCAGAACAGGCCGTCACGCTCCGGCTTGAAGGTACGATAGTTGATGGTCTCCGGCTTCTTGATCTCGCCGTAGGACCAGGAGCGGATACGCTCCGGCGAGGCGATCGAGATCTGGATCTGGTCGAAAGCCTGAGCGCCCTGGGGCTGGCCGAAAACGTTGCTGAGTTCGTTCATGGATCAATCTCCTGTGGCGCTGGATCAGTAGGAACGCTGCGACAGCTCGACATTCAAGCCGAGCGAACGCATTTCCTTGACCAGCACGTTGAACGATTCCGGGATACCGGCTTCGAAGTTGTCGTCGCCACGAACGATGGCTTCGTAAACCTTCGAGCGACCGGCCACGTCGTCCGACTTGACCGTGAGCATTTCCTGCAGGGTGTAGGCAGCGCCATACGCCTGCAGCGCCCAGACCTCCATTTCGCCGAAGCGCTGACCGCCGAACTGCGCCTTGCCGCCCAGCGGCTGCTGGGTAACGAGCGAGTACGGACCGATCGAACGGGCGTGGATCTTGTCGTCGACCAGGTGGTGCAGCTTCAGCATGTAGATGTAGCCGACCGTGACCTTGCGGTCGAAGGCCTCGCCGGTACGGCCGTCGATCAGGGTGACCTGACCCGACTTGTCGTTGCCGGCCTTCTCCAGCATCTCGTTGATGTCCGGCTCATGGGCACCATCGAATACCGGGGTGGCCATCGGCACACCGCGACGCAGGTTGGAAGACAGCTCGATGATCTGGTCATCCGAAAGCTCGGCCACCTTGTCGGTGTATTCCTGCTTCGAATAGACGGTCTTGAGCACCTTGCGCAGGTCTTCCGCCTTGGCGTGGTTACGCCGCACCCGGTCCAGCGTCTCGCCGATCTGCTTGCCGAGGCCCGCGGAGGCCCAGCCGAGATGGGTTTCGAGAATCTGACCGACATTCATGCGCGACGGCACGCCGAGCGGGTTCAGCACCAGATCGACCGGCTGGCCGTCCTCGAGATAGGGCATGTCCTCTTCCGGCATGATGCGGGAGATAACACCCTTGTTGCCGTGGCGGCCAGCCATCTTGTCGCCCGGCTGCAGCTTGCGCTTCACCGCAACGAACACCTTGACCATCTTCATCACGCCCGGCGGCAGTTCGTCGCCGCGCTGCAGCTTCTCCACCTTGCTTTCGAAGCGGGCCTGGATACGGGCCATGGCGGTATCGTATTGCTTCTTCAGCGCCTCGATATCAGCCATGTTCTTTTCGTTCTTCAGGCTGATCTGCCACCAGGCGGAATGCGGCAGTTCATCGAGCACCTCTTCGGTGATCTTGCCGCCATCCTTGAAGCCCTTCGGGCCCTTGTCAGCCTGCTTGCCGTTCAGCAGCTCGCGCAAACGCGTGAAGATCGAGCGGTCGATGATGGCGCGCTCGTCGTCGCGGTCCTTGGCGAGACGCTCGATTTCCGACCGCTCGATGGCCAGCGCGCGCTCGTCCTTCTCCACGCCATGGCGGGAGAACACACGCACTTCCACCACGGTGCCGGAAACGCCCGGCGGCACGCGCAGCGACGAGTCGCGGACGTCGGAAGCCTTTTCGCCGAAGATGGCGCGCAGCAGCTTCTCTTCCGGGGTCATCGGGCTTTCGCCCTTCGGCGTGATCTTACCGACCATGATGTCGCCCGGGCCGACTTCGGCGCCGATATAGACGATGCCGGCCTCATCGAGATTCTTGAGGCCTTCCTCGCCGACATTCGGGATGTCGCGGGTGATTTCTTCCGGACCCAGCTTGGTGTCGCGGGCCATCACCTCGAATTCCTCGATATGGATCGAGGTGAACACGTCATCCTTGGCGATACGCTCGGAGATCAGGATCGAGTCTTCGAAGTTGTAGCCGTTCCAGGGCATGAACGCGACGAGCGCGTTGCGGCCCAGGGCCAGTTCGCCGAGCTCGGTCGAGGGACCGTCGGCGATGATGTCGCCGGCCTTCACCTGATCGCCCACCTTCACCAGCGGACGCTGGGTGATGCAGGTATTCTGGTTCGAGCGCTGGAACTTCAGCAGCTTGTAGATGTCGACGTTCGACTTCGACATGTCGGCTTCGTCGCTGGCGCGCACCACGATGCGGGTGGCGTCGATCTGGTCGATCACGCCCGAGCGCTTGGCAACGATGGTGGCGCCGGAATCGCGGGCCACCACTTCTTCCATGCCGGTACCGACCAGCGGCGCTTCGGCGCGGATCAGCGGCACCGCCTGGCGCTGCATGTTCGAGCCCATCAGCGCGCGGTTGGCGTCGTCGTTCTCAAGGAACGGGATCAGCGCCGCGGCGACCGAAACCAGCTGTTTCGGCGACACGTCCATGAAATCGACGCTCTCGGGACGCAGCATCTGGAAGTCGCCGTTGACGCGGCAGTTCAGCAATTCGCCGACCAGCTTGCCCTTCGGGTCCACCGGCACATTCGCCTGGGCGATGGAGTACTTACCCTCTTCCATGGCGGTGAGGTAGACGACCTCGTCGGTCACCTTGCCTTCGCGCACGCGGCGGTACGGGCTCTCGATGAAGCCATACTGGTTCACGCGGGCATAGGTGGCGAGCGAGTTGATCAGACCGATATTCGGGCCTTCCGGCGTCTCAATCGGGCAGATGCGGCCATAATGGGTCGGATGCACGTCGCGCACTTCGAAGCCGGCGCGCTCGCGGGTCAGACCGCCCGGGCCAAGCGCCGAGAGGCGGCGCTTGTGGGTGATTTCCGACAGCGGGTTGGTCTGGTCCATGAACTGCGAGAGCTGCGAGGAACCGAAGAACTCGCGCACCGCCGCCGCCGCCGGCTTGGCATTGATCAGGTCATGCGGCATCACGGTGTCGATATCCACGCTGCTCATGCGCTCGCGGATGGCGCGCTCCATGCGCAGCAGGCCGATGCGGTACTGGTTCTCCATCAGCTCGCCGACAGAACGGACGCGGCGGTTGCCGAGATGGTCGATATCGTCGATGTCGCCGCGGCCATCCTTCAGTTCAACCAGCGTCTTGACGCAGGCCAGGATGTCCTCGGTGCGCAGCACGCGCACGGTGTCCTCGGCGGTGAGGCTGAGGCGGGCATTCATCTTCACTCGGCCGACGGCCGAGAGGTCGTAGCGCTCCGGATCGAAGAACAGGCCGTGGAACAGCGCTTCCGCGGTGTCCATCGTCGGCGGCTCGCCCGGACGCATCACGCGATAGATTTCGAAAAGCGACTGCTCGCGGCTCTGGTTCTTGTCCGCCACCATGGTGTTGCGGATGTAGGAACCGATGGTGACGTGGTCGACATCCAGCACCGAGATCTGCTCGATGCCGGCGGCTTCCAGCAGCTCGATCTTCTTCAGGTCCAGCTCTTCGCCAGCCTCGAGATAAATCTCGCCGCTCTCCTCGTTGATGATGTCGAGCGCGTTGTACTTGCCCACCATGTCGGCCGGCGAGACCAGCAGCTCCTTGAGGCCTTCCTCGGCGAGCTTGCGCGCCAGGCGGGGCGTCACCTTGGTGCCGGCTTCCGCCGCCACCTTGCCGGTCTTGGCATTGATCAGGTCGTTATTGAGGCGCACGCCGCGCATGCGCTCGGCACTGTATTCGGTGCGCCAGCCCTTCTTGTCGCGCTTGTAGATAACCTTCTTGTAGAAGGCATCCAGGATCTCTTCCTGGGTCAGGCCGAGCGCGAAGAACAGCGTGGTGACCGGCAGCTTGCGGCGGCGGTCGATGCGCACATGCACCACGTCCTTGGCATCGAACTCGAAATCGAGCCAGGAGCCGCGATAGGGAATGACGCGCGCGGTGTAGAGATACTTGCCCGAGGAATGGGTCTTGCCCTTGTCGTGGTCGAAGAACACACCCGGCGAACGGTGCATCTGCGAAACGATGACGCGCTCGGTGCCGTTGATGATGAAGGTGCCCTTGTCGGTCATGAGCGGCATGTCGCCCATGTAGACATCCTGCTCCTTGATATCGAGCACCGACTTGGCCTGGGTATCCGGGTCCACTTCGAACACGATCAGGCGCAGCGTAACCTTCAGCGGCGCGGCAAAGGTCATGCCACGCTGCATGCATTCATCAACGTCGTACTTCGGCGGCTCGAATTCGTACTTCACGAATTCCAGCGACGAGGTTTCGGAGAAATCCTTGATCGGGAAGACCGACTTGAACACGCCCTGCAGGCCGGCATCGCCGCGCTGATCAGCCGGCACATGCATCATCAGGAAGCTCTCATACGAGCTCTTCTGAACCTCGATCAGGTTCGGCATCGTGGCGATCGAGGGGATGCGGCCAAAGCTCTTGCGCACGCGCTTGCGGGCGGTGAAAGACAGCGCCAGTCCAGTATCGGTCATGTCATATCCCAAATGGCGAAAGCGACACTTTCCATTGCCCGGGGGAACGGTGCACGGAAAGGCCGCTGGACGGTTTCGGAAAGCGATGAATTTTACGGGCCCATGATCCCGCCGGGCGATCGCCGCGCCCAAGTTCCGAAACCGCTGTTGTCCCATCGAAAACCCGCGATGGCCGGAGCATGAAGCGGATACCGGCGGCTTTGGGAAGGGGCCATGCCAGCCCCTTCCCGCCGCTTAAGCGTATTACTTGACTTCGACCTTGGCGCCGGCGCCTTCCAGCTGAGCCTTCAGCTTGGCGGCTTCGTCCTTGTTCACGCCTTCCTTGACAGCCTTCGGAGCGCCTTCGACGAGGTCCTTGGCTTCCTTCAGGCCGAGACCGGTGATCGCGCGCACTTCCTTGATCACGTTGATCTTGTTGGCGCCCGCGTCAGCGAGGATCACGTTGAACTCGGTCTTCTCTTCAGCGGCCGGAGCAGCAGCGCCGGCGCCGCCAGCAGCGGCAACGGCCACCGGAGCGGCGGCGGAAACGCCCCACTTCTCTTCCAGCAGCTTGGCCAGCTCAGCGGCCTCGATCACGGTGAGAGCGGAAAGCTCGTCAACGATCTTGTTCAAATCAGCCATTTTAGTCTCCTGTAGGTTCGATATCTCTGGGTACTGTGTGTCGGTGTGTGGCTAGTGCCACCTCACTCCTTCGAGGCAAAAGCCTGCAGCACGCGCGCAAGCTGCGACGCCGGCGCCTGGACCACGCCTGCCACCTTGGTGGCGGGAGCCTGGATCAGGCCGATCAGCTTGCCACGCAGCTCATCGAGCGACGGCAGGCTGGCCAGAGTCTTCACGCCTTCGGCATCCAGAACGGTTTCGCCCATGGCGCCGCCAACAACAACGAACTTGTCGTTCTTTTTGGCGAATTCCACGGCGACCTTGGCGGCCGCGACCGGATCATTGGCAAACGCAATGCCGGTCGGCCCCTTGAACAACTTGTTCAGCGGGGTATAGGGCGTGCCCTCGAGGGCGAGGCAGACAAGCCGGTTCTTCGCAACTTTGAAACTGGCCCCAGCTTCACGCATCTGGCGGCGCAGCTCAGTCACCTGAGCCACGGTCAGACCGTTATTCTGAGTGACGACAACAACCTTGGCGTCCGCGAACACCTGGTTGAGCGTGCTTACCTGTTCCTTCTTTTGAGAACGGTCCACTGCTCGTCTCCTCAACGCGGGTCGGATCATTCCGACCCTGTTGCACTTGAACGCACGGCCGACGCCTGACTGAACGTCAAACGGCGAACCATACGTCCGGTTCGCCTGTCCCAGGACTCGAACCTTCAAAGCGGCCTAGGCCGCCGGGAAGTTCCTAATCACTGTCTATGCAGGTGGACTAACCATTATATCGTTGGGCCGGAGCCCATCGGATACCTGCAGTCTCGGACAGGATTTCATCCGCGCCGAAGCTTGGATGAAGCCCCCGCCGGGGCGAACCGGCGGGGGAAACTCAATACTGCTTAAGCAGCCTTGGCGGTGTCGCCGCCAATGGCACTGGAAAGCTCGATGCGCACGCCCGGACCCATGGTCGAGCTGAGCGCCACCTTCTTCACGTAATGGCCCTTCACGCCGGTCGGCTTGGCCTTCATAACGGCATCGATGAAAGCCTTCACGTTCACCAGGATCTGCTCCTCGGTGAAGGAAGCCTTGGCGATACCGGCATGGATCAGACCAGCCTTCTCGACGCGGAACTCAACCTGGCCGCCCTTCGCCGCCTTGACGGCGCCGGCAACGTCCATGGTCACCGAGCCGAGCTTCGGGTTCGGCATCAGGCCGCGCGGGCCCAGCACCTTACCGAGACGGCCGACCACGGCCATCATATCCGGGGTGGCGATGCAGCGGTCGAACTCGATCTTGCCGCCGTTGATGATCTCGGCGAGATCATCGGCGCCAACCAGATCGGCACCGGCCTTCTTGGCTTCCTCAGCCTTCGGACCCTTGGCGAAAACCGCGACGCGCACGGTCTTGCCGGTGCCCGACGGCATGGTGACGACGCCACGGACCATCTGGTCGGCGTGACGCGGATCGACACCGAGATTCATCGCGATCTCGATGGTCTCGTCGAACTTCGCCTTGGCGGCGGCCTTCACCAGCTTGACGGCCTGGTTCAGGTCGTAGCGGGTTTCCGGATCGACGGTCTTGGAAATGGCGGTGTAGCGCTTGCCCTTAGACATGTTTCAAGTCCCCCTTACGCGCCCGTGACTTCCAGGCCCATCGAACGGGCCGAGCCAATGATCATCTGCGAAGCCGCTTCGATGTCGTGGGCGTTGAGGTCCTTCATCTTGGCCTTGGCGATCTCGCGCACCTGATCCATGGTCACCGAACCGACCTTCTCGCGGCCGGTCACCTTGGCGCCCGACTTGATCTTGGCAGCCTTCTTGAGGAAGTAGGTCACCGGCGGGGTCTTGGTGATGAAGGTGAAGGAGCGGTCCGAATACACGGTGATGACCACCGGGATCGGCATTTCCGGTTCCAGTTCCTTGGTCTGCGCGTTGAACGCCTTGCAGAATTCCATGATGTTGACGCCGCGCTGGCCCAGAGCCGGACCAATCGGCGGCGACGGGTTGGCCTTGCCGGCCGGAACCTGCAGCTTGATATAGCCGTCAATCTTCTTCGCCATCTCTAACTCCTTGGCTCACATGGGAGACTTGCTCCCGTTGGAGACTGCGCGGTGCGGCGGTCACAGGCCCGGCGAATTTAGGCCCAAACCGCCTCCCACACGACGAAACCGGGGTTTACCACCCCGGAAGCCGGCGCTTATAAGCCCCGGCGGGGTCCCGGTCAAATGCTTTTTTGACCGGGAAATCAGGGAACTCTGCCTTAACTGGCCTTCTCGACCTGGCTGTATTCCAGCTCAACCGGGGTGGCACGGCCGAAGATCGACACCGCCACCTTGAGGCGGGCGCGCTCCTCGTCCACTTCTTCCACCACGCCGGAGAAGGAGGTGAACGGGCCGTCCGCGACACGGACCTGCTCGCCGACCTCGAACACCACCGACGGCTTCGGATGCTCGACGCCTTCCTTGACCTGGTTGGCGACGCGCTGGGCTTCGGCCTCCGTGATCGGCGACGGCTTGCCGGCCGAACTCAGGAAGCCGGTGACCTTCGGCGTGTTCTTGACGAGGTGATAGGTCTCGTCGGTCATTTCCATCTTCGCCAGCACGTAGCCGGGGAAGAACTTGCGTTCGGCATTCACCTTCTGGCCGCGGCGGATCTCCACCACTTCCTCGGTCGGCACCAGGATCTCTTCGATCAGATCGGCCATGCCCTTCTGCGCCGCGGCATCGCGGATCGCCTGGGCAACCTTCTTTTCGAAATTCGAATAGACATGGACGATGTACCAGCGCTTCGCCATCGCCTTAGCCTCCAAGACCCAGGACGAGTTGCACCCCGGAACGGAGCACCATATCGACCAGGAAGAAAAACAGGGCCGCGACCAAACCCATGAGGAACACCATTGCGGTGGTGATCAGGGTTTCCTTGCGGGTCGGCCAGGTGACCTTGGCGGTCTCCTGGCGCACCTGCCGCAGGAATTCGATGGGACTGGTCTTCGCCATGAACGCTACGTCTAACCTCTAATAATCTTCTGCCGCGCTGGCAGGGGTGGAGGGACTCGAACCCCCAACCCCCGGTTTTGGAGACCGGTGCTCTAGCCGATTGAGCTACACCCCTGCATGCGCAGCCGCTCCGCCGCTTAGGCGGAGATGCTGGCGACGACGCCGGCGCCGACGGTACGGCCGCCTTCGCGGATGGCGAAGCGGAGGCCGTCATCCATGGCGATCGGCGCGATCAGCTCGACCTGCATGGTCACGTTGTC